>JBEVXU010000007.1:0-452558 GCA_040505895.1 Sedimenticola sp. | reverse complement strand
GACAGTACCGACTTTGATCTGACCATTACCACCACCACTCAGGAGTTTGATGACGACGGCGTCAGCACCACCAGCCCGGATACAGCCAGCATCAGCAACGTGCTGCACTTTGAGATTGAGGGTGAAGTGGCGGTTGCTGAAGCGAACCTGAGCGCGGTTAACGATGCCGGTACCA
The DNA here is from genome assembly GCA_040505895.1 of Sedimenticola sp. GTDB lineage: Bacteria > Pseudomonadota > Gammaproteobacteria > Chromatiales > Chromatiaceae > Vondammii. The sequence goes on along the minus strand of JBEVXU010000007.1, from coordinate 452,383 downwards.
CCATCACCGACAATGAAACCGGTGCTGATGAGATCGTGGTGCTGACCGAGGACAACGGCGTCACCGGTGCTCAGGGTGCTGAGAGTTTCCCTGGGCGCCGGATTGATTTCGACTTCACCGCAAAGACCCAGGATGAGGGTTTCGGCTCTGATAACTCCGAGGGGATTACGCGGATCGTATTGGACAAAGGTGTCTCTGATGGCAACTGGGTTTTCGATAGCGATGGTGATGGCACACTGGGTCTGATTATCAAAGATGCGACAGGCATCCTGATCAGCGAGTCTGCTGCAGGTCTGGTGGTACTCAATCCCAATGCAGACGGTAAGCTTGAGCTGAGCTTCACCAACCCGGATGTTGTTGAGTCTGTTGACCTGAACAATGCCATTGGCATTCGTCTGTTCCCTGATGACAGTACCGACTTTGATCTGACCATTACCACCACCACTCAGGAGTTTGATGACGACGGCGTCAGCACCACCAGCCCGGATACAGCCAGCACCAGCAACGTGCTGCACTTTGAGATCCAGGGCGAAGTAGGCCCCGCCAATGTTGACTCAGCAGATGGTCATGGCTTTGGTTCAGCACATGGTGGTGCTTTCACCGCTGACGGTAGCTGGGCCTACTTTGATGCTGTTACTGCGAATCCAGTCAATGTTGATTTCAGCACAGCCACTCAGGATATCGACCTGTCAGAGGGCATTGCGCGAATTCTGTTGACTGAAACTGGCAGAGGCGAGTTCAGCTTTACCTCGGGAGTCACCGGAACTTCCGATGAAACGACGATGCTGACTATTGATGGCAACAATGCGACGGCCCGTAATCTTGGTAATGACGAGATGATACTGGAGTTCGGCATTGGAGCAGGTGCCCCTGGTGCCGTCATTGGTGAGGTTGAGTCTGATTACTACGTTTCACCTGGCAATCAATCACCCCAGAATATCAATAGTGCTTTTGCGGTATATGGTACTGACGGGCAAGCCTTAACTGTTACAGGGCGTGTCGGTGACGCTGTGCCAGCCCAGCATAATGATGCATTCCTGATCACGCTAAGCGCTGGAGAAACGCTGATTGTTTCGGATTACGCCGACCTTAGTGCTGAGATTTATGATGCTACCGGTAGTGTAGTAGCTGAAACTGCTGTAGGAGCAACCTTGAAGGATGGCCATTTGGAGTTTAATCCTACAGTCGATGGTAACTACATAGTAAAGATCTGGGCTAACGGCCCCGCAAGGACTTATTACGATCTCGATCTCTTCGTGCTGGGGGCCAACTTCGTATCGCCATCGCTGGTGGATGAGGTGGGTCTCAGCGGCGTGGTGGCTGTCGATCTTGATGGGGCCTCCACACTCAATGCCTCAGTACAGACGGTAGAGTATGACGATAACGGTGGTGCTGTTGCCTCACGGATGACCTGGGTTGATTCCGAATCGCAGCATCTGTTTGGTTTGGATACTACCGATGGAACATCTGATGGCTCTCGGAATCTGCTGGAGGGAGATAGTGGGGCGAATACCATTACAGGAGGTAACGGTCACGATCTGCTCTTTGGAGGTGCAGGGAATGATGATCTTGGAGGAGGACGTGGTGCAGATGTGCTTATTGGAGGTACAGGGAATGATGACCTCAGTGGAGGACGTGGTGCAGATGTGCTCATTGGAGGTGTGGGCAATGATACCTTGACCGGTGGGAACGGTAATGACACCTTCGTTTTCCAAGACGGTACAGACGGCAATGATCACATCACTGACTTCTCTTCAGACCTTGGGATCGCTCATGGCTCAGGTAACGATATCCTTGATCTGGACGCACTGTTTGACAGTCTCGGTATCGCTTCAGGTGACCGTGAGATAGAGGCTACTTCCGATGGAGTAGATACAACGCTCCAAGTGGGTACTCGTGATGGGGGCGGCATCTTCACCAACGGAGGCGGTGCCTTCACGGTCACACTTGATGGCCTGGATCTAGATAATACAGATATCACCGACCTGATTGACAACGGGAATATCTATATCAGCGACGAAAGCTGATTGGTTACGGTGGCAAGTTCCGGGTGGCAATGCTGCTGCCCGGAACGAGCCGTTTGATGATAACGTATTGATTTATTGTAATGGTTGATTGACCTACTCGGAAAGCAGCAAAGGCAGCTTTTAACCAGTGCGATTTAATAAAGGTGGGGTTCACCGCACAGTGAGCGGTTTCTTACCTGGAGTGTGTATACCAAGATTGGTAGGGTGGAGAGAATATTGTCCCTGCCAGTGTAGACTTGAATATGAATAGACCTGACGACACTATTGATCTGGATGCATTGTTCGATATGCTAAACCTAGCCGATGAATCGGCTGGGCCGGACACGGCCGCTTCAAAGCAGGTTACGCAGTACTTTGCCGGTTTGATTGCTGAACCTGACTTGCAGTTGGATACCATCAACAGCTTGGAAGATCTTATGTCTGGTGGGGAGATCTCTTCAGATCCATCTTGAGGTTATCGTCATCGCTGGGCTGGGGAAGTGACTGACTCTTTTTTCCAACCACTTATGACCCCGCCGGGGACAGCTAGTCCCAGTTCACGCTCATTCTCTTTAGCTCTTCCTACATGAATAGCAATGACTAGGCGCCTTTTGCCGTCGTTAGCTATCAATGGTGACCCTGAATCGCCGCCAATGGCTTTGCAACTGTGTGCCAATAGTTTTTTTCCTTCAATAAATCCGTGGAGCACGCAGTCGTCATCCCTGGTGAGGACATATTGCCAGTCTCTGCTATACCCCGCCTGCTCGATTTTATTGCCGCTTTTGTGAAGTTTCTGTAGTGTCGCCCTATTCAGGGGCATCAATGGCAGTGGCTTAACACCGCTGAGCGGTGAGGTGAGGTTGATAATCGCCCAGTCGGTTTCAGCTCTCTTCAGGTGATCGCTTATATCGGGGTTGTAGTGGGGATTGATGAACAATGACTTAACCCGGCCGTGAGCAACATAGCGCCCTTTTTGGTAGCCGGCTAAAAAGTGCAGCTCTGTTACTGGAAGGGGTTGTCCTGTTCTTGGATTCCAGAGGCAGTGAGCTGCGGTGAGTACATGGCTTGGTGTGATAAGGACGCCGGTGCAGTGCCCCGTGCCCGCACGATTGACTCTTCCTATGGCGTTCCAGGGGTGGGAAGCTGCATCAACAATGGTGCGCTCTTCAGGGCTAAGCCTCTTCCCGGCCGTTAGGGGCTGAGCTATCCATAAAAAAAGCAGCAGGGGCAGCAACCTGTAAGGTATAGAAAACAGCATATTTCCAGGAATATAAATCATTATTTTGCAGGAGTCGTTACTCTTTCGAGTTTATTCCAGTAACTTATACTAATTACAGGACTTTTTGACATAGAAATCATTGTGTTTTATAGCCTATTTGAGGTATAAAATAGCGTTATTGCACGACGATGCAACCTACTTGGATGTTTTATCATAAGAATACCGGGAGAATTGGAACATGCACTTCAAGCTTAAGTGGTCGAAGGCGTTGGTTGGAACCGCAGGGGTCGTTGCGGCTTTGGCAGGGGCTTCTGCTTCAGCGTTGACTCTGGAGGAGTCGGTGCAGACAGCACTGAAGTCTTACCCCTCCATCCAAAAAGCTCAAGCTGCAAGGATGGCTATAGAAGGCGATCTTGGAGTGGCGAACTCCCGTTTTCGCCCTACTATAGATCTGGCTCTGGGTTACGGTAGAGAGTATTCCAATAATCCAACAACCAGAGCCATTGGTCTGGCCGCCAACAAGGAAGGGCGCTATCTTGCCCGCCAGGAGGCGTCAATTACTTTGACTCAGGTGCTCTTCGATGGCTATTCACGTGACTCAGAGGTTGAGAAGCAGAATGCACTGCTCAAAGGCGCCGGCTACGATATTCGCGATGAAGCAGAGACTGTAGCGGCCGATGTGGTATTTGCCTATGTTGATATCCTCAGATATCTCGAGACACTGAGACTCTCTGAAGAGAACCTTGAAGTCCACAGTAAAATTCTCGATAACGTCAAGAAACGGGTAGATGCAGGTCAGTCTGGGATTGCAGACCTTCAGCAAGCCACAGCTCGTCAGGCAAGCGCAAAATCCCGAATCGCGGAAGTGCGCCTTGACTTGGATAAAGCAGAGATTGCCTTCAACCGGCTGGTTGGAATCGAAGCAGATGAGCTGACCAAGCCGGAATTCGCAGCCAATTTGCTTCCATCTGATCTGGACATGGCGGTTCAAATGGCATCTGAGAGTAGTCCTCTGGTGGAGCGTTCGCGTTCTGAAGCGGCTTCAGCCAAAGCGGATATAGGTAATGCCCGTGCGGGTAACTACCCCACAGTTCTGTTTGAGTTGAGAGGGAGTGACAATCACGATCTCGATGGCTCCAGCGGCATCAACAAAGATATGACGGCGATGGTTCGCCTCAATATGAACCTCTATCGCGGTGGTGCGGATAAGGCCAGAGAGCAGGCGGCAAGCAGCCGTCACGGCGAATCTATGGCGGGCCTCGCACAGTCTCAGCGGCAGGTTGAAGAGGAGGTGCGGCGTGCCTGGAGTGCCATGGAGCGTCAGGATGAGGAGGTGATGGGCCGTTTTGACCAGGTTCTGGCCAATGGCCAGGTAGTCGATACCTATCGTGAAGAGTTCGATGTTGGCCAACGTGATCTTCTCGATCTGTTGGACTCTGAGAATGAGCTCTTTGTCTCTCGCACCCAGCTGGTCTCGGCTGAGAGTTCCGCTCTCTATGCGCGTTATCTCGTGGTTGCCTCAATGGGACAACTGGTGGAGGGTTTGGGCGCTACACTGCCTGAGGTTGGGCAGTGATAAACTGAACCTACCTGCACAGAAGTTAAAAACCCTCTCTTTGACCTATCAAAGGAGGGTTTTTTTATACCTTAAGCTGTCTGTACCCGATCAGTTGCTCCAGGTGGCCATTTACTAATATCCCGTATTTGTTGGGCGGGAATATTCAGTAAAATATTTCCTATATATGAAATATGATTGCTGGCATAGTAGTACTGTCCGGATGGTGGTCTACTGACTAAGCATGCCTCCTTTTTTTATGGGGTCGCCCGACCGGATGACCTAAGTTAGGTTCAAGATCCTCCGTGAAAGGCCGATGACCTACCTGAAGATGGCATTTATCAGGTGTGGAAATGGATTTGGCTTACCGTTTGGGTTCTGCGACTGAAGTGTTTGCAGAGATGAAACAAGAAAAAAAACGAATAAAGGTTCTCACCTTGGTAGAAGGAGCCGTCAACGGTTGTGGTGACGGTGTTGGATCTCTGTTTCTTATCGAACCCTTGGCAGAAAATTTGATCCCTAGTTCGGGGCCATTTCCTGAGAGTGTTGTCACAGGCTATGATGCGATGATTATCCCTGCTGAGGATAGTGAGCATCTTTTGCCCCGCCTGGTTGGCCATATACCACTGGTTGCGATTGCCCAGTCGCCGGACATCAATACGGTATTAAAACTACTGGGTACCGGTGTGGACGAAGTATTGTCCAAAACCGATTGCCAAGAGGGTCGACTTGCCTATGCTGTAATGACGGCGATGGCAAGATTCCGTTGCAAGCGATCAGCACATAGTGCCGCTGAAGTCTCTCCCAAGATTGAGGAAAGGGCGCTACAGACACTTGATCGGCTACCATTTGGTGTAATGTTTATTACACCCGATTCTCAGGTGCTGTTCATGAACAGCGTGGCTGAGGATATCTGCAAGAACGGTTCCGGTCTCTATCTTTCCGACAGTAACCACTGTTGTGTCCGTGACCGTGATGAAAATGCACTGCTTCATCGGACGGTGAGGCGGGTTGCGGAGGAACATGATCATCAGGACGAAGGGCCTTATACACTAAATATTACGGGAGACTCGAAAAGCGATGGGGTCTCCCTGTTGGCAGTGCCGGTGGGCTCGGATAATACCAGTCAAGGTGTGGCGCTGTTCCTTAGCGGCAGTGGAGGAGCTTTTGATATCTCCGTTGATACGATCAAATTGATTTACCGGTTTACCAGTTCTGAAGCACAGTTGGTGATTGGTCTGGTCCACGGATTTACTCTTGCCGAAATCGCCAAAGAGAGGGAGGTAACACTGCACACGGTAAGGGCACAGCTGAAATCCGTCTTCTCCAAGACGGGCGCCAAGCGCCAGGCTGAATTGATCAAACAGATACTGACCGGGCCGGCGGTTCTGGTAAAGCGCTGATGTAATGATCAAAATGGAATTTATTGGTTATGCGAGATAATTCGGTGGTGGGTGTAGGAGCGAACTTGTTCGCGATGAATAGCCCGCGGAGCTGGTCGCGAACAAGTTCGCTCCTACGGTGTGATGTATAGTAGCAGGGTCGAACGTGAACCGGTTTTTCCTGCAGATGCCATTTTTGTTGCTATCGGGATAGGCTTCAGGATTACTGTGCATACTCACGTACTAAAAAAAATAGTTGGTAGCCTGGGTTGAGCTTGCGAAACCCAGGGAAGAGGCTATGCCGGTCAATCACGACAATGGATAATAATAGATAACCATGTCCGAACACCCAAAAGACGACGATAGTTTTGATGATGCGATAAAGGAGCTCGACTCGACCACGGACTCCTGGTCACTTACAGCTTCCGATGTTGATAATGAGGCGGCTGATCCCCTCCTCGGCGCACTGGTGATGTTGACCAAGCACTATGGGCGGCCTTACAGCATCAACGCACTGCGCTCCGGATTGCCGTTGCAGGAGAACCGCCTCACCCCTCAGCTGTTTGTCAGGGCGGCGGCAAGGGCCGGTCTCAATGCCCGGGTAACGGCGAGAAAATTAAAGAAGATCCCTGACATGGTGCTGCCTGTGGTACTGCTGCTGGAGGGGAAGGATGCGTGCATCCTGGTTAAGCGCATCTGGAAAGAGGGGCAGGAACTGGCAGAGGTGATTTTCCCGCAAGCAGGCGGTGGTGTCGATGTGGTGCCGATGGATGAGCTGCAATCGCTCTATGCCGGCTACACTATTTTTGTAAAACCTGAATTTAGCTTTAAACACCGCATGGAGTCGGAGGAGGTGCCTACCGCGGCCTCCTGGTTCTGGGGTACCTTGCGTTCGTTCTGGCCCACCTATACTCAGGTGCTGCTGGCGGCGGTACTGATCAACTCGTTTGCCCTTGCCAGCCCTCTGTTTGTGATGAATGTCTACGACCGGGTGGTGCCGAACCAGGCGGAGGAGACTCTGTGGGTACTGGCGGTGGGCGTTTCCTTCGTCATTCTGTTCGATTTCATCCTCAAGTCACTGCGCTCTTACTTTGTCGACAATGCCGGTAAGAGGGCGGATGTACTGCTCTCCAGCAGGATCTTTGAGCAGGTGCTCAACCTCAAACTGCACGCCTGCCCACCCTCATCAGGTGCCTTTGCCAATCGCCTTAGGGAGTTTGAGTCCTTGCGTGAGTTTTTCGGCTCCGCGGTGGTGGTGGCGCTGGTCGATCTGCCGTTTATCTTCCTCTTCCTCTTTATTATTTACATGGTTGGCGGTCCGGTGGTGTTGGCGCCCGGATTAGCAGTGCCTCTGGTGCTGTTGACCGGCATTATTCTGCAGTGGCCGTTGCGCCGAGCGATAAATAAAGAGGTCGATCAGAAGTCACAAAAGCACGGAGTGATTCTTGAAACCATCGGTGCCCTGGAGACGGTGAAGGCGCTGGGTGCAGAGAGCCGCATGCAGATGGATTGGGAGCGGTTTGTCGGACGGGCGGCAAAAACCAGTTTGGGCGCACGTCTGATTGCGGGTACGGGGATCAATTTTTCTCAGATGGTGATGCAGTTGGTTACCGTTGGAGTCATCCTGCTGGGTGTCTATCAGATTATCAAGGGTGAGATGACTATAGGTGGCCTGATTGCCTGCACCATCATTGCCGGCAGGACAATGGCCCCACTGGGGCAGATTGCCGGTCTCCTGAGTCGTTACAATCAAGCCATGGTGGCGTTGAAATCTCTGAATGAGATTATGGCGCTACCGGTGGAGCGGGCACCGGGGAAACGCTTTCTCAGTCGCACGGATATTATCGGTAACATCGAGTTCAAGGATGTCACCTTCGCCTATCCCGGGTCGGAGCTGGCGGCGATCAATCACGCCTCTTTCACCATTAAAGCAGGAGAAAAGGTAGCCGTTATCGGGCCGGTTGGTTCCGGTAAAACCACAGTTTCACGACTGATAGCAGGCTTCTATGAGCCGAATGATGGGTCGGTGCTTATTGATGGTACCGACCTGCGTCAAGTGGACCCTGCGGATGTACGCGCCCATATTGGTTTGGTGATGCAGGAGGTGATTCTTTTTCAGGGGAGTATCAGGGACAATATCTCCATCGGTGCCCCTTTTGCCGATGACTCCATGATCATCGAGGCGGCAAAACTGGCAGGTGTTCATGAGTTTGTATCACGACACCCTCAAGGCTATGACTGGGTTGTAGGTGAGCGGGGCCAGGCGCTCTCGGGTGGGCAGCGTCAGGCAGTGGGCCTTGCCAGGGCTTTGTTGTCCAATCCTGAAATTCTGGTGATGGATGAGCCCACCAGCATGATGGATATGCAGGCGGAAAAGGTCTTTATGGAGCAACTACGCACCGTGTTGGCCGACAAAACCCTTATTCTGATCACTCATCGTCCGACGCTGCTTACTCTGGTGGATAGAATTATCATCATGGGGCAGGGTGCCGTGGTTAAAGATGAGTCACGGGCCCGGGTGATGAATATGGCCCAGACTGCCACTGCGCAACGAGCCGCAAAGATAAAGGGTCAGGGGTAGGGTTATTATGGCTTCAAAAGGACGCTGGTCGGATGCTGATTTTGCCCCGGACGTTAATGCAGCTGCAGTTCAGGGCTCGACACCAAAATCGCGGTTGATGCTCTTTTTCATCATTCTCTTCTTCGCCGGTGCCATCACTTGGGCCAAATATGCCGTCATCGACGAGGTGACTCATGCCGATGGCAAGGTGGTTCCCTCATCCCGGGTGCAGGTGATACAGAACCTTGAAGGGGGAATTCTCAAAGCAGTATTGGTGCGTGAGGGAGCGGTTGTCGAAGCGGGCCAGGTGGTGTTGCAGATCGATGACACCGGTCTCTCCGCCAGTTTTGGTGAGCAGCAGGCAAAATACTACAGCCTGCTGGGTGAGATTGAACGGTTAATGGCGGAGGCGGAAGAGAAACCGCTGGAGTTTTCACCGAAACTGGTTGCCGGTTACAAGGAGATTGTTGCCGATCAGCGCGCCCTCTATCAAAATCGTCAGGCGGAGCTGAAGTCCCAACTGGCCATTCTCAGACGCCAGGCGGAGCAGCGCAAGCAGGAGAAGACGGAGCTTTACAGCAAACTAAATCGCCTCAGAAGCAGTCTCGAGATTGCCAAAGAGGAGATTGCCATCACCAAGCCATTGGTGGAAAAGAACATCGTTCCAAAAATTAACCTGCTGCGCCTACGGCGGGAGATCAATGATCTGGAAGGGGGGGTGAGCGCCAGTCGCCTGGCCCTTCCCAGGGTGGAGTCGTCGATACGTGAGGCAAATCGCCGGATCGAAGAGAAGGTACTAACTTTCAAATCGGTTATTCTGCGTGAACTGTCCCAGCGCAAGGCCGATTTCTCTCTTGTGGAGGAGAGCATTACTGCGGCAAAGGATAAGGTGGTGCGTACCGAGGTAAGGTCGCCGGTCAAAGGTGTCGTCAAAGAGCTGAAAATTCGCACTGTCGGTGGTGTGATCAGGCCGGGTGATGACCTGATGGAGATTGTTCCCATTGAAGACAGCCTGCGGGTAGAAGCGCGTATTCGCCCGGCGGATGTCGCTTTTCTTCACCCGGGGCAGGATGCTGTGGTCAAGTTTACCGCTTATGATTTCTCCATCTATGGCGGTCTGCCGGCTCATGTGGAACGCATCAGTGCCGATACCATAGTCGATGAGCATGGCGAGGCTTTCTACAAGGTGATTGTGATCACCGAGCGCAACCACCTTATTCGAGGTGAAGAGGTGCTGCCGGTGATCCCCGGTATGGTGGCTTCGGTCGATGTCATCACCGGCGCAAAGAGCGTATTGAATTATCTGCTTAAGCCGTTACTCAAGGCGCAGCAAAAGGCACTAACCGAGAGGTGATCAGGAATGAGCGCTAAGGGAGCCATTCTGCTGTTGCTGCTGACCCTGATGCAGCCGCTAATGGCTGGTGAGGGCGCAGTGATAGGGAATGGGCAGGGGCGCCTCGAGATGATCTCAGCAAATCTCCAGCTACTCCCCCAATGGAGTGCCCTGCTTAAGCGTCTGGAGAGCGACAGACAGCAGTTGGCGGCCTGTGAGGCCGATATAGATCAGTGCGTCTCCCATCGATTGATCGCATGGCTGGGAAAGCTGCACTCGTTTGAGGGTTTGACCACCGATGAGCTGCTGGAGCAGGTAAATAGCTACGTCAATGGGTTCCCTCCTAAAAGTGACCGGGATAACTATCAGCTGCAGGAGTATTGGGCGTCACCGCTGGAGTTTCTGGAGAGTTCAGGTGACGATGAGGACGCAGCGGTAATGAAGTACTTTATGCTGCGTCAGCAAGGCATCCCTGCCTCTTCACTTCGCATTACCCAGCTTAAAGATAGTCTGGAAAATCGAGTCGATACAGTGCTGCTGTACTTCCCATCTGCGGGGGAGGAGCAGGTCCTCTCTTCACGGAGGGATCTACTACTTCCTCTCTCACAGATGCGCTATAGCACACCGGTTTATTCGGTCAATGAAGAAAACTACTGGCTCTATATCGATCCCTGAGTCGTAGCTGGTTTTGGAGAGTGTTCAGATGAGTGACGGCATCATACAAGATGAAACAGAGGCTCCTTCCAGCTCAGGCTTTAGCCGGCAGAGTAGGAAGGTGATGTCGGCGGCGCTTATTTTTACCACGATTGTCCTGGTATTTCTTTTTGCATACGCAATTTCTCATGAGAGGGCTCGCTTGGAGGAGGGGGTCAGGTCCCAGCTCGTCTCTCTGGTCGGTGGTCGCCTGCGGGTAATCGATAGTGGGTTTGAAAATGAGCGAAGGCGTGAGCAAAGATTTGTAGAGACCCCCTCTCTGCGCATGGTAGCTGCGGAGCTGACCAGTGGTTCTGTTACTGAAGGGGGGCGTTATGCTGCGGCCATCGGACGTTTCCAGGAGTTGCTTAACAACTTTGCGGTCAGTGGTGGGCTAAGCGGTGTCTCATTGGTGGATGCCGACGGCGAGGTATTCCTCTCCTCGGCGGACTCCCCTGCACTTCCTCAATCTGCGCAGGAGATTGTGGAGGCACTCTATCGATCCGGCGAAGAGGATGGCATATTATTTCCCTTGGCGTCGGGAAAAGTGGGGTATTTCAGGGTGACGGCCATTCGTTCAATCCAACCCACAGTAGGGAAAAATGATTTTGACGTTGTTGCTGCGCTGGTGACCGTTAGAGTCTTCGATGAGTGGCTGTCGGACTACCTTGATCCTGGAGAGGGAGTGTCATATGGCCAGGCCTTCTATCTAGTGACTGAAAATTCGGTATACAGCAAAGAGGGTGAGCGACAGCGGTCTGAAAGATCTGCGAAGATGAGTTTTTCCCGTGATGAATCACTGACAGGAGGCGACAGGGAGGTCTACACACTCTCTCGCAATCTTGCGGCAACGGGCTGGACGCTTTCTATTGAAGTGTCCACCTCAATGGTTGATTCGCCCCTGTTTGGCTACAAACTCACCGGAATTGTTGTGGGTTGTCTGCTTCTGCTGCTGGTCGGCAGTGGCATGGAGATGCTCCTTAATCGACAGGATCGGGAGCTTCAGGCAGCTATGGCTGAGCACTACAAGATGGCTGCTGAGAGAGTGGAGGCACAACGCCGTTTCCTCGATGGTATCAATGCGGCGCTACCGGACTTGGTTGGTGTAAAAAACAGGGAGGGGCGCTATATCTACGTGAATCCGGCAATGGTGAAGGTGCTGCATAAGTCAAAACAGGAGATACTGGGGCAAGGTGATCGGCAACTGTTCAGTGAAAAGGTAACTCGGCGGCTAAGTGAGTTGGGCGACTCTGCCTATCAGCAGGGAGGTGCGGTCCGGGATTCAGAAGTAATCAGTATGGAGGATGGGGAACAATACTATCTCTTTGGTGCCGTACCACTGAATCATAGCGGTGATGTGGGTGGTGGCCTGATCGTTACGGCTAAGGATGTGACGGAATTACACCAACTGCAGTTAGAGAAAGAGCACTCAGCTGATAACACCATAGCCGCTTTGGTAGCTACTATTGAGAAGAAAGACCCCTACCTCAAGGGCCAGACGGCATTTACCTCCCAGCTCGCCACAGGCATGGGTGAAATTCTTGGGCTGAGTAGTGCTCAGCGCCAGTCACTGCATCAGGCCGCTCTGCTGTCGCAGATAGGTAAATCGTTTATTCCCCAGGAGCTTTCAACCCGGAGTGAGCGACTTGATAGTGATGAGCTGTCTGAGGTCCGGCAGCATATCGGTCAAGCGGTGGATGCACTTGAGCCTCTGGGTCTTGCTGCAGGGACAATGAATGCCCTGAAAGATATGTATGAGCGCCTGGATGGCAGTGGTTTTCCTCGGGGTGTTTCTGGTGAGGGAGTGGATAGGTTAGGTCGGGTGTTGGGTATCGCGGATATCATTACCGCACGGGCGTTGCCCCGCTCCAACCGTAATCCAATTGAGGCTGAAGAGGCGGTGAAAGTGTTGCAGGAGCACCCCAGCAGGTACGAACCCGAAATTGTTGACGCTGCCCGCAACTATCTCAACAGCGCGGTGGGCGTCGAGTTTATCGATCAGATAAGAAGAGAAAACAGCGCCTGATCTGATTACATGGTCGGTAAGGTCTGCAGGTATTATTTACCAGGCTCTTTGCAGAACTCCTTGATCTGCTCTTCGGCCTTTCTACTCTGCTCTTCTCTCATCTCGTCGGTCACTTTGTCGAAGCTTCCCTCTGTATTCTTTATCAGCGTTGTTGTCTGGTCTTGGAATATGGAGAGATTGTGCTTGGCGGCATCACAGTTTTTCTGCACCATCTCTTCTATCTCGGCCTGTTTTTTCTTCTCATAAGCACTTTTTTTACCGTCACTATTTTTCGACTTCTTCGGCTCCGGCAGCTTCTGGGGTGGAGCTGATGGGGCAAGCTGTCTTGTCTCAGCATCCACTCCAGCCTCAGGAGGCATCTCGGAGTAGACCGGATTGCCCTCCTTATCCACCCAGTGGTAGTAGTTTTTGGCAACAGCCGCAGTCGGCTGGAAAAGCGTGATGATACATGCTGTCAGCAGGGTACGGGTGAGCATGGCTACTCCTTAGGTATGCAGTTAATAAAGACTACTACTTGGTATTCTAGGTGCCTGGATGTCGTTACGGCAAGGATGAATATCACAAGCCCCTACAAAATAAGGTATTGATTTGAGTGGGGAGAGGTGTAATTAGTAGTAACTTGACAGGTTTTTGCGCGTGATTGTTATCTTCTTACTTGACCTTGACTTGGTATGTCAGTAAGTTGGGCGATTACGATTTTTTTCCTTTTGGGTCGCGCCGGCACATGGTTGTCGATAACGGGGTTCATGGGTTAGTTCACGTCGGCTGTGTATTGCCGGGCTGTACGGTTGGGAGGTTTATAAGGTGAAATTGAGTGGTGCCGAGATCGTCATTCAGTGTCTGAAAGACGAAGGCGTTGAACATATATTCGGGTACCCCGGTGGGGCTGTGCTACATATCTACGATGCTATTTTTCAGCAGCAGGATGTGAAACATATTCTGGTACGCCATGAGCAGGGGGCTACCCATGCCGCAGACGGTTATGCCCGTTCCACCGGCAAGCCGGGCGTTGCCCTGGTGACCTCCGGGCCGGGTGCCACCAATGCGGTTACCGGTATTGCCACCGCCTATATGGATTCGAGCCCAATGGTGGTCCTAACCGGTCAGGTGGCCTCACCGTTTATTGGTAGCGATGCCTTCCAAGAGGTCGATATGGTCGGTATCACCCGGCCTTGCGTCAAGCACAACTTTCTGATCAAGGATGTGCATGATATCGCCGAGACCATTAAAAAAGCCTTCTATATCGCCACCTCGGGCCGGCCGGGGCCGGTTGTGGTTGATATACCCAAAGACATCGTCGATCCCAACATCAAGATAGATTACGTCTACCCGGATAAGATCAAGATGCGCTCTTATAATCCGGTGCTAAAGGGTCATCTTGGGCAGATCAAGAAAGCGGTCAACCTGATGCTGGGTGCCGAGCGGCCAGTTTTTTATACCGGTGGCGGCGTCGTGCTGGGTGAAGCGAGCAAGTATCTGACAGAGCTGGTTCAAACTCTGGGCTATCCCATCACCAATACGCTGATGGGGCTGGGATCCTATCCTGCAAGTGACAAGCAGTTTATTGGTATGCTGGGAATGCACGGCACCTATGAAGCCAACATGGCAATGCATGATGCTGATGTGTTGATTGCCATTGGTGCCCGTTTCGATGACCGCGTGACCGGCCATGTGGCCCAGTTCTGCCCCAACGCCAAGATCATTCATGTCGATATCGATCCCTCCTCGATCTCCAAGAATGTCCGGGTCGATATCCCTATCGTCGGACCGGTGAAGGCGGTTCTTAGGGATATGTTGAAGGTTGTGGCTGAGCATAAGAAGAAGCCCAAAGCTGCCGCTCTGAAGAAATGGTGGTCGCAGATTGAGACTTGGCGAGGTAGAAACTGCCTCAACTATGATCGCAACAGCAAGATGATCAAGCCGCAGTTTGCCATCGAGACCCTGCACAAAGTCACTAAAGGGGATGCTTTTGTCGCCTCAGATGTCGGCCAGCATCAGATGTTTGCCGCCCAGTTCTACGGTTTTGACAAGCCGCGGCGTTGGGCCAACTCCGGTGGCCTTGGTACTATGGGATTTGGTCTGCCGGCTGGTATTGGTATCCAGATGGCCCATCCGGGTGCCGATGTGGCGGTGGTGACCGGTGAAGCTAGTATCCAGATGTGCATCCAGGAGCTGGCAACTTGTAAGCAGCACGCTCTTCCGCTGAAAATTCTGCTTCTGAACAATGGTTACATGGGGATGGTGCGGCAGTGGCAGGAGTTCTTCTACGAAGGCCGTTATGCCCACTCCTATGTTGAAGCGTTGCCTGACTTCGTCAAATTGGCGGGGAGCTATGGTCATGTGGGAATGAAAATCGAAAATCCCAAAGAGTTGGAGGACGCCATGACTGAAGCCTTCTCCATGAAGGATCGCTTGGTCTTTATGGATGTGGTGATCGATCCGACGGAAAATGTCTACCCGATGATCGAGGCGGGTAAGGGCCACCATGAGATGTATCTTCCTTCTGAAAGTGAGCTGATTTAACCATGAGACATGTTATTTCGATTCTGATAGAGAATGAGTTTGGAGCACTCTCCCGAGTGGCCGGCCTGTTTTCGGCGCGAGGCTACAATATCGAGTCTTTGACAGTGGCACCGACGGAAGACGCCTCTCTCTCCCGTATGACGCTGGTGACCTGGGGTGATGAGACCATCATTGAGCAGATTACCAAACAGTTGAATAAGCTGGTGGAGGTGGTCAAGTTGCTGGATTTGACCGAGGGGCCTCATATTGAGCGTGAGATGATGCTGATCAAGCTGAAGGCAGAGCGAACTCAGCGTGAAGAGATCAAACGTCTGACGGATATCTTTCGCGCTAAGATCGTCGATGTGACCGAAACCAGCTATATCATCGAGTTGACTGGCAATGCGAGCAAACTCGATGCATTTATTGGAGCGGTGAATGAGGATCTGGTGGTCGAAGTCGTTCGGACAGGTCCTTCAGGTATTGCCCGGGGCGCCAAGGGGCTGACCCTCTGATCTCAGCGGTTCCTAAACCAAAGCTTACAAAACCAGGTGGTAGTACGACCGCCCACCGGTTAGTTGTTGAAATTAATTGTTTATAAAGAACTCAAGGTAATAATCACATGAGCATGAATATCTATTACGACAAAGACGCCGATCTCTCCCTTATCCAGGGGAAAAAGGTCACCATCGTCGGCTATGGCTCACAAGGTCATGCCCACGCCAACAACCTGAAAGAGTCCGGTGTTGATGTCACGGTGGCGCTGCGTCCGGGTTCGGCATCCGCCGCCAAGGCTGAGGGTGCAGGCCTGGTAGTAAAGTCGGTCGAGGAGGCCGTTGCTGATGCTGATGTGGTAATGGTGCTCACGCCCGATGAGTTTCAATCTGTTCTCTACCGCGATCAATTGGAGCCCAATTTGAAGCAGGGCGCCACTCTGGCATTCGCCCACGGCTTTGCCATTCACTACAACCAGGTGGTGCCCCGCGCCGACCTCGACGTGATTATGATTGCACCCAAGGCTCCGGGCCACACCGTACGTTCTGAGTTTGTCCGTGGCGGTGGTATCCCTGATCTGATCGCCATTCATCAGGATGCCAACGGCCAGGCCAAGGATATCGCTCTCTCCTACGCCTCCGCCATCGGTGGTGGTCGCACAGGTATCATTGAAACTACTTTCCAGGACGAGACTGAAACCGATCTGTTTGGTGAGCAGGCGGTACTCTGTGGTGGTGCCGTTGAGCTGGTCAAGGCCGGTTTTGAGACCCTGACCGATGCCGGCTACGCTCCGGAGATGGCTTACTTTGAGTGTCTTCACGAGCTGAAGCTTATTGTTGACCTGATGTACGAAGGTGGCATTGCCAACATGAACTACTCGATCTCCAACAATGCCGAGTATGGTGAGTATGTCACCGGCCCGAAGGTGATCAACGATCAGAGCCGTGCGGCAATGAAAGAGTGTTTGAAGAATATCCAGGAAGGTAAATATGCCAAGCAATTTATCCTCGAGGGACAGAGCAACTATCCTGAAATGACCGCCATGCGTCGTAACAATGCCGCTCACGATATTGAGCAGGTAGGTGAGCGTCTGCGTAGCATGATGCCTTGGATTAATAAAATCGTCGACAAGTCGAAGAACTGATCCTTAATAGGTTGTTCGAAGTAAAAAATGCCGGCATCTGCCGGCATTTTTTATTGTCCGATGTACTGTATTGTAGGAGTGCTTTCCCGAAGCGCGATCAGATTGATGTGGGACTGTAGACGTGGTCTCTCGGACCGAGATAAATTTCCCATCGCGTTTCGAGAAAACGCTCCTACAAAAAATCACATAGCCCCTACCCTGATGGTTTCAGGATTGTTGGGGATTCTCTGTTTTTTAATGAGCCCTCTTTGGCGACTTGTGCTGTGATTTGGCCGGATCTCAATTATAATCCTGACTCATATAGTGAGAAAAAGGATCAGTTTCATGCCTGAAAGAGTGCATAAAGCCAAGCGAAGCCGGGGTATCTATCTGTTGCCGAATCTGTTCACCACAGCGGCACTTTTTTGTGGTTTTTACGCCATTCTTGGAGCCATCAGCGGTGAGTTTGAGAATGCCTCCATCGCCATTTTTGTCGCTATGATTCTCGATGGCCTCGATGGCCGGGTGGCGCGCATGACCAATACCCAGACTGCCTTTGGCGCTGAGTATGACAGTCTCTCGGATATGGTTTCATTTGGTCTCGCTCCGGCACTGGTGATGTACGTCTGGTCTTTAAACAGCCTCGGTAAGCTGGGTTGGCTGGCCGCCTTTATCTATACTGCCGGCGCTGCTCTGCGTTTGGCGCGTTTCAATACCCAGGTAGGGACGGCGGACAAACGCTACTTTCAGGGTATCCCAAGCCCTGCGGCGGCGGCGATCATGGCGGGAACCGTCTGGGTATCTGAAGAGTTTGCCATCAGCGGTAGTGATATCAACATCATTGCTTGTGTATTGACGGTGGCGACCGGCCTGTTAATGGTCAGTAATATTCGCTATAACAGCTTCAAAGAGGTCGATTTTCGCGGCAAGGTGCCTTTCTTCTCCATGGTGGTTGTGATGCTGGCCTTTTCGGTGCTCTATATACAGCCGCCCCTGGTGCTGTTTCTGATCTTTCTTGCCTATGCGGTCTCTGGTCCGGTGTTGACGCTGAAATACCTGCGCGAACACAGGGCCGGTCGCCGTGGTGGGAAGTCCGCCAAGGATGATGATATTGAGTCTGCCGTTACGCCGGACAAAGACCAACAGACTAATTCAATCGATTCAGACCAATCCAATTAAGTGGAGTCGGCTCAGGAGCAGCTCATGAGTAACCAGGATAAACTGTTCATCTTCGATACCACTCTGCGTGATGGTGAGCAGAGCCCAGGCGCATCGATGACAAAGGATGAGAAGGTTCGCATCGCCAAGGCACTGGAGAAGTTGCAGGTGGATGTGATTGAAGCGGGTTTTCCCATGGCCAGTCCGGGTGACTTCGATTCGGTTCAGGCAATTGCTCGGACCATCAAGGATAGTACTGTCTGTGGCCTTGCCCGCGCCCTGGAGAAGGATATTGATCGTGTAGGGGAGGCGATCAAAGAGGCCAATTCGGGGCGTATCCACACCTTTATTGCCACCTCGCCGATCCATATGAAACATAAGCTCAATATGACGCCGGATCAGGTGGTTGAGCATGCGGTGTGGGCTGTGAAACATGCGCGTCGCTATACCGATAATGTTGAGTTCTCGGCAGAGGATGCAGGGCGCTCTGAGATCGATTTTCTCTGCAGAATCTGTGAGCAGGCGATTAAGGCGGGAGCTACGACCATCAATATACCGGATACCGTCGGTTACAATCTGCCACAGCAGTTTGGCGAGACTATCCGCACCTTGATCGAACGTATCCCCAATGCGGACCAGGCGATCTTCTCCGTCCACTGCCACAACGATTTGGGGCAGGCTTCCGCCAACTCCCTGGCGGCGGTGCTCAATGGCGCCCGCCAAGTGGAGTGCACCATCAACGGTCTCGGTGAGCGTGCAGGCAACGCTTCCCTGGAAGAGGTGGTAATGGCGGTGCGCACCCGTCGGGATCTGTTTGAGTGTGATACCCGCCTGGATACCACCCAAATAGTCAACTGCTCACGTCTGGTTTCAGGTATTACCGGCTTTCCGGTGCAACCCAATAAGGCGATTGTAGGTGCGAATGCCTTTGCCCATGAAGCGGGTATCCACCAGGATGGTGTACTGAAGAGCCGGGAGACCTACGAAATTATGCGTGCCGAGGATGTTGGTTGGAGCCGGAACCGCATGGTTTTGGGTAAGCACTCCGGTCGCAACGCTTTCCGTTCACGCCTTGAGGAGATCGGTATTACCCTCGACTCTGAGGAGGAACTTAATGACGCCTTTCGGCGCTTCAAGGAGCTTGCTGACAAGAAGCATGAGATCTTTGATGATGATCTCCAAGCGTTGGTCAACGATGCCGGCTTCAGTGCCGAAAACGAACGGGTTAAATTGGTTTCACTCAGAGTGTGCAGCGAAACCGGTGAAACACCCACAGCACGGGTTGTTCTCAGTGTTGACGGCGAGGAACAGGAGGGTGGGTCAATAGGTGGAGGCCCGGTCGATGCGGCTTTCAGGGCAATGGAGAGCATTATAGGGAGCGGTGCAGAGCTGCAGCTCTACTCGGTTAATTCCATCACCAGTGGTACTGATGCCCAGGGCGAGGTGACAGTGCGTTTGCAACGCAACGGCCGCATCGTCAATGGCCAGGGTGCTGATACCGATATTGTGATTGCTTCGGCAAAGGCGTATATCAATGCGGTTAACAAACTGGAACAGGAGGCTGGGCGCGCCCATCCTCAAAAAGCACGTGTCTGAGTCACCGGCCTGTAATGATGGATGAACAACAGAGGCGACACTACCTGGACGCGATGGGGATCGAAAGCTGGCTGCCAAGAGATATGTCGGTATCGGATGAGGTGATTGCTCCAGCAGAATTGGTGACTGCAGTGGAAGAGGCTAAAACTGTGGTCTCAGCCTCTTCCATGAACCCGAACTCATCGCACTCTCCAGGCAGTGAGGATGGGCGGCGCTCAGAGGTGAGTTCTGCGATGATAGATGATGCCGACATTCCACCCTGGCTGAATGAAGCCCCCCCGCCAATGGATGAGTACTCTCCCACCATCGATTACGCCGATTATGCTGAAGAGGCTTCAGTAAAAACAGATGAGCGGAGTCTCATTGCAGGCCTCGATTGGCGGGGATTGGAGGTAAAAGTTGCTGAGTGCCAGTCTTGTGAGTTGTCCGGCACCAGATTAAATACGGTGTTTGGTGTGGGTGACAGGGAAGCTGATCTGATGATTATCGGCGAAGCTCCGGGTGCAGAAGAGGATCGCAGGGGAGAGCCTTTTGTTGGGCGGGCCGGTCAGCTGCTTAACACCATGCTCCAGGCTATTGGCCTGGGTCGGGAACAGGTTTTTATCGCTAATATCCTAAAGTGCAGACCGCCGGACAACCGCGACCCAAGAGCGGAGGAGGCGCTAAAGTGCGAACCCTTCCTTATGCGGCAGGTTGCGTTGGTGAAACCAAAAGTGATTCTGGCCGTTGGTCGGGTGGCGGCACAGAATCTACTTAAATCGAGTGAGGCTGTGGGGCGGATGCGGGGGCATGATTTTAACTACAACGGCACACCGGTGGTAGTCAGTTACCATCCCGCCTACCTGTTGCGCTCTCCTGAGCAGAAGGGCAAAAGCTGGCAGGATCTACAGCGGGCTGTAACTATTCTTAGGGGATGAAAGAGAAGTGTTGTGAAGCTGGGTAGACAGAAAGGCTATTAGCAAGATTTTCAACACAGATATTGCGTCTACTGAGTGCAAGGCAATCGGTCATGACTTGTTCAGAGCTTCCATAAGGGTTACCGGCTATGCACAATAGCCCTAAAGCTATTCTGGCACTGAATGATCCTAGGTGTGAGCTCGTTCACGACCGGCTCCGAGGTGCGTTCATCGCGAACAAGTTCGCTCCTACACCGATCTGCAAGACTGCAGGCTATAGCATTTTACGCTTTTCTCAGCGTCCCGCTTTTACTCTGACATAGATGGCGAGAAGATGAGCGAAATACTTAAAGACCCTATGCTCAAGATTCGTCCCATGACCAATGACGATGTCGAAGCGGTGATGGTGGTTGAGCTGCGCTGTTATGAATTTCCCTGGACGGAGGGTATTTTCAGGGATTCTCTGCGGGTGGGCTATAATTGCTGGGTATCCACGCTTGGGGAGCGCATCATCGGCTATGGGGTGGTGTCGGTTGCCGTCGGCGAGGCTCACCTCCTCAATCTCTGCACCCACCCCGATTTTCAGGGGCAGGGAGTGGCGGGACGTCTGCTGCAACACCTGATGACAGTGGCACGCAAGCGCGAGGCGGACACCCTCTTCCTTGAGGTGCGGGCGTCCAATAAGGTGGCTATCGGACTTTACGAGTCGATTGGTTTCAATGAGATCGGCCATCGACGGGGTTACTATCCCGACCAACAAGGGCGAGAGGATGCGATTCTTCTCGCTTATTCTCTTTAGATCTTAAAAACGGAACACAGAGTACGCAGAGGAGCACAGAGTACTCAGAGAAAAGCTATGGCTTTCAAAGTACAACTTCTGGGTCATGTAACAACTCAATAATCCTTGTAGATGAGTGCGGCGGTTGGCGTTGAGCTGAATAGTGACACCTCTGCGTACTCTGTGTTCCGCTTTTAGCCGGATTACTAGCCGGCTCCAATCCAGGGTATAATGCCCGGTTTTCCCCTGACTGAAGTTTGAAATGTCTGAATTGCTTGAACAACTGAACCGGCGCCGCACCTTCGCCATTATTTCGCACCCCGATGCGGGTAAGACCACGCTCACCGAGAAGCTGTTGTTGTTTGGCGGCGCCATCCAGATGGCCGGCACGGTAAAGGGGCGCAAGGCCGCACGCCATGCCACCTCCGACTGGATGGAATTGGAGAAGCAGCGCGGTATCTCCGTTACCTCATCGGTGATGCAGTTTCCTTATGGCGATACAGTGGTTAATCTACTCGATACCCCTGGCCATGAAGACTTCTCTGAAGATACCTATCGCACACTGACCGCTGTCGATTCGGCGCTGATGGTGATCGATGTCGCCAAGGGTGTGGAGGCACGCACTATCAAGCTGATGGATGTCTGCCGTATGCGCGATACCCCGATTCTTACGTTTATCAACAAGCTTGACCGCGAAGGGCGCGATGCCCTGGAACTGCTCGATGAGGTGGAAGAGGTCTTGAAGATCCGTTGTGCTCCAATCACCTGGCCGATCGGCATGGGTAAGCGCTTCAAGGGAGTGTTCGATCTGCGTACTGATACCACCCATCTTTTTTCCGCCACCCATGGCGGTAAAATTAATGAGGGCGAGTTGATCGAGGGGTTGGACAACCCCCGTCTCGATGAGGTGATCGGTGATATGGCTGAAGAGTTGCGGGAGGAGGTTGAGTTGGTACGTGGCGCCAGCCATGAACTGGATCTCGATGCCTATGCACAGGGTGAACTGACGCCGGTCTTTTTCGGTTCGGCGATCAATAATTTCGGCGTAAAGGAGCTGTTGGATGCCTTTGTTAAGTATGCGCCAGTACCCAAGAAACGGCAGACACAACAGCGTCTGGTAGAGCCCTCCGATAAGAAATTCTCCGGTTTTGTCTTCAAAATTCAGGCAAATATGGATCAGGCCCACAGGGATCGCATCGCTTTTTTGCGGGTCTGTTCCGGCTCTTACAAGAAGGGCATGAAGATGCGCCATGTGCGTATCGGAAAAACGGTGCAGATAAGCAATGCCATCACCTTTCAGGCAGATGAGCGGCGCCATGTGGAAGAGGCTTGGCCAGGGGATATTATCGGCCTGCACAACCACGGCACCATTCAGATCGGCGATACCTTTACTGAAGGGGAGGAGCTGAAATACGAAGGCGTACCCTACTTTGCACCGGAACTTTTCCGCCGTGTGGTGCTGAAGGACCCTCTGCGCATGAAATCGCTGCATAAAGGGGTGTTGCAGTTGTGTGAAGAGGGGGCGACTCAGGTGTTTCGGCCCCTGAAGAACAACGACTTGATTCTGGGCGCTGTCGGCATCCTGCAGTTTGATGTGGCGGCCCATCGGCTCAAGGATGAGTATGGCGTCGAAGCGATTGTCGAAGCGGCCAGCGTTGCCACTGCACGCTGGGTACGTTGCGAGGATGACAAGATACTGGAGAAGTTTCGCATCAAGGCGTATGAGAATCTGGCCATGGATGGGGATGACCAGCTGGTCTATCTTGCACCTACCCGGGTCAATCTCTCCCTTGCCATAGAGCGTTGGCCGGATATTGAATTTCTGGCTACCCGGGAGCTTTGATTCTCTGCGTTCCCCGCGTCCCGTTTTTAGAGTTTCCGGGCGGACACGAATTAAGAGTTCTATTTGTGTTCATTTCCGGCTAAATTTCAGAACCAATTAAGTACCGATATGAGGCATTAAATGGAAACCAAAACAGTAGAGCAGCTGATAGAGGCTGGAATTCCCGGCTGCGAGGCACAGGTAACAGGTAGCGGTTGCGATTTTGAAGCAACGGTAATTAGCAGTGATTTTACTGGTAAATCCCTGTTGCAGAAGCAGCGACTGGTGATGGCTGCCGTGAAGGAGCAGATATCGACCGGTGAGCTTCACGCACTCTCAATCAAGACATTCACCCTGGAAGAGTGGGCCGCCAAGTCCTAGGCGCCTGTCCGAGAATAGGACACCTACTGCGGAAACCCCATTTTGGCCCTTTTTTACGCTCATTTTCGTTGAATATGAGTAACTATTTGCCTCAAAATGGGCTTGCCTCGCTACGGTGCCTATTCTCGGGCAGGCTCCCAGGGTTGAAAAACCCCCCTTTCCATCCATACTTAATCCGGGAAGGTTAGTTGCTTCCCTGGCGGATCCAAATGGAAATGGAGGGCGGCATGTTTCTTAAACATATCAAAAACAACAGCATAGTTGAGGTGTTGAGCCTCAATGATCTGATCAATCCAAATCACCCCTGGCTGGTTGGGCGCTATACGGCGGGTGAAGAGCTCCAGGATCCGGAGAAGTTCCCCAAAAGTGAGTTGGAGTTCCTCTCCGGTGAGTCACTCCCCAGATGCTGGCTTGATGTTCACTATCGTGATGAGGAGTTGAAGCGGTGAGCCGTAGGGGCCGGCTTTTTTAGCTGGTAGTGAACGCGAATATTTGAGCTGTCTAAGTTAGGGAGCCTCTGAACAAGTCATGACCGATCAGGAGAAATCGATCGAAGGGATTCAGCTATGCTGAATACCATCACCGAAAGCTATGCTTTCGTGTTGAAAATCTTGCTAATAGCCAGCTACCAGCTGCGATCTTCGCCTTGATATTACGCCTCCTGAGCACAATTCAATTCGGCCAGACTTATTCAGAGGCTCCTTAGCGCAACTGATGAAAGGGGCGGCTCTTTAGTATTTGCGTCTATTCGCGTTCATATGCGGTTAATCACCAGTAATCAGATCTTGCTGATTTTCCCGATCTTCACCCGCCACTCTGCCGGGCCGCTTTCATGAATCGATTCCCCACGGCTGTCGACGGCGACGGTTACCGGCATATCCACCACCTCGAATTCACGGATCGCCTCCATTCCCAACTCCTCAAATGCGACGATGCGCGATGAGCGGATCGCTTTGGCAACCAGATAGGCGGCGCCACCCACCGCCATCAGATAGACGGCACCATGCTGTTTGATCGACTCACGGGTGGCGGGACCACGTTCTGCCTTACCAACCATACCGATAAGGCCTGTCTCTCCCAGCATCATGTCGGTAAATTTGTCCATCCGGGTGGAGGTGGTGGGGCCGGCGGGGCCGACCACCTCATCGCCCACGGGATCGACCGGGCCGACGTAGTAGATGAAGCGATTGTTGAAGTCGACGCCATCCGGCAGGGGCTCGCCTTTCTCCAGCAGGTCCTGAATCCGTTTGTGGGCGGCGTCACGCCCGGTGAGCAGTTTGCCGGAGAGCAGAACCCGGTCGCCAGGCTTAAAACCGGCTATCTCTTCACGGGTGACAGTGTCCAGGTTGACACGGTGGGCGTCCGCTGACGCCTCCCAGGTCACCTCCGGCCAATCTTCTGTTTTCGGTGGCTGCAGTTCGGCGGGACCGTCACCCTTGAGGGTAAATTCAACGTGTCGGGTGGCGGCGCAGTTGGGAATCATCGCCACCGGCAGAGAGGCGGCGTGAGTCGGGTAGTCGTTGATCTTGACGTCCAGTACGGTTGTCAGCCCACCCAGGCCCTGTGCGCCTATCCCCAGGGCATTGATCTTCTCAAACAGCTCAAGACGCAGCTCTTCAGTTCGGCTGTTCGGGCCTCTGGCCTGAAGCTCATGGATATCGATGGGCTCCATTAGCGACTCTTTCGCCAGAAGCATCGCTTTCTCGGCGGAGCCACCGATACCTATTCCCAACATACCGGGAGGACACCAGCCTGCACCCAGAGTGGGAATGACCTCAAGTACCCAGTCCACCAGGCTGCCTGAGGGATTGAGAACGGTAAAACGTGCCTTGTTCTCAGAGCCACCACCCTTGGCGGCCAATTTGATCTCCACTTCGTCTCCGGGCACCAGTCGGGTATGGATTACCGCCGGGGTGTTGTCACGGGTATTGGTGCGTGCTCCTGCGGGATCGCTGACCACCGATGCACGCAGCACGTTCTCTGGTGCTGTGTAGGCCCTGCGTACTCCCTCATTGATCATCTCATCCAGGCTCATCTCTGCATCCCAGGAGACATCCATGCCGATGTCGACAAAGGCGGTGACCATTCCGGTATCCTGACAGATCGGTCGATGGCCCTCGGCACACATCCGCGAGTTAACGAGAATCTGAGCCATGGCATCCTTAGCAGCGGCTGACTCCTCACGCTCCCAAGCCTTTGTCAGTGCCTGGATATAGTCAATCGGGTGGTAGTAGGAGATGTACTGCAGCGCATCAGCGACACTTTCTATGAGGTCTTGTTGTTTGATGGTGGTCATGTTGTACCCGTAGTGTTGGCAGAATTAACCCGCTCATTATACCCTTGCCTAATGGTGAAGCGGAAATCTAGACAGATCAACTTTTTCAAGTAAACAGCAGTACCCCCCCATCTCTTATCGAGTGGTGGGCTTGCCGAAAGGGTGGAGGAAGGTCTGGTTTTAGGTGTCTAAAGAGAGTTCTTTGACAGTGTTGATCCCCTTTACACGCTGGGCATGGATAATATCGATTTCTTTGCCCAACCGTTTACGCTTTGACGCATTCTCCTCTTTTTTACACTCCAGCTGGAGTTTTCGTTCCTTCTCTCGCAGCTGTTTGAGAATATTCTTGAGCTTTTCGCGCCGTTTGTAGAGCTGACGCTGGTCAAGGCTCAGGTAATCAGCCAGTTTCTTTAACAGTTTTTTCCGTTTCATCTGCTGTTCCAGTAGGTTAGTCGGACTTCTCTTTCTGTTGATCGAGAACTACCTGCAACTCATTCTCGCTCAGTGCAATGCTGCGGACGGCCTGGGTCAGATCACGCTCTTGAGCAACAAACAGTGTCTGAGCTGCTCGGATCATATTCATCTCCGTACTATAGATATAGGCAGTGTCATTCATTAGTGAGGTGCCGATCTCCGGTGTGATGCGGCCGTCTCTGATGAGTCCTGTAAGATAGTGATTCAACTCCTCTCTATTCTCTGAAATTACCAGTTTGAGTGCGTCGAGTGAGAGGATATTGGTATCGCCGTTTTGGGGGTCACGAACAGATTCAAGATCCCGAAGTACGATAGCCATATGGACACGAAGTTTGTTGTAGGCATTGCGTACACTTGGAGTCTTGCCGTTTACATGGGGCACAAGATTTTTTTGTAGATGTTTTACATCTTTGATCGCTTCCACTATCTGTTGGTTCGCTTCACGCAGGTGGTGGATATCCCCAGACTGCTCCATCTCCCAGGAAAAACCGGCATTGCTTATGAACGCTACAATGGCGCTGTAGAGTCCCTTGATACTGCGTTCATAGGCAGAATCGATGTTCAATCGGCTCAGTTTTTTCTGCTCAGCCGCTATGAGTTCAAGGTCCTGGTTGGAGAATACCTGTGACTTTTTATAGCCAAGGGCGTGGATAATGATGCTCTGGGCGTTGTCATATACTCGTAGTGTCTCCTGAAAAATGGCCTGTACCGCAGTGTCGGGGAAGTCAGCCGCTGAACGGGTAAGATATTTCGGTTGGTCAATCTCCTGTTTTTTCTCTTTGAACAAGCGGGTAAGAAAGAGAACCATCGGATTGATAAACGGCACCATCACAATAATGCCTATGAGGTTGAAGATGGTATGGAATACCGCCAGCTTCAGCACATAATCATCACTACCAATACCTACCGAGCGGCTAACCAGTTCAACCAGATCCGCTAGTTGATAGACCAGGGCTATAGCAATAACGCCGGTTACTAGATTGAAAATAAGGTGTGCGCCCGCCAGTCGTTTACCCTGCTCGTTGGCACTCATAGCACCGAGCACGGCGGTGATAGTGGTCCCCACATTGGCGCCAATGGCCAAGGCAAGGGCATTTTCATAGGTGATCTGTCCGGCTGCGAGAGCAGTGATGATCAGTACCAGTGTGGCGTGGCTGGACTGCATCACCACTGTGGCAAAAACGCCGATGCCGGCAAAAATAAACAGCCCGGGATAGCCACTAACGGCAAACTGGGCGAGATTGATGGTCTCCTTGAAAGCCTCAAATCCCTCTTTCATGTGGTGAATGCCGAGAAATAGAAAACCTAAGCCGGCGAGGATGTAACCAACTCCTTTGAGGCTCTTCGGCTTTTGAAATATCAGAATGATGCCGAATGCCAGCATCGGCATGGCGTAGGCGGCAATCTTAACTTTCAGGCCGAAGCCTGCGATTAACCAGGCACCGGTGGTTGTACCGAGATTGGCGCCAAAAATAATGCCGATACCGGAGGTAAGTGTTATCAGTCCGGCACTGAGGAATGAGATAGTGATCACCGACACCAATGAGCTGGACTGCATGATAGTGGTGGTGATGATGCCAAATCCCAGGCTCTGCCACAGCCGTGAGGTGCTTTTGCGAAGAATGTTTTCCAGTGTGCCGCCGGTAAATGCACGAAACCCCTGTTCCAGAGAGAGCATACCGAAAAGGAAGATAGCAACTCCCGCAGCAATCTCTTTAAAATTTGGGCTGACCCAGAAGCCGTACGCCAGGATAGAAAAGATGGTAGGTAAGAGGATTTTTCTCAGCATATATTTTTTCTCTTCTATCAGATAATAGAAGAGAATCGCGTGTTCCGCACGGTAAAGTATCTACAAAAGTGATGCTGGTTCAAAGCACAGGTATGGTCCGTTAGGCGCGAGAAAGTTTATTGCGAGCTGGGCGAGTATCTGCTCTGGAGATAAAAAAAGGCCGGTGTCTGCAAGCAGATGCACCGGACCCAAGGGGGAGGATAGGTGTGCCCGATCAACTCATGAACTGATCCACCAGACTCAATCAGGGATACTTTATATCTGCAGCAGCAGCCTGGCTGGATCTTCCAGGGCATTTTTGATGGTGACGAGAAACTGTACTGCTTCACGCCCATCGATAATACGGTGGTCATATGAGAGGGCCAGATACATCATCGGGCGTATTACGATCTCCCCATTTTCAACCACCGGACGCTGCTGTATGTTGTGCATCCCCAGAATTGCGCTCTGGGGTGGATTGAGAATGGGAGTGGAGAGCATGGAGCCGTAGACGCCTCCGTTTGAGATGGTAAAGGTTCCACCGGTGAGCTCTTCGTAACTAAGACTACCGTCCTGTGCTTTTTTGCCAAATGCTTTTACCGCCTTTTCCGCTTCAGCAAAACCGAGTCTGTCGGCATCACGTAGAATTGGAACCACCAATCCTCTTGGGGAACCGACGGCGATGCCGATGTCGTAGTAGCCGTGGTAGATGATCTCTGATCCATCGACTGACGCGTTAACCACCGGAAACTGCTTAAGTGCTTCGACTGCCGCCTTGAGGAAGAAAGACATGTAGCCCAGGCGAACCTCGTGGTCCCGTTCGAACTTCTCTTTGTATTTTGATCGCAGGTCGTTGATCGCTTGGAGATTAACCTCGTTGAAGGTAGTCAATATGGCGGCGTTCTGCTGGGCTTCCAACAGACGCTCGGCAATTCGTGAACGGAGCCGTGTCATCGGTACCCGCTGCTCAGGACGGTCGCCCTCGATGGCACTTTGGGTGGTATCACTCTCAGCTGCAATGACAGCTTCCGTGCGGGAGGATCCTTTAGCTTCCTTGCGGTCCAGATAAGCCATGATGTCAGATTTGAGAATACGACCATCTTTTCCCGTACCGGTAATCTCGCGCACATCAACATTCATCTCTTTGACCAGACGACGGACAGCTGGTGTCAGCACGGGCGCTGCGTCGCCATCCGATATGAGGTCTGCTGATTTGATCTCTCCATCGATGCTGTCATCCCCCTTTTTCGTCTCTACAGTAGCCAACAGGTCACCGGACTGAACCGTCGCTCCCTCATTGGCAACAATTTGCCCCAATACGCCCTCAATGGGGGAGGGGACCTCCAGCACTACCTTGTCGGTCTCCAGGTCCACCAGGTTTTCATCTCGCTGTACGCTATCCCCCGGTTTCTTGTGCCAGGCTAGAATGGTGGCGTCGGCAACAGATTCAGGTAGTGCGGGAACATTGATGTTGGTGATCATCTTATTTAGTGCTCCATCAATATGATAATTGCGGATGCAGTTAGCTTGTCAACGTTCACGGCAAGGCGCACCTCGCAGGAAATGGCTGCTCCCTTGTCAAGAGGTGCAACGCAGTCCGTGGGCGTTGACAAGCTAACCCGTAGGGCGTCCCTGTGGTGTCCCGCAGCTGCGTTGCAGTGCTTGACAAGGGGATAGCCATTGCCTGCACACTGCGCCTTGCTGCGAAACACCACAGGGACGCTGAATTCGTAATTATCATGTTGATAGAGCACTTGGCATCCTTCGATTCATATGTGGATTGATACGACCGGTGAGGGCTTCGTCGATCAGGATCTCCTGTTGCCTCACGTGAATGGGATAGAATCCGACCGCTGGCGCGGCGGCCGAGTGGCGACCGACATAGCCAAGGCTCTTTCCCTTGTTCAGTTGGGTATGGAAACGGTGTTTGATCTGATCCCAGGCGCCCTGGTTCTGTGGTTCCTCTTGACACCAAATCAGCTTGTCTACCTTTGGGTAGTTATCGATGATCTGGTCAAACCTCTCCCGGGGGAAAGGATAGATCTGTTCGAGACGGATGATGATGACATTATGCAGCCCCCGTGCACGGCGTGCTTCCAGTAGGTCGTAATAGACTTTTCCTGAACAGACGATGATGTGATCGATCTCATCGGGGTCAAGATCATCAATTTCACCAATGACAGGTTGGAATTCACCACTGGTGAACTCATCCATGGAAGAGGTTGCCAGACGATGTCGTAACAGGCTCTTGGGCGTCATTACCACCAGGGGTTTGCGCATCGGGCGCAGCATCTGCCGCCTCAGCATATGGAACACCTGGGCCGGGGTGGTGGGTATACACACCTGAATATTACGTTCGGCGCATAGCTGAAGGTAGCGTTCCAGCCGTGCTGAAGAGTGCTCTGCCCCCTGACCCTCGTAACCGTGTGGGAGAAACATTACCAGACCGCAATAGATCCCCCACTTGGCCCCCCCCGCGCTGATAAACTGATCAATGACCACCTGGGCACCATTGGCAAAATCACCGAACTGAGCTTCCCAAATGGTCAGCGTTGTCGGATCGGCGGAGGAGTAACCGTATTCGAATCCAAGCACAGCCTCCTCAGAGAGCAGGGAGTCGATAACAAGAAAGTTGGCTTGCTCCTCCGAAATATACTGCAGCGGGATATGGCACTCGCCGTTGCGCTGGTTATGCAGTACTGAATGCCGGTGGGAGAAGGTGCCGCGTCCGCTGTCCTGGCCGGAGAGACGGACGGGAGTTCCTGCTTCCACCAAGCTGGCGTAGGCCAGTAACTCGCCGAATCCCCAGTCGATTAACTGGTCTCCGGCGGCCATCTTGCGTCGGTTACGCATCAGTTTGACTACCCGGGAGTGGAGTTCAAAGTCGTTGGGAACCGCCAGCAGTCGCTCAGCCAGTAGGGTGAATTTTTCCGGGGTG
The DNA here is from genome assembly GCA_040505895.1 of Sedimenticola sp. Classification (GTDB taxonomy): domain Bacteria; phylum Pseudomonadota; class Gammaproteobacteria; order Chromatiales; family Chromatiaceae; genus Vondammii. The sequence goes on along the minus strand of JBEVXU010000007.1, from coordinate 421,403 downwards.
ATTTTGGTCTCGGTCGGATGATCCCAGTCGACATGTTGATGGGAGGTCCAGTCAATATGGTAAGGATAGGTGAGGTCTGCAAATGTTGGTCTGGCTACTACCGAGTTCTGCTCCAGAGACGAGCGGTAGTCCTCGACCATCATAAGGCTCTCCTCGGGGGTGATAATTCCTTCGGAAATCAGCTTGTCCGAGTAGCTGCTGCGGGTTGTCGGTAGTCGGCGGATCTTCGAGTACATCTCCGGCTGGGTAACCGCCGGCTCATCCGCCTCGTTGTGGCCGTGACGTCGATAGCAGACCAGATCGATAATAACGTCTTTATGGAAACGCTGTCTGAAGTCGAGGGCCATTTGAGTGACGAAGATAACCGCCTCAGGGTCATCGCCGTTGACATGGAATACCGGGGCCTGAACCATCTTGCCGACATCGGTACAGTAGAGTGTGGAGCGTGTATCCATCGGGTGGCTGGTGGTAAAACCGATCTGGTTGTTAATGACAATATGTATGCTGCCACCGGTGTTGAAGCCCCTGGCATTGGACATCTGCAGTGTTTCCATCACCACCCCTTGGCCGGCAAATGCAGAGTCGCCGTGAATCAGTACCGAGAGCACCTGATCCCGGGTGGTGTCCCCCCGTCGTTGCTGGCGCGCCCGTACCGAGCCCTCTATGACGGGGCTGATGATCTCCAGATGGGAGGGGTTGAATCCCAGTATCAAATGGGTGAATCCGCCAGGTGTCTCGACATCACTGGAGAAACCCATGTGATACTTCACATCACCGTGGCTCTTGTATCGATCTGTACTCTTCTTGCCTTCAAACTCATCAAATAGATCAGCGGGTGGCTTGCCCAATGTGTTGGTGAGTACGTTGAGTCGACCGCGGTGGGCCATACCGATGGCGATTTCACGAATACCGTTGCCGCCTGCCCGCTGGATCAGTTCATCGAGCAGGGGGATCGTTGACTCACCGCCTTCGAGAGAGAAGCGTTTCTGTCCGACATAGCGGGTGTGTAGGTACTTCTCCAAACCTTCAGACGCGGTCAAGAGAGTTAGCAGCCAGCGCTTCTCTTCACTATTGAGATCCGGCTTGGCGCGGTGGCCCTCCACCCGTTTCTGGATCCAGCGTTTCTGGCGGGTATCGGTGATATGCATATATTCAGAGCCGACACTGCCGCCATATACCTCCTCAACAAACTTTATGATCTCACGCAGGGGCATACGATCCGGGGCAAACAGTGATCCGGTGTTGAAAACTGTCTCCATGTCCGCCGCCACCAAGCGGTGAAATGCAGGGTCGAGGTCGGGTACCTGCTCCGCTGCTCTTAACTGCAGTGGATCGAGAGCGGCATGCTGATGTCCACGCACTCGCCAGGCGTTGATCAGACGAAGGGCCGCCGCCTGCTTTTCAGCAGCGGCTGGTGACATGCTGACTGCGACGTTACGGCTGCCGCTGCGCTGCTCTCTTGCCAAGCGGGCAAAGCCGGCTCTGATAGGACCATGGGCAATCTCAGGTGATTCATTTGCAGACTCTCTGAGGATATTTTCAAAGCGCTGTCGCCAGGCATCATCAACACTTGACGGGTCCTGCAGGAAGCGCTCATAAAGGTCTTCAATAAAAGCTGCATTGCCGCCGGACAGGGCTGATGTCGAGCGCAATAACTCCAGAAGTTCGCTCATAATCGGATGCTTGACCTATTTTTCGGAAAGGATACGGGCTGATACTAGCATAGAAATTTTCTATTGAAAGTATTTTTACCGCATTAGTACGCTTGTCCAAATAAAGTCCATATTTTTTCAATTCTGTACAATATTGAAGGCAATGCAAAACACCTAAAGATATAGGTCAGGCTGAACAGATAGCTCAATTCACCATGGAAACTTGTTAGGGTTTTTTTTACCACTGGAGATATAATCGACCCTACGTGGAATCAATAATTTTTTAGTGACTCTTAAAGTACAGATGGATGAGAAGGGGAAAAAGCAGTTGGCACATGTCAGCATCAGCTCACTTGAGGCGGATGTTGCCTATTTTGATGCCCGTCTTACCCTGCTCAATGGAGAGGTAGGCAGTAGCTACCAGAGAGCTCAAATTCAGGCCTACCGGGGTTTGAAAGAGGTGCTTTCTGAGATGCTGGAGAAATTGCGAGGGTTGCCAAGAAAAAATGGCTCCTGATACCCATATTGCCCTACCCCTAAAATCCTAAAAGGCGTAACCCCTCTCTAATAACCTTCCTTATGATGAGGCGTGGTTCCTGTAGGCTCATCCTTCAAGCCTGGGGTGAAATAAATCTTTGTCTCGACGGGTCTGCTATGCCGAGGGGGTATCAGGATTATGAAAATGGCGCCCCCGACACGATTCGAACGTGTGACTTCACCCTTAGGAGGGGTGCGCTCTATCCAGCTGAGCTACGGGGGCAAAAAGTGGCGATGGCAAAACGGTGTTGAACTTGCCCAAATTATGGGCGAAAAGGCCTGTTTACCGGTTTTGCTTTGGAGGTTGGCTTCATATCATGAAGCGATCTTTCCGGAAATTGCTTGGCACTATTTTAGCATCTCCTTGCGGCCCTCTGTAAGGGGGATTTTTTACTTTTTTAAAAGGGATCTGTTTTTTTATAGAACGACAGAGTGTGTTATTTCACACCAGGTGACTTGTGATTACGCCGTTTCCAGCAGTAATTCAGCGATTCATTTTCAACTGTAGTAAGTTTAGGATAACCCATGTTAGATACAGCCCACCTTCTTCTGCCCAGCTCTTTTCCGGCAATCAATAGAGGTCGATTGGAGACCTTGCAGGTCAACCTTGGTTACCTCTGTAATCAGACCTGCCAACATTGCCATGTCAATGCGGGGCCCACGCGTACCGAATTGATGGATAGGCTATGCATGGATCAGGTGCTCGCTTTTCTTGATAACCAATCGGTCTTATCTCTCGATCTGACCGGTGGTGCGCCGGAGCTCAATCCCAACTTTCGTTATCTTGTGGAGCAGGCGACTCAGTGTGGGATTAAAGTCATTGATCGCTGCAACCTGTCGGTTTTGGAAGAGCCGGGCCAGGAGCATCTGGCTGAATTTCTTGGGAAAATGCGAGTGGATGTGGTGGCATCACTCCCCTGTTACTTGCAGGAGAATGTTGATAATCAGCGGGGAAAGGGTGCTTATGATGCGAGTATCCGCGGTCTTAAACGACTCAACGATATCGGCTATGGCGTAGAGGGGAGCGGCCTGCTTCTGAATTTGGTCTACAATCCCCAAGGTCCCAGTCTGCCACCGTCACAGTGCGGCCTCGAAACCGATTACAAACAGCGGTTATGGGATGACCATCATATTCAATTTAATCAACTCCTTACCATAACCAATATGCCGATTAGCCGCTTTGGTAGCATGCTGCTTTCCCAGGGGGGGTTTGACGACTACATCGATCTGCTAAAAGGTTCATTCAGCGATGCCAACCTGCAGACGGTGATGTGCCGCAACCTGATGAGTGTCGATTGGCAAGGCTATCTCTACGACTGTGATTTCAACCAGATGCTGAATCTCCCACTTGCCGATAAACGGTACCAGCGACCACATATTTCCAACCTGATCGATGAAGACCTCAGCGGCAGACCGATCTGTATTGCCGAACACTGTTATGGCTGTACTGCAGGTCAGGGCAGTAGCTGCGGGGGTGCGCTTAGTTAGTCTCTGCCTGGAAACAAAAAAGCGGGACGCAGGGAGCCCAGAGAAGCGCAGAGGTCGCAGAGAAAAGCCTCTGTTTTCAATAGCAACCTCTGTGCACTCTGCTTCCATTTGCGACCTCTGCGTCCAATAAGTGCTATTTCTGGACAGAGACTAGTTAACGAAAATGCAATTTTCTGATTTCTTAGCGTATAGGCGGCAGTGCAGATGATGCGAATATCACTGGTGATTCCCTGCCTCAACGAAGGGCAGGGGGTGGTACCGCTGCTGCGCTCCCTTCAGCCGTTGCGTAAATTGGGACATGAGGTAATTCTGGTGGATGGCGGCAGCTCGGATAGCAGCTGTGATCTTGTCATTCCCTTGGTTGATCAGCTGATAGTCACCGCTAGAGGACGTGCCCGGCAGATGAATGCAGGTGCAGCCGAAGCGAACGGTGATTTGCTCTGGTTTCTCCATGCAGACACGGTGCTTTCGGTGGGGGTGATAGATGCACTACAGCAGCTGCCTCTCGCACCAGCCCTTGTTTGGGGACGTTTTGATGTCAAGCTATCCGGTAGCCACAAGTTGTTGCGTGTGGTGGAGCTTATGATGAACCTGCGTTCACGGCTAAGTGGTATAGCTACCGGAGATCAGGGAATATTTGTTCAAACTGAACTATTTAGAGCCGTTGATGGTTTTGCCGATATTCCACTGATGGAAGATATAGCACTTAGTAAGCGTCTCAAGGCGCTCGCTCCCCCTCTCTGTCTACGGCAACGCTTGATTACCTCCAGTAGACGCTGGGAACAGCATGGTATCTTTAAAACCATTTTTCTCATGTGGCGGCTGCGACTTGCCTACGCCATGGGTGCCGATCCATCCCATCTCGCCAAGCTCTACCACTGATGCAGTTTCCCAATGCACGTATTGCGCTCTTCGCCAAGGCGCCGGAAGCGGGCAAGGTGAAGACCCGGCTACTGCCTGCGGTGAGCGCAGAGGAGGCTGCCGACCTCTATGTCGGGTTGTTGAAGCAGACGGTGGAAAAGATGGTGCTGGCTGAGGTGGCTCCCGTTGAGTGCTGGTGTTCACCAGATACCTCACATCCGCTGTTCCAGTCATTGGCAGCGGATTTTGGCATCACTTTGAGGCTGCAGCAGGGGGCTGATCTTGGTTTGAGGATGGAGAGAGCGGCAGAGGAGACGCTGGCGGTGGCCGACAGTCTGGCCCTCATCGGAGGGGATTGCCCGGTGCTGGAGCCTCATCATCTTAGTCAGGCATTCGTTTGGCTGGAGGATGATGCCGACGCGGTGATGGGTCCGGCGGAAGATGGCGGTTATGTGCTGCTTGGCTTGAAGCAAAACAGCAGCTCACTGTTTACGGATATTCCCTGGGGTGGCGATCAGGTGCTTCGATTAACGAGGGAGCGTCTGCGGCAGCGGGGTTGGCACTGTCGTGAGCTGGAGACACTGTGGGACCTGGATCGGCCTTGTGATTTGGAACGGTATCGTTTGCTGCAAAGCGGAGGGTTTGGTGAATGATGACCCCGGGTTTCGCAAGCTCAACCTAGGCTACTCGCTGAATTTGTATCAGTTGTGTTGCCTATTCGCGCAGCCGTTTGGCTTCAGCTCGTTCGAGTTTATTGATCATTTTTCTGATTTTTCTGAGAGTGGCTTTCTCCATCTCCTTGAAACGTCCGCCCAGACGGGTAACGCCGCGCCTTTTGTTTTTTGAGACAAAGCGAACTTCGAGAGAGAAGGTTATGATCTCTTCATTGGGCAGAGGCAGGGTGCATCCGGAAAGTACTTCTCCCGGGCGGAGGGTCACTACCCCCTGCAGAATAATCCCAACCCCGTTTCTGCTGACATCAAACAGATAGCCGCGCAGCAACTGTTGCGCCTGTTTCCCACGGTAACCCTGAAACGGCATGCCCGACATGCCCGGTGGTACCCGGTGGTCGGAGCGACGCTGGAGATAGTAGAGCCTATCGGGTATCACTACCTTATAGAAGGCCACTCCATCCTGTGACCGGGCCTCTATCAATTCCGTTTTGAAGCGGAGATCAACTCCTTCCATGAAACCGCTGAGTTCAATCTTGCCCTGTTCCAGGAGCTGGTCGTGGCCGCGACGGGGAATCAGCTCATCGAGTACCAGAAGATCGTACTCTTCATAGACGCCAAGCACTGCTGTGGCGTAGCGGTGGGGGTCTTCGGGAAAGGTGGCGGTCAGCAGTGTGCGGGTATGTCTTGCTTGGGTGAGGAGGTGGATGATCTGATCCAAATCCGTGACATAGTGCCCGCTAGCAACGATTAGCTGATCTTCCTCTTTACGGGGCAGGTTGCGAAGTGCATCGAACATGGGGCGTCGGTGAGATGGCTAGGGAGCCTCTGAATAAATCATGGCCGGTAGGCTTGAGGCCCAAATTTCCCGCTGCTGCCTTACCAATCTTGGCAACAGCCCGGCTATTCCCTGCGATTTTTGCCTTGCAGCGAAAGATTTGATCGCGCAATTCTGCTCGCCCAGACTCATTCAGAGGTTCCCTAAGCTTTGGCCAGTGAACGTGAGACACCTTCATCCTGCGTCCCTTTTGGACTATAAGTGTCGTTGTTGCCGTTGTGACCGGTTAGGATGCCAAGAGTCTGCCTGACGTGGCGGCGGCCAAGCGTGATGATACCGCCATTTACTTGGTTCTGGTTGCTCAGCTGAGTTGCTATCTCCATCAGCTGTTGCCACAGTGCTAGTGCGTTGTCGACTGTCGGATGGGCGTTCAATAGGGTATCCACGCCTTCACGGTCACCAGGGAGGCCGAGGTGGGTAAGAAATCCCTGGCGATTTGCCAGCTGCTGCTGCATCTGCTCAACCAGAGACTGTTTCTGCTCACTGAGGGCGATAATCCGATCTGGATCGGAGCCGGTGAGGGCCTGGTGCTCTTGCCCCAGTAGCGTCAGCAGTTTTTCGGCACACTGCAGTTCCGCCGACAGCAAGCCGGTAAAATGGTTGATCTGTGTGGTAGTTATCTCCATTCGGTTTATCCCTGCTCGCTGATAAGGGCGAAATCACGTTCCTGTGTGAGAAGGTTATTGGCCGCTTCGACCGGTTTAAACTGGAAACTTCCACTGGCGAGAGATCGCTGGACGTCTGAGACGTGTTGTACGTCGGCAACCGGCAGGGATGCGATATGACTTTCAAGTTCCTGCAGTCGCGTTGCGGTATCTGTTAGGCTTACCTTGTCGCTGCCACCGGATTCGGTGCGTTGTGGGGCGCCGGAGCTGCTGGATTTGTTCTGTTCAACAGCTCGTGTTTTGTTGCCGTCACCGGCACTGCTTACCGATCTGCTGGGTAGACCACTGATTTCCACACTCATTGTTTTACCCTTTTGTTAAGTTTCTCCCGGTCATGTTAGCGACCGAGAGAGTGAATTTCTTTAGTCATTTCGGTGTCAATTCTGCCATAATTTGGGCTGGATCACACTTATAGGGTGACCCTTACCAAGCCAGCTTTCACCACGGTGGCTTCCAGCTTTCTGTTGTTGTCATTGACCACTTTGATTCGGTCACCTGTTGCTCCGTCGCTTAAAGCTTTGCCACTCATTCGTACCTCGATACTTCCGGCTTTAGCCAGGATGATGACTCGGTTGCCACGTTTGATTGTCTTGCTTGCCGTCAGCTGGGAGGGTGTGATCACATCGCCTACGTGGAGGGTGCGTCTCAGCCGTTTTCCCAGCGCCAGCCTCGTCTCTTCGAAGTAGCCGCTACTGAGTTGCGCTACGTCCCGTTGCTCCATGACGAGATCATTGGTGGTCAATAGAGTCTTTCTCGGCAGCTCTCTGGTTGCCACTACCACTTCCCTCATCAGGGAGGTGGTGACCGGCAGGTAGATAGTCCAGCCACTGCCACCGGTGCAGCGGATACCGACGGTTTTTCGTGCAGAGTTCTGCCGGTTGCTGGAGAAGAACGCCTCCAGCGGTTGGCTGCAGGCATTCAGTTTGAGTCTTCTATCGAGCTGTCCTGCAGTTGCCGTCAATTTTCCGTCGGAGTGGCTAAGCTGAGTGTAGACATAAGACTCAGCCGTTTGGCGGATACTCTTATGACTTTGAATATCACCCGCGTGGGCTGACATATGGACTACACCATAGAACAGCACAAGCCACCAAAGGCCTTTAGCCATCTGTCGGGCTCCTGCTGCTCCTGCTGCTCTTGCCGCCATAATTCAATCCTGTTTATCTAATTCAGTAATGGTAATGCAAAATTTGTGCCTTTTGCCTGGAAACTGGATGCTGGAGTGTTTGCGCGATGTGGGAGAAATTGGTGTTAATGCATTGTTTTTTTTCGATATACCGCTAATATCAAAAGGGACCTGATGCTAATAGCGGATTACCTGTTGTTATCATTCGGTGCCGCAGACGAAGCGGGGGTATTTAAGGAGGTTCTGAACAAGTCATGACCGATTGCCTTGCACTCAGTAGAAATCGATCGAAGGAATTTAGCTACGCTGAATACCATCACCGAAAGCTGTGCTTTCGTGTTGAAAATCTTGCTAATAGCCTGCTATTAGCCGCGATCTTGCGCCTCCTGAGCGCAATTCAATTCGGCCAGACTTACTCAGAGCCTCCTTAAGGATCTTTGATGGATAAAGCAGTTTTATCGCATGGGGATTTCACTGCATTCCAGTGTTTTTTGGAAGCTGCTTCAGGGATCAGGCTGACAGCCGGAAAAGAGTATCTAGTCACAAGCAGGCTTGGTGGCCTCATGCGTCACTACGGAATTGGATCTATCGGTGAACTGCTTGACCACCTGGAATCGGGGCGCCAGGTTGGACTGAAGAATGAGGTCATCGATGCCATGACCACTAACGAAACCTTCTGGTTTCGCGATATATCCCACTACCATCTGCTGACCAATCGACTCTTTCCTGAGCATGCGGCGAGTAATAAACAGGATCTATCAATATGGTCTGCAGCCTGCGCATCAGGGCAGGAGCCCTACAACATCAGCATGATGGTGCAGGATTACCAATCTTACCATCCCAGGGAGCTGCTGCGGGATACACAGATAGTCGCCACCGATATCTCTCCCGGTGCACTGGCTGAGGCAAAGAGGGGGGCCTATTGCGGCATGGCTGCCACCCGTGGTCTTAACAGTGATCAGCAGAGGCGCTATTTTGTACCTCAGGGGGATTGCCTGAAAGTGCGTGAGGAGATAAAAGCACGGGTCAGGTTTAAAGAGTTGAATCTACTAAAAGAGTTCCAGCCGCTGGGCAAGTTCGACATCATCTTCTGCCGTAATGTACTGATCTATTTTTCAAGTGATAGAAAGCGACAGATTCTCTCCAGAATGGCAGCGGCCCTGAAGCCCAACGGCTATCTTTTCCTTGGCTCCACCGAATCTCTTTCCACTCACAGTGATCGTTTTGAAATGATCAAAGGTGAGGGCGGCATCGTATACCGTGTTATCTAGGGCCTATTAACACTAAATGGCTGTGGACAATAATCCGGGAACCGGGTGTAGGAGCGAACTTGTTCGCGAAGAACATGCCCCGGAGCCTGATCGCGAATAAATTCGCTCCTACAGATACACTTTTTTCTATGAAGGTAGTGCTTCAGGACTATTGTGCATAGCCACTTAACACTATTCGTATATCTATCGACGGAGGCCCTTTTTTCACGGGCCCTGATATCAATTTCTGATAAGGCAATATCCGGTGCATGAATGGGTACGGGCGGAGACCTGTTGCCGCTCAGCCGGTGTCCTCTTGCCGCTTTTATCTCCACTCAGCCCTTGTTGTCCCGAAAATCGTTTTCGTAGGCGAAAACCCTCTATTAGTGGAATGGAATGTGATTTCCGTTAGTTCACTTATATCTTGTGTGATAGGTTAATAAAATATAGTAAAAACAATATATTAGCCGTTTTTGTGTATAGTTTTCGGTGGTTTTTCTCCGGCCTCTTTTTGATCTCTTCCTGTGCTCTCAGGTGCCACATCAGGCTCAGATGGTCCCAGATAAAAATAAACAAAAACAATAGGATATGGTTTTTTTGGTAACTTCATGGAATCACTTCTGATTTCATTGGCATAAAGTCTGCTTTGTGAATGGGTGAGTAAATCCTTTTCAGAGGCAGGAAGATGAAACTTGATGAGACCTTCGGCATCCATGAGCAGTCACTGAAACTGCACGCCCGTCGGGCGGAGGTGCTGGCCGGCAACATCGCCAATGCGGATACCCCGGGCTATAAGTCGAGGGATTTCGATTTCCGCGAGGTACTCATTCAGCAGATGCCCCAGCCTACGCGGATGAAGACAACTCACAGCGGGCATATCAATTTGGATCAGGGCTTGGTGCCCGACAGCCATCTGAAGTACCGGGTTCCCAATCAATCCAGTCTCGATGGTAATACGGTGGATAGCCAGTTGGAGCACACGGCGTTTGCCCAGAATGCTCTGGAGTATCAGGTCAGCCTGCGCTTTGTCAGTGGTGCCATCAAGAAACTGAGACTTGCAATAAAGGGGCAATAAATAATGTCGATGTTCAAAGTATTTGATACTGCCGCTTCCGGTATGAGTGCTCAGTCGATGAGGCTCAACTTGGTCTCCAGTAACCTGGCTAACGTTGACAGTATCAGCAGCAGTATAGGTGGGACCTACCGGGCAAGGCATCCAGTGTTTGCCGCGATTCTCAATCAGCAAAACCCGGATGACCCATCGGTCGGCGTACAGGTGAAAGGTATTGTCGAGAGTCAGGCACCATTGAATATGGAGTTTGCCCCAAATAATCCGATGGCCAACGAGGAGGGCTATATATTCCGGCCCAACGTTAATGTGGTGGAAGAGATGGCCAATATGATCTCTGCCTCCCGCACCTATCAGAGCAACGTAGAGGTGGTCAATGCCACCAAGCAGCTGATGTCCGCCACTCTGAGAATGGGTGAATAAGGAGACTTCGAATGACCGCAATCAATGCACATGATGACCTGCTTGCCAGTCTTGGTGTTACACCGTTCGCAGAGAAGAAAGCAGTAAGAGATCCTTCAGAGTTGGGCATCGATGCCTTTCTCGAACTGATGGTTACTCAACTGAAAAATCAGGATCCATCAGCACCGATGGACAACACCCAGATGCTTACTCAGATGTCTCAGTTTGCATCGGTCAGCGGGTTGGACAAGTTGAATGAATCCTTTGCTGATCTCTCCTCCAGCATGACCTCGGATCAGGCACTACAAGCCGGTAGTCTTATTGGCAGAGAGGTGCTGGTACCTACCGACACAGGTTATCTGACCAGTGGTGGCACTGTTCGTGGCCAGGTTGAATTGGCCCATAGCGCTGATGTGGTCATTCGCATCAGTGATGCCACGGGCCAGATGGTGAGAGAGCTTAATATTGGCGACCACGAAGGGGGGGCAGTGCAGTTTTCATGGGATGGCATTACCGACAGTGGTGATTATGCCGGCCCAGGCTATTACAACATTCAGGTAGAGGCTGGAGGGAGTGAGGGTACAGAGGCTCTTCAGACCCAGCTGTTTGCACCGGTGGAGAGCGTCACCATCGGTGGTACGGGTCAGGGGCTCACCCTGAACCTCGGTGGGCTAGGCCCCGTTGCTTTTGACCAAGTAAGACAGATCAACTGAAGATAAAAGGAGCAAACCATGTCGTTCCAAGTTGCATTGAGTGGGCTCGCAGCAGCCCAAACAGAACTAGACGTAACCGGCAACAATATTGCCAACGTCGCCACTACCGGCTTCAAGGAGTCGCGGGCGGAGTTTACAGATATCTATGCCACATCGATTCAGGATCTGGGTACCCAGGCCGCAGGACGTGGTGTCCGTGTCGCCAGGGTCTCTCAGCAGTTCAGTCAGGGGACGGTGGAGTTTACCTCCAATAACCTTGATCTGGCAGTAAACGGTGAGGGCTTCTTCGTTCTCGAAGATACTGCCGGTAGCCGATTTTACAGTCGGGCAGGTGCACTGAGTGTGGATCGTGACGGCTATATTGTAAATCATGCGGCTCAGCGACTGCAGGCCTATCCGCCGATTACCGGTACAACCAATTTTGATACCGGCACCGTAACTGATCTGCAGCTTAATCTTCAGCCCAGTGCGCCCTCGGCATCCACCAGTATCACCGCCGGTGTCAACATCAATGCCTCGGATACCGCCCCAACAGTGGCGTTTGTCGCAGCTGCGCCCACGGCCACCATGTACAACAGTGCCTCATCAATCACCGTATACGACACCCTGGGTGATGCTCATACGGCCACCATGTATTTCGACAAAGAGGCGGCAAATGAGTGGGATGTTTATGTGAGTGTCGATGGTGGTACTGCTGACGGCCCGGAAACGATCGTCTTTGATTCCGCGGGTGCCCTCGATCCAGGCGGCACAAATGCAACCGATACTGCCGGCATTGTCAGCTTTGGCGCCTACACCTTCACTAATGGTGCCGCTACCATGTCGCTGGATATTGATTTTAACACTGCCACCCAGTATGCAGGTGAGTTTGGTGTCAATGAGCTCTCTCAGAATGGCTATACCTCCGGTCGCTTGAACGGTGTCGATGTCGATGATTCGGGAGTGGTATTTGCACGTTTCACCAATGGACGTTCCACCTCCCTCGGTCAGGTGGTACTGGCCAAGTTTAATAACCCGAGTGGTATGGGTAAAGAGGGTGGCAACAACTGGACTGAGACTTTTGATTCGGGTGATGCTCAGTTGGGTGAGGCCGGCACTTCGAGCTTCGGTACTATCCAGAGTGGTGCGCTTGAGTTGTCCAATGTTGACATCGCAACGCAGCTGGTGAAGTTGATCGTGGCACAACGCAACTTCCAGGCGAATGCCAAGGCGATCACTACCTCTGACCAGGTAACCCAGGCAGTAATCAATATCAGGTAAGGGAGTATAGCGGCCTGCTTCAAATCGATGACATGGCAATTTGAAGTAGTCCTGATTTCCCAAAGAGGTGCATTATGGATCGCGTAATCTATGTCGCCATGAGCGGGGCTAAAGAGACCTTGCACGCTCACGCCGCAAACACCAACAATCTTGCCAATGCCAATACCCCCGGTTTTGTTGCCGACTTGCAGCAGGCACGCAGTTTGCCTGTGTTTGGTGAGGGCATGCCGACACGCGTCTACGCCTTGACTGAGCGGTCTGGCCTCGACTTCCAGCGCGGCGCGTTGGTACATACGGGCCGTGATCTTGATGTGGCGATGAACGGCGAAGGTTGGTTTTCTGTTCAGTCCCGTGACGGCAGCGAGGCCTATACTCGCCGCGGTGACCTCAAGATCGATATCAACGGTATGTTGACTACCGGCAACGGCTTGCCGCTGCTCGGCAACGGTGGGCCGATTGCTATTCCCCCGGCTGAAAGCCTATTTATCGCCTCTGATGGAACCATCTCCATTAAACCCGTCGGTCAGGCTGCCAATGAATTGGCGGTGATTGATCGCATCAAGATGGTCAATCCACCTCTTGATCAGCTGGATAAAGGCTTGGATGGTCTGCTCAGGTTACGTAGTGGAGAGGAGACCGATGCCGATGTGGAGATGGAGTTGGTTACCGGATCAATCGAGAGCAGCAACGTCAATATAGTTGATTCGATGGTTGATATGATTGAGCTCTCCAGGCGTTATGAGCTGCAAATAAAGGTGATGTCGAAATCAGAAAAGATGGAGGAGGCCTCCACCAGTATCTTGAAAGTCACCTGATGGCAGGGTTTTTGCAAGAATTATCGTATAGAGAAAAATAGACTTAAAAGGAAGGTGGATTATGTATCCCGCACTCTGGATCGCAAAAACAGGCCTTGATGCCCAACAGACACGGATGGCGACTATCGCCAATAACCTGGCAAATGTGTCGACCACGGGTTTTAAGCGTGATCGTGCAGCATTCGAAGATCTTATTTATCAGAATGTTCGTCAGGTAGGGGCGCAGTCATCCCAGGAGACCCAGCTGCCCTCCGGGCTGGCTATAGGTACCGGTGTGCAGACCGTCTCCACCCAGAAGCTGTTTACTCAAGGCAATGTGACGCAGACTGGAAACTCCCTGGATGTTGCTGTTGAAGGGCGGGGTTTTCTACAGGTGCTGCACCCCGATGGCTCCATCGTCTATACCCGTGATGGATCATTCAACTTGAGCGCCGATGGGCAGGTTGTCACCAATAACGGCTATGCTCTGGAACCGGCAATCACCGTGCCGTCCAATTCACTCAGTATCACTGTCGGCTCCGACGGTGTGGTCTCTGCACTGATCGCCGGTGGCAGTGCACCTACCCAGATCGGCACCATCGAGTTGGCTGATTTCATCAATCCAACGGGTCTTGCCGCAGTGGGCCAAAACCTCTACCGGGAGACGGCGGCCAGTGGTGCAGCGACCACTGCTACCCCCGGCACCGATGGACTCGGCACCCTGATTCAGGGTTCTCTGGAGAGCTCCAATGTCAATGTGGTGGAAGAGATGGTCAATATGATCGAGACCCAGCGCGCCTACGAGATGAATTCCAAGGTGATCTCAACCACCGATGAGATGTTGGCCTATGTGAACAACCAGCTGTAATAGCAGGCGGATAACGGCATGAAAAGGTTTCTCACAATCACACTGTTGGCGCTGGCGGCGGTCGCTCTGGCAGGATGTAACAGCGTACCGAAGAGAGATCCCGCCTATGCCCCTGTACGCCCGGTAGTGGCGCCCCCTACACCTCAAGGTAATGGCGCTATCTATCAGGCGGGTTATGAGCACTCATGGTTTGAAAACACCCGCGCCCGCCGTGTCGGTGACATGCTCACTATTAAACTGGTAGAGCAGACCAACGCCTCCAAGAAGGCGGCGACCAATGTCGACAAGACCAACGCTACCACTATTACCAATCCGACAATTCTGGGTTCTACACCACAGTTTGACACTCCCAGTGTGCTGCCCCTGGCAAGTAACAGTAACAATACCCTGGGTTTCAGCTTGGCATCGAGCAACGCGTTTGCCGGTTCAGGTGATAGCTCTCAGAGCAATAACCTGAGCGGAGATTTGACGGTGACCGTTGTTGAGTTGCTTGCCAACGATTACCTGGTTGTGCGGGGCGAGAAACGGATTGGTATCAACCAGGGCAATGAGTATGTGAAGGTGTCCGGTATCGTCCGTCCCGCTGATATCGACTCAACCAATACAGTGCTCTCAACAAAGTTGGCGGATCCCACCTTTGTCTATGTGGGTGATGGAGCCGTGGCTGACTCAAACTCCATAGGCTGGCTGGCTAAATTCTTTGTTAGCGCACTGTTTCCCTTCTAGGTGATCGCGATGAGACATTCAATAATCAGACATTCAGCACCCCAACCGAACTTTACGGCAGTCAGTGGCAAGGTGGGGCTCTATCTGGCTCTGCTTGCCATGCTGTTTGCGTTGATGAGCCTGCTTTCACCTGCGCGGGCGGAGCGGATCAAGGATATCTCCTCTATCGCCGGTGTGCGTAGCAACCAGCTGATTGGTTATGGTCTGGTGGTCGGGCTTGACGGCACCGGTGACAAGATGAATTCAGCACCTTTCACCGAGCAGAGCCTGCGCAGCATGCTTACCCAGTTGGGTGTGGTAGTGCCTCCCGGCACCTCGATGAAGCCAAAGAATGTTGCTGCCGTCACCCTTCATGCCGAATTGCCGGCCTTTGCCAAACCGGGCCAGAAGATCGATATCACCGCCTCATCCATCGGTGATGCCAAGAGCCTGCGTGGCGGCACATTGCTGATGTCACCTCTGAAGGGGGCCGACGGCAAGGTCTATGCCGTTGCCCAGGGTAATCTGGTAGTCGGAGGCCTCAGTGCATCCGGTGCTGATGGCTCAAATATCACGATCAATATTCCCAGTGTCGGTCGTATCCCTGGGGGTGCCACAGTGGAACGCGCGGTGCCCAATGCTTTCGCTCAGGGCAACTCACTCACTCTTTACCTCCATGAGGGTGACTTCACTACAGCCCAGCGCATAGTGGCATCGATCAACGAGTCTATCGGGCCGGGTGTTGCGGTAGCAGAAGATGCGACCTCCATTCGTGTCAACAGCCCCCGTGATCCTTCGCAGCGAGTGAGTTTTATCTCCCTAATAGAGAACCTGCAGGTTAAACCGGGTATCGCACCGGCGCGGATCATTGTTAACTCCCGCACCGGAACGGTGGTGATCAGCAGCGCTGTACGGGTGAGTCCGGCGGCGGTCTCCCACGGTAGCCTCACTGTCACCATCAGTGAGAGTACTGATGTTTCACAGCCGGGAGCCCTCTCTGGTGGTACCACCATCGCCTCGCCGGAGTCGGATGTAGAAGTCTCCGAGGGTGGCAGCCGGATGTTTCTTTTCGATCCCGGTGTGACTCTGGATGAGGTCGTGCGTGCGGTCAACCAGGTAGGGGCATCACCCTCCGATCTGGTAGCCATTCTTGAAGCACTGAAGCAAGCCGGTGCCTTGAAAGCGGTGCTGGTGGTGATCTGATGAATATAGGTGATACCTCTGTCTATACCGACTTCCAAGGGCTTGGCGAACTCAAGGCGATGGCATCCCGTGATGCGGATGGATCGCTGGAGAAGGTTGCCCAGCAGTTTGAGTCCCTGTTTATCCAGCAGATGCTGAAGACCATGCGCCAGGCAAGCCTGGGCAAAGGGCTGATGGATAGTGATCAGAGCCTCTTTTACCGCGATATGTATGATCAGCAACTCGCCATTGGCCTGGCTGAGAGCGGTGGCATGGGATTGGCGGATGTGATCATTCGCCAGATGCAGGGCCAAAATGGTGAGGTGATGCCGGCGAAACAGTTGAGTGACTACGGCCGTGATGCCTTGCATCTAAAGTCAGTGGTGAAGTCTTCGGCCGTAACGGCCGTTGATACCGCGGTGGTTGACGAGAGTGGGCAGACTCAAGCGCCGCAGCCGGACAAGGATCCGGCGGGCTGGAATGCCGATGATTTTGTCCAACAGCTTATGCCCTGGGCCAGTGAAGCGGCAACATTGATCGGTATCCAACCCCAGGCTCTGTTGGCCCAGGCTGCTCTGGAAACCGGCTGGGGTAGGCACATGATGCGTGGTACAGGTGGTCAGCCCGCCAATAACCTGTTCGGCATTAAGGCTGACCGGCAATGGGATGGAGAGCAGGTGAAAGTAAATACACTGGAGTACCAGGAAGGCGTTGCTGTTAAGAAACGTGACCACTTCAGGGCCTACGGTAGCTATCGCGACAGCTTTCTCGATTATGTCGAGTTTCTTCGCGGCAGCCCCCGTTATAGCAAGGCACTGGAGGTGGCAGGTGACAGTGAACGTTACTTCTCAGAACTGCAGCGGGCCGGTTACGCCACAGATCCAAAATATGCAAATAAAATCAGCAGCATAATGGCTGGTGATGAACTGCGGTCGGCACTTGCCAGGTTCAAGGCAGGGGCGGCTGAGCCGCTATAAGAGATAGGTGGACGGCAACCTTAGGGTGCTGTCCGTCGAGGAACTGGAAAGAATCATGGCTACTTTACTCGGTATTGCTTCCTCCGGATTGCTCGCATATCAACGTGCGATCAGTACCGTGGGGCATAACGTATCCAATGCCGATACCGAAGGCTACAGCCGCCAACGGGTCGACTTTGAGACTAGGAATCCCAGCTTTAGCGGCTCCGGCTGGCAGGGCAACGGTGTCGATGTTGCCACTGTACAGCGCTATTACGACGACTTTATCGCCACACAGGTACGTACCTCTCAGTCGGTTACCTCCAAGGCTGAGACGCTATCGGAGAATGCCAGCCGACTGGATGACCTGTTGGCCGATCCGATGGTGGGACTGGATCCGGCGCTACAGAGCTTCTTCGATGCCATGCAGACTCTCTCCGATGATCCGGCGTCAGCGGCGGCACGCCAGGTGGTACTATCTGAGTCTCAGTCTCTAGCTGACCGCTTTGCCTTCTTTGATCGCCAGTACGACGAACTTCGACGCGAGATCAATCAGAAGATGTCGCAAACGATGACGGATATCAATACCCTCGCCGGTGCCATCGCCGATGTTAACCAGAAGATCATTCAAGCTAATAACTCGGATGGCCGAACCCCTCCAAATGACCTGCTCGACCAACGTGAGATCCTGCTTAAGGGGCTCTCCAAGCTGGTCGATATCCAGGTCTTTGAACAGGATGATGGTGCTTACAACGTCTCCATAGGTACCGGTCAGGGGCTGGTGATCGGCTCACAAAACACAACCCTTGGTGTCTACCAGAATCCAGAGGATTCAAATGCCCCGGGAGTTGCATTTGTCACCAGCTTCAGCTCTGAGGAGCTGACAGACCAGATTAGTGGCGGCAAGCTTGGGGGACTTCTGGAGTTCCGTGAGCAGTTCCTCGATGCTGGCCAGAACCAGCTCGGCCAAGTAGCGGTAGGCATCGTCGAAAGCATCAACGCCCAGCAGGTGCAGGGGGTTGATCTACTGGGTTCGATAGGGACCAATTTCTTCCAGCCGATCACCTTCAGTGGTGTCATGGACACCGGCAATACCGGCACGGCGACGGTCTCGGCGACCTTCTCTTCCTCCGACCTCTCTGATGTCACTTCATCTGACTATCGGTTGACCTATAACTCCGGCACCAGCTACACCCTGACCCGTCTCTCCGATGGTGTCACTGCAGCGGTTGATTCGGCGTTGCCGACAGTAACCGATGGATTTACTCTCTCCATCACTGGTGCTAGTGGGTTGGTTGCGGGTGACTCTTTCCTGATTCAGCCGACCCGTAGCGCTGCTGGCGATGTCAGTTTACTGATCAGTGACACCAACAAGATCGCGGCAGCGGGTGCGTTGCGGGCCAATGAGGTAATGGATGCCAACGGCCATCCGGTCAATACAGGATCAGCCCTGATTACCCAGGCAGCCACCACCAGTGCCACTGGGCTGCTCCTGTCCTCCTCTATTACCCTGACTTATTCGGCTGATGCAGATGGCTCGGGCAATAGTGGTTTTGTCATCACCGGCGGCCCTGCGGCACCGAATAACTATGTGCTTTATGATCCAACCTCCACTGATGTGTCAGGTAAATCTTTCCCTGATGGCACCAATCCGACCCAGTTCAGCGCCTACGGTGGACTTACCTTTGATATCAGCGGTACACCAATAGCGGGTGATCAGTTCGTTATCAGCAATAACAGCAGCGGCACCGCCGATAACCGCAATGCTTTGGCCATGGGTGGTATGGGAAGGGAGTTGTTGATGGCAGGCGGTACCTCTACCATACAGGGCATTTTCGGCCAGATGGTGGCGGATATCGGCGCCCTGGCACGTCAGGCAGAGACCAACTACAACGCACAGAAAGGGCTGCTGACGGTACAGGAGAGCAGCCTTGCCAGCATCTCCGGCGTTAATCTCGATGAGGAGGCGGCAAATCTAATGAAGTATCAGCAGGCGTATCAGGCGGCTGCCCAAGTGGTGGCAGTGGCTGGTGTCATCTTTGATACTCTCATCGGCGCCATGGGGAGGTAGCTATGCTAAGAATTTCTACAGGCCAGATGTATCAGCAGGGACTTGATGGCATTCTCAAGACCCAAGCCAAGATGAGCCGTACTCAGGAGCAGATCTCTACCGGACGGCGGATCCTGCGACCGTCCGATGATCCTGCGGGCTCCACTCAGGTACTTGAATTGAATCGGGCTGCACGCACTGTTGAGCAGTATCAGAAAAATGCAGACCGGGCGCAAAATCGCCTGGAGTTGGTGGACAACACCCTGAGCGGTATCACCACCATGCTGCAGCGGGTTAACGAGCTGGCGCTGCAGGGCAGCAGTGGTACCTATAACGCAGCTCAGCGTGACATGATCGCTGTGGAGGTGCGGGGTATGTTGAGTAGCGTGCTCGATCTGGCCAATACCACCGATAGTGCCGGAGATTATCTCTTTTCCGGTTTTCAGGGGAAGGTGAAACCCTTTGCCGCCGGTGCCGGTACATACACTTTCAGTGGTGATACGGGGTTGAGGGAGATCAGAATCTCGGCTGACCGGACGGTGGCCGATAGTGAATCCGGCTTCCACACCTTTATGGATGTGCCGACCGCTGCGGGTGGTGTGCGTGACCTCTTTTCCACCATCGATCAGATAGCTACTGCCCTGGAGGCGGATACCAGCCCCAGCGCTCTGGTGGCCGATATCAGTAGTGCCATCGCCCGGATCGGCGAGGTACACGCCAGTGTCGGATCGAAAGAGCGATCAATCGATGAGCAGAGGGATATCAACGAGGGTTTCATCCTGACACTGGAGACCAACCGCTCGAAGCTCGAGGATGTGGATATTGCCGAGGCGATTACCAACTTCAATAAAGAGAAGGTTGCCCTGGAAGCGGCTCAGGCCAGCTTCTCTCAGATGCAGGGATTATTGCTGTTCAACTTTATTCGTTGAGCCTGATGGCTTCTTTGAAGAGGTGGTTCGGATTAATGCACCGAGCTGAGGCGCTATCAGGATAAGGAAAAAGAGGACGTTTATGTGTCCTTAGTCGGCATGTCTCACCCAAACATTAGACCTTCCGTTTTTTATCCAGTATTAACAAACGCAGTGGCATGTCAGGAGTAAAAATCTCAATCAGGGTGATTTTTTCAGCTTACGAGCGACCACTAATGCGAATTAGATACTGATAGGCGAAAGCACTAGAGAATAGGAAACTAATGCAGCGCGTATTTCACTAAATGATCGCTCTGCAATTTAAAAGCAGAGCGTTTTTTTATACGTTGGGAATTAACGTGATTTTATGGCTAAGTGATTGATTTGCGAAATGAAGCAGAAAACCAACTTTCTGCTGATTTTTTTCTAAAGATCAACGTACTGTGGTCGCTATTAGTGTTGGAAGCGGTAAATATCATCGAACACCATTGAAGATATATCCGCTGAATACAAACACCCTGGAGCAGCATCCCGCCTGAAGAGGCGATATCAAAGTGAAGCGCACAGGGTCTTTAAGAGGATGCCAACATGGCTGTCACAGTTAACACTAATCTGTACTCACTCGCCGCACGGCGTAATATCAGTCGTTCACAGGTCAATATGCAGACCGCTGTACAGCGGCTCTCATCAGGTCTTCGTATCAACATGGCAAAAGACGATTCCGCCGGTCTTGCGGTAGGTCAATTTGCTGAGATGCAAGCCCGCGGCGCCGCCATTGCCCAGCAAACACTCGGTGACTCCATGTCCCGCCTACAGGTCCAGGACACCACACTGCAGACCGCTAACGAGATGCTGCAGCGCGTACGTGAGCTGGCCCTGCAGAAACTCAGTGGTACCTACTCAGCTGATCAGAAGAGCTATATCAGCACAGAGATGGATGATCTGGGTACTGAGCTGGGTGCAATGCTTGCTAGGGTTCAGTTCAATGGTGCCGGCGCCTTTGGTACCTTTGACGCAGTAGCCAGCTCTAACGGTTCTACCATCAACTTCGGTCAGGCCGCACCTACTCTGTCGGGGATATCCAATACCACCACCCTCGCCAGCGTCGTGACAATAATGGGTACGGTCAATCTAGCCCTGGCTAAGATTGGTGCTGACGAAAGTGTGGCAGAGAAGACACTGAACACCGCCATGGCGGTTGAAGAGTCTCAGTGGGGCGCCTATGGGCGTACCATGGATGCCGATATCGCACGCGAGACCGCAAGACTGACCAGCGCCCAGGTTGTGCAGCAGGCCGGTATCGCAGCATTGGCACAGGCCAACACCATGCCACAGCTTGCATTGGGTCTGTTGGGTTAGATCGGGTGGCTCCGGGGTAACCCCCGGAGCTGAGGCTAAATTAGGAGTAGCGAGGATAAAGTCATGGCAGTTGAGCTTATTAATCAGGCCAACATGCTTCCGGCTAATCGTGCGAACTCGAGCCATTCCGGTCGGATTGCGAACGTCTCCGAGGTTGCCAAGGTTGAGACGGCGAAGGCGAGGTCACCTGTTGACCAGAATGAAGCCAAGCCACCTCAGGCGGCAGACTCGGGCAAGGGAACGGGTGATGCTGAGTCTCTGAAGAAATTGGTTGCAGAGGCGAATGCATTAGTGCAGACAACCCGGCGTAAGGTACAGTTCAGTGTCAGTGAAGAGACTGGCAGGCCGGTGATTCGAGTCTACGATGCGGACTCTCAGAAGCTTATCCGCCAATACCCACCCGATGAGTTAATCGCGTTGGTAGCACGGATACATGAGATGGTTGGTAAACCAGGGGCAGGTCTCATCCTTAGTGATGAGGCCTGATTTCCCAATTTGGAAAGGTCGGGTGGGCGGACGTTGAGATGGCAATAGGTATTCCAGGTATCGGTTCAGGTCTAGACTTGTCGACTGTGCTGGATCAAATGTTGGCCATTGAGCGTCGCCCGCTCGACCGTAATCTTGCAAAACAGTCGAATATCGACACCCAGGTCAGCGCTTACGGCACCATCAAGAGCGCGGTCTCCTCATTTAAGTCGGCGCTGAGCGCATTGCGCTACCCGACGGCATTCAATCCTGCTACCGCCACTTCGAGCAGTAGCGCAGTTGCTGCTGCAACGGCGACAGGGGGTGCAGTAGCATCCAGTTACGCACTTGTCGTAACTAACCTTGCGACTGCTCATAAAACGGCATCGAGTGTCTATACCGATGCTACCACCTCCATTGGCGGCACCGGCACCCTGACCCTGACAGTCGACAGTACCGCTTACGATATAATCGTTGACGGCACCAACGATACACTGGAGGGGATTCGTGATGCCATCAATAATACCGCCGATCTAGATGTCACCGCCTCGGTGATCAATGAGGATGGCGGTTCGCGCATTATCCTCAATTCAGACAATACCGGTGCGGCCAGTGCTATTGCCATCACCTTTAGTGATGATGATTCGAACAATACAGATAATGCAGGCCTGTCGAAGCTTTTCTATATCGATGCCGGTGACGACACCACTGCAAAGGTGGTGACCACGGCGGTAGACGCCCAGGTCACCCTTGATGGTTTTGCCATAACCAGTGCGTCTAATACCATCACCAGTGCGATCAGTGGTCTTACCATTAACCTGGTGGCCGCTGGCTCCTCCACCCTCACGGTCAGCCGTGATGATGCAGCCATCAAGACATCAATAGAGAATTTTGTCGATAAATACAATGCATTGCAGAGCGCTATCACCACTGCTCGTGCAGGTGATCTCCCTAATGATTCATCCCTGACGTTTATTCGTAGCGGCCTCAACAACGTGCTCAATACAGCGGCTTCTGGTGTTGGCGATTACAGCTCCCTGGCTGAGATTGGCATCTCACGCGACCGCTATGGTGTGATGTCTATTGATAGCACTGTTTTTGACAGTGTATTATCGAGCAATCATGAAGATGTGATGAAGCTGTTTAGCGATGATACGGAGGGCTTCGCCGACCGGCTCTACAGTTATGCAGACGATCTGCTGGATACCGATGGTGCTATTGGCAGTCGTGAAGCTTCATTGGCGGATACCAAGAACTACCTGCAGATAGCCGAGGCCAACTTGCAAGATCGGCTGGATAGCGTGGAAGCCCGTCTTGTCAAACAGTTTGCGCAGCTCGATGCAACGGTTAGTAGCCTCAATAGTATGAGTGCTTACTTGACGCAGCAGTTGGCGGTGCTTAACCAATAGCGCTGTTTTTTTAACTTTTTCGGACACCAATCTATGACTGGATATGCCGGTAAGCGCACGCCCGCATCGAAGTACACTCAGGCTTCGAGTAGCGAGGCGAACTACGCCACACCTCATCGTCTTGTACAGATGTTGATGGAAGGTGCGTTGGATAAAATTGCCATCGCCAAGGGAGCTATTGAGCGTAAAGAAATCCAAATTCGTCATGATAATATCACTTGGGCGATTTCAATCATCGACGCCCTCCGCTCTAGTCTCGATGCAGAAAAAGGTGGAGAGATAGCTGTAAACCTGGAAGCCCTCTATCTATACATGGGTAAACGCCTGGTTGAAGGTGGCGCGAGCAATGATATCCGTGCCCTTGATGAGGTGGCTTCTCTCCTGAATGAGGTCAAACAGGCTTGGGATGTCATGCCTGACTATATCCGCCATGCGCCCAATATAGATGAGGCGGTCTCCGGGGGCGAAAAGTAGCTCTTTATGCCTAATTACACCAATGACCTGAGAGAGGCGTTAACGCTGACTGGGGCCATGTTGCAGGCGGCAAAAAAGGGGGAGTGGGACGCACTCCAGGTGATGGATGAGGAACGGCGCAGGTTGGTCGAGGCTTGGGTAGCACATAAAGAAACATCGGGGGATCGCGAATCGGCTACCG
The DNA here is from genome assembly GCA_040505895.1 of Sedimenticola sp. GTDB lineage: Bacteria > Pseudomonadota > Gammaproteobacteria > Chromatiales > Chromatiaceae > Vondammii. Next base: position 397,523 of record JBEVXU010000007.1, on the reverse strand, counting down.
CCATGATGAACGAGATGATCTCTCTCAATCAGCAGATGCAGCAGCTTGCTATAGCTGCAAAACAAGAGTTGATGGATGACTTTAAAGGGATCCGCAAGAAGAGGGCAGGAACCGATGCCTATAGTAAGTGCCCCTAATCACCTCTCTACTCTTGATGATATGTGGTTACACCCGAATCAACTCTTTCGCAGGGATAAAGTCAGGGTGATCCACGAGGATACCACGGCCAATCTCCCCTGCCTTTTTACTCTCTCCGGTCTCCTTGTATAGCAGCCCAAATTTGCAGCGAGTGGCCAGATCATCCGGATATGAGGCGCAGTACTCCTCATACACCGCAACCGCATCACCAATATGCCCCATGGCAGCCAGCAACTCTGCGTAGGAGGGTGCGTGTTCCGCAGAGAGCCCGGCGAGGGACTCAAATGCAAACAGGGCATTCTCCATATCACCGGCCTCGATACAGATACCGGCAATCCTTTTCAGTGTCAGCTCCAGTACCGGGGGTTCAGGACACTCAAGGATCTGCTGGTAATAGATGATTGCCTGGCCAGGATGGCCCTCAAGTTCGGCCAGCATCCCGGAGGTGAAGAGAGAGTAGGGTCTTGCCTCCCCATCAGGGTAGTGGGAGAGAACGCTGAGAAGGTAGTTGAAGCCATCAACATCCTTTGATTTGAACAGCAAGATTACCCGTGGAATCACATTATCAAGATTTGCCATGGCGCTGACGGTGGAGAGGTGCCTCGTCCTCTTCTCTCTCACCTCTGCATTAAACTGCGCCTTGAATGCCTGGAGTTGGTGTTGGATATCTGGGGGTAAAGTCGTCTGTGCTGAGAGGTGGTTTTTCATCCATATGGCAGCACGCCCCGGCTGGTTATCCGCAGCCCATTGCTTGAATAGCAGGTCGAAACGGGGCAATTCCTTTAACTCCTCCTTGCGAACCTCCACTCGTTCCAGTGTGTTTTTCAGTAGAGTATCAAATAGCTGTGATACTTCGAGAAAGTGGCTGAGATAAGCCTCCTGGCCCAGAATACCCTGTTCGTATCCATCCCCACCGCTCTCAATGATACTCAGGACCTCGATAAATCGGCTAAAATGCATGGCGATGGTGGCTTTTGCCACGCTATTTTGGGTGATTTCCGCGATCATTTTTTGGGCGACCTTGAATGCTTTCTCAGCTGCTTTGGGCTTTTTCTTTGCTTGATTCAGTTCGCTGATCGACTTACGGGCTCTAAGTTGCAGTACTTGAATTTGGTGGCTGGCGCGTTTTAATTCCTGGGTCAGGTGATCTAGATAGATATTTGGGTCGGCTTTCGGGTAGGCGGCGGCAATCAACTGAAGCGGGCTGCAGGTCATTTTTTTCAACGTGACTTCAGCCACTGGGTGATATTCTACATGTGCCAGTTTTACTGCCTTTGGAGAGGGATTGATCAGGCGGATACCTAGCGCATTGAGTTGCTGTGCTTGCCGATCGAGAGCCTTTGTGGCTATGGTGAAGTCCTGTGTGGTATAGCCTATGCTGCCGTCATTGGTGGTGACCCTGTCGAGATTGAGGTGAATCGGTGGTGGGTTTCTCCGCTCATTGCTGCCGGCGGCATGGCTGAAACCTTCCGGGCTGTGGCAAAGGTCGACACCTAATAGAATTATCTGTGAAGCGCCAAGTTTTGCGGCAAGAGAGATCGCCACGTTGGCTACCGAATTACCCTCAACCTCGATGTTGCTGTAGTCATTGATTGTGCTGGACCAGGGGAGACGTTCGGTGATGATGGCGCTCATTCCATCCCACTGACCAATCAGTCTGGGTGGGTTATTTGCAGTGTAGGTGAAGAGTGTTTCGGGGAAATAAAATATACCTTTGGCAGTATCAAAACCTATCTCCTGGGCATCAGCATGAATAAAGATATCGGGTTGGATATTGAGTTCATGTAGTCGCAGGCTGATCCGTGATACCGCAATGACCACTAGGCTGTCACGGTGTTGCTCGAGCCAGGGGAAGTTCTCCTCCAGGGATGGACCACCGGCAAGAATGATAACACTCTTCCCTGAAAAGAGGCCCTTTAAAAAATCACTGGAGACCAGATGGTTGGGGCATGTCTCAATGGTATTGGCGATATGTTGAGCCAGGTTGAGCTTGCCACAAACATCCCAGTGAAGTGTTGCCATAGTGTCAGAGAGCCAGGCATTCAGAGCGGCATATTGCTCGATGTGGTCATTAATCGCAGCGATCGATCCAACTATCTCCACCTGATCTTTGTAGATATAGTGGTCGGCACCAAGGCTGCCTACTTCATCCAGGGTCTGTTGCAGCTCTGTGGGTGTGGTAATTCTGAAGTACTTGTTCAGTCCTTTCGCATACGCTTCAATAACTGCGTAAATTGATTCCGGCTCGACAAAGATATAGGCGCTGCCTGTGGGGATGCCGTTGCGCTCGATATAGGCCGGCAGTAATAGTGAGTCTGACCCTACCAGCAGGTAGAGGGTGTCCTGCTTGAATAGGTCGATGCCAAAGCGCTCCCTGAAGACATAATCAGCACCCAACTGGTCAAAATCGTTACGGTTGACCTGATAGATGAAACGGTCGCCAAAGCTGTTGCTGGTGAAAGGGTGATCGCTCTTTTCCATCATCATGAGTGCCTGTCATTCCTGGAGAGATAGAATGCCGCTAGCTCGAGGTCATCGGCGCCATCCACATCGATGCTGTGTTGCTTGGGTATGAAGTAGGGCGTTACCGGGTGGCTGTAGAAGCTATTGGTGGCAATGAATCGTTCCGTGGCGGTGATATAGATGGCGCCATCGCTCTGTACCAGCTCCGGTAGTAACTGCCTGGGAGAACCGAGTGTCTGTTCATCGATCCAGGGTTGCAGATGATCCTGACCAAGCTCAAATGACTTCATCGGGTGCTTGTCAGGACGGACCACGCTGATCACACTTCCCTTGCCCTGTTGCTCTTGAAAGAGCGCGATGGCAAAGGTGATGTCATCTGCGGTGCGCAGGGGTGAGGTGGGCTGCAGCAGAACAAAGGCATCATAAGTTTGGCCTGTGGACTTCAGGGCCTGCAGTGTGTGGAGGACGACAGCATCACTTGTGGCCGTGGCGCTTGCCAGCTCGGCCGGCCTCTCGATAATCTCGACACCGTGCTCATTGCCGATCCCCATCACTCTCTCACAATCGGTGGTGATCACCAGGTGGTCGATCTGCGGGCATTTCAGAGCGGCTTCAAGGGTGTATGTGATCAGTGGCTTGCCGGCCAGGAGCGTGGTGTTCTTATGGAGAATGCCCCTTGAGCCGGCCCGGGCCGGAATGATACCTAGAATCGAGCTAGTCATTGAAACGCTTCTGCAGAGGTGTTTGCCACAGTGATTCTTCCTTGATTACCTGCAGGAACAGTTTCGTGCTGTTGCCGACACCGAACTCCTCACTCGGCTGCAGCTCTTTCATTTTCCCAGCCTCCGTCAGCCCCGCCATTATGCTCTCCTGCTCATATTCGGTGTTGATGACCGATGGGCTTAGTGTGCGGTTCATCTGCCGGCTGCCGACATTGACAGTGGGTTTGCCGCAGAAAGGCATCTCTCTGATGCCGGCACTGGAGTTACCCACCATCAAGCCGGCACTCTTCATCAGGGAGAGGAAAAACTCAAAGCGAATGGAGGGGAAAATCCTGAAATGGCTGTCGCCCTTGAGTCGCCTGTACTCATGAAATATGTGCTCTGATCCGGGATCATTGTTGGGGAGGATCACGACATAGTTGTGCTTGCTGGCGATGAGAGCATCGACAAACCACTGGGCATATTTCCGGTACTCTTCCAGTTCCGTTGTGACCGGGTGAAAAAGGGCGATGGCATAGTCATTAAAGGTGATGTCGTAGCGCGCTTTTGCCGCCTCCAGAGGGGGTAGGTTTGGCGATCTCAGCAAGTCCAGATCCGGGGAGCCGATGGTGTAGATGGAATTAGTCGTCTCGCCCATCCGTACCAAACGTTCCCTGCAGGTCTCATTAGCGACAAAATGGAGATGCGATAGTTTAGATACGGCATGGCGGATCAGCTCGTCGACCGTACCTGAAACCTCGCCCCCCTCAATGTGTCCGACGCGTATATTCTGCATGCTACCGACGATGGCGGCGGCCAGGGCCTCGGCACGGTCTCCATGAACCACAATCATATCCGGCCGGTTCTCAGTAACGTAACGGGAGAGTCCCTGGATGGTGTTGGCGATAATCATGTCCTGGGTGTCTCCCGGCACCTGGTTCATGAACATATGGGTGGTCGACATGAGTGCCTGGGATTGGGGTTTATGCTGGATTCGTGCGCGGATCACCTCGCGGTAGGTACCGCCGTAGCGCTCCATCATGTGCATGCCGGTGACAAACAGCATGCAGTCAATGTTATCAAGGTGATCGACTGCATCTATCAGTGGCTTCAGCTTACCGAAGTCGGCACGAGTACCGGTTATGAACAGAATTTTTCTCACAGTGTCTCCTCCCCAACATCATCCCAACGGAGATGGGTGTCACACCCCAGGTCATTGCTGCACTGCTTACCCAGCAATGTTTCAAAGTCATTGGCGGCAATCTCGCCGCTCCCCGGGCGTTTGACCCAGATGTTTTCACGGCTGAAACGTTCCCCCCGTTTAATCGGCTTCAGAGTCACCACCGTGGCAAAGGCAAAGTCGATGGTCGGCTGCTCTTCGGCAACCGGCGCTTTATGTCCCCCTCGTTCCTGGCAGAGTATACGGCTGCCCCTGATCAGTTCATTCAGTTCGTCGCCATCCATGGAGCACGCAATATCAGGGCCGGGGCGCTGCTTGCTGTCGGTGAAGTGGCGCTCAAGGATGCTGGCGCCGAGAGCTACCGCGCCCAGGCAGGCGTAGTTATCCACTGTGTGATCAGAGAGGCCGACCACCGCTTGTGGGAAATGCTCCTGCAGTTCCGTCATAGCACCTAATCTGACCAGTTCAGGTGGCGTCGGGTAGACGTTGGTACAGTGCAGCAGGGCATAGGGAACACGGTGAGTATCAAATATCTGAACTGCGCGCCCGATTGATTCGAGGTTATTCATGCCGGTACTGAGAATGACCGGCTTGCCGTAGCCTGCAATGTGCTCTATCAGGGGCGTGTTGCTGCATTCGCCTGAACCGATCTTATAGGCGGGAACATTCATCGACTCCAGTCGTTCGGCAGCGGCCCGGGAGAAGGGTGTGCTGATGAAGATCGCCCCCCTGCTGACGATGTGATCCATCAGTGTCCGCTCATCCTCTTCGCTGAGAGCGCACTCCACCATGATCTCGTAGATCGAGCGATCGGCATTGCCCGGAATGGTAAATTTGGCTTTCTGGCTCATCTCGTCATCAACGATATGGGTCTGGTGCTTGACCACTTCGGCACCGGCATCGATAGCGGCATCTGCCATGGCGATAGCTGTTTCTATAGAGCCATTATGGTTGATACCAATCTCCGCTATTATCAAGGGAGGGTGATGATAGCCGATCACTCTATCGCTGATCTGAAATTCAGGCGCTGGGGAACTCATTTTTTCGTTAAGGAGACACTGAATAAGTCTGGCTAGATTTAGGTTGAGATAAAATTGCTCCAATTAGTTTCGAAGTGAGCCGTAATAGCCATTCTATTGCAGCGATCAACGGAGCGAATTGGGGTGATTTTAGCCAACGTAAAGCAATCATGGCTTGTACAGAGTCTCCTTCATGTTCCATCTAAATGGGATTCGATATCCATAGCATTGACTATTGTCTAAGTTCCGCAGCCAGTCAAGGAGTTACATGCTATTTTTCATGGGTATTGGAAGGCCTTTTTTCGACGCCGCAAAGGGTTATATTGTGTTAGCCTATAGGTCATATTAGATTTATTCGCTGTTACCCAATTAGGATATGTCGAAGAGTAAAGTTCTTAGCCTTACAGCATTGGCGAAAGCGGCCGATAGTTACCGCAGGGAGGGGCGTACCATCGGCCTCTGTCACGGTACCTTCGATCTTCTCCATGTCGGCCATATCCGTCACTTCCAACAGGCTGCAGAGATGGTCGATGTGCTGTTGGTGACGGTGACCGGTGACGCCTATGTTAACAAAGGACCTGATCGCCCGGTTTTCACCGAGCAGCTGCGGGCGGAACATATTGCCGCTCTGGGTTGCGTTGAGTCAGTAGCAGTCAACCAGGCGATGACCGGCGTCAATGTTCTCGAGCTGATCAAACCGGATATATATATCAAGGGAGAGGAGTACCGGGATGAGAAGGGAGATGTTACCGGTAACATACGTCCAGAGGAAGAAGCGGTCGAACGCCATGGAGGTGAGCTGCGTTTTACCGGTGGTGTGACCTTCAGTTCCAGCCAGTTGCTCAACTGTCACTTCAATACCCTGCCTGAGGAGGTCTCCCTTTTTCTGCGTAAGCTCAAAGTAAAGCTCTCACCTGATGATGTGGTTGCCGCCCTTGACTCTCTCAAGGATCTGCGTGTACTGGTGGTGGGAGAATCGATCATCGATGAGTACCACTATGTAGAAGGTCAGGGAAAGCCGGGAAAAAACAGCATTATGGCGGTACGTTACCGGGAGCAGGAGCGGTTTGCCGGTGGTGCAATCGCCGTTGCTAACCATATCGCCGCCTTTGCCGGCCGGGTGACGCTGGCATCAGCCCTAGGTGAGTATGACCGGCATGAGGAGTTTATCCGCTCCAAGCTTCAACAGAATATCGATGTTGAATTTTATACTTTGGATGGTGGCCCAACGCTACGCAAGCGCCGCTATGTGCAAGAGTCGGATGAGAAACTTTTTGAAGTCTACTACTCGTCTGATACCTCTTTTGGCGGTGATGAAGAGGCGCGTTTTTGCCGGTGGCTGGAAGCGCATGCAGGCGCTTTTGACCTAGTGGTGGTTCCCGATTATGGCAACGGCCTGATTTCAAGTTCCATGGTCGAGAAGCTGACCACCCATGCAGGCTTGCTTGCGGTTAATACCCAGATCAATAGCGCCAACCGCGGCTATCATTTTATTACCCGCTACTCCCGTGCTGATTTCGTCGCCCTTAACGAGCCGGAACTGCGTATGGCATTTCATGACCGCCACAGTGATTTGGAGCTGTTGGCACGCAAAGCGGTACAGCAGTTGTCAGCTTCCCATTTGGCGGTGACACGTGGCAGCGAGGGCCTGCTATTTATTGATCGGGGTGGAAAGGCATTGAATATACCGGCGCTGTCGACCAAAGTGCTGGACAGAATTGGTGCCGGTGACGCCTTTCTCTCTCTTGCCAGTATCTGTATTGCAAGGGGAGTAAAACCTGAAGTTAGTGCCTTTATCGGTGCCGCCGCGGCTGCACTAGATGTACAGATCGTCTGCAACCGGGAGCCGGTGTCGAAGGCTTCCCTGGCAAAGTACCTGACTACACTGCTGAAATGAAAGGGTGGATGTGAAAGACCGCTACCGTATCGATAGCCATAAGTTGATCTATCACCCAGCAAGGGTATCGGCTTTTGTCGATGCCGGTGACGACTGGCAGCGGGTGAAGTCAATCTACCCAATCTATGTTGAGGTCTCCCCTATAGGTGCTTGCAATCACCGCTGTACCTTCTGCGCCCTCGACTATGTCGGCTACAAGCCGGATCAGCTTGATGCCGATCTACTATCGCAACGTCTCACCGAGATGGGAGCTCAAGGGGTAAAAAGTGTCCATCTCGCAGGTGAGGGTGAGCCGCTCCTGCACAAAAGACTGACGGATATAATTGTCGCAGGCGCCGATGCGGGAATCGATATCGGTATTACCACCAATGCCACTATTTTTCCCGAACACTTTCTTGATGAGGGGCTTGCCCGGGTGCAGTGGATTAAGGCATCAATCAACGCCGGCACCGCCTCCACATACCAGCAGATACACCAGGGGAAGCCGGGTGATTTCGAGCGGGCAATAGCTAACTTGACTGAGGCGGCGGAGATTAAGCGGAAAAGGAATCTGGGGGTGACACTGGGAGCGCAGGTGGTGCTGCTGCCGGAGAATAGGGATGAAATTGGTGAATTGGCGGAGATCTGCCGTGACCGTATCGGGCTAGACTACCTGGTAGTCAAACCCTATTCCCAGCACAACTTCAGCCTGACCCAGCGCTATGCCGATATCGACTATCAAGCCTATGAAGATTTGGCAACGTCTCTTGATGGTTTCAGTGATGAACATTTTCAGCTGATCTACCGAGCCAATGCTATCGGTAAATATGCCGACCCCAATGCGAGCCGCTACGAGACCTGCTACTCCACGCCAATGTTCTGGGCCTATGTGGCATCCAATGGAGAACTCTACAGCTGCTCAGCCTATCTCTCCGACAAGCGCTTCAGCCTCGGCAGCCTGCAGGAGCACTCCTTTAGTGAGATTTGGGAGGGAGAAGGGCGTCGGGCCAATTTTGAGATGGTGCGTAATAGCCTCGATATCAGCGAGTGTCGTCGCAACTGCCGGATGGATGAGATCAACCACTATCTATTCGATCTGGCAAACGGCAAGGTACCGCATGTTAATTTTATTTAATAACTATGCACAAATATCCTTCCGTAATTACAAATAAGAAAAACGCTCCCTGTAGGAGCGAATTTATTCGCGATCAGGCTCCGGGGCCTATTCCTCGCGAACAAGTTCGCTCCTACACCTGGTTTCAGTATTACTGTGTATAGTCACCAATAGATTTGTCCTTAGCGCCTTTGCGTGAAATAACAAACAGAAATATGGAAAAGAGATGAAAGCATTGATTACCGGCGGTGCCGGTTTTATCGGTAGTCACCTGGCGGAAAGACTCCTTGCCGATGGGCATGAAGTGGTTATTCTCGATAACTGCTCCACTGGCCGTAAGGAGAATATTGCCCATCTTCTGGATAATGAACGGCTCCATTTTGAGCAAGTGGATATCAACGAGAGCGACAAAATCACTCCGCTCTTTGCTGGTGTGGAGTGGGTATTTCATCTTGCATCACTGGCCGATATCGTACCTTCCATCCAGCAACCTGTACCCTATCACCGGGCCAATGTGGATGGCACCGTCTCGGTACTGGAGGCATCTCGGGCCAACGGCGTAAAACGCTTTGTCTATGCTGCTTCATCCTCTTGCTACGGTATACCTGACAACTACCCCACAGCAGAAGATGCAGCGATGCGTCCTCAGTACCCCTACGCACTGGCAAAGATGCTGGGCGAGCAGTGTGTCATGCACTGGCACCAAGTGTACGGGCTGCCGGCGGTTTCACTTCGCATGTTCAACGTCTATGGGCCGCGTTCACGCACCTCGGGCACTTATGGAGCAGTGTTCGGTGTTTTCCTTGCCCAGAAGTTGGCGGGTAAGGCCTATACGGTGGTGGGGGATGGTAAGCAGACCCGTGACTTTACTTTTGTTACCGATGTGGTGGAGGCGTTTGTACAGGCGGCGGCATCTGATCTCAGTGGTGAGATTATGAACGTGGGTTCCGACAACACTTACAGCATCAGTCGCTTGGTGGAACTGCTGGGAGGCCCGGTGGTACATATTCCCAAACGCCCCGGTGAGCCGGACTGTACCTTTGCCGATGTGACGAAGATAGAGCGCCTGCTTGGTTGGAAGGCACAGGTCAGTTTCGAATCGGGGGTGGCCGAGATGCTGGAAAATATCGACTACTGGCGGGAGGCACCCCTGTGGACAGTGGACTCAATCGAAGATGCGACAAAAGATTGGTTTGCCTATCTTGGAGATAAATAGATGGTGATTGAATCGTGAGTTATCAGGAGCATATCGATACCCTTCATCAATTGCTGACAGAGGCGGAGTCCACCGATGGTATTCGTGGTTCATTGACGGCCGACCAGGGATTTGAGCACGGTATCCAGCTGATTGGTGATACGGCTGCCGCAGGTGGCAAGGTGATGATCATCGGCAATGGTGGCAGTGCCGCTATTGCCGGCCACCTGGCGATCGATCTTGTACGCAACGGTGGTGTGGCGGCAATGACCTTTAATGAGGCCGCTTCTCTTACTTGCATGGGCAATGATTTTGGCTATGAGCAGATTTTCAGCCGGCAGTTGGCGATGCACGCCTCAGCGGGTGACCTGCTGATCGCCATCAGCAGTTCCGGTCAATCCGCCAACATTATCAACGCGGTGGTAGAGGGGAGAACGCGTAACTGCCGGATCATTACCCTGAGTGGTTTTGATGCAGACAATCCGTTGCGGCAGATGGGCGACCTTAACTTCTATATCGCCTCTGACCATTATGGGCGTGTCGAGCTCTCTCATATGGCGCTGTGTCACGCCTTTCTCGATCTCTCCGGCGGCTGGTGGCAGGATGATGCGGATCGGCCTTGATCTCGACAACACCCTGATCAGCTACGAAACGGCGTTTTCTGCAGTGGCCAAGAGGATGGCTCTGCTGCCGATTGATTTCAAAGGCGGCAAGGCGGCTGTCAGGAGGTATCTGCGATCACTACCTGGGGGGGAACAGCAGTGGCGTGATTTGCAGGCCGAGGTCTATGGGCGGGAAATGCGTTTTGCCGAGTTGACCCGGGGCGCTGAGCAGTTTCTCGGGCTGTGCCGGCAGCGGAAGGTCGAAGTGGTGATTGTCAGTCACAAGAGTGAGTACGCCGCTAATGACCGCCACCACATCAATTTACGTCACGCTGCCTTGGCTTGGCTGGAACAGCAGGGACTGTTTGATACCGCCACCACCGGGCTGACGATCTCCTCACTCTTTTTTGAAGGTAGCCGCGACGACAAGGTGAAGAGAATCGCACGCTTGGCGCCGGACTGCTTTGTCGATGATCTGCCTGAGGTGCTGCTGCACCCTGCTTTTCCAGCGACAGTGCGTCCCATCCTCTATTCACCCGGAGAGCCACCACCCCTGGGCATTGATATGATTTCCAATTGGGAGGTCTTGGCTGATGAGCTGTTCGTTCATTGATGTCGCCCGGCAACTTCTCGGCGATGCCTCTATCACCTTTGCTGATGCACATAGCGGTGGTAACAGCCGCCTTGTGAAGCTGGTGTCGTCACAGGGACGCAGTTATGCCATGAAGCAGTACCCTGATGAGGGTGAGTTGGGCCGGAGGCGGATTGATCGTGAGCAGGCGGCGTTCACATTTTTTGCCGACAACGGCTTCCATGCGGTCCCTCGGCAACTGGCTGTTGACCAGCAGCATCGCTTGGCTCTTGTCGAATGGGTAGAGGGGCATCAGCCAGCTAGCACCGACTCATCCTCCGTGGACGCCATGGTTGCATTTCTTTCACAGCTTCACCGCTTACGTGATCATAAAACGGTAGCCAAACTTGGGGATGCAACGGATGCCGTTTTCTCCCTTGATGATTTACTTGGGCAGTTGCAGCGGCGGATCGATACTTTTGAGGAGGCCGTCACTGAGTATCCACTTCTGCAGCACTATTTGCAGTCGTCATTGATACCTGCAGTAGCAACTGTGGTGGAGTGGGTCGGTGATAGAGCGCGGAAGGTAGGGGTGGATCATGCTCATGTGCTTGAGCAGGACTACCGTACTCTCAGTCCGTCCGACTTCGGTAGTCACAACATGCTGAAGACGCCCTCAGGCTACAGCTTTATCGACTTTGAATACTTTGGTTGGGACGATCCGGCAAAGCTGATCGGCGATTTCGTCTGGCGTCCCGAACCGAAGGTTGATGCAGTTATGAAGCAGCGCTTTGCCGATGCACTGCTGTCGCTCTATGGAGATGACCCTATGCTAGAGAGTCGGTATCATCTCTATGGTCCACTGTTGGGACTCTGCTGGGGGCTGATCGTACTCAATCCCCTGCGTCGTGAGTGGGCGCAGGCGAGGGGGATAGCAATAGAAAAACAGCGGGCGATGGTGGGGAAATGTATCGACAAGTCAAAGATGCTGGTGTCACGGGTTAGCGAAACAGTAGGAGCGGATACTTATGCCCTCAATCTCTGAGGAGTTGATTCAAGAGGCGCAGCTGCAGCCTCTGGACCGTCGCTCCCGCGATCTGCGCCGCCGGGTGGTCGATGCGATTGCGGGCGAGCGTCGCGGCCATCTGGGCCCCGCCTGTTCTCTGATCGAGATACTGCGCACCCTCTATGATGAGTACCTCCATTTCCGTCCAGATGAGCCCAACTGGCCGTTGCGTGACCGCGCAATTCTAAGCAAGGGGCACGGTTGCCTTGCGCTCTATGCCATCCTGGCCGACAAGGGCTTCTTTCCGCTTGCCGATCTTCCCACTTTTTGCGCACCGGAGAGTTACCTGGGAGGGCATCCTGAGGCAGAGAAGATTCCGGGGATCGAAGCCTCTACCGGTGCACTCGGTCACGGCCTCTCGATCGGTGTCGGCATGGCACTGGCGGCGCGGCTGGGCGGCAGCGACCATCGGGTGGTGGTGGTTACTGGTGACGGTGAATTGAATGAAGGTTCGGTATGGGAGGCGGCGATGTCGGCGGCCAAGCATCAACTCGACAACTTCACCCTGCTGGTCGATTACAACAAACTGCAGTCTTATGGGCCGATCCACGAGGTGCTGGGGCTGGAACCTCTGCTCGACAAGTGGCGCGCCTTCGGCTTTGGTGTCGCCGAGGTCAATGGGCATAGTGTCGATGACCTCCGCAGGCTCTACGCATCGCTGCCCCTGGAATCCGGCCGTCCCAGTGCCATCATCTGCCATACCGTTAAGGGTAAAGGTATCGGTTATGCCGAGTCGGCACCGGAGTGGCACCATAAAGCGCGTATCAGTGATGATGAACTCGCGGCGCTCTACCAGGCTATTGAGGAGGCACCATGAGAAAAAGTGCACTCAATGCCGTCCACCAGTTGGCCCAACAGGATGAGCGGGTGGTCTTTGTCGGTTCCGATCTGGGTGCCGGCACCTTGGAGCCGATGCGCCGGGAGATGCCGGAGCGTTTCTTTATGGAGGGCATCTCCGAGCAGCATATTATCGGTATGGCGGCGGGGCTGGCGATGGAGGGTTATATTCCCTACGTCAATACCATTGCCACCTTTCTTACCCGCCGCTGCCTGGAGCAGATAGCGGTGGATCTCTGTATGCACAATCTGCCGGTACGCCTGATCGGCAATGGCGGGGGGGTGGTCTATGCTCCCCTGGGACCGACTCACACGGCAACCGAAGATATAGCACTGATGCGGGTTCTGCCGGAGATGACCGTGATCGCCCCCTGTGATGCCGATGAGATAAAGCGGCTGATGCCCCAGACCCTGGAGTGGCCCGGACCGCTCTATATCCGCTTGGCCAAGGGGGGGGATGAGATCGTCTCCCGGGCCGAGTCGGGCTGCACTATCGGTGAAGCGCTGTTGATGCGTAAGCCGGGCAGGGTGCTGCTTCTCTCTACCGGCATCATGACTCAACGTGCATTGCGGGCTGCCGAACTGCTGGCGGCCAAGGGTATTGATACCGGCGTGCTTCACTATCACACCGTCAAGCCGCTGGATATCAAACAACTCCTTGCCCTGCTTTCCGGGATCGAACTGCTGGTCACCCTGGAAGAGCACACCTTGGCCGGAGGCTTTGGCAGCAGTGTTATCGAGCTGTTAAGCGACTCGCTTCAGCCGTTGCCGCCGGTACTGCGGATGGGACTGCCTGATCGTTACAATGGTGGCTACGGCTCACAGAACCACCTGCTTACAACCGCTGGGCTGGATGCGGTGGATATTGCCCGGCAGGTGGCACAGCGCATCAATGGAGACGCACCGGCATGAGCAAGCTCTACAGCCATCTTAAGTTCCTTGCCTTTCCCGAGCAGTTGCAGGCGCTTTCAAATCGGCAGGTTGTGGCACCGGTACACATCCGCATTAAGCCAACCAATATCTGCAATCACGATTGCTGGTACTGTGCCTACCATGTGGATGATCTGGCGCTCGGTAAGGAGATGGATCAGCGTGACAGCATCCCTGCTGCGAAGATGTTTGAGATCGTCGATGACCTCGTTGTAATGGGTGTCAAGGCGGTGACCTTCTCTGGTGGTGGTGAGCCGTTGATCTACAAGCCGCTGCCACAGGTGATAGAGCGGTTGGCAGCCGGCGGGGTGAAGGTCGCCTGCCTTACCAACGGTTCCAACCTGAAGGGGGAGGTGGCTGATGCATTTGCCACCCACGGTACCTGGATACGTATCTCACTAGACGGCTATGATGAGGCAAGTTATAGCAAAGCCCGCAGGGTTCCTGAGGGTAGTTTTGCTAAGCTGATGGCCAATATGAGTTCCTTCTCATCACGGCACAGTGGCTGTGTGCTGGGTGCCGCCTATATCGTCGACCAGCAGAATCATCATGGGATCTATGATGTATGCAGTCGACTGAAAGATGCGGGTGCCGACCATGTCAAACTCTCCGGGGTTATTGTCGGTAACAGTGTGGAGGAAAACAACACTTACCACGAGGTGATAAAAGAGGTGATCTGGAAACAGATCGAACAGGCCCGCAGGCTGGAAGATGAGGACTTTACCCTGATCGATGCCTACCATGATATGGATGGTCGCGGCTGGAGTAAGCCCTATACCAACTGCCCACACCTGCTCTTTCGTCCAGTTATTGGTGCTGACTGCGGTGTCTATACCTGTCATGACAAGGCCTATACCAAGGAAGGGATGTTAGGTTCCATCAAAGAGACGAGTTTCAGGGAGTTCTGGATGTCGGAGGAGAATCGTAAGCAGCTCTATGATTTTGATCCGTCAGTCTCCTGCCACCATCATTGCATTGCCCATAGCAGTAACATGGTACTTCAAGAGTATCTGAAGCTGGATTCTGACCATATCTGTTTTGCCTGAGAAAACAATGGCCGAAATTAATTTTCTCGAAACTCTTCACGGTGGTACAACCCGCAACTATCTTGAGCGCGTGTGTGAACACGATAAGGCGGCTTGTGCCGCTGTCGCCAAGCAGTGGGGTAAGGAGTACTGGGATGGGGATCGCAGCTACGGCTATGGTGGTTACCATTACGATGGTCGCTGGCGCACCATGGCAGAGGCTATGGCTGAATACTACCAACTGAAATCGGGTGATCGGGTGCTGGATGTGGGCTGTGGCAAGGCCTTCCTCCTCTACGAGTTGACCCAGGCAGTGCCGGGTATCGATGTGACGGGAGTCGATATCTCTGATTATGCTCTGGCGAGTGCCAAAAGCGAGATGCGCCCCTTTCTTAAGAGGGCTGACGCTGTCGACTTGCCCTTTAGGGATGACAGTTTCGATCTGGTCTACTCTCTGACAACCCTCCACAATCTCTACAATTACCAGCTCCACCAGGCGTTGGGTGAGATTGAGCGGGTAAGTCGTGGTCACAGCTACGTATGTGTCGAGTCCTATCGAGATGAACGTGAGAAGGCCAACCTGCTCTATTGGCAGCTCACCTGCGAGACTTTTTTTACCCCCAGGGAGTGGGAGTGGTTCTTTGGCCTCTCTGGCTATGGGGGTGACTGGGGCTACATCTTTTTTGAATGACAGGACTGGTTCGTATGGTTGTCTCAGTAAGCCTATAGGTGAAAAAAGAGGGTAGAGATAACCTGCCTGCAGCGGTTTTGGCAGGAAAAGCAGATCCAATAACCTGAAGTTGTGGTGTATGAGGGCAAGTAATGGAAAGTTTACACATGACAGCAAGCAGGAAAAATAGTGCTATGTTACCCGAAGTGAGTCATCGGTGAATTATCCAAGAGAAGGCGCCCTACATAGAAGACTTGGATGCCCTTCCGCTCCCTGCATGCTCCCCTATGGAAGAATGGTCACCTCTCGGGGCTGTGGTGTTGGCTTCACATTCTGCGAGATAGAGTCCCTCTCAGGGAAGCAATTCAGGGCGCGCTCGGTGGCAAACATTATCAGGGTGCTGAAGTACCTCAAGGGATAGTACGGTATCAGATCAGTTATTTTTGACGATGATAACCGCTATATCAATCGCCGCAGAACCCGTGAACTATGCCCGGTGAAAGTTGGGATAAATAAGAGAAACGGTCCGTTATGCGGAATCTCTTGATGCAGACTATACAAAGTTTTTTATCTATCAGCCGCTCCCACATACTCCGCTATATGAACGGGATCGTATTAATTTCTTCAGGCCTGAAAAGCGGAAAAAATTGCGGGGATGATATGTGTTAGTGAAGATGAATTAAACCGGCTGAGAAAGGATACCCTTGCCAGTGTCGTACTGGTAACTTACCCGGCCCATCAAAAGACGACGACCAGCGAAGTGCTGGCAGCAGCATCGACCTGAATAGTGCTTTGACAGATCAAGTCGATTAGAAAGAGTGGCAGTATATACGGCTCCATTTTAGGCGGGTTTACGGAGGACTGCCTGCATAACGCCGGTTCCTGCGCCGGACTCTCTGGATACGTCTTCAAGAAGAAGTATTTCCAGGTTGAGGGTCTCAGCCAACAACCGCAGGTTGTTCTTGCGAAAATAGCTAAGGTGGTATTTCTCGAATCCACGGTAATCATCAGATACATGGTCAATGGTGGGGATGACGATGTAGATTATGCCGCCGGGCTTTACTAACTTTCTCCATGTAGCAAGGGTAGTACGGGGATGGCACAGGTGTTCAAGTGAATTGTTGCTGTATAAAGCATCCGGCTTTTCAATCTGGCACTCAAGCAGTGCCAGCTGAAGTTGTTCTCCGTTGGTAATATCGACAGGATGGGCCGTGATGCCAAAGCGCTGGCACCACTCAATGGATGCTTTGTTTAATTCAAGAGAAGTTATTCTTACCAAGTCACCATCACGTCTTGCATAGTACTCCAATCCACACATTCCACTGCCCAGGTCTACAATGTCGGCTTGGGTCGGTAGATGATTTTTGAGTGTGTCGAGGCATTGCCGGTGCCCTGGGTCTACCATCTCTCCCAGAAAGTTCATCCAGGGAACGATAAGATCAGCATACATCTGCTGCATCACTTTGTTGTTAATGGTTGAGTAGTCCTGTGAAACAAAACCACACTGAGGGCATTGGTACAGGGGTATGCATGTCTCCATTGATGGGTAGGTTGTATGGCGATAAAAGGTCATCGATTCTCTGCAAATATCGCAGGGAACTACAGCCTCAAATTCATCCCTGTTGTATGGGAATTGTCTCAGATTATGGTTGATGAGTTGTATTGGTGGTGTGGTCTTGCACTGTTTCAGGAGTGATATCATGGCACCATAACGCGCCAACTCTCCCGTATTGTATGAGGAAAATATATAAGCTTGATCGAAGTCCTGTGCAGTTAGGTATAGTTTGGCTTCTTCAAGAGGGTGAAACGAGAGGTTGTTGTATCTCTCAGGTGCTTCATTGAATGCTACTGTTACTTCATCCAGCGACTCTTTGATGATCAATGCTGTAAATTTTGCACACTGTTCTGTGAAAAGCAGATGAGAAAGAATATGGTGGCTGATATCTGCTGTGGTATCTGCCAGAATGACGATGTTTTTCATGGATTGTTAACCTTAATCTCTATGCAATTTAATTTTATAGAAACCCTGAGCCAATCGCGTGATATGGCCTTATATTCAAGATGTACAATACTCGCGGTAAGTTGATTTAGTAGAGCCTTAAATACCCTGCCTGATACAGGAGTACAGTGTCAAATTATAGAAATGAGCTGATGTAGTTACTTTCGCTGTTCTATCTGGCGTATTTATTGCAATGATTATTTTTACTCGATTTTGGTTGACCAGAAAATGCCGGTGGCAATGATGTACAGGGCCTTGATTATAATGTTTTACAAGGAGATTTCAGGGAAGATGGATGTGACAATTTAATTTCGCTCGTGTCAAAAAGATGCCGATTTTTCTTTGTGTAGCATGTCTATTGACACTGGATCTTACTTAGAGGGGCAGGGATATTGGATAAAAATAGTCTTTGCAGTTCGTACTACATGCTACTTGATGATGCAGTAACAGTTGCTGAGAATGAACTTCAGCACTTCCGTTCGGGGAGTGGAGGTCTGAGCCCGATTTATGTTGGAGAAGAGCCTCCAGATGGTGCCCCTACCAACCTCATCTATGTTCCTATCGACCAGCTTTCAGAGCTTTTTCTGCAGACAACACTACCGTTACCAGAGGAATTTTTTCCTGGCAATCGGAATCTACCTGAGGCAGTTATAGAGCATGAAAGATGCAGTTTCTTTCATGCTATTGGTAAGATCAAAGAGACACGGCAAGAGCATCTCCAGGGTAGGTGGGGCAGTCTGCTTTCTGTGGACACGTTTTTTTTGCATAGAAATCTTGCCTATATTGTTGCGCAGCAAAGCAATCGTGTAGATATAGGCCACCCAAATATTGGTGGGTTACAGATTTGCTATTATGAAGGTGATGTTTTTGAGGATGCACCGGTAAATTTGGTAAATATTTCATCATCTGACCTTGTCGATTTTTTTACTCACACACGACTTCGGCTTCCAGCTCTCCTTGTGACCCCTCCGGGCCTTTCCGAGCAGGATAAGCAAGAGTTACGGGAGGCATTCAAACAGCTGCGCAAGACGGTACTCATGGACAGAGATGCTTTGGGTCGAGACTATTTGATGAGGTGCAAGAGTCTGGAGCCACCACGGGTAGAATCAGGTAAATCTCTACGTATTTTTTTCCCTGCTAATCGTATGACTGAGGTGATGCAGTATGCTTCCAAGGGTCTGGCCGAAGGGTTCCGGGCACTGGGTCATGAGGTGTGGATCTCTATTGAGCAGAGTGAAATGGAGCAACTCGATTACCAGCGCCTCAAGGAGCAGTACGAATTTAATCCCCATCTGGTGGTTAATATCAATCATCTTAACAACCAGTGGATGCATCCGGACCTCTTTAATTTAGTTTGGTGGCAGGATCCTATGCCAGAGTTAACAAATGGAAAGCCCCTGCCATGGCGTCACCGTGACTTGGTCTACGCAATTGGCAAGGATCTTGGTGATTATGCAATCGATAGTGGTGCTCAGGGTTTTGAGTTACAACCTATTGGTATCAATGAATCGGTGTTCAGGCTTGATGCCGATGTCGTGCGTAAGGAGAAGATTGTCTTCGCTGGTTCATCTTATCGTAATTTTCTTCCAGACCACCCAAAGATAAAATTGATCCTTGATAAGTTGCAAGAGGCACTTGTTTCTGGAAAATCCATGGGGCCAACTTTATGCGAGGAGATCAGTGGTGAACTGGATGTCCCTTATGACATCGTCTGGAATCGTGCTATTGCTTATGTAATGCGAGATTCTCTGGTGCATTGGATGTGTAGTAATCCAACTACAAAGGTAGAGGTCTATGGTCGTGGTTGGGAGCAGGACCCGGTTGTTGCGCCTTATTTCAAGGGTGAAGTGACACATGGTGAGGAGCTTGCCCATATCTACCGCTCGGCGAAATATGCACTCTCTACCAACTTTATGGTGATGGGCGACCAGCGGTTTACTGAAATCTGTGCCTGTGGAACAATCCCTGTCATCTACGATTGTCGCAATGTTTCTCCAGGCCCCCATTGGGATGAACATTGTCTCTTCTTTAAAAATCATGAGGGCCTCAACGGATGCCTTGGTCGGACGCCATTGAAGCGCCCCGAGGTTGCTGCAGCCAAGAGCTCATACAAGGAGCTTGCAGGTCGTATAGCAAAACGTATTTATCAGTTTTCCGGAATAAATATGGGAGAGATAGATTGAGGGGTTCTGATCTTATTTTTTGCAGGGTTAATTTAGGTGTGAGACTGGATATTATATTGTTAATGCATGGGTGGCTCACTCTTTATGATGAGACGAACACGATGCAATCTGTGATGATTCAATGGTGAATAGTAGAGAAAAAAATAACAATAAAGAACCCTATGTCGCACTGCTGATAACGGGAACCTGCAGGGAGTTGCTGTTTCTCCTGGAGTTGATGCCCCGCCTGGCAGGAGAGACGCGCTACGATATATTTCTGGTGCTGCGTCAGGTCTACCAGGGTGAAAGCAGCCGTATGGGGGGCATCGAGAAAAACTGTGATTTACGGCGCCTCAATGATGCGGTTGCGCGCTGTGAGTCGCGAATATCCGGTGAAGTGATATTCTGTCGGCTGCCTGCCATCGATCCCGAAGAGACACTGCGCCGGGTTCTTATCCCGGTAGGGCCAACCACGCCGGAGCGGGAGATGGGCATGGTGAGTATGTTTCACGGTGTCTTTACCGGGGTAGAGATGATTCTCGCTTCCCAGAGGCCCTATACACACGTATTGAAAACCCGTACCGATTACCTGCCTGCTGCCGCCCCCTGGATCGATGATTTACTGATGCGGTATGAAGCGGCGGAGGGCCGTATTATCGTTGATGGCTGTGCCACGGTTGCGCACCGTTATCCCGATCGTCCGGATATCCCCTGGCAGGGTTCAATACATGATGTCTTCAGTTTCTCCAGCTTCGATCAGTTCCTGCAGCTATGGGATTTTCGCCGTCACTTCGACAAGGTCTGGACCGGTATTCCGGAGACCACTCTGTTCAGATCGGTCATGCTGCAGCTGCTTGGCGATGATCTTCAGAGCCCTCGACGCAATCAGACACTGCTTGATCGCTACTTTGTATGGGATGAAAATAGTAGCAAGCAATCAAAACACCTGATGCGTGCCGGGCTGCTCTCAGATGAACTGAAGAGAGAGCTGCTGACGATGATTGAGCAGGCTGTGCTATCTGCAGAAGAAACCAACCGCCTACTTCGTAAGTTGCTGGACTATATTGCCGGAGCCCTTGATGAAGAGATGTGGGAGCATCTCTGTGATGAACTCCTGGGTGTGGAGAAAGAGGCATTGACAGCCATGGCACTCGAAGCGAGAGGGAAGGCAGCACCAATATAAATCAGTTAATGAGCCTTTGATCACATTACATCTAACTTTTTAGGTACCAGAAACAGAGCCGGGAAAACTATGGGGCAACGCCACTATCAATCCGTCAACAAGATGCCTGCCGGGAAGCTGATCGAACAGCTCACGCTGGTCTCATCGACAAGGCAGCTGGAAGCTTCAGATCAGATAGGTATCAACTGGATCAGTGATTTTCTCACGAGCTATCCACTGAAGAGGCGGCGCATCTGTGTCGTATCACCACCCAATATGATGCCGGATCAGATCAAGCCGCACATGATCGCTGCCAAACAGTACATCTCCTACTATCCTATGGGCTCTCTGTTTATCTCGGCGGCAGTGCGCCTGTTTAACCCCACGTGGGAAGTGGTGGTTGTCGATCTCAACTTTGAGGCAATACGCCGGGCCAATAAGGGGCAGCCACACGGCATGCTGGACCTGCTTGAGTTGATCCCGGACGACTGTGATGTCTATGGCCTCTCATGGATGTTTGCTGCGGTGGAGCAGCAGGGATTATCGGTGCTGGAGAGGCTGCGTGGTTTTCAGCGTCCGGTGATTGCTGGTGGTGTCCAATCCACCAACGATTACCAGCAGTTGCTTGACTCGGGGTTGGTGGATCTGGTGTTTCGTCGTGAATCCGAGGTTCAGCTCAATAGGCTGTTAGAACTGTGGGAGTGGGTGGATGATAGTTCTGTAGCGGATCCTGCTGAACGCTTTATTCAAACACATGGAACCTTCGTCAATCTTGCCTGCAAGACTGGGGGAGAGATCCACTGTTTTGGCGAGGTTTACGAAAAGCCGCCGGCCCTGGATATTCGCAAGGAGTATGACAAGCTCGATATTACCGCCTACCAGCACTACGCCTCGCCGACTATCTGGTGCCGTACCGCTGGCAAGGGACGACCATGGGCGACGATGATCAATAACCGTGGCTGCCGGGCGGAGTGTACCTTCTGCGCTGTCAGCAATTTTATGGGACGGGGTACACGCGGTCGCAATGTCGCTGATGTAGTGGATGAAATCCTCCATCTCTACCATGAGAAGGGTGTTCGCCACATAGAGTGGATGGATGATGATCTGCTAGCCGATCAGCAGCATACGCTGCAGCTGCTCAATACCATTGCGGCACTTAATCTCGATCTTACCTGGTCCTCATCTGCTTATGTACTGGCAGTGGATATTAATCAGGAGATGGCTCAGGCGATGGTCGAGAGTGGTTGCGTCATGACCGGTTTTGGTGTTGAAACCGGTGACCCTGTTCGTCTCAAGAGCCTGCGCAAACCGGCCAGCCATAAACGGATCCGGCAGGCGGTGGAGATCTTTCACCGGCATCATCACCAGGTGGTGCTCTCCTGCAGTTTTATTCTTGGATTCCCCGATGAGACCTATGGTGAAATGTTCTCCACCTTCGATTTTGCCCGTGAACTGAAGCTGGACTGGTCGGTACATGCCGTGCTGCAGCCACTGCGCGGCACCAGCATCTACAACGATCTGCAGATGGTCGATGACTCTCGTACACTGGAGAGCTTTGGTGAGACCACCTCCAAGGCGTTCACCATTGGCCGCGATCTGGTGAGCAAAGGGTTCACCTTTGATGACTACTTCAAGGAGATTATAGATTTTCGTACCATTGACCGGAGCCTTGTACCTGACCGCAAGGAGGTTGAACTGTTCCAGGTGTTTTTTAATGTCTTTGTCAATCTGGTGGGTAATGTCAACCTCACCCCGGAAGGGCGTCCGATGAAGCTTAAACGCCACACCGATGCTCTGCTGCGTGCCTATCCTATTGATCCGGTCTTGTGGGCGGTTAACGCTCGTTGTTCCCGTCTACTAGGGCTGGAAGCGGATTATGAACATGCGATGAACTACTATCGGAAGGCTCTGGCAGACTCTACTTTCTGGTCGGCGTTTTTCCAAGTGTATGGTTTGGAGGATGAACTGGGATTGGAAGCATGAGTACTAACGAAGTGCATCAACAGCTGTGGACGCCAACTGCCTTTGTGCTGGATGTGGATGGCGTCATGACCACCGGTCAGTTTCTCTATTCCGAAGCGGGAAAATCCTATAAGGTGTTTGGCCCTGATGATGCCGACGGGTTGGCACTGGTGCGTGATTTGCTGACAATACACTTTGTCTCCAGTGACAAGCGCGGTTTTCCTATCAGCTACAAACGGATCAGTGAGGATATGGGGTATCCACTGGACTTGGTGGGCTCCGCAGAACGTGCTGACTGGATAGCCGAACGCTATCCTGCAGAACGGACGATCTATATGGGTGACGGTTTTTTTGATCAGCGGGTGTTCAGCCGGGTCGGCTACGGCATCGCACCGGCAGCTTCAGATCCGTTGGCAATGGCTTCGGCTGATTATGTCTGCCGGCGCCGTGCTGCTGAACGGGCCGTGGCTGAAGCCTGCGTACATATTATTAAACGTTTTTTTTCAGCAAGTGGGAAAGAGGTTGAAGGCAGAGATTACTGATCACTCCCGGCAGGCACTGGCCGACCGTATGCGGTTGCTGGTGCTGGAGATGGTTCACTGGGCAAATTCCGGGCATGTCGGCTCGTCACTCTCCTGTGTTGATATTATTGCGGCATTGCGCTTTGGTGTGATGGCATGGGATCCGCAGCCACCACGCCACGATAGTGATCTGTTTGTCATGTCCAAAGGGCATGCAGCTCCGGCCTGGTATGCTTCGTTGCTGGTGGATGGTACGGCTGAGCCTGGGCTGATGAAACGGCTGCGTGATTTTGATAGTCCGTTTCAGGGACATGTCGATCGTGTGCGCTGTCCCTGGGTGGATGTCAGTACTGGTGCTTTGGGGCAGGGTCTCTCCGTGTCCATTGGCCGAGCCCTCGGCAAACGGGCTAAAGGGATGGATCAGCATGTCTACTGCCTGCTCGGTGATGGTGAGTGTCAGGAGGGGCAGGTTTGGGAAGCGGCTATGTATGCCGGTTTCAATCGGCTCTCAAATCTAACGGCGATTATCGACTACAACAAAAAACAGAGCGATGGCGCCGTCGATAAAACCCTCTCTCTGGAGCCCCTTGCAGAGAAGTGGCTGGCGTTCGGTTGGCGAGTGGAGGAGATTGACGGCCATGATGACCGGGCCTTGATGGCTGCTCTGCAGGCAGGTGGTGTTGATGATCGCCCCTCTCTTGTTATCGCTCACACTACCAAGGGCTATCTTGCTCCGGGCCAGAGTTTTCGTGATGGCGCTCACGCCGGGGTGCCTGACCGCGATGAGATCGAACAGGCGCGTGAGATGATGGGGCTGCCGGAGGTGCTGCTATGAAGGCGACCCGTGAATGGTTTTCGCAGATATTGACCGACCTGGGTGAAGAAC
Organism: Sedimenticola sp.; assembly: GCA_040505895.1. GTDB lineage: Bacteria > Pseudomonadota > Gammaproteobacteria > Chromatiales > Chromatiaceae > Vondammii. Next base: position 373,444 of record JBEVXU010000007.1, on the reverse strand, counting down.
ACACGCAGCTGGTGGTGGTTGATGCTGATCTCGGCTCCGCCACCCGTTCAGCCCGCTTTGGGGAACGTTTTCCCGAACGTTTCTATCAGTGCGGTATCGCCGAAGCCAACGCTCTGGGTATTGCCACCGGTCTGGCCCAAGAGGGTTTTCGTCCCCTGGTGAGCAGCTTCGGTGCCTTTCTTACGGGAAAGTTCCTCGAGATCTTTCAGTCGGTGGCCCTCAATGAGGCTGGGGTTATTCTGGTGGGTTCTCATGCTGGGCTTGCCATCGGCAAGGATGGCCCGACCCAGATGGGATTACGGGATCTGGCAGTAATGCGCAGCCTGCACAATATTGAAATTCTTCACCCCGCTGACGGTATCGAGACCCGGCAGATGCTGGAGTACGCACTCTCCCACCAGCGTCCTACCTATCTGAGACTGTGCCGGCAGGATCTGCCTGAACTTCACCACGAGGCATACAGCTTCCAATTCGGCCAACCGGGGATGATTGTAGAAGGGGGTCAGCTGTTGATTGCGACGATGGGGGGTACAGTGGCAGTGGCAGTCGAAGCCTGCCAGCGCTTGGCAGAACAGGGTATATCTGCTGGTGTGCTCAATATCTCCTCTATGCCGGTAGATGGAGAAGCACTGGCTGGACAGGTGGCTCCCTTCTCCCATCTGCTGGTGGTGGAGGATCATGCGGTGCGAGGTGGCTTGGCGGATGAGTTGGCAGTCGAACTGATGCGTCGTCATGTCACGCCACATTTTTCCACTATCGGTGTAACCGATTACGCACAGGCTGCAGATCCAGAGCTCCTCTGGGCCCACTATGGGCTCGACAGTGCCGGTATTGTTCGTCAGGCGATAGCGTTATTGGAAAAGGGGGCAGCATGATTGCTTCGATGCCGTTACTCAATAGAGACACCCAGCTCTGTATTTCTATCGCCGGACAGCCGGGTGATTTCGGTGTCAGGGTGCACAACAGTGGTTACAGCGCGCTTGGTCTCAACTATGTTTACAAGGCGTGTGGCGTAGAGGAGGGTAGGCTGGCTGCCGCTGTAGCTGGTGTTCGTGCCCTGGGTGTCCGTGGTATGAGTGTCTCCATGCCCCATAAGCAGGCGGTGCTCGATCATCTTGATGAAGTGGATGAAGAGGCGCGCCGTATTGGCGCCGTCAATACCGTAGTTAATGATCATGGCCGCCTGACCGGCTATAACACCGATGCCTTCGGTCTCTTCACCTGTCTGGAAAAAATGGCACCCGATCCGAAAGGGAGTGTGCTGGTGCTGGGTGCGGGAGGTATGGCTCGTGCCGTGGTTGCCACTCTTCTGCGTTACGGGTTTTCTCGTGTTAGTGTGGTGAATCGCAGTGCCGACAGAGCAGCGGCACTAGCTGCAGACTTTGGTATAGAGCAGGTCAATTTTTCCCAACGTTTTCAGCTGCAGGCCGATATTTTGGTTAATGCCACATCTGTCGGCATGGCGCCGGAAGCTGCAGAGATCCCCTTTCACCAATCACAGATAGAGGCAGCTGGCCTGATTGTCGATGTGCCAACCAATCCAATGGTAACGCGCCTGGTTGAGGCCGCTGAGGCTGCGGGTAGGCAGGTGATTCCGGGACATCGCATCAGCCTCTGGCAGGCGGTACGCCAGTTTGAACTCTACACTGGTGTCGAGGCACCGGTAGCGGTAATGGAGCAGGCGGTTAATGAATTGCTGGCCGAACTCACTGAACCTTCCCCCAAACACTTGCGTGGAAAATGAATATGCATACAACCCATGATCTTGTTTCAGCTCCCTATGGTCAGCGTGGTGACCTGATTGCCAATATTGAATCGCCCCGCTATGTCCTGACTCAGCACCGGCTGGAGGCGGCTGCAGATAGTTGTCTCTGGATGAATCCAGAGGATGCCCGCTCTTTTATCGTGATTGAGGGTGAGGTGGAGGTGATGGGGAGCGGGGAGAGCGAGTGGACAAGCTGTCAGCGGCTCCAGGGGTGGCATGTCCAACCAGGGCACGCCTATTCTATGCGTGTCGTCGGTGATGCTGCTGTAGTGATAGAGGCGGGTGACAATGCCCGGGAAACCGAAAGGGTGACGAAGATGAGTGGTGAGGGTGGTCTGCTGCCTCTCTCCGGTTATACCGTTGATAAACCCTGGGGTTATGAAGTGTGGTTGACAGAGAATCTTGACGATCCCGACTATGCGCTGAAAATCATCGCTATGAACATGGGCAACCGCTCCTCCCTACAGTCACACGAGGTGAAGTTGGAGACCAATTACGTTATCAAAGGTGAGGCCACGGTACTTGCTGGTGTGGTGGCTCCAGAAGAGTTGACGGCAACCATTAATCCTGATGAGCTGATCCGCACTGTCTACGGTGTCGGTGAGGGGTGGTCGAGTATCCGTCGCGAGCTGCACCGGGTGGTGGCAGAACAGGATTATATTGCGGTGGAGGTGTCGACCCCCGAGCTTGATGATGTGATCCGCTGGCAGGATGACAGCCAGCGCGACAATGGCCGTATTGATGAGGAGCATGTCGCTACAGCTTGATGGAATTTAAATACTGCCTTCTTGCCGCCGGACCTGGTTCGCGCAACAGCTATGCCTGCGACAGCCATAAGGCTCTGCTGCCTGTGGCCAACCGTGCAGCGATCAGCCATCTGCTCGGCCAACTGGATTCTGCCCATGAACTGGTGATTGCTGTCAATCATCGTCAGGAGCTGTTGCGGGAGTACCTCGCCATTGCCCACCCTGAGTGGTCGGTACGCTACGTTGAAGTAGAGAGGATCGATGGGGAGGGTAGTGGCCCCGGCTTTTCATTGCTCGCATGTCGTGAGTACCTGGATGCTCCATTTGTGCTGCTCAATTCCGATAGCTATCTGGCAGAGTCACTGCCCGATCCCGACCATAACTGGGTCGGTGTTGCTTCAGTGAAGAGTCCAGAGCCCTATTGTCTATTTGCCATTTCTGACGGTCTGGTCAGCTATATTCTCGATAAGCGCTCTGCCGGTGAGATAGTGGCGCTTGGCGAGTCCCTCGAGCAGGTGTTGGATTCAGCCTTTACCGGCCTTGCCGGTATTCATGATCATCAGAATTTCTGGCATTCTCTGGAGGAGGGAGAGCCCGGTGCCAACGGGGAGTTACAGGTGGCGGCAGGGCTCTCTGCTTTGCAGGCTAATGGGCTTCAAACCCATTCACTTTCAAGCTGGAGTGACCTGGGTAGTGACGATGCCTACCTGGCCAGCTTGCAACAGGTTGGCGGAGGACAGTTTCTGATCAAGCCTGGCGAGTTTGTCTATCTTGAGGGTAGGCAGGTGATCAAGTTTTATGCTGATCCCGTAATGACCGTCCGGCGCGTGGAACGTGCCGGGCGCCTCAAGACGTTGGTGCCAAAGATCAGCGTGCAAAGTGATCACTTCTACGCTTACCTTTACCAGCCGGGCTGCCTGCTAACCGAAGTAAGTAATATTGAGGTTTTTAATAACTTGCTTGAGCAACTCAGGCCAACTCTCTTTACTCCCATAACCCTTGAGCCGGAACAACAGGTCGAGTTTTTTGATCAGTGCCGAAGCTTCTATGAAACCAAGAGCCGCCAGCGAATCGATCAGTACCGTCAGGCTAATGGGGTGGGTGATAACGACTGGTGGGTAAACGGCGAAGCGGTGCCGGGGGTGGCGACGCTTCTTGATAAGATACCCTGGGAAAACCTCAGTGAGGGTGTGCCTGGCCTTTTTCATGGTGACTTTCAGCCGGAAAATATCGTCATCACAGATGATGGGGGCACCACACTCATCGACTGGCGTCAGGATTTTGCAGGTGAGACCCGCTGGGGTGATATCTACTACGATCTGGCCAAGCTCTATCACGCTCTTATTATCAGTGCGCCGGTGATTCGGGCAAATAACTACGCTGTTGAAATCAAGGGTGAGCAGGTTGAACTCTCATTTCAGCTGAAGAGTAATCTGCTGGAGTTTTTGCGCCATTTCGATGGGTTTATTATCAACAACGGATGGGATCTGAAGCGGGTGCGTATTCTCACCGGCCTAATCTATCTCAATATCGCTCCTCTTCATCATCACCCCTACAGTGAACTGCTTTACTATTACGGGCTGCGCTTTCTCAACCGTGCCCTCAATGACCGGGAACTATTGCCATGAATACCAATGATGCCATTGACCTCTACTTTGAGGAGAAGCGCCGGATCATCGATAACTTTCCCCGTGCTGAGTTGGCCCGTGTGGTAGAGATGCTGTTCGATGTCTACGACAGTGGCGGCACTGTCTATATCATGGGTAATGGCGGTAATGCCGGTACCATGGACCATCTCTACTGCGACTTTCGCCACCATCCATTTGTCTCCGAGGATAAGGGTCGGCCGTTGCCTGGCGGTATGAAGCGTCTCAATATGGTTAATCTGTGTGGCTCGGCGGCGGAACTCACCGGATTGGTGAATGACCTCGGTGTGGAGCATATGTATTCGGGTGCTCTGGCACCCTGGGTTACGGCGGATGATCTGGTGATGGGCTACTCCGGTAGTGGTAACTCTGCCAACGTGGTCAATGCGTTGGAAGTGGCAAAAGATAAAGGAGCAAAGACATTTGCCATGGCAAAAGGGAGTGGTGGCCGCTGCCTGACAGTGGCTGATGTCTGCATTGTTGTTCCCGGTACCTCAAATTTCCCGGGGCAGACGGGGCCAAATGATAATAATTTTCATTTTGAAGACGCTATTCTTGCAGTCAATCACATCATGCTTGGATTATTAAAGGCCCGTGTGGCAGAGGGCTTATGACAGGATTAAGAATTAGTCATGCCTATTATTGATTTGATGCTGGTGTTGCTATGAAAAAAGTGCTGATTCTTGGCCATACAGGAAAGATGGGCCTAGCTCTATGTGATGCTTTCGCTGATGACTACGAGGTGGTTGGTTTAAACTCCAGTGATTTTAACGCAATAAATGCAAACTCACTCCTCACGCATATCAAGGCACATAGTCCGGATATTGTCATCAATACAGCGGCAGCTCTAGGTATCGATGTCTGTGAACAGAATCCACTGTCAGCATTTCAGGTCAATACAGCCTTTCCCCGTTTTCTCGCTGAAATATCCAATCAGCACAATTTTCAGCTTATTCATTTCAGTACAGATGCCGTATTTTCTGACGCAGAGGGTGGGTATTACTCTGAAGAAGATAGGCCGAGCCCATTGAATGTGTATGGGGCAACAAAGCTGGCAGGAGACTGGTCTGTTGCTGATGTGGCTGATAACTATTTGATTGCAAGAATATCGGTTCTTTTTGGGCTGGCTTTGAAGCCGAACCAATTTGTTGAAAAGATGCTTCTCAGAATTAGATCTGGAGAAAAGGAGCTCAAAGTCGCTGATGATATTATTGCGAGCCCCAGTTATAGTCGGGATATTGCCGGTCAAATTTTGAATCTGGCTGACGCGGGTACGCATAGTGGCCTTTATCATGTTGTAAACAGTGGTCACGCATCTCTGTATGATTTAATCCAGGCGATCATCGAAGAAAAGAGAATTCCTGTAAAAATAGGAAGGGTTTCCTGCAAGGTATTTCCATCCACGGCTGTTAAAAACACCTATACTCCACTAACAACATCAAGAATTGAACCGCTTCGTGATTGGCGAGATGCGGTAAAAGATTATTGTACTGAACTGGACATCTAATCAGGAGGCTTAACGGTTGAAAGGGCAGCAGTGTGCATCGGATTCGACTTCTCCAACTGGAGGTGTTGATGATCAAAAAAGTTCAAGTCAGCAGCTTGATAAATCGCATGATAAATACATGATGGATAGTCATAAGATGCTATGGCATCTTGACCGTGTTCAGGCATGGAAAAGTGGTGGCCATTTTTCTCCTATACATATAGATGCAGGTTTAAGTAAGGGCTGTAACATAAAATGTCACTACTGCTATGGAGTTACACAGGGCAACTTTTTTAGACAGGGAAGAGAGCGGGTTTTTCCACGAGATGCATTAATCAACTATATGCGTGATGCCGGCGCAATGGGTGTGAGATCAATTGCACTGATAGGTGAAGCCGAGCCTACCTTGAACCCTGCGTTATATGAAGCAATCAATACTGGAAAACAGTCTGGGGTCGATATGTCTGTTGGCACCAATGGCATACTTTGGGACACAGGGCGTGACGGACAATCAGCATTAGAATCGCTCAGCTGGATAAGATTTAATATTAGTGCTGCATCAGATCACAGCTATAGACGTATACATGCAAGTAAGGATTTCGATATAGCAAAGGAGAAGATTAAGTTCAGTGTCGATTATAAGCATCAATATGGGCTTGACTTGACGGTTGGGATGCAAATGGTTCTAACCCCCAGAGACATTGACGAGGTTGTTCCGCTGGCTAAGTTAGGCCGCCAGCTTAACGTTGATTATCTTGTTATTAAGCACTGTAGTGATACGGTGGAAAATGATCTTGGGGTGTTCGAACGTCTCGGAGATTATGAAAAGTACAGGGACATTCTCCTGGAGGCAGAGTCGTACTCAACGGATGACTATAAAGTTATTGTGAAGTGGGAAAAAATCACAAATTGTGGCCATCGAAGTTATGACAAGTGTTTAGGTGCGCCGTTTCTACTTTACTCGTCAGGTGATGGAAAACTCTACTCATGTGGAATGTTTTTTGAGGGGGATTATTCAGAAAAATATCTTATGGGGGATCTGGTCAAGCAGAGCTTTAGGGAAATCATTGAGAGTGACCATTATTGGCGAATGGTAGAGAAAGTTAAGTCAGAAATAGATGTTCATCAAGAGTGTTACGCTAACTGTCGAACGCATTCAATAAATGGATTTCTTTGGGACTTGGAGAATCCGCCTCCACATAAGAATTTTGTATGAACAAGTGTCTCATACACCTCTGGTATGGATCACTCTTAATCTTAAATTATCCAAGTACTATTTTGAGGCCGTCTGAGTATCTTTCTTCGGTTATAGCATGAGTATGCTATTTCTTGAGAAGCCCTAGATGAAATTAATGTGTGGTGGTTGAGCCTTTAGAAAGTCTAGGTACTCATTGATCTCATTCTGCCTGCAGCCAATACCACATTGTGAATGAACATCAATGCCTTGTTTTACGCGGTTCATTACTTCCCGATAGCGCCCACTGTTGATTATCTCTTTGAAAGAGCGGTCAATGATGTTGCCTATATGGAAATCAGGGTCGCCAAAAAAATTGCCACAGTTGTAGAGATCTCCTGCACCGCTGATTTGTGGTAGGAATTCGCAACCATAGCAGTTATCGTATTGACGCTTCTCTTTTTGCATTTTCAGCCGCTTGACAATTACTGAGTAATTATCCCTGGAAAATGTCTCTGCTTGGAGAAATAGTTCTTCATGTTTTGTGTAATCTCTCGCTATTGTATTCTGCTCAGAGGTATCACGCTCAGACGTCTGTTTAACAACGAAGTAGTCAACGCCCATCTCTTGTCCGAGTTTTGCCAAAGGGATGATCTGGTCGGCACACTCATCTGTCAGCACCATCTGGATTCCAATGGTGCATTTGGATGATAATTTCTGCTTGCTGTTTGCAAGTGTCTCGATATTGCGGATTACCTTGTAAAAAGTCTCCTCGTTTCTTCCCATCATGGTTTTGTAGTTTTTTCCATCGGCAGAGCATAAGGTGAATCTAAGCCACACAAGGGAGTCGAGCAGTAGAGGAAACTCAGATGGTTTCAGTGTCACTCCGTTGGTTGCAAGCGCGAGATCTAATCCTGTTTTTGCACCTTCAGCCAGGCAGGTATACAGGTCGGGATGGAGTGTTGGCTCACCATCACCCAGTATACCTACCGCTTTCACCCCCACTTCTGCTGCATCCTTGAAAAAATTTACCAGGGAGTCTGTCGGTATGTAGTTCCTGTTCCTGTTTTCCGGGACGGCGTAATAGCAGAAGCGACATGCCACATTGCAGGTTTGGGTTATCCCCATATCGATGTATAGTGGGGCGATGGGCTCACCTCTCAGCCATTGCGTTACCCTTTCAGGATGCCAATGGAGTTTGTGTCCATCCATTCTGTATCTGTCTTTTTCAGTCATAGGGTCTGGGCAGTCAGTGGTGTTTGGTCTATCGTTCCGTTTTTCAATGAGACTCAAGTTTTTCTGATATAGCTGCAACGATTCTCTGAGCAAACGCCAGATAAGTGTAATCATCAGCAATAGTATCAGGTGGTGTTTTTGCTTTTTTCGTCAACTGCTCAATCATCTCCTCTTTTGTTGAGTAATAGAGACATTGATCGTCAAAGAAAGGGGGGAATGCCGCATATCTCGAGTCATATACCAGCGGTGTCGCTCCGCAGGCGGCCGCCTCAGCAAGGCGTTGTGAGAAGACAAAGGCAGGGTGGCAGGCGAGGGTGTACTCTGATCTGTTATAGGCTTCGGCCACTGCATGGCCATGGGCTAACTCGCCTTTGAATTTCTCTTTTACTACGGGGCAGTAATCCCAACCCCTGCCATATACCTCGACCTCCTTGATGCGCTGTTCACAGAGCCAGCGGACTGATGTGTCGCGTACAATGTAATTCAGTCTGTGGAGTTTTAGTTCTTCTGGCGGAACCGAGTATTTCAACGCATAAAAGTTGATTCGCTCATCAGTAAGTTGCAACCCCAGTTCAAAGTCCTCTATCAACTTGTTCATGGCCTGTTTTGTTTCGTGCGAGCTGCCGTCATACCAGTGACGGTATGAGGAGCCAATGAAAATGACTTTATCCTCTCTTGGTTCGTCATAATCCTGGTTATAGATCTCCTGGTCGATACAGAAGTTCTGTACTTCCGCCTCCTGTCGCTTTGGGGCTGGGAGTCGCTCAATCCAGTTGGGATCTATCGTGTAGACGATGTCATTCTTTCGGTAGCTTGCGCTCTCATTCTTGAGCAGTTCGGGCATTGGATCCTGCCACCAAATGACATTGAAAAGATCCGGGTGCATCCATTGATTGTTCATGTGGTTGATATTGACCACCAGGTGCGGATTGAAGAGGTACTGCTCCTGGGGGTGCTGGTAATCCAGTTGCTCCATGGCATTCTGTTCGATGGATAGCCAGACCTCATGGCCTAGTGTCTTGAAGGCTTCGGCCAGCCCCTTGGAGGCGTACTGCATAACCTCGGTGAGCCGGCTTGCCGGGAGGTATATGCGTAGTGGGTTCCCTGTGATTAAGGGGGGGGGCGCTTGTTTCTGGCAATTGGCTATCGCCTCCCGGTCAAGCGCTTCCCTGTTATCAACCACCGCCTGGTGCAGCTGTTTGAATGCCTCCAGCAGTTCCCTCTTGTCCTGTTCTGGGACCCCAGGGGGGATCACTAGATGTGCCGGGATCCTTCGTCTCGACTCGGTGAAGTAGGTGATGAGATCTTCTGATGTGATCTGGATCAGATTTTCTGGGCTGTTTTCAACAACTTCACCTTCGTAGTGGCAGACCTGTTGTCCAAGGATATTGGGGTGTCCAAGGTAGACGTGATTGCCCTGCAAAGCGGTGGCGTAGGCAAACTTGCGGTTAAGAAAGAGTGTGTCGAGGGCAAGCAGGCTACCGTGTTCATTCTGGAGATGTTGCTCCCTGGTTTTTCGGATTTGGTTGATGGTGGAGGAGAAACGCTGTTTCTCATATTCTATTACCGCCTCGGGGAGACTCCGTTTGCCTGGTATAAATCTCTCTGGCAGTGGCAGCGTTGTTTGCAGGAAAAGTTCAGTCAGTTGACCAAAAGGAGCATAAATAAGGTTGATCGGGCTGTCGTCAGGTGGCTCAGCATCAACATAGACCAGACTGAGTTGTTCCTCTTCTCCGCTCTGAAAAAGTGCAAGTGCCTCTTTTGCGGCACCTAAGGCATCATCCAGCAGACTGTAATATGTGCAGCTGTTGTTGAGTTGGCCCAATTACTCTCCTCCCCGATGGTGGACTGAACATGGCTGGTCAAAGCCGTCATTTCTCCGGCATTTTGTCTGCCGGTAAAAAGATGATGCAAGTATCAGGCCTGATGATAGGGGTGAGGGGTGCGATGCAGCAGGGAGGGTAGGGAGCCTCTGAATGAATCTGAGAGAAGCAGATATTGGCCTCAAGACGCGACCGCGCGGTTCGTTCAGAGATCCCTTAAGGTAATACCAGCTCAACAACCGCCTTACTGCCGAAGTAAGCCAGCATCAGTACAACGAAGCCCACCAACGTCCAGATCAGCGCTTTTTGTCCACGCCAGCCAAAGCGAAAACGCCCCCACAGCAAAGTACCGAAAACCAGCCAGGAAAGAACCGAGAGGATGGTTTTGTGCACCAGATGCTGGGCAAACATGTCGTCGAGAAAGATAAAGCCGGTGGGTAGTGCCAGGGTGAGCAGGACAAAGCCCATGCTGATCATCTCGAACAGCAGGGTCTCCATCGTCTGTAGCGGTGGCAGGGCACGGATAAAACCGCCGGGGTGGCGATGGCGCAGGTGGTGATCCTGAACCGCCAGCAGTATCGCCTGTACACTGGCCAGGGCGAGGATGCTGTAGGCCAGAAGGGAGATGATAATGTGCGCAAGCAGCCCTCGTGGTGCATCGATTGGCAAAATGCGGGATGAGGGGAAGTGCATCTCCAGGACGATGGTGAGAATTCCCAGGGGCAGCAAAACGATACCCAGGTTCTCCACCGGCTTGGAGAGAGATGAGATCATCAGCAGTATCAAAATACCCCATGCGATCAGAGATGCAGCGACAAAGAAGCTGAGGTTAATGCCTCCTTCATTATGGATGCTCTGATACAGTAACAGGCTGTGAATGACAACCCCTGCCAATCCGGTTGCTATACCGGCTACACGTGGAATACCGCCCCCTCCTTCTCCACGGAACAGGCGGATAGCGATAATAAGTCCACTGCTTAAGTAGCAGACGATGGCAAAAAAAGCGGTAAGGTTAGTGCTCATAATTGAGGAGATAATCGCATATCTGCTGTTGTCGGACCATCCTTCAGTGATGAAAGAGGACTAGCGTCGGTAAATTCTATTATAATGGCGCGATTATCCGGTGCCAGAGGCATAGAGTAAAAATGTTTGACAATTTGACCGACCGGCTCGGCGGCGTACTTAACAAGCTGCGCGGGCAGGGCCGACTGACCGAAGAGAATGTAAAGGAGACCCTGCGCGAAGTGCGTATGGCACTACTGGAGGCGGACGTCGCCCTGCCGGTGGTGCGTACCTTTGTCGATCAGGTGCGTGAGCAGGCGCTGGGCGAAGAGGTGATGAATAGCCTTACGCCGGGCCAGGTGTTGATCAAGATCGTCAATGACGAACTGATCAAGGTAATGGGGGAGGCGAACGAATCCCTCAATCTGGCGGCGCAGCCTCCTGCAGTCATCCTGATGGCTGGTCTTCAAGGGTCTGGTAAAACCACCAGTGTCGCCAAGTTGGCGCGGTGGTTGAAAGAGAGTGGCAAGAAGTCAGTGATGGTGGTTAGCTGTGATATCTACCGCCCCGCCGCTATCGATCAGCTCAAGACCCTTGCCGGGGAGGTGGATGCCGAGTTCTTCCCCAGCAATGCTATGCAGAAGCCCTTGGGCATCGCTAATGCCGCCCTGGAGCAGGCGCGTCGGCAGTTCATGGATGTGCTGATTGTCGATACCGCCGGCCGCCTTCACATTGATGAGCAGATGATGGGCGAGATCAAGGAGTTGCATGCTGCCATCACTCCGGTGGAGACCCTGTTTGTGGTCGACAGCATGACCGGTCAGGATGCCGCCAACACTGCCAAGGCATTTGACCAGGCACTGCCCCTGACCGGTGTCATTCTGACCAAGACAGATGGTGATGCCAGGGGGGGTGCCGCCCTCTCCATCCGCCAAATCACCGGCAAGCCGATCAAGTTTCTTGGTGTTGGTGAAAAAGTTGATGCTCTGGAACCCTTTCATCCGGAGCGGATGGCATCTCGTATCCTCGGAATGGGTGATGTGCTCTCTCTGGTGGAGGAGGTGCAGCGCAAAGTTGACCACACCAAGACCCAGAAGCTTGCTCAAAAACTGCAGAAAGGCAAAGGCTTTGATCTTGGGGACTTTCGCGAGCAGATGGAGCAGATGGCCAATATGGGCGGTTTGGGCTCGATGATGGACAAGCTGCCGGGGATGGGCCAGATCCCCGATCATGTAAAGAATCAAGTCAATGACAAGGAAATCTCTCGCTCCATTGCTATTATTAACTCCATGACGCCTCAGGAGCGGAGTTTCCCTAACGTTATCAAAGGGGCGCGCAAGCGGCGTATTGCTCTCGGTTCCGGTACACAGGTGCAGGAAGTGAACAAGATGCTGAAGCAGTTTACCCAGATGCAGAAGATGATGAAGAAGATGAAGGGTGGAGGTATGGCGAAGATGATGCGCGGCCTCAAGGGTAAACTCGGGCCAGGCGGCGGCATGCCCCCGGGTGGTATGCCTCCTGGCGGTGGTATGCCCTTCTGAGTCAGCCTATTTCGGTTTATCGACCAGACTAAAAAATTAGTGGGAAAAGGGGTTCACTTTTTCTCCGAATCGCGTAAAATGCCCTGTTTACTTCCAGCCGGTTGATGCCGGTTGGTGTGTGACAGATTAACTTACATATTATTTAGGGTAGGACATGGTAACAATTCGTCTCGCACGGACCGGCGCTAAAAAGCGGCCGTTCTATCATATTGTTGTGGCTGATAGCCGCAGACCTCGCGATGGCCGTTACATCGAGCGTTTGGGGTTCTTCAACCCTATAGCCATCGGTGGTGAAGAGCGTCTACGTCTCGATCGTACTCGCATCGACCACTGGGTTTCCCAGGGCGCGCAGGCAAGCGATCGCGTTAACAAGCTGATGAAGGAAGCCGCCAAGGCGGCCGCCTGATAGCTGTTACAGGCCCCGGGCCCAACTGAAAATGTCGGGATCAGGGGTTGCTAAGACCGGTGATATGGACGATTTATCGGTAGTGAAAAGAGAGGATGACTGGGTCGTTCTCGGCCGTGTTTCCGGCTTCTACGGTGTTCGGGGTTGGGTCAAGATTTTCTCCCATACTTCTCCGCGAAGCGGCATTCTGCAGTACAGACGCTGGTATCTCCATAGAGAGGGGACGTGGCAGCCGTGTGATCTGGAGTCTGGCAGGGAACAGGGTAAGGGCATCGTCGCCAAACTGAACGGTTTTAATGATCGTGATGAGGTGGCGGAGCTGATAGGAATTGATATCGGGATACCCCGGAATCAGTTGCCGGAGATTGAGCAGGACGAGTATTACTGGGCCGACCTGAAAGGGCTTGAGGTTCGGACCGTCGATGGAGTTGAACTGGGTAGGGTTGATCACCTGTTTGAGACCGGTGCCAATGACGTGATAGTGGTTGAAGGGGATCGCCGAAGGCTGATCCCATTTATCGACAGTGTCGTCGGTGAGATAGATCTACAGGCGGGATTGATGACCGTCGACTGGGATCCGGACTTTTAGGAGTTACCATGCGTTTTGATGTGGTGACCCTGTTTCCAGAGATGTTTCGGGCCATGGTGGGTGAAGGTGTCACCGGCCGTGCATTGGACAGAGGGCAGGCAGACCTGCATCTGTGGAATCCACGAAACTACACCAGCGATATACATCGTACTGTAGATGATCGTCCTTATGGCGGTGGTCCCGGTATGGTGATGAAGATCGAACCGTTGAAAGGCGTGATCGAAAGTGCTCGTCAGGCGGCACCGGATTCACCCGTGGCCTACCTGAGTCCTCAGGGAAGGCGCCTCGACCAGGCAGCAGCCCGGGAACTCTCTGGACGAAAAGGGATGATCCTGATAGCCGGACGCTATGAAGGGATCGATGAGCGGATCATAAATCGCTACGTCGATGAAGAGTGGTCCATTGGTGACTATGTCTTGAGCGGTGGTGAGCTGCCGGCGCTGGTACTGATGGACACGGTGATCAGGTTGCTTCCCGGTGTACTCGGGGACGCGGATTCCGCCGAGCAGGACTCCTATAGTGATGGGTTGCTCGATTGTCCGCACTACACGCGGCCCGAAGTTTTTGATGACGACCAGGTACCCTCGGTATTGTTGGGCGGTAATCATGAAAAGATACGTCGCTGGCGGCTGAAACAGGCGCTGGGACGAACCTGGATGCGGCGACCGGATCTGCTTGAGGATCGGCAGCTGACCAGTGAAGAGCAGATTTTACTTGACGAATTTATACAGGCGCAGATTGACGCCAGTTGAAATAACAGGAGCATACGACCATGAGCAACATTATCCAGGAACTTGAAGCGGAACAGATGGGCCGAGAGGTTCCAGACTTCGGTCCGGGCGATACCGTTGTTGTCCAGGTGAAGATTAAAGAGGGTGACCGTGAGCGTCAGCAGGCTTTCGAAGGCGTGGTAATCGCAAAGCGTAACCGCGGCATCAACTCTGCCTTTACCGTCCGTAAGCTCTCTCATGGTGAAGGTGTTGAGCGTGTCTTCCAGACCTACAGCCAGGCGATTGCCGGCATCGAAGTGAAGCGCAGTGGTGATGTCCGACGTGCCAAACTCTACTATCTCCGTGGTCGTACCGGTAAGGCGGCCCGTATTAAGGAAAAGATCTAAGCCCTCGACGGCGATCCAGCCCTGTTAAAAAACCACCCCGTTTATCGGGGTGGTTTTTTTTGCACACAGTTTTGTGATTGGTGCCGGTTGCGTGGGTTTGGCAAACAAAGCAATAGGCAGTTGGTGTGTTGTTGCTCCCTCTCTCCATCAAGGGTGTCGCAAAAGCCCCTCTCCCCACCGGGGAGAGGGGATACTTCACTCCGGTTGATCATGTCTGCAAATGGAAATCGGCACCCAAAAAGCTCTGGCAGCAAACTGTTATGAGTAAGTACACCAAAGTTGATGGGACAGTAATCAATTGCAGCACTTACTTTAGGGGGGGAGTCAGAATCACCCCCTTTTTTCTCTCTACAGTACTATCTGTTTTCCAGTTCAGCCCCACCTACTTTGACTGAGATCATCCCATAACACCCCAGTGTCAGCAGTCCCATTATTGCAATAGAGAGCGCCATGACGAGAGGTGAGCCGTCGTGAAACTCCCCCACTACAATTCCGACCAGTGCAGCCAGGCTCATCTGGGTAAAGCCAAGTAGTGCCGAGGCACTGCCGGCCATGGTGGGAAAGGGTGCCAGCGCACCGGCAATGGTTTGGGGAAGAACGATTCCGACGCCGGCCATATAGATCATGTGGGGCAGGATGATGGCTGCGATATGGTGTACCTGGAGAATAGCCAACAGCGCCATTAGACTACCGCCGCCAGCGGCGACAACGGCACCGATGCCGATCAGCCTGTTGATGCCGAGGCGGCGTACCTGCTTGCCTCCATAGAGTGTGCCGATCATAAAGCCAGCGACGATGATGGAGAAGAAAAGACCAAACTCCTCCTCCGGATAGCCGAGAAAGTCGATGATGACAAAGGGAGAGCCGGAGAGAAAAGAGAAGAGTCCGGCAAAGACAAAGCTGCAGGCCAGGGTATACCAGCGCCAGCTGTGATGTCGGACTAATGTAGTGTAATTAGCGAGGAGCTGTTTGGGGCTGATGACATGGTGATTGCCGGGTGGGGCGGTTTCGGGTAGTTGGAGCTTGAGAGCCAGGATCCCTACCAGACTGTAGGCGGCGAGAAAGAAAAAGATGGAAGGCCAGCCCCACCAGACTGTCATATAGCCGCCAATAATGGGCGCGGCGGCTGGTGTCAGGGCCATTGCCAGGCTGATATAGGAGAGCACTCTGGCGGACTCCTTC
Source organism: Sedimenticola sp. (assembly GCA_040505895.1). Classification (GTDB taxonomy): domain Bacteria; phylum Pseudomonadota; class Gammaproteobacteria; order Chromatiales; family Chromatiaceae; genus Vondammii. The sequence continues at coordinate 357,731 of JBEVXU010000007.1, read as the reverse complement.
GGCCCATGAATATCTCTCACCATAGCGCGACCCAGCACCGGACCCGCACTGCCACCGATGGCTTGCAGCAGGCGCAGGGCGGTGAAGCTCTCAATGGTTTCGGCAAAGGTGATGGCAATACTGCTGAAGAGGAACAACAGCAGTCCCCCCAGCAGTACCGGCTTGCGGCCGTATCTGTCCGACAGGGGGCCGTAGAGCAGCTGTGCCACTGCAAAACCGATAAAGAAGATGCTCAGTGTCTGCTGCACCTGATCCATACCGGCGGAGAATGCAGTTGATAGCATTGGGAAGGCCGGCAGGTACATGTCGGTGGAGAGTGGGCCGATAGCGACCAGGGCCGCGATCAGGGCACCGGCAGTCAGTGATTTGGGTGAGAGCATTAGTCGATTTTTTCGACCCGGCTGGTCAGGCTGCCGTTAGCCAAGAGGGTTTCGATTTGATCCCCGGGAGAGAGGCTATTGCTGCTCAATACAACCCCTCCTTCTGCTGTGCGGGTGATCGAGTAGCCCCTCTGTAGGGTGGCCAGGGGGCTGAGTGCATCGAGTTTACCCACCGAGGCGGCCAGCTGTTGTCCCTTGCGCTGGAGCTGGGTTTCGATTGCTCGGTTGAGGCGCAGGGCCAACTCGTTAAACTGGCGGTTGAACTGAACAAGTCGGTTGGCTGGTGACAGGGTACGGAGCCCGTTCGCCAGGGTGGTTAGTCGTGCCTTGCGCCTTGCGGTTGTATTTTGGTACGCCAGTAGCTGCCGTCTCTCCAGTTCATCCAGCCGCTGCTGCAATTGCTGCAGACGCATGCCGGGGTGATGGCGGTTGAGGCGGTGTTGCAACTGATCAAGTTTCACCACCTTTCGGTCAAGGTTATGGCGAATCTCCAGAGCAAGGCGTTGTCCCATTGCCATCAACCTGTTACTCAACTCTTCACCGTCACGACTCGCCATCTCTGCGGCGGCCGAGGGGGTCGGGGCGCGCCGGTCAGCGACAAAGTCGGCGATGGTGAAATCGATCTCATGACCCACTGCCGAAATTACCGGTATCGATCCCTGGTGAATGGTGCGGGCAAGCTGCTCGTTGTTAAACGCCATCAGATCTTCCAGGGAGCCGCCACCGCGGGTGAGAATCAGAAGATCACAATCATCTCTTCGTTCTGCCAGTCGTAGCGCCTCAATAATTTCGCCTGCCGCACCATCCCCCTGAACGGCTGTCGGATAGATCATTACCGGTATGGCGGGGGCGCGTCGCTTCAGTACCGTTAGCACGTCCCGCACAGCGGCTCCACTGGGAGAGGTGATGATTCCGATCTGTCTGGGGAATACCGGCAGCTCCTTTTTTGTGGCGGTATCAAACAGCCCCTCCGCCGCCAGCTGCTGTTTCAGTGCTTCAAAAGCCTGTCGTAGCGCTCCTTCACCCGCGGGCTCCATATGCTCGGCCACCAGCTGAAATTCGCCGCGCCCTTCATAGAGGCCCACTCGCGCCCTGATCAGCACCTTTAGGCCGTTCTCCGGTTGAAAGCGGAGCCGTGCACGCTTCATGCGGAACATGGCGCAGCGTACCTGAGCCTGGGGGTCCTTCAGTGAAAAGTAGATATGGCCGGATGAGGGGCGGGCAAGGTTGGAGATCTCACCCTCTACCCAGAGCAGAGGGAAACTGCCCTCCAGAACAGCGCGTACCTCGCTGTTGAGGCGAGAGACAGAGTAGATATCCCGTTTGTATTCAGGATCTGGTTGTTGGGTGGGCATTGTGGTTTTATCTTGACGGATATTGTGGTTTTCGGCCAAACGGTGACCTGAAAAGTTTTCAGTTTACCTTGAAAGCGCAAAATTTTATAATGGTCAGTTATTCCCGGAATTCGCAAAAATCGGCGGATTCTGGATTTGCCGGGGGCTCTGTTAATTGAGTGCGGGACAATCACTCATAATTTATTCAGAGACTCCCAAGATACCTCAAGACTCGGGAAATCAAATATGCGCCTCGTCCAGGAAGCCTTAACTTTCGATGATGTTCTGCTGCTGCCGGCTCACTCCACTGTATTACCAAAGGATGTGGATCTTAGTACTCAGCTCACCCGAGATATACGTCTCAATATACCTCTTTTATCCGCCGCCATGGATACAGTGACTGAATCGCGCCTCGCCATCACCATGGCGTTGGAGGGGGGTATCGGCATCATCCACAAGAATATGACCCCGGAAGAGCAGGCCGCCGAGGTACGCAAGGTCAAACGCTATGAGAGCGGCATCATTACCGACCCCATCATCATAGGCCCTGATTATTCTGTCGGTGAACTAGCTGAGTTGACCAAGGCCCATGGTATTTCTGGTGTGCCGGTGGTCGATAACGGCAATCTGGTCGGTATTGTAACCAACCGGGATCTCCGCTTTGAGACCCGTATGGATGAGAAGGTATCGACCATCATGACGCCAAAAGAGCGCTTGATCACCGTCGATGAGGGTGCTGATCGTAGCGAGGTAATCACCAAACTGCGCGAGAATCGTATCGAGAAGGTTTTGATCGTCAACGATGCTTTCCAACTGTGCGGCATGATCACCGTCAAAGATATACAGAAGGCTAAAGATTATCCAAATGCCTGTCGCGATGACCAGGAGCGCCTGCGTGTCGGTGCGGCGGTAGGTGTCGGTGCAGGTACCGAGGAGCGAGTGGCGGCTCTGGCCAATGCCGATGTCGATGTGGTGGTGGTCGATACCGCCCATGGTCACTCGCAGGGAGTGCTTGACCGTGTTGCCTGGGTGAAGAAACACTATCCGAAGATTCAGGTAATTGGTGGCAATATCGCCACTGCCGCCGCTGCACGTGCCCTGGCGGATGCTGGCGCTGATGCGGTCAAAGTCGGTATCGGTCCTGGTTCCATCTGTACCACCCGCATCGTTGCCGGTGTCGGTGTTCCCCAGGTAACCGCTGTTTCCAATGTGGCTGAGGGACTGGAAGGGACCGATATTCCATTGATCGCTGATGGTGGCCTGCGTTACTCCGGTGACATAGCCAAGGTGCTGGCGGCTGGTGCCCACTCGGTGATGGTCGGTGGTCTGTTTGGCGGTACCGAGGAGTCTCCCGGCGAAGTCGAGATCTTCCAGGGCCGCTCCTACAAATCCTACCGTGGTATGGGATCTATCGGCGCCATGTCCGGCAAGCAGGGCTCCAGCGACCGCTATTTCCAGGAAGAGACAAAAGATTCAGATAAGTTGGTCCCTGAGGGTATTGAGGGCCGAGTCCCTTACAAGGGTCCGCTGATCAACGTAATTACTCAGCTCAACGGCGGTATCCGTGCCAGTATGGGCTACACCGGTTGTGCCTCCATCGATGAGATGCGTACTAAGCCGGAGTTTGTTCGTGTGACCAATGCCGGCATGAAAGAGTCTCACGTCCACGATGTGACGATCACCAAAGAGGCGCCAAATTACCGTCAGAGCTAAAGTAAATTCAGCACAGCAATAACCGCAGTGAAGACCGCTATCGGTTGTCACTGCGGTTCTTTTGTTTGAGGCATCATTGGAAGGCAGACTATGACTCACCAGGATATCCACGCACACCGCATTCTGATACTCGATTTTGGGTCTCAGTACACACAGCTTATCGCCCGTCGGGTGCGTGAGGCTGGGGTCTACTGTGAGATCTGGCCCTACGACAACTGTGAAAAGGCCATCGCCGAGCAGAAACCCGCCGGTATTATTCTCTCGGGTGGTCCTGAGACAGTCACGGCAGAGGACACCCCCAGGGCACCTCAGCAAGTGTTTGAGATGGGTATTCCCGTACTGGGTATCTGTTACGGAATGCAGACCATGGCATCCCAACTGGGTGGTAGGGTTGCATCTTCCGAAACTCATGAATATGGCTATGCCCAGGTTCGCGCCCGCGGCCACTCCAAACTGTTACGGGATATAGAGGATCACACCACCCCCGAAGGTTACGGTCTGCTCGATGTCTGGATGAGCCATGGTGATCGCGTTGAAGAGATGCCTGAAGGTTTTCATGCCATCGCCGAGACAGACAATGCCCCTCTGGCCGGTATGGCCGACGAGGCACGCAACTTCTACGGTATTCAGTTCCACCCGGAGGTAACCCACACTCGTCAGGGACAGCGCATCGTCGAGCGCTTTCTGTTTGAAATTTGTGGCTGTGAGGCGCTGTGGAACCCTGCCAGTATCATTGAGGATGGTATCGCTCACATGAACGAGCAGGTAGGTGACGGACAGGTACTGCTGGGACTCTCCGGCGGTGTCGACTCCTCGGTAGTGGCGGCCATGCTGCATAAGGCGATCGGTGATCGTCTCACCTGTATCTTCGTCGATAACGGCCTGCTGCGCCTTAATGAGGGTGACCAAGTGATGGCTGCCTTTGCCCAGCATATGGGGGTGAAGGTGATTCGTGTTGATGCTGAAGAGCGCTTCATCAATGGCCTGGAAGGTGAGAGCGACCCGGAGAAGAAGCGCAAAATAATTGGAAACCTTTTTATCGATATCTTCGAGGAGGAGGCGGCCAAACTGGATGGGGTGGAGTTCCTTGCCCAGGGTACGATCTACCCCGATGTAATCGAATCTGCCGGTGCCGCCTCCGGCAAGGCCCATGTTATCAAATCCCACCACAACGTCGGCGGGCTGCCCGACTACATGAAACTGAAGCTGGTAGAACCCCTGCGTGAACTGTTCAAGGATGAGGTGCGCAAGATTGGTGTCGAGCTGGGTCTTCCCTCGGAGATGGTTTACCGCCATCCCTTCCCCGGTCCGGGTCTGGGCGTGCGTATTCTCGGCGCAGTAAAGAAAGAGTATGCCGACATCCTCCGTCAGGCAGATCACATCTTTATAGAAGAGCTGCGTAACCACGACCTCTACGATCAGGTGAGCCAGGCATTTGCTGTCTTCCTGCCGGTGAAATCGGTGGGGGTGGTGGGTGATGCCCGCCGCTATGAATATGTGGTTTCACTGCGTGCGGTGGAGACGGTCGATTTTATGACCGCACGTTTTGCTCACCTGCCGTTTGAGTTCCTGGAACTGGTGACTCGCCGTATCATCAACGAGGTGACCGGTATCTCACGGGTGGCCTATGATATATCGAGTAAGCCACCAGCTACCATTGAGTGGGAATGATTCCAGCGGGGCTGAATGGGGCCTGTGGGAGCGAACTTGTTCGCGTTGAAGTGACTGGAGGGATACTTGCGAAAGTGTGTGGTGATCTGCTGCGCGCTTTCTTCAGCGCCCGGTGCAATGGTGGCAGAAAACCGCCATTCGGTAATCGTAGACCCTAATCATGTACAAGCGATCCCCCCGCCACGATGAACGTCGCACAGGCCCATACTCCAGCCTACCGTACCAATAAAAAAGAGTTAAAACCTACAACGTCGCCGGCATAATAGAGAGCACCGTCGGTGGCTTATTTTTTGCGGGGATCTGATCCCGGTTGTGCCATACCAGCAGATCGTAATAGTTGCGGCTGTTATCGGCAGCCGAGGAGATCTCACTCCATTAGCTCAGTTAATTTGCGTTTCAGACACAATGAGCGGATGCTGTCACGAGCACATCGTCTGTAAGCAGGCAAGCCTCTATCCCGCACAACTTTGACCGAACGGTCATTGTTGCTCGTCATACTCCTTTCTCGCGAACTCCGATCCGACAGCCGCTGTTGTGTATTCGCTTTCTGTAAGTAAGCAAAGAATATCGCATCGCTTGTTCAATTCACTATTAATGCTAAGGACGCCACGAAACATCCAGTCATTACACTGAAATTGGAAATATCCTGAAACCATCTGACAGGCGCAGCAGGTTGGAGTTTCCATGATTAACTTGAAAATTACCCATTAATTGTTAGGAGTGAAGAACATGAGCAGAGAACAAAAAGGCAATAAAGAGAGCAAGAAGAAACCGGCCATGACCCCGAAAGAGAAGAAGGCTGCAAAAAAATCCAAGAAGGCTTCCAAAGAAGGTCTTTTTGGCGAATGACGGGACGCGTTGAACTTGGCTGGTTTTGGTCAAAAGCCACAATCAGCCGAGTTGCAGATAAGTCGTCCACGGCCATGTTTTAAAGCCCTGGTTGAGTTCTGCAAATCAATGTTTAAACGACACTCTCTACTCTTGCCTTGATGACCCCCATACCTGCCAAGAGAGCGTAAGGAAGTTGCGATAGACAGGTAATTGGTTGATGGCGCTGAGAACATATGCTGTGAATTTTTGGCCAACATGGAGTGTGAGGCTGGTAGCGCCGGCCACCGGGGCGAGGAGAATGTCATCGCCATGAAAGGATCGGATTTTGCGGCACGTAGACGGAGTGCATCGGGTAACGACCCGGACACCGAGTTACTGCGCTCAGAGTTGTTCAGCATCGAGCAACTGAATCGTCACGCGGTAAAATTGGCCAGCCGGCATAAAACCGATCCACGCCCAGGGCCGGACAGATTGCTGCCACGTCTGGCGGACAATGAGCAGGTTCTGCTGGCGGCCTATGACGTGGTGTCCGCTACGCAGTTATCGGCGGCTGCAGCCCGAACAGCCGTGACCAACCAGATCTCCATCGCCAACACCACCACCCTGGTGCTTTCAACGGATAGTGATCTCTTCAAGTTTTTGAAGGGTATGACGCCCGATCAGGCTACCGCTGTGGGTGCCCAACAATGAAATTGCACTTTCCGAACCCAAGCCGAAGTTTTGATGAGAGCCATAACCGTGTCCTGTTTTGGGGATATGATCGAGCGATGGAAGTCTCTTTCTTTCTGGAAACGGCCGCCCTAAAACAGCTCTGTCCCGAGATGGGTAATGCCGAGGCGGAGTTTCTGAAGGCCTTCGATAACGCACGGGAAATGATCTATGAGGTTGCGGACAAGGTCTATAGGCGCGGTGGGGGGGGTAAGGGAACCTATGCTTACGTCTTGGTCGCGGAGGATTTTTGATGGTTATGTGGTGGGCGGAGTGTCGATGGTGTGCAGGCATGGGATAGGCCGGCCTTTATTCTGAACTCAAACCGATTGCAGGAAACTTCCGAAGTTGAAAATTTATTCTATTCTTGAGTAAGTGACCGCGGCCCTTAAGTTGGCGCTGAGCCATTCCATAACCTGGAGTTGCCTGTGGAATATAAAGATTACTACAAAATCATGGGCCTGAAGCGTGATGCCTCTCAGGATGATATTAAACGTGCGCATCGCAAGCTGGCACGGAAATATCACCCCGATGTCAGTAAAGAGCCTGATGCCGAAGTAAAGTTTAAAGAGGCCGGCGAGGCCTATGAGGTGCTAAAAGACCCGGAAAAACGTGCTGCCTATGATCGCCTCGGTGACAACATGAAGGCTGGGCAGGAGTTTCACCCGCCGCCTAATTGGGATTCCGGCTTTGAGTTTCGCGGTGGTGGTTTTACCAAGGAGGATATGGGCGGCTTTAGTGACTTCTTTGAAGAGCTGTTTGGCCGTCAGGGGCAGGGTGCTCATACGGCCTATAGCACTCAATTCAACGCCCGTGGTCAAGACCATCACGCCAAGGTGACGGTGGAACTGGAAGCTACTTTTCTTGATTCAACTCGCAGTATTAGCCTGCAATCACCAGCGCTGGATGCCCATGGCCAGATGCGCTTAACAAATCGCACGCTTAACGTGAAGATTCCCAAGGGCATCAAAGAGGGGCAGCAAATTCGGCTTGCGGGGCAGGGGGCACCCGGCATGGGGCAGGGTGTGAAGGGTGATCTCTATCTGGAGATTCATTTCAAACCTCATCCGATCTATCGTGCGGAGGGATCTGATCTGCATATGCAACTGCCCGTGGCCCCCTGGGAGGCGGCATTAGGCGCAACGATAAAAGCGCCAACACCCGATGGCAAGGTGGATCTTAAAATCCCAGCCGGTTCAAACAGCGGCAACAAGCTTCGTCTTAAAGGGCGAGGCATACCAGGCAATCCCGCGGGTGATATCTATGTGACCTTGAGTGTGGTGGCACCCCCTGCCGATAGTGAACAGGCCAAGGCACTGTATAGAGAGATGGCAAACAAACTCTCCTTCAACCCACGCGTTGAGATGGGGGTATAGAGCATGAGCAAGCAAACTATACTAACCGGCATTATTGTTGAAGAGAGCACCGAGTTTACCTTGGGCGAACTTAGCCGCGCCTGCGGTAAGCCCGCTGATTGGATACTGGCTTTGGTGGAAGAGGGCGTGATTGAGCCGGTGGGAGTAGATCAAACTCATTGGTATTTCCCTGGCCACTGCCTGCGCCGTGTGCACATTATTCAGCGGCTGGAGTCAGATCTCGGTCTCAATCTGGCCGGTGCGGCGTTGGCACTGGAGTTATTGGAGGAGGTGGAGACCCTTCGAAATCGAATTGCGGTACTGGAGAGATAAGATATATCAATTATCCTAGATTCCGCAGTTGACCGCTCCATTCTGAGACTAAGTTGCTGACCGTCCAACTGCGTATTCTAGGATTATCTTGAGTGTCCCGGAAGTATTACAGGACGCCACGATTCAGTGGGTGACGTAACTGCAAGGCCGCGATGTGTGACCGCTCTGAACCTTCATGAGTTTAGCGATGAAGGGTGAGGTCATGGCGCGAACCAGTGTGCTGTAGTTTAGCTGGAAACTGATTTCGTCACCGACTGACAGGTTGCAGCTACCGGTATCGGTGGTGAGATGGTCACTGCTGGCTCCGAGGATCTCGATTCCGGGAGGTGGCTGGAGACCGCTAGGGTCGACATCCTGGTGCCCAACGGCCAGAATTGTCTGTGAGATATTGCCCTGATTTGTGAAGGATGGTTTCTCGCCAAAAGCATTCTGTGCCATCTCTCCCCATGGCTGTGATGGCTTGACCTTCGACTCTATCACTTCAGCGATGAGGGTGATGGCATCGGTGTGCAGACCATCGATCGGTTGGCGGTGTAGAGGCTCACACCCTAACAGGATCGCTTCTCCCAAGCGGAGGTTGTTAATACGTCCCGTATCTGTCCCGCTTAGAGCCCATTGAAGGTTGGCCGAGTTACCTCCAGAGATGATGCTGAGCGTGGTGTCAAAGGTGGCTTCGATCGAATCGGCCAGCGCAGACAGCTCGGCCATATTTTTTGCATCGGGTGACACACCACAGCGGCAGGCAAGGTTGGTGCCGATGCCTTTGAACACGATGTTCGGGAAGCGAAGCGTCTCACGTACGACCTTCTCCAGGTCGCCCGGCATGATGCCTTCACGCAGGTCGCCAAGCTCGACCATGAGCACGACGCCGTGCGTCCGTTTCGCCTTCTGTGCAGCGGATGAGAGCCTGCTAATGACATCGAGTTCGGTGTTTAAACTCACATCGGCATGCGCCACGACCCGGTCCACCTGACTGAGCATTGGTGAACGGATAAGCGTTATTGATGCCGATACATGAGCATGGCGCATCGCTTCAACGTTCTCGATACGGGAGTCGCCAAGCCCAAGAACCCCAGCCTGAAGTAGCGCCCCGACGACCTCGGGGGAGCCGAGAGTCGCCTTGGTAACTCCTGTGACCGAGATGCCACGACTGCCTAGCCGATCAACCAAGGTACGGGCATTATGCTCGATTTTTCCGAGGTCGATCTCCAATCGCGGTGCACTCATTGTGCGCGTACGGTCACTCTCTCCTTTAGTTCGGGGAATGCCGAGAGGACTATCTCCACCAGATGTTCGGTGGGGCGGGTCAACGCATCAGTAGCGGGGATACCGAGTTCATGCTCATACAGCGCGATGGCTGCTGTAACCTCAGCATCGGTTATATTCTCATGGTTGATTGTGAGGCCGATGACCTTCGTTTCGGCGAAAGTCTGAATGAGGTTGATCTCAGTGGCGGGTGCTGGGATTGCCATCTGTTCAAAATCGCAGCGGTGAGGCCGCCCTGGTGCATGCTGCAATATAACACCGTCGGGGCAGCTGCCTCGGAGGATAAAGGATGTGGTTGAGAAGGCGGGGTGCCCCAGTGCGCCTTGCCCTTCGATGATGATGACGTCAGGGTTCTCAATTTCAAATGCTTTGACAATGGTGGCTTCCATCTCGCCTGCACAGAACTGTGACGGTACGGCATCAAGTGCGACACCGTAACGAGCACCCTGGATCAAACCGGTCTGGCCGGTGCCTATCATGACGGCTTTGATGCCGCAATCATTCAGGGCGCGAGTCAGAATGGTGGCTGTGGTACGTTTGCCGATAGCACAGTCGGTGCCCAGTATGGCAATACGTGGGCAGGTGACCTCGGCTATGCGGCCACTGAATACGCGTAGTTCCTTCTTGGGGCGCGGTTTTCGAATATCTAGGATCGTTACATTTTTCTCTGCACTCAGTGCAGCAAACTCCGGGTCATCGCTCAAGAACTCATGCAGGCCATTCACGATGTTCATTCCCAGGCCCATGGCCTTAAGCATCAAACTGCGTTCATCAGGCGATAGCATGCCACTGGATGGTGCCATGCCGAAGATGAAATAGTCGGGTACATAACCGGCCTTTATCAGTGATTCGGTGAGATTGTTACAGATGGGGATGGCATTTGGCTTATTGTCCAGCACTGTGCCTGTGTCAAGGCCGGCCTTCTCACTATCGATGACTGAGAGGATTTCATACTTCTCTGAGTAACGAACCAGCCCGTTAGCGGTTTTACCATCGATGGCGCCGAAGTTGCCTTCGCAATAGACAACCGCAGTTGTGGTTTTTTTCTGTATATCGAGAGGCAGCGGCTGTGCGGGTATCGCCAAATCGTTTCTGGCGGCATGTTTGTGGTTAGCGATGAGTGGGTTTGATAGTGTGGAAAGTGAACCTGAGGAGGATGAAGCTGTATCGGTGAGGGTCTGGACGGTGGAGATCGGCGGCGCCTGCTGGGAATAAGGGCGGGTCTGCGGTGGGTATGGGGGCACTATTGACATGATAATCCTTTAAGTTGAATGAGTTCCAGAGGGGGCAACGGAATCGTGCCGACCTTATTTTGCCGGATGTCAACTAGAGGACCCCACGTAAGTGGCGGCTTATGCAGCAGACCATAGTAACATAGATCGCAGTGGGTCATTGACATCAATATGGACAAAGCCGATCTGAGGTCAGCTGCCGTCGCGTGTCTATACTCAAGTTGGAACTCAATAGGCTAAACTTTGAGTTGAACCTGGATTCTGCAGTTGACCGCTCCATTCTGAGACTAAGTTGCTGATATGAAAGTTATTGATTTCGATAAGCCGTCCAACTTCGGATTCTAGGTTAAAGAGTGCGTCTCTAGACCAGATGGTAGTAAGGCACTCAGCCTATATAGCAATTTGCTTCAGTGCCTGATGGAGGCCATATGAGCATAAAATCCAACACCCAGAGCATGGCCCTGTACTGCGATTTTGAAAATGTCGCCCTAGGTGTACGGGATGAAAAATACGCCGCCTTCGATATCCAGAAGGTGCTGGAACGGTTGCTGCTCAAGGGCAATATCGTGGTCAAGAAGGCCTATTGCGACTGGGACCGCTATAAAGAGTTCAAGGTCGCCATGCATGAAGCCTCCTTTGAGATGATCGAAATCCCCCACGTGCGCCAATCAGGTAAGAACTCGGCAGATATCCGCATGGTAGTGGACGCGCTGGACCTGTGTTACACCAAGTCCCATGTAGACACCTTCGTCATTATCAGCGGCGACTCGGACTTTTCCGCCTTGGTTAGCAAACTGAGGGAGAACAACAAGATCGTTATAGGCGTCGGTGTAAAGAACTCCACCTCGGATCTGTTGACCTCCAACTGTGATGAGTTCATCTACTACGATGACCTGGTGCGTGAGACGGGCAAACCACGCAGGAGCAAGCGCAAATCCGCCACCACAAAGACAGAATCCAAAACCAGTGCCCCAACGGAGGAAGATAAAAAACAGACAGCCATCGACCTGGTGATGGAGACCTTGGGCGATCTGTTCGAGGAACGCGGGGACGAGGAAAAGGTCTGGGGCTCGATGGTCAAGCAGGCACTGAAGCGTCGCAAGCCCGGCTTTAGCGAGCGTTACCATGGCTTTCGCACCTTTGGTGAATTACTGGAGGAGGCCCAGGAGCGCAAATTGCTGGAACTGGAGCACGATGATAAATCCGGTGGCTATATCATCAAAGACTACACACATGAAGAATAGCTATGCCGGCGCTGCCTCCATTATGCCGGTTCGACTTGGTGCTCGATGCAAGCAGGAGAGGCATGGTGGTGATTCTGGCCAACCATAATGGAGTGAGTGCCACAGCGGGCAATTTGTCAAATACGGGGTCACTTTTCGGCGCAATTCAACAGCCAGACTCTTCTCTGTGGTCGTATCCGTGGGAATATGTCGCGGCATTCAGATAGATGGTTGCGCTGCTATTTGGCAACGATAGCATCGAATTCCAATCTTACTTGTTTGGCCATTCAGTAAAATATCGTAAAATATGTCTTCAATAATTGTTGATCATGGTATTGAAACTTGCGACCACCGGAAAGCCCGCACCACTATCGGCTTATTAACAATCGAATGGGAATGATTCCAGCGGGGCTGAATGGGGCCTGTAGGAGCGAACTTGTTTGCGATGAATATGCCACGGAGCCAAATGTGAACGAGTTCTGCTCCACGGTTTTTGTACAGAGCAATTCAATTAAATCCATCCATTAACCCGGCCCAAGATGGAAAGCACTTTCGAAGATGATCTAAAGTTCATGGAGCACGCCATGGAGCTCGCCCACAAGGCTGAGCTGGATGGGGAGGTGCCCGTTGGTGCCTTAGTGGTGAGGGAGGGTGAGATTATCAGTGAGGGGTGGAACCGCCCCATCGGAGATCACGATCCCACAGCCCATGCAGAGATCATAGCCCTGCGCAGCGCCGGACGGCAGTTGAAAAATTACCGGCTTTCCGGCGCCACCCTCTACGTCACTCTAGAACCCTGCCCGATGTGCGCCAGTGCCATTATCCATGCCCGTATTGCGCGGGTGGTGTTTGGTGCCACAGACCCGAAGGGAGGGGCGGCAGGCAGCGTTTTTCATCTGTTGCCGTCAGATCAGCGTTTCAACCATCGTGTTGAGGTAACGGGCGGGGTGCTTGCGGAGGAGTGCGGTGACCTGCTGCGTGCTTTCTTCAAGGCTCGACGTAACGGTGGCTGAAGATCTGGCATTTACCTTGTAGAAGCGACTCCCACCGCGATGAAAAAATCGTTGAGGCCTACAACGCCGCCGGCATGATAGACAGTACTGTCGGCGGCTCCTTTCTGGCTGGAATCTGGTCCCGATTGTGCCACACCAACAGATCGTAATAGCTGCGGATATTATCAACATAGTGCACGGGCTCGCCGCCACGCGCTTTGCCGTATTTAACCGTTGTGTAGTACTTCTTCTGGGCAAGTAGCGGTAAATACTGCTTCACATTCATCCATTTGTCAGGATCAGCTCCTGCCCGCTGAGTGAGAATTCGAGCGTCTTCCAGATGGCCGAAGCCGACATTGTAACCGGCCAGCGCCATCCAAATTCTGTCCGGTAATTCTACCCGGGCGGGTATCTTCTTCTCCATCATGCGCAGGTAACGTGCACCACCGCTGATACTCTGTTCGGGGTCGACTCTATCCTTGATATTGAGCTGTGCTGCGGTTGCCTTGGTCAGCATCATCACCCCTTTTACACCGGTAGGGGAGACCGCCTCCGGTCGCCAATGTGACTCTTGATAGCCTATCGCTGCCAACAGTTGCCAGTCGAAGTTCATCTCCTTGGATGCCTGCTTGAACAAGGGGATCAGGGGCGGCAGTCTTTTTGCCAGATGGCGCCGGAAGTCACGTTTGCCAACAAAGTCGAGCCGTCCGACATGATCATAATAACGCTCCATCATCTGCGCGAGTATGTCATTTTTTTTCAGTTTCTCAATATAGGTGGCAGCAGCATTGTAGAGACTGGCATCCTCGGCGTGGGTAAGTGCCCATGCCAGTGGTTGAGGCTGATTGAGATCAAAAGCGACCAGTAGTTCAGAGTGGAAGCGGCGGCTGAGCGCCACCTGGTTGGAGTCGGCTACGGTATAGTCGATTAGCCCCTCTTTCACCAGAAAGAGCAGATCCTCACTCTTCTCGTCTTGTAACTCATCCCACTGAAGTTCGGGGTGTTGCTGTTTCAGTTGGTGCAGTATCTCGGCATGATGGCTACCGGCTGCAACCTCAAAAATCCCCTCTTTGGTATCGGTGATTTTCTTCGGCCGCTTATTACCTGCACGGTATACCAGCTGCTGGGTAATCTCCTGATAGGCGGGAGTAAACCTCACCTGAAGCTTACGTTTTTCAGTAATACTCAACCCCGCCGCCGCAAGGTGTGCCTTCTTGTTATGGAGCAGTGATTGAATTTCATCAAATGTGTCGGCGGTGATGTATTTCACCTTAACCCCGAGTTCGGCAGCAAATATCTCTACCATTTCAAACTCCAGCCCTTTGGTACCCTCGGCTTCCTCATAGTAGGTGGTCGGGCTCTCACGGGTCACAACTACCAGCTCTCCCTTGGCTTTTATCTGATCAAGCAGAGGCACAGGTGTAGTACAACTGACAAGTAGAGGAAGTAGTAGAATGACGAGAAAACGCATGGTATGAGCGAGATAGCCTCGTTGTGAGTGAAAAAGCTTATTAGGGCTGCCGGAGTTGTGTAGAATTACGCTCTATTGTAGTGAATAGGGTTTGTCGTACAACCCCATACTGTAAAGCTTCGACAGAGTGGTTGTCGGCAGGTTCCATTCGGCCCGGTGTCGGGAGTAGTTACAGTTTTGGAGAGGTGCCGGAGTGGCCGAATGGGACGCACTCGATAAAATCGGCAGGGATGCCGATTTCATGCTGTGTAACAGCACCTGAAAGGCGAGGTACAGGAGGTACCGAGTGAAATGCGTTGACCCTTTGCGGGGTCCGAGGGTTTGACAAGGCACGTAGTCCCGAATCCATCCCGACCGGTGTCGAGAGTAGTTACAGTTTTGGAGAGGTGCCAGAGTGGCCGAATGGGACGCACTCGAAATGCGTTGACCCTTTGCGGGGTCCGAGGGTTCGAATCCCTCCCTCTCCGCCATAGTATTAAGCCCCAGCAACCTAAATAAAGTGCTGGGTTTTTTTTGCCGTTTTAACCCCGTTTCTAATCTGATAACCGATGCCGGATATCAGTCTCTCTCGCCTAGCTGATCCATCACTTCAAACATTGTATCGACCAATGCGGTAGACGGTGTTACTGACTCCTCCATTTCTCCAGAGGTCGGGACTCTCTCCTCTGTTACTTGGATTTTTCCATCTTTGGTGTCTTCAATAGTAATTATAATTTTCATCAGTAGTTGTGGTAGTTACAGAGTGTTGGGGGATTATATTTTTTTGCGTGGAGTCTCGATATGGGCAACCTCATTGAGATTCCACTTCCTACGGTATAGAATCAATTGTTCATTCAAACAAATAGACATGGATTAGTCAGCATGACCAGAAGAATCTCCCTCAATTCTCTATTTCTTGTGTTTCTTCTCGCCTCTGTAGTGAGTGCTTCCGCCGCAGGCCAAAAGGTGGTTCTAAAGTGGAAGGAGGATGACAACCGGATTATCCACGACTCTGTTTGCTACAACCATGATTATGGGAGTGTTCCCTATCGTCGGTGCCGCACACAAGCCAAGAAGCATTTCAAGAAGAGGTGCGGTTACTACCAGAAGAAGTACCGTAGAGCCAAAAGCCCCTATGCTTCAGAGTTCAAGAATCAGATGGACAAGTTTTGTCATTCGGCGAGGCAGTTTGCTCCTGTGTGATTGTCTACTATTGGCGTCGTTACCAGCAGAGCTATATCTATCACACGGGGGGCTGCCTTTGCATTTTCGGCCGACAGAAGATGTTTGGCTGCCGGGTCTATATATGCCGCTTACTTATGGATCAAGGCCTGATATCGTCTGAGGTACTCAGTGGATATTTGTGTTTGGAATAGAGTAATGGCCTGTCTTGGGTCGGAAACCTGTGCTGTTTGTTGACAGGGGGGGCGCCTGGGGTGAGAATTGCCGCAAAGTATGCTTGAGAATGGTGATTAGAAGAGTAATGTTTTGGATTCAGAGGTTGGCAGGGTGTGACCAACCGCATTCATTTCGCAAAAGAAATCCCTATTCTTTGGCTGAAAACGGGTGATTTAATTCTCGCTCTGGACCGTGCGGGAGATTATCTCATGCAATTTAACCGGCAACACAACACACCCTTATAGATAACATTGATAAAACCAGGTTCGATTACCGTAGTCATTCCCGCCTTCAATGAGGAAAAGTACTTGGGGAAAACCCTCAAGTCGATTTCGAAGGCAGCCCGCACTTACCAGGGAGATCTGGATGTCGTTGTAGTGGATAACAACTCTACTGACAAGACGGGGGAGGTTGCAAGGAAGTTTGGCGTGACGGTTGTGTTTGAAAAGAAAAACCAGATAGCTCGTGCGCGTAACGCCGGTGCGGCTGCCGCCACCGGTGAGTATCTGGTATTCATCGACGCAGACACTACGGTGAAGGGAAACATCTTTGATAGGGTGGCGTTTAACCTTGCATCAGGGAAGTTCATCGGTGGTGGAGCATGGGTCGAGCCGGATGCGGGTCTCGGCGGACGGCTCGTTTTCAAGCATCTGGTGAACCGGTTGTTATCCCTAAAGAATGTAACTGCCGGCCCCTTTCTCTATTGTGAACGCTTAGCGTTCGAGAAGGTGGGTGGATTCGATGAGGACTTATATACTGCGGAAGAATTCTCTCTAGCTGCAAGGCTCAAGAAGGAGGGGAAAAAGCAGAAGAAGAAGTGGAAAATTATAAAGTACGGAAAGAAACATAAAATCATCACTTCGGCCAGAAAATTTGGCTTTGGTGGGCTTGATATGTTCAGGCAGAATGCGCACCTTCTCTGGGGTACCCAGCAGAAGATACGTCAGAAAGAGCATTGCCGTTTCTGGTACGATAACCGGGATTAACCTTTGGAAACCTATAAACAAGTCATGAACGATTGCCTTGAACTAATAGCTTGCTATTAGTTACGAACCTGGCCTCTATTTTGTGCCTCCCAGGCACAATTCAATTCGTCCGGACATATTCATAGGTTCCCTAGATTCAACGTGAGGTAGCATGATGGGGAAGAAGTTTGTCTCTTTTCACTCCATGATAAGAGGGTCTGGTAAAAGGACTTACATGGCACGGGCGGCAAAGGCCCTAAGTGAAAAAAATTACCGTGTACTGCTGCTGGATGGCTATATCTACGAAGTAGGTGGCCTGTTGCACAGAGCCGTCGATGTCCTTGATTCAGTACCCGAGTGGAGAGAAGGGTGCAATCTCTACGACCTCATTCGTGACCATGTGACACTGTTGTCGGCAGATCCCAAATCAAAGAAAAAAGACCTGGATAAAATTATTCAGAAACTTAATTTGCCGGATGTGACCATGTATAAAGGGCAAGCGGTGCCTGATATTCTTCAGCGGATATGCCATTTTCCAGAATATGAACTGATTCATTTTCTCTCTGGAAGCGACTGCAAGAATATGGATATCAAACCGGCTATAGACTTCGAACGTCTGTTCGATGATCTGCCGGGATGCAACTTTTTCGACTACCTGAAGAGTTCGCTTGAACCTCACTACGATTTTGTTCTGATCGATGCGCCGGTCGGCTTTTATACTATATCCGGCATTTTGTGTGGAAAACTGGCCGATCTCTTCCTTGCGGTTGATGTCGATAGTCGTGCCTATCGGGGCAGACCTTCCTACGAGGTTGGGCTGAAACTGGCAAACAATATCAGGGAATCAGGCAGTCCACCGCCCAGAGTCGAGTCCATCAAGGGGGACAAAGTCAGTTACCTGGTGCAATTGATTGAGGGAAAAGAGGGTGTTAAAGGCACTGCTTAGGTGGCGGTCAAAAACAACTTACAATACCAAAGTGTCGGTATGTTGTGTGTATTGAGGCCTGCAGAGGTTGGCACACTACCTCTATTTTCATGCCCACTATGAAGGTAAGAGCCCGATTCAATAGGTGAGCAGTATAGCTACGCACGCCAGGGCTCCGACAAGTGCAACCGGTCGGGACAAAAGCCAAAGAGAAGTCTGTAATGCGGTGCGTGCCACATACAATATTTCAACCCCCGGGTGCGGCACCTTTACTGGTTGCTCCCAGTCAAAGTCGTGTAACCGTTCGAAATATCCCTGCTCAATACAACCTTCCAGACTGAAAATATGGATGTCATCACAACGCCGTAAGGCAAGGCGCAGGTCGCGGGAGAGTTCATCCCAACTTAGTGATGCCGGGTGGTGCACCCCCTCAATCTCTACGCCGCCACCGGTAATGCCCACAGCAACAGAGTCGACATCAACAGCATAGCTCCAGAGGAACGCCGGACCAAAAGGGCGAAAGAAACTGGTGTAGAGCATCAGCACACGTTGATCAGAGGGTGCAGCCGATACACCGAAAAGCCTACGCAATATAGAGGAGCCCGCATGGTGCTCATCCACCATGAAAGGAAACTCATAGGCGTGTACGTGGTAGCCGTCTGAGCGCATTTGCGTCACCAACGACTGGTAAGTTTTCTCTGAATCGTGCAGGAGCTTTCTTCCGCAGCCCCTTTTGATCATTGTGCGAATGAGTTGGCTCTTGTGGATGAACAGTTGCTGAAGTTCAGCAATATCAGGTTCAATGTCGATTCCAACAGCACTCCACTGCAGCTTTTCTTGCACACTCCAGTCACGGAACGCCTTATAGCGGGTCATGGCATGTTCCGCGTTACACATGTTGTACCAATAGCCCTGCTCACGGGGTAGCAGTTGCCAGGCGACAACCGGAACTCCCGCTTGGTTAAGGCGACGCACAACCTCGGCCCGTTCGGGCGTGAAATCGACTACACCCAAGCTGATGCGGGCATTTAGTGCTACAAGGTTATCGGTGACCGACGGATCGGAAAACAACTGCTCTAGCGCCGCACCTTCCAGTTCGACGAAAAAGGTTAATTTGACTGAAGGGTTGTTTGCCAACTTGCTACTCAATTCGATTTATAGACAGAGTTTAAAAAGCTGCATCCTGTTAAATAATTCGAAACTGTTTAGTACCAGTATCGGTTGGCCCTGAGGGCAAACCGATCTACGCAATTATCGTAGAGTGGACAGAGATCGTTATATTAATTATTAGGGTGCTCTTCACGAAACGGTTGGAATTTTTGTACAGCAGTGTCAAATCCACCGTTCTTTCTAAGGAAAATTTACCACGAGAGAGGGATCAAGCCAATCAATTGTTCGAATGTGATAGGTATTAGAGTTGTCTCCGGGTCTCCAGTTTGAGGTTCTGATGCCGGCATTGTGCGTCCATGCGATACGGGTATCCTCATGAATGAGTCGCGAATTAGAATCGAGTATTCGGGCTATTCGGCTTCAATGTCGTGAATCTGCCGTTGTAATACCTGAGCCCAAATGGGCCAAAGCACGGTCGTGGTGAATAATTACAGTTGTTTTCTAATTTTCACGAGTGTAGGTAATTCCATGTTTTCCTTGAATTTGAGCCGGTATTTTTATAATAAATAGCCAATTCATGACGAATTGTCATGGATTTAAGAGTTTTCTCATTGCAAAATGGCTACAAGATTACCGCGCGAGCCATAACGTGCCATATATAATAATATCACAGGATAATTAAATAATGATATACCTAAATATATTTGGCCATTCCCGTTATTTTTATCGACACTGAATCTTTGTAAATTATTGCCTCGATGGGCTCGTTAGGAGTTCTATCGGCCGCAATAGTAATCCGGATGCCTACGGGAACATAGATTCTCTGCAATCATCCTCAATACAATTGATTCTGTGCAATACAGCAGGGCAGCCATATGAATGAAGAAGTAGCCGTAATTGAAGCAACACCGTCATACCGTAGCGGGAACCGCTACCGGATTTCGAAGGACCTGGATATTCCCAAATATCTGGAGGAGACATACTGGTGGGCCTATCTGCATCCCACCGCAGTCCATATCTTCGAACGACAGTGGCTGGTCAATTTGATTCTTTGGGGAAACTTCAAACGCCTGCGTGATGCCGCTCTCGACGAGTTCGGCCCCCAACTTGAGGGAAATAGCCTGCAGGTGGCTTGTGTATACGGTGATTTTTCACAGCGTGCCGCATCCCGGCTGACCCCTGACAGTAAGCTGGACATTGTGGATGTTGCGCCAATACAACTCCAGAATACGAAACGAAAGGTGCAGAATAATAAGAATGTCTTCCTGCACCATCAGGATTCCTCGCAACTTAAGTTTGAGGATGGGACTTACGATAACGTTATTGTCTTTTTTCTGTTACACGAACAGCCCGAAGCGGTTAGGGAGAAAACGGTTAAAGAGGCATTGCGTGTAGTGCGCCCGGGTGGAAAGGTAGTCTTTGTCGATTATCATCGACCGACTTCCATCAATCCATTTCGCTATATCATGAATCCGATACTTCGACTCCTGGAGCCATTTGCTATGGACTTGTGGAAGCACGAGATTACCGAATGGCTACCCGAGGGTACCCCACCCCAGTCGATACAAAAGGAAACGATGTTTGGTTCCCTCTACCAAAAGGTGGTTATTATTAAGTAGTACCTCCTTGCGAACGTACAGCCCCAAAAAAACCGTGCAATGCACGGTTTCTTTTTTTGCGGCTGTTACCTGATATCAGGATACAGAGCAGGCGTTCTCTTCTTCAACCATATTGGCTTCGACAGCCTCAATCGCTTTGCGGTCATGGTCATTGAGGGGACAGCCGCATTTGTGATCACCGCTACCGGCGTGCAGACGGGCTTGTTCCATGTGCCATTGGGCAACTTTCAGGTGCTGATCTACGTTCATAATATTCTCCAGGGAAGTGTTGTCAGATCTGTGAACCAACATTTGGACTAATTCTAGATGCCGTATGATAGGTTCTGATTTGGTAATGTAAAGAGGTAATTGTGATTCGCCTCTATAATTAGTGCCAACAAGGGTGATTTGCTACCCCAGTCAGAATGCCCTTCACCCGTGGGGCATGTACGGCTATATTAATGGTGTCAGGTGCTAATGCTACTTGCTTAGGTGAAATAATCCTAAATGGCTGTGCACAATAATCCGGGAACCGGGTGTAGGAGCGAACTTGTTCGCGAAGAACATGCCCCGGAGCCTGATCGCGAATAAATTCGCTCCTACAGATGCACTTTTTTCTATGAAGGTAGTGCTTCGGGACCATTGTGCATAGCCACTCAATCCTAGAAATAGGTAGGCTCATCATTTGGGTGCAGACCGAGATCAGGAATCTGTCGGCATGGTCATATTGCAGATTTCCAGCTTTTGCCCCGGGAACAGTGTACCCATGCACCACTGCTTCGTTTGCGCTGGAGTGACGAGGCTGAAACTCTATTCTGAGATGGATTCTTATCTGATACCCTGACAGATTAGTGGAGAAAAGTGTCGAGCGAGAGTACCAGTGTATTTGATGGAGACAGATGTTATAGGGTGACAGACGGGGCTAAGGCGCGGTAGATCAAGTTTTTCCCTGATTGGTCGCCATTCCATAGGAGCGTTGGAGTAGTTTTATAAATAGGTGCCGATTGTCGGTCGGCAACAGGAGTACCACAATCTTGTCGGATAACAGAGAGACTACTTTTGAAGATGACGAAATTATCGTCTTAAAGATTGATGCCAAAGGACGTATCTTCTATGTCAATCGTGTGTTTATGAGGGTGGCCAACTACCCTGAGCAGGCATTGTTGGGAAGGCAGCACAGTATGATTCGTCATCCGGATATGCCTCAGGGGATTGTTCGGTGGATGTGGAACACCCTGGAGCAGGGGCATGAGTTTCTAGGCTACGTGAAAAATATCTCTTCCGGTGGCAGATTCTTCTGGGCTTTTACCAGTATTACACCCGATTGGGGTACGGATGATGAGTTGCTGGGTTATCACTATGTGGGCAGGAAGGTGAATGCTTCCGCTTTAAAAGTAATAGAACCTCTCTATCGGGAGATGCTTGGACTGGAACGGGCGCAGCAGCTAGAGAAAGATGCTGAAAGAGTCTCAATCGAGTTGCTGAAGAAACGGTTGACGGCATCAAGTACCAGCTACGACGAATTTGTACTGTCACTGTAGCCACCACATGGAGAAAAGAGTGAAAGCTTCTCACACCAGCCATAGGGTACCGTTTATCCGTACCCGGATTACTGTGGTTTTACTTACTCTCGTTTTGATTGTCTTTACTCTTGGGGGGTTGCTGCTGGCGAAGAGTGGTTTTAGTCTGGGTGTTGCTCTCTTGATGTTTTTCAGTCTGCTGCTGCTGTTTTTTACATGGTTTTCGCTACGTCAGCCGTTACAGGCGTTGAAAAATATTAAGGATACCCTGGATGACTGTACCAAGGGTGACCTGCACAAGCGGATCACCAACACTCGTGGGCTTGGTGAGGTGGGTCAGATTGCCTGGGCACTGAATGATCTTCTCGATTTTGTTGAGACCTATACAAAGGAGGTGGACAGTTGCTTTCGCCGCATCGCGGATGGCGTCTATTATCGCAAAGGACAGGCACATACCTTACCCGGCGAACTGAAACAGTCCCTGAAACGCATCAATCAGGCCATCGATTCAATGGAGGCTGACTCGGTATATATTTTGCGCACCAACCTGACCCACACTCTGCATGCTACAAATGCCGGCCACCTATTGATGAATTTGGACACCATCCGTACTGATCTTATGCAGATGGCTGAAGTTATGAAATCGGTAGAGAGAATTGCTGCCGATAGTGGTGACACGGCAAGCCGGAGCAGGGAGTCAATTGATGACATTAATGCCTCTCTCGAGGTGGTCTCTTCTAAATTGGAGGGCATGGCAAATGAGATCAACCGACTGGATGGGGAGAGTAAGCAGGTGGTTGAGGCGCTGGCATTTATCTCCAAGATCGCTGACCAAACCAACCTTCTGGCGCTGAATGCTTCGATTGAAGCGGCGCGTGCAGGCGAACATGGAAAGGGCTTTGCTGTGGTGGCGGAGGAGGTGAAGGCCCTGTCGGTGCGTACTAAGCTGGCCACCGGTGAGATACACGAGACACTGGGTCGCTTCCGTAGCCAAGTGCAGTTGATCACTCAAGAGTCGGAAGCGACGCGGACGCTTTCCACTTCGATCAATCGTGAGGTGGATGCGTTCAAAGGACGCTTTAATGAGTTCGAAAATTCAGCTGCACGAACAGCTGACTATGTTCGTTATACAATGGATCGCTCTTTTGCTTCGTTGATCAAAACCGACCATATTATTTTCAAGCAGAACGGTTACTTTGTGCTCAGTGGGGAGGGTAATGAGGTTGGAGGGGGTGATACACGGCACCGGAACGCTGTGTCGGTAGACCATCATAGCTGTGCTTTGGGTAAGTGGTACTACCAGGGAGATGGTATGCTGAACTACGCCCTGATGGCGGCCTACCCGGAGTTGGAAAGCTATCATGTGGCAGTTCATCAGCATCTCCAGGAAGCGATAGAATTTTATGATCAAGACTGGATACAGGATAAAACACTGCGGGATAAGATTGTTGATCGGGTTGAATCGTCTGAAGCGGGTAGTGACGGTGTTATGCGTATGATCGATGAGATGGTGGAGGAGAGGCATCAAGGAGTTGTCAGTGATCTTGCTCAAAGAGGTAAATCTACCGAGTCATGACCTTCTCATTTGCCCCTGTAGGTGTGATACACGCACCTTACAAGGAGAAGTTTGGTATTCCGCGCCAACCCGGTTTGGTTAGGGAAGCTAAGTCCCGCTTGGAGCTGCTCTCACCCTATAATCTACCTGAGGCAGTGGAGGGGTTGGAGGGCTACTCACATATCTGGATTCAATTCGTTTTTCATCAGGCGATGAGGAGTGCCTGGCGTCCACGGGTACGGCCGCCACGCCTTGGGGGCAATGTACGGGTGGGTGTGTTCGCCAGTCGCTCCCCGTTCAGGCCTAACTCAATCGGTCTCTCAGTAGTGAAGCTGGAGTCCATTGATACCTCTGGCGGTGTCAGCCTGCAGCTCTCGGGCGGGGATCTTTTGGATGGGACGCCGGTACTCGATATCAAACCCTATGTTGGTTATGCAGACAGTATCCCGGATGCTCTTAGTGGTTTTGCCTCCGCACCTCCTGAGAGGCGGCTTGAGGTCTGTTTTTCGCCACGGTCTGAGGAGCAGATCACCGCTCGGCAAGATGAACGGTTGCGCTCCTTTATAAAGAATCTGCTGGAGATGGATCCTCGGCCTGCCTACAGCGGTGAGCAAGAGGGGCGGGTCTACGGTATCCGTCTCTACGACTTTGACCTGCGTTGGCGGGTGGTGGGAGATCGGCTGGAGGTGCTGGAGCTGGCCGAGGTGGATTGATCTCTGGAAATACATTCCCTCGAGTGGCAGGGGGATGGCCGCGAATAGACGGAAATGAACGCTAATATTGCTCTATATTCCTCATCGTTACACAGCAGGAGCTGTGTAACGAGTGAAAAATCTCTCCCTGTGTAGGAGTGAACTTGTTCGCGATGAACATGGCACGGAGCTGGTCGCGAACAAGGTTGCTCCTACATGTGCTATTGACCGACCAGCCTTAAAAAATCTCAGGGTTGTTGTGCATGGCCGGTTAAACGGTTAAATAGTTCTTTAATTCTCGCTAATTTGCGTTAATTTCCGGCTGATATTTATCTACGTCAATGCAGTGCGTTGAACATCTGTTTACGGTAGCCGTTTACCAGTTCGCCACTCCCTCCCAGCAGATCGAACAGCGCCAGCAGCCCCTTGCGGGCGGCGTCATCACCATAGCTGCGATCCTTACGCAGCAGTTGCAGCAGCAGTTCCATCGCCTCCTCGTGGGCATTTTCCATTACCCGGTGGGCTGCCAGTTGGTAGAGTGCTTCGCTATCGCTGCTGTTTATCTCCAGGCGCTGCTTCAGTGCTTCTGCTGTTGGAGCGGTCTGAGCAGTACGGTCGAAGGTGAAACGGGCGCGTAGCCCGGCCACTTCCGGTTTATTCTGCTCATCCACCGGCAGTGCAGCCAGTAGTGCTTCTGCCTCGTCGATATTGCCAAGAATTGCCTGCAGTCGAGCACAGGCAGTGAGAATATGAGAATTTTCAGGATCTTCACTTTTTGCTCTATCGAGCAGTTCTTTAGCGCCTTCAGTATCACCCTGCTGAATCAGCAGGTCTGCCTGACTGACCAGATTGTCTGATTCACGGGGGATATGGCGATCAAGAAATGCCCTTATCTCGGCCTCTGGTAGAGCCCCCATGAATTCATCCACTTCGGCGCCCTCCTTGAACAGCTTTACCGTGGGTATGCTGCGGATACCGAACTGGGCGGCCAGCTCTTGCTGCTCCTCCGTGTTGATCTTCGCCAGGATAAATTTCCCTTGATATGCTTCTACCAGGTTGGTGAGTATCGGCATCAGGGATTTACAGGGCTGGCACCAGGAAGCCCAGAAGTCGATCAAAACAGGAACCGATTGGGAACCCTGGAGGATGACCTGCTCAAAATTCTCTGCAGTGACTTCGAATATGTAATCGGAGTTGTTCATTTTGTCTTTCCTGATCTCTGGGTCTTCCTTCAGAGCGGTCTCTCGGACCGCGATCAAGTGCCTATCGCGCTTCGTGAAAGCGCTCCTACGGCCGAAGCACCACTAACTGACGGTTGAATTGACGGTAAGTTTCCCATATATGTCCCGTATAGAGAAAAATCAATATTTCCAGGTGATGTTTATGTCAGATTCGATTCATGTTGTCTGCCCGGGCTGTCAGGGCCTCAATCGTGTTCCCAAGGAGCGTCTTGATGGCGATCCTAAGTGTGGGCGCTGTAGTGACAGGCTCTTTTCAGGTATACCGCTGGCACTGGGTGAGGCGGGGTTTCGTCGCCATATTCAGCGCAATGAGATCCCCGTACTGGTTGATTTCTGGGCGCCTTGGTGTGGCCCTTGTAAAATGATGGCGCCGGCATTTGTGGCGGCGGCAAGTCGCCTCGAACCCACTGTCCGCCTGGTGAAGATCGATACCGAAGTGCATCAGGGGTTGGCGGTAGAGTTTGGTATACGCAGTATCCCAACCCTGGCCCTATTCAAGGGTGGGAAGGAGTTGGCGCGTGTTTCGGGAGCAATGGATGCAGGCGCCCTGGTTAACTGGGTCCGGCAGAACATCAAATAATCTGCTATTTTTTCATGAAGCTGAAGATGACGTGGTCGGGATCATGACGGATAGAGTGAGTTCATGTTTGGATGGACAGACGACCCTGAATTCAAGTAAAATCCGACGCAATCAGCGGCCTCGTAATTCTGCGGCGTCGCATTCAGCAATGACTGTATTAACAGCCTGTTTGGGATAGCTCATGTTTGGGTTTGTCCCGTTAGGCATGTCTGTTGGGGACTGGTTCTTTGAGAAAGCCTGCTTTATTGGTTCTGGAAGACGGAACAACATTCCGGGGTGAGTCGATTGGTGCTGACGGGCAGACCGTTGGCGAGGTGGTGTTCAATACCGCCATGACCGGCTACCAGGAGATTCTTACCGATCCTTCCTACTGCAAACAGATCGTTACCCTTACCTATCCCCATATCGGAAATACCGGTACCACGGATGAGGATGAGGAGTCTTCAGCTATCCATGCCGCCGGCTTGGTTATCCGCGACCTGCCTCTGCTGGCCAGTAGCTGGCGCAATCAGCGCCCCTTGGATCAGTATCTTGCAGATAACGGTGTGGTGGCCATTGCCGGAATCGATACCCGCAAGCTGACCCGGATTCTGCGGGAGAAGGGTGCTCAGGGTGGTTGCATCATTGCAGGTGATGTCCTCGACGAGGGAACGGCTCTGGAGGCAGCCAAGGCATTTCCTGGGCTCAAAGGTATGGATCTGGCCCAGGTGGTAACTACCTCCACACCTTACGAGTGGGCTCAGGGAAGCTGGAGTCTGGAAGGAGGGGTACCTGAAGCGCCTCATCCTATAGAAGAGCATCTACCCACCCATGTGGTCGCTTACGACTACGGTATCAAGCGCAATATTCTGCGTATGCTGGTGGATCGTGGCTGCCGGGTGACGGTGGTGCCGGCCCAGATGTCGGCAGCAGAGGTGCTGGCGATGAAACCTGACGGTATCTTCCTCTCCAACGGGCCGGGTGATCCAGAGCCTTGTGATTACGCCATTAAAGCAATTGGCGAGGTGGTTGAAACGGGTATTCCGGTGTTTGGCATCTGCCTGGGCCATCAACTGCTGGCTCTTGCCAGTGGCGCCAAAACGGCGAAGATGAAATTTGGGCACCACGGTGCCAATCACCCGGTGCAGGATTTGAATACCAAAACGGTGATGATCTCCAGCCAGAACCACGGTTTCGCTGTGGATGAGGAGAGTCTGCCTGAGAATCTTACAGCCACTCACCGTTCACTGTTTGATGACTCCCTGCAGGGTATTCATCGCTCTGATAAGCCGGCCTTTGGCTTTCAGGGGCATCCGGAAGCGAGTCCCGGTCCCCATGATGTGGCGCCGGTATTCGACCATTTTATCGAGTTGATTCAGTCCGGCGACTGATACGAATAGCGAAAGACTCGATTGCATAGAATTTAGCGTAAATTTGCGGAAATAAAGCAGCAGATGCCAAAAAGAACAGACATTAAGAGTGTATTGATCATCGGTGCCGGCCCTATCGTTATTGGCCAGGCCTGTGAATTTGACTACTCCGGCGCCCAGGCGTGTAAGGCACTGAGAGAGGAGGGATACCGGGTCATTCTGGTCAACTCCAATCCGGCCACCATCATGACCGACCCCGACAGCGCCGATGCGGTCTATATCGAGCCGATCAACTGGCGCACGGTGGAGCGCATCATTGAGAAAGAGCGGCCGGATGTGCTGCTGCCCACCATGGGTGGTCAGACTGCGCTTAACTGCGCTCTTGATCTGGTGCGGGAAGGCGTATTGGAGAAGCACGGTGTAGAGATGGTCGGTGCCTCCCGCGAAGCGATCGATAAAGCGGAAGACCGGGATCTGTTCCGCAAGGCGATGCTGAAGATCGGCCTGGATATGCCCCGTGCAGCAGTAGCGCACAGTCTGGAAGAGGCGTTCCAGGTGCAGGCCTCAATCGGTTTTCCCACCATCATCCGCCCCTCATTTACTATGGGTGGTTCCGGTGGTGGTATCGCCTACAACAAGGATGAGTTTGTCGAGATCTGCGAGCGCGGCCTTGACCTGTCACCTACCAGGGAGTTGCTGGTCGAGGAGTCGATTCTCGGTTGGAAAGAGTATGAGATGGAGGTGGTGCGTGACCACAAGGACAACTGCATCATCATCTGCTCCATTGAGAATCTTGATCCCATGGGTATCCATACCGGGGACTCCATCACCGTTGCTCCTGCCCAGACGCTGACCGACAAAGAGTACCAGATCATGCGTAACGCCTCCCTGGCGGTGCTGCGTGAAATCGGTGTTGATACTGGTGGCTCCAACGTCCAGTTTGCCATTAATCCTGAAGACGGACGGATGATCATTATCGAGATGAATCCGCGTGTCTCCCGCTCCTCCGCTCTCGCCTCCAAGGCGACCGGTTTTCCCATTGCCAAGGTGGCGGCGAAGCTGGCGGTGGGCTACACCCTTGATGAGCTGCGAAATGAGATCACCGGCGGTGCAACACCGGCCTCTTTTGAGCCTTCTATCGATTATGTAGTTACCAAGATCCCACGTTTCGCCTTTGAGAAGTTCCCGACAGCACCTGATCGCCTGACTACACAGATGAAGTCGGTGGGTGAGGTGATGGCCATTGGTCGTACCTTCCAAGAGTCGATGCAGAAAGCCTTACGTGGCCTCGAGATCGGCAAGAACGGCTTCGACGAGGTTTTGGATCTGGAAGCGGATGAGGCCAAGAGCATTCTCCGTCATGAGCTGCGGGAAGCGGGTGCGGAGCGGATCTTCTATGTTGCCGATGCCTTCCGTTACGGCATGAGCATGGATGAGGTGTTCGATGTCACCAAGATCGATCCCTGGTTCCTGGTGCAGATTGAAGAGCTGGTGACGCTGGAAGATGAGGTGCGTGACGGCGGTATAGCCTCCCTTGATGCTGATCGCATGCGTTACCTGAAACGCAAGGGCTTTGCCGATGCACGTCTGGCTGCCCTGGTTGGTGTCAGTGATGCTGAGGTTCGCAAGCAGCGACACGCCGCCAATGTGCGCCCGGTGTTCAAGCGGGTTGATACCTGTGCGGCGGAGTTCTCCACCAGCACCGCCTATATGTACTCCACCTACGAGGAGGAGTGCGAGGCCAACCCCAGTAGTAACAAAAAGATCATGGTGCTGGGTGGCGGGCCCAATCGTATCGGCCAGGGTATTGAGTTCGATTACTGCTGTGTACATGCCGCCTTCGCTTTGCGGGAGGATGGCTACGAGACCATTATGGTCAACTGTAATCCCGAGACCGTCTCCACCGACTACGACACCTCCG
The DNA here is from genome assembly GCA_040505895.1 of Sedimenticola sp. Lineage (GTDB taxonomy): Bacteria > Pseudomonadota > Gammaproteobacteria > Chromatiales > Chromatiaceae > Vondammii. The sequence continues at coordinate 328,389 of JBEVXU010000007.1, read as the reverse complement.
ACCGGCTCTATTTCGAGCCGCTCACCCTGGAGGATGTGCTTGAAGTGATCGATATCGAGAAGCCCGCAGGCGTCATTGTACAGTACGGTGGTCAAACCCCGCTGAAGCTGGCGGAAGCGCTGGAGGCGGCGGGTGCCCCGATTATCGGTACCAGCCCCGACTCCATCGATTTGGCTGAGGATCGTGAGCGCTTCCAGCAGCTGGTCGAGAACTTGGGCCTGAAACAGCCGCCCAACCGTACCGCTACTGAACCTGAGCAGGCGGTGCTGTTGGCGGAAGAAGTAGGTTATCCATTGGTGGTTCGCCCCTCCTATGTGCTTGGTGGCCGTGCCATGGAGATCGTCCATGATGAGGATGACCTGCGCCGCTACATGCGTGAGGCAGTGAGTGTCTCCAACGACTCTCCGGTACTGCTTGACCACTTCCTTAACGATGCCATTGAGGTGGATGTCGACGCCATCTGCGATGGAAAAGATGTACTGATCGGTGGCATCATGGAGCATATCGAGGAGGCCGGTGTACACTCCGGGGACTCCGCCTGTTCATTGCCTCCCTACACCCTCTCGCCGGCGATCCAGGATCGGATGCGTGAGCAGATGCGTAAGCTGGCACTGGAACTCAAGGTGGTGGGGTTGATGAATACCCAGTTTGCCATCAAGGGTGATGATATCTACCTGCTGGAAGTGAACCCCAGGGCATCGCGTACTGTGCCATTCGTCTCCAAGGCGACCGGCGTACAGCTGGCAAAGGTAGCGGCGCGTTGTATGGCTGGCACCAGCTTGCAGGAACAGGGCGTTACCAAGGAAGTGATACCTGAAAACTATTTTGTTAAAGAGGCGATCTTCCCCTTCGTCAAGTTCCCGGGTGTCGATACCCTGTTGGGGCCAGAGATGAAGTCCACGGGTGAGGTGATGGGCGTCGGTAGAACCTTTGGTGAGGCCTTTGCCAAGGCGATGGAAGGGGGAGGCGACCTGCTACCCAGATCCGGTCGCGCTCTGCTCTCCGTGCGCGACAATGACAAAGGTCGAATTATTGCTGTGGCAAGGGATCTGAATGAGCTGGGCTTTGATCTCTCTGCAACCGGCTCGACCTGTCAGGCGATCCTGGATGCCGGTGTCGAGTGTGCCAGGGTTAACAAAGTGGCTGAGGGCAGGCCCCATATCGTCGATATGATCAAGAATGATGAGTTCAGTCTGATCATCAATACCACCGAGGGTAAAAAGGCGATTGCGGATTCAGCCGCTATTCGTCATGCAGCACTGCGCCATAAGGTGACCTACACCACCACCATGTCGGGTGGTGAAGCCTTTAGTCTGGCGCTGAAGCAGGCGGATACCACCCAGGTTAATCGGTTGCAGGATCTGCACTGATTAGGTCTTGGTGCGCCGATTTATAGGGCGCGCTTGTAGTACACCTATGTGCGGCAAAGCTGCCATGTATTTTTGACGGTAGCTGAAAGACAATAGCTAGAAGATTTGGAGGCGTTTTTTATGAGTAAGGTACCTATGACCGCCCGGGGTGCAAAGGCACTGCGTGAAGAGCTGACTGAGCTCAAGGGCACTGCCCGGCCCAGGGTGATTCAGGCAATTTCTGAGGCGAGAGCTCACGGTGATCTGAAAGAGAATGCTGAGTATCATGCTGCTCGGGAGCAGCAAGGCTTTATTGAAGGCCGTATCAAAGATATTGATGGTAAGCTCTCTCATGCCCAGATTATCGACGTCACCACATTAGATCCGGATGGTCGGGTGGTTTTTGGCGCTACCGTTGATGTCTATGAAGAGGAGGCTGATGAAGAGCACACATTCAGGGTGGTAGGTGAAGATGAAGCCGACATCAAGCAAGGCTTGATCTCTGTAAGTTCCCCTATGGCTCGTGCACTTATCGGTAAGTCGGCGGGTGATGTGGGGGCGGTACAGATTCCCGCCGGTCTGCGTCATATGGAGATTTTAGAGGTGCGTTACGAGTAAGGTTTGTTTAATTGGGGTCAGAGTAAAATTTTGATAGAGAGGGACTTAATATTTCTTCTGAAAGAATAAAATTTTACTCTGACCCCAATTAAAATTAACAAAAGATCAGTCTTTCGGAATAGTGACCTTTGGCTCATCCGGGTTATGGCGATAGAGGATGGAGATGTGGCCGATGCTATCGACGAGCTCTGCGCCGCTCTTCTGACAAAGCGTCTCCTGCATCGCTTTTCGCTCCTCCCTGTCTCCGGCACTGACTCTCACTTTGATCAGTTCGTGGGTATTCAGAGCGATATCCAGCTCATTGAAAACGCCGTCGGTAAGACCATGCTGGCCGACCATAACTACTGGTTTAAGGCTGTGTGCCAAACCCTTCAGGTGGCGTTTCTGTTTTTTGCTCAAGGACATATCGTGCTCCAGGGTGCGAAGGAGGCGGATTGTAGCGCAGTTCCCTTTTACATAACATCACAGGATTATTGTTAAGAGCTGGTTTGGTAAGATAGATATCCATGAAGAAAAGTAAAAGCAGCCGTCGCTGGCTTGATCGCCATGTGAATGATGAGTATGTGAAGCGCTCCCAGAAGGAGGGCTATCGTTCACGCGCGGTTTATAAGCTTCTGGAAATAAATGAGAAAGATCGGCTGTTAATGCCTGGGCAGACTGTGGTAGACCTGGGAGCAGCACCGGGTGGATGGTCACAGGTCGCCGCTAAACTGGTGGGTCACAAGGGACGGGTGGTGGCACTGGATATTCTGCCGATGGATTCTCTGGCGGGCGTTGACTTTATTCAGGGGGATTTCCGCGAGGAAGAGCTACTGCAGACCATTAAGGCGGTTCTCAATGGCAGTCAGGTTGACCTTGTAATTTCCGATATGGCCCCAAATATAACCGGTACCGCTGCTGTTGATCTGCCCCGAGCCATGTATCTCTGTGAACTGGCTCTCGATTTTTCCCGAGAGGTGCTGCGTCCCGGTGGTGGTTTCGTCGTTAAGGCGTTTCAGGGTGAGGGTTTTGATCAATATGTCAAGGACCTCCGTGCCTCCTTTGCTAAGGTGGTGACGAGGAAACCGAAAGCGTCTCGTCCCCGTAGCCGAGAGGTCTACCTAGTGGCGATGAACTATAATGTGTAGTACTGTACTAAATAACTATGGATTAGTGTAACTGACTGAATTTCAGTCGTTTCCTGATATTGACAGCTGTTTTGGGCCGAACACCATTCGGCCCGATTCGGCTTTAGAGGGTTAATAGCTTGAATGATATGGCAAAAAATCTGATTCTCTGGGTGGTTATTGCGATCGTCCTGATGTCGGTTTTTAATAATTTTTCCACTCAATCGACACGTGCCAATGTGCTGCCCTATTCTGATTTCATCGCTCAGGTGAAAGAGGGTGGGGTGCAGTCGGTCAATATCAAAAATGGTCGCGAGATTGAGGGCACCCTGACCACTGGCGCCACTTTCTCCACCTACAGCCCAGGCGATGACGGACTGGTGGGTGACCTGCTTACCAATAACGTGTCGATTGTTGCGACACCACCTGAGAAACCATCGATTCTGGTACAGATCCTGATCAACTGGTTCCCGCTGTTTATTCTCATCGGCTTGTGGATATTTTTCATGCGTCAGATGCAGGGTGGTGGCGGTGGTCGCGGTGCCATGTCCTTCGGTAAAAGCAAGGCGCGGCTTCTCAACGAAGATCAGGTAAAGATCACCTTTGGCGATGTGGCCGGTATCGAGGAGGCCAAAGAGGAGGTCTCTGAGATGGTGGATTTCCTGCGTGACCCCTCCAAATTTCAGAAGCTGGGCGGCAAGATCCCCCGCGGCGTACTCCTGGTGGGCTCCCCCGGTACGGGCAAGACCCTGTTGGCGAAGGCCATTGCCGGTGAGGCTAAGGTGCCGTTCTTCACCATCTCAGGTTCTGATTTCGTTGAGATGTTCGTTGGTGTCGGTGCTTCCCGTGTGCGTGACATGTTCGAGCAGGCAAAGAAGCATGCTCCCTGTATCATCTTCATCGACGAGATCGATGCGGTAGGCCGTCATCGTGGTGCCGGTCTTGGCGGTGGTCACGATGAGCGTGAGCAGACCCTTAACCAGCTGTTGGTTGAGATGGATGGTTTTGAAGGCAATGAAGGCGTCATCGTTATCGCTGCCACCAACCGTCCCGATGTTCTTGATCCGGCACTATTGCGTCCCGGTCGTTTCGACCGTCAGGTGGTTGTGCCTCTACCCGATGTGCGCGGTAGGGAGCAGATCCTTAAGGTTCACCTGCGCAAAGTGGCTCAGTCAGAGGATATCAAAGCCTCTCTGATCGCACGTGGTACCCCCGGTTTTTCTGGTGCTGATCTGGCCAATCTGGTCAATGAAGCGGCTCTCTTTGCCGCTCGCGCCAACAAACGACATGTTGATATGTCGGACATGGAGAAGGCCAAAGATAAGATCATGATGGGCACAGAGCGGCGCTCCATGGTGATGAGCGAGAAGGAGAAGGAGTTGACGGCCTATCATGAGGCGGGTCACGCCATCGTCGGGCGTCTGGTGCCTTCCCATGATCCGGTCTACAAGGTGAGTATCATCCCCCGTGGTCGCGCACTCGGTGTTACCATGTTTCTGCCGGTGGAAGATCGCTACAGCCTCAGCAAGGAGCATCTTGAAAGTCAGATCTCCAGCCTGTTTGGTGGCCGTATCGCCGAGGAGCTGATCTTCGGTAAGGATAGTGTCACCACCGGTGCCCAGAACGATATCCAGCGTGCTACCGGTATTGCCAGGAGTATGGTCACCAAGTGGGGGCTATCAGAGAAACTGGGGCCGCTGATGTATAGCGAGGATGAGGAAGAGGTATTTCTCGGTCGTTCGGTGACCCAGCATAAAAATGTCTCCGATGAGACGGCGCACGCCATCGATGAAGAGATTCACAGCTTCATCGATCGCAACTACACTCGCTCGAAGAATATCCTTGAGGAGAATCTGGAGAAGCTCCATATCATGGCTAAGGCGCTGATCAAGTACGAGACTATCGATAGCGATCAGATCAATGACATCATGACAGGTAAACCACCACGGGTGCCGGAGGATTGGAGTGATGACGACTCTTCGGATAACAAGACGGATGATGGTTTGAAAGCGGATTCCGATGCCAAGCAAAAAGATGACTCTTCAGGTTCCATCGGCGGTCCGGCAGGACAGCACTGATACTGCTTTCGGTATATTTACATCAAGGCTGTGAGCATTTTTCACAGCCTTTTTTGTGAGGAGTGTGGTAATTGTTCCAGTCCCTTCTCCCTACGAGGGAGAAGGTTAGGTCGCTACGGGCTCCTGCCCTCTCGCGACACTACTACGTCCATGTAGGTCGGATGAGGGTGTATTAAATCAATAAGTTACCTATTGATCCCCCTCGCCCTAATCCTCTCCCCGGTGGGGGGAGGGGACTTTTACAATACCCTCGATGGGGAGAGGGGGCTTTTGTAGCCGTTTCCACGTTTGTTGATATTGTGAGTGAGCGCGGGGAGTAACAGGTGTCAAATCAGCACGTTGCATCTGCCTGTCTAGTAATATTTGAAGAGAAATAACAGTTGTGACGGTTATCGACTGCGCAGGTAAAAGCCTTGATCTCTCCCAGCCCCGGGTGATGGGGATACTCAATATCACTCCAGACTCCTTCTCTGATGGTGGAGTCTACTTCTCCCCGGATGCAGCCCTTGCCCAAGCACGCCAGATGCTGGAAGAGGGTGCAGACATTATCGATATCGGTGGCGAATCGACCCGTCCGGGGGCAGCGCAGGTCTCTCAGCAGGAGGAGCTGGATCGTATAATGCCATTGGTTGAGCTTCTCGCGACCGAGCTTCCCATTCCCATTTCGATCGACAGCTGCAAAGCCGCGGTGATGCGCGAGGCAGTTAAAGTCGGCGCAGGTATGATCAACGATATCCTGGCACTGCAGGGTGAAGGGGCTATGGCTGTCGCTGCCGAAGTTGCCGTGCCCATCTGTCTGATGCATATGCAGGGTGAGCCGCGTACTATGCAGGCCAACCCCAGCTATGATCATGTTACCAATGAAGTAGGTGCCTTTCTCTCCGGGCGGGTTGCCGGCTGTGAATCAGCTGGAATATCCCGTGACCGCCTACTGCTTGATCCTGGATTTGGTTTTGGCAAGACCCTGGCGCATAATCTGCAGCTCCTGAGCGAGCTTGAAGAGCTGTCACGGCTTGGGTTGCCGCTACTGGTGGGAATTTCACGCAAGTCGATGATCGGGGCGATTCTCGACGATGCACCGGTGGATCAGCGCCTTTACGGCAGTCTGGCGACGGCGGTAATGGCGGTAGAACGAGGTGCTGCAATTATTCGGGTGCATGATGTTAAGCCGACAGTGGATGCGGTGAGAGTAGCTGCAGCAGTTGTAGGGATTGGCAGTTGATGGGGCGGATCGGGTAGTCGTTTATGTTAATTCACAGCTTAGAAATTTAGCAGCTTAAATATTAGAGTCCAGTCAGAAGTAAGGGGATGAAGTTGGAAAGGAAGTACTTTGGCACAGATGGTATTCGCGGCCGCGTTGGCGAAGGAGTGATTACCCCGGAGTTTGTACTTAAACTGGGCTGGGCGGCCGGTAGGGTACTGGGTAGCGAGCTGGGTAGCAAGGTGGTGATCGGTAAAGACACACGCATCTCGGGCTATATGCTTGAATCAGCACTGGAGGCGGGTTTGGCTGCCGCCGGTGTCGATATCTACCTGCTTGGCCCAATGCCGACGCCTGGGATTGCCCATCTTACCCGTACCCTGCATGCCAAGGCTGGTATTGTCATTAGTGCATCCCATAACCCTCACTACGACAATGGGATAAAATTCTTCTCCGAAGTGGGTCAGAAACTGCCCGATGCTGTCGAATTGGCGATAGAGGCTGAGTTGGATAAGCCGATGACCACGGTTGAATCTGAATACCTGGGTAAGGCTTTTCGTGTGGATGACGCAGCCGGTCGTTACACCGAGTTCTGTAAGAGCTCTATTCCCTGGACGATGACTTTTTCCGGCATGAAACTGGTTGTCGATTGTGCCAACGGCGCCACCTACCAAATTGCTCCAAATGTATTCAGTGAGCTTGGCGCTGAAGTTATCACCATTGGGGCCGAGCCTGATGGCCTCAATATCAATGCCGGGGTTGGCTCAACCCATATAGGTGCACTGCAGGAAGCGGTTCGAAAGGAGAGTGCGGATATCGGCATCGCCCTCGATGGCGACGGCGACCGGTTGTTGATGGTCGACGCTCGAGGTGCTGTGCTGGATGGTGATGATATCCTCTATATTATTGCCCGCTCCCGTAAACTCAATGGTGGTCTGCAGGGGGCGGTGGTCGGTACACTGATGACCAATCTTGGTCTTGAGCATGCTCTTGCCCGTGAAGGCATCGGTCTGAAGCGAACAGATGTGGGTGACCGCCATGTCATGGAGTGCATGCGTAAAACGGGTGGATCCCTTGGTGGTGAGCCTTCGGGCCATATCATTTGCCTTGACCGTACAACCACAGGTGACGGTATTATCTCCGCGCTACAGGTACTGGCAGAGGTGGTGAAAAGTGGCCGCACTCTGGACGAGTTGCGAGGTGGTGTGGAGAAGTACCCTCAGGTATTGGAGAATGTCCGGCTTGGTAGTGGCGCGGCAGATATGATCATGGCATCCAACAAGCTAGTGGATGCCGTTGCCTGTGCAGAAGATGAACTGGGGGAGAGCGGCAGGGTTTTGCTACGGCCCTCTGGTACAGAGCCACTGATTCGTGTGATGGTCGAGGGACGTGATGGCGAGCAGGTACGTGCGTTGGCAGACCGGCTTGCAGATGTTGTCGAGGAGTTGGCCGGCTGACCATTATAGTATTAGGAACGGACTCGTCCGTGACGAATATGCTGCACTGCCTGTAGTGAACAAGTTCGCTCCTACTTCGATCAAACTCCGGTATTAGGTGTTTTTTTGCCTTGCTTTACGCCCGCTCCAAAGGTAAAATTCCGCGCTGTTTTGCGTAGTAAGGAGATAGACAATGCGTCAACCATTAGTCGCTGGTAACTGGAAGATGAACGGTTCCCGGGAAAGCATCAAAATATTGCTTGATGGACTGAAAGCAGGACAGGCTGAGGTTAAAGTGGCAGAGATTGCTGTTTGTGCCCCCGCTGTTTATATCTCCGATACTCAGAACCAATTGCAGGGAACTCCTGTTGTGTGGGGCGGTCAGGATCTTTCAGCCGAAACTTCCGGTGCCTACACAGGCGAAATTGCTGCCTCTATGCTGCTTGACTTCGGCTGCAAGTACGTCATTATCGGCCACTCTGAGCGCCGCGCCTATCACGGTGAGAGCGACGAGTTGGTGGCGAAAAAATATGCGACTGCACGCACCGCAGGTCTGGTGCCAATACTCTGTGTTGGTGAGACGCTGGAAGAGCGCGAGCAGGGGATTACCGAAGAGGTTGTTGCTCGTCAACTGGATGCGGTCATTGAACGTGAGGGTGCCGCTGCGTTGGCTGATGGCGTAGTTGCTTACGAGCCGGTCTGGGCAATCGGTACCGGTATGACGGCAACACCGGAGCAGGCTCAGGATGTACACGCCTTTATCCGCTCCCGTGTGGCAGCAAAGGATGGTGCAGTGGCGGATGGGTTGCGTATTCTCTACGGTGGCAGCATGAAGCCGGGTAATGCTGAAGAGTTGATTGCCAAGGCGGATATTGACGGCGGCCTAATTGGCGGTGCTGCATTGAATGCGGAAGATTTTCTGGCGATCTGCAGTGCGGCTAATTAAAGCCTAACTATTTTATTTTTCGGAACCTAGATGCAAACAATACTGGTCGTATCTCATCTCTTTCTTGCCCTTGGTCTGATTGGCCTGGTGCTGATGCAGCACGGCAAGGGTGCTGATGCCGGCGCCGCTTTTGGTGCTGGTGCGTCGGGTAGCGTATTTGGTGCACAGGGTGCCGCCAACTTTCTGAGTCGGGCAACGGCGATTCTTGCCGCTCTGTTTTTTATCACCAGTCTGGCGCTGGCCTGGTTCTCCATGCAGGGTACCGAACGTCCGGGCTTGATGGAGGGAGAGAAGACTGTGATTGAAATGCCGGTCAAGGGCGACATTCCGCCTCCGCCAGTACCAGGCGCAGAGATGCCTGTTCAATCGGAGGTGCCGGCTATCCAAGTACCGGAAGCAACTGCAACTTCAGAGGGAGAGGCACCGAAAATTGCAGAATGAGTTTATGGATGAGGGTGTAATTATGCCCCTGTTCAGCCGACGTGGTGGAATTGGTAGACACGCTATCTTGAGGGGGTAGTGGCGTAAGCCGTGCCGGTTCAAATCCGGCCGTCGGCACCATACAAGAAACCGGAATGGGTCAAACAACTGACCGGTTCCGGTTTTTTTTATTACTTGATTTTTGTAACCCATTGATTTATAAGTATATTCTAATGTTATTTGGTTTGACATTTTGCTGTATCTCGAATAGACTCTGGCCTCGTTATCTCAATGATAAGGGCAGCAACATATAATAATTGCCCACCGGGGGAGTCGAGAACGTATGCTGGAAAATTACCTTCCTGTTTTAGTATTCATAGCGGTCGGCCTGATGGTTGGAGTCGTTATGATTGCAATGGGTTTTGCCCTCGGGACAAGGCGTCCGGACAGCGCAAAGCTCTCCCCTTATGAGTGCGGCTTCGAGGCATTTGGCGATGCCCGTATGAAGTTTGACGTACGCTACTATCTTGTTGCCATCCTTTTTATTATTTTCGATCTTGAGATTGCATTTCTCTTTCCCTGGGCAATAGTGCTTGGCAAGATTGGCATGGTGGGTCTGATCGCCATGACTGTCTTCCTCGGTATTCTTGTCATTGGGTTCATCTACGAGTGGAAGAAAGGGGCGCTGGAATGGGAGTAGAGGGTCTTCTCGAAGAGGGTGTGATCACCACGACTGCCGACAAGCTCATCAATTGGGCTCGCACCGGGTCGCTCTGGCCGATGAGCTTTGGTCTCGCCTGTTGTGCCATCGAAATGATGCATGCTGCCGCAGCCCGCTATGACATAGATCGTTTTGGCATCATCTTCCGCCCAAGTCCCAGGCAGTCGGACGTTATGATCGTCGCCGGCACTCTGACTAACAAAATGGGCCCTGCTATGCGCAAGGTCTACGATCAGATGGCGGAGCCGCGCTGGGTTATCTCCATGGGTACATGCGCCAACGGTGGTGGTTACTACCACGACTCCTACGCTGTTGTACGCGGTTGTGATCGCGTTGTCCCGGTTGATATTTATGTGCCCGGCTGTCCCCCCACTGCCGAGGCTCTGCTCTACGGCATCCTGCAGTTGCAGGAAAAAATTAAGCGCACCAGTACCATTGCGCGGGTGAGTAAGACGGCATGAGTGACAGTGAGAAGACAACTATCAGGGAGCGGTCGGACACACTAGCAGCCGCCCTTGAAGAGCGTTATCAAGCGAGAGGGTGTGAAGTCACCACTTCTCTTGGTGAGGTAACCATGGTGGTGCCCAGAGAGCAACTCATCGAGTTGGCTACTGAGCTGCGTGACGACGAAGCGTTTCATTTTGAGATTGTGGTTGATATCTGTGGCGTTGATTACTCCACCTATGGTGAGTCCGAGTGGGTCACCGCAGAAGCCTCTTCTACCGGCTTTGGTCGGGGCGTTGAGCAGAATCAGAACATCGATACAGACAAGGATGACCGCTTTGCCGTTGTCTATCATCTGCTCTCCCTCAGCAATAATCAGCGTCTGCGCTTACGCGTTTTTGTCGATAACCGTGAGCCCATGGTCGACTCCACCGTTGGCATTTGGGAAAACGCCAACTGGTTTGAGCGTGAGGCCTTCGACCTTTTTGGTATCCTCTTCAGCGGCCATCCCGATCTTCGGCGTATTCTTACAGACTACGGTTTTGTCGGTCACCCTTTCCGCAAGGATTTTCCTCTGGAAGGGCATGTTGAAATGCGCTACGACCAGGAACTAAAACGGGTGGTGTACGAACCGGTGACTATCGAATCCCGTGTACTGGTTCCTCGGGTGATTCGTGCCCAGAGCGATACAGTTGAACAGCAGGACAGTACCGATGCCTGAAATTTGTAACTACACTCTCAATTTCGGCCCCCAGCATCCTGCAGCTCACGGTGTACTACGCCTGGTGTTGGAGATGGATGGTGAGGTGATCGAGCGCGCTGACCCACATATCGGTCTGCTTCATCGTGGCACTGAAAAGCTGGCTGAGAGCAAGCCGTACAATCAGACTATCCCCTACATGGATCGTCTCGATTACGCCTCGATGATGTGCAGCGAGCACGCCTATGTGATGGCGGTGGAGAAGCTACTGGGTGTTGAGGTACCTGAGAGGGCGCTTTACATTCGCACCATGTACGATGAGATTACGCGTATTCTCAACCACCTGATGTGGCTTGGCACCCACGCACTCGATGTCGGTGCAATGACGGTTTTCCTCTACGCATTCCGTGAACGTGAGGATCTGATGGATTGTTACGAGGCGGTTTCCGGGGCGCGTATGCACGCTGCATACTATCGCGTCGGCGGTGTCTATCGCGACCTTCCTGACCGTATGCCCCAGTACGAGAAAAACAACTTCCGTTCAGATGCTGATATCGATCGTAAGAATGAGACTCGCCAGGGTTCACTGCTCGATTTTATAGAAGATTTCACCAACCGCTTCCCCGGTCTGGTTGATATCTATGAGGGGCTGCTGACAGAAAACCGCATCTGGAAACAGCGCCTGGTGGATATTGCCGTAATTCCCCCTGAGAAAGCAATGCAGCTCGGTTTTACCGGGCCCATGTTGCGTGGCTCAGGTGTTGAGTGGGATCTGCGCAAAAAACAGCCTTACGCCGCCTACGATAAGGTCGATTTTGATATTCCAGTGGGAACCACTGGTGATTGCTACGACCGCTATCTGGTTCGCGTTGAAGAGATGCGTCAGTCCAATCGTATTATCAAACAGTGTGCTCAGTGGCTGCGTGACAATCCAGGGCCGGTGATCGCTGAAGATCATAAGATCGCTCCCCCTGCGCGCGCTGATATGAAGGGTGACATGGAGAGCCTGATTCACCACTTCAAACTATTTAGCGAGGGCTACTGCACGCCGCCGGGCGAGGCTTATGCCGCCGTTGAAGCACCGAAAGGCGAGTTTGGTTGCTATGTGATTTCCGATGGTGCCAATAAACCCTATCGACTTAAGATTCGCGCCCCGGGTTTTGTCCACCTATCGGCGATGGATGACATGGTGAGGGGCCACATGTTGGCTGACGTGGTGACCGTGATCGGTACCATGGATGTTGTATTCGGGGAGATTGACCGCTGATGGGTTACAAGAGCGCACCAATGAGTACCGTCAAACCGAGCGAGGGAAAAGAGGCACTCTTTTCTCCCGAAGTGAAGGCAGAGATTGATAAGTGGATTGCCAAGTATCCTGAGGGCTGGCAGCAGTCTGCTGTGATGGCGGCTTTGCGTATCGTACAGGATGAAAATGGTGGTTCGCTTACCCGTGAGTTGATGGACAAAGTTGCCGCCTATCTGGATATGCCGCAAATCGCTGTTTATGAGGTAGGCACCTTCTATTCCATGTATGAGCACAAGGCGGTAGGCAAGCATAAGGTGTGTGTCTGTACCAATGTCTCCTGCATGATCAACGGCTCAGGCAAGATTGTCGATCATCTGGAGAAGAAGTTGGGCGTCAAGATGGGCGAGGCCACGGAAGATGGCAAATACGGCCTGAAAGAGGTTGAGTGCCTAGGCGCATGCGGTGGTGCACCGATGTTCCAGATCGGCAACAAATATTATGAGAATCTGACCCCTGAGTTGGTCGACACGATTCTGAGCGGACTGGAGTAAGCGCCATGGCGAATGAAGTCTGTTTTCGAAATATGGATCTTGATCGCCCCTGGCTGCTGGAGCAGTATCAGAGCCGTGGCGGTTATCAGATGCTGACCAAGATCATGAAGGAGGGCGTAACGCCTGAAACGATCATTGATGAGGTCAAGGCATCCGGCTTGCGAGGCCGTGGTGGTGCTGGTTTCCCTGCCGGCCTGAAGTGGAGCTTCATCTCCCGTAATGCACCGGGACAGAAGTATGTGGTTTGCAACTCTGATGAAGGCGAACCTGGCACCTTTAAGGATCGCGATATCCTGCGTTACAACCCCCATCAGCTGATTGAAGGGATGCTTATCGCCAGTTATGCCGTTGGTGCCAGCAGAGCCTACAATTATATTCGTGGAGAGTTCTGGGAGCCCTACGAACGCTTTGAAGCAGCATTGGAAGAGGCGCGTGCCGCTGGTTTCCTTGGCGAGAATATACTCGGTTCCGGTTTTGATCTTGAGATTCACAGCCATCTCGGTGGTGGTGCCTACATTTGTGGTGAAGAGACTGCCCTGCTCGAATCTATCGAGGGTAAGAAGGGGCAGCCCCGCTTCAAACCACCATTTCCTGCACACTTTGGTCTCTACGGTTGTCCCACCATTATCAATAACACCGAGTCGCTCGCGTCGATTCCGGTAATTATGGAGAAGGGCGGTCAGTGGTTTAAGGACCTTGGTGTTGAGAACAGTGGCGGTGCCAAACTTTTCTCCATCTCAGGCAATATAAAAAATCCCGGTGTCTTCGAGATTCCTATGGGTACCCCCTTCTCTGAACTGCTGGAAATGGCGGGCGGAATGAAGGATGGCAGCAAGCTTAAGGCGGTGATCCCCGGCGGTTCATCCTCACCGATTATTCCCGGTGAGCAGATGATGGATCTGACCATGGATTACGATGCCATACAGAATGCCGGTTCCATGCTGGGCTCCGGCGCAGTGATCGTCCTCGATGACAGTAACTGCATGGTGAAGGTACTGGAGCGTATGTCCTACTTCTACCATGAAGAGTCATGCGGTCAGTGCACTCCCTGTCGTGAAGGCACGGGCTGGCTCTACCGAGTGATCAGCCGTATTGAGAACGGACAGGGCAGGCCGGAAGATCTGGCTCTACTCGACGATATCACCACAAAGATTGCAGGGCGCACCATCTGCGCTCTGGGTGATGCGGCGGCCATGCCGGTACAAGGCATGCTGAAGCATTACAGAGACGAGTTTGAGTATCATATAGAACATAAGAAGTGCATGGTTGGCTGATAGGCCACCGATTAAAGCACGATTATTGAGCACTGGTTAGAGAACTAAATCGATGTCTGAAAACCAGACTATAACAATAGAAATTGATGGCCGGCAGTTGCAGGCCAACGCAGGCGAAATGCTGATTGATGCAGCAGATGCGGCGGGTATTGATATTCCCCGTTTCTGCTACCATAAGAAGCTCTCCATCTCGGCCAACTGCCGCATGTGTCTGGTGGAAGTGGAGCGGGCGCCCAAGCCCCTGCCTGCTTGCGCCACACCTGTGGCGGATGGAATGAAGGTTTTTACCTCATCTCCACTGGCTAAGGCGGCACAGAAAGGAACCATGGAGTTCCTTCTGATCAACCATCCGCTGGATTGCCCGATCTGTGATCAGGGCGGCGAGTGTGAACTGCAAGATGTGTCCGTAGGATACGGCAGTGATATCTCCCGTTTTGTCGAAGGCAAACGAGCAGTGGATAAGCCTGATATCGGCCCCTTGGTTAATGCCAACTTTACTCGCTGTATCCACTGTACTCGCTGTGTCCGCTTTGGTGCAGAGATTGCCGGCGTCCGTGAGATGGGTGCCATTGGTCGCAGTGAACACATGACTATCGGTACCTATGTTGAGAAGAGTGTCGATTCTGAGCTCTCCGGCAACATTATCGATGTCTGTCCTGTCGGTTCACTCACCTCCAAGCCCTATCGTTTCCAGGCGCGTGCCTGGGAACTGACCCAACGTGATACGGTTGCATCCCACGACGCGGTCGGCTCAAATCTGCATCTCCATGTACGTCGTAATCAGGTGATGCGTGTCGTTCCAAAAGATAACGAAGCGGTTAATGAGTGCTGGATCTCTGATCGTGATCGCTTTAGCTATGAAGGACTCTACAGCGAAGATCGCCTGTCCACACCGCTGGTCAAGCGTGATGGCGCCTGGCAGGAAGCTAGCTGGGAAGAAGCGCTTGAGGCGGCAGCCAAAGGTCTTAAACAGAGTGGCGACCAGTTGGGCGCACTGATCTCACCCACGGCTACCGTGGAGGAGATGCAGCTGGCGCAGAAACTGGTCCGCGGCTTGGGTAGTGAGAATATCGATTACCGTCTGCGCCAGGGTGATTTCCGTGGCCAAGAGCCTGCCTGTCGCTGGTTGGGCCAGAGCATCGAAGCACTGGAACAACTTGATGCAGCACTGGTTATCGGTGCCAATGTGCGCAAGGAGCAGCCACTGCTCGGACACCGTCTGCGCAAGGCGGTTCTGGAGGGTTGCAAGGTTACCTACATCAACCCGCTCGAGATCGATCTCAATTACGTTGCAGAGCAACGTGTTAGCAGCCCCGCCGCCATGGTTGATGAATTGGCTGCCCTGGCAAAAGCGCTGGGTGCTAGTGGTTGTGTGATTGATTCCGCCACGGTTGGCGATGAACATAATGCGTTGGCCGAGCAGTTGAAGAGTGCCGATAAGGCGACTGTACTGCTGGGCAATATGGCAACAGCCCATGCTGATTACTCAATACTTTGCGATCTGGCAGCCGCTGTTGCTGAAGCCAGTGGCGCAACTCTGGGGTATCTGCCGGAAGCGGCCAACAGCACCGGTGCCGCACTTACCGGGTTGGTATCCGGCTCTGGTAAAGATGCTCAGGCCATGCTGGAACTGTCCCTGAGTAGCTATCTGCTGCTTGGTGTTGAGCCAGCCTACGATTTTGCTAATCCCGCGCTGGCAGATGAAGCATTTGCCAATGCCGGTTTTGTACTTTCGCTCAGTGCATTCCGTAGTGAAAGCATTGAAACGGTTGCAGATGTAATTCTGCCAATGGCGGCTTATGCCGAGACCTCCGGTACTTATATTAATGCTGAAGGCAGATGGCAGTCCTTCACCGGTGCGGTCAATCCGAAAGGAAATACCCGCCCAGGCTGGAAAATTCTGCGAGTACTCGGCAACCAGCTTGATCTGGAAGGCTTTGATCAGACCAGCTCCAGTGACGTATTGGAGGAGGCGAAAGCAGCTTCAGGTGATCGGCAGCCCGACAATACAGCAGCCGCAAGTGATGTTAGTGAGAGGATGCACGCAGCAGGCTCGCTGACTCGTATTGGCGATGTCCCGATCTATGCCGTGGATTCTCTGGTACGTCGTGCCGCTTCACTGCAAAAGACGAGTGATGCCATCAGCGCGGCTCTCTACCTCAATAGTTCCGAGGCGGCCAAGGCCGGACTCAGTGAGGCACAGTCTGCCGTCGCAGTTCAGGGCGAAGGTCGTGCAGAGTTACCGGTTATTATCGATTCCAGCGTACCGGATGGTTGTGTCCGGATTCCCGCCGCATTGGCGGGTACAGAAGCACTGGGTAGTCAGTTTGGTGAAGTAACCCTGGAGAAGGCATAAACCGATGGATTTACTGATTAGTCTCTGGGAGTGGCTGGGTGAGAATCTGGTTATCATGCAGATCATGATCAAGATCGTTGTGATCGTGGCTCCGCTGATGCTCTGTGTCGCCTATTTCACCTATGCCGAACGTAAACTTATCGGTTATATGCAGGTGCGTATCGGTCCCAACCGGGTTGGTCCAAAGGGTTGGCTACAACCCATCGCCGATGCGGTGAAGTTGATGTTCAAGGAGATTATTATCCCTGAGAAGGGTAATAAAATACTGTTCCTGATCGCACCACTGCTGACTTTGGGACCGGCCCTTGCCGCTTGGGCGGTATTCCCATTCAATGAAGAGCTGGTACTGGCCGATATCAATGCCGGGCTACTCTACATCATTGCTCTTACCTCGGTGGGTGTCTACGGCGTCATCATCTCCGGTTGGGCCTCGAACTCGAAGTATGCCTTTCTCGGTGCTATGCGCTCGGCGGCACAGATCGTCTCGTACGAGATCGCCATGGGCTTTGCTCTGGTGGGTGTGCTGGTGGCCGCCGGCAGTCTCAACCTGGGTGAGATCGTCAACGCCCAGAGGGGAAGTGCAGGATTCCTCGACTGGTTCTGGCTTCCGCTGATGCCGCTATTTATTATCTACTTTATCTCCGGTGTCGCTGAGACCAACCGTGCTCCCTTTGATGTTGCCGAGGGTGAATCTGAGATTGTCGCCGGCTTCCATGTCGAGTACTCGGGAATGCCCTTCGCGGTATTCTTCCTTGGCGAATATGCCAACATGATTCTGATCTCGGCTCTGACGGTTATTTTCTTCCTTGGCGGCTGGTTGTCACCGTTCCACGGCATACCGATGCTGGGCCCACTGTTTGAGTGGGTGCCGAGCTTCATCTGGCTGTTTGCCAAGACGGCGGTGGTCGCCTTCTTCTTCCTCTGGCTGCGTGCCACCTTTCCGCGCTACCGGTACGATCAGATCATGCGGTTGGGATGGAAGGTGTTTATCCCCATCACAATTGTTTGGATTCTGGTGATTGGCGTGGCGGTGGTCTACCAACTGCCCTGGTGGTTTGACTGATGAATATGTTGCGTGACTACATCAAAAGTCTGTTCCTGCTGGAACTGATAAAGGGTCTTGGCCTGACCGGTGGCCACATGTTCCGTAAAAAGTTTACGGTACAGTATCCGGAAGAGAAGGCACCTGTATCGCCGCGTTTCCGCGGGCTTCATGCCCAACGTCGTTATGAGAACGGTGAGGAGCGTTGCATCGCCTGTAAGCTCTGTGAGGCAACCTGTCCGGCGGCAGCGATAACCATTGAGTCAGAGCCTCGTGAAGATGGCTCCCGGCGAACCACCCGTTACGATATCGACCTGTTCAAGTGCATCTTCTGCGGTTACTGCCAGGAGTCATGTCCGGTGGATGCGATCGTTGAGACTCGGCTCTACGAGTATCACTTCGAGAGTCGTGAAGATGGGCTAATGACGAAGGAAAAGCTGTTGGCCGTCGGTGATAAATACGAGAGCCAGATTGCAGCTGATATCGTTGCACAGGCCAAATACCGCTAATGATTGCGTTGACTAAAAAATATAGGACTGGATGATCAGATGACATTCCAACTGTTTATCTTTTATACGTTCTCCGCCATTCTGCTGTATGCAGCCACGATGGTGATTACCCGGCGTAATCCGGTTCACTCGGCACTGTTCCTGGTGCTGGCGTTTGCCAGTAGTGCAGGCCTCTGGATGCTGGCGGAGGCGGAGTTCCTCGCTATCGTGTTGGTGCTCGTTTATGTCGGTGCAGTGATGGTGCTGTTCCTGTTTGTAGTGATGATGCTGGATGTCGATACCGCTACCATGCGTGCCGGCTTTATCAAGTATCTTCCTGTTGGTGCCCTGGTGGCTTTTACCATGGCGGTGGAGATGTTCCTGGTCGTTGGCCCTGGTAATTTCGGTCTCGACAAGGTGCCGGCCCCGGTGCCCCAGCCTGCGACTTACAACAATACCGAGGAGTTGGGCAGTGTTCTCTACACTGTCTATATGTATCCTTTTGAGATTGCGGCCGTGATTCTACTGGTCGCGATTATCGCCGCTATAGGCTTGACCATGCGCAAGCGTCCTGAGACCAAGTCCCAGGATCCAGCGCTTCAGGTGAAGGTCAAGAGTGCAGATCGCCTGCGTGTAGTAAAGATGGATTCAGAGGAGTGATGGGGCCAATATGATTGCACTTTCAGATTTTCTAATTCTCGGCGCGGCTCTTTTCTCGCTTAGCGTCGCCGGGATTTTCATTAACCGCAAGAACGTCATCATTCTTTTGATGTGTGTTGAGCTTATGCTGCTTGCGGTCAATATGAACTTTATCGCCTTCTCGCATTTTCATGGCGATCTGGCGGGTCAGGTGTTTGTCTTCTTTATCCTGACAGTTGCCGCGGCTGAGGCGGCTATAGGCCTGGCCATTCTGGTGGTGTTGTTCCGTAACCGCCACACCATCAACGTTGAAGATTTGGATACGCTCAAGGGTTAAGCATGGAAAAGATATATCTCCTTATCGTGCTGGCGCCCCTGTTAGGCGCAATCACCGCCGGTTTTTTCGGCAGTAAAATCGGTCGTGCCGGTGCCCATTGGGTGGCCAGCCTCGGCGTAGGTACATCAGCACTGCTCTCAATTTATGTGTTATTCGGCTTTATCACCGGTAACCTGCAGGTCTACAACGAGTCAGTCTACGTTTGGATGGTGAGTGACGGTTTACGTATGGAAGTCGGCTTCCTGGTGGATCAGCTTACCGCCGTGATGCTGGTTGTGGTCACCTTTGTCTCCTTCTGTGTACACATCTACACCATCGGCTACATGGCTCATGATGAGGAAAACTGGCCTAAGGCGAGCTTGGCTGGGCATAACAGCTATCAACGCTTTTTCGGCTACATCTCTCTCTTTACCTTCTCCATGCTTATGCTGGTGATGGCCAACAACTTCATGCAGCTCTTCTTCGGTTGGGAAGCGGTGGGCCTGGTCTCCTATCTGTTGATCGGTTTCTGGTCTGTGCGCCCGACAGCGGTGTTCGCCAACCTTAAAGCGTTCCTGGTCAACCGCGTTGGTGACTTCGGTTTTATCCTGGGTATCGCTGCAGTTGCCATGTACTTCAACAGCCTCGACTACTCTGAAGTATTTGCTCAGGCGCCAAGCTTTGCCAACACCCAGATTCAGATCTGGGGTGACACCAGCTGGTCGCTTATGACAGTGATCTGCATACTACTGTTTGTCGGCGCTATGGGTAAGTCGGCCCAGGTCCCGTTGCATGTGTGGCTGCCCGACTCAATGGAAGGTCCAACACCTATCTCCGCTTTGATCCACGCTGCTACCATGGTTACCGCCGGTGTCTTTATGGTGGCGCGTATGTCACCACTCTTTGAGTTCTCAGAGACGGCATTGACCTTTGTTTTGGTGATTGGCGCTACTACCGCACTCTTTACTGGACTGATCGGTATCGTACAGAACGATATCAAGCGGGTGGTTGCATACTCCACGCTGTCACAGCTCGGTTATATGATGGTAGCTCTGGGGGTCTCGGCCTACGCTGCGGGTATCTTCCACCTGATGACACACGCTTTCTTCAAAGCGCTGCTGTTCCTGGCTGCCGGTTCTGTGATCATCGGTATGCACCACGATCAGGACATCCGCAATATGGGTGGCCTCAAGAAGTACATGCCCTGGACCTACTGGACCTCACTGATCGGCTCACTGGCCCTGATCGGTTTCCCAGGTTTCTCCGGCTTCTTCTCCAAGGATGCCATCATTGAGGCGGTACACCATTCTCATATAGCCGGCTCTGGCTACGCCTATGCGGCTGTGCTGATGGGTGTCTTTATCACCGCACTCTATAGTTTCCGTATGTTCTTCCTGGTGTTCCACGGTAAGGGACCTCGCGATGAGCATGCCAAGGCCCACCTCCATGAGTCGCCCAAAGTAGTGTGGGTGCCGCTGGTGATGCTGGCCATCCCCTCCATCGGTATCGGCTACTTCACCATGGACATGATGCTATTTGGCGACTGGTTCAAGGATGTACTGTTTGTCTTGCCCCAGCATGACACTCTGGCTGAATTGGGTAAGGCGGTACACGGTCCCAACTCGATGATTGCTCATGGCTTTGCGGGTCCGGCGCTCTATCTTGCCTTTGCCGGTGTAGCTGTAGCCTTCTTCATCTATATGGTGAAGCCAAGCGTTGCCGACACTATCAAGACTCGACTGAATCTTGTGCATCTGCTGCTGGATAAGAAGTACTTCTTTGATGAGCTCTATCAGTTCATCTTCGCCGGCGGTAGTCGGGGTATCGGCAAGTTTTTTTGGAGTGTCGGTGACAAAGGGATCATAGATGGTCTGATCATTAATGGATCAGCCCGTACCGTCGGTCGCTTTGCGGACTGGGTCCGTAATGTCCAGACCGGTTATCTGTTTCACTACGCTATTGCCATGATTCTGGGTCTGCTTGTGCTGCTGACCTGGTTCGTGATCGTTTAAGAAAGGTAGGACGCTAAGTATGTTTGCAGACTGGCCCATTCTCAGTTTGACCATCTGGCTGCCGATAATCGGTGGCATACTGGTGCTCGCCAGCGGTGATAAGGAACCTAATGCCACCCGCTGGACCGCCCTGATAGTGGCGATACTCACCTTTATTGTGAGTTTGCCGCTCTATTCAGGATTCGATATCTCGACAGCAGATATGCAGTTTGTCGAGCGTAGCCCCTGGATACCTCTCTTCAACATTGAGTATTACCTTGGTGTTGACGGTATATCCATGCCGCTGATCATTCTTACTACCTTTATCTCAATTTTCGTTATCATCGCCGGCTGGGAAGTGATTAAGTTCAAGCAGTCTCACTACATGGCAGCGTTCCTGATCATGGAAGGCGTTATGGTCGGTGTTTTCTCGGCACTGGATGCGATGCTCTTCTACGTTTACTGGGAGGCAATGCTGATTCCGATGTTCCTTATCATCGGTGTCTGGGGTGGACCGAATAGAGTCTACGCAACGATCAAGTTTTTCCTCTACACTTTCTTTGGTTCAGTGTTCATGCTGGTTGCACTGGTCTATATGTACTTCCAGTCCGGCAGCTTTGAAATCCTCGGTTTCCACACTCTCAAACTGGGGTTGACCGAACAGATCCTTATCTTTGTCGCCTTCCTTATGGCCTTTGCGGTCAAGGTGCCGATGTGGCCGGTTCACACCTGGTTGCCGGACGCTCACGTTGAGGCGCCCACAGGAGGCTCAGTGATTCTGGCGGCAATCATGCTGAAGATTGGTGGTTATGGATTCCTGCGCTTCAGTTTGCCAATTACCCCCAACGCCAGTAGTGAGTTGGATTGGGTAATCATAACCATGTCTCTGATTGCTGTGGTCTACATCGGCTTTGTTGCGCTGGCTCAGTCAGATATGAAGAAGTTGATTGCATACTCTTCCATCGCCCATATGGGTTTTGTCACTCTCGGCTTCTTTATCGTCTTTATGATCGCCAATAACCCGGAGACTTCATCCGGTGCGATGCTTGGTATGGAAGGCGGTATGGTGCAGATGATATCCCACGGCTTTATCTCCGCCGCTATGTTCCTCTGTGTTGGTGTCCTCTATGACCGCATGCACAGTCGTGAGATTTCGAGCTATGGTGGTGTTGTTCACACCATGCCGATATTTGCCGGATTTATGGTCTTTTTTGCCATGTCCAATGCCGGTCTACCAGGTACCTCAGGCTTTGTTGGTGAGTTCATGGTGATCCTGGCTGCTTTCCGTGCCGACTTCTGGTTTGCCTTCCTGGCGGCTACCACCCTGATTATTGGTGCCGCATACACACTGTGGATGGTCAAGCGTGTCCTCTTCGGCGAAGTGGCCAGTGAAGAGGTCGCCGGTCTGCAGGATATCAATAAGCGCGAATTTATCATCCTTGGCTCACTTGCCTTGGCTGTCCTGGTTCTCGGCCTCTGGCCTGCACCCCTGGTGGAAGTGATGGATGTATCCATCAGCAACCTGCTGAAACATATTGCCGTCTCCAAGCTATAAGCCGGCCTATTAAAGAATTGGTGAGTATCAATGCAATTTGACATGTCTAACCTGATACCGGTTCTGCCGGAGATCTTTATACTGACAGCGGCCTGTGTGGTGCTGGTGGTCGATCTCTTCCTTAAAGAGGAGCAGCGCATTGTTAGCTACGGTATGGCACAGGTGAGCCTGCTGCTGGCCGTGGGCATTACCCTGTTAACTGCTGGTGATGGTGCTCAGATTATCTTCGATGGCAGTGTCATCCGCGATGCCATGAGCGACGTACTGAAGATCGCTATCTATATAGTCACAGCCGTTGGCTTTCTTTACGCCAAAGATTATCTGATCGACCGCGATCTTTTTAAAGGTGAGTTCTACGTTCTCGGACTGCTTGCCGTACTTGGTATGATGGTGATGGTCTCAGCCAACAGCTTCCTTACGGTCTATCTTGGTCTGGAACTGCTGGCACTATCACTCTATGCGCTGGTCGCCTTTAATCGCGACTCCACCAGCGGTTCTGAAGCGGCAATGAAATACTTTGTCCTCGGTGCATTGGCATCGGGCATGCTGCTCTACGGTATCTCCATGATTTATGGCGCAACCGGCTCCATTGAGTTCCCGGCAGTGGCGCAGGGTCTCGCTAATGCTGATGTGAACAAGACCGTGCTGGTGTTTGGTTTGGTCTTTGTCGTTATCGGCCTTGCCTTCAAGCTGGGTGCCGTGCCTTTCCATATGTGGGTTCCAGATGTCTATCATGGCGCACCCACTGCAGTTACGCTATTTATCGGCAGCGCGCCGAAGATTGCAGCCTTTGCTCTAGCCATGCGTATGTTGGTGGACGGTCTCGGTAGTCTCCATGCCGATTGGCAGGGGATGCTGATTATTCTCGCCATCCTCTCAATGGGTGTAGGTAATGTTTTTGCCATCGCTCAGGGGAATATCAAGCGTATGCTTGCCTATTCCACCATCTCCCATGTTGGTTTTATTCTGCTTGGTATCCTTACCGGCAGCACCAGCGGCTATGCTGCCGCTATGTTCTACAGCATTGTCTATGCGTTAATGGCGCTGGGTAGCTTCGGTATCGTTATGCTGCTGAGCCGTAGGGGCTTTGAAGCAGACAACCTGACCGACTACAAGGGGCTCAACGAACGTAGCCCCTGGTTCGCCGGTATGATGTTGCTGGTGATGTTCTCTATGGCAGGTGTTCCTCCAACCGTAGGCTTCTTCGCCAAGTTGGTTGTGCTTGAGGCCCTTGTCAGCAGCGGACTCACCTGGTTGGCTCTGGTGGGTGTTTTCTTCTCTTTTATCGGCGCCTTCTATTACCTGCGTATCATCAAGCTGATGTACTTCGATAAGCCAGAGGATGAGACTCCGCTTAGCTCCAGCCTCGATACCCGTGTGGTACTTTCGCTCAACGGTTTGTCGATGTTGGTATTGGGGCTCTTTCCCGCGGGGCTGCTTTCGGTCTGCGCTGCCGCATTTGCCGCTTCATAGTCTCGCTTACCACTCCATAAAGCATAGACTGAAGAGATCCTACGGGTGAGTATTCCCCGTGGGATTTTTACTTTTAGCCTGTTCTTCTACAGCTTTTGATTCCCGAAGGTTGAATCTTTTTACAAAGGGCTTGTTCTACAAACGAGAGCTGTGTATTATGCGCCCTCGTCAGTTGCGGGGTGGAGCAGTCTGGCAGCTCGTCGGGCTCATAACCCGAAGGTCGTAGGTTCAAATCCTGCCCCCGCTACCACATTTCTTGATATGGCGGCCACTAGGCCGCCATTTTCATATTCAGCCTCTAATCCCTGTTCTGTGGGGTGGAGCACGATCTTTCCCAAGAGTTCTGAAATGGCCTGTTGTGCCGACTTTACATCTTTTATTTCCCCGAGTTGTTCTACCAGCCGAAGGTATGTGTCTTTGGCGCGTGGCACAAGATCAATGACCGTCTTTTTGGTTGCCTCTATGGCTTTCTCGGCCTGAGCTTTCCGTTCTTCAGCCTGTTCCAGAGCTTTTTTGGTGGATGGGGTGATTATTCCCTGCCGGATGGCCTCAAGAATATTGAAGATCTCCTTCTCAGCCGTTTTCAGATCCTTTTCATATTCATCTGTTCTGGTGCAGTTTGTCTTGGACAGACGGTTGAGCTCGGCAATATAGAAAGAATAGGCTTCAGCTGAGAGGAGCTCTTTGCGAATGTGGGTCAGAAAAATTTCTTCTGCTACCTCCCTGTTGATCAACTGTGTATTTGAGCAAACACTCTTTCCCTGATTTATCCTGGTAGAGCAGCCATAGTAGGCTTTGTTGACCATGATGTAGTTGGCACCACAGCACCCACACTTTAGGAGGCCGGAGAGAATATATTTACCGGTTCTTCCGGCTGCACCATAATTTTTGTTCTGCTTTCTTTCACGCATTTTCTCGGCTGTATATCGCTGCCTTTCCTTTGCAGCCTCCCAGAGCTCCTTAGGGACGATCCGCAGATCTGGTGACTGATTGATTACCCACTCTTCCTCGGGCCTCTCTAGGCGCTTACGTTTGCCTGTGACCGGGTCTTTGATCCACTTTGAGCGGTTCCAAATCTCCTGACCGATGTACATCACGTTGTTGAGTATTCCAGTTCCTTTCTTCTGGTGTCCATAGATTGCAGTGCATGCCCAGGTACTTCCCTTGGGTGAGAGTATGCCTTGTTGGTTTAACTCATCTGCAATGGCTTTTGGAGAAAGACCTTGGGTGAACTGTTCAAAAATTCGTCTGACGATCTTTGCTTCCGGTTCTTCAACCTGACGCTTGTAACCGATTATTTTTTTACCTTCATAGGCAGGGATGGATCGGTATCCGTAGGGGAGACCTCCAGCAGAGTGCCCAGATAGAGCTCTTCCTTTAAGTCCTCGGTGAGTCTTCTTGGCAAGATCATCCAAATAAATGTTTCCCACCAATCCTCTGATCCAGGTTTGAATCTTGGAATCTTCTCGGTCTGAATCGAATCCATCAAAACTGAGTACCCTTGCTCCAAAAAACTTTATTCGGGAAATGAGCAAGGGCATATCTTCAGCACGAGACAGCCGTGAAAGATCATCAACGATCAGTACCTGAATGAAACCGCACTCCAAATCATTCAACAGGCGCTGGAAATCGGGGCGGTCTAGGCGAGTTCCAGATATAGCCTCATCGTTGTAGATGAGGGGGGCTGGGAGTCCGTGCCTTTTGGCTATCTCTTGACCGTTCCTGACTTGATCATCAATAGATGCTGACCGTTGGTCATCAGTGCTATAGCGGGCGTATATGGCTGTCTGGGTCATATTTAGTGAGGCTTAGGTGATGTTCGATTAGAGGAGGGCTTGGTTGTTGACTGAAAAGCTTCATTGAAAGCCTTTTCAGCCAGAGCGGTAATGACTTTCCTCAAGGGGGAAGAGAGCGATGAATGCCGGTTTTTGTTAAATTTCATTTGGTTGGTGATTATTCATTTTCTACTCGTTTAAGAAATTGCTGATATGTCAGCGTGATACCGGTGGGCTCCCCTTCTTCGAGTTTTCTGATGAGTTCGACTTGTTCCTTTTCCCTTTCGCTGAGCCAAATATGTAGCGTTTCAGCATTTTCTTCCAAGAATGTCGTAATTTCCGGACTGAGTTCAATCATGGTGATAGGAGTTATTTCATTTTGTTGGGATCTTGACTATTGACTGAGCGACTCCGTTGAAAGCCTTTTCAGCTAGAGCGGTAATCACTTTCTTAAGTGGTGAAGAGAGCGATGAATGCCGTTTTGATTGCTTGGTTTTCATTTTCTATTATCAAAAGTCAAGATCATACTATTTGCTTTTTTCAAAAGCGCAAGTAAAAAACCCATTGTTATTCAATGAGGTATAACTCTTCATCGTCATGGTGTTCTCCCACTTTCCCATGATGCCTTTGCTTCTTATCTCCCCTAAAAACACAGAATACACTCGCTTTTGAAAAAAGCGCTCAGCGGGCTTCTTTGCCTTCACTTTTCTACCAATGGTTACTATGTCGCCACCGGTTCCGTGGAATAAAAATCGTTGTGTGGGGCCACGGATTGCGCTTACACAGCCACAAGTCTTGCTGCTGGAAAAGCGCTTTCAGGACATCCGTGATCGGCATGACCGATGCCTGTTCATGCTGGCTGTTGATTCGATGCTCCGGTGTGGAGATCTCCTCCAGCTCAAGGTGGGGGATGTGATGAAGGGAGGCAGCGTAATTCGAGATCAGCTCAACTGGAAGCAGCAGAAAACTCAGAAGGGTGTGTATCCGGTTTTAACAGCAGCTACTCAAGAAGCTTGTTTTGACTGGATTAAGAAAAGCGGAAAGGGGAGTGGTGACTACCTCTTCACCCGAAGGAAGCCAAAACACAGCAAACCTATCAGCGGCAGTAATTATCGCTCTTTGATAAAAAAATGGGTTGAATCCTTAGACCTCGATAGCGCCGACTACAGCACACATTCCCTCAGGCGTACAAAACCGGTCTTCCTATATCAGCATGGGGTATCTATAGAAGATATAGCCATCCTACTGGGTCATAAAGACCCTCAGAGCACAATGCACTACCTCGGGCTGACAATCGGAAAGGCCCAGTCAGAAGCCGTGTACTTCGATATTTTTGATCCACTTTCCTCCAAGAGTCACTTGAAAGCCAATGCTGATTTCCAGCTAACAGACTCTGACATAGACCGTATTGCAGAAAGGTTTATTTTTGCCTTGGAGGAGCGATTGAAGAAGCGGGAAAACAAGGAGGATAAGAAAGATGAAATTTAGCTTAATTCATCAAGTACTTTCTTTTGACAGAAAAGAAAAAACGGGTATTTTTAACATGAAATTACTCACCATTGATGACCAATCAAAAAATCAGCAACGAACAAATTTACGAGCTCCTGAAAGCTCAGGATCAGCGCCAGCAAGCACAGGAAAAGTGAACAGATCAGCTGTACGAATTGTAAAGGGAGTTCAAAGCCGACTTCAATCAGTTCAAAAACGAGACAACTGCCCGGTTCAATCGTATCGAGCGAGAAATGGAACGAGTTCAAGATGCCCTAGAGAGACAGGATGCTCGCCTTCGAAGAATAGAGACCAAAATCGACAACATCCACATATCCTGGAATCACAAGCTGATAGCCGGAACTATCGGGACCAGTGCCGTGATCAGTGGCATCGTTGCATTCGCTATATCAACAGTTTCCTAACCCCCTCACAGATGGCCGACAAACAAACCGGCATCGAGATTACAGACAAGTTGCCAGAACTGGTTCAACCAAAAAGCCCTGAGTTTTCTCTGGCGAGGCTCAAGGAAAAAATGGGTGGTCGCCTGCAAGTGCTGACCTTTGCAAGTTTCCTCTCGGCGGCTTCAGCCAATGTCATTGCTCAAGGGCAGGACACTGACGAAGTGGAAGCATCTAAACAGTCTCTGGCGGTTGTGGTGATGCCTGAGCAATGTGAGGAAGTCGCAGATACTTCAGATTTATCTGAGCAAGCTGAGCAGTTGAGCGAGGCACTTACCCCAATGGATTATCAATGGGGGTACGATGTTATTGGTTTTGCGGGAGACAAGAATGATCCACCACCCTGGATAACGATTACACCAGCGCAGATTGAACGGCATGTATATGGTGAGGAAGGGCTAGAGACTTCAGTTTCTCCATTTACAGAAGCAGATTTTCACCGGTCGCTGGTTCATATTGAGAACGGAACCATGAACTCGACCTATCTTCATGAATTGATGGTGGCGCATGAGCTCCATGGGCTTGATTATGCGGTTGGGGGGCTACACGCTGTAGCAGGAGAATATGATGCAAATGTACCCATGGCGCTTCAGAGAATTATTCCTGAAGGAGAAGTACCGGAATTGGCAGAGGAAGCCGAACTGGAGCGTCTTGAAGAAATCCGGATGAAAGAGTTTTTCCATTTTTATGGATTGAAATATGGACTAGAAGGTGAACCTGATGAATGGCCAGATGAGGCTTTTGATGAAGCAATTATGGCCCATCAAGATGCGGCTATCAGCACCGCTGATCATGGAATTTCGCAGACTGATTTGAGTATTGCATGGAACAACGATAAGCAGGAGGAGTACAGGAAACAGCAAGAGGAGTCACAGCAGATAATAGATGCGTCGCTACTGCGACAAGAGGCATTGGATGCAGAACGTGAGCGTTTGGAAACAAATATGACTGAACGAGAGAATGCTCTTTTAGCCAAAGCTAAAGCAGAACACGGAATCAAATAATGAATCAATGAATGGCGGAGATAAAGCAAGCTCAGGTCTCGGTAAACCCAAAGGAGGTGGCGTATCAGCAAGAGCGTGATGCTTCTCATCAAGTATTTTCTGCTGAGCGAACCCAGCTTAGTGAACAGATACAGATCCCAACGGCAGTTGTTGAAGCCCCTTTGGACACCATTGGAAATTTATCTGAGGCAAGAATGTATGCGTGTTTGGAGGCTAATAATTATTTTGGCTATGACCGAGAAGACTTATCTTTAGTGGCTGAAATGCTTCAAGTGCTGCTGGCAAGAGAAACCAAAATGTGTCGGCTTAAACCAGAATTTGATATCACCTCAAAATCACCTAAATACCTTACACGATTGTTCAAGAAGAAATTTAAATTTGAAGTAAATACTGGGGTTGAACAACGAGAGGCAGATCAGACTCATGAAGAGGGTGTAAAGGCGCTGGAAAAGCAGACTACAGAACAGGATGAAACAGCAACTGAAGTGATAAAGGAAAATACCACTAAAAAAACCAAATTAAGAGATCAGACTCAGAGCGAATATCTGGCTGACCCAGAAAAGCAAAGGAAACCTGCCAGTGAGCAGATGCGTGAAATGCTTGAGCAAGGGATCGTTACAGAAGTGAATCGGGAACGATTCCAGGCCTTTCTAAAAATCATCTCACTGGCCCAGTCTCCTGAGGATCAGATTTATATCACACAGAAGATCAATGCGTTTGATCTGTCGACTGGCATTCCAGACCCTAAGCAGTTTATTCGTGATGAGATCTTCACACCTGTTGATGATCCCAATCCTCGAGTTTCATTGGCTACCCAAGAAAGACTCGCAGCAGAGTTTGGCTTACCACATCCGATAGACCATGGAGGGCACTTGAGATCGGCTATGCATGCAAAACAGCAGATAGTAGACCCCAAGACAGGGGAGACTCGAACTCTCATACGGTATACAGAGGATAAACCGCTTCAATATCGAGCGGGTGTTATTGCTTATGTCGATGCTCAGGGAAATGAGTATCTCAAAGCAGAGACCAAGAACAGTGCCAACTGGCCGCCCTTCGAAGTAGATGGGTATACAGAGAATGAACTCACACTGGTGTCAGAATACATGCAATTCTGGGTGGCGGCTGAGAACAATGCTGTCCGTTTTATGCAGGGTACGTTCTTTCCAGACTTCAATACCATCAACCCCAATCCTTCGAGGCCACAGTTACGCCAATTCCGCCAAATCATGAATGCCCTCAAGGGCGGCAATGAGGGCTACGATGGCGAGATCATCCAAGATACAGATATGGAGTTTATCAACTGGGAGATGCAGTACCTCTCTAAATGGGGAGACATGTCTCGGGGCGACAATGATGTTGATACCGCCAATGCCAATATGCAGACCCTGGGCCTCAAGGACAAAGAAGGCCGTTTGGATATGGAGATCGTGAAGGCCTTCGGGATCTTCGCTCAAGAGCAGTACATGCTCGGTTCCCCGGACTTTGAGCTATTGCAGTGGCATCTGCATGCGTTGTACCCGGATCGAGTAGCAGAACCGCAGGAGGGCGGTGAGACAGTGGAGAGTGTAGATGCCAATACAGAACAGTAGACCGCTACTTCGATCAGTAGCTGAGGCTGTCAAATCAGGTGCCTTCTTTTCTGCTTGGTTAGTGGTTTCCTGGGCCGTTATCTCTGGACTGTTCTTTTTCATCAAAAACAGAACATTGGCATGGCCGGACTGGGAGACGGTATGGGTTTTTTTACAGATCGGCATCTTTATCTTGGTGCTGCATCTATTGCTCTACGCTGTTTTGTTGGTATGGGACATGTTGATGCAGCGTGTTGGTAACCTGTTGCCGGTAACAGTCAGGAACTGGATCAAAAAGTTGGTGGTGTTAGGCTCTCGGGTTGTATGGATCACTGTTGTGGTTTTGATCTCGGGACTTTTACCCGTGCTGTTTTTGTCTGGGTATGTTGATGAAGGCTACAATGTTTTAGTGCTGGGATTGGGTTTGCTGCTCGGAATGGCAGTGATACTGGCGTTGGCTTACGGACTGGGTGTGGTGCGCCAGAGGTTCAAGGGGGATTGGAAAGGTGAAAAGGGGAGCGGGTTAGGGAAGCAATAAATTTGCATATTTCACTACTATGCATAAAATACATAGTATACATAAACTATGCGGAATGAGTGATTCTCTCATGGCAACGATACGAGATCATGTGACAGCGACGGATCTGGCGCGCAATTTGGCGACGCTTATTGATCGGGTGCGCGTTTCCGGG
Source organism: Sedimenticola sp. (assembly GCA_040505895.1). Lineage (GTDB taxonomy): Bacteria > Pseudomonadota > Gammaproteobacteria > Chromatiales > Chromatiaceae > Vondammii. The sequence goes on along the minus strand of JBEVXU010000007.1, from coordinate 297,448 downwards.
AAACGGATCGCCATCACGCGAGGTAACCGAGAAGTGGCCCAGCTGGTACCACCTCTGAATGAGGGAGCCTCTGCCGCTGAACTGTTGGAACTGCTGAAAAGCAATCCCCTGACAGAGACAGAGCGGAGTTCATTGGCTGATGATCTTCAAACCATACGCAAAAATGCCTCATTACCGCCATCACCATGGGAATCGTAGTTGATACCAATGTTTTCATCGATGCGGAGAACGACAGGCTGGATCTGGCGTCTTTGCTGGCTGGAGATGATCATTACTTTTTAGCAGCCATCACGGTGTCAGAACTCCTGACAGGCGTTGCATTGGCAAAAAATCCCGCTGATCGCATCCATCGATTGACTTGGTCTGAGTCGATTATTGAGACGATGCCAATCCTCTCATTCGACCTGGATGTGGCTCGTACCTATGCTGAGGTGTATGCCCATCAGCTACAGCACTCTCGCCGTCAATCCTTGAGTGTGCACGACCTTCAGATTGCGGCAACTGCAATTGTTCATGATTATGCGGTTTTGACCAGTAATGCTGGTGATTTTAAGCAGGTCCCTGGGCTTCGTTTATTGACACCTTAAATCTCTAATCTTCCTTGGAAAGAGGCCAAGGGATTACCGTTTTCTTTTCTTCAGTCGGCCATGTTTCCTATTTCTCTTCTTACGCTTCTGCAGAGCCTTTTTTGGTTTTGCTTTCTTGGCGGGTGCAAGGCTTGCTGAATCTCCATCAGGGTTGGTGATCTTCATCAATACTTCAAAATCAGGCACATCCTCTCGGTGAGACCAGATATAGGCTGAAGCCTTGAGCATGGGTTCCAATTGGGATTGGTCATTTTGATTAAGCAGGCCCAGTTGTCTGAGGTGTTGCTTTAGGTGGTGTTGGTCGGTGTCATCTGAGGGGTAGAGCCAGGCAAATGCAAAATCGAGCTGCTCTTTTGACACTACGGCACTGTCTTGCGGTTGCCGACACTCCGGTGGTAGAAGTACTGTGCGTAAGAAGGCAGGGAGATCCAGTATGGCCTCTCGGCGTATGATGTGATCAACAACGGGGGCAATATCATCTGCTGAGTGTCCTTGAGAAGACATTAGCGCTATCAGTCCGCGCACCGGTGATTTCTTCCAATGCTGAAAGATCAGGCTGAAGAGGGCCTTGAGTTTTTGATAGTCAACATTGTCTTGGTGATCCAGCAGGCCAAGCTGCTCAAAGTCATAAGGTGGCGTAGGTAGATTGATGGGGTTGTCTGCTTCGGCCCCAGAGGCTTTTACTTTCTTGCCGAAAGCTTCCCATTGCTCGGGAGTAGAAAACCACAGGCAAGAGGCGGTGAAATAGGCCTTGATTGGGGCTTTACCAAAATACTCACCCCGCATGTTTAACGGGAGCAGCTCTTCAATGAAGATGCCTTCATCCCCCTTTCGAAGGATTGCATAAGCTTTTCCATTCTCATGCATATAAAAACCGATTTGCCCGAACTGCGCTGCATTTTCCATCGGTGATTAGCTTACTAATTGGTTCGAGTTAGGCAATTCATAGATCGCTTTTTTTCTTGTTCGATGTCAGTATATCGTTATGATGTTGTCATGACAAAACTGGAATATTGTGTGCAAGATCATGGTGTTGGAGTACTTGAGGATCGCTTCGCGACACTGACACCATCCCAGTTGCTCAGGCATGAGCAGCAAAGCGTAATCCAGTTAGCTATGGGAGTACTGAAAAGTCGAATGGCTACTGGTGAACTCATGACCTCACCAGACAAGGTCAAACAGTATTTCCAGCTTAAACTTGGCGAAGAGCCCAATGAAACCTTTGCTGTCCTCTTTCTAACAAATCGGCACATGGTCATCAGCTATGAAGAGCTGTTCCATGGAACCATTGATGGGGCATCGGTGCATCCACGAGTAGTAGCGCAGAGGTGCCTGCTCCTGAATGCCAGTGCCGTGATATTTGCCCATAACCACCCGTCAGGGATTGCTGAGCCTTCTCAGGCAGATATCCAGATTACCCAAAGGCTTAAAGAAGCGCTTGCTCTAGTGGACGTGCGGGTGCTGGATCACATTGTAGTAGGAGCGGGAGGGATAATCTCGTTGGCTGAGCGGGGTGATTTATGATCCAGTAAATCCGAATACATATGGTAAGAATCACCTAGATATTTGGATTGTCTGATCTTACCTTAGATAAAAAGTGTAGATTTTTCCCCATTGGCGAGAATCCATTTTTTATCGAGTCTTTCGGTCAGAGAGTCGGTTAGGGTGAAATGGAAGAAGGGGATAAACCTTTCAAACTCAGGGAGGGATAAGAGGCGTTTTTGTACGCTCTTAAAACTGCTCACACTCTCATGAACAGATAACACTAGGTTGTCGGTAGGCTGATCGTACTTATCTGCTAGTAGTGATTGGTCTAGGGCTGTCATATGCGCATCTAATTGTTTGGTAATGTATTTCGAGTCAGCCTTTCGGTGAATCTCTACAGCACACAAAAAAACTTTGCTACTTTTAGAGAAACGGAAAATTCCGTCTGGCTCAATGGTCTTTCTATAGTGGGCGGGTAAAGTTAAATCTGGCTTAAATAGAATCTGATTTATTGAGTGTGACCGCTGCCTCTTGGTCTTGGTGTAGTAGGAGTCGAAAAATTCGAGTTCTCGGCCCTCTCCAGCTTCGATCCATTGTCTTAAGGCAATATGAAAATTCACATGGTGTTTGCGATGGAAATAATCGTCTCGATAGCGAACGCCAAAACGGGGAAATACAATCTCGGAAATATCGCACCGCATAAAATCAGCGGCTATTTGTGCTCCGTGTTCGGTTAGGTAGTAGATCCGTTCTAGTCTGCCTATTCTGGGAATCACGCCGAAATCTTGCGCGTTGATCAAAGCAGGTCGAACCCGAAGCAAGCGGGCGAGGGTGTTGTCTCGGATATAGGCGCGACGGGTTCCCACGCCCAGGCGCTCCATTTGGGAGGGCGTTAGGTACTGATAGACGGCGAGAGCTGTCAAGGCTTTGGTGTCATTCTCGGAGAGCTGAATCATGTATTGTTTTACTCAAAAGGGTTCTTGAGATCTTTTCCTCGTTTGCTGTTCTTTGTCGCAATGTTATTTTTCGCTTCCTGGAGGGGTTGCGGTTTCCGGTCATAATCTGTCGGCGTAACCACAACGGACGGCGAACCATCAGCGGGCGGTTGGTCGGGCTTCTGATTGGGCTGGTGGGTGATGATATGGCGGTAATATCGGCGCACCTGATCGGCTTTTACTTTCGCCCATTGTTCGCGGGTCATGTGGTCTTTTTCTTCCATCATGGGGACTTTGACTCGGGAAGAAGGGCTAGATCCGGCCTGAATGTGGAACTCTCCAGGGTCGAGCTTTTGAAGCTCTTCAATAGGGGCGCCGGTCTCGGCGCTCATGATCTTGAGCGAGTCGAGGCCGTTTTTCCCTGTGATCTTGATATTACTGTTCCCGATGATTGTCCGCTTCATTTCGGTATTCATACCTTGGCCGCAAAACTGTTGCGCGAACGTGCCATAGAGTCGAAATTTCCTGGCCTCAGTCAGAATTGTTTTCATGCTGTCAGAAACGAAGTTTTGACACTCATCAACGACCAGGTGAACTGGAACCCTGCGAGAGTAGGGGAGATTTGCCCGGCTAATGGCGAGGGAGGTCATAGTCGCCATTATGAAACGCCCAATTGCGTCTTTTGCCTTGTCGGTTAATCCGGAGAGATCGAACACGACGAAGGCTTTCCGTTCGATGGCTTCTTCCAGGTCGAACGTGCTTTTCCCAACTAAGAAATTGAAAAAATAATCGTCGTTGAGGAGGTTCCGGACTTTGGTCTTAATGGATAGCTTCGAGGGGTTGAAGCTGTCCTTCATGAAATCTTTATTAAGTGCCTCCAGGTGCATCGGGTTTGTGAGTACCCGGCGGGCAAAATTTAAATAAGGCTTATATTCGTCTAGATCGTCATCGAGGAACCGAACCAGATCTAAAAAGCTGGAGCCTTCCCTGTGTAATAGGGCGGCGATACACGGCTTGAGAATGGTCTCCATTTGGGGCGTGAAATTGGTTCCCGTCCCGTCTGATTTCATGACCTCCCGGAAAACCTCGATCAAAGCGTCTGTCGCTTTGTTGATCTCGTCCCAGGTTTTGACCTGGATCTCGAACGGATTCAAAACCGGAGTGAGGGAAGCCCCCCCGGCCTTAATGGCGGGCTTGATATAGACTAGGCGTTCGTTTGTTGCGTTCGAGGCAAGACGGGCGCATGAGATGGCTAGATCGCCATGTGGATCGAGCAAAACAACAGCTGTTCCCGTGTTGGCGGTCAGATAGTGGTTGATGATTGTTTCGAGTGTGACGCTTTTCCCGTGTCCAGTTCCGGCTGTTATGTAAGTGTGCCGCTCACGCTCGCTTTCATTGATCCGGAATTCCTGTGCTGAAGTAAAAAAAAAGCGGTCAGTTTCGCCCAGACTCTTAGGCATAAACGATGTACCAGATGCAAAGGAAGGGCAACTAATAAACGAAATATACCCTCGAAAATCAGCATTAAAAGCCTGTGCAATAGCGCGTGATCTCGTCTGTAACGCCTGATAGCCGAGGTTTCTTTGATCATGCTTTCTGAGGGCTAGTTGATAGAGAGTGAGGCTTTTGATTTTTCTTTGTTGTGGAGATAATTCTTGATCATAGGCAGTAAATTTCGGGTCGTCTTTTTTGGGTGGTTCTAGTGCTTTGGCTGGTGACTTAAAGCAATCTAGAAACTCTGAATAGGTCGGGATACTGCCGGTTTGTTCCGCATATTTATCAAGAATTTTCCGGGAAAAACTTGGGTTGTCATTTAGAGCAAATGACCCAAGAAAGAGAGGGGTGGGGATGACATCATCCCTAGTTTCGACTATCCCCTGTAGCAGCTGGCTTAGACTTGTTTTTGGCAAAGTTTTTATCCATGGTTTTAGCCAAGTTTATAGCTCTGGCTTAAAAAATCAACTACATAATATATTTCAAATAGTTATGATGCATTTCATAGCTCCATACCCTCTAAATACTCCGTATTTCTCGGCCTCTCTTATCTCGCCTCGCTCGTTCGCTCATTCGTTCGTCCCCCTCACTCATTCCCTCACTCTCTCCGCTCAATTCGATCCCCCTCAAAATCCCTCCTATTGAGAGGGGCGCGGGGGTGTCCTCACAATTCCAAAAATCAGAAATTATCTGAATTACTCAGTCAGATGATAATGATTATCATTATCGATTGCTTCTATGAGCCCTTTCTTTTTCCTGGATCAGTTTTTCACGCCATTTCCCGCGAGTTGATTTCCACTTATCAAGGTGTTCAAACGGTTGATCTGATCCTTTGAGCGGTTCGGGGTATCCATCGAACAGGGGAGCGAGAACAGAGATCTTATCGCACGTCTGAAAGATAGCCCGCCGTCTGGCATCCATCTTCCGCCACTCCCGGCGGAGTGCTCGACGTTTTCCGCTCAAGGTATCGACTAAACTGGCTTTTCTGTACTTCTGAAAAGTGGCAAATTGAATGGCCTGGGTTTGCTGTAGCTCGACCTGATATTTCTGATAACAGGCTCCCCAGCCATCCCGCTGGATATCTCCCATAAGGGCGGCGGCATCGTCTCTCCAGGTGTTTCGGTCGGTGAAATCAGACAAGCCGATCAGCTCCGCCTTTAGGTGCCTTTGAGACCAGGCGCTAACCATTTTAGAGTATAGAAAATGTAAGGTTAACCCGATCTTGAAAACCTCCTTCCGGTTGGTTCTGATGATGTAGGTCGCAATCGCTCTATTCTGTTTTTTGTAGCTTTGCTCTAGGTTCCCTTTGAGACCTTCAAAATAGTTTGGGTCGGTTTGCTCCAGGGCGTCTAAATACGTGTAGGCCTGAGCCTTCCGGAAGTCCCTCCAAAAATCCGCTCTAACTCCCTTTGATTGACCTCTCGGAACAGTCACTTTATAGGCCTTCCCAATCCCTCCTTTTTTGATCGAAACCGGAGATCCGCGAACAACGGAAAGCCCTGGAATATGATCTGGATTGATCCCTCTTTCCTTGATGAAATTTGTAAACCTGGTGTATTGAGAAAGGGCGGAAGCTTGGCTTATTTTGTGTCGTTTTAAGTCGGCCGTAATTTGTAAGGTTAATGGTATATTTTCAGGCTTTGATTCAGTCGTCTGGTCTCGCCCTGGCTGTCCGGTTTCCTGGATTATTTTGTCCATGTCATAGGTGGTTATGGCCTCCTGTTCCTGGACGCCTTGAGCCATGTTTAAACCTCCGGTTTCAGGGTTCACCGCTCCGATGTATCGAGACTCTGTTTTGACCTTTCCGCCGACTCTGTAGCTCGTTTGCTCGTAGAGATATTGGCGGTCTTTGATCGTCTTAATCACTTGGCACGTCAAAAAATACTCCTTGCTCTAGAGATAGAAAAATGTAAGGTTAACTGCTATTCCCCATATTCGTCTAAGTCCTCTTGGATAACATCTAAGAGGCCTTCAAAAATACGCTTGTAGTGTTCGGCCTGGTCGAAAAGCTTTTCCCGGTGCTGCCGGTGAGCTTCTGGATCTTCAGGGAGAGCGGCAAGAACATCTCGGGCGCTCTGCATTACTTGGATTCGGTGTAGGGCTTCTTTTGTGGTTAGATCCGAATATCGGTCTAGCTGTTCGTCGTGGGGTGTGCCTGGCTGTTCTGCCATTTTGGAGGGATTAATTCCTTCCTAGAATATTCCCTTCTGGTCAGTCGTCAATTTCATTTTCCCTGGCATCTATAGTGGCTCGAACAAAGGCCTCTAGCTCACTGTCGGAGAAATCCCCGAATTCTTGCTTAAGCGTTGCCATTGCATAGGCGAAGCGGATTTTTTCGTCGGTCTCGTGAGTCATGCGGTCTTTTTCCCGCCTATGCGCGACCCCTTTTTCTAAGATGGTGGTTTTAAGGGTGAGCCTTAAAAATTCCATTCTTTCCTGGTGGTCAACCCCACGAAGGAACCTTTCTTTCTGCCGGTCTACGTCCCGTTGCCCGGAGTATTCTTGAAGCCGTAAATCCTTTAGCCGTTGTTCGTCCCTAAAATCCAGCTCTCGACGTTCCTTGTCTAACTCGCGTTCAACCTGGATAAAACGTGCCCTGGCCTCGACCTCTCTTTTTTGAAGCTCTAGATCCTTGTTAGCCCTGATCTGTTCGGCCTCAACGGTTCCCGTCGCCCTGGCTTCGGCGGTGATTAGTTCCCGCTCATTTTTGATCCCGGCCAGGTGTTCTTGAAGCTGGAGCCGGGAATTTTGTAACTTTTCACGGGCTCTGTTGTTCTCCTGAGTTATTAACCGTTTTTCTTGGCGGTCTTCGTCCTTCTGTTCGCTTATGAACTCTTGCTTTTGCTGTTCCACTTCATCACGAAAAGAGCGTTCTTCCCGCTTTTCATCTTGGCGCCTGTCGGCCTTTAAAGATTCTTTCCGATAGAAGTCGTTGAAATCGTCGCTCATAGCTCGTCTTTCATCCGATCATAAAAGCTCTGCATTTCTTTAGTGTCTGCCTGGTTATTTACCCGGCGCATTCGTTCCAGCTCCATTTCCTTATCTAAAATGCCTTCTCGCTTACGCATTAAATCTAATTCGTGGTCTTTTCGTTCGTCTATCTGTTCCTGAATTCGCGCTCTTTCTTCTATTTCTTTTCGAAGTTGAGACAGTTCAATTACTAATTGATCAGCTTTAGATGCCCATTCGTACATCTCATCACGAAGTTTTATCATCCATTTTTCGAACTGTTCCGCTTTATAGTTACAGGGATTTGCATGTATCACATTTTCGCAACTTTTTACCTCCGCTCGACAACGCTTGAACTCCTTCATTAAGGAAATATATTCTGGGTCATTTTTAACTATATCCATGTATCGCATTATCCTGTACTTATCAGCTTGTTTTTATAACTCGTCTTTCATCTGGTCATAAAATCCCTGCATTTCTTCGATGTCTTCTTTATTGTGTTTCCAGCGCATACGCTCCAGCTCCATTTCCTTATCTAAAATGCGCTCTCGTGCTTCCAGCATATCTAAATCATGGTTTTTTTGAGTGTCTATTTCTTTTTGTATTTGCTGTTTTTCTTCTTGCTCTTTCTTAGGTATCTCAATCATTAATTCTTGGCATCTATTTCTTATTTTTGAGTGATAATCCTCTAAGGTTCGTAGGCGGCTGTCGGCCCTTATAGATCTTACAGAGCCATCCCCATTCCAGTTTTTGACCTTTAATTGGATGATACTATTAATCTTAGCCTGAGTTTTTGTGATCAAATATTGGCAGTCTTCGGGAGTCGGGCTAGAGGGCATAACAATTTCTTCATCCAACTGGAAAAGATTTATGTCTTCCATAATCTTCTTTTCTTCTTCTTCGTACTTGTTTCCCCAGTTCCCCATTATTTACCCCATCTTTTCATTGTACATAAGGTTTCTTATGTTTAGTGATTTGTAGCTTTTCTGGTGCTTTGGGTGACCAAAGTAAAAGAATTAGAGTGACAAATCGTTATACTAATACTGCCAGTCAAAAAATATTTGGTCAATTATGAAATTTTCCTCTCGGGATAGGGATAATGCAAGTATATAAGTCCCAGAGTACGCTACGCATAGGTGTCCCATAGGGTCAAAGAGGCTGCGAAAGTTTTTACACAGTTTCTTTGAGGCTGAAGCTTCCTCAGATGGTCCGATAATGCCCTAAGAAAAATTCTACACTCACTCCTATGAAGAGGGGGCTAAGTACAAATCTATGCACTATGAGCAGCCTATCATGCTGGCCATCGGTACCCATTGTGATATAGAGTGAACTGTCTCCAAGAAAGATCCATAATGTGCTATTCCTTCCACCCTAATAGAATCGTGGGTGAGATGCACTATATTAAGTTACCTGTAATTGAGCTCAAACTGTATTCAGTAGACGATAATACGTAGAGCGTGAGACACCCAGCTCTCCGCATATTTCCAGTACTGTCAGCGATTGATCGCAACTAAGTGCCTTTGCCATCCGTACACGGGGGTTCTGCGATGTCAGAGCTGGGCGCCCTCCTTTTTTTCCTCTAGCTCGTGCTGCGGACAACCCCGCTCGAGTTCTTTCTTGGATGACCCTACGCTCCATCTGTGCCAAACATGCAAATAGATTAAAAATGAACTCACCAGAGGCAGTTGTGGTATCAATAGCACCATCGTTTAAGGAACGAAAGTGAATGCCTTGATCACGAAGACTACTGATAGTGGTTACCAGATGTGAGAGGGATCGCCCGAGTCGATCTATGCGCCAAACCAGTAACGTATCCCCTGATTTAAGCCCTTTTAGGCAGGTATCTAGTCCTGGTCTGGCCGACTTTATACCTGATATTTTATCGGAGTAGATGTTTCCTCGAATACAGCCCTGTTCTCGCAAGGCCTTGATCTGAAGATCTAAATTTTGATCCTCAGTACTAACACGTGCGTAGCCGATTAGTCGTCCTACCATTTCATATTTATGCTAGTCTCGAAAAATCAGATGGCAAATGAGTTTCTGGTACTTTGTTTTTTGAGATGAGTTTTTGATACAGAAATTACTAGAATGATGAAGATTATTTGATTTTGTTGAAGGGTCTCGAAAAACGGTCGTTTTATGAGACAAAAATTTTCTATGCACGTAAGTATTAAATCAATATGAAATACATATCTTGTCAATTAATTTTACATCGCTATTAAAAATCTCGATGAATGATACAGGGGAACTTAAACATGTAGTCTCAATTGGAAAAACTAAATTCATGTCTGATGAATCTGGATTCTTATATGTAAAAGGCTATGGCTGCATTGGACATGAAGAGGATTGCTTCGAAGTTGGATCAAATTTACTGGGCCTTATTGAGTTATGCTCTGGCGGAGAATTATTTTGACTTGAGCTATTGGCGGGGTATAAAGATTAAACAAATTTAACCAATTATTCATGTATATCGATGACAAACCAAAGATCAAAGATGTCTTCCTTTACTTGAGAAAATCAACCCGTGAAGAGGATGAGAGGCAAATCCGGTCTATACATGATCAGCGATCAGAATGCATAGCAATGGCTGAACGGTTTGATCTGAACGTTGTCGAGGAGTTTGTCGAAGACCGGAGTGCTCGAAAACCGAACAATCGACCTGAGCTAAAAAGAATGCTGAAAGAACTGTCATATCGTAGTCCTGAAAGAAGGAGAGCTGATGGTATTCTGGCATGGCATCCAGATAGATTGAGTAGGAATGCGTTGGAAGCCGGGCAGATCATTCAGATGGTTGATGATGAATTAGTGAAAGACTTATTTTTCCCTGCATATGCATTCCATAACTCGATTTCTGGAATAGAGCACCTTACTTCAGAATTTGCAAGAGCGAAGGGGTATACGGATAGACTCGCCCATGTAGTGAAAAGGGGAGTGCATAACCGAGAGAAAGAAGGAGCTATGATCTATCCGGTGAAGTTTGGGTATGAAAAAAGGAGAGAGTCAGAAAATCCCGCAAAGTGTAGCTTGTTTCCTGTTCCTCATTCCCAATTCTTCTCTGTTGCAAAAAGAATGTTTGAACTGGCTGCTGAAGGTGCAAGCCTAGATACTATCCATCACACGCTGAAAAAGGAATACACCCATCTCGGAAATTTACCGATAAGTGTTTCGACAATAAATAGGAATTTGAATGATAGTTTCTATTGTGGTTTATGGACAATTAAGACCGGTACTAAAGATGAGAGAGTGATTAATATGAAAGAGATAGTATTGCCTGACCAGACTACTTTCACGCCAATTCTATCCATATCAGAATTCCACTATCTTCAGAAATTACGGAATGCCAAGATTGCTCTAGCTAACCTTCCAAGGAAAAGATCCAATCCCTTGCCCAGACTGGTTCATTGCGAATACTGTGAACGGCTGATGTACCCAAATTATCGAAAAATCAAGAAAGCTGGTGGCTTGATAGAAGAGCAACTTGGATTTGAATGCCAAGGCAAGAAGAGTAATGGCAGGCGATGCCCACAGAAAAGAATTAAAGCTACTGACATATTTTCAAAAATAGAAGCGGAGCTTCTAGATCGAGCGCCAGGAATCAACAAGCGAGAATACCTCTGTGTACTATATGCAAGTCAGAAGTTTATAAAAAAGGTTGCAACAAGGAAGAGGCAAGAGGGTATGCAGACGACACAGGCTATAAAGAAGCATCTATCGACAAAGCAGAAACTGATTGAACAAAAAGCAGAGCTGGTTGCAGCTGGTGAGTATGATGATGTGACGAGAGAGTACATTGATAGTCAACTGAATAATACTCATGAGCAATTGATCATACTCAACGAAAGGAAAAAAGATTCAGAGAATATGGTGAAGAATAAAATCATAACCTTTAAGAAATTTCTCGAACTAATGCTTAACCTTCACCAGTACTGGGATATAGCAGATTTCAAGAAAAAAGGTGAAATCTCGGCAAAACTCGTCTCGAACCTAGTTGTTCGTGATGCGAAAATCCGCTCTATGAGCTGGATAACGCCGTTTTCAGATCACCTAAAAAACCATGATTTATTAGGTGGTCGTCCTCAAAGTAAAGAACTCGAACCAAGTTTTGAGTGCCTGTGGAAAGGGATTCCGTCAGATGGGGGCAATTCTCATGTCACTAGGTTACATCAGCTATTAATAGGCATAGCCAAGCCGATTTATCCTATCTTAGTACAGTAGGGTGCAAGAGCACGAACCTTTCAGTGTTCAGTTCGTGTTCATAGTTTTACATGTCAGCGATAGGCTAACAGTCCGAAATACTAGTACACCAATTAGCACTGCCCACTTTACGACCTATTATCCAATCTAGAACTGTATTTAGTGTGCTTGTATTTTGACCTGTGCGATTAAGGTAACCTTTTGCTTCAATAAGGTGTTTGTTAATATGAGTCGTAATACGCTGATTACGTGAGCGACCTTCTTCAAATATTTCCTCGAGCTCATCTGCATACTGATATGCAATGCCAAAGCTCCTTCCGAACTGTACCATTAGTGAATAATCTTGGCAGTTTCCCTTTTGTAAAATCACTGGCGCTGTAGCAGCCATTTCGAAGAGAGCGCCGGTTTTTCGCTCGAATATCTTTTTTTCTAAAGTGGTGTCAATAGGAATTTCTGGTTTGCAAATATCTTCCAATTGACCAAGACTCATTTTGTGCACACACTTTGAAAGTAGCTGAATGAGTAAGCACTTTGACTCCATATCGTTTTCAAGACCAGTAGTGGTTTCGCTCATGAGAGAAAAGGCATCAGTCAAAAGCCCAACAGCAGTTAAAATAGCACGTCCTTCTCCATACTTCTTATAAAAGCACAACTCTCCATCTCTCTCATCCCCCCCATCGAAGGCTGGCAAATCATCAACAATACATGAAGCTATATGAATAAACTCGATTGCTGTTGCGATTCTCAATGAATTGATGGAACTAAGCCCCCAAGTTTCTCCTATGCACGTTATTAATATAGGTCGTACCCTTTTACCACGAACTCTTGTAGCTTTTTCTTCCAATAACCACAATGCCCCCCGCTCGTCATGTTGCCGGATCAATCTCTTTCGAATAAATTTTTCGACTTGAGTGTTAATTTGTGAGACATATTTATCAATATTAGTCTGCTGGTAGGACTCATTAGTATCACTATTTATTTTCATGATCGAACTGTCACTTCTTTTTAAATACCAGCAACTCTAGACTAATTACTTGCTTCAAGCTAGATTTGCACTCTAGATCATTCTGCATAGATCTAATTCCTCTATTAAATTCATCGTCGCTTATTGCCCAAAGCGCCGACATGTGTCTTTTTTTTGTTCGTTCAATAAATTGAGAGTCGAAAACCCTTTCCTCAAGGATGATCTGTTTATTATCTTGCAGATGTGCACCAGCACGCTCAAAAGCCATGATTATATCAACAATACTAGGTAATCGTCCCAAATCAAAAGACATTGCTGAAGGGAAATATTCGTATTCCCAATAATTTCTCAATTTTTCTGATGATGCGATTGATACTGCAATATTACAACCATGTTTCAGCACATACAGTAATCGAAAAACAAAACTGTTCGTTACTTCTACACAATGAAGGAAGTTAGAAATAACTATACCATCAAAAGAATTTGAGCAAAAAGGCAGTGAGGCTGCATCTGCACAAACACTGCCTTTCCCATTACTATAAAATTCCACTTTTTCAAGCATGCGGATTGATTTATCTAGGCTCACAATATCGCAGAATATATTATTCCTTAAACCCCATGAGCGGAGCAATCCAGGTCCCGAGCCAAGATCAAGAACAAAACTACTATCATTACTATCATTATTTATAGATAACGATTTCCATATCTCACTCCAGTATTTATCATTTGATTTTCTGACGGCCGAATACTGGCCTGAATAGCCAATATTGTTCCAAGGAAAATGCTTTTGCAAAACAACCATAAACTTGATAATTTCCATACAAATAGTGAATCATGAATATCTACGATGGTAACAATGCGATTATTATCAGTGCGAAACTCAATAAAACTGCAACATAGTCGGCAAGACCAAACTCTGTACTAATGATTTTTGATGCTTGAAGATCTCCATATCCCCTTAGATTAAATTGCAGATCAACAAAGAACACTAATTCTGTAATACGATTAAATACAGAAAGGTACCGCGATGTTATCCAACTGTATAATTTTTGCTTATCAAAGCCACTAGGAATTATTCCTCTAACTTTCTGGGCATGCGAAACATTGTCATATATTTGACTATATCTTTGTAAACCAACAAGTCCTCCTATTACAACGGGAGCCCATTTTTTCCCAAGTAGTGTTCTAATCTCACGATCTGACAATGCGACGCCAGCGATTAATCCCACGGTTATAAAAATTGCTACTTTAGTTGCGAGCCAAAAACCATCAATCAAGGCCATTCCTGCTGTCCAAGCATAAATCTGAGTACATATGGTCCCTGATATGAGAGCAAATAATCTTAGTGGTGCAACAAAGATATTTTTTGCATCCCATAGTGCCAATGCACCAGTCATCATTCCAAAAGCAATAATCCGTGATGGGTCCTTAAAAAAGATAATCCACCCCAATGTAAAAAGCATAAATATTTTAGGTGCAGTGTGCAGGCTCTTTAAGGCACCTTCACATGCCCACCCTTGGATAATCTTTTTTACGCTCATCTAGGTAGTTCTCCATGGATGTATAACATATGCACCACCCGATACCCATAATTCTTCATCGTGATCAGATACAATGAATGTTTTTCCATGGTTGATAGAATCAGAAATAATATCGGAAATACGCATTCTTAACTCTTTATCAACAGCAGAGAAAGGTTCATCCCAAATAACTACTTCACTTTCGCGACAAATTGCAGGTACCATCGACAGTACCTTTTTCTGGCCTGTAGACAAAGTAGCCGTTTTATCATCAGGCGATATACCCCAATCATGGAGAATCCCCATAAGTTCTTCCGATTTCTCAACTGAGGATTGCACGCAACCACCCCAAAATATGCTATTCAACTCAAGCTCGTCACGAACCGTTTGCTCTAAAATAGAGTCCTTAGGCTGCTGAAACAACATATATACTGCATCTGGCCATATGTCATCTAAAAGCTTAATGTCTTGGTTGAAATATTTAACACTCCCTTTTACATTTTTTTGAATCAATCCGGCCAATATCTTTAATAAAGTTGTTTTTCCTACACCATTCTTACCTATTAATGCGGTTAATGCTCCCTCTTTAGCTAATATAGATATTTCTTCAAGCACATTATGGTGGTCATGGGAATATGAAACTCTATCGGCAATAATAGCAGGAGTCTCATTGCCTCTGTTGGCACTGCAACTCCACTTGTCTAAGGTCACTAATTTATCTGGGGAGCAAGACTGTGTTTCAATTAACTGCGTATCTTCAATGGTGTAGATTTTATTGGAGCATGCATCAAGAACCTCCTGATCATGACTTGCAACAATTACTCGACAATTTGGATTCATTGTAATAAAAGCACGGAGCGCTGTAAAAAATGCTTTCTTATTATCAGAATCTAAATATGCTGTTGGCTCATCGAGCAAAGCAAGGCTTACCTTACGAGAAAGCGCCTCTGCAAGTGCTACTTTTTGCGCCTCACCTTCACTTAAATCAGTATTTTTTTTCGTACGGAGGCTTTCTAAACCTAATACACCTACTACTTTATCAATACGCCCTTGACTTTGCTTGATAGTTAGCCCTTCTGCTTGCAAAGAGAAAAATATTTCATCTTCAACATATCGCGTGATTAAATTATCTCTTGGGGTTTGGGCTAAATATGCAACATTGGAAAGCAACTTAGATTTAAGATTTTCTGGCAACCATTCGATAGAAATATCAAGTCCCTCTGCGTAGTAACCTCTTACGCCTGCAAGATATCGCAGCAAAGTTGTTTTTCCTGATCCGTTTGCGCCAGTAATCCCAATAACTTTACCGGGCTCGAGTGGAATAAAAGAATCAGATAAAATTATTTTGTTTTTGCATGGAATAGATATCCTATTTATCTTTAAGCCGTCCATAATTACTGCTCACTTTGAATGTGTCGAACAGCCGGGCTTTGTTCAAGTTTTCGATATATCTGAGATGATATCCAAGTCATACCATATCCAATAAGAAGAAATACAGCCGCAAAATAGAACACCCATTCTTCCAACATCTCTCGACCTGGCAAATCCAGAATTCTAAAAGCTTGCAGATAAAGGAAAAGCGAGACCGCTGTGAATCCTGTGAAACCCAAAAGCAATCCTCGCAGGCGACTACGGCCACCTATCAGCATACCAATGTCATATGCCAAACCTGCACACAATGCTATAAGCGGTTTATATGGGTGTGGTGGCCCCATAACAAGAAAGGGAATTGCTAGAGTGGCATACGTAACATATAGCACAGCTACGGCACCAAATCGCTTGGTAATCAACGCTCCAAGAGCAAAAAAAACAGGGGCAGTCACAGCTCCAAATATTGCCGCTAGCGGTGAGCCACCTCCAGCAGCAGATAAGACATGAGCTGGGATAAAGTTAATGCCAAACAGAGTTGCCCCTGCAATGCCACAGAATATTAGTGATCGTGTAGCTCCTAAAACTGTTTGCATAATCTTTCTCCTTAGAGCTCAATTTTTAGTGATTTGTTAAAGTAGCATTGTGCAACCAGAAAGAGTGTTTGTAAAACCACAGCAGTAACAATCGCCCGGCTACCATCCGATAATACGTTTGGAAAACCAGGCTGATCTATGCGCCAATGTTTTACGCTGTAACGCGTAGTTAATGCAGGAGGCGGAATAGCTAAAATTGGCCCAGATGACCAACTTCCATCAGAAAGCTGGCAGTTGAGTAAATAATCAACCCCTGATTCAATATTCATATCGAATCGTTGAGGAAATGCAAGTAGAGACCGTATAGCTAATGCAGTTGTAAATGAGCATTCGCTTGAAGATATGTCGGTACTCCATCCACCACTCTCGGTGACACAATCAACCAATCTCATGCATTCCTTTAATAGCAACGCACGAAGCTTCTGGTGGTGGATTGATGAAAGTATATCTGCAGCTTTACTAATACAAACTGTGTTAGTAGTCCACCAATAAGCTTCCCAAGCGCTATCTGCTAGTAACGCTTGATTAAAAGTATCTAGAATATAGCTTGAGTAGCCACTTCGTTTTGACTTAAGAATTGCCTGAAGAGCATTTAGTGTGACGTCTAAATGAGGATTAGTCCAACCGATATGGCAAGTAGCATCATTGCTAGATAGAATTTTACGAACTACATCTAATCGAAAAGTGCCATAACCACTATGATCAATAGCGAAATGTTGATCTAGAAATTTTAGTCCTTGATCAATAATATCTTTAGGCTGTCGCTTTCCTGTTAAAGCTATTAGAGCCAACAGAACCGTAGCAGTAGAGTCTGAATCGCCGGGAAAGCCTGTCTTATAGCCCCAGCCACCATCTTGCAGCTGGTTCGAAACAAGAAACTCTACAATTATTTTTTTTGTTTCAGCATTTAGAGAAAGAGAGCCAACTTCACTTGCAACATATCCCGTAACCCAAACATCACTCATTCCTCGACTCGATTCAAATGAACTCCATGAGCCTTGAGATGAAAGAGAGGAGTAGAGATATAATATTCCATTTTCAATCTGATTGTGTATGGTGTCTTTATTCATATTCTTGGTCTAAATTAAAGTGTACTCTGTTACTCCGATATTATGCTTAACTGTTCTTTTACAACATCCAATGATATTTTCTTCGTCATCTTGTCCTAGCCAATATAGAGAAAACGGCAGCAAGAGAATGATTTGGCACCACTGACATTCGAGTTTATTCCGGCTAAAAATACATAGCTAGCCTAGATCGAATAAATGTTCTAACCTTTCGTGATTCCTCATCATAAGGACAATTAGCAATCACTATCACTTGGATGTATTGCGTAATCAATCAACTTGGCAATGCGATATTTTCCGGTACTCACAACTGATGCGTATTCTGACGAAGATCACTGCCGATTCCGCTGATCGTGACCTATTAATCTGATAGTTTCTATCAGATCAAGTATTGATTACTACATGTTAGCTTTTCTCCTGAATACAATCCTCTAAACATTTCCTAATATCATCCTTAAAACTATCATAAATATGTCCGCTGTATTTTATAGAGCCAGACTTTGTGATTTCTGCTGTTATATTACATTGATTAAGTTCTCCGCAAAACTTAACCAAGTCTATTGCTCTTAGCCTTTTTCCAACTAACCTAGCAAACTCATTTCTAATATCTTTTTTCCCAGAAACGCTTATTCTTGCTAGCCCATTTTTGGGAACCGTTATTCCCGAGGATGATATATGCCTAACTAATACTGGTGAATACGATGACTCAATTTCATGGAGCCATCTTAGGGGGTCTACTTTGATATCAGATAATTCCATACCTAAACCAACTATTGAGTGCAGCTCGGAAGCTAGCTTTCGTATTGACCTAGGAGGGGACTCTAATTCTAAAAGTTCAGATGAGTCATCGAACAAAAATTTTGATACATAGTAAGTTGTATTATAAGACTCTATCTTGTTACCGAAAGGGTCAATAGTTAATGCTCTCTCGGTTATTTTTTCTACAAACTTACCGGAGATTCTTTTTTTTTCACTGGATGTCAGTATAAATCCACGACCTAGGCTTTCACTATACTGATTAGCGAGTAATTTCTTTGATATGTCAATAAGTGGCAACGGCCATTTCACTTTTAGCCATCTAATCGTCTTCATTTTCAGTACCAACGTAGATACTAGCTACCTTATCAAAAGCTTTCTTTGCCGCCTTCTCTAGCTTCTTATTGAAAGATCCTGTTTCTACCCTACTTGGAGTGCGCTTCGTTACGTTATGGATCTGAGTCCGGTCATTGTAGTTATATACTCCTCTTACAAGGTATTTAAAGTCTGAGCACGATGATGGCATGCCAAATTGAGCCTCTAACTCTACTTTATCCCCCCCTGGAAGAGTGTCGACAACTGTCCATATAATCTTGGAAATAAAAAAGCCTCTAGAATGCAACTGATTAAACTCTGCCGATTCTAATACACCACCTCCAGCAAGAGCTGCTTTTCTTATGAAGCCTGCAAAGTTTGTAGAACTATTATTTTCATCATCGTTGTCTCCATGATCATCATCGAGCTTATCTATTTCGTGATATACATCAATACTAGAAACGTCTTCCAACTCATATCCTGGTATTAACTTAATCAGCTCATCAAAAAAAAGACTTCTAGCCTCTGGTATGGCAATATTTTCTAAAGAAATAACCTCTTCTTCTAGCTCTTCCCCCATAATATCTGACAATGAGGATTTAACTCTTTCGGATAACTCCTTTCCCTTTTTTGTAGCTGGCATACGTACTGTGACTTCATCTCCCTCTGCATGTAATTCAATCTCACATTTTTTTAGTGTTCTTTGCCGAAGCTCTGTCTTTGTAAAATCAATATCAGTATAAGTCACCACCAATATTGTTGAATCTTCTTTTTTCACTACCTTATAAGATTCATCCCCCCCTTCCAACTTTGAGATTTTTTGACAGGCCTCAACTAGCTGTTCGTTATTAGAGGTTGCTTTTACTGTCGTTCTAGTTGTTTTTTCCTTTCTATTTGGGTTTTCTAATAGCTTAGTTATATGAATATAATCGCCATAATCGAATGTAAGGCCAGATATAAATCTTGAAAGATCACCTTTGTCCAAATTTGGAGATACTATAATTCCTCGATTTCTTAGAAATTTCTGCACCTCAGAATGCCTTACTTTTTTATGCTGCAACGCGTCAAATATATTTTTATCTGATGGAATATAAATTGATGGGCCAGGTTTACTCGACATGATCTCTCATCCCTATTTCCATTGGGCAGTAATTTGATACAACCTTAGATATTCTTCTTGCATCAATTCTATTAAGCTGGGTTTCTCTAGCCTCATCGGCTCCCCACATTTTGAGATATTCCAGCTTAGCCTTATTAAAATTATTTGCTGAATTACTTCCAGGGTTAGTAAACCTAACTCGTATCGGCTTATTACTTAATAGCATTTGATAATGAGACATGGCATCAATTAAATATACGAATTCATCTACCGTATCGCCACTCATATGATAATAAATAACATACCCCTCTTCAATTTCGTCTGTCGCTCGATGCTTAATAATAAGCCAAGGTGATGTAAGGGCCTCAATAGAAGCTGGCTGGCTCCACTCTTCGCCATGCCTTTTGGACATAACTAAATCAGGATAAAAGAAAGTATAGTCTGTTCTAGGAAGGAGATCATCAGCTACTAGACCTTTCATGTCGGTAACAATATTAACCAATGTCCTTATCTTCAGCGGATCAAATAATACAAGCTTTACATTTTCAGATATGTTGATCTTATCAAAATCTATAGACCCAATAACATCAAAAAGATCCTTGTCAAATTCATCATCATGATTGTATATAAATAGCATTCCAATTACACAATCAAATCCAACATCATTCACTAAATATTTATTCTGCCAATCTTCACTAATATTTGCACATTCAACAGATATAGATAATGACCTAAGTGCATTAGAAATGCTTGTCGAGCTAATGCTACCTTTTTTGTAACTCTTTAAATCTGTGCTGATATAAATAACGTCACCTGAATAGGGGTCGTCATAATGATAAACAATATCTGATGGATGAGTTTTCTTTTTATGGTTATCTATTACACATTTCCAGTTCTCATCCTTTAATGCGCACACTCTCCATTTAAACCATTTGAATATATCACCTGACACTATTTTTGCCAGCTCTTCAATATTTCCTGTTTCAGACATATCGTACTCTTTCAGATTTTAAAATAAGCTAATGCGTGGTAACTGGTTCGAACGATCTGAGCATCAAAGCGAGTTACAAGCGTGGTTTACCGTTTCGTTATGCCTTTTCTTTGAACGTTTGACCGAAAATAATTAGTAACGCAGCGCCTGCGAACGCAATATATATTCCTGCATCAGAAAGCTTAGGGATTACAGAACCGTCGAATGCACCATATATGAGAAGTAAACCAGTTGGTACTGAACTTCCAGCCAAGCCCACTACTAGCAGATCTCCAAGGTTGTTTTTTCGATTCTTTTTGTAGTTTATTGCTACCAATGAAAAAAATGATAACAAACCACATATAACTGGCCCATATTTTATAATGTTGCTAAGGATGTCAGGAGTCATTTCTTCCCCCATCCTTAGATGCATTAGCCAACCAATATCCCGCAAGTGCACCAACTAATGCACCAACTGGACCGAGACCTAAACTAGCCGCTAAGATGCCGCCACCAATTGCCGCGCCTGCCTCAGATACTTCCTCCACTTTAATTTGTATTTCTGCACCTTGGATATGAAAACCATGCTTAGCAATGTTATCAATAACGTCTTTTGGGTTTGCTGCTATTAGTGGTGAATTCTCATCGAAGCTAACTGCCTTAAAATATTCAAGATGGCCAAGGTTCTCAATAATCTTGTCTGGTAACGCACTAGTAACATCAGTTCCCGAAAGCACAAAAAGGTATGCAGCTTTGTAATTAACTACTTTGTATACATCGCAATCCATATGTATCTCTTCTTTAGGCATAACAGCTACTATACAGAACCTATCGGTCCGTATAGTTAGATGATCTGGAATTGAAGGTGTTAGATAACGTGAAGCTTTTATTAGAATTAATCACATCCTTGTCACATTATAAAAAATGAGCAAAACGGAAACTGATTTGCTCGATACAATGAGTATATTCCTATTATCATCAAGGTCAACTGAGAGCTTGTTTAGATCAGTTTTATCTCGAAAACAGCAGTTCAGTCGTATTAAGCGAATTAGGTCGAGTGTATAAAACCTGACGGTATATCAGTAACCTATAACAGGCCGCTTTTTGCCGGTAAGTGCCTGTATTTTTGACCGGTTTTGTAATGTTAAAACTTAACATCTCCTGGAATTTAGTGGGAAATAGGGTACTATATCAAGGACAAGGAGTCAGGTTGGCCTTTCTGGCTCATGGAAATGAGTCTCCAAGATATCTGAGGCAGTTCAATAAATCATATGTTTTGTCTATGAATTCAATGTTCTACCTTCCGCGCAGCGTCTCATGTAATGACCAAACATACACTGAAACGGAGTTACTCGCTGCTTCTAATTACGTAGTTGTATTGGCCGAACCCGGCGGTGGTAAAACTGAACTTATGGGGAGTCTTGCCCAGCAGTTGGGTACTTCTGCCATAACTGCAAATATGTTCGCGCATATGGGGCCAGATACAGAGAACTCCCCACTTGTGATCGATGCTTTTGATGAGTTGGCAAAAGTCGACCAAACGGGTATTCATATGCTTCTCGCTAAAGCTAGAAGGGCAAATCCTACACATGTCTTCATTTCTAGCCGATCCAGTGAGTGGGATAACGCAGCCACAAAGGAATATAACGATTTTATCGGGCACCCACCTCTGGTGGTTAGACTATGCGAGTTTGATGAGGCGGAACAGAAGTCTATCTTTGATCATCATGTATCTAGAGAGGATTTTGAAGCGTTTCAAACTGAGGTTGCTCGTTTTGATTTGGATACGCTTCTCCCAAATCCCCAGTTTCTGAAATTGTTTGCTGATGCCTATCTAGAGAGCGAAAGGCATTTCACCGATAAGCGTTCAATCTTTGCGCAAGCGGTCGAACGCCTAGCGAAGGAGGCAAATCCCAATATAACAAGAAGCAACCAGACACTGTCAGCCACTCAAAAAGTTGAGATGGCATCAGAAGTTTTCACCAAGCTTTTATTGTCTGGTGCAGAAGGTGTCTGTACAAGCGAAGCCGTAGAAAATCGGATGTATCCATTACTGGCGTCACTATCTATTGGTGGCACTGAGGCTGACAGTATTCTGGCAACTCGTCTTTTCAAACCAGGCGATAGTGCGGACCAGCATCGCCCGGTTCACAAGATTGTCGCTGAATACTGCGCAGCGAACTATCTCACCAAGCGGATCGCAGACCAAGCTGACCCTCTAACACTACCCAAGTGTTTACCTATTATCGCACCAAACTCCACAGTGCGGGATGAACTGCGGGGGCTGGTTGGCTGGATGGCAGCGCTAGGCAACAAACCTATAGAGGAGTCTGCCATTGAACTTGATCCTTATGCAGTGCTAGCAAACGGTGATCCTTCCCAGCTTGAGTATTCGTCAAAGCGCCTGCTTGTAAATCGGCTAAAACAAATTGAGACACAAAATCCCTACTTTCGAAGGGGGGATTTCTCGCGCCGTTTCAGTGTTGCAGGGTTCTTTACTCAAGACGTTCTGGAGGTGATCAAACCTCTTCTCGCAACTGGAAGTGAAGGGCACTTGCGTGATCTAATCCTTGAACTCTTAGCAGGATCAATAGCAATTGAGCAGTTGAAAGATGAATTACGCCAACTTACTTTATTGCCGGAAGAAAGCAAGAATACTCGCTTTTTGGCAAATAGATGTTTGCTCGACATCGCTGGTGATGACTATCGCTCTGACTTGGACGTTCTTATTTCCGAGGCCAGTAATACTTCACTCCATATTGCCGCAGAGGCCATAGAAACACTAGGCTCGGAAACATTTGAGCGATCTTATCTTGCAGACTTCTTTCGGGTTTGTACAACCCTTTACCCAAGCCACCAAGAGCTATATGAGCGCACAATAGGTGAACGCTACTTCGTAAAGCTTTTCATAGACAAGCTAGATATGGCGACGATTGAGTGGCTCTTAGATGAATTGACCAAAGACCTAGCGTGTATATGCGAAAAGAAGCCTTATGAATGTGACTGCCGATACGGTATAAGCAAAATAGTCGGATCAATGTTGGACCATTACTTTGAATTGGCAATGCCTCCCTTTGATCCACTACGTATTAATCAATGGGTCGGAAACCTGAACTTTCATGAGCGTAAAGGAACAGACCAAAGCAAGGCGGTTCAGGTGCTTCAAAAGGATGATGGCCTGCGTCATGGTATTATCGCTCATGTATTCGGAAAACTGACTGACAGTGACGAGATTCTCAAGGCCCGACTTGATAAGTTCGATTGGCACTCTCACTCCGGACTTAATTTTCGTGCTGATGACTACAAATTTGTCGTCGATCTGGCATTTGAGACAGATAACCTGATTTTGTGGGTGAGTTTCATTGCTAGACATCAGTACTATAGAAGTAAGGAAGAGCAAGGCCCAAATGACTTGCGGCGTCACATGCGTGAACAAGCACTGGAAAAACCCTTATTCATGCGAGAGTGGGCCAAGATTGATAGGGCTACAGCGCAATATGAACAAAGAAACCGTGTTTCGCGTGTTAGGCATACCAGAAGGATGGAGCGCCGCCGTAGGAAGCAAGACAAAATCCGTGCAGCGAACATCCAGTATGTTCAAGACAACCAGGAACTTGTCGAAGGTGGTCGCCATTGGGGGACTTTGACTCGCTTTGCGAAACTTGTACTTAACAACCCAGATAAAATTGAGCATGAGTTTGGCGATGAGGCGCTCGTTCGGAATGCGCTCAGAAACTGCCTCGATTTTATAACTCCGCACATCCCCGATCTGCTCAAGCTCGCTGAATTACAGTGCGCCTCGCAGTATCAACATTCGGAGACGATTCTTTATGCAGCTTGCTTGGAGATCATGCGCGCAAAAGGCAATCTGGAAAGCGTTAGTCTCAAGCTCCTGGAAGCGCTACGAACTCACATTCACATGGGCTACAGAGAAGTTTCAAAAGAAGAGCGCGATGTACTAAAGAGAGAAATTGACCGCCTCGTTTTTACAGATGCTGCGAGTGCCGAGAATTTTCTGCGGCAGTACCTTGAACCACAACTGGCTCAGTCGGAGTGCAATCATCCTGAACTTTGGTTATTGCGTAACGATGAGGTCTTCAGCCATTTGCGCTCTGCGCTATCAATTGAATGGCTTAGGCGTTTTCCTGAATTGGCTTTTTATCCACTGGATACACTTTTCGAGATTGCTGCTCAATATGGAGATCGAGATGACTTGAAAGAAATCATTGCAGAGCGTTGCGAAGAACTCATGTCCGACTGGCCCAACCTGACCGAAAATGAAGGTATCAAACAAAAGCGTACTTTCTGGTTAGTGCGTGCATGGTACTTTCTCGACGGTGCACCTGAGGCATACTGGGACTGGCTCAAAGCCGACAGAAACACTGTGCTTGTACTTTACGAACGTTCTGGGCAAATAAGCCGTGGTGATCATACCTATTGGCCCAAGTTCACATCCAGCAAGGTAGAAGCCATTCTAGATGGCTTCATCGACAAGTGGCCTAAAGTAGACCTGCCAAGCCATTGGGGAACTGGAAGTCCCAAAGAAGAGAACGCATACCGCTTCTTGACCGAAGTTATTTGGTCAATTAATTCAGATGATCCTGATGATGCTATTCCTGTCCTCGACCGGCTTCTATCCGAATCGCGTTTCGCTGATCTGCACAACGACTTAAAGAGCATTCATGCCAGTCAAGTCAGAAAGAAAGCACTAAAGGACTTCGAACCGCCGACACCACAGGAAATCACAAATCGACTGGACTGCGATGCAGTGGTTACTGTGGAAGGTCTGCGACAACTCGTGATTCAAGAGCTTGAAGACTTCCAGAAAGCCATTGATGGTGGAGAGTTTAACTCCGCTGATCGCTTTTATGAGAAAGGTGAGAGGCTGGGCGAAGTACGATCTACTGAGATAATTGCAGAGCGTCTTAATCTGAGGCTTGAGCCGCAAGGCATCTCAGTGACACCAGAGCATCAGCTAAAGGCCGCCAAACGGAGTGATTTCACGGTGGCCAAGATGATTGGCGGCAAAAGACGATTGCTTGTTACAGAGGTCAAAGGGCAGTGGCATGGAGAGCTATACACAGCCGCTTCAACTCAACTGCATGAACGCTACTCCATCCACCCAGATGCAGAACAACAGGGCATATTCCTCGTAATCTGGTTTGGCGCAGACGAAAAGGTCGCTGGACGGAAAAGACACCGCATCGGAAGTGCTCAGGAGCTACAAAGCAGCATCAAGGCAAGCCTTCCGCAAGAACTCACGGGGCATATTGATGTGTTTGTTCTGGATGTATCCAGGTCTAAATAGAGCAGTTTGTCACGAGTGGTTTAGCTACCCAGTGAATTCTTTTGTGGGTGCTTGTACTACAGGTTGATCTCAAGGAAAGAAAAAAGGAAATTGAGTCCACTGATAAGAAAAAATAATCACATTTAAGAAATTACTCGAACTAATGCTTAACCTGCACCAGTGCTGGGATAACACCGTTTTTAGATCACCTAAAAAACCGTAATTTATTAGATGGTCGTCCTCAAAGTAAAGAACACGAACCAAGTTTAGATTGCCTGTGGAAAGGGGTTTCGTCAGATGAGGTAGTTTCCCATATCACTAGCTTGCATCATCTATTAATCTGCATAGACAAGCCGATATATCCTATCTTAGTACAGTAGGGTGAAATAGCACGAACCTACTGGAGAAGATTTAATAAGATTTCACAGACGCATCTTTTATGACAAGGAAAAGAATTTAACCAACATTTTGCCTTACCTGAGTAGGTAAATGGATAACTACATATAGGTGTCAAGAAGATAATACTTTTTGCTTTAGCACCAAAGATGTGTGCTCAAAGTAAAAGTAAACTCTCTTGATCTAATCCACAGCCTGATTCTAATAGTGCTTGATACAAAAATATCACGTCGGGATCTTCTGAGGACTCAATCAGAGTGCGATTGGATTTTGATTTGAGCTTATCAGGGTTCCCAAATCGTCTTAGCAATTCTGGCAAATTCTCTGGAATGTAAACGCTGAGCGAGTCACCAAGCCTGGCTTTGGCTAGCAGGTAGTTCTTGATCCCAACTAAGTCGTAGTCGGCGAATATCACGTAGGAGGGGGCACGCCTCGATTCTGTAAGCCAGTCTAGAAGTGCTTTGGATAGCCAACCACTGTAGTAAAGAACACTACCTTGGAAGCCGATCTTTTCAAAATATTTCTTTCCGTACAACACGAGGTCCAGGTTTTCGACTAGGCCCACGGGCTGTTTGGTGTGCCATCGGTCACCAGGCCTGACAATGAGGGATGTGATATCAAACTTGGTAACATGATCTAAGACGTCGAGGGTATGACGGCCATCCGTCCATATAGCATTAACTGCTGTAGACATGGTAAGCAGCAGGGCGTCATCTCGTCCCTTATGTGCATCGCCATGCAAGGCGACTGCCTTGGCCTTTGGTGTTAGACCCTCCACGTCACCCTCGTATCCGGTGGACTGTAACAGGCTGAAAACAGCTGCTTCATCAGCAATCGAATACTTCGCACCAGCACCAGATTTCTCCCACTTGATTAATCCAGCACTGTGGATGTTGGATATATCTGCCTTGGCTGCTCTTGGTACGCTGGACGCGGGCAGCGAGCCGACCTCAAGTAGACGAATTAGCCACTGCCGTGAGGCATTAAGCATCAGCTTGTTCCTCGGAAGTCTCTTCTATTTTGGACAGGCGGAACCAGTCTTCCTGATCGACGTAGATGCGTCCACCGACCTCATTCAAGCCAATCCAGTAATCCGCCGTAGCTTGGGCCTCCACAGAGGCGAACACAGGAACGAATCCAGCAGGCAAACACTGGTCGATCAACGTCTGCTGGTTAGCTGGATCGATTTGACCGGCCTCATCAATGTAGATTGGAATATTGACGACTTGACCATCCTTGATAAAGAGCAGGCGGTTGAGCAGCATGACGTTGAGGATGACCTTGACGGTTAGTCCGGTGCCTGTGGACTGGATGTTGGCGTCATTGAAACTACCGGTGACCTTGCCATCCTCTAGTTCGACCTCGATACCCATGTTAAATAGGCACTCAAGGGAGAGCTTGACGTTCTTTCTCGTAATAAGGTCATCAAGTTGCTTGACCGCACGGTGCACGCTCTCCGGTTCACTAAATATAGAGTCTTGGTCAACAATCTCCTTAACGGCCCGGAGGATATCGTTGTTTCCATCAACAACGAACTCAATGCGGTTGATGTTTGATATTTTGCGTGAATTCATCTGGCGGTTGAAACGCCTTATTTCATGCACAAAGGCATCGAAGCGGTCCGTAAGACCCTTCAGTAGAGCCCCGATTTCCTGGCTAACCGCTTTCTGGCAATTCTCCTGCTGCTTGATGTACTCGTCTGTACCCTCGATAGCCTCAACTAGCTCACGTATCGTGGTGTCTTCACCCTGGCCACTGGTGAAACGTAGGCCATTCTTTCCCTCAATAATGGCGAGACGCTGTTCTATTTGTTCTTTGGCCGAGCGTCTAGCCTCAAGCGCAAGAAGATAAGTGTCGATCATGTCTTCAAGCGCAGTAGGTAGCCTGTGACTAGGCTCTGTCCCCATAGGTTCCGCGCTTGGGATAGGAATAACCTGGGCATACTTTGAAACTAGTGATACCAGGCCAGTTTCCTTTGAGGTCTTGTTGGCTGCCAAAAATTGCTTTTCCTCGCTGAGTTTGAGTAGCTTGTCAGTGATGCCACCAAGCTCTTTTTTTGCTGCCTTCAGATCGGAAGTGCCGCTTGCGAGGGTGTCTTCAAGTACCGCTTTTCCCTTCCTGGCTTCAAGGAATACCTTGTACTCAGTGAGATTTTGTTCCTCTTCTTTGATTTTGGTGAGCAGGTCCTTCTTGGATTGCTCCATCCCTTTGTAGTCAAGTGCCACTGCTAAATCACGCTCAAGCTCAGTCCTGCGTTTCTCAAGGCGAGTCAGGCTTTCTTGAATCGTGTCGTAGTTGAAATAGTCATCGATATCGATTGATTGGAGTTTTTCGAGGTTTACCTTTACTTGGCCATCGTCGTAATAGCCACCCTTGCAGTAGGATAGTGCCCCACTGATATGCTCAATAAATTGCTCCTCGTCCAGCACAGTAACGCCGCCCTCGCCAATCGGCAGCGATGAGAGCAAGTCTCTGTTGAGCAGCTTTGCGATGGTCTGGATTTGCGCTTCACCAAAGTGCTCAGTTAGGACAAAAAGTAGGTTGTTGTCGATGGATGACATCCTGGCAATGATGTCTTTTTCTTGCTGGTTGATGGCCTTTAGATCAGATCGTATGCCCTTGATGTCCTCAGGGTGGGTGCGCTGAAGCTCTCCAACCAGTTGCTCAACTTTGGCCTGCATCGTAGCGATTTGTTGGTGAATATGGTCTACCAAGCCATACAGGATAAACTTCGCCTCACCCTCTTCGATAACGTCAAGTTGAATCTTAAGCTCGTTTTCCTTAATAGCGAACTCTTGAATTGAATCCTGAAGTGGGGTCTGTGACACCTTGAGGTCATGCATTCGCGGCTTGATAGACAATATTTCGTGCTCAATCTCCTGAATCTCTTTTTCACGTCTTTCTCGATCTCTCTCGTAAGCGGTTGTAATAGGAGAAAAGAGCGTCCTCAGGATGCCGTAGGCTTCATCGCGGGACACCTTGGCTTCAGCTAACTTCTTTACATCAGACGTGATCTTGATTGCAGTATCAGCCCTGCCTTTCGCACTCTCCACTTCCTCATTCAGGATGCGGTATCTTGCCATGAAATCGACAGCCGTCGATCCTTCACCGGGAAGCAGCACATCAATCAACAGACGCTTTATCTCATCGAGATTGACGTTGTTCATATGCAGTAGATTCTTAA
Organism: Sedimenticola sp.; assembly: GCA_040505895.1. GTDB lineage: Bacteria > Pseudomonadota > Gammaproteobacteria > Chromatiales > Chromatiaceae > Vondammii. Next base: position 268,282 of record JBEVXU010000007.1, on the reverse strand, counting down.
ACACGCGGATGAATAGCCGATAGTTTTCGTCAGTCATGGTCCTCAGTCGGAATACGCCAATAGTAAACTTCTCGTCATTCGGAAGCGTGATAGTCTTACCCATCAAAACATCGCGCATTTGCTTCGGGTGAAGCGATTTCACCCAGATGCCACGCTTGGCGAGGTGTGCGACAAGTTCCTTGTAGTTGCGTACCTGCTTTTCCTCTGTTTCGCCATCACTAACAAGGAAATCGCTGATATCCAGCTTAGACTGGTAAGCGAATAACCGGTAGTCGTAGCCAGAAGCCTGTCCTTTACCTGCTGCGCCAACAATGTAAGTACCAGTCTCCGTGACAATCTCGGATACGACGTAACTGTTGTCGTACGGAAAATAGTACTTCCGCGTGTCCTCATTACTGCGAGGGAACGACATGTCATTCATGTTGCTGAGAAATGGAAACTGGAGGGCGTTGATTGCGGTGGATTTGCCACGGTTGTTTGGCGCAGAAATCGAAAGCGGCCTATCCAGAGGAAAATCACCGAGAGAGTAGCTGGCCGTATTTAATAATAGCAGTCGGCGGATACCATAAAATATATTAGTCATTGGATTCCCTTTTATCGTGCTGCGTGTTCTCCCGGTCAGCCACCTCCGTGAACATGACCACAAATCTAGATACGGTCTTTCTGAACTTGATTAGGCTGCCATCAACAAGTATAAGGAAACCATGCTTCTGTAACCCGTTCACAATCTTCAGGAGTTCCTTCTCGTCACTAACGTCGAGCTGGCCCATGACCTTCTTGTACTGCTCGACGGTTAGGTGCGGCAGTTGATTGAGATAGAAGTGCTCCTCGGTCAGCGATGTGACGGGCTCTTTGCCTTTATCGGCTAGCCAGTCATACATAATGGCCATGAAGGCAGTGAATCGCTTGCTGAGTTCGCTGATCTTCTCGTCCGCAGGCAGGAAATAGAAGATGCTGTCTACACCATCCGAAAGCCTGTAGCCCAGAATGTCGAACAGGCTTCTATAGTAGTCAGCGTTTTCCGTAAGGCTTCTGTAGATATCGCCATCCTCAATGCAGATATGGTATCCGCTGGAGAGTTTTGCGAAGACCTCGCTCATGGCAGAAGGAAAAGTTGAAGAATAGTTATACATTGGTGCTCTCCACAGCTAGCGACGGTCCCTCAATTCGGTGGGTGGCTGTTTGATATGCCTGCCTCATACCCCGTTCAACTGAAAGGGTTGACTGGGAATAGGCAAGCAACACGATATCGAGAATCTTGTCAGTAGTATGCTCAGGGAAGTGATCTATGGTCCAATCCATCATGTCGTCGATGGGTAAGTCAGTTTTCAGTTGTTTGAGTACTGTATTGATATTCAACGGCGGCGTTCTAACAGTAGCTTTGCGATCTTCTGGAGCGGGAGTAGCGACCTTGGGTGCTGGCCGTTCTTCAACTTCTTTGACGCCGAAGTAGTAAGCGAGGAGAGTATTGTTCGGAGAAACCATTGAGATTCTCGGGCGGCGGTAGATCGGCAGTGTTGCGTATTTTTGTACATCCTTGACGCGACCTTTTTGGAGGTCGTCCAGCACGATGGATGCGCCTCTCGTAACTTTCGAATTCAGCCTAGCTACTTCGTAAAGCGGTTTCAGTACATCGCGGGCCACTTGAAAATTTCGCAAGATGTTCCATCGCATATCATTCAGCATCTGAAGCACACTGCGGATATTGGAGATTTCAGAGATTAATGCACCGGCTGAATCCAGGTTATTAATGGCTTGGCCCATTCTCCCAATGGCGCTATCGATAATGGTGTCAAAGGCACCGTGAGCCTCGATCATCTCGCCCATTGGCGTGATGTACTGTTCCCAGGCGTCTATGACATCGGCATACCTCTGGCGAAGAGGCTTATTGGTTTCCTGCTTTTTTGCCGCTGCAACAATGTTGCTTATTGCTTGAAGGTTGTTGTGAATCTGGTGCTTGATGTCTTGTGTGTGCTGCCAGAGTTTCTTTGTGCCGCTGGAAATCGCATGAGCGTCGTGTTCGGTGGTGGAGTGGAGGAGTCGCTGGCTCAACTCATCTAGATGAGTGATGTGGGCCTGAATGCTCTCGGAGAGGCCGAGGCGATGCTCTTGGAGCAGTTGGCTGATGATTGTCTCGGCTAGACCACCGAGTTGATAAAGAGTTTCACCTGAGAGAGTTTGCCCCAAAATACCAAGGTCTATCAGGCGCTCAAACAGCGCGTAGGTATCAGTCTTTGGTCGCTTATGAGCATCTATTAGCTGAAGCAGAGAGCCATGATCAATAGGCCCGCTCTTGCAGGCTTCGAAAACTTCGACTACGAGTGCCCATTCCCTGGATAGTAGGTTGAGAAAGGCTCTAGGTTCCATCTATACACTCTATAAAAGGTAGAAAGTATGTTCCATTAGTCCAGCGGATAGTTCTTGACACTTAACTTTGACCGTGGCCTGACGAGCCCTTCCGTTGTCCATGGTTTTAAGTAAATTCGTGGCAAACATTATCGCCATTATCCGAGAATAAATCTTCATCACATGGCTTTGACGCTAATCATTATAGAATTACATCATCATAATAATGATGATGTCAAGCAATCAAATTGACTTTAATGTGTTCTATTAAGTACCATAAGCAATCATGATAAGTTCGAAAACCCACAACCCAGATAGAGTAATGGCGTCTCGTAGGCTTGGAGATATCAGTCAAGGCCAGCAGGAGCGACTTTCCCACATCGACTTTAGGCTTCATTTTCTTGGCACTATTGGGCGAAATGACCTTGTAAGGCGTTTTGGTATTAAAGCTGCGGCTGCCACTCGTGACATCACGTTATATAAGGAACTGGCTTCACAAAACCTGGAATATAACACCAAGGCCAAGATCTATTCACGATCTGAGCCTTTCACCCCGTTGTTCGATTACTCGAGCCATCAGGCGTTGACAGCACTGGTTCACGGGTTCGGCGATGACTTTGTGGTAGCGCACAAAGCACATATTGCCTGTGAGACTCCAGCCCAGCTCAATAAGCCTCAACTCAACACGTTGTCTGTACTGACACGGGCAATCCACCAGAAGAAACCAGTAGAGATTACCTATCGCTCACTCAGTAGTGGCAAAACGGTCCGGAAAATCGTCCCTTTTATTCTAGTCGATAATGGTTTGCGGTGGCATGTTCGAGCTTTCGATCGTAGGCGATCCCGTTTTACCGATTTCGTCATCAATCGAATTTCTGATCCTAGGTTAGTAGGAGAAAGTAAGGTTGAGGAAGAAGAACAGAAAGACAGCGATATCCAGTGGAATCGCATTGTCGAACTGGAAATCGTTCCACATCCGCGCCTCCGGTTTCCTGAAACCATCAAACAAGAATACGACATGACTGATGGCACCTTGTATGTCAATGTTCGGGCAGCTGTGGCCGGTTATGTCCTAAGGCGGTGGAACGTGGACTGTTCCGAGGATCATGGTCTAGATGGGCCAGAGTACCATCTCTGGCTTAAAAATCGGCAAGCACTCTATGGTGTAGAAAATCTTGTTATCGCTCCCGGCTATAACAAGGATGGAAAGGTATAACTACTGGATATTTGTGATCAAACCAGAAAATACAAGAAAGGATGCTGAAATCTGCTGTATCTGAGCCAATGAGATTGTAGACATGAATCTGGTCTGCTATTAGGAGGGTAGCTATGGCCATCTGGAATTAGGTTGTCCATTTCTTATTCCAATGAACATGCTGGCTCGTAAATAGGGGCTTGGCTAGCCCATTCAATTTTGACATTGTCAGGTGTCCACGGTGTTAGGGGTAGCCTAGGTTATCGCTGCCTGCGAAGGAGGTGCATATGAACAATAAACAAAGATCAAAGAGGAATAAAGAAAAAACGGACAAGACTGAGGATGTTCTTATCTATATCTTAATGGAAGGAAAAGAAATGAATATGCTGTGCAGTGGATAAATGCCTTCTGATATTAGAAAAAGTTATATTTAAAAAATATAGGAAGAAAAATAATGGAAACCAGCCATAATCCAGTTCGTCACTTGCAATATCTTCGACAATCTTTGTCTCAAGATAGTAAGCCTATCAGTTGCTTTTTATCTGCTGGTTGTCCTTTATCGGTTGAAATGGAGGATGGGAAATGGCCACTAATCCCCGATGTTAAAAATCTTTCTTTATATATCAATAAAGAGCTATTTGAGAATACGAGCTATCAAACATTGCTAAGTGAATTAACCAAATCAGGTAAAAATCAAGAGAATGTTGAAGATGTACTGAGTTTTATACGAGGATTACTTGAGGTTGCCAAAGGTGGGACAGTTAGGGGGTTGAAAGAAGAGGACTTAATTAATCTTGATGAGTTAGTTTGTGAAAAAGTAAAAGAAAAAGTTGATGTTTTATTACCCGAGTCAGAGACGTCGTATCACAAGTTGGCCAACTGGATTAGATCGATAGATAGAAAAACACCTATTGAAATATTTACCACAAACTATGATTTACTTATGGAGCAAGCATTAGATAGTTTGGAGATACCATATTTTGATGGATTTGTAGGTTCAAGGCGGCCTTTCTTTGATTTGAAAGCAGTAGAAGATAATTTGATACCCTTGCATTGGTCGCGGTTATGGAAAGTTCATGGTTCAATTAATTGGTACAGTGAAAAATTTCAAGGCCGCATAAAAGTTTATCGATCTTCAGAAATAAAAAAATACGCTAGCAAACTCATATATCCATCCCATTTAAAGTATGATGAAAGTCGCAAGATGCCATATCTTGCATTGATTGATCAGCTAAACAGATTTATTCGAGAAAAATCATCTTTTTTAATTCTGTCTGGGTATTCCTTTAGCGATGACCATTTAAATGGAACAATCGTAAATGCATTGAAATCTAATCCCACTGCTATGGTTTTAGGCTTAATGTATGGTGAATATGAAGAAGATGGTAAGCTAAGATATCCAAAGGCATACGATCTGGCTAAGAACCAACATAATCTTAATATTTGGACTTTTGATAAAGCAATAATTGGTACAAATGTTGGTGAATGGAAGATTCCTGATAGTGAAGAAGATATCGATAGTGATATAAAAGCATTTATTGATTGCTTGGATAATGCAGATGATAATGTACCTAATAAAAGGGCAATAAAACTCGGTGATTTTTCAAAATTTACAGATTTTCTGAAAAGAACGATTGGGGTTCATGAGGAGCTTCGGCATGAGCAGTAAGGAAACCTATATGGGTACTGTGGAAGATGTTAGTGGCTCCACAGTACGGCTTTCTCTATCAAAGCAGTCTTTAACTGGTTTTGTTTATATCCAAGGGCAGGGGTATAGAGTTGGTCAGATTGGAAGTTTTGTAAGAATACCAATTGGTTTTGTTGACCTCTATGGTGTGGTTTCACAAGTAGGCGCGAGTGCTGTGCCTGATAACAAAAAAGAAGAAAATCCTAGTGGTAATAGGTGGATGACGATACAGCTTATAGGGGAAGGGCAGCGTAGCGGAGTATTTCAAAGGGGTTTATCTCAGTACCCTACGATTGGGGATGAAGTTCACTTAGTTTCAGAAAAGGAATTAAAAAATATATATGGTGAGCCCGATAAGCCATACTTTGTAAAGCTTGGGCATATCTCTAATGCAGAGTCTATATCTGCATTGGTTGATATTAATAAGCTTATAACACGTCATTCCGCGGTTGTTGGGACTACAGGCTCAGGAAAATCAACTACTGTTGCTAGTATCATGAATGCACTATCAGATACAGGTAGATATCCATCATCTAGGATACTTATTTTGGATATACACGGGGAATATGGTAACGCTTTGAAGGATAAGGCAACCATCTACAAAGTGAACCCAGACAAGGCGAGCAATTCCATTGAGAAAGAGCTTCACATACCATTTTGGGCTCTTAATTCTGAAGAATTATGCGAGCTAAGTTTCGGAGAGTTCAATAGTGAGAAAGATAAAAATTTAGTACTTGAGAGGATACAAAAATACAAAATAGATTCTCTTCTGAAATTTCCAAAGAAAGGAGCTAGTGTTGATTCATTAAGTGTTGATTCGCCTATTCCATTTAGCATCCACCATTTATGGAGTGAGCTTTTTACAGAAGCTTTTGGAACCTATTATAAAATAGCGGGTAATGTTCCTTCCGAGAATATTGCTTATGAGGTAGATGGGGATGGCAATGAACTTAAAGGGATGCCTGATGATGGTATTCCTCCTATATTTAGAACGATAAAAAATGATGCAGGTGATGCAGAAAAAATAAATTACTTACCAACTTCTTCAAATTTAGGTAAAAATCTAACTTTACTTGGTTCTAAGCTGAGAATACCTAGATATAATTTTATTTTTAAACCAGGTTCTTGGATGCCAAAACATGATGGTGAAGTAAAAAATGATCTCGATGATCTTTTGAAAAACTGGATAGGAAGTGAAAAGCCTGTCACCATTCTAGATTTATCTGGGGTTCCTGTTGATATTCTTCATACGATTATTGGAGCGTTACTGAGAATAATATATGAAGCGCTGTTTTGGGCAAGAAACTTATCACAGGGTGGAAGGAACAGACCTTTACTGTTGGTTATGGAAGAAGCACACCTATATTTGAATAATGAATCGAAGAGTATGGCCTCAAATGTAGTGCAGCGAATTGTTAAGGAGGGAAGAAAATATGGTATTGGAGCAATGATCGTAAGCCAAAGACCCTCTGAGATTAATTCAACAATTCTTTCACAGTGTGGTACTTTTTTTGCTCTTAGGTTGGCAAATGCTTCGGATCGCGGACATATAACTTCTGCGTTATCTGATAATTTGGAAGGGCTTACAAATATGCTTCCGACTTTAAAAACTGGCGAAGCCATAATATTAGGAGAAGCTGTAAAGCTCCCTATGCGCACATCCATAATAGCCCCTCCTAAAAATAGAAGGCCGGATAGCCAAGATCCTATTATCTATGATGAAATATCAGAAGATGAGTCCCAAGTTCCTGGTGGATGGGGTATAGTAATGGAAAAGAATAAAAAATATGAAGAGTTAGCAGAAGCTTGGCGAGCACAAAACCCTAGAATTGAACGAGTGAAATGACAGGAGAAAATAATGGAAAGACAATCAGTTTCATCTTCAAATATTGCTTCAATAGGTTACGATGAAGGCAGCGAGACTTTAGAGGTAGAGTTTCTAAACGGAGGATTATATCAATATTTTGACGTACCACAAAATATGTATGATGCGATGATGGCGGCTGATTCTCATGGAAGATTCCTCGCTTCCGATATCAAAGGAGTATACAGGTACAGTAAGGTATAGAAATCTATGGGAATTTTGTCATTATCACAGAAGAAGGAGAGGGTGGAAATAAGTAATTTTGAGATTGATAATCCAGTTGTATTTGAATATTTCAATAATCTTCCTTCTTCTGATAGAGATAGTAATCTATTGCGTGCAATCTACATTGGAGTACTCGCTCTTATGGAAGATAGGATATCCTCATTTTTGGCAAAAACATCGAATGAGCTCGGCACGGAGCTTGAAAGCTTGAAAATGATCTTCGAAATGAAGCAGGAGATATTTTTTAAGTCTTCTATGAAAGGTGTAAATGCTGAAGAAGAAATATCCGATTATTTAAATCAATACTTCAAAGAGTATAAGCTATCTGATGAAGCAATGCTTACTGGTAATACAGAAGGAAAAATATCTAAAAATAAGACAGGAGATATTGTTTGCTTTATCGAAGGACGAGATGATTTAAAAATCGTTATTGAATGTAAATTTGATAAAAATATACGATTAGGTGATATTAAATCTAAGGAGGTTTTCACAAATAAATTTGATACGGCTTGGAGCCAATTGATCGAAGCTCAGGCTAATAGAGATGGAAAAGTAAGTATTATTATTTTAGATATCTCTGGGGTTGATAGTAGTATTTTGAATTTTGTAGAAAATGTTCGTTATATTTCTGACGTCGGTTTTGTGGCTATTGTTGATTCGCAAAAAGGTGATTATTCCAATCTTTCTATCGCTTATATGCTTGCGCGTGACATTGCAATAAATTCCCGACCAGTTGACCTAGATAAAGATTTATTAGGTATTTTAATTAATAGAATAATTAAGGATATCAATGAAGTGTTTTCAATTAGGAAATTAGTCCAGTCGAATATTGAGAACAATAAGAAAATATTACTACAACTAGATAAAAGTTTGATGCTTATGGAGTTTAGCCAAAAGTATCTTTCTAAGTTTCTATCCGATGGTACCTTGACTAAAAAAGACTTATTAGAGTTTTATTTTGGCGATGAAGTAAAAGATAAATACAAATTAATAGAAAATGAGATTAAAGAACTGTAGTAACCATATAAAAGCATCATTATCTTCACAGTGTGATTGCTTAACTGATAATTTGGTTCATGTTGGTGCGTGAGAGTATTAGCAGTTTTAAGAGTGTGTAGCGGTGCAGATGGATTGAGAGATTCCTTCCTTTTTTCACTTGAATCTAACTGAATACACCAGGGCCGTCTTACAAGGTCACTGGATTTCTGCGGATGGAAAAAGTTCTTTCCTATTTGCAGAGTAGCTTTGGCTTGTTAGTATGGGAATATAAAGACTTTAACCGCTTCAGTAGTACGCGTGACCTGCCATAATCGGGGAATTTTATTAGGTTACCAAAGCGAGCCCCCGCTACCACATCTAAAAGGCCTGGACTCAGTCAGAGTTCCAGGCCTTTTTTTATCCCTCTCTCCATGTGCGGTGCTTTTGGTTTTCCTCGCAGTCACATCAATTTCATCATGGTAAGGCCTGGCACGTAGTGACAGATGGCAACCCTGTAAGAAAACTTTTGCTGATACCCTCTTAGTGCTTGTCCTATCGTGAGGAAGGCTATCAGGTGGCAGGGATGTTTTACCAAAAGGTTGCAGATTAGTTTGTGGGGGAGTTATGGGTACAGGTAGGTAAATACACGCGATATCGTATATATTTGCGGATACACGCGATATCGTATATATTCAGATTTATCTGTTATCGCGTGTAAATTACTGAGGTGTCATCTGTCACGGAGAAGCCCACCATGCTGATTCATTCACCGAAAGATCTGGCGACGTACTATCGGGACCAACGTAAGGCGCGAGGCTTGTCGCAAACCGCCGTTGCTGAAGAGACCGTCATCCGGCAGGATACCGTTTCCAAATTTGAGACCAGACCCAATAATGTGCGCCTCGATACTCTGTTTCGCCTCATTTCTGCGCTCGACCTCGAACTACACCTTATCCCCAAAGGTCAATCTGTGGAGGAGGGGAGTGACGAAGGATGGAGCGAGCCGTGGTAAATAAGAGTCGCTCACTCGGTGTATGGATGAACGGTATCCAGGCCGGAGAGCTTACCAAGAGCCCAGCTGGAGCACTCTCCTTTACTTACAGCACGAGTTGGCTGGAGATAAAAGGGGCACGTCCGATTTCACTCTCTATGCCCTTGCGCAGGCAACCCTATATTGGTGAGGTTGTCTTTAACTATTTTGACAACCTCCTGCCCGACAACTCTCAGATACGTGAACGGATCCAGACGCGATTTAAGGCGATGACATCACATCCGTTTGATCTGCTGGCAGCCATCGGAATGGATTGTGTGGGAGCTGTACAAATTGTCCCGAGTGATGAACTCCCGCCGGATGTGCGTCGGATTGAGGGGGAACCACTGTCCGATCTCCAGGTTGCACAGTTGTTGAACAATTACCGGGCCGCGCCCCTGGGTATGCATGAGGAGTATGGTGATGACTTCCGTATCTCCATTGCCGGTGCCCAGGAGAAAACGGCACTGTTGTGGAAGGACAATGCCTGGCACCGTCCGCTGGGTACCACACCCACTACCCATATCCTTAAGCTGCCGATGGGTGTGATCGAACACTCAGGGATGGATCTGAGCGAAAGTTGTGAGAATGAGTGGCTCTGTCTGAAGATTGCTGATGCTTTCGATCTACCTGTATGCAAGACTGAAGTGGTCAGTTTTAATGAGGTGAAGGTGCTCGTTGTGGAGCGTTTTGATCGTCGTTACGGTGATGGATGGATCATACGCCTTCCCCAGGAAGATATGTGTCAGGCGCTTGGTATTTCACCCAACCTCAAGTATGAGAGTGATGGTGGGCCGGGCATAGAGGCAATCATGCGCTTCCTCCGGCAATCCCATGAGGCTAGGCACGACAGGGTGCTGTTTTTCAAAAGCCAGATCCTGTTTTGGTTGTTGGCCGGGATAGACGGGCATGGGAAAAATTTCAGTCTGTTTATTAGAGCGGGGGGACGTTTTCAGACGACCCCACTCTACGACATCATGTCTGCTCATCCGCTGTTGGCGTCAAAGCAGTTGCAGGTACAAAAGATCAAGATGGCAATGGCGCTGACTGGAAAAAACCGCCACTATCACTGGGCAGATCTCCAGCCGCGACACTTCATCAGTACAGCTAAACAGGCAGACTTTAATGTAAAGACGGCACAGATGCTCTTGGCTGAGATGATGGATTCTGTCGATGATGCCATTGACCAAGTTTCAGTGCAGTTGCCTGGAGGCTTCCCCGATCGTATTGCAAGCCCGATTTTTGACGGCATGCGCAAAGTACGTGATCGTTATGTCCGGTTGAGGAAGTAGAAGCTTGTCTCTAAGTCGTTAGCATGTTCAGGCGGATTATCAGCGTAGGGAGTGAACCTATCCTGCCCCCGCTACCACACAACGGACAAGTTACGATATATATATATAACTTGTTGAACTAAAAAGGGTTTCTGATTTTTTATCAGAAGCTCTTTTTTTATTGCCGATTGTGCGAAGTAAAGTCATGAGCGTATGTTTGACAGCCAGCTTTTTTAGCCTCTGTGCCACATATAGCAGCTCCTTAACATTGATAACTGAATAGTGTGTCGTTATATCTCCGGCAGAGGGGCCTAGAACCTCTGAGCAAGTCATGAACGATTGCCTTGCACTCAGGAGCTATTGCTCAATGGTATTCAGTTACACTGAATACCATCAACGAAAGCACTGCTTTCTTGTTGAAAATCTTGCTAATAGTCTGCTATTACCTACATGGACGTAGGTAAGGGTCGAGAGCAGGACGCGGTAGCCTCAGCTGCGATCTTCGCCTTGATCTTGCGCCTCCTGAGCACAACTCAATTCGTCCAGACTTATTCAGAGATTCCCTCGGCGGGAAAAGCAGGAATCCCTTCCAACCCCTGCTACTCTTAATTGTCTCCCGAAGGAATGGTCTTTTGTTCCCCCCCCCCCCTTGTTTTTTTATGCAATGTGGGGGCTAGTTGAGGCCGTTTGGCTACATTTATTGAAATAAATGACTAAACTTTACAAATGTGAGCTGTAATAAGTAGAACTAACTTGGGCCGCCACTGCCGCAAATATACTTCTATGAGATACCAACAACAAAAAGTGATCACTGCGTTATTTTTTCTAATCAGTTGGCTGATGGTGCTTCCGGCTGCTGCAGAGCCTTCCATAACCATTGATCTATCTGATAGTGAACGGGCCTGGTTGGAAGAACATCCAAAGATACGCATAGGCATCATGAACGCCTGGCCGCCGATGGACTATGTCGATAGTCGGGGGCAGCCACAGGGGATTGGTGTCGAGTTCATCAACTCCCTCAGCAAGCGTCTCGGCAATCGAATCGAGATCGTCCCTGGGCATTGGAAAGATACCTATGAAGCGGTAAAGGAGCAGCGCCTCGATGCGTTGATGGATATCACCCCCCGGCCAGACCGAGAACCCTTCTTCAACTTCACCAATCCCTATATCGAAGTTCCCCATGTCATCTTTACCCACAAGGATGAGACCTATAAGGCATCTATTGCCGACCTGGCCGGCAAGACCGTCGGTGTGGAGCGGGGATTCTTCATCGTCAAGATACTGAAAAAGGAGTACCCGCAGGTCACGGTCAAGGAGTTCACCACCACCAGTGATGCCCTCGATGCTCTCTCTAAAGGTGAAACAGATGCCTATATAGGTAATCGTGCTGTGGCGATGTATATCATTGAGAATGAGCTGATTAGCAACCTCAAGGCACAAGGCAAGATCTCGGAGAGCGCCTCTGTAAACGCCATCGGTGTGCGCAAGGATTGGCCTGTCCTACGCGATATCCTGCAGAAGGCGCTGGATGCTATTCCACAGCAGGAGCGCTCGCGCATCATCAACCCCTTTCCCCGCATCAACGGTGGGTCGGTGATCACAGAGCGCTTTGCACAAGGGCTCTCACCCGAAGAGAGGGCGTGGTTGGATGAGCACCCGCGCATACACGTTGGTGCTATGAATGCATGGCCGCCACTCAATTTTGTCAGTCAAAATGGTGTGCCGAGAGGGATCGGTGCCGACTATATCAATGCCATCAATCAGCGTCTCGGTGGCCGGCTGGTGATCGAGCCGGCCCCCTTCAAAGAGAGCTACGGCAAGGTCAAAAACAGAGAGCTCGATGCCTTGATGGATATCACGCCGAAGAAGGAGCGTGAGGCGTTTTTTGAATTTACCCGCTCTTACCTGACCATTCCCCACATCTATGTCGGTCGCAAGGATGGACCCTATTTCGACTCCGCCCAGGACCTTTTCGGCCGCACCATCGCCCTGGAGGAGGGCTACTATAACGCCCGCCTCTTCCGAAACAACTATCCGCAGGTTACGGTCCGTGAGTACCCCTCTACAGCAGAGGCCCTGGGTGCAGTCTCGCGCGGTGAGGCTGACGCCTATGCCGGCAATCGTGCAGTGGTGATGTACCTTATCGAGAAGGAACTGCTCTACAACCTGATGGTGCAGGGGCGGATGGAGAAGCCGTCGGTCAGGCTCAATATTGGGGTGCGTAAGGACTGGCCAATTCTGGCAGACATCCTTGATCGTGCCCTGGCCGATATCAGCCGCGAGGAGGTGAGAAGGATTCACAAGACCTGGGTGGGTGAGCTCAAGGCGGTCGAGTTGGGGCTCACCGATGAGGAACGTGCCTGGCTGGTGGAACATCCGCTGATCCGTGTCTCCAGTGAGGCTGATTATCCTCCGTTTGACTATCGCATCGCTGGTAAGCCGGCCGGTTACTCGGTAGAGCTGGTCGAGCTTCTGGCGGAACGGCTCAGTGTTGAGCTGGAGTACGTGCAGGATACTTGGAGCAATATGCTGAAGATGGCAGAGAACAGGGAACTGGATCTGATCCATACCATCTTCAAATACCCACAGGAACGGGAAAATTACCTGGCGTTCACCCGGCCCTATAAAGAAGTGGTCAACGTCATTGTCACACGGGATGATGTTGTCGGGCTCGATGAGCTGAAGGACCTGAAAGGGCAACGTGTGGCGGTGGTCAAAGAGGACTCCCTGGTCGATGCAGTGAAAAAGGTCGTCCCTGAAAAACAGCTGGTCTATTTCGACAGTTATCTGGAGGCCATCAGGTCGGTTGCCACCGGCCAAACCGATGCCACACTCACCGAATTGCCAACAGCGACCCACCATATTCGTGCCCTCTTCCTCAGCAACCTGAGGATTACCGGCATGACCGAATCTCTGGGGGGGAGGGATCAGCGCTATCGGCTCGCGGTACGCAAGGACTGGGCGATATTGACGGGTATTCTCGATAAGGCGCTCAACAGCATCTCTGTTGAAGAGTTCCAACGTCTCGAGGAGAAGTGGTTGGCACGCCCGGATCTTGATAGCAAGTCGATGGCCAAGGTCAAGCTGTCTGCGGATGAACTGGCCTGGATCAGGACGCATCCGGTCGTTCGCATCGCCTTTGATGAGAACTACCCCCCCTACAGTTTCCGCAGCTCACAAGGTGATTTTGTCGGTATCGCCGTCGACTTTGCCAAGGAGGTGGCCCGCAGGACCGGAATAAAACTTGAGGCCTACCCCGAAGGGGAGTGGAAGAAGCTCTATGCGGCGGCACAGCAGCGTGAAGTCGATGTTATCGCGACTCTGGTAGCGAGTCCGGAGCGCAGAAGATGGTTTTCGTTCACCCGCCCCTATGTCTCGCTCGCCCAGTATGTCATCACCCGAAATGAGGATTTGCCGGTATTCAGCCGGCCAGAGCAGCTTGCGGGTAGAACGGTGGCACTGGTTGAGGGGTATTCAATAACCAAGGTCGTTCTTGAGGAGATCGAGAACATTCAGCCTTATTATGTCGATAGTCTGATCGAAGCGCTGGAGGCGGTCTCTACCGGCAAGGCGGACGCAGCAATCGGTGCCATCGGTATGGCACACCATCTGATCACCAAGGCCGGCCTGCCCAATCTCGGCTTCGCCACCCTCTACTCCAAGGGGCAGTCGGAACAGCGTTTTGGTGTGCGAAACGACTGGCCCGAGCTGGCCTCCATTCTCGACAAGGCATTGGTGTCGCTGAGCGATGAAGAGGTGATGGCGATATTCGGCAGCTGGACTCGCCCGGAGATTGCCATGGCTGAGGCCGAACTGACGGAAAAGAGGGTTGAACTGACGGATGAGGAGCTCACTTGGCTAAGGGCGCACCCGGTTATCCGTGTCTCCAATGAACCGGACTGGCCCCCCTACGATTTCACCACTGCCGGTAAACCCACCGGGTTTGCCATCGACTACATGCGTCTGCTGTCAGAAAAGCTTGGTGTTCAGTTTGAGTTTGTCTCCGCCAGCTGGTCGAAGCTGATGGAACAGTTCAAGCAGGGTGAGATCGATTTGATCCACCCACTCCACTATAGTAAAGAGCGCGAAGCGTTCATGAACTATACCAAGCCCTTCTTCACCCTCTCCAGCGTGGCGGCAGTACGGCAGGGTGACGAACACATCACCAGCCTGAAACAGCTCTACGGCAAGACCCTGGCCAGTGGCGAGGGCTGGACGATGACAAAATATATCCAGGAGCAGCACCCGCAGATCAAGCAGCTTATCGTTAAGAACGCCCTCGAGGGCCTGAAGGCGGTCCGGTTCGGTCAGGCCGATGCCTGGATCGATGCCTACGCCAGCAGCCAGTACAACATCGACACCCACCACCTGACCAACCTGAAGCTTGGCGGCGAGATCGCCGATGCGGGCGATTTCCGTTTTGTCCCCCACTACATCGGTGTAAGGAAAGATTGGCCGATCCTGCGGGACATCATGCAGAAGGCGCTGAACTCTGTATCTCCGGATGAGGTCCAGGAGTTAAATGAAAAATGGCGGGTGTTTGCCGAGACAGTACAGCGGCTCAAGCTGACCAGCGAGGAGCAGGAGTGGCTTGCCCGCAACCCGGTACTTCGTCTCGGCTACGATATCGACTCAGCACCTGTGGAGTTCGCCGATAAGAAGGGGAGCTACAAGGGCATGAGTGCCGACTACATGGAGCTGATCGCCACTACCCTCGGTGTGACTATTGAACCGGCTGCGCCACAAAGCTGGCAGGTAACCACCGATGCTGCAAAGAAGGGGGAGTTGGAGCTTCTCTCTGCCGTTGTGCGCACCTCCCGGCGCGATGCCTATCTGCGCTTTACCCGCCCCTATCTGAGCTTCCCTATCGTGATTGTGACTGATCAGCGTGTCGCCTACATCAGCGAAATGAAGGAACTGGCGGAAAAAACGGTCACGGTGGTCTCCGGCCACGACTCTCACGACATATTGATGGAGAACCATCCGGAGATCGCACTGCAATCGGTGAACAATATTATCGAGGGATTGCAGGCGGTACAAAATGGTGAGGCGTACGCCTTTGTCGGGAGTCTGGCAAATATTACTCACATTATGGGGCGCGAAGGGATCACCGGCCTCAAGGTGACTGGGAAGACGCCCTATAGCATCGATCTCTCCATCGGTGTACGCAAGGATCAGCCAGTTCTCGCCGGGCTAATGCAGAAGGCACTGGATGCCATTCCAGAAGAGGAACGTGTCGAGATCTATAATCGCAGAATCGCCGTAACCTATGAGCGCGGGTTTAACTATACGTTACTGCGGGAGATTCTTGTTCCTGCCGTCATCGTTATCATCCTTCTCGTTTTCTGGAACTGGCAGCTCAATCGGGTGGTCAACAGAAAAACGACAGCGCTCAGGACGAGTGAGGCTCAGTATCGGGCGTTGGTTGAGTCGGTGCAGGACTACTACTTCTTCTATGCCCACGGTACGGATGGGGTGTTCACCTATCTCAGTCCATCAATTGAGATCATGCTTGGCTATACGCCGAAAGATTTCCTGCTGCACTACAGTGAGTACCTGACCGACGATCCTGCTAACGAGGAGGTAGAGCGCCACTCACAGCTCTCCATCCAGGGTGAGGAGCAGCCACCCTATGAGTTGGAGATATTACATAAAAACGGTTCGAGGTACTGGCTCGAGGTCAAAGAGTCGCCGGTCTTTGATCAACAGGGCAGGGTGGTTGCCGTCGAGGGTGTTGCGCGAAATATTACCGAAAGCAAACTAGCCCAAAAAGAGTTGATCACCTATCGAGAACATCTCGAAGAGTTGGTAGATGAGCGAACGGTTGAGCTTCGTCAAAGTGAGGAACGGTTCCGTGCCTTGGTTAGCAACAGTCCCGGAGTGGTCTACCGCAGCGTGCTCGATGCTGACTGGACCATAGACTTCATCAGTGACGCGGTACTGGAGGTCTCCGGCTATCCCGTAACCGACTTTATCCATAACAAGGTACGCAGTTTCGCCAGCATCATCTATCCAGAGGATGTGCAGTTGGTAGATGACAAGGTTCGGGCCGCGGTGAGGCAGCGGGAACCGTATGAATTGACCTATCGCATTGTGCGTGCTGATGAAGAAATATGCTGGGTGGAAGAACATGGCTCGGCCATCTTCTCTGATACTGGGGAGGTGGAGTGGCTCGAGGGTATCATCATCGATGTGTCCGCCCGCATCAGTGCTGAGGAGAAGGTGAAGCGCTACATGGGTGAGCTGGAAAGTTTCAACCGACTGGCAGTAGGGCGTGAGAAGCAGATCATCAGCCTGAAACAGGAGATCAATGGACTAATGGGAAGGCTCGGGCAGGCGCCAAAATTCAAAAGTGTGGAATGATGCAGTGATCAGATTAAGAATAGAGTCGTGAGTAAAGGAGGCATGGTGATGATTGAGTACTATCATCAACGATGAGGATAGCGGTGGGTTTGTTGTGGATAACGACAAGTTTCTCGTGCAACTGGAAATGAAATTTTGAGGGTATTTGCGATGAATGGACAAAAAAACAGCACCCTTCTGATGACCGCCTGCCGCAACAAACTTGTACTGTTGCTTGTTCTCCCGTTGCTGTTCTCCTGCAGCAGGGATTCAGATGAGGTGGCAACAGCGCCCGCCGAAGTCAAGCAGATGCGCCTCTATACTTCCGTGCCCTTGCAGCTGATCGAGAGCATCAAGACGGAGTTTGAAAAGCACTATCCCGGCATTGCCATAGAGCTCACCCGCACCGGTACCTCGAAGA
Organism: Sedimenticola sp.; assembly: GCA_040505895.1. Taxonomy (GTDB): domain Bacteria; phylum Pseudomonadota; class Gammaproteobacteria; order Chromatiales; family Chromatiaceae; genus Vondammii. The sequence continues at coordinate 250,923 of JBEVXU010000007.1, read as the reverse complement.
TTATGAAGCAAGTGAAAAACGAGGCAGAGGCCGGCAAGGTCGGCGCGGATGTACTCTGGGTGTCCGACTTTTCCAATGCAGAGGAACTCAAGGCGCAGGGTCTGCTGCGCCAGTACCGTTCGCCCGAGGTGTCGGTGATCTTTCCACTGTTCCGTGATGCCGAACACTACTATACCGGCAGCCGCCTATTGAACATGGTGGTCGCCTACAACACGCAGGAGGTCAGCCAGCCGCCAAGCAGTTACAAGGCGTTACTCGAGCCACAATGGAAAGGCCGCATCGGTGTTGTCGACCCGGAGGTTTCCGGTTCGTCCATGTATACCCTCGCCACGCTGGTGCAGGACCGGCGCTATGGGCGTGACTATCTGCAGGGGCTGGCAAAGAACGATGTTACGGTAGTGAGGAATAACCGCTATATGGCCGAGATGGTCGCCAGCGGCGAACTCCATGCCGGGATCGTTATCGACTTCAGTGTGCGCAGCCTGCAGGCCCTCTATGCCGAACTGCCTATCGACTATCTCTACCCCCTCGATGGCACGATCATAATTGCCAGTCCCATCGCCCTGAGCCGGGACTGCATCTCCTGCGAGGCGGCGCAGACCTTTATCGATTGGGTGTTGTCAAAACCGGGACAGACTTTCATGAGCAAGCATCTGGGGATCATGCCCGCGCGTACCGATGTGCCCGCCCCAAAGGGCATGCCGACCCTGGACAGCCTGCTCGTGTTTCCTTCCAATCCGAAGTCGGTGTGGAGTGGCAGTCAAGAGGTACTGGCAGATTATCACGAGCTCGTGAAACCAAAACCGAAGGGGGGAGAGTGAGCCTGGCCTTAAGCAGGAGTAAGTATGCCCGCTATATGAGGGCGCTATTACTCATCCTCTCTCTTTTGCTGCTCTATAGTAGTGGAGCCGCTACTCAACCGCTCGAGACGTCCGCTATGGCGGTGGTCGTTGATGAGGAGGGGTTCAGGCAATCCCTTACTGTAGCGGAGCGTGCCTGGTTACAGGCGCATCCACTGATTCGGGTGGGTGTCGACCCCAATTTTCCACCCTACACCTTTCGCGAACCGGGTGGCCGCTACCAGGGGCTTGGGCTCGATTACCTGCATCTGATCGAATCTCTGCTAGGTGTTACCTTCGATGTGGTACCGGGGTTGAGCTGGGAACAGGTGCTGGCAGCCGGTGAAACCGGTGAGATCGATCTCATTGCAACCGCAGCCATCACACCGCAGCGCGCACCGCTATTTTCCTTTACCGAGCACCCGATGCAGGTAATGGCGGTGATTGTCACCCGCGGTGACAATACCCGAATTCGTACGCCGCGTGACTTGAAGGGTGCCACGGTTGCCCTGGTTAAAAACTATGCGCTCACCGAACGGCTGGTACACGAATACCCCAATATCAAGGGGGTGTTTGTCGATACGGCGCTGGCCTGTCTGCAGACGGTTGCCGATGGTCATGCAGAGGCCTGTGTCGAATCATTTGAGGTGAGCAACTATCACATCCGCCAAAATAGCCTGAGGAACCTAAAATTTGCCTCCACCTACTCGACTAAATTTGCGGACCAAGGCTTTGCGGTACGCAGGGACTGGCCCGAATTGGCCAGGATCATCGATAAGGCGCTGGCCTCTATCCCGGCCATAAGCCGGGAGACTCTGTATGAAAAGTGGGTGGATGTGGAATATACGCCCTATATCGCTCGGCCAGCCGCCCTCGAGTTCCAACTGACCCCCGAGGAGCGTGCCTGGCTCAATACACAGCCGACGGTACGCATCGGTGCCGATCAGGACTGGGCTCCGGTGGAGTTTATCGACGAGGATGGCGTGCATCAGGGCATCACCCGGGACTACCTGGATCTACTTGAACGTTATCTCGGCATCCGTTTTGAGAGGGTTGCCACCGACAGTTGGAATGAGACCTTCAGCCTTGCCCGCGAGGGAAAGGTCGATCTACTGCTGGCGGCGGTGCCCACCGAGAAGCGCCGCCAACACCTCGACTTTACCGATAGCTATCTCTCCATGCCGATCGTCGTCTTTACCGGTGAGGATACGCCCTATGTGGCTAACCTGGGTAAGCTCAGCGGCAAGCGGGTGGCCGTGGTATCGGCCTATGCGATTGCCGAAACCATGGCCGAAAACCATCCGCAGATCGAACTGGCATTGGTCAATGATATTGTCGAGGGACTGGAGCTGGTCTCCTCTGGCCAGGTGGTCGCCTTCATCGACAGTGTGTTGACGACCAGCTACCACCTCTCCCAGCTCGGCTACACCAATATCAAAGTAGGGGGGGAGACGCCTTACCGGCATAACATCGCCATCGCCATCAATAGGCAGCAGCCGATGCTGGCGTCGAGTGTGAAAAAGGCCTTTTCGATTATCAGTGAGCAAGAGCGCAATGCCATTCATCAAAAGTGGATGAGTATCACCCTGGAGAAGCGTCTCGATTTGACCCTGCTGTGGCAGGTGTTGGCCGGCGTTGCCCTGCTCCTGATCGCCTTCACCTACTGGAACCGGCGTCTGGCCAGGGAGATAACTGAACGCCAGAGGGCAGAGACAGCTCTAACGCAGGCTAACTCAAGTCTCCTTGAGAATGAAAGCATGCTCAAGGAGGCCCAGAAGAACGCCCATCTGGGTCACTGGAGACTCGACTTGGTGACAGGCGAGCTGTTTTGGTCGAACGAGATCTATCGGATATTCGATATCGCCCCGTCTGAGTTTGGTGCATCCTATGAGGCCTTTCTTGAACTGATCCACCCCGATGACAGAGATACCGTCAATGAGGCCTATACCCGTTCACTAAAAACACGCCATCCCTACGATATCATCCACCGCCTGTTAATGAGGGATGGTCGTATCAAGTATGTACACGAAATCTGCAACACCGAATTCAATGAGGTGGGTGATCCACTACGCTCCATAGGTACGGTACAGGATATAACTGAACTCAAAACCATGGAGGTGGCACTGCGTGAATCTGAAGAGCGTCATCGTGAGATCTTCGACACCATAACAGACGCCGTTTTTGTCATTGGTACCGATGGCAGCCTCGTGCAGGCCAACCCGGCGGCCTGTCTGATTTACGGTTATGACTACGATGAGTTCATCGGTCTCCATGCCACGCAGCTGATTACGCCGGAGTACCATCACGAGTTTCAGTGCTTCCTGAAGGATCTGGCCGAGAGCGGAAGTTTTTCGGGGGAGACCATCGACCTACGTAAGGATGGCACCACCTTCTTTACCGAGGTCAAGGGGGCAGCCATAACGCTTAATGGCAAAAAGCAACTGCTGGCCATCGTGCGCGATATCACTGCACGGAAACGGGTGGAAGAGGATCTACAGAAACGGCTCAATGAGCTTGCCGAGACCCGCTCGGTCATGCTTAGCATGATGGAGGACCTGGATCTGGCGAAAGAGCAGGCCGAGGAGGCGACTCAGACCAAGAGCCTTTTTCTTGCCAACATGTCCCACGAGATCCGCACACCGATGAATGCCATCCTCGGGATGCTCTATCTGGCACAGAAGACCGAGCTGAACAATATCCAGCGCAACTACCTGAGAAAAACGGAAAACGCCGCCCACTCACTGCTGGGGATCATCAACGACATCCTCGACTTCTCCAAGATAGAAGCGGGTAAATTGGAGATCGAACAGGCCGAATTTGGCCTCGACAATGTGCTGGAGCAGTTGGTTGATGTAGTGGGTTATCGCGCCGAGGAGAAGGGACTGGAGTTCCTTATCCGCCATGGTGCAGATGCGCCCTATTCACTTATTGGCGATAGCCTTCGTGTCGGTCAAATCCTCACTAATCTCTGTACAAATGCCGTCAAATTTACCGAGAGGGGCGAGGTAGAGGTGTCGGTACAGAGCATAGAGAAAGGTGAAAAGAGTGTTCAAATGATGTTCTGCGTTCGAGATACCGGAATTGGTTTGAACCGAGAGCAACAGGGAAAGTTGTTCCAAAAGTTTTCCCAGGTCGATCAGACTATTACACGCAAGTATGGCGGGACCGGCCTGGGACTCTCCATCAGTTTGAAGCTGGCAGAATTGATGGGGGGGCGCTGCTGGATCGAGCAGAGTGAGCCAGGTAAAGGGACCATCTTCTGCTTCACTGCAAATTTTGGCTATGCCAAAGCGGCAGAAGAGCAACGACAACAACTACTGGAGAAGGTGTTGCCGGTTGTTAGTGGCCTCAGGGTATTGGTCGTGGATGACAGTGAGGCCTCGTGCGAGATTCTGGCCGAGATGCTCAAGAGCTTTAACTTCGAGATCGAGACGGTTAATAGCGGCGAAGAGGCGTTGATCCATCTGGAGGTGACGGAAGAGTCCTTCGATATTGTTCTGATGGATTGGAAGATGCCGGGAATGAAGGGCGACCAAGCGACCGCTGCCATCCATCAGAGCAAACATATCTCTCCCAAGCCAAAGATGATCATGATTACCTCCTATGGTCGCGAGGAGGTGATGCAGTCGGCCGAGAAAGTGGGGATGGAAGGCTTCCTCCTCAAGCCGGTATCTCCCTCGATGCTACTCGATGCGATCATGTCGGCCTTGGGGAAGGGGATGCTGTTCCACGAGGAGGCGGTGGTTAAGGCCGAACTTCCGCTCCTTGGTGGGGCGCGGCTGCTGCTGGTGGAGGACAACGAGATCAACCGCGAGTTTGCTGTGGAGTTATTGCACACCATGGGGATCGAGGTGATAGAGGCAGTCGATGGCGAAGAGGGAGTGGAGAAGGTCAAGCAGGCTGCCTATGACGCCATCCTGATGGATATCCAGATGCCGAAAATGGATGGCCTGGAGGCAACCCGTCAAATCAGAAAGCTATCCACTGCTAAAGATGACCGTTTTGCCAACGTGCCTATTATCGCCATGACGGCCCAGGCTATGGACGGCGACCGCGAGGAGACGCTTGAGGCCGGGATGAACGATTATGTCTCCAAACCCATCGATCCGGAGTTATTTGCCGCTGCGCTCTCCCGCTGGGTCAAAGTCCCTGAAGAACGGCAAGTTGAAGAGAGGGTGGTGGTCACGCAGCCAGCTGGAGATATTGGGTCACTTACCTCCATCGATACCACGATGGGCGTGAAGCGCGTTGGGGGACACCTTGATGCATATCTCAAATTACTGGAACGTTTTCGTGTGCACTACGCTGATGCGGTGCAGCCCATACGAGCGCTCATTGGGCAGAGCAAGCTGAAAGAGGCGGAACGCCAGTGTCATGCCTTCAAGGGAGTGGCGGGTAATATAGGTGCAGATGTACTGTTTAAAACGACGACGTCTATCGATAAACAGCTGAAACAGAATTTGGTGCCGGATGAAGATGAATTAAATCAATTTGAGTTGCAGCTACAACGGGTTATTGAAGAGATTGCATCAATACAGCCAGAGACAAAATCTGCAACAGCTGATGAACCTGTCATCGTCGATAAAGAGAGTCTGCTCTCAACACTCGAGCAGCTTCAGTCGGTTATTGAAGAGGACTTGGCAGAAGCAGAGTCCAAGCTCACTGAACTAAAACAACAGAGTGCTGGTAGTGAATGGGCCGAAAGGGTTGGAAATATCTCAGCATGCATGGATGGTTTTGATGTTGATGGTGCCAAAATAGTGATGCAGGAGTTGATAGAGAGATTGGGTAAATAGAATCTGGAAACGATGGCAACCATCAATGATGGAACAGTATAGAGGATGGAATAGTTATGAGGATTGATAATAATCTGACACAGGTTTGTGTGAGGGAAGATCAACAGAGTTTTCATGCTCTTCTGGCAGCACTGTTCTGTACATTAACTCTCCTGGTGGCGACACTTTTACCATCTGTCTCGGCAGCCGAACAAAAAAAGGCAACTAACACGGCGCAGCAGATTGCTAAGGGTATGGATGATGGCTCCCTGCTTTTTCTCTCGACACAACTGACGCCCATCCATGAGGCCGACACGATGCGTCGGGTAATTCTCAAGGAGTTTCCCGGTAATGTCGACTTCCAGCCCTACGATAATCCCACCGTCTTCAGGAAATTGGCACTGGCCAAAGGGGATGGAAAGCTCAAGCCGGATCTTCTGGGTGTCCTGCACGGCGACCTTCGCCATCTCTATCTGGAGGGAGGGCTTACTCCGGTCGATGCCACAGACCTTTTTCGCAAGCGCTCCTTTATTCCTGACTTTGTCGAGCTGGGAAAACTCGGGAGTGACAGACAGCTCTATATCCCCTGGATGCAGGCGACCTATATTATGGCAGCGAACCGCAAGGCGCTGCATTACCTACCCAAGGGTGCAAAAATCGAGAGTCTGAGCTATGAGCAGTTGCAGATCTGGGCTCTGAACATGGAACGTGCGACCGGCACACCCAAACTGGGTTTTCCTGCAGGCCCCAAGGGGCTGATGCACCGCTTCTTCCAGGGCTACCTCTACCCCTCATTTACCGGCAGTACATTGAGCCAGTTCCGCTCTCCAGAGGCTAAGATAATGTGGTCAGATTTCAAGGTACTCTGGTCACACGTCAACCCCAGCTCGGTGACCTATAACAGTATGGATGAGCCACTGCTTTCCGAAGAGGTATGGGTGACATGGGACCATACGGCACGCCTGGTGTCTGCCTTTGAGCAGAGGCCTGATGATTTTGTCGCCTTTCCCGCGCCTATCGGTCCGATGGGGCGGGGCTATATGCTTGTTCTTGCCGGCCTGGCGCTTCCCGAGGATGTCGAGGACGCTTCGCGTTCACTCGAGCTCATTGACTATATGACCCGCCCCGATGTTCAGCTCATAACCTTGAAGAGTGTTGGTTTTTTCCCTGTCGTGGATACCGAGGGAGCCGGTAGCCTGCCTGCAGGTGTTGCCTCAATTGAGCGGGCAGTGCGGGAGCAGGCTTCATCAAAGGATAGCGTGGTCGCACTGCTGCCTATAGGACTCGGTGCCGAGGGGAAACGATTTAATCTGGCCTACCTAAGGGCCTTCTCCCGAATTGTTTTAAGAGAGAGAGAGGTGAGCGTAGTGCTCGACAGGCAAGCAAGAACCTTGCGTGAAATTGTCAATGCAACCCAGGCATCCTGCTGGTTACCCGATCCTACCAGCAGTGGTCCCTGCCCCGTTAAATAGGTTAATCGGTATAGCTAATGCGTTTCCAGCCACTACAACTCTTTGGCGTCATCTTCACCTTTTTTGCTGCCATTATCGTGGCGGGTGGTGGCTATCTTTGGTTGTCACTGGAGCGTATCGAAGTAGGTCTGCCTGTGGAGACACTCCAACAGCATCGCACTCTCTCCAATACCATTGAGTCACTCTCAAACCTGGCGGCTACCCTTGATGCACTGCGTGTCGAGATGTCGCCAGAGCGCCATGAAGATATGCTGTTGGCACTCGATGTCGCTTACTCGCTGACACAGCAGTTTCACAAAAACATCCCGGCAGATGATGAAAAATCGGGAGTGGTGACAAGCGAGGCGCTCGCCACACTCGATATGATGGAGGAGGAGATTGAGGGTGCTGCAACGGTCGATGCTCAACAGCTGTTGATGATACATACTCGACTGCTCGATGTGCTTGCTGCCTATACCGAAAGTTATCTGCGGGCGAATGACCGGGCGGTTGGCTCTCTGACTCATCAGGTCAATCAGGTCGCGAAGCTTCGGGAGAGCACGCTCACCACGACAGCACTGATCACCATCGCCCTACTGGGAATGTTCTGGCTGGCGTGGTTGCAGAAGCAGACCATCATGCTCCTGAGCAGGATGGAGACAGAGCTCAAGTTGGCTCGTGATGAGGCACAGGAGGCAAATCGTGCCAAGTCAGACTTTCTGGCGAGTATGAGTCATGAGATCCGCACACCGATGAACGCCATCCTGGGTATGCTCTATCTCACCCTCAAGACCGATCTCAATCCGGTTCAATACAACTATCTGAACAAGGTGCAGAGCGCCGCAAAATCACTCCTTGGCATCATTAACGATATCCTCGATTTTTCAAGAATTGAGTCGGGGGAGCTGGATGTCGACTATGTGGAATTTGAACTGGAAACCGTTTTGCAACAACTTACCGACGTGGTCGGTCATCGTGCTGAACAGCGTGGGATAGAGTTTCTCGTTCGCCAAAGTACCAATCTCCCTCACACGCTTGTCGGCGACCCAGTACGCCTGGGACAGATCCTCATCAATCTCTGCGGCAATGGGGTGAAGTTTACCGAGCAGGGTGAGGTAGAACTCTCTATCGGCGCTGAGGCATTGGGTGAAGATGAGGTGGTGCTGAAATTCTGTGTGCGTGACAGCGGCATGGGCATCAGTGACGAGCAGAAAGGGAAGCTATTTCGTGAATTTTGCCAGGCTGATCAGAGTATCAGCAGACGCCATGGTGGCACAGGCCTGGGTTTGGCGATTAGCAGTCAGTTATCTCGCCTGATGGGTGGTCAGATATGGCTTGATAAATCGGAACTGGGCGTGGGTTCCACTTTCTGTTTCTCCCTGCCCTTAGGTGTCTCTCACCAGGTTGAGATGAGCCACCGTCGTCTCCTCGCAGAGTTGCTTCCCAAGCTGAAGGGATTGAGGGCGCTGATTGTGGATGACAATCAGGTGGCACGGGAGGTTCACAGAGAGATGATGGAGGAGTTCAGCTTCGAGGTGCGAACGGTAAAAAGTGGAGAGGAGGCACTTGCCGAACTGCTGTCACCCGAAAATGAGAAGGGGTATGACATCGTCCTGATGGATTGGAAGATGCCGGGAATGCATGGTGATGAGGCGACTGTGCGTATCCATCGTGATGCAGCCATCCAGCCCAAGCCCAAGGTGATTATGGTCACCTCCTATGGCCGTGATGAGGTATTACGGGTGGCAGAGCAGGCCGGTGTCGATGGTTTTCTCCTCAAGCCGGTTAGTCCCTCCACACTTCTCGATGCCGTCATGGCGGCGCTGGGTCACGATATGGGACTGTTCAAGAGACGGCCCCAGCCTCACTCCGAGATTACCATAGAGGAGAGCATCACCTCATTTCGTGGCACTAAGTGTCTGCTGGTTGAAGATAATGAGGTTAACCGTGAATTTGCAACCGAGCTACTGGCCAGTCTCAATGTGGAGGTGGATCACGCCCATAACGGCAAGGTGGCGCTCGCCCGAGTCCAGCATCACCGCTACGATGTGGTCTTGATGGATATCCAGATGCCGGTGATGGATGGCTATGAGGCCACCCGGCGTATTCGTGCCTTGGCAGAGCAGCCGAGCGGGGAGCGCTTTGCCTCACTGCCGATTATTGCCTTGACCGCGCAGGCCATGGTCGAGGACAGAGAGCTCGCGCTCAGTGCCGGGATGAGTGACTACATCTCGAAGCCTATAGATCCAGCCCAACTAATCACCTTGCTGAAGGAGTGGCTGGGTAACAGGGAGAGCTCAGACGAGGGTGAAATATCCACTATTGATGCATGCTCAGCAAATATGCTCTCTGATGATCTGAAATCAATGGAGAGCATCGATACGCTGCAGGGATTGAGGCGGATGGCCTGCAATGAAGTGGCCTATCGAAAGATGTTATTCCGTTTCCATGAGCACTATGCCAATAGTGCCAAGGGTTTGCGTGATTTGATTGGACAGGGGCACCTTGTGGAGGCAGAGGGGCTCTGTCACGCCTTTAAGGGGGTGGTCGGAAATATAGGTGCCGATAGCCTGTTTGAGGTGGCTGTCGAGATCGATGACTTTCTCAAAAGAGAGGAGCAGCCCCCTGAGGAGCAACTGCAAAGATTTGAGGAGCTGCTACAACAGCTGATTAACGATATTGCCACCATCCTCCCCGAAGAGGAGGGGGAGGGAAGTGCCGGTGATGTGGTCGTAGACAGGATCAAAATGCTTGCCCTGCTGGCTGAGTTGGAGGTGGTCATTGATGCTGACCTGATGGTAGCGCAGCATCTACAGGATGAGCTTATGGTGCTGGCGGATGAGAGTGAGTGGGCCGAATTGATCAAACAAATTAGTGAGCGGATGGGAGAGTTCGATAGCGGTGCGGCCAAGCTATTGATTAAACGACTAGAGAAGCGGTTGGTCTAATGGGAATGAGTGCGTTTAAGGTGGGCAAACTGTTTGGGCCAATTTTGATCACCTTATGGTTTGTAGTGATTGTTACATCCGCAATGATCAATATCTACCTGGCCCAATCGCACGCTGATGAGATATCCAGCTCCCAGGCGCGAACGATGTTTGAGCATATCGTGCTGACGCGAAGCTGGAATGCCAGGCACGGTGGTGTCTATGTACCTGTTACCACGACTACCCAGCCAAATCCCTATCTTCAGGTACCTAACCGCGATGTGGTTACCAAAAATGGGGTGAAACTGACCAAGATCAATCCCGCCTATATGACGCGCCAGGTGAGTGAGCTTGCCCTGGAGAGTACGGGGGTACAGTTCCATATCACCAGTCTTGACCCTATTCGCCCAAAAAATGCCCCAACCCCCTGGGAGCGTGCGGCACTCGAACGTTTTGAATTGGGTGAAAAGAAGATAGGTGAGTTTCTCAATGATGAGCACAAGTATCACTATATGGCTCCACTGATGGTCACTAAGGGGTGCCTCAAGTGCCACGCTGAGCAGGGCTACAAGTTGGGTGATATACGTGGTGGTATTAGTGTTACCCACCCTGTTGAGGAGATACTCCACAACCGTGATCACACCATCGTCAATACTCTAGTCGTTCATACTTTGGTGCTCATTATCAGCTTTCTCTCCTGGATACTTTTTAGGCGCAATCAGAAGCGTATGCAGTCACTAAGAGTAGAGAAGGAGGGGGCAGAACAGGCCAACACCTTCAAGGGGGCATTTATCGCCAATATCAGCCATGAGCTGCGCACTCCCCTGAACGCGATTATCGGAATGAGCCATATCCTTAATGAGGATGAGCTAAAACCGTTGCAAAGAGATCATGTCCAGAGAATTAGCGAGGCGGGTAAACGTCTCAACAGCATGATCAACCATATGCTTGACTTCTCCCAGATCGATGCCGGGACCATGGAGCTGAATCTTGCGCCACTACAGCTGCGCCAGGTGGTGCAGGAGAGTGTTGAGCTGATGCAGGACAAAGCGCAGAAGAAGGGGCTCTCTCTTTCTACCGAATTTCAGGAGGGATCTCCTCAGTGGTTGCAGGGTGATGCGCAACATATCCAGCAGCTGCTGATTCACATTATTGACAACGCCATCAAGTTTACCGAGTCAGGTGGGGTGAATATCGCTGTTACCTCAAAACCAGAGAACAATAGACGCTACAATGTCGAAGTCAGGATCGAGGACAGCGGTATCGGTATGGGCGAATCCGCGGAGTGGCTGAAGAAGCATGACTTTGCCCAGATCGAAAATTTCCGCACACGTCGTCAGGGAGGGGTGGGGCTTGGACTAACCCTGAGTCGCAAGCTGTTGGAGTTGATGGGAGGAAGCCTTCGCATCGACAGTGAAGCGGGCCGTGGTACCAGAGTGACGATCAAGCTGGTGCTGGAACATGCAGAGGGGCCGGACAGGACGACGGAGAAATATTCCGATGTTCGTGAAGAGGTAAAGGCTTCGGCTCCAGAGCATAGCCCCGTGGCTAATGAAGAGAGCGAACCAGCAGTGCTCACTGAGTTGCAACGGCAGCAGCTTAATGACCAGCTATCACAGTTGCTGGCAACGCTAGACAGTGACCTGCCGCATGCTATGGATATTCTGACTGCGATGATTGAACAGTTTCAGGGCAGTGAATGCCAGGAGGAGCTAATCTCTCTATCAGAGAAGATGGCAAATTTCGATAGTGATGGTGTGGTGGAGTTGAGTCGCTCAATGCAAGAGAGATTAATGCAGAGCAAGCTATGACGGGTGTGCAAGAGAGATAGGCTAATGGATATGAATCATGAGCACTAAACAGAAGGTCCTTATCGTCGATGATGTGGCGGAGAACATCCACTTCCTGATGAATATTCTCAAGGATGACTACTCCATAATTGCCGCAACAAATGGTGAAAAGGCACTGGAGTTGGCACATAGGGAGCCCCAGCCCGATATTATCCTGCTCGACATTATGATGCCCGACATGGATGGCTATGAGGTCTGCATCGCCCTGAAAGATGATGAGGTCACTGCGGGTATCCCCGTTATTTTTGTCACCGCACTGGGGGAGATTGCCGATGAGACCAAGGGACTGCAACTGGGTGCCGTTGACTATCTGACTAAACCGGTGATTCCCGAGCTGGTTAAGTCACGTATCTTTAATCAGCTGGAGTTGAAACTATACCGTGACCACCTGGAGGAGTTGGTCGACCAGAGAACGCTGCAACTCAAAAGATCAAAAGAGGCAACCATTGAGGCGATGGGTATCGTGGCTGAGGGACGAGACCCTGAAACCGGCGGCCATATTCAGCGTACCAAGGAGTATGTGCGCATATTGAGTGAGGCTCTGTCCAGGCGCGAGAAATACGAAGCGATTCTTACCGAGGAGTATATTGAGTTGATTTATCATTCGGCGCCTCTGCACGATATAGGCAAAGTGGCGATCTCCGACAATATTCTTCTCAAACCGGGCCGCTTGACCAAGGAAGAGTTTGATCAGATGAAAGAGCACGCGGCCATTGGGGAGGCGACTATTAAGGATGCACAGGGGCGACTGGGGGAGGTGCAGATGCTCGACGTGGCCCGTGAAATTGCGGGAGGGCACCATGAGAAGTGGGACGGATCGGGCTATCCCCGTGGGTTACAGGGGGAGCAAATCCCGTTATCTGCGAGAATTATGGCATTGGCAGATGTTTATGATGCCTTGATCAGTCGTCGTCCATACAAAGAGCCAGTACCCCATGAGGAGGTAATGGATATTATACGGAGTGGTGCCGGTAAACATTTTGATCCTGAGGTTGCAGAGGTATTTGTAGAGATGAATGATGCATTTCTGGATTGCGCGAAAAAGTATGCAGGCTAGAGATCATATTTTAACAAACCCTCTCAATTTAGTGGAGTGTTCAATACCCGCCTCACCCTTTTCGGTGCGCATGATATATTGTTCTCCGATAACAACTCAGCATACCGTTGAATACTGCACTTATCATCAGGCACTTGTTTCAGGAATCGCAAAAACAGATCCATAGTCGTCCCCAGCATCCTGCCTTCCACGACGCTGCATCCACGTACGTTATATCTCTCTTGGTTCCCTTGGGTATACCTGCTAAAGATATTCTTTCTGCAAGTAGCTGATAATAAGTGCTCAGAGTTAAATCATGAGGCTATGCTGAATAGTTATGTTCTCTAAAAAGCAGTGATAAATAGACCGAAGGAGTGTGGTTGTGAAGATCGAGAGTAGTACTTTTGTGGTAACTGGTGGAGCTCGTGGATTAGGAAGGGCGGCCGGGCTCTCTCTCGCCGGGCAAGGTGCCAGGGTGGCGTTGATCGACCTTGACCAAAGTGCCCTTGACGAGGTTGTTGCAGCCTGTGCCCAGGCTGGTGGTTCCGCCAGGGGTTATCTTACCAACGTGGCTGATGAGGCAGAGGTGGAAGCTGTTTTTGCCACTATAGAGAATGATCTGGGGCCGATTTGTGGGCTGGTCAACAACGCTGGAATTTTGCGGGATGGCCTGATGGTAAAGGCGAAAGAGGGTAAGGTGACTGATCGTCTTTCACTTAGCGACTGGCAGGCGGTGATTGATGTCAATCTTACTGGGGTCTTTCTCTGTGGACGGGAGGCGGCCACTCGAATGATTGAGAGCGGGACTCAAGGTGCCATTATCAATATTTCCAGTATCAGCAGTGCCGGCAATATAGGGCAGTCAAACTATTCCGCCGCCAAGGCGGGAGTCTCTGCCTTGACGGTTACCTGGGCCAAGGAGTTGGCCCGTTTTGGTATACGTGCTGCGGCCATCGCGCCCGGTGTCTTTGAGACCGACATGGTGGCATCGATGAAGCCCGAGGCCTATGACAGAGTAGTGGGCGCTGTTCCTCTCGGTCGCACGGGTCGTCTGGATGAGTTGGCGGATGCCGTAACCTACATTTTCAGTAATGACTACTTTAGCGGCCGTGTGCTGGAGTTGGATGGGGGGTTGAGGTTGTAATAACTTAAGTTTCGGAGTTCAAATGACGTAAAAGGCTTGGATAGACCGTCCCTTCTCCCTCAGGGAGAGGGGGCTAATGAACTCCGAAACTTGAGGTAATAAGGTTGCTAGATGCCTTTGAGTAGCCATGGTGGTTACAAGGGCTGTAGACTTTTATTGTCAGTTGTCAGTTGTCAGTTGTCAGTTGTCAGTTGTCAGTTGTCAGTATTGCAGTGTGGCTACGCCAAGCACGGCCACAGATTTTCACATACAGTGGATAGAAGGTTTTCTCTGCGGCCTCTGTGCTCCTCAGCGTTCTCTGCGTCTCGCTTTTGGATTTCTTTATCTGAGATGTCAGCGCAGCTCCCGTTTCAATATCTTGCCGGTGGCACTCATCGGCAGGCTATCGACAAAGTTGATCTCCCGTGGGTACTTGTAGTCAGCCATACGCTCCTTGCACCAGGCGCGCATAGACGCCTCATCCTGCTTGGCATCGGGGGTAGGTACGACAAAAGCTTTGATCTCTTCACCATGGGTCTCGTGTGGCGTACCAATGACAGCCACCATCGACACCTCGGAGTGCTCCATCATGGTCTCCTCGACCTCCCGCGGGTAGACGTTGAAGCCGCCGCGGATAATCATGTCTTTGACCCGGTCTACAATGTAAAGATAGCTCTGCTCGTCCAGTTTGCCGATATCACCGGTGCGGAACCAACTTTTATGCATTGCTTTGGCAGTCTCCTCGGGGCTGTTGTAGTAGCCCTTCATGATGTTATGTCCACGAATGGCCACCTCTCCCTCTTTCCCTGTAGCAAGCCGATTGCCCTCTTCATCCATGATGCACACCTCGATACCGGCAACAGGCCTGCCGACACTGCCGGGTATGCGTTCGTACTCAAGATGATTGAAGGTTGCTACCGGGCTGGTTTCGGAGAGCCCGTAACCTTCTAAAATTGGGACATCAAATTTGTCACTGAACTGCCTGAGTATCTCGACAGGCATAGAGGCACCCCCCGATACGGCTACCCGCAGTTGTTTACCAATCCCCGCAATAGCTTCACTCTGATCGGCGACCGAGAGCAGGCCGATGTACATGGTGGGTACACCGGCAAAGACAGTGATCTTCTCCTGCTGCAGTGCTGTGAGCACGGTATTGGGCTCAAAGCGGGGAATTAGAACCATCGTTGCGCCCACCAGGAGGCTGGTGTTCATCTGTACCACCTGACCAAAGCTGTGGAACATGGGCAGCACAATCAGCAGATTGTCATCGGCATTGATGCGCAGCAATGCCTGACTGACAAAGGTGTTCATGGCGATGTTGGAGTGTGTTAACTCCGCACCTTTGGGTTTGCCGGTAGTGCCTGAGGTGTAGAGTATGACCGCCGTATCATCAGCGGTGGTTTCACAGATCTCTGTGGTTGCCGGTTGGCCATGTATCAGTGTGCCAAGAGTTTTGACGCCCTCTATCTTGGCTGCTGCCGCCGGGTCGGCGGTAATCATAAAGAAGTGCTCACACCCCTCGCTCTGATTGAATCCCTCCCAACCCATTTCGCCCATTGGCAGGGCTTCTGAACCTTCAAAGCAGAGATAGGCTTTAGCCTCTGAATCCTGCAGGTGGTAGGCGATCTCTCTCCCTTTGAGGAGAACATTGAGAGGAACGACCACTGCACCGGCTTTCAGAATGCCATAATAGACCATGGGGAAGTAGGGGAGGTTGGGGCAACCAAGTGCCACCTTGTCGCCCGGTCCTATGCCAATAGACTTGAGGCCATTGGCGATCTGGCTCGACAAGGCATCCAACTGGGCGTAGGTGAAGCTTTTGTCGGCGAACTTAATCGCGACCTTTTTCGGTGTGACAAAGGCGCTACGGGCCAGATTTGAGGCGAGGTTAAGCATCTCTTCTCCTTACGACGACGATCTTTTTATCTACTTGGTTACGCACAGTAATTCTGAAAAATGTCTCGATAGAAAGAGTTGCACTTGTAGGAGCGAACTTGTTCGCGATTGGCTCCGAGGCATATTCTTCGCGAACAAGTTCGCTCCTACAATCGACTTCAGGATTATTGTACCGAACCACTGTTATTCTCTGGGAGAATATTAACACCAAAATTACTGCTGTTTAGGTCCATTCTCGAGTAACTGCTGAGGTAATCCAAACTGCCTGATGTGATCGTATACCAATACGGTCTCAATGCGCGTCACTTCCGGTCGTATGGTAAAGGCATCCAGGGCCAGATCTCGTAGATGACGGGTATCACGTACTGCGACATGAACCAGGAAGTCATACTGCCCTGACACCAGATAGACCGAGCGGACCTCGGGGATCTCTTTTAGCTCTGCCTGAAATGTTTCCACCACTTCCCGTGAGTGTTTCGCCAGCTCAATAAAGTAAATCGCCTCCAGCTCTACGCCGAGCGCCTTGGGATCTATATCGGCGTGAACACCTGTGATGACGCCATTCTGCTTGAGTTGTTTGACGCGCTCAAAGCAGGTAGAGGGAGCCAAGCCTACCTCTGCGGCCAGTGTTTTATTGGATATCCGACCATCATTCTGTAAATGGCGGATTATTTCGAAGTCGATTCGATCCATAGTTAAAGTCCAAGTAAATCCTGAAAACAATTCGTTTCAATTTATCAAAGAAGAATATTATCCTGTATATGGAAAGAATGAACGAACTATAAGAGGTTTATGTATGGGTAAGACAAAGAAATATCAGGGATTTGCTACCCGGGCTATCCATGTAGGACATGATCCGCATCAGCACCAGGGCGCACTCAATCCACCGGTCTATCTCAATGCCACCTACGCATTCGAGTCGACAGCTCAGGGACAGCGGCGTTTTCTGGGCGAGGAGCCGGGGTATGTCTATAGCCGTGTGGGGAATCCCACCGAGACGGTGCTTGAAGAGAAACTGGCCGAACTGGAAGGCGGTGAGGCGGCTCTGGCGGTGGCTTCAGGAATGGGGGCCACCACATCACTGCTGTGGTCATATATCGAGCCTGGAGATGTCGTCATCGCTGATAAGACGCTCTATGGCTGCACCTTTGCTTACTTCACAGAAGGGATTCGTAAGTTCGGTGTCGATGTGCTCTTTGTCGATTTGACCCGACTTGATGAGTTGGCGGCGGCACTTAATGAGAAGGTGCGTTTTGTCTTCTTCGAAACACCGGCCAATCCGAACATGCGAATTATCGATGTGCTTGCCGTCAGTGCCTTGGCCCATGCAGTGGGTGCACAAGTGATTGTCGACAACACCTATGCGACACCCTATCTTCAGCGTCCCATTGAACAGGGTGCCGATTTTGTCGTCCACTCACTGACCAAGTACCTCAGTGGTCATGGTGACCTTATTGCCGGCGCCATTATTGGCCCACAGGAGGCGATTCAGCATATCCATTTTTATGGTGTGAAGGATATGACCGGTGCGGTGATCTCTCCCTTCGACGCCTATCTCACCATCAGAGGGCTAAAGACACTGGAGGTACGTATGGATAGACACTGTCAGTCAGCCCAGGCACTGGCAGAGTATATTGAAACCCACCCGGCGGTTGAGGCAGTCTATTTTCCTGGGCTTAAATCAAATCCACAGTATGAATTGGCGAAGCGCCAGATGAGTCAGTTTGGTGGAATGATCGCCTTTGAACTGAAAGGGGGGTATGAGGCGGGGATTCGTTTTATGGATAGTGTTGAATTGGCCATTCGTGCGGTGAGCTTGGGAGATGCCGAGACCCTGGTTCAGCATCCCGCCAGTATGACTCATATCACCTACTCACCAGAGGAGCGCTTGGAACACGGTATCAGTGAGGGATTGGTGCGGTTATCGGTAGGGCTGGAGAATCTGGGGGATCTGATGGCGGATATTACCCAGGCGTTGAATGCGGCGGTTGATTGAGCGCATGCTCTCTACTACCACAGTAGTGCAGGTTTAATCAGAGACATAGCTGATAAATCAGTTTGAGCAAGAGATTGAAATGCGGGCATTAGAAAAAGTCGGCTCTCATTGGGACTGATTGCGCTGTAAAGAACAAAGCCCTTGAGGAACTGTTATAGGCTGTGTATTATGCGCCCTCGTCAGTTGCGGGGTGGAGCAGTCTGGCAGCTCGTCGGGCTCATAACCCGAAGGTCGTAGGTTCAAATCCTGCCCCCGCTACCATATTCAAAAAGGTCACAGATATGTGGCCTTTTTTTATGTCAGTTCAGATCACATTTGAACCTACGATATCAAAAAAGCAGGTTCACAAGCACCGTGAGGTGCGCAGCAAGAGCGTAGCGAGTCAATCCTGCCCCCGCTACCACATTTCCTGATATGGCGGCCACTAGGCCGCCATTTTCATATTCAGCCTCCAATCCCTGTTCGGAATCGATGGGGGCAGACTCGATCGATTCTGATTTAAGGCTTCATTATGGTCGATACGAGATACATTTTGCTGTGTAATATTGAGATCAGTTTGGTCCGCTTCTGACTAAGAAGAGTCATCGAGTTGCCCACTCTTAATGGACTGCTTCCAGCACAAAGCGGGCATTTTGACTATAGAGGCTGATATTTGTTCTGGAAAATCTGTGGGAATTCAGGTTAGATATTGAATAGCAAATCAGGGTCCCGATTTGCTCATCTTAATAACGAGACAGGGAATTCATGAAGTCAATAAAAACAATCTGTTACCGCACTCTATTAGTTTACCCTTATATTGATATACGAACCTTTAGTGTCCGTATATACAACTGTTAGGGCGGATAATGACCGTTATCGTATCTACCATCTTCAGTTTTGTAGTGCAGCTGCTTATAGCGGGTCTTATCACTCTTGGTCTTTATGCGCTTGAAACCCCGTCTAGCCTTGAAGCAATCTTCGAGGAATATTGGTTCATTTATCTAGCCCTTCTAGCTGGCTGGATCTGGAAGAACTATAAATATTGGTACGTTGCGGAATCGGTGTTAGAAAGTCTCAGTAAAGCATATGGCACGCCTTTTTCTGAAAATGCGGAAGAAGCTATAAATAAGGGCTATGTCAGCAGCCTACGTGTACATGATTGGGAAGGTGTAGCTCAAATAAGCTCTAACCAAAATGGCCTAATTTTTACCAGCCTTGACGATATTGCTCTATATATTCCATGGCAAGGTATTAAGAGCATATTCGTAATTTTTGAAAAATCCGGGAAGAAAAATGGCAAAGTAAACCTACTTACTTCTGGCTTGCATCCTATCGCACTTCACATTGAGTGGAAGGACGAATTGAAAGCCCACTTACCGTCAAAAACCAAGTTCCTAGAAAGGGTAAGAACATGAAGGCCCTAACAAAAAGTTTAACAGCGCTCGTACCTCGCTTGGACGCGCTAACGCGCGCCAGTCAACTTAGCGTTATGTGTATGGATAAAGAATATGGAATTTAAACGAGCTAATACATACAAGGCTGTATTTCTCTTCTTCTTCTCAAGAAAGAAGTATATTGCATTGGCAATAAACCATAGCATGGCAATCAATCTGGAAGCCCAAGATCTTCTAAAAAAATATAAAGAAGGAACTTTTCCAGTAGTTGGTTGGGAAAATGAAGCAATAAAATCAGCTGAAGAAGCAGCCAAACAAGTAAGCAAAGGTTTATGGGGTGCTTTTGGTTTTATATTAATGGCCGCCATTATTGCTCTTACGGTTGGTTATTATTTAGGGTCTATTAAGCCATCCCTATCTATTAATTACAGTTTGTTATCAACCTTTATAGGTACGTTTCTAGCTAGTTGGGCAACACTAATGGAGTTAGGGGGTGGCTTTGCTACTTGGAGCGGTAAAGCTCTACATGAGTTAATACACCCAGCAATGTTTAAGTTGTTATTCATCCCTGGGGTATGCTTTCTATTTATTAGTATTGCTATATGAAACACATAACCAGGCGCTACAGCCGACGTCGGCGCTTGGTCGTTATGTTTCTAGGATGCATATGCGGTCCACAGTAATAATATTGGTTTTAATTGCATATTCACTCGGTGGTTGCGCAAACCCAGTCAATAGAGTGACATCTGAAAATTACGCTGAAGATTGCTCGGTTGCAGAACGAAATGGGCGACTTGATATAGCAGAAGAAGCTTGTTATCGAGCGTTGGTTAACGTGAACTGGGGGAATCTTGGGCCAGGACTCAAATCACAGAGGCTATACAATCTAGGTAGAGTTAAACGTCAGCTAGAAAAGTTCGAGGAAGCGGAAAAGCTATTTCAAGATTCTTTGGCTGTGGAAGCTAATATTTCGGACCCTTCTAGCCCCAAAATTGGACGAAGAAATGTTGAGCTAGCTGTTAACTTGGCGGGTCAAAGCAAATGGAATGAAGGCGCCAAATATCTTGATTTGGCTATTCCAAATATACCCGAGTTCTCAAAGACCGAGCGCCTGTATGTGGCGAATGTACTAATTGAATTCAGCAAAAAATTGGATGCATTAGGCCAAGGACATATGGCGCATCACTTTAAAAGAACGGCGGAATCTATCAATGAAGAAACATAACAAGCGGGTCAAAAACGACGCACAAAAAGCGCACGTGGTTTACCCTTAACGTTATGTTTAAAAACAAAAAATATCAGAAATGTGCATAGAGACAGCAGAGCCATATATGGAAAACATTGGAATGTTTGCAAATATCGCAACCATCGTAGCCGCCATCGCTGCGATTATTGCGATAATAGTTACTGTAAAGTCACTGCGCACATCTATTGAACAGTTTAATGAGCAATTACAGCTATCCGTCTTTACTGACTATACAAAGAGATATCAAGAAATAATGCTTAATTTACCAGAGTCTATAAACAAAGAAGACTTTGACTTTGACAAACTCGATGAAGGAAATGAGAAAACAATAAAAGAAAAAACGTTAAGGTATATGAGAGCATATTTTGACCTGTGTAGTGAAGAGTATTTTTTACACGGTCAAGGAAAGATAGGTGATAACACATGGAGAGAATGGAAAAGCGGAATAGAATATGCCTTTTCAAAAACAGCCTTTATAGCAGGCTGGGGTATCATTAGTCTTGATACTAGTTATTACCCAGATTTTGTTAGGTTTGTTGAAGAAGTAATGATTAAAAAACATAACAAATCGTCCAACTTGACGAGAACCATTGGGGTCAGACTCGATTGATTCTTCTAAGACGAAACGATCGCTGCAGTTAACTACGTCTGAACCGGATATTTCATAGGTTATATGTCGAGGATATCTCCAGGATCAGGTACATTAGCTTTCATATTGAGCTCAGATTCCAGCGTGTCACGAAAAAACTGTTTCGACTCGTCTTCCCCATGAACCACATGGATTTCTGGATTAGTTTCGAAATTACTGACCCAACGCTTCAGGTCATCGACATCAGCATGGGCTGAAAGACCGCCAACTGTGTGGATACTGGCCTTTACCCTGTACTCATCGCCATGAATTTTCACTGTAGAATGCCCATCGACAAGTTTCCTTCCCAATGTACCATTGGCTTGATAACCAACGATCATAATATGCGACCCACTGTGTGAAATATTGTTTTTGAGATGGTGGACGATACGCCCACCTGTACACATCCCACTGGCAGAGATAATTATGGCACCGCTTTTAATCCGGTTTATGGCCATTGATTCTTTCGGTGATTCGGTAAGACGTAGGTTTCTAAGATGGGGCATCTCATTAACTTTCTTTCTCAGTTTGGTGGCCTCCTCATCATAGAGGTGAGGGTACTCCCAATAGACCTTGCTAGCCCGTATGGCCATAGGACTGTCGAGAAAAACTTCCCACTGATCAAGTTTCCATTCATCGTAGTATTTCCCAAGGTAGTAGAGGATTTCTTGGCTACGACCAATTGAGAAAGCAGGAATCAGTAAATTGCCCTTTTCATGCGCTGCGTCCCGAATAACCTGACCAATCTCATCAATGGTGCCCTGACGATCCCTATGACGGCGGTTACCATATGTGCTCTCGATAATGACATGATCGGCGCGCTTTATTACAGCAGGGTCATTCAATATGGGAGTGTTGTACTGTCCCAGGTCACCACTGAAAACAATCTTTCGCTCTTTACTCCCCTCCTTCAACCAGATCTCCACACTACCTGAGCCGAGGATATGCCCTGCATCCTGATACCTGATCTGTACTCCTGGGAGAACCTCTTTTTTCTCACCATAGCGAAGTCCAACCACATTGTTTAACGCGTTTACCGCGTCACTTACTTCGTAGAGTGGCTCAATTAACGGTTTATTCTTTCGCTGGCGCCATTTGTTCTCGTATTGTGCATCTTTCTTTTGCAGATAGGCAGAATCCTGAAGAAGGATGTCCAGCAGATCTTTGGTTGCATTCTGAGTGTAGATAGGTCCCTGATAGCCCTGCTTTACCAGCAGAGGAATGCGGCCTGAGTGATCGATGTGACCGTGACTCAGAACTACCGCATCTATCTCGTTGGGTGAAAATGGAAAGGGTGTGCGGTTTTTCTCCATCTCTTTGCGGCGTCCCTGGATCAGACCGCAGTCGAGCAAGATAGTCTTGCCACCGACGCGAAGAATGTGACAGGAACCTGTCACACCGCTGGCTGCACCATAGAATTCAATCTGCATCAGGTCACTCCTTAGAATAAAGAACGGGGCACACTAAAACGTAATGGAACAGAAAAAATCACCGAAGTGGGTTTCTCTTAAGTGAATTAAGAGAAGGAATTATCCCTCCGTCAAACCCTCGATAGAGGCATCGGGTGCATTTTTCTTAACAGACCCAATACCATTCGTACAGCCCGATTTCGTTTTATAGCCTTCACCGGTAAGAATATTTTGTTGATTGCTAGTTTTAAGACGAAAACGAAATTCTCCACAGAATAGTGCTTTGTGAAATGGATACTCACAACATTTAATACTAATGGTAAGATAGTATCTTAGACGAGGACAAGTTATTTGGATTTCAATATGGCCGAAGAGACGCGCAACAGAGGGTTACGAGGCATCCATGTTTTATGGATCGTTCTCGTCACAATATTAATAACAATAGCAGTCACTTTCTGGGCTGTGCGCACCTACATATACGCAAAGGACTTCAAACCGGTTGAACTTAGCGCGAAGGAACAACAAACACTCAATATCAAACTGAAGAATTTAGGCTATGATCCCGATCCAGTGGTACATCAAAATCCAGATGGAGCATCACCGGAAACCGATGAGCAATGGTTAAGAGCTGAACGCTACAGTGAGGAAGGAGCCTTGCGTGAGGTAAACTTTAGCGAACGTGAGCTCAATGCTATGTTGGCTAAAAATCGCGATCTAGCAAAAAAACTTGCTGTTGATATGAGCGATGATCTTGTAAGCGCCAGGCTGTTGGTCCCACTTGATAAAGACTTTCCGATTCTAGGTGGGAAAACTCTACGTGTCTCAGCAGGTGTTGAAATGGCTTTCCGAGACGCAAAACCTGTTGTAATCCTAAAGGGCGTCAGCATTATGGGAATACCCATCCCAAATTCCTGGCTAGGCGGATTAAAGAATATTGATTTGATAAGTGAATTTGGGGATGAAAACGGTTTTTGGAGTGGCTTTTCCGATGGTGTAGAAGATGTTCGGGTTGAAGAAGGACATCTTAAGGTCAAGCTCAAAGAATAGTCGCTACAATTTAGTTTTCGACCAAATGCCTACCTATAGGTTTCTAGGCTAAACAGCCGCAGTCAACCTGAAGCGGTAGTTCAAAATACCTACAAAAATAGGCCCTAAGCATACCTACAGTATTCAGAAGATCAGTTTCATTCTCGTGAACCAATGGGTGCCAGTAACATATAAAGAATCCACGCGAACCAGGAGACAAATAAGACGGCTAACAGCCAAAATATTTTTTCAGCTCCCGATGTTTTCTGCGATTTCAAAATAAAGATTATGGGTAGTAGCCAGAAAAGAATAATTAGGATGATAAACCCAACGCCTAGGCCAAGAATGGTCTCTAACACTATACTTCTCCAATATGTTAATAATTATCAGGAGCATACTGCATTCTAATTCCCATCTTTTCAAGCCTGGTAGATGATGCTGTGAAATGGATTACGATTGGCTAGTGTTGCGCGCGAAAAGTTCCTACCACACTCAAAGGGTCGCCATTGTGCGGCCCTTTTTTCGTTACAGCACATGAGAGAACCCCACCTGTGAGGTGTTTTATGCAGAGCCCTTTTCCGATGTGTCTGAAGCATTAGGCGACACCAGTACCGCCACAGCCAGTTCCTCGGCTTCAGTCATGGTTATGCCAATAGTTGCGGTGGCTAGCTCCTCAAGATCCTGTGCCTCGGGGGTTGATTGAAGCAGGATTTTGGCGCAACGTTCGAGGATTTCGGCCTTATTGCCGGGGACACGCAGAGTCACCTCGATCACTTCAGTGAGAGGGGAGACCTCCTCTTCCAGTGGCGTTGCCTGATGCTTGATCTGGACACCTCCGTGGCTGAGTGGACCATTGATATAGGGCTCCAGTTCCATGTCCATCCCCTGGATATGCTCTGTTAGCCAAAATTCCAGGAATTTCTCCAGCTTACCTTTGTCAACCCGCTCAGGGGTCTCCCGATAAATTTTCTGGACAGCAAAAACTACTCTTCTGAGGTGGTGATGTGCCGCCTTATGATGGGCATAGCGAGGGTAATGCTTTTCACGCATCAGCTGCTCTTCACGAGCGAAGTGAGCACCGACGTATTGGTAGAGAAATTGGATCGACTGCCCCATTTGCACTAGATCGATTTCATTATTCAGGTTGTCTCTTAACTTGTACACTTCGTCAAAGAGACTTCGGTGATCCGCGTCAATGAGCGGCACACCGATCCTGTATTTTTCAAACCAATCTTCAGCTTCCATCATCCTTCCAACAGCAAAACCGATGATAATGACCATACTGAATAAATGGCCCTGAGTCACCATGGTTCTCCGACGGAAAGCAATCGGTTACGCAGCTAATAGCCCCCAACTACTGTAATCGATCAGATTTATCACTAGAAATTTAGGAGTTCCTGGAAACATCTTGGAATCAATTAAGTGACTGGAAATTTGGCTGGAAAACAGGAGTTTTGTTGTCCGCCAACATGCGATAGAGTGGTGGATAGGCCTATTGGGTGAAATCTGGGTGTAATGCTGAAAAGCGTAGCTGCAACCGCATGGGTAGAGCACTTGTAGCCGCGACATCATAGCCGTGGTTGTGCGCTTCAGCTGCTTTTACATGACTGAGTTTGTTGGTTTGAAGGTGTCAATGAAAAAAACTGTCCTCCAACCTGGAAATAGGCATCGGCCGCTCTCTGATGATGCCGCTCGGCTCGAGGGTGTATTGGAGACTGCTGTTGACGCTATCATCACCAGTGATGAGAGTGGGCGCATCGAAATCTTCAACTCTGCCGCAGAGAAAATCTTTGGCTATAGTCGGGATGAGATTATCGGGCGGAGTGTCGGCATGCTGATGACCGAGAATGATCGGCATAATCATCAGGCCTATATCTCCCGTTATCTATCCACACGCACTCCCCATCTCGTCGGAGAGGGACGGGAGGTCATTGCCCAGCGACGCAATGGTGATACCTTTTATGCGGAAATCGCTCTGAGTGAAACGACTCTCGGCGGGCGTACCACCTTTACCGCCATTATCCGTGATATTTCCGATCAAAAGGAAAGTCAGGAACGGATTACTCAGCTTGCCTACTTTGATCATGAGACCTCCCTCCCTAACAGGGCATATCTGCAGGAGCGACTGGAATCGCTGCTTCACTCGGGGGCTCCCCGTTGTTTCCTACTCTCTATTGATATGGGAGATCTGACTAAGCTCTATAGCATTTTTGGAGCACATGGGATCAATTTGATAGTGGGAGACTACGGACGGCGCCTGCTCGGTCAGCTTACTCCCGGAAGTATTGTTGCCCGTACCGGCTCGCACCGTTTCAAGGCGTTGTTCATTCCTATGCCCAATGAGAAGAGGTCGGCTGCAGAGTTGGCGGATCATCTCTACCGCGAAATGAAGCAGCCGTTGGCTACTGGTGACTCCAATGTTTATCTCAATTGCCGCTTTGGCATGCTTGAGGTATCGCCCTCTGAAGTATCTGCCGAGCAACTGATCGAACGTTCGGATATCGCCCTGCTGGAGACAAAGTCCAACCCTGGTTGCGGCTTTCTACTGTTTAGTTCGGAGTATGAGGAGAAAATTCATCGTCACTCCCGCATAGTTCAGCTTCTTCATAGCGCAATGGCACAGATGCCGTTTCAGCTCTATATGCAGCCCCAGTACCATATAGGGACGGGTGACGTGATCGGCGCTGAGGCACTGATTCGCTGGGCCAATCCAGAGAATGACTGGGTTTCGCCGGATGAGTTTATTCCTATTGCAGAGACCACCGGTCTGATCCAGCAGATCACTCAGTGGACCCTATTCAAAGCGTGCTCCATTGCCCGTTCATGGGGCGATGAAAAGGGAGATGGGCACCTGCGCATTGGTGTCAATATCTCCGCCCATGCACTGGTCTCCCCCACATTCTCCCAACTGGTGCAGTCAATCCTCCGCGAGACTTTGCTGGACCCCTGGCTGCTTGAACTGGAGATTACTGAAACCGCCCTGGTGACCAATGTAGAGGTTGCTAATAATAATCTACGCAAGTTGCAGACACTCGGTGTCACGGTCGCCATTGATGACTTCGGAACCGGCCAGTCATCACTGAGCTACCTGAAGCTGTTTGCCATTGACCGGCTGAAGATCGACCGCTCCTTTGTTCAGAGTGCAGCCAATGGTAAGCGGGATCATGCGCTCCTCGAAACTATTGTTCATCTTGGGCATGCCATGCGTATTCCGGTGATAGCCGAGGGTGTCGAGTCGGAGACAATCTTGACGGCTCTTAGGGAGATGGGGTGTGATGAAGTCCAGGGGAATCTGCTTTCAAAACCGATACCGGCTGAGGCGTTTACCGAGTTGATAAAGGTGGGGTGAGGCTCCCTAGTGCCTATCTTTGTGCTGCGAGGCAATCTCCATAAACTGGTTTTCGATGGTGATAAAGGCATCTACTAACACCGGATCGAAATGAGTGCCATGCCCTTCGACGATGATTCTGCGAGCTTTTTCATGGGAAAAGGAAGATTTGTAGACGCGTTTTGAGATCAACGCATCATAGACATCCGACACTGCCATGAGGCGGCCGGAGAGCGGAATCTCTTCCCCTTTGAGCCCCTTTGGATAGCCGCTACCATCCCACTTTTCATGGTGGGTTTCGGCAATTTCCCGTGCATAGCGCAAGAACGAGGTGCTGCCGAGCTCTCTCTCCGCCACTTGAATCGCCTCACTGCCAAGCTGGGCATGGGTCTTCATAATCTCAAACTCCTGCTCAGTCAGCCCCCCCGGTTTCAGCAGGATGGCATCGGGTATGCCGACTTTGCCGATATCGTGAAGTGGTGCTGATTTATAGAGCAACTCGATATCTGTAGGTGTGAGTAGGTGAGTGAAGCGCTTGTCGTTTTGCAAATGCTCAGCCAGGGCGCGTACATAGCGCTGGGTACGCAGGATATGGCCGCCGGTCTCGTTATCGCGGGTTTCAGCCAGTGTCGCCAGGCCCAGTATGGCGACATCCTGGGTGCGTTGTATCTCCTCGGTCCTTTTGCGTATCGACCGGACCATTATGTTGGTCTGGTGGGCCATGACGCCAAACTCGTCATTGGTGCTGACCGGTACCCTACCATCCAGCTTCCCTTCGTTGGTGCGAATCAGCACGCGGTTTTCGGTATCAAAGAAGAACTGCAGATTTCCTGCATAGGAGCGAATCACATTGAGCATGTGTAGCAGAGTAATCAGGGCAACAAACAGAAACTCTTTGAGTATCGATTGCTGGGCATCATGAAGAGAGACACTGGCAGCGCTGTCCAACAGCCAGAGCAGGTCCTTATTAATGACAAGGAAGAGGACGGTGGTCATAAGAGAGGCAGAGATCGCGGCAAACAGTGCCAGCTTTTGTGATACAGGAAAGTAAGTGGTGCCGGCTTCGGTCTCAATTTCCATAGCATGCAGCTGTTCGGCCAGCAGACGTTCATGCTCCAGAGCAAGGTCTACGGCGGCAAAGAAACCGAGGGTGAGAAAACCAACCAGCACCTTGAGCCCACTCTCCATCGGAAACTGGTGGATAAAAGTGAAGTAAAGGGTGAGAACGGCACCTGACGCGGCATAGAGAATGAAGTCGAGAGTGAGTTGACGTCGCACCTGTGACTCATATGACGCACTCTCCACCCAACGCTGCTTCAGCGGTCCACGCAGTAGCCACTGCACAGCCAGAGCGGTAGCCATCGGTACCCCCAGTTGGGCCGGTGACAGGGACTCAAGAAAGGGGCAGACCTGAATTCCGTAAATAAACAGGATAAACAGTGATGAGAGGTAGTGAGCGATTGCCCGCATCAAACAGTTCCATTGTGGCTTCTATGTAGTGCTAAGTGTAGATGCTTTGGGTAGATTCTACTCGTAAACGGATTCCGCTTCCTTTAATGCTATATCAATGTAGAGTTGGCGCAAACGCAAGGTCAGCTCACCCGGGTTGCCACCACCTATCTTGTGGCCATCAATCGAGGTGACCGGCATGACAAAGGTGGTGGCGGAGGTGATGAACGCCTCACTGGCGGCAAGGGCCTCTTCGACGCTGAAGGGACGCTCCTCGATCACTATTCCACTCTCGGTGGCAAGTTTCAGCACCGCCCTTCGAGTGATGCCGTGGAGTATCTCTGAGCCCAACTGGCGGGTGATCAGGGTGCCGTCAGTGGTGACAATATAGGCGTTGTTTGAGGTGCCCTCAGTGATGAACCCATTCTCCACCATCCACGCATCATCTGCTCCCACCTTTTTGGCCTCCATCTTGGCCATGCAGGGGGCAAGTAATCCCACCGTTTTGATATCCCGGCGGCGCCAGCGAATATCTCCAGTAGTGATTACGCTAATACCTGTTTCAACTTGTGGGTTATCAACCACCTGTTTGGCTTGGGTGAACATCACAAGGGTGGGGGTAGCACCCTTTGGGTAGGCGAAATCACGATCCGCTGCACCCCGGGTGATCTGTAGATAGATCAGCCCCTCAGCCACTCTGTTACGTGCGACCAACTCATGCTGTATCGCTTCAATCTCCTCATCAGAGATTGGAGCATCCATCTCCAGCTCATTGAGCGAACGGTGTAGACGTACCATGTGGGCGCTGTTATCGATCAGCTTGCCACGAAGCACGGAGGAGACCTCATAGACACCATCGGCAAAGAGAAAACCTCGGTCGAAGATAGAGATCATGGCATCCTCTTCCGCCAGGAAATCTCCGTTGACATAGACTATTCTACTCATAAAACGATTCACTAACTTAGTTGAACAATCATGGGGCACGCCTCAGGTCAGGCATGGCATTACAGGCACCAAACAGCCTCACCGCCCAGAAAATCCACCAGGCGTAGGGCTTGAACATTCCCGAATCGATACAAATCTCACGCAGCAGCTGATCAGCCCTCAGGCGCTGGTCAAACCCAATCTTCTCTTCACGCATCAGCTGGTAGAGCGCATCGTGAACCAGTGACCCCTTCATAATACTGGCACTGTCCGGGGTGGAGGTCGCTCCATCCCAGGAGTAGCCCTTGTGGATGGTCAGCCGCCCATCTTCATCCAAATCCAGCATCTTCTGATCGATGGCCTTCACTACCTCAATGCCGGTAGGATCGGGATGGGAGTATGTGTCATGGAGGGTGTACTTGTATTTTAGTCTCTTCTTGTACGAGATCATACATAGTCTCCTGTTGTAAGCTACACACTCAAGTTTTCGCTATGATACCAGACTCAAATCACCATGCGATTAGATGATGCAGCTCGATTGACCTAAATTCCATGGCTGAAACAGATACAAATTATACTTATGGTTTTCTGACAGGTGAATCGATTGTACCGCTACCTCCTCATACTTCTGCTTACTGTTGTCTCTATTGGGTGTAGTCCGACGCCGACGGTCCATAAGCAGGAGCTCTATGTTTTTGGCACCCTGGTCAGCATTAGCGCTTATACCACCAATAAACAGGGTTTTGAGCAGGCGGTGGATGCCGTCGATGCCTCTTTTCAACGGATGCACCGGGACTGGCACGGCTGGAAAGGGGAAGGGGAACTGGTGCAGCTCAACCGCGCTATCGCCACGGGTGAAGGACGGCGTGTCGATCCCTTTCTTCTGCCCCTGATCGAACAAGCAAAACTGTTTTCGGAGCAGAGTCTGGGGCTCTTTAATCCCGCCATTGGCCATCTCATCTCTCTGTGGGGATTTCATCGTGACGAACCACCATCAGGAGCACCCCCTACACGGCAGGAGATAGGTCGGCTTCTACAGGATGCACCGGCAATGGGTGATCTGTTGATCAGCGGCAACAGGGTGAGTAGCCGCAATCGCCGGGTAAATATCGACCTGGGGGCGTTTGCCAAGGGCTATGCCCTGCAACTTGCCATCAAGCAACTTGCCGGCCACGGCATCACCCATACCATCGTCAATGCCGGTGGTGATCTCTGTGTTGCGGGCAGTCGTGGTGACCGTCCTTGGCGTATCGGTGTTCGTCATCCTCAAGGCCAGGGGGTAATCGCTTCCATAGAGGCTGCCGATGGTGAATGTGTGCTGACATCCGGCAACTATGAGCGTTACCGTGAGTATCAACAGGTGCGCTATGCTCATATCATCGATCCACGCAGTGGTTATCCGGTAGAGCATGTCGTATCAGCCACGGTGGTGGCCAAAAATGGTGGTTTGGCCGATGCGGCGGCAACCGCACTTAGTGTGGCCGGGCCATCACAGTGGCTTGAGGTCTCGCGAAACATGGGGCTTAAGCAGGTGATGCTGGTGGATGAGAAGGGGCGTATCTATCTGACACCGGAGATGCGGGAGCGTGTCGCTTTTCAGGAGAAGCCGGATGAGATTATTATTGGCGTGGGTGTCAAATAGAGTCATTTCCTCTCGACGACAGTTTACGGATTGACTCACTCAAGATTGTTCTTAGTCAGTAGATTTGGATATCCGTGATTTGCCAATATCCGAGATATTGGTAGGGACCATATTTCAACGAAAGAGTGGTCCATTTTTAATAAGCAATCAGCAGTAGCGATAGCATAAGGGGACAAGAGATGGGTGCCGGTGTAATACCATTTGCTGTAAATGACGGTGAGGTCTACTTTTTGTTCCAAACCACCTTTAGCGGCAGAAAGGTGGGCCACCTTATCGACTTCGGGGGTGGCTTGGGGACGGGTGAAAACTACAGGGAGACCGCTATCAGGGAGTTTATTGAAGAGACTGAAACGATGTACTTCTCCGACAATATAGAGCAGGCAAGCCGCACAACTGAAAAAGTTAATCATCAGATTCCAATCGTTGAGGCTCTGTTTGATGAGACGTTGTCAGCCCATCCTGATTGGTGTTGTAAGCGAACCCCCGGAAACCCACTCAAACCAAAACAGTGGGAGACCTTCTTCATCAAGTTTCCGTACCGAGATATCGCGGTAATGAATCGAGAGTGGGAGATGGACAAGATTGGCCGGTTTAAGAAACGGCGTGAGCTGATTTGGGTGGCGTCGGATGAACTGCTTGCCATCTATGAATATTCTCCCGACAAGTTATGGAAGCGTGTTCGGCAATTGGAGAATGCCACGGAGACTGTTCACTCTATCCTTCATATCCACAAGGCCGATTGACATCCGTATGAACTGGAAAACAGACTACCGCTCCTTCTACTACAAGAATGCCCCTGAGCCATCCGATTTGTCTCTGCCGGCAAATGAAACCGCGCTGTTGAGTATCGATGTTCAGAATACCTACATGACACCTTCGGATGATCCAGAGGAGCGGGTACGCTGGGCGCCATTTCATAAGCGTATGCATGAGATCGTCATTCCGGCGACTGCCGAATTGCAGGACCGTTTTCGGCAACATGAAATGGATGTACTGCATGCACGCATTGCCTGCTTACTAGGTGATGGAAAGGATCGCTCATTGAGCCAGAAAAAACCGGGGTGGAACTATCTGCTGTTACCGAAGGATGGGGAGGATGCCCAGATCGTTTCAGAACTCGCACCACGTGAAGGTGAGATCGTCGTCACCAAGACCACGGACAGCGCCCTCACCGGGACCAACTTGCGTTTGGTGCTCCACAACATGGGCATAAAAAATGTGGTGCTCACCGGTATATTTACCGATCAGTGTATCTCATCAACCGTGCGCAGCTTGGCGGATGAAAGTTTCAACGTCGTTCTGGTTGAAGATTGTTGTGCGGCGGGAACAGATGAACTCCACCGAAAAGAGCTGGAGATACTTAATATGATCTACTGTCATGTTATCAGCAGCAAAGAGCTGGTGAGTATCATGTGTCTATAGATCGGTTGAAGAGTCTGTTCGCGCAACCACATGGTTAGATGTGCCAGTAGTCCTTTTTGGGGATGCAATTTCAGCTGTATAACCCGAAAAATTCAAAGGCTGTTACTGGCTATACCTTGTAGGTCAATATGAAGTATCAACTTCAGAAACAGGTTGGAAGCACTTATTTGTTGAGCTGATTTGAAAGAATCGGTCCACTCTATGATGGATATTGATGGAAATGGGTTAATAGTCTGCAAAGCGACGATTCTGTTGAAAAACCCGAAAAAATCAAGGCCTCTGCTTTTCTTGCCAAACGATACTTTTATATGAGAGTCAGACGATTGCTGGGACTCTGACCCTTCTCATGTAGCCTGAGCTGAGAACAGTCATAACTAGATCCCCCTCATATCTTCAAGCGAAAAACCCCACTAAAGCGCCAACGTGTTTGTAATCTGATGAGAAACGGAGTTTTTCATCAGAGTCCGACCGAAGCAGACCTTTCATAGTGGACAAGAACAACAAGGGCCAGTTTCAATCGAAACTGACCCTATTGATTATATATCGGCAAGAAACGATGTGTCTCCGCTTGACGGTGTGTACTGCCAATAACCGCCGAGGCAGCTCCATTTCCGATGGGGCGAGTTCAGATCAAGCGTCATAGCCATCCCTCCAATTAGGACGAAGCCCAATCCTTTGTACGCGGGCTGCGCGCTAGGAAGCGCACTTAGTTTAACGACTGGCTTGTCGGAACCCCAGTCCTTGGCGTTGATCGCAACCTCGACCATGGCGCCGCCCGCGCCCATGGCAAGCGGGTGCGCAAGCAGATTTTTAATTTTCACATGTTCGCTCACCACCAAAAGCTCCATCACGGCTACCGGCACCGTGTTGATTCGGTAAATATAGTACTCTCTATTTTCCCTCGCCCCTTCAAAGATATCGGCCATGGTCCCCGCATCATAGATTACGTGGAGGCTCAAACCACGGTACTCTTGCGCGCCCTCCCAGAATTTGGTTTCTCTCTCGCCGATCGCGTCCAAGGCTCCTTCGTGAGAGCTGTGGACGTCGCGGATGTTTCGGATTAGCGTAGTAATCGCGGCAACTGCAGCGGGTCCTATTTCTTTTTTCACCGGTGGCCGTGCCACCCACGTCATCGTCATGACAATCCTCCTTTTGTTCAGTGGTCGAGACTTTCGCTTCGATTGAAATATCGGAAATTAAATCTACAAAATCAAGCTATTCCCAAGCAGTGAAGATCAATAGGGTTTCGATTGAAACCGCCCTCATTTAGCTTCATTTTAAACGTCTGTGCTTAGCAGGTAAGGGCCCCATAATGGCCAAGAGCCAGGTTTGTTGGTAGATATAGAAAATCAGGCTGCAAATAAATCTGATAGCCTAAATTAGCAATTGCTAAAGGTCCGGGTTTGACCGTTTTCAGGCTTTGTACCAACTCCGCATTGTTGCTAATGCTGCCTCTCCTGTCATCTTTCCATCAGCTACATCTCTTATTAGTTCAATTGCTCTCCCAGATGGTTTACGTCCGCTAAGTGTGGCGCTGGCAACAGCTTGTCGAACCTGATCATCGGGATTTGAGGTCCCTAGTCGTGCAATTATGAACGGGGGTTGTGATCGCATGTTATGTCCGCTCCTAGCCAGAACAGGTCAACCACCTGAAATCATATACGGACCTTAGTGATACCATTACCTCTGATAGACGGGGTAGTCGGTGTAGCCTTGCTCTCCACCACCATAGAAGGCATCCCGATTCGCCTCGTTGAGAGGCCATCCGTTTTCAAGTCGAGCCGGGAGATCAGGATTGGCGATGTAGGGAACTCCGAAGGCGACGAGGTCGGCAAGACCTTCATCGATAGCATTCTGTGCACGTGGTGCATCGTAGCCGCCGCAGAGGATTATGGGGCCATGGAAGGCAGCGCGAATCTGAGGGATAAGGCCATCTGGTATCGCCGGCATGCCGAAGGTCGCCTGGTCGTTGATGTGCAGATAGGCGATGCCCCGGTGGTTGAGTTCCCCGGTGAGGTAGAGAAAGGTTGCCTCCATCTCCGGGTCTTCGGGCATGGCATTGAAGCGGCCATTGGGGGAGATGCGGACACCGGTACGCTCAATGCCGATAACATCGGCCACCGCATCGACGACTTCGAGCAGAAAACGGCAGCGGTTTTCCAGAGAACCGCCGTAGGTGTCATTGCGCGTATTGACCACCGCGTTCATAAACTGATCAAACAGATAGCCGTTGGCACCGTGAATTTCCACCCCATCTACACCTGCCTCGCGGGCATTGCATGCAGCCTGGACGAACTCACTCCGAATCCGGGCGATTCCATCGAGGTCCAAGGCATGCGGACGACTTGTTGGCACATTGCCGGGATTGCCATTCTCGTCATAGGCGAAGCAAGTTGCCTCATCGGGTTGTGCAGCGGTGGGCCCTTCAGGGGCGAGACCGTCAGGCTGCAGGCTCTGATGGGACACCCGTCCCACATGCCAAATTTGGGCAAAGATCCTGCCGCCTGCGTCGTGGACTGACTTCGCTACTTTGCCCCAGCCCGTTACTTGTTCAGCTGTATAGATGCCAGGGGTCCAAAGGTAACCTCGCCCCTTTGGAGATGCCGGTGTCCCCTCGGTGATGATTAACCCAGCCGTGGCACGTTGGGCGTAGTATTCGGCCATGAGCGGAGTCGGCACATCATTCTCTCCAGCCCGACAACGGGTCATCGGGGCCATAACGATGCGGTTCTTCAGGGGCAGGGATCTCAGATCAAAGGGTTCAAAGAGTTCGTGCGTCATTTATGCCTCTCAATGTCCTGGTCGATTGTTCAGTTCAACATTATGCAGAAGACTTTAGTCTAGTGCATGACTTGGTCTTGGGCCAAAACGAACTGTTATAGCCATAACCGGATACCATAAACCATGTCTACAAATGATAACCCTTAACAAAAGCGGAAGCTCACTTGAACCTAGTCCCGCCGCCGAGTCTAGTTATTTGATACTGACGAGGTGACGAGTAACTCGTGTCAGTAGGCGTTGATTCAATGCAACTACTAGAGAGTAGTGCTTCAAAGCCAGTATTTATTCAGGAATCTTAGTCAGCTCACCCTTATGATTTCATAAAGTGTATTCCTTCTCATTTTTACCGACTATGTGATAATCGGGCATTAATGGAATCTTACCGATGTTGGTCGCCAGCACGTACATCGGTTGCGCCAGGCCGGTTGTATGGCCACGTAGTGCATCACGGATCAACTCTGCACCTTTTTCCACCGAAGTACGGAAATGGTCCATTCCCGGAGCCGCTTCACAATAGAAAACATAGTAGGGCCGGATGCGGACGCGCAGTAATTTCTGATGCAATTCTCTGAAGGTGTCCACATCATCATTGATTCCTTTCAACAGCACCGCCTGATTTCCCACATTGATTCCGCAACTCATCAGTTCGTAAACCGCTTTTTCCGTCTCCGGGGTAATCTCTTTTGGGTGGTTGCATTGGGTATTCAACCAGACCGGTACCTTGTGGAAGCCACCGATGGCTTTTTTCAATCCTTCCGTAATACGCTGTGGCAAAACGATCGGCAGCCGGGAGCCGAAACGAATCATTTCGATGTGCGGTATCTCACGAAGTCGGGTGACCAAGTATTCCAGTTTATCATCCGACAAAAGAAACGGATCGCCACCGGTAATCAATACATCGCGAATCTCCTTGTGTTCGGCGATCCAATCCAGTCCTTCATCAACATCAAATCGCAACTTCAAATCCTGGTCGACGACCAGCTCCCTGCGAAAGCAGTGCCGACAATAAATACCACAGGTTTCTATAACGGTAAAAGCGATACGGTCACGATACTGACGGGCAATACTATCCGGGCGGACCTCTTCGGTGGCTCTATTCTCTTTCCAGACCAGATAGTCATCCATTCAAAATTCATTAACCGATTCCTTTATGGATGGAATCACCTGCTTGCGGATCGGGCAATTTGGATCATCCTTGTCCATCAACGATGCAAAGTAGGGTGTTACTCCCCACCGGGTGTCCATGCCTTCGACTGCAGCCCTCTCCTCATCCGTGACGTTGATATACTTTTCAAGTTTTTCAAGTGTATTCACCTGATTTTGCATCTGCTTAATCCATTCTTTCGGTATGCTTTCCTCTATCAATATCCTGATTAACTGCTCTTGGCCGGTTAGTGACCATATTGTTAGGTACAGACCTAGTTCTCACGCCTCGATTCTCCTCTGCGACCATAGCGGACGTTTCCAAGCCCAAGGTGTGAGCGATTCCCTTTCAGTGATATGGGCCATTTTACTTGCCAGGATTTATGAGATCAATCCGCTGATCTTCCCAAGGGGCGGTGGCGCCATGAGGATCATGGCACTCCCCTGTTTTGTTGGATCTGCTCTGTCATAAGGCCTATCATCAGTGGAGTGTAGACACGATAAAATGGAACCTATTATGAAAAATGGCAGTTATCAATATTTTTCACACTGGATGCAGAACCGACTCAAGAGGTTCTACCCTCTGCTTCTTGTTTTTATATACCTGCTGATCTCCACCTCGTGTCTGGCAGATAACTCACCACGGATAGCGCCGCTAAAGCAGCTTCTGCAGCCAAACACCTCCCTACATGAGAGTGTCCGAAAAACCGGCATCCTGCCACCGATGATTATTGAAGATATCACCGTGGTGGACCATGGAGCAGATATGTCCTGGTACGCAAAAACGGTTAATCGTGGAAAACAGATAGCCAGGAATCAGTTGGAGATCAGGGGCTACCAGATGCTTGGTACCAGAGCCCTTGGTAGTGCTGGTGAGACGATGTTGTCAGGTACAGCCCTACCCAGAGGAGAGAGAAGAACATTCGCTCGTCAAAACTGGATAAAGCTCCGCGATGCCGGTCAACTCAAGGTTGTCATCAAGGACAAGAGAACCGGAAAATCCACCTCAAAGATTGTCTCGCTACCCAGCCCCGGAAACCAGGCCGTTTCACCGGGTAACGACGCTACCAATCAGATAAGCTCCATGGAGTCCGAACAGTTCACCTCCCCGGAGCAGCG
The DNA here is from genome assembly GCA_040505895.1 of Sedimenticola sp. GTDB lineage: Bacteria > Pseudomonadota > Gammaproteobacteria > Chromatiales > Chromatiaceae > Vondammii. The sequence continues at coordinate 213,540 of JBEVXU010000007.1, read as the reverse complement.
GATTATCGTTACCGACTCCTCATACAAAGGCAGAGGAAAATTTACTATTGGCCTGAAAAACATCGGTAACCGCGGAATCATGCCTGATCAGCTTACACTCAGACCCATCTACCATGTCAGTGGAAGACCACTGGTTATCGGCAAGACCATTAGCAATCGAAGCGCCATTAATGCCGGCAGTACAAAAATGGTTTCCGGTGGTGGTGGCGGCATCTATGTCGATGGCATGTCTGAGTGCTCATGGCTTAAACAAGTGGTTATTGAAATCAAAAACCCGACAACAGGGCAACTGCTGGAGCACCGGATCAACATACCTGAAAGACCCAAGGGGGAGATAACCCAAATACAGCTGCACAACAGTAACTTGTACTATCACGTGAAAAACACCGGTCTGTACGAGACAAAGTTCAATGTCAGAATGCTCAACCTTGGTGTTAATAAAGGGAAAAACAACCTGTTTAAAATCGTTAAGGATCTCCTCTACGCTACGGTAACCCTAAAACCTGGTGAAACAGGGCTCGTTAACATTCGGCCTGAGCAGGTCAACAGGGAGTTGAAAGCGCAGATCCCCGGCCTGAAACACAATAAGTTTTATGGTGTAAATATCGTGCACCCTGAACTTTATATGGCAAACGATTCAGATTATTGCAGCAAAAAGAGCACGCCCTTTGTCATTGAACAGCCTCAACATTATATTTCTAATCAATCGGCTGACGGGGAAGAGATTTTATATAGAAAGTAAAGGCACAGCCCAAGCTGAAACCGATTAGGGAGCCTCTGAATAAGTCTGGTCGAATTGAATTGTGCTCAGGAGGCGCAAGATCAAGGGGTCGATCGCCGCTGATAGCAGGCTATTAGCAAGATCTTCAACACGAAAGCACAGCTTTCGGTGATGGGATTCAGCATAGCTGAATCCCTTCGATCGATTTCTCCTGAGTGCAAGGCAATCGGTCATGACTTGTTCAGAGGTTCCTTAGAGGCAGCCCAGTAATAAAACCTACTCCAGAGTAGTAGTTGAGAGCCGCAGACCAAAAATAAATATCCTATTTTTAAAGAGAAGCTGATATTCAACTTTTGCGCTGCTAGAGGCGGTCCTGAACCGTTGTTCAAGGATTATGTGGTGAACGACGGCTCAGGGCAGCTTTTAGAGGCAATAGTGTTAGCAGGAGTGGCAGTATGACGCCGGAAGACCGGCTAGGCGGCAGGCATGTTTACAACCACCCTTTGGGAAAATCTCATTTAATTTCTTTTTGGTGCACCCATATTCACTGATCTTTTCCCCGACATTTTTAATCATCAGGCGGTCTGAAGGTGGCACCTCATATTCATGATAAAATTCTCTTAAATATTTGATTGCCACCCAGTGGCAATCAATTAGTTTCAGTTCATCAATATCGGCCATGACTTGAGCGACATCTTCACTCCAGTCTGAAAAACTTTCCAGGTAACCATCACTATTTAGTGGGATAGTGATTCCGTTGACTTCCAGTGCTTGCATAGCTCTTCTCCATCACCTTAAACACTAACTTCTTGGAGTGTTGCGGTGTTCAATATTTACTAAAATGACGACAGAGGAAAAACTGCTCGAGAGGTTCTGCTATCCCGTTATTCGGTCCATCCCCTGACCGTTTTGAGATTTTGGACTCGACCATCCTTTGCTACTATATAAAGCGGAGTTACTGCGGGATCGGACTAGCTACTCTGCGAATCTATCTCATTATCCGCATCTATAAATAGTAATCCCTAGGATGAAGATATTAAACAGCCTCTAACAGTCTAGTACAATTTTATCTATTTCTGTCAATAATATACGACTAATGAGGGGAATAGGATTTGTGAGATTTAATTTTGTACAACTGCCTACAAAATAGTAGTGAATATCCAATTTATCAGGCTTACTGATTCATTGAGGCGTCTCTGGTCAAGATCCGTTTAGATCAGTTCATGGAGTTGGCGCTCTGCTCGAATATTTTGTATTCACTCCAGTTGCAACCGGCCTTGACCGGCTACCGCCTGTAATGGGGAGGGTGGTAGCGACCAATCAATTGGCTTTTCACCCTTGTCAGAGAGATAGTGGTTGATGCTGGAGAAGTGACCACACCCGAGAAAGCCCCGGTGGGCCGAAAGAGGCGAGGGGTGGGGAGCGGTGAGGACCAGGTGACGCTCAGTATCTATAAATGCCCCCTTTTTCTGTGCATAACTGCCCCAGAGGAGAAATACCAATCCCTCCTTGTGGTCATTCATGTGCCGGATCACGGCGTCGGTGAAACTCTCCCACCCCCTCTTCTGGTGTGAACCGGCAGCTCCCGCCTCAACAGAAAGAGTGGCGTTGAGAAGAAATACTCCCTGGTCCGTCCAGGACTGGAGGTAGCCATGCTCTGGCGTACTGATGCCGAGATCAGAGTGTAACTCCTTGAAGATGTTCCTGAGAGAGGGGGGGATGCGAACACCGGGGCGAACGGAGAAACAGAGCCCGTGGGCTTGGCCTTCGCCATGGTAGGGGTCCTGTCCGATGATTACTACCCGCACCTTCTCCGGCGGAGTGGAGTTGAAGGCGGAGAAGAGCTCACTACGTGGTGGATAGATTGTTTTGTGGGCACTGTACTCGTCGTCAAGAAAACGCTCTAACTGCTTAATGTAGGGTTGCTCGAACTCACCTTTAAGGGCTCGCTTCCAACCGGGGTTGAGTGCTGTTTTGATATTGAACATATGCAGGGATAATTATCGGGCAGAAGCCTGTTCTTACCGTGTGTTAGTGTCAAAGTTAAACTCCCTGCGGTGCTATCAGGAAGCCTTTGGTGCTAAATGTAGAGATTATTGTTAAATAATCATCGTAGGGTTTATACACCAGATTCCAGGGTTACTGCCAGAAAGAGGAAGAATAAATTAGAGGCAGTTCAATAGTGATAATTGACTAAGGCGCTCCAGATCCCATTTTACTCTCATATTCATTGATAGCTTGGCATAGAACGGCTAACCTCAGGTAAACAGATATAGAGGGAAAACAATGAAAGCGGTGGACTCTACAGCATCATCACTTAATGATATGGAGCTTATGGGAAGTGGCGACGCCTACAAGGAGACACTGTGCGAGATCATTGAAGCCTTGCCCCTGCTTGCCAATTTCAGCAGCACGGAAGTAAAATTGCTGGCTAACTATATGCTTGCCTATCGCGTATGCCAGGGGACTACGATTTTTGAGGAGGGGAGTAGGGACCGCTTTATGGCATTTGTCTCATCCGGTCACTTGCAGGTATACAAAGAGGGCCAACCAGGGGAGCAGCATGAACTGGCAACCGTTCGTCCCGGCATGTCTATCGGCGAGATGAGTCTGCTGGATAATCAGCCCCACTCCGCCACTGTCATCGCATCTGAGGAGACGGAGCTGCTGGTACTGTCAGGCGAGAAGTTTCAAAAGTTGGAGGAAAAATTCCCCCACCTCGCCTTCAAAATGTTGTGGATTATCTCCCTTATGCTGAGTAACCGTCTGAGAAAGACCAGTGGGATATTGGTTGATTACCTAGGTTAGCTATCCCTGCATAACAATACAGAGGCAAGCGGATGAGAATAGAAGACGATATCAAGCTCGATTACTCTGATGTTCTGCTCAAGCCCAAGCGCAGCACCCTTACCTCTCGCAAAGAGGTGATACTTGAGCGGGAGATCGCTTTTTATCACTCACCGCAGGTGTGGCGGGGCATACCCATTATGACCGCCAATATGACCAGTTGCGGCACCTTCGAGATGGCGCGGATACTCGCTCCTCACCGGATCATCACTACCTTCCACAAATACTACGATATCGATGATTATCTGGCGTTCTTTGAGGGCTACGACAACCCCGACTATATCGCCTACACACTGGGAATCAGGGAGGGGGATCTGACGCAGTTGGATGCGATGATCGAGACGAAGCTGATCAACAACTTCTCTTTTATCTGCCTGGATGTGCCCAACGGTTATCTGGAAAGGTTTCTGGAAGTGATTCAGCATGTGAGGGGACGTTGTCCAAAGCATATCATCATCGCCGGTAATGTGGTCTCCAACGAGATGACCGAGGAGATCATTCTCAACGGTGCGGATATCGTTAAGGTGGGCATAGGCCCCGGCTCCGCCTGCACCACCCGGCTGATGACCGGCGTTGGTTACCCCCAACTCAGTGCCGTGATCGAGTGCGCCGATGCCGCCCACGGCATCTCCAATGATCAGGGTTACGGGTTAATTATTGCCGATGGCGGCCTCAATACACCGGGTGATATCGGCAAAGCGTTCTGCGGTGGTGCAGACTTTATTATGTCCGGCTCTCAGTTCTCCGGTTACGAGCAGTCGGGAGGTGATACGGTTGAGCGGGGCGGTAGGCTCTACAAGGAGTATTTTGGTTCTTCATCGAACAAGGCGATGAAAGAGTTTTACGGCAAAAAGGATCTTCACCGAGCCTCTGAGGGGCGTTATACACTGATACCGCACAAGGGCGACCTGGAAGGATTTCTTCAGGACCTCTTTGGCTCTCTACGTAGCACCGCTACCTATATCGGTGCAAAAAAACTCAAGGAGTTTCCTAAACGGGCCACCTTCATCCGTACCAACCGTCAGTTGAATACCATCTACGAGCAGTACGAAGCGAAAGAGTAGTTTGCCATATTCCTATCAGTTTCTACTTCTTATGTGGAAATGGTCCCGTGCTTTTTTTGTAGGAGCGCGTTCCCGAAGCGCGATCAGGATTCCATCGCAGTTTGAGAAAGCGCTCCTACGAAAAAAAGGGGATCAGAGCAGGTGCTTACCATCGAAAACATCCACCTCCAGTGAGAGCGGATCAACTCCCTCTATGCAGCCAACGTTTACCCGGTAGTGGCCGGGCTTTCTTGCCGTCTGGTGGAAGGTGTAGATGCCACACTCTTTGCAGAAGAAGTGTTTGGCTGTTTTGTCACCAAACTGATAGAGCCCAAGAGCGCCCTCTTTTGCCTCGATGTTGAGATTTTCCGGAGTGATGATCTCCGAGGACATTACCGCCCCCTTTCTTGCGCAGATTGAGCAGTTACAGCGCAGCCCGTCAGTGATGGGCTCCCCGGTATAGGAGAAGCGGACGGCTCCACAATGACAACTTCCTTGATGTTTTTCAGTCATCTTTTTTCCATACATTTCTTTTTAATGGTGCAAAGCCCGCCTCTTCAACTGCATCTGGTTTTGGGCTGCTTGGCTTGCGTCGTTTACCAACGTTCTTTTTGTCGCGGTGGCGCTGTTTGACCTTGTTCGCCTTCTGTTTCTCTTCACTTTTGCTCTTTTTAGAGCCTGCCGCTTTGCCCGAGCGTTTCTGCTTTTTCGGGCCGTTGTAACCGCCCTTGAGCTCCTTGATGGTGCGTTTTTCAAACTCTAGCCGCAGGTAGTGTTCGATGCCGGACATCAGGTTCCACTCCTGAGCAGCGATCAGTGAGATGGCCAGCCCCTCTTCACCGGCACGCCCGGTACGGCCGATACGGTGAACATAGTCGGTGCCGTTTCGTGCCATGTCGAAATTGATTACCAGGTCGACCCCTTTTATATCCAGGCCGCGGGCGGCTACATCAGTACCCACCAATACGTTGATGATGCCACCACGCAGCATCTCCATCACCTGGTTGCGCGAGTCCTGATCCATATCGCCATGGAGTGCGTTGGCTCGCACCCCTTTGCTGCGTAAGGCATTTCCTATCTTGTCTGCCTGCACTCGGGTGTTGGTGAATACTATCGCCTTTTGGAAGGTTTCATTGTTCAGTAGCCAGGTAAGCAGAGCCTCCTTGTGGATGTTGTCATCTGCCGGCACTATCTGCTGGCGTATGCTGCTGTGCTGGTCACGGGCACCGCTAAGCTTGATCACTTTCGGCTCACGCATCACATGGTCGGTGATTTTTTTCAGCCCCCTATGGTTGAGGGTGGCGGAGAAGAGCAGAGTCTGGCGATCACTGTTGCACAACTCGACAATCTGCAATACATCTTCGCTCATGCCCATGTCGAGCATACGATCTGCTTCATCCAGTACCAGCACCTCCAGATCACTGAAATCGGTGGTGCCGCGCTCGATATGCTCCAGCAGGCGACCTGGAGTGGCGATCAGCACTTCGGGCTCTTTTCTCAACAGGGAGAACTGGTATTTGAAGCTGGCACCACCGGTGATGACACCCACCTGTAGGCGGCTGGCTGCTGCCAGCTTTTCACTCTGCTTTGTTACCTGCCTCGCCAGTTCCCGGGTGGGGACCAGAATCAGTGCTCGTGTGCCGCCACCGGTTGGTTTCTGGGTTAGTAGTCGGTGCAGGGTGGGCAGTAGGAAGGCGGCGGTTTTACCGCTGCCGGTCTCTGCGCTGACCAGCAGATCGTTTCCCTCCATAGCGTCGGGGATGGTGGCGCTCTGAACAGGGGTAGGCTCAGTGAACTTCAGTTCAGCAAGCTGTTTTTTGAGGCAGGTATGGAGAGCAAAGTGGGAAAACAAAGGGAGAAACCTCGGTGGTGGATTTGCATCTGGATGGGTAATTTTAGCAAAAAAGGGTTATTTTCTCCCCTTAATATGCTCCAGAAGTTGACTGCGCAGGGCTCTGGGGAGCCCCGAGATGCTGAGAGTGTCATTCTCGCTATCGTATTGCACCCTGTTGTTCAGCTGGTGAGAGGAGAAACTGATCGCTAGATCCTTCTCACGGCCGGCAAACTTGACGTAACGGCGCAGGCCGCGGCGATCCATCATCACCTGGCTTTCACTGCCTGGGTAGTTGTCCACCATGAATTTAACGAAGTCGTCTGAGTCGACGTTGTCTACAGCCTGGGATAATTCTTCGATATTCACTCCGCTGTCCTGTTCATCCTGGGCAAGGCAGTGGTCGACCACTTGACTGCGATAGTTATCCACCTGGTCATCGGCGATCTGATCGGCGTAGGCCTCGACTCCCTCAAGAAAGGCGCGGGTCTCTTCGGCCTTATCGATGCCGTTGCCGAAATCGGTCAATTCATAGAAGAGGTTGGCGAGGGGCCGGTTACCCCGTGGCGCAATGAGCGACAGATAGGCGTAGTTCTTCTCCTTTCTCCACTCGGTGAGGTCGACTTTGACGCCAAACAGAGAGGGGCCTAAGTCGAGGGAGTAGCTGGGTTTTAACTCCAGGCTACCATCGATGGTGAAGGCGCTTTTATTGGCGGCAAAGAAGAGATAGAAGACCTGACTATCAAACGATTTTTCGATAAAGAAGAGAGTATGGGTATCAATCTCCACCTCCTTCTCGTCAATAAACGTTTTCATCAGTGTCATTACCTGATGGGATAATTGGGTAAAGCTGAGCTCTCCCTCCAGGTGTTTCTCCAGCAGTTTGGCTAGTCCGCCGGGGCCATTGGCAGAGGCGAAGCGACCGTGTTCGCGATTGATCCGTCCCAGGTAGGTTCTTTTCAGCTCGGCCGCCAGTTCACTGATCTCCCCGCTTTTACTGCATTCGTCCTCTTTTAGGTTGAGAACGGTTTTGGTATCGGCCTGGCGCTTGATACGGTGGAGAATAAAGTGGCCTAGGGACATTGGGGCTCCAGGGAATTAAACGTTGCATTACATAATCAAAAGGGTTGAATTGTGTTATTTTAGGCCAAATCTACTTGGGAATCTCTGAATAAGCTGGATTGCTGGGCAGTCACTTGTCACTCGCTTGGCGGTTCCCTGAAGTTATTGCCCCTTTTTGGAAGGACTTATGTATATGTGGAACAAACTGATTCTATTGGCGATTCTTGGCCTGTTTCTGGGGGGATGCAATCAGTCTCCCGCTGTTGCGGTATTGGATATAGGACGATTGGCGGAGGAGTCCGGGCTTAAAAAGATAACCAGTGATATTTTGACCAAGACCAGAGATGAGCTCCAGACACAACTGCTGGCGCAGCAGGCGGAGTTGAAAGCACAGGTGGAAGCTCAGCAGGCAAAGCTGAGTGATCCTCCAACCCAGCAGGAGATGCAGCAGTTGGCCCAGTTATCCGCAGTCGCCGGCAGGCAGCTCCAGGCGGCACAACAGAAGGCAAATCTGACACTGCATGATTTGGGGCAGGATCTGGCACAGCAGTTTCGCACTCAGGTCCAGCCTCATGCCCGCCGTGTTGCGGTGCTGCGGGGAATGAATGTGGTCCTGCTGGATGATCGTAAAACTGTTCTCGTTGCCTTGCCCGAGATCGACATTACCGATGCAGTGATTGCCGAGATCAGTAATGTGAAAATCGAGTTAAAAACAGCGGATGAGGGTGTTGCTGAGGTGAAAGAGACTGCACCGGCTGACACCAAATAGACCTCCCTCAGCGGGGATTTATTAGTATTCAGATGGAGTTGATTTTAACCCATTTAGTTGAGATCCACGATCAAGAGCGGCAATGGGATATCTCAAGTGAGAAGTAAGGCTGGTGATGCCATCTGTCCATCCTGCCTGACAGTGGGAGGTAGCTCTTTCTACCAAGACAGGCGTGACTACTTTCGTTGTCCTGTTTGCTGCCTTGTCTTTGTGCCTCCCCATCAGTTTTTGCCTCCGCAAGAAGAGAAAGCGGTATACGATTTACATGAAAATTCAGCATTTGATTCGGGTTACCGACGATTTCTGAACCGTCTTTTTCTTCCGTTGTCACAGCGTCTGGCTCCTAACAGTTTTGGTCTTGATTTTGGTTCCGGGCCGGAGCCAACACTCTCCTTGATGTTTGAAGAGGTCGGGCATTCCATGGAGATTTATGATCCATTCTATGCCCCGGAGATCAAACCACTGCAACTGAATTATGACTTCATTACTGCCACCGAAGTGGTGGAGCATCTACATCATCCACGACGGGAGTTGGATAGGCTCTGGTCTCGCCTGAAGCCGAATGGTTCGCTCGGTATCATGACCAAGCGCGTGATTAACAGAGAGTCATTTTCCTCTTGGCACTACAAAAATGATCCAACCCATGTCTGCTTTTTTTCACTTGAAACTTTTCAATGGTATGCAGAGCATTGGTGTGCAGAATTGACAGTTCCTGAAAAGGATGTCGTTCTTTTTAAGAAGGTCATCTAGCCCCATCTGGGTAACGCTTGAGCATGGTGAGTAATCAGGTTCCATTATTAGTCGGGATTATGTCGAATTCCATCAAAAAACTGCTGCTTCTATTTTTCAAGACCGGCCTGCTATTGGTTCTCCTGCTTATAGGGTACCTGCTTGCAGCATTGACATCCTATGGTCTGTCCCGCCTTGAAGGTCAATCTGTTATCGGAACAGAGACATCGGTTCCCATCTACCTGTTTGCCGACGATTTTCACGCTGACCTGATAATTCCCGTCGATGCCATGGATCCGGCATGGGACTACCTGTTCGCCAACGGGGATTTATCCACTCCCCGTCGGGAGATCAAGCTCCTCTCCATAGGCTGGGGTTCGAGGGAGTTCTACCTCAACATGCGTGAGTGGGACCAACTCACACTCGACCTTAGTCTAAAGGCGCTGGCTTTCGATGCGACGGTGATGCATATCACCGCCTACCAGAGTGATGTCGTTAAGTTGGATCACCCCATGGTGAGTCGACGCCATATCAACCTGGATGGGTACGGAAAGTTAATGCAGTTTATTCGGCAAGGCTTTGCGATGGATTCATACCAACGTGCCATCCATATCCCCGGTATGGGGTATGGAGTCAATGACTCATTCTTTGAGGCCACCGGTAACTACAATCTGATAAGGACCTGCAATCAATGGACAGGAGAGGCACTGCGGCAGGCGGGAATTCCCGCTCCACGGTGGGCGCCTTTTTCGCACACATTGAGATGGACTCTGCAGAGTTCAGATGTAGAAGTAGAAACTCATCATTAACGTCTTCAATGACTCACGCTATTCATCATCCATCAGGCGTGACTCAAGGAGACTCTGAAGATTTTCCTGGCTTCTGGAGGCCATCAGCTCAAACACCTCCTGAACGTCGGGATCGAGGGTTTTGAGGTAGTCACGGAGCTGATTTCCCTGGATTACCCGTAGAGTGGTATCTTCAGTGGCCGTTGCTGTGGCGTTGCGCGGTACGCTCTCCATAATGGCCATTTCACCCACCAGCTCTCCCGGTGTCACATGCCCAAGAACGACCTTATGTCCGGTATCCTGGGTACTGATTTCAAGACCCCCCGAAACTACGATATAGGCACAGTCACCCGGATCTCCTTTTTCAAAAAGAACAGTGCCGCCGGTAATCTCGATAACTTCAAATTTAATTGCCATGTCGGGCCCCAGTTTTCGGGAAATAGCTATTTTTCACTCTGAGTGTAGTTGAAATTCTCCTGTTTCCGGCGATGACTGACCGGATTGTGAGCGGGTAGGCGGTTTTGCAGAATTTTCCTTGTTTGACACGGGGCTATTTTTTCATATATATTTGCCTAAACGAATATATGAAAAATATTTAGGCAGCCCGAGCATTATGAGTATCACCCCTGATCAGTTTCTTCGTTCAATGGCGGATTCAACCCGCTTGCGCTTGCTGGCGCTGTTATCGGAGAAGAGAGAACTCTGTGTCTGTGAGCTAAAAGATGCTTTGGGGCTGGCCCAGCCCAAAGTATCCCGCCACCTCGCTGTGTTACGTGAGGGTGGGCTTCTAGTGGGGCGACGAGAAGGGTTGTGGATCTACTATCGTCTAGGCCCCGATATGCCCGCCTGGGCGGCGCGGGCGCTGGCAGCTGTGCATGATGGTTGTCATGGAAAATCACCTTATCGAGAGGATATACAGCGACTCGCAGAGGTCTGTTGCAGGCCGGGCGATGCCTGTGACTTTTGAGGATTTATGTTGCGGTATTCCTCCATACTCATCCCATATATATGGCTGCTAAGATGTATTGGTCATGCAATGTGCAGAGTCACTATATACGGGGCTTTTCATGCGTCTTGAAATCTCTTTTGCCACCTTTGGTGGATAGAGTTAACCAACCATAAGTGGAAGTTATGAATCATCCCATTGTAGGTTTGAAAAATTATTTTGTGGTGACGGCGGGTTATTGGACCTTCACCATCACTGACGGCGCTATTCGTATGCTGGTGGTGCTCTATTTCCATCAGCTTGGCTACGCTCCCCTCGATATCGCACTGCTGTTCCTCTTTTATGAGATCTTTGGTGTGGTGACTAATCTTGTTGGGGGTTGGCTTGGATCGCGTATTGGTCTCAATCTCACTATGCATATCGGCATGGGTATGCAGGTGGTGGCACTCGCTCTATTGGCAGTGCCTGATGCCTGGCTGACGGTACCCTATGTGATGATGGCTCAGGCACTTTCGGGCATCGCCAAGGATCTCAATAAGATGAGTGCCAAGGCAAGCGTCAAACTGATGTTGCCCAAAGGCGAGAATGCCCGGCTCTTTAAATGGGTGGCAGTGTTAACCGGTTCTAAAAACGCCCTCAAGGGGCTTGGATTTTTTATCGGTGGTTTTCTGCTCTCCCTGGTTGGCTTTCGTTGGGCGCTACTGATTCTTGCCGCTCTGTTATTACTTACGCTGGTGGTGACGGCAATGCTGTTACCGGGTGGCATCGGTAAAACTAGTGCAAAGCCGAAATTTACCGAGCTGTTCTCCAAAACTTCTGAAGTCAACTGGCTGTCGGCGGCACGTTTCTTTCTTTTCGCCTCCAGGGATGTCTGGTTTGTTGTCGGTGTTCCTGTATTTCTCACTTCAACGCTGGGGTGGGGACATACCCAAGTAGGTGGTTTTCTCGCCCTCTGGGTTATCGGTTACGGTTTGGTGCAAGCTGTTGCTCCAAGGCTGCTGAGAAGGGAACACCACCACCACGGGCCTGATGGCGGCAGTGCCACTTTGTGGGTTTTCGTGCTGGCACTGTTTCCAGCAGCGATCGCCCTTGCACTACAGCAGGGGGTATCACCTACGTTTGCTGTTATCGCCGGACTGTCGGCCTTCGGTGCAGTGTTTGCGGTTAACTCCGCACTCCACTCTTATCTGATTTTGGCCTATTCGGATCACGATAAGGTAGCGTTGAATGTTGGTTTCTACTACATGGCTAATGCCGGTGGGCGGCTCGCCGGCACTGTACTCTCCGGCCTGATTTACCAGCTGCAAGGACTGGAAGGTTGCCTCTGGTGGTCAACCGGTCTGCTCTTCACTGCAGGTCTGCTCTCGATAAAATTACCCCGTGCCAAGCAGCACGAATCACCCGCTACAAGGAGCTAATATGCATTTTTTTCGAACTTTTATTCTCCTTATACTCATGGCCATGGCGCAGTCCGTATGGGCTGACCGGGATTTTCTAGTTGATGCCGAATGGCTTGCAGATCATATTGACGATGAAGGTTTGATCGTTCTGGAGGTGCGTTACCATCCTCATCGCTATTTCACAGTTGGGCATATTCCGGGTGCGGTGCAGGTGCAGCGTTTTAAAGATTTAGGTAATAACACCACCAGCCCATTGATGCGTTTTCCCACCCGTGAGGCATTCCAGCAGACACTGCGTGGATGGGGTGTCAATGATGACTCTACGCTGGTGATCTACGATGACTCCAGTACCGCTCTGGCGTCCCGGCTCTACTATCTGCTTGAGCTCTACGGTTTCGAGATGAATCGGGTGAAGTTGCTTGATGGCGGCACCGGTGAGTGGAGTGCGTTTGAGGATATGAGCAAAGAGGCGGTAACACCAGCCAAGGGTGGTGTGACGCTGAAAGAGGCCAATCCGGCGATGTATGTGGAGTGGACCGATGTCTATGATGATGTGGTCTCACGCCGTGATCCCAGTGTGGTGCTGCTGGATGCGCGTCCTCAGAGCATGTATACCGGCAAGGAGATCAAACATGCCATTATGGGCGGACATATCCCCGGTGCCGTCAGTATTGTCAGCCTCAATGGAACAAGCTCGCAGAAGTGGATAGAAGAGGCGGATCTAGCCGCTATGTATCAATCAATACCTAAAGACAGGACTGTCTATGCCTACTGCCATGACGGCTTCCGCATGAGCCTCGCCTATGCGCAGCTGAAGAGTCTGGGTTACAAAGATGTGCGTCTCTATAACGGCGGCTGGTCTCATTGGGGCAACCGCCTGACTCTGCCGGTTGTTGAAGGAGAGAAGCCCTACAGTGGAGATTACGAGCTATGAGCTTTACCAACTTAGGTCGCCGGGTACTGTTATTTGCACTTTTGCTGGTTGTTATCGATGCCAATGCTTTTGAACTGCGGGTGCAACAGGTGACCGATGATGTCTATGCCTTGGTAGGTGACACCGGCCCCCGTACATATGACAACCACGCACTCAACAATACCCTCGGCTTTGTCGTTACCGCGGAGGGTGTTGTGTTGGTCGATTCCGGTGCCACTCCCGAAGGTGCCCGACTGATTGAGAAGGCGATTGCCGGGGTCACTCATCTACCTGTGCGCTGGGTAATCAATACCGGTATGCAGGACCACAAGTGGATGGGTAACAGCTACTTTGCCGTCAAAGGGGCGGAGATCATCGCTTTGCGGCGCACGGTCGATGGCCAGAAAGAGCTGGCAGAGAGTCATGTTCAGCGTCTCAATAGCGTACTCAAAGAACGTGCGGCAGCGGTGGAGCCGGTCTATGCAGACCGTATAGTGGATGCCGACCGGGCCGCCATTGAACTGGGAGGAGTGCAGTTTGAGCTGATCTGGCTCGGTGACAGCCATTTTCCAGGTGACGGCGTAGTTTGGTTGCCGGAGCAACGATTGGTGTTTACCGGTGATCTGGTTTATGTCGACCGCATGCTGGGAATACAGCAGGTAACCTCGGTAAAGGCGTGGCAGGGGAGCTTCAATGCCCTCAAGGCGCTTAATCCCCTCCATGTGGTGCCGGGACATGGCGATGCCTGTGATCTGGCCAAAGCCCAGCGTGAGACAGGGGATTACCTCGACTGGTTGGTTGTTGAAGTAGGTAAGGCGATTGAGGAGTGGAAGGAGTTGGGTGAGACGGTTGATAGCCTCGCCGATGCGCCGCGCTTCAAACACCTTGAGAACTTTAGCAGCTGGCACCGGATAAATATCAACAGAACCTATCTACAGTTGGAAGCAGAAGCCCTATAAGGGAGCGGTGATTATGGATAATAAGTTATCGGTTGATGAAGTGCGCAATGCTGTACGTGAAACCTACGCACAAGTGGCCAGACAGAATGAGCACACCGCCACAACTGAGGCAGGGTGCTGCAGTGGCAGTAGTTGCTGTGCACCGGAGGTGGCAAGTCTGCAGTCAGCAGAGGTGATCTCCGTTGGACTGGGCTACAGTGATGAGGATGTGGCCGTAATACCTGAAGGAGCCAATATGGGATTGGGGTGTGGTAACCCCCAGGCGATTGCCGCACTAAAGCCGGGGGAGGTCGTTGTCGATCTTGGCTGTGGTGGTGGCTTCGATGCCTTTCTTGCCGCCCGACAGGTGGGCCCCGATGGGCGGGTGATCGGTGTTGATATGACGCCGGATATGATCTCCAAGGCGCGTAAGAACGTTGAAAAATCAGATTTTAAAAATGTCGATATCCGCTTGGGTGAGATCGAACACCTGCCGATAGCAGACAGCTCCGTGGATGTCATCATATCCAACTGTGTGATCAATCTATCACCAGAAAAGAGACAAGTATTTGCAGATGCTTTCCGTGTATTGAAATCGGGCGGACGTCTGGCTATCTCAGATATTGTCGCCACGGCACCGCTGCCCGAGTCGGCACTCAACGATCCGGCACTGATCTCCGGCTGTCTTTCCGGTGCATCGACCATCGATGACCATTTGGCAATGCTGGAGGCGGCTGGCTTTGTCGATATTGTTATTACAGAGAAACCGGAGAGCAGAGCGTTTATCGCTGACTGGGCTCCTGGTAGTGGGCTTGAAGAGTATGTGGTGTCGGCGACCATTGAGGCACGAAAAGAGTAGCGGTAAAACGTGGTGAGGGTGGATTTTTGGAGGGGCGGTACAGCTAGCGGTCTTTCTCAACCAACAAAAAAACCAGCCAGGGCAAACCGTCGCAGATCGGTGATTGAGTTGGCGGCCTGAGTGACCGGAATCAGGGCATTATTTTTCGATGAGTTAAGCTAGTATTCTATACAGAGGCAATGTTACGGGGAAATACTCGTGAGGAGACCTTATGGATCTGATGCATGCCAAAGCGGAATTCGAAGTAGGCCAACTAAGTGAAGCGGTAGCGGAACCCTCTGAACAGGGTGACGGCTGGCGGTTACTATTACATACAAAAAACAGGGAAACATTGGTGCTCACCGACCACTCGGGACGAGAATGCCTGTATCACAGCCTGGATCATGCCACCGAGGTAGGGCGGGATATCGGTTTCGACTCTGTGCGCGTAGAGGAGCACTTCTGATTCGAATGTTAGCTTTTATGCACGGAGGTCTAGTTTAGCGTTAACCAGTCACTGACTCCGCTACTCCTAATTGGCTCCTATTGGCCGGTTAGCGACCGCTATCAGTCGCTAACCGGCCATAGGAAGTTTATAGAAGAGGTTGCCTACGAAATGCTATGGTCCGGCCAGGCTTATTCCCCTGAAGAGGCAGAGGCAGCTAAAGCTGCTAAGTTGAACCATGCTGCATGAGTAGCAAGCTGTATGTTACGACTGCTGGGTCACAGGTGTAGAGGCTTCTTAATGTTCCTTTGCCAACCCGCTCATATCCATACGTGCGGGGATCACAACAATACCGCCTGAACTGATGGTAAAGAGTTTCTCATCGGTGGCATGGTGACTGCCAATGATGGTTCCGGGTGGGATCTTTACCCCTTTGTCGACGATGGTGCGGTAGAGCTGTGCGCCGGCACCTACTTCTACCCCTTCAAACAGGATCGACTCCACCACCCGTGCCTCCTCATTGACGCGCACGTTTGGTGACAGCACAGAGCGGATCACTTGACCGCCGGCGATGATATCGCCACTGCTGACCAGTGAGTCCATTGCGATACCCGCTCGTCCCACCCGCTTATCACACACCAAATCAGCGAAGACGAACTTGGCCGGTGGGGCGGGTTTTATATAGGTGTTGATTGGCCACTTTTTATCGTAGAGATTAAATATCGGGTCTACCGATACCAGGTCCATATTGGCTTCCCAGTAGGCATCGATGGTACCGACATCCCGCCAGTAGAGCTCACTCTTACGATTTTCATCGACAAAAGGATAAGCATTCACTCTTACCTTGTGGATCAGTTCAGGCAGAATGTCCTTGCCAAAGTCGTGACTACTCTCTGGCTTGGCATTGTCCTCTTTCAGTACTTTTATCAGCAGTTGGGTATCGAATACATAGATTCCCATGGAGGCCAGCGCTTTTTTGGGCTTTCCCGGTATGGTGGCTGGTCTTTTTGGCTTTTCATGGAAATCGGTGATGCGGTTGTGTTCGTCCACCGTCATTACACCGAGTGAACCTGCATTAGTGAGGGGTACCTCGATAGCACCTACCGTTACTGCTGCCTTTTTCTCAATGTGCTCACGGATCATTCGCTGGTAGTTCATCTTGTAGATGTGATCACCCGCAAGAATCAGTACATGTTCCGGTTTGGCGTACGCTATTGAGTAGATATTCTGGTAGACCGCATCGGCAGTGCCCTGGTACCACATGCTGCCAACCCGCTGCTGTGGCGGCAGGAACTGGATATATTCACCCAGGGTATCTGGAAGAAAGGACCAGCCATTTCGGATATGCCGTTCCAGCGATAGGGATTTGTACTGGGTGACCAGGTAGATACGCCTGATCTGTGAATTGAGGCAGTTACTCAGGGTGAAGTCGATCAGGCGGTAGTAGCCACCGAAGGGGACGGCGGGTTTTACCCTGTCTCTGGTCAAGGGGGCGAGGCGTTCACCGACACCGCCGGCCAGAATCATGGCCAGTGTGTTGCTCTTCATGTTCCCTCCGGTGGCTATTCGGCAACAACCGCAGTGAAGCAGGGAGGTTGCCGTTACCGCACGTGTTCTGCGGTTCCTTAGGTGGCCGACTCTGAGTATAGATGGTTTTTCAGTGGGCGAGGTGTCTCGTACTACCTCCTGTCCATATAGGAAAAATAGTGGTAACTGTGTGCTGCCAGTCATCTATGACGACAACCGGATCAACCCTCTAAAATTCCACAATGAAACTTCCCCTGTAGAAGCTATCCTTATAGTCACATTGTGGTTAATCAATGGCTGAGTACTATGGAGAAACGCGGAACTCTGATTGATCGGCTGAATCGTCTGAATGCAATTGGTGTGGCGCTGTCGGCGGAACGTGATACAGGGAAGCTGCTCGACAGAATATTGCAAAATGCCTGCTCGTTGACCCATGCCGACGGTGGCACTCTCTATCTGCGATCAGAAGAGGAGCGTTGTCTCAACTTCAAAATCATGCTGACTCACTCTCTCGGTATTCACTGGCGAGAGGCGAGGGACGGTGCCACAGAGCGCTATCCTTCTCTGCCGCTCTACGACGGCAACGGAGATCCCAACAACCATTTGGTTGCTACCTATACCGCTACCACCGGCCATACCACCAACATCCCGGATGTCTATGCAGCAGAGGGATTCGACTTCTCAGGTACCCATGAGTTCGATGAGCGCTTTGGTTACCGCTGCCGCTCTTTTCTCGCAGTGCCGTTGGTCAACTATGAGAAAGAGGTGATCGGGGTGCTGCAACTGATCAATGCCCAGAATCCTGCCACCAAAGAGGTCATTCCATTCAGTGTAGAGGATCAGCAGTTGGTGGAGTCTCTGGCATCCCAGGCAGCTGTTGCACTCACCAATCAGCGCTTTATAGAAGAGCAGAGAAAGCTGTTTGAGTCACTGGTGAAGGTGCTTAGTGATGTGATCGATGAGCGCTCTCCCTATACCGCTGGGCACTGTCGCAGGGTATCGAAGCTGACACTCCTTATTGCAGAGGCGGTGGCTAACAGTGATGGATGTTTTTCGGATTTCTCTATGGATGATGAGGCTCGCTATGAACTGAAGATTGCCGGTTGGCTTCATGACTGCGGCAAAATCACCACACCGGATCACATTATCGACAAGCAGACCAAGCTGGAGTCGATATTCAATCGGGTAGGGGTGATTGAGTTGCGATTTCAGCTGGTGAAGCAGGAGATGCACCTTAAGTTTATTAAGCAACGGGGGGAGGCTGGGCCTGATACTGATTTTGAAGCGCTTGAACAGCGGTTCAGGAGCGAGATAGGTGAACTCGATGATGACCTGAGGTTTATCCTAAAGATGAATATAGGAGGTGAAAATCTGGGAGATGATGATGTGGCGCGGATCAGGGCCATTGCCCGGCGGAAATGGATATCGCCCAACGGCACAGAGGAGAGTCTGCTTAGTGAAGATGAGGTGATTAACCTAACGATACGCAAAGGCACATTGACAGATGAGGAGCGACTGCGTGTCAATCACCACGCTGAGGCCAGTCTTAAAATGCTCAACGGATTGCGCTTCCCCGGCTATCTGAAGAATGTGCCGGAATATGCCGGTTGCCATCACGAACATATGGATGGTAGCGGCTATCCACGAGGCCTTACCGGTGAGCAGATGTCAATACCTGCCCGGATGATGTGTGTCGCCGATATTTTCGAGGCGGTGACCGCCCATGACCGGCCCTATCGTGATCCGATCAAGCTCTCTCAGGCGCTGGCTATTGTCTGCCGCATGACCCTGGGTAATCATCTGGATGCCGATATTATGGATATCTTTATCGGTGACAAGGTGTACATGCGCTATGCAGAGCAGTTTCTTGATGAGAGTCAGATTGATGAGGTTGATGAGACACAGCTACCAGGCTATCGATAGTTGTATCAGACTACCTCGCTTATAAAGACGCTGCTATATCAATGTAAACGGTATAGCGATGTGCTTAAATGCGTAGGATATATTTAGCTATGGATTTGTTAATGAAAAATTCCGTTATCGCCAATGTCAGCTTCTCCTTCAAGGGAGAGATTTTCAATCTGTCGATGCCCGTGGATCTTGATGCCACCATGGAAGAATATGAGAATATTTCTAACCTCTACCCTCAGATGGCGGAGAGTAACGGTATCGGTCTCTACAGCTATGAGTACGAAATGATGATGGCTGAGCCGATAATGTTCAGCGCTGCTGAGGGGATGGCTGCCGACTATCTTGTTGATGGTGTGTTTGATTTAGAGTCGTTTCAGACCGCCTGGCGCCAAGTCAGGGTTATGCGTCTTCTGGGAATGATTGCCGAGAGTGAAATGGGTGTCGGTGACCTTGAAACGCACCCTGAGCTTAAGCGTGCTCTCACCGAGGCCTATCTGTGTGGTAAGGAGAGTGGTTGATCGGTGGAGGGCAGAGATAAAATAGGTTTTTTTCGGCTGCTGTTGATCCTGTTTTGGCTTTTGCCGGTTACCGCCGAAGCGGCAACTAATGTAGATGCCTTTTTTACCCCTGATGAGAAAAGCAGGGCCCTGGCCGGCACCATTATCAGTTATACCTACCTGAAAGGGAGTAGCGTTATCAGTAGTGAGGGTGATCCACCCTTGGAAATTACTCTACCCGATACGGAGTATATACGGGGAGAAGAGTATGCGGACTATGAGATGCTTGCGGTGGAGAAGGCATTTATACCTTACCCTTCACCTGATCAGCTGGATGTCAATATCTACAATCACCTGACAAGCTATGCTGGCCTGCAAGGGATGAACTACTACTCAAAGACCGAAGGGAAACGCATACCGCTTATTATTGAGTCTTCCCGTATCCCATCACCCGAAATAGAGTCTCCGTTGACGGATGTCGTCTATAAAAGCATACCCATCTCACGTACCGATTTCTTTCGCATGGTAGATAATCGCTTCGGTGAACTTCGATTCAAGAGTGAAGTCGAATCTGTCGGTGATCATTTTATCGTACTCCACACCTCTACACACGGATTGAAAAAATGGGTGTTTGATGTCAATGAGCCGGGAGAAAATCGGCTCGTTTATCTTCTATTTCGTGACCGGGTGGCCGGGGGCTATTTTTACTATGCTTTTCATGGCATGCGAATTCGTAGTGGTTTTATCCTTGGGTTGGGAATGCTGTTGCCGGAGAATTTTGCCAACCGCTTGCGTGCCGGTACGGTAAATGCCGCAAAGCAGTTTGGCATCGACTGGAGTGACAGAATTACCGCTTTTGAGTGACTTATGTGATGAGGCTTAAATGGCCTCTTTTTTAGGCGGTATTTAATTCCTTACTTGACAGGATTGATGTGTAATACTAGCTTGTACACAGAATAGAAACTTTTGTTTTTCAAATAGTTTCGTCATGTTATAAAACTATTACTGGAAGTGATTTAATGAGCCGAGAAGTGGGAAGGCCCGACCTGGAGGTGCTGCAGCGCTTTGTTCCCCTGCGTGATCTCAGTGAAAACCAGCTTGTGCTCTTGGCGCAGCATCTCTTTATGGAAGAGGCGGATGAGGGAGATGTACTGATTGAGATCGGCAGTGAAGATGAGAGCAGCTTCTATCTGGTTGATGGTCGAGTACGGTTGCTTGCGGGAGACGGCCGGAGTGTAAATATAAAGGGGGGCACTGATCACGCTTCTCATCCTATTTCACAACTTATTCCACGGCGGTTCCAGGTGAGTGCCTTGTCAGGGGTTATTTTTCTGCGTATCGACAATCAGGTGATAAAAAATATCACACCCAAGTTGAGCATGTGTAGCTACCTGCGGGGGTACGAGGTTGCAGAAGATGATCAGGATGAGATTGAAGCCGGAGTCAAAGGGGAGTTTGCCCACTATCTCCTTACCCAGCTAAAAGAGGATAAGCTGGTGTTGCCGAGCCCACCGGAGATGGCGGTACGCATAGGACGCGCCATAGAGGATGATGTGGCAGATGCTGAGAGTATTTCCCGGATTATCCAGAGTGACCCCGCGATCAGTGCCAAGATTGTGAAAGCGGCAAACAGTGCTCTCTACGGCACAATGGCTCCGGTGGGGAGTTGTGTCGCTGCGGTAAAACGCCTCGGCATGCGCACCACTCACAGTTTGGTATTGACCTATACCCTGCGGGATATTTTCAAGACCGATTCGGTGTTACTACAACAGCGGATGGAGGCGTTGTGGAAGCACAGCATTCGCACTGCCGCGCTCTGCCATGTGATGGCGCGACGGGATGTGCGCTTCAATATCGAAATGGCGATGTTGATAGGACTGCTGCACGATATTGGCCTGATGGCAATTATCCAGTGTGCCGCTAAGCATGAAGAGTTGATAGATAAGCCGGAAGCGCTGGAGTATGCCATTGAACACTTCCGTGGGCCGATCGGCAGTAAAATAGTGCGTACTTGGCATTTTCCCCATGAGTTTGAAGTTGCCGCCATGGAGGCTGAGAGTTGGATGCGTGATATCGGTGGTGAAGCGGACTACTGTGATTTGGTAATCGTAGCGCAGCTCCACAGCTATATCGGCACACCCATGGCATTCAAGGTGCCACCGCTGAATGAGGTGCCGGCGCTGGCGAGGCTGGGGCTGGGTGAGTTGACTCCCTTCGCAAGTCTCAACCTGCTGGAGGCGGCGGATGATGAGACCAAGGAAACTGAGGCGCTGCTTTCAGGTTAATTCAGATCGTTTCCGGTTAACTATTCCGCTCTTCCATTACCCGCTCCACCGTATCGACAATCGCCTGGGTCTGTGGATCGATCTCTATATT
This sequence comes from Sedimenticola sp., assembly GCA_040505895.1. Taxonomy (GTDB): domain Bacteria; phylum Pseudomonadota; class Gammaproteobacteria; order Chromatiales; family Chromatiaceae; genus Vondammii. The sequence continues at coordinate 191,959 of JBEVXU010000007.1, read as the reverse complement.
GATAAGATCACCGGGCTTGCGCCCACCTATGTTGGTACGCTCCAAGGTTTCAGGGATCAAATTGACGTTGAAATCGGCTCCACGTACATCGCCAATGGTCAGGCTGATGCCGTCGATACCTATATAACCTTTAGGGAAGATGTACTTATTTAGCCCTTCGGGCAGGCGGAACCAGATCTGATGATTGTTTTCACTTTCAATTACCTGGGTTACTCCGGCGGTACAGATGATATGTCCGGACATCTGGTGGCCGCCGATCTCATCGCCAAAACGGGCGGCCCGCTCAAAGTTGACCCGATCACCCTCCTTCAGTTGCCCCAGGTTGGTCAATCGCAATGTCTCTTGCATCAGGTCGAAGGTAACCAGTGAACCCTCGCTCTTGACCACGGTCAGGCAGCAGCCGTTGTGGGCAACCGAGGCTCCCGCTTTCAGGTCACCGATATATTCATCCGGCATACGAATTTTGTGAGTGCGAAAGTTCTTCTTTTCGAGAATGGTCACGACCTCAGCCGTGCCTTGGACAATTCCGGTGAACATACCTGCCTCCTGATGGTAGGTCTATTATTCTACCATTTCAAAAGGCTCCTAAGGGGTATCTGAAAGAATTGGGATAAAGTGGATTAGGGGTTGAAAAGCGGCAATTTGAGGTGTCTATTGCACAGGATGACGTGTTGTTGAGATAGGGTGACAACGAAAGAATGGTAGGTAGATACCTCAAGATCTGGGATGCATGATTCCTCCAGAGGTTTCTTAACCGTGGGTGCGGGCAAACCCCTCCATCCCTTCTACTCTTAGGCTGCTCCGTTTCTGAATCAACAGATGAGGCCTGCGCCGGTCACTGTCACGCCGTTCGGCATCCCCGGAGGGATCGGTGAACGACAGATGGTCTCGTCGATCATTGTGGGGAGAGCGGTGAAAATATTGGTGCACTTCCAGTGGGCGGCGTTTGATCTTTTTGCCGTTGAGTCGCTGGATGACGCCGTTGATATCCTGGGCGGTGAAGATCTCGGCAATACCGTGATACTCCACGGTGCCGGCGCTCTTGCTGGTTATCTTGATGATGTGACAGTCACCAAGTTCATCATGGGGGAGAAATGAGAGCCCGAAGAGGCTTGACCTTAGTCCTTGCTGTACAAACCGAACGAGATCCTGGTGGCGGGTGTTATCAGGCAGCTTGCGGATAAATATCTTCTCTCTACGCTTCATTAATCTCTCATCCTTGAACTGTGTCACAGAAATATATGTTCATTTTTAGTACAGGAAGACCGTGAAATCAAGAAGATATGTTTTCCTGGGAATTGTGCTCTCTCTTCGGTCCCTTCAACCATTAGGTATATCTCATCTTTATGTAACCAATGGAAATTACAGGGTATTTAGAGTACAACCTCTACCTATGGTTATCCTTCTCCGTTATTATCGCCTCTCATCAAAGAGCAGCCCCCCCTATCCGTTAGTTGGAATGCTACTCTTGGCCCTACTGCTCTCCTCCTGGGGAGGGAGTGTTGTTGCCGCCGTTCAGCAGCGTAGTGTCGAGGATGTCATGTCGGACTATCGTGTCAAAGTGGCACTGCGGCTGTACCCAAGATTCCAGTTTGTCGACGTCGCCTGGCCACCACGGGAGGTTGCTCTGGTGGCATTTAAGGATACGCGACAGCTCGAACTGTGGGCGCGTGATGACGAGGACTGGGTGCATATCAAGGATTATCGGATCAAAGGTATCAGTGGCCGCCCCGGGCCCAAACTGCAGGAGGGTGATCGGCAGGTACCCGAGGGCAGGTACCGCATCGAACTGCTCAATCCCAACAGCGCTTTTCACCTCTCGCTTAAACTGAACTACCCTAATGCCTTTGACCGGGGAAAAGCACTACAGGAGGGACGTAGTAATCTTGGCGGCGATATCTTTATCCATGGTGACCGGGTATCTAAGGGATGCCTTGCCATGGGAAATAGTGCTGTCGAGGAGCTGTTTGTGCTAACTGCGATGCTGGGGATGGAGAATGTCTCTGTCTTAATTTCGCCCCGGGATTTTCGTTTCAGACCGGCACTCCCACCTCCGCCCGATACACCGGCCTGGGTGATGGGTCTGCACCGGCGTATTGCCGTTAATCTCCAGAAGTTCCCACTGGAGCTCAAATAGTGGAGTGGGGCTGTGCTATTCTCCACCGCTTCATTTTTTCCATAGCAGTTGATCATTGATGGCCAAAACACCGCAACGTCCACGCAAAAAAACCGCCAAAAAGAGCACGAAAAAAAGTACCAAAAAAACGGTGTCAAAACGGGCTGTAAAAAGCCGTCCCAGAGCGTCGAAGAAGCGTGTCAAGGCTTCCAGGTCAAGGCGCTGGCCAGCGCGTCTGTTGGCACTCTCTTTTCTATTTTTCCTGGGGCTGGGTATCTACTTGCTCTACCTGGATCACACGGTACGGGAGAAGTTTGAGGGCAAACGTTGGGCGATACCTGCGCGGGTCTACGGACAGCCTCTGGAGATCTATTCAGGCATGGCAGTGACGCCACAGCGGCTGGAGGCTGAGCTGAAACAACTCGGTTATCGTAAAGCGGGCAGGGCACTTAAGCCGGGAACCTGGTCTCGTCATCAGGAGCGTTTTCTGGTGCGTACCCGTGGCTTCCGCTTCTGGGATAGTGATGAGCCTGCACGCCACCTTGAGATCAGTTTTTCATCAGGTCGCCTGAACAGTCTTAAGCATGTCGGTGGTGCAGAGCTTCCGCTGATGCGGCTGGAAGCCCCCGAGATTGGCAGTATCTACCCGGCCCACAATGAAGACCGGATATTGGTACAGCACAATACACTGCCGAAACAGCTGGTTCAGGGTCTCATTGCCACCGAAGACCGCAACTTTTATCAGCATCAGGGTGTCGCTCCCAGATCTATAGTCCGGGCGCTCTTGGCTAATTTGCGGGCGGGAGGTATTGTCCAGGGTGGCAGCACGCTGACCCAGCAGCTGATCAAGAACTTCTACCTCACCCGGGAGAGGAGTCTCTGGCGTAAGGTCAACGAAGCAGCCATGGCACTGCTGCTGGAAGCTCACTACGGTAAGGATGAGATTCTTGAAGCCTACGCCAACGAGATCTATCTTGGTCAGGATGGTGGACGTGCAATTCATGGCTTTGGTTTGGCTGCACACTTCTACTTCAATCAGGGGCTGGAGGAGTTGAATCTGTCAAGGCAGGCGTTGCTGGTGGCACTGGTTCGTGGTCCCTCATACTACGATCCAAGAAGGCATCCCCGGCGGGCGAAGGAGCGTCGGAATCTTGTGCTCGAGATGATGAGGGATCAGGGGTTGATTACTGCCGGTGAGTATAAAGGTGCCGCCGCAGCCCCTCTCGGCATTGACTCCTCAAAGGGACGGGGAAAGGGGAGGTATCCGGCATTTATGTCCCTGGTACGGCGGCAACTGCATCGTGACTACAGGGAAGAGGATTTGAACTCTGAAGGGTTACGGATTTTTACCACGCTTGACCCTTGGACCCAGGGGCGGGTTGAGTCCCGGGTGGCCCGAAAATTATCGAAGTTGGAGAAAAAGCACGCTCTTCCCACCGGCAAACTGGAGAGCGCGGTAGTGCTGGTAGATAGTCAGAGTGGAGAGGTGCGGGCACTGGTCGGCGGCCGTCATCCCGGCTATGCCGGTTTTAACCGTGCTTTGGATGCAGTACGTCCGATCGGCTCCCTGGTCAAGCCGGCAGTCTATCTGGCGGCACTGATGCAGCCCGAGCGTTATACTCTGCTTACACCCCTGGATGATGCGCCACTGACCCTGAAGGGAGCGGACGGTGTTCTCTGGAGCCCCGGCAATTACGATAAGAAGTCACACGGCTTAGTACCTCTGCACCAGGCGCTGGCAAAGTCATACAACCTGTCAACTGTGCGCCTGGGGCTGGATATCGGCCTTGACCGAGTGGCTGAGTTGCTACGCCAGATGGGTATGAGTCGGCCTCTAACGCCTGTTCCTGCAATGCTACTGGGGGCGGTATCACTCTCTCCCCTGGAAGTTGCTCAGCTTTATCAGGGTTTTGCCGCAGGGGGATTCTACTCGCCGTTGCGGGCAATTCGAGCTGTGCAGTCGAGTGAAGGAGAACCGTTACAACGTTACCCTTTGACGGTGCGCCAAGCTGTACCGGCGGGACCTGTCTACCTACTCAATCGAAATCTCCAGGAGGTAGTCCGTAGCGGAACCGGCAGGGGGTTATCGAGCTATCTTGATAAAAACCTTAATATTGCCGGTAAGACAGGAACTACAGACGATTTGCGCGATAGCTGGTTTGCCGGCTTTAGCGGCGACCGGGTAGCAGTGGTGTGGCTTGGCCGGGACGACAATAAACCCGCCGGGCTGAGCGGATCCAAGGGCGCATTGCAGGTTTGGGGTGATATGATGGGCGAACTTCAACCGGCTCCCCTTGAATTGTTGAAACCGGATTCGATAGAGACGGTGTGGGTTGACCCAGCTTCTGGATTTCTTGCGGATGAGTCTTGTGATGAGGCCCGCCGTTTTCCATTCGTGGAGGGATCTGCACCCAAGACCCGCTCATCCTGTATTGGCCAGGGAGGAAGTGCTGTTGGACGTTTTTTTCGGAGTTTTTTTGAGTGATGTTTTGCAGCAAAATTGAGTGGTATCTGATGAGTGAATTTTACAGGGCACCAGTGTGGATTAAGAGGGCAGTCTCTCTCTGTGCCTGCCTACTGCTGGTGGGGTGTGTTGGTGTGCCACAGAAGAGTGCAGCACCGGTGGCCGAGTCAAGCTCAACGATGGTGACGACTCCGTCTGAGACTATGACTCCCGCGGAGGTGCGGGAGAGTAGCGGCGTGGTGTTGCGTGCCTATGAGCCCCCTGCGCCAATGAGTGCCAGGCCGGTTCATGGAAAAGCCGTTGCCTCACTGCTGACTGTAGCGGCACAACAGGAGCGATCCGGCAACCTGCAGGGAGCGGTAACGACGATGGAGCGTGCTCTGGGAATTGAGCCGCGAAACGCCCACCTCTGGTATCGGTTGGCACAACTCAGGTTAGCCCAGAACAGGACCACCTTAGCTAACGATTTGGCGATGAAATCGAAAGCGCTGGCAGGTGCTGACCTGGGGTTGAAAAGAGATTGTTGGCAGTTGATTGCCAAAGCCCGGCGGATAAAGGGGGATGAGGCGGGGGCACGCGTAGCAGAGCGTAAGGCGCGGATGCTTTTTCACTGACAACTAATTTGCTATACAATCGTGAAGTTGTTGAAAATCTGGGGGATTTAAGGGAATGGGCGTCTATGCGGCTGATGAGCTAATCAGTCAGGCACGACATCTTGCAGCTGAATATCGGCGGATGATGGGTAAACCCCTCCCCGGTATCAGTGGTGAAATTGCCACCCATGATGCTATCCGTCTGCTCGAGTTGGAGCCGGTGGAAGAGGGGGTTGGTGGTTATGATGCCGTTGACCCGGCCCGTGATGACCTGCGTATCCAGATTAAGAGCCGCACTATTTTCGATGAGAGCAAATCGGGCCAGCGACTGGGGCAGATTAAGGTCGACCAACCTTGGGATACGGTGGTGCTGGTACTCATGGATGAGGAGTATGAGCCCTATGAGATCTATGAGGTGGAGCGGGATGAGTTGCTGGAGTATATGGAAGAGTCCAGCAGCAGCCGGGCAAAGCGGGGTGCACTCTCTATTGCCCGTTTCAAAATCATCGGTCGCCTTGTATGGACCCGGGGGGCGGGTCTGGAACCCGAGATCTGGGACAATCAGGCCGGTTGATGCCGGAGATCTCTGAAATACTTGGCCCGGAAGGGCTGATCGCTGATCGCATTGAGGGCTTCGCCTACCGTCCCCAGCAAGAGGAGATGGCCTCCATGGTGATGGAGGCGATGGAGCAGGGTGAGATCCTGGTCACCGAGGCAGGTACCGGCACCGGCAAAACTTTCGCCTATCTGGTGCCGGCTCTGCTTGCCGGCCAGAAAGTGATTATCTCCACAGGCACCAAAAACCTCCAAGACCAACTCTTTCATCGCGACCTCCCTATGGTACGTGATGTTTTGGCTATCCCTGTCGATATCGCGCTGCTAAAGGGGCGCGCCAACTATCTCTGTATACACCGCTTAGAGAATGCGCTGCTTGAAGGGCGGCTCAACTCGCGGGAAACCGTTGATCATCTGATGCAGGCCCAGCGCTGGGCGGGGCGTACACGCTCGGGTGATATTGCAGAATTGAGTGATCTTCCAGAGGGCTCCAGAGTCTGGCCTCTGATCACCTCGACAACGGAAAACTGTCTCGGACAGGAGTGTCCCTCCCACAGTAATTGCCACCTGGTGGAGGCGAGGCGGCGTGCTCAGGAGGCCGACCTTGTGGTTATCAATCACCATCTGTTATGTGCCGATTTTGCTCTGAAGGATGGGGGTTTCGGCGAACTGCTGCCATCTGCCGATACTTTTATCATCGACGAGGCGCATCAACTTCCAGAGATAGCGGGCAACTTTTTCGGTAGCAGTGTGAGTGGTCGTCAATTGATGGAATTGGTACGGGATACCCAGGTCGAGTACCAGCGGGAGGCAGGGGATCTGGAAGCGATACCACAGCAGGCTCTGGTTCTGGAGAAGGCGGTACGGGATCTTCGCCTGATGTTTGGCATCGACCTGCGCCGTGGCGCGTGGAAAGAGGCGAGGCAGAACCCGATGGTAGTCTCTGCACTCAATCAGGTTACTGATGCATTGGCTGAACTGGAGTCTCTGCTCGAGGCCGTAGAGGGACGAGGTAAGGGACTCGATAGTTGCCTTGGGCGTAGTGCTTCTCTGGTTCATGATCTTGTGGAGTACGGCAAGACAACGGATGAGGGGGATGGTGATATCCGCTGGTTTGAGACCTTCCGTCAGACCTTTCGTCTCAATCGCACCCCGCTCGATATATCCGGAATGTTCAACGCCCAGATGGAATCGCACCCTGGCTGCTGGATATTTACATCGGCCACCCTGGCGGTAGGTGAGAGTTTCAGCCACTTCAAGCGACAGCTAGGGTTGGGGGACGCAAAAACAGCACAGTGGGACAGCCCTTTCGACTACCCCAACCAGGCTCTCTGGTTTGTCCCCAAAGGGTTACCAGAACCCCGTTCTTCCGATTACACTCAGTCGGTGGTGGACGTTGCCTTGCCGGTATTGCGGGCAAGTAGAGGGCGTGCTTTTCTGCTCTTTACCAGTCATCGAGCCTTGCGGGAGGCGGCTGAACTGCTGGAGGAGCGTATTGACTACCCCCTGCTGGTACAGGGGAGCGCACCGAAGGGTGAGTTGCTTGATCAATTTCGTCGTCTCGGCAATGCGGTACTGCTCGGTACCGCCAGCTTCTGGGAAGGTGTCGACGTGCGTGGTGAGGCGCTCTCTTGTGTGATCATCGACAAGCTGCCTTTTGCCTCTCCGGGAGATCCGGTGTTGCAGGCACGCATCGACGCCCTGAGAAAACAGGGGGGTAATCCCTTTATGGAGTTCCAGGTGCCTCAGGCAGCCATCGCCCTGAAACAGGGAGCGGGAAGACTGATCAGGGATGGTACGGACCGAGGGGTACTGGTGATTTGTGACCCACGCTTATTGAGAAAAAGCTACGGCCACACCTTCCTTGCCAGTATGCCGGCGATGGCTCGCACCCGTGACGTGGCCGATGTTGAACGGTTTTTCAGCTAGTCGGCTAGAAGCAAAATGGTGGGATGCAGGAGGTAGAGCGACGCAGGAAGCCAAAGCCGAGAGAGCACAGAGAACGTGGAGATTATATTTTATCACCGGCGATGAAAATATAGCCGGAAATCAACGTGAATGAACGCAAATAGATTGAGGTTTAAACTGAATAAAAGGCTTTTTTCTGTGCCCTCTGCGTCCCGCTTTTTTACCAGAGGTGTAGGGCACTAAGGAAGCTCTGAATAAGTCTGGCCGAATTGAATTGTGCTCAGGAGGCGCAAGATCAAGGGGTCGATCGCGGCTAATAGCAGGCTATTAGCAAGATTTTCAACACAAACATTGCGTCTACTGAGTGCAAGGCAATCGGTCATGACTTGTTCAGAGCTTCCCTAACTGAAGGTATACTCCCTGATCACCTCCTGGATTCCGGCAATGACCTCTTCACTCGGCCGAATCAGCTGAAATCCGGTATTGTGCAAGGAGGGGTTTTTGTCGCTTCCCGTCCATCGGCTACAGGCGTTGACGCGGATATTATTAAACTGCTCGTCAGGATCGTCCCAACGAATCTCTATTTCGAACTCCTGATCTATTTTGATTGGTTGGTTGCTGACCAACATCAGACCATCGGTATTGATATCTATGAGGTGGCCCAGCAGAATGTCATTACTCAGATCCCATACCTTCAGGTAGTAGATAAGGTTGTGACGTTTCGCAAAGGCTCTCTCCTCATCATCGACTCCGTCGGTAGAATATGAGTTGGTGGGCTGTTTTCCAAAATACATATCGAATCCTGAATGCTTGTGCTGCTATCAGCAAGTGTAGACAAATTCACAGCACATTTTCTTGCAAAGCACTTTATTTTAAACGGCTTTAAAAAATAGTACGCACAGCAGACTGCTGGAGATACAATCCCTGCTATGAAAATACTTGCAATTGAGACCGCCACAGAGGCCTGCTCCGCAGCACTTTTGGTTGATGGAGAGGTGACAGAACGTTACCTGGTGCAGCCGCGTGGTCATAGTGAACTCATTCTGTCGATGGTGGAGGAGCTATTGGCGGGGGCGGAGTTGCCACTTTCCGCCCTGGATGCTGTGGCATTCGGCAGAGGGCCGGGCTCTTTTACCGGTGTACGTATCGCCACCGGGGTTATCCAGGGGATTGCTTTTGCAGCGGATCTTCCGGTAGCACCGGTCTCCACTCTCGCCGCTTTGGCACAACGTTGCTATCGAGAGAGCGGGGAGGAGCGTCTGTTGCCGGCCTACGACGCGCGGATGCAAGAGGTCTATTGGGGAGCGTATATCGTTAGTGAGACAGGGTTGGTGAAAGTTGTGGTGCCTGATGAAGTTTCCGATCCTGCTAAAGTATCCCCCCCTCAAGGAGACGGCTGGTGCGGTGTGGGCAGTGGCTGGGGGAGTTATGGGCAGCAATTGCGTTCACGTCTCAATGGTAGCCTTAAGCAGGTACAACCGGAAATGCTCTGTAGTGCCCATGATGTGGCACTGTTGGGGGAGGTCTGTGTTGCCGCCAACGAACTGGTGGCGGCGGAGATGGCACTGCCTGTTTACCTGCGCGACAAGGTGGCTGCAAAGCCTGGTAAACGATAACAGAATGTTTGGCTAATTTGGCTTGTTACCGGTGCAGGGGTAATCTGGACAAACTGTATTTTGATTCAATTTGGCTCCCAAGTTACCAGTGCACGAGCGTGGAGGCAGGATAAACTGTAGCTTACTCTCCGGGAGCATCGGGGATGGGCACCGCCGCCGGTCCACCATCCTGGTAGTAGTAGTCATACTTGCGGTTGAGTCGAGACTGGAAGTTCCAGGCTTCGGCATGGCTAAGCCCGCTCTTCTCCGGGAAGATCAACTTGATATAGAGTCCGTTGCTTTTCTCCTTTTTCAGTTGATCAAGGTGCTGTTCCAGTGTCACCAGACTGACCGGACTGTATCCTGAAGCCTCCTCGGTCTGGTATTCGATCAGCAGTTTGCCCGCTTCAGATTTAGTGTAGCGGACTGATACCAGGTAGTGTCCCTGGGGTGAGCGTGCTGGGCGTACCAGCTTGTTGTATTTCACCCTCAGCGCATCGTAATCACTCTTGAGCATGCTCAGCTCACGTACAGAGCGTTGTCCCAGGTTTTTCACCTCGGCAAGTTCGAGAGACTGTTCGCTAAGGCGACCCTGCAGGCCGCTAAGCTGCTCTTCAACAGTGTCACGCTCTCCTTCAACGGTGCTTAGGTCGGCTTTGAGCGTGGCCAACTGCTGCTGATAGTTGCGCAGTTGCTGCTGGGTATTGGCCAGCTGTTCCTGAGAGCTGGTCAACTGTTGCTGTGAACTTGCCAGCTGTTGTTGGGTAGACTCAAGATTTTGCTGCAGGGTATCCAGATTCTGTTGTTGGGCTGCGATGGTGGTATTAGCTCTTTTAAGCCGCTGCTCCAGGGCGAACTTCTCTGCACTTAACTGCTTCTGGCGCAGTTCCAGATTCTCTTTCGCTGCTTGCAGTTGGGTGATGGTGTCCGACTGGCTACCGATGGTACTCACCTGCGTTTGCCGCTGCTCCTCCATCTGCATCAGCCGTACACGCATCATCGACAGCTCATTCTCTGCGGCAATCAGGCGCAGCGCGAGATCCTCTTTCTCTTCGCCTGTAGAGCGAGCGAGCTCGATGGCGGTGCGCTCCGCCTCCATGGTGGCACGGAGCTGATTTACCAGCTCAATGTTGCGTAGCAGCAGTACCACCATGCTGATCATAAAGATCATCACAATCACCGTCATGATATCGGTGAATGAGGGCCAGAAGCTATCCTGGTTCTGACCATCCTGGCGGTTGAGCCGTAGGTCGATAAAGCTGCCTTGAGGATTCATTTCTCTTCGGGTAGGCGGAAGCCGATTTTAAGCAGATGCTTGATCTCTGTCATCTCATCGGTAATGGGATGTATGCGGGTGTCGTAGACGTTTTTCAGCGCTGTGCCGATATGGGTCTCCAGTTCGGCGAAGGCGTTTTGGGAGCCCTGCATCTCAGAAGCAAGCTCCTGATATGACTTCTGTGATGACTCCATCTGGTTGATCAGGCCCTGAAGCGAACGAATCAGGCCGCTGAACTCGAACAGTATGCTCTCGGTCTGAATCTGGAAGATCGGCAACAGGTGGGTGGCGGTGGCCTCTTCAATGGCGCTCACCAGGTTGGTCTGCGCATCTGTTAGCTTCATATAGAAGTAGCCGAAGAAGAGATAGCAGACGATAGCGGTGATAGTGGTTGACAGGGCGGTGGACATACCGTGGACCACAATACCCATACCATCGACATTGGCGGCTGAGGCAAGCAGGTCGGTGGCGCCGGTGAGGGCGATGGAGAGCGATACGATGGTACCGAATACACCGCAGAGTATAAGAATGTTATTGACGAATTTCGGGAAGCTGTTGCGTGTACTTTCCGAGGCCACCAGCGTGGTGGCGAGGGCGCTGTGGTTGATCGGGGTGTTGGCCCGATGCAAACCATGGAGCGTCCTGTAGCGGCGAACAATAATCTTGTTGTCGTCGTCAAGGTTGGTCAGGGGATCAACGTCATCCTGCAAGTTTTGCATGAAGTTACCAAGGGCTTTCTCTTCCTGGTGGTAACCGATGAGGCCGAAGATAATGCGTATTAGTCCGACGATAAACAGGCCAAGAATGGCGCCGTTGATGATCAGGCCGGTCGATGTTAACTGGTTACGGAAGTAGACTTCGTTGATAAAGTCCAGTTTCCATATCAGGAGTGCCGTGACCAGAGAAGCGGCCAGGAGCATGCGGATGATGACATTACGACTGAAATTGCGTCGCAGCTGTAGACTTTCCAACGGAGTATCCCCAAGGCGAATTATATTTTTCAAATAGCTTACCACAACATGGCAGGGGGCTATAGAATAGCCTTTATCTTTTTATTCCTCTGTCTGGAGATGGGATGAACGACCTCAATCGAGCCCGTGAAACACTCTTCTCCATTTACCAGGCGGCTCTGGAGCGTGTCTCCGGCAGAGAGACGGTGAAACGTTGGCTGTACGACAGTGATCATGACTGCTCAATGATTGCTATCGGCAAGGCGGCGGGTGATATGGCGCAGGGTGCTGTTGACCAGCTGGGTAATCATATTATCGACGGTTGGGTGATCTCCAAGTCCGGGCATCTTGAACACAAGTTACTGCAGTCCTATGGACTGGAGACGATGGAAGCGGGGCACCCAGTACCCGATCAACAGAGTCTGGCGGCGGGTGCGCGGTTGCTTGACTACCTGGAGGGGCTCCCCGAGGACCGCCCGCTGCTATTTCTTATCTCAGGAGGTGCGTCGAGTCTGATCGAGGCGCTACGCCCTGGAATCACCCTGGCAGACTTGGAGCGGGTTAATAAGTGGCTTTTAGCTAGTGGTCTATCCATCACCGATATGAACCGGGTGCGGTGCTCCCTCTCCCTAATAAAAGGGGGTGGGCTCTTGCGCTATATCGGCAGACGACCGGCGGATGTTTTGCTGATCTCAGATGTACCAAAGGATGATCCGGCGGTGATTGGTTCCGGTTTGCTTATCCCTCCTGCTGATGGGGCGGGTCTGCCGACATATTTGAAGCTCCCCGAGTGGATCTTGGCATTGACTGCGAATGTTGGCGGAACCGCCTCTTCCCCTATTGCTGGTGATAATGTCTCTGTCCATGTTATCGCAAGCCTGAGGGATGCACGGGAGGCGGCCGCCGCCAAGGCTCGAATGTTGGGATATGAGGTGACTCTGCGTCATGCCCATATCTGTGCTGATGCGGTCAGTGCAGGGCGACGCCTGGCACTTGAGCTCAACGATGCCGACCCCGGGGTTTTTGTCTGGGGAGGCGAGCCCAGTGTCCAACTGCCCGAAAGTCCCGGGCGAGGTGGGCGTAACCAACATCTGGCGCTCTCCGCTGCCACCGTCATTGCCGGACATGATGATGTCTATTTTCTCTCCCTAGCTACCGATGGCGGTGACGGTCCGGGAGATGATGCCGGTGCGTTGGTCGATGGCGGCACCGTTCGTCGCGGTGAACGTGAGGGATTTAATGCCAAACAGGCACTCGATGCAGCCGATTCCGGGAGTTTTCTCGAAGCGAGCGGCGACCTGATCAATACCGGGCCGACGGGAACCAATGTGATGGATCTGATTCTGGGTATTAAACTATGAGTGATACAACAAAAAACCTCTTTCGGCAGCTGCGTTCCTGCCTCTGTGAATCAGATGTTGACGAGAAGCTACGCCTCGCCACGCAACTGGCCGAGGACTGGCAAGCCGGGCGGCTGTTGCGACAGCCGGTGGAACTGGAGGATGTTGTGGAGGCGGGGCGGCCACAAAAGCCGGAGCTGGTGCCTCCCCGGCAGCTCAAAAAACGCTCCCCAAAATCTGAAGAGGGGCGGCTCGCCTTACTTCACGCCGTCACCCATATCGAGTTCAACGCCATCAATCTCGCCTGTGATGCAGCGTTTCGTTTTCGCGACATGCCGGAGGCCTACTATGCTGACTGGATCCGTGTGGCGGCAGAGGAGGCGGAGCACTTTCAGATGCTGCGCCAACGGCTGCGTGACGGCGGCAGGGATTATGGTGACTACCCGGCCCACAATGGCCTCTGGGAGATGGCCCTGACCACCGCCCACGATCCTCTGGTACGCATGGCACTGATACCGCGAATGCTGGAAGCGAGAGGGTTGGATGTTAATCCGGGAATGAGCAAACGGTTCGAGCAGGTAGGTGATCTACAGACTGTGGAGGCGTTGAAAGTAATTCTGCGGGATGAAGTGGGACACGTGGAGATAGGTTCGCGCTGGTTCCATCATCTCTGCGAGCAGCAGGGATTGGAGCCTGAGCAGACCTACTTCGACCTGCTGAATGAGTACATGACCGGCCGGGTCAGCTGCCCCCTGCACAAAACGGCCCGCCTTCAGGCTGGTTTCACAGAGAGTGAGCTGGAACGGCTGGAGGCAATGTGCAGGGGTGGTTGAGCTCTGCGGTCAGTGCACGCGGTAGCCGGAGTGGCAGGCGACACACTGCTGCATGACATCTGAGAGAGCGGCAAACGCTTTACTCATTCCACCGTCGATGGCTGCATTCTGTGCGGCGATGGAGAAACGGCTCGCTGCGCGGTGCATTTCGGTGCCGGTCGCAGCCATCCCCGGTGGCATGAATGGTGCCATATGTGCAGCTCCGTGGGACTGGGTTGCGCTCATGCCAAGGCGTGATTCGGCCACTGCAGCCGCTTCTTCAAACTGTTGATTTGCAAGTTGCCGCGTGATCGTCTCCAGGGCGAGCAGGTGATCGCGCATATTCCCCAGCATATGCTCACGCATCATATCTGGAAATTTGACCAGTTGGCGATTCTCTCCAGCGGCTGCTGGAAGGGCTGTGGCAAGCATTATTAGGGCGCAGATGATTTTTACGGACATAGGCTCTCTCCTGGAGTTTGCACTGTAACTAATGCTAGCTGTAGGGAGATGATGTGCTTATGATCGAAATCATATATCGCGGCTACCTATCTAAGGATTCTTCATACCTCTTAGCCGCAGCAGGTCTCCGGTCCGTTCGAGGGTGCCCTGCTTTTGCATCTTGGCAAGTGTGCGATAGAGCGCCTCTCTGCTTAATCCCAGCATCTCCGCCAGTTCACTGAGTGTGCCGCGGAGTAGCAACTCGCCCAATGGAGCACCCTCGGTCATCAAGTAGTGACTCACCCTCTCTGCAGCTGACTTCAAGTTCAGTCGTTCAACGCTGGTGCGTTGGCGTCGCAACTCCGATGAGAGACGGGAAATCCAGGCCATGGAAAAATCGGGATTTCTGCGCAATAGACCTCGCACCTCATTGGCATTGAAAACCTGGAGCTTTGTTGGGCGGACACAGATGGCTGTACAGTGGTAGTGTGTTGAATTGAGGCTTGCCTCTGCAAAAAAATCACCATCATAGGCGCGGTGAAGCAGAATACGCTTGCCCTCCCGGCCGTGGCGGTAGAGGTGTACTTCACCGCTTATTATCCTGAAGATCGCTTCGGCTTGCCTGCCAAGTTGGAACACTGCCTCCATTTCGTCAAAGCGGCGCTGTTTGCCGATAGACAGAAGAGGATCGAGGTGAGGGCTATTCATCTGAACCTTCGATTGGTTGTGGGTACTTGATATAGGGCATTACTTAGTACCTCAAGTTTCGGAGTTCAAATGACGTAAAAGGCTTGGATAGACCGTCCCTTCTCACTCAGGGAGAAGGACAGGATGAGGGGAATTAAAAGAATCAAAGCGTTAGCTTTTCAACTCCCCTCACCCCAACCCTCTCTCTGAGGGAGAGGGGGCTAATGAACTCCGAAACTTGAGTTAGTACCCATCCGAAAGCAGCAAATTTTTGCTGCAGAGGAGAGCAGAGTACGCTGAAATTGTCTATTGAAAATAAAGGGATTTCTCTGCGCACTCTGCGCCTCCTCTGTGTTCTACGCGTCCCGTTTTTTATTTCTGGGCGGATATACTTAGCCGTGCGGTGCTCAAGGCAGAGGTAGTGATGTCCGATCCACTACTTGTCTCATAACAAAGCTGGAGTGAACGCCTGTCACCCCTTCAATACGGGTAATTTTGTTCAGCAACAGCGACTGGTAGGCTTCCATATCCTTGACGATGACTTTGAGCTGGTAGTCGGCATCCTGGCCGGTAATCAGTAGACACTCAAGCACTTCCGGAAGAGCGGTTATCGTGGCGTCGAAGTTGGCAAATCGCTCCGGGGTGTGACGGTCCATGGAGATGTGGATTAGGGCGAGGAGGCTGAGACCGAGTTTTTTTGCATCTACTATCGCCCGATAGCCGGTGATCAATCCGTTCTCCTCCAAGGCGCGTACCCGACGCAGGCAGGGGGATTGGGAGAGACCAATACGCTCGGCCAAATCCTGGTTACTGATCCTGCCCTCAGTTTGCAGAGCCTCAAGAATCCGCTTGTCATATCGATCAAGTCCCACTGTTTTGCTCCAATATTCTATTGATAGTTATAATATTGCGTAATAATGACTAAATAAGCAAAAATATATTATATATAAGTAAAATTATGATTTATTCGCAAACATTCACCCTGATGTTTCGCTTACTCTTTATCTGCCGGTTATCACTGGCTATTAGAAGGCTGCTGCTTACCCAGCGGTATGCCGTACAAGCCAATCTCACAAAGAGTGGCAGGATGTTGAATCTTTCGAATGCAGTGACTCGAGGAGTAAGTGAAGTGAAACCGTTTGACCACCAGAAATATCGACCGGCACCGAGGGTTCATTTGGAGAACCGTCAGTGGCCCAATCGTATTATTACCGAGGCGCCGACATGGGCCAGTGTAGACCTGAGGGACGGTAACCAGGCGCTACTGGAGCCGATGAGTGTTGAGCAGAAGCAGCGCCTCTGGAAACTGTTGGTGAAACTGGGTTTCAAGGAGATCGAGATCGGTTTCCCTTCGGCTAGCCAGCCGGATTACGACTTTACCCGTTGGTTGATCGATGAGGGTGAGATACCTGAGGATGTGACGATCCAGGCGTTGGTTCAGGCCCGTGAGGATCTGGTAATCCGCACCTTTGAGTCTCTCAAGGGGGTGAAGCGGGCGATTGTGCATGTCTACAATTCCACCTCGACAGTGCAGCGAGAGCGGGTGTTTGGAAAAGGGCGGGACGGTATTACCGCCATTGCTCGTCACGGCGCCAAGTTGTTGCAGCGTGAAGCGGCCAAGCACCCGGAGACCGAGTGGGTCTTTCAATACTCCCCCGAGAGCTTTACCGGCACCGAGATGGATTACGCCGTGGAGGTGTGTGAGGCGGTGTTAGATGTGTGGCAACCGACTAAAGATCACCCCTGCATTATTAACCTGCCGGCCACCGTTGAGGTGGCGACACCCAATATGTTTGCAGATCAGGTGGAGTATTTCGCCACCCATATTAGCCATCGCGACAGCATTATCCTGTCGGTGCATGCCCACAATGACCGGGGCTGTGCCGTCGGTGCCAGCGAAATGGCGCTGTTGGCCGGGGCCGACCGGGTGGAGGGTACTCTGATGGGCAATGGTGAGCGCACCGGTAACGTGGATATTGTCACCATGGCGATGAATCTCTATAGCCAAGGGGTGGATCCGCGGCTTGATCTGTCCAACCCCGATGAGATCATTCAGGTGACTGCCGAATGTACCGGTATCCCTGTGCACCCACGCCACCCTTGGGTAGGTGAGCTGGTTTACACCGCCTTCTCCGGCAGTCATCAGGATGCAATACGAAAATGCCTCCATCTGCAGAAGGAGGGCGAGCCGTGGCAGGTCGCCTATCTGCCCATCGACCCGAAGGATCTCGGACGTGACTATCAGGCGGTGATCCGGGTCAACAGCCAGTCAGGAAAAGGGGGTATCGCCTTTGTGCTTGAGCGTGACTATGGGCTGATGTTGCCGCGCTGGACTCAGGTTGAGCTTGCCCAGGTGGTACAGCGCGCCAGCGAGGAGCAGGCGGGTGAGATTGACAGCGCGACAATTTATCAGCAGTTTTGCCAACACTTCGTCGCTGACAGCCGGCCGATCCAACTGAACGGCTACCGCCTCGACCGTGATGGATATGACCAGATTGAAATAACGCTCAGTGATAACGGCAAGGTGCAGCAACTTCATGGTGAGGGTGAGGGGGCGATTTCAGCCTTTGTCGATGCCTGGGCAAATTATAGCGGTCAACAGCTCAATGTGGTCGATTACAGTGAGCATGCAATAGGTGAGGGAACTGATGCTGAGGCGGCAGCCTATATTCAGCTCAATATCGACGGCGTGCGGGTGTCAGGTGTCGCCTTTGATCACGACACCGTTAGCGCTTCGCTGAAAGCAGTGTTGTCGGCTATTAATCGCATGCAGGTGCAGCGTATAGAAGCGGCATAGTGACTTAGGTAGCACTGAACAAGTCATGGGTCATTACCTTGTTCGGCGCTACCCTAGGGAGACTCTGATCAAGTCATGACTGCTTTTCGCCGGCTAAAATTGCCCCAATTCGCTCCGAAGATCGCAGTAATAGAATGGCTATTACCGCTCACTTCGAAACAAATTAGAACAATTTTATCTCAACCCAAATCTAACCAGACTTAATCAGAGGCTCCTTAGTTTTTCTTTGGAATAATTTAAACCTGCTCAAACCGAATCAGAAACGCCACCATTACCCGGCGGATCCAACCGGAAAAGAGATCACCGATAAAATCACTTTTGTAATATCACAAAAGAGCCACTTTCAGCTTACCCGATCCACGGAGCAGGTCACCATCTCCGACATCCTTTCGGCAATTCCCTGAATGGTAATGATCCCCAGGTATTGACCTTCATCCACCACAAAAAGATAGCTGGTATCGCTCTTCTCCATCATCGCCAGCGCCTTGATCGCCGGGGCATCGGAGTCGATGGAAATGCTGGCCTTGAGCACGTAGGAATCCACTTGACTGCACAGCACCTGGTTGACCTTTTCCTCCGCGTTTTCCACGCAGGAGAGAAAGCCTCCCAGCAACGGTGCCAGTTCCACCATGTATTCCGGCAGGCAGGAGAATTTCATAATGCTTTTCAGCGTGACCCTGCCGGTAATCTTTCCCTCCTTGTTGAGAACGGGCAGTGCCTGAACATGTGTCCTCCCACACTCGGCAAACACATCACGAACTAACATGCCACTTCGAACGACCCCAGTTTCGATGATGCAGTTTTTAACCAGCATGGAGAGCTCCTCCGTCAGCTCAGGGTGGCTCCTGGCTCAAAGATAGCGAAAATAGACATAGACTGTGGCGATCACAATGCTTAGCAACATCAGTGGAAAGGCAAACATCATAAAGGACAAAAAGCCGATGCGGTGGCCTGCACGCTCGGCGAAGCCAGCCACGATCAAATTGGCGCTGGCCCCGATCAGGGAACCATTGCCGCCAAGACAGGCGCCTAACGCCAACGACCACCAGATCGGCATCAGGTTCTCCGCGCCACCGAAGGTAGGGGCCATGGATTCAATCATTGGGATCATAGTGGCGACAAATGGGATATTATCCACCACCGCCGAGGCAATCGCCGAGACCCAGAGGATGGCAATCGCAGTCACTGCCATATCCCCCCCGGTCAGCTCCACCACCCAGTCACCCAGCATCTGCAGTAGACCCGCATGCTCAATGCCACTCACCACGATGAACAGGCCGATGAAAAAGAAGATCGTCACCCACTCCACTTCGGCGAAGGAGTGATGTACATCTTCGGTCTGATCCTCCGCATCCTCGCCAAGGTTGTTCAGCAGCAACAGCAAACCGGCCCCGAACATGGCGATGGTGGCCGGCTCCAGATGCAGTGGGTGGGCGAAAATAAAGCCGATGATCACCAGGAACAATACCGACAGCGATTGCTTGAGTAACCGCACATCAGTAATCGCATCCCGTTCTCTGAACTGCATTACCCTTTGCCGGGACTCATCATTCGTCTCAAGAGTTCTGCCCCAAACAAAATAGATCACCAGCAGCGTCACTGCCATGATAACGGGGGTTATCGGTGCGGTATTGAGCAGAAAATCGTTGAATGACATCCCCACTGCAGAGCCGATCATGATATTGGGCGGGTCACCAATCAGGGTGGCCGTGCCACCAATATTGGAGGCGAAGATCTCGCTAAATAGATAGGGATAGGGATTGACCTTCAACTCCTCGGTAATGAGCAGAGTCACCGGCGCGATCAGCAATACCGTGGTCACATTATCCAGCAATGCCGAGAGAACCGCCGTAACCAGCGATAGCATGAGCAGTATGCCCCAGGGCTGCGCCTTTACCTTTTTGGCAGACCAAACCGCAACATACTGAAACACCCCGCAACGCCGGGTGATGGCCACGATCACCATCATCCCGGTGAGTAGTCCCAGGGTGTTGAAATCGATCCCGGCAATCGCCTGCTGCTGATTGAGCACTCCCAGGGTTACCATCAGCCCCGCTCCGAGACCCGCCACGATAGCGCGGTTGATCTTCTCGCTGACAATCACTGCATAGGTGGCGATAAACAGAATGGTGGAGACAAATAACGGATCCCAGCCGAAAATCACGTGAGAGAGAGTTACCGTCTCGCCATGCATAATCAGGATTCCTTCACTTCTTCGTTCTCACCCTGCTCCCGGACTTCGTCCCCCCTGGTTGCAGTGGCTTCTGCCTCGCACATGTTGACCAACATCTTCTCCACCACATCCCAGGCCGAAACCATCCCCACCAGCTTCTTTTTTTTCCCCTTGAGAACGATCACCGGCAGGCTGGTGTCCGGACTCTGATCTAATAGTTCCAGCACCTCGGGCAAGCTAGTGCTGGGTTTGCAGAACATCAGATGCCTCTTTTTCTCCAGAAAATCAGAGACCGGGCGCTGACTCACCTCTTTCAGCCTCTCCGACATTTCACCCGTCTCATCTGGCATGAAACTCAGATCCTGCAATCCAAAATTCATCTGTGCCGCTTTGGGCAGCAATAACCTGGTTAGGCGACGAATTCCGAACAGGCCTACAAACTGGTCATTTTCATCCACTACCGGCAGGTTGCGGATATGCTGGGCATACATCATCTTCAACGCATCGCAAACTTTATCCGTCGGTTTTAACTTTACCAACCGAAAACTCATGATGGATTTAGCTGTCACAAGATTCTCCTGTGGCTAAGAATTAAAAATTCCTATCTACAAAAGTAGCATATCACTAGGAGTCTGTCTGAGAATAGAGAGCCGACTGCGGGCCAAATAGAAAAAACCGTAGAGCAGCACCGACGGGGACTGCTCAACCACCTCCAGGAATCAGCACACAGGAGGCTTGAGATGGTAATGGACTATGCGTGGACCCCTTTTGATCGGACTGACCACGACACCGTTCGCGCTTCGCTGACAACAGTGTTGTCGGCTATTAATCGCATGCAGGTGCAGCGTATAGAAGCGGTGTAGCGTATAGAAGCGGTGTAGGGAGTGGGAGCCCTGAACAATTGCCTTGTTCAGGGCTCCCACGTTTTTTCCTACTACTTACTCCATGAGGTGCCTGTTATCAACACACCCAATAGATCGGATCAGTTTCAATCATCACTTCCCAAATGGCCGCGGAGTTTCATTACTTCAAGAATACGTTCGGTCAGAATCAACTCCATGGCATACATCATTTTGCCACCCGGAATCACCAGCGTGTTGAAGCCGGTGATGAAGGAACCCTCGATGAGCCCTTTCAACTGCAGTCGCTGTTCCACCGACGGTGAATTCTTGAGGAAATGAATCAACACCAGGCTCTGCTCCGCAGTGGGAATGTCGCGCACCATGAAGGGATTGGATGTATCCACTATCGGAATGCGCTGGAAGTTGATATGGGTGTTTTCAAACTGTGGCAGTATGTAGTGCATGTAGTCGTACATGCGCCGGTGTATGGTGTCCATCACCACTTCCGGTTCATAACCACGTTCGCTGGTATCGCGGTTGATCTTCTGTATCCATTCAAGGTTGATGGTCGGCGCCACACCAATTAACAGGTCAACCTGGTCCGCTATGTTGACCCCATCGGCGACAACACCGCCGTGCAGCCCCTCATAGAAGAGCAGGTCGGAAGCTACGGGTAAAGGTTCCCATTCGGTGAAGGTGCCGGGTTTTCCGTTATACAGGACGGCTTCCGTTTCGTCATGGATGTAGTGACGATGCATACCGGTACCTGTTTCGCCGTAGGTCTTGAACAGCTCGTACTGCTTGTCGAAGATGTTCCCCTCCGGGCCAAAATGGCTGAGATTGCCCCCGGTTTCTTTGGCCTTGGTCAGCGCCTTTTTCATTCCCTTGCGGTCGTAGCGGTGGAAGCTGTCACCCTCTACAAAGGCTGCTTTCGCTCCGACCCGGTCGAAGATATGCTCTAGTGCCCCCTTAACGGTTGATGTTCCGGCACCGGATGAACCGGTGACGGCGATAATGGGATGTTTTCTTGACATGTTGTCCTCCAGAGGTAGGGACAATAATTTTCGTTGCCCCAACAATAAACATTCTCTAAGAATAAAGGGTGAGCTTGGAATTAAATACCTTTTTTAGAGAGTGGATTAGCCCGGGAAGTGATATCAGTAATCTGGTGAGGTGATAGCAGGCACCGGATTAGGGCGGCCGAACAGGGGGTGGACAGGCTGTAGAGGGTGATTGGCCGCAGGATGGCCAGGTACTACTGACTGATGGAACGTTGCCGGATATTGTCTGGAAGGTGGCTATGCACGGGGTGGTGGATGCGGGCTGTACGGTCGGAAAGTGCGGTGGTAGTTGACAGAAACGGTGCCGGTAGGTTAAGTATCCAGCGAAAATACAAATACAAATGGAAACGGTGAAGGAGGAGGGAGGTATGGATTCAGGGACTGGCAGGGAAGAGTGTAGTTTGGTTCTCCTCGCTTAGCACAAGCAAACCCCTATCTCTCTCCTCTTTTTCAAGCCCATTTCAGCAATACTCACTATAGCCAACTTCACTGAGAATCAGCAATGAGCAACGATACAAACATTACCTGGCATGAACAGAGTGTCTCACGGGAGATACGGGAAAAGAGAAATGGCCACAAAGGCTGTGTGATCTGGTTTACCGGCTTGAGTGGGTCGGGGAAGAGCACGATTGCCAATACGTTGGATCACATGTTGCACCAAACCGGCCATCAGAGCGTGGTGCTGGATGGGGACAATGTCCGCCATGGGCTCAACGCCGGCCGAGGGATGCTGATTGATGCCCATGGAGACGAGTTCTCACAACGCTTTGGCCTGGGATTCTCCGCCATGGACCGTGAAGAGAATATTCGCCGTATCGGGGCGGTGGCGGAGATTTTCAAACAGACCGGTGTCATCGCACTCACAGCCTTCATCAGTCCCTACCGGATTGACCGGGACAAGGTGCGCAACACTTTGAATGACGGTGAATTTATCGAAGTTTTCGTGGATGCGCCCCTTGATGTGTGTGAACAGCGGGATCCCAAGGGACTATACAAAAAGGCTCGGGCGGGGGAGATCAAGGGATTTACCGGCATTGATGATCCCTATGAAGAGCCGTTGGCACCAGAACTCGTTCTGGCGGCGGCTGAAAAGACACCCGATATACTTGCTGGTGAGATCATCACTTTCCTGAGGGATAAGGAGATTATTGCTGAGTGATCAATGGGGTTGGACTCTGATCCCAATCGTCGATCCCATTGATTGGCTCTTGCATTAGGCTATGCTCTGACATGGATTTTTTGGAAAAATCAAGTCTTCTCAAACCGAATCAGAAACGCCAGCATCGCCGGCACAACGAATAGGGTGAGCAGGGTGGAGAGGGCGAGGCCGCCGAGGATGACACTACCCAGACCGCGGTAGAGCTCGGTGCCGGAGCCTTGGGCCAGCACTAGTGGTAGCAGTCCGAAAAGACTGGTGGTGGTGCTCATGAAGATGGGGCGGATGCGGGTACGAACCGAGTCGACTACCGCCTCCATCCCCTGCAGTCCATTATGACGGACGTTGTTGAGTGCCTGGTGGACAATAAGGATGGCGTTGTTCACCACGGTACCGACGAGGATGATAAAGCCCAGCATCACTAGAATGTCGAAGGGTTGAGGTGCCAGGAACTTGTTCACCAACGCGAGCCCGATAAAGCCTCCCGCCGCAGCCAAGGGTACAGAGAAGAGGATGATCAGGGGGTAGAGGTAGTTACCGAAGAGAGCGGACATCAGCAGGTAGGTGATGACGATGGCGAGCAGGAAGTTCCACTGCAGGGCCAGCCGGGTCTCGGTGAGTTTGTCGGCATTACCTCCTACGGTGGCGCGGATCCCCTCCAGCTTACCCGCCTGAGACAGGCTGGGTACCAGCTGCTCCGAGATCAGTTCCATGGCCTCTTGTAGAGGCATTTGTGACGGCGGTGTTACCTCCAGGCGGATATTGCGCTTGCGCTCCAGGTGGTCGACTTGGGTCATCCCCCGGCCATACTCCAGTTGTACCATATCACCCAGTTGCACCAGGCTACCGTAGGGATCGGCTATAACACTGTCGAGTAGATCTTCGGGGCTTTTTGCACTGTCTCCACTGCTACGGATGACCATATCCATCACCTTTTCCCCCTCCGGCTTGTACTCTCCGATTTTGCGACCGTCCATCAGCACATCCAGGTAGATTCCCAACTCCCGCTCAGTAAGGCCGTTGGCGACTACGCGGGAACGGTCTGGTCGCAGATTGGCTTCAGGGTAGCTGATCTCCAGAGAGGGTACGGGGCGGATCTGGGCCTCGGGTATCGCCTGCTTCAGGGCGCCGAAGAGGGCGCGGGCACCGTTGACGATCTGCTCCAGGTCATTGCCGGAGAGGTTAACGTCCACTGTTCGTCCCTGACCGATGCCGGATTCGAAGATGCCGCGCTGGATGCTGACCCCGAACATACCGGGGATGGCGTTCATGATGTTGGTGAACAGGGGCATCATCTTACGCGCTTCGTCAGCGTGGGTACTGGTGCCACCGAATAGACTGATGGCATCGGAGGCAACGTAGAAGATGTTCTCGACCTGGGGAACCCCATCCTTACCGTCTTCTTCCAAGTGGGGTTTCACCCGTTCATAGACATACTCTCCAATCTCTCGCCGCTTCTCTTCGGAGTAGCCGGGGGGTGGCACCAGAATATTGAGGATTAGGTTTCGGTTACCTTGAGGCAGGTACTCAGCCTTGGGGATTAGCATCACTACAGCAGCCATTGAGGCGGCGGTAAACAGGGCGACGGTGAAGATACGGGTGAAACTGTTTTTCAGGGTCAGCCGTGAGAGCCTCATAAAGCTGCGGACAAAGAGGTTGCCATCGGGAGGCGTTGCTCCCTGTTCCTGCAATTTCCGCTTCGACATGCTGTAGAACTTATTGGTGACAGCAGGGATCACCGATACCGAGATGAAAAGGCTGAGCAGAATGGAGAAGGTGATGGCGATGGCGATATCACGGAACAGCTGTCCCGCTTCCTCCTCGATAAAGATTACCGGAAGGAATACCGCTACGGTGGTGACGGTAGAGGCGAGGACCGCACCCCACACCTCGCGGGTTCCTTCGTAGGATGCCTGGAAAGGGCTCTTACCCATGCGCCGGTGACGGTCGATGTTCTCGAGCACCACGATGGAGTTGTCCACCAACATACCCACTGCGAAGGTGATGCCGGCCAAGCTCATTACGTTGATGTTGCGATCAAACAGATACATGAAAAAGAAGGTACCCATCACCGAGATAGGGATGGCGATGGCCACCGTCAGAGTGGAGCTGACCGAGCGTAGGAACAGCAGAAGTACGATGATGGCGAGGGTGCCGCCGATCATTAGATTGGCTTTTACTGTACTGATAGCGGTGTTGATGTAGGGGGTCTGGTCGTGGACCCAGTCGTAGTAGAGGCCCTGCTCTTTCAGTAGTCCCTGGTTGAGGTCATCCACCACCGTCCGCATGCGGGCGGTGAGTTCCAGCACGTTGGCTCCCGCCTCCTTACGCACGCCGGTAACGATCATCGGTTGCCCATTGTGCTGCACTGCTGGGGGGTTGGCGTAGTGGCCGAAGCCGGTCTCCGCTACGTCACGGAGGTATACCCGGTGGAGACCATCATCCACCAGCAGCAGTTCTCCTGCCTCTTCCGGGGATTGGAACTGCCCAACCGTACGGATACGGTAGTTGCGTTTGGCCAGTCCCATCACACCGGCGGAGATATCACTGTTGGCGCTCTGTACTCGGCCGATGACATGATTCAGGGTGATGCCGTGCTCTGCCAGCCGCGCTGAATCGACGGTGATTTCCATGCGTTTTTCTGTACCGCCGAAGATGAACAGAGAGCCGACGCCCTGAACCCGTTCCAGGGCATGGCGCACCTCATTTTCGAAGAAGGTTCGGTAGTTTTTAATGCGGTGGGGGTCGCCGTCGAGTGTCTTCAGCATCATCCAGATTACCGGTGAGCTCTCGGCGCTGGAGGTGTTCACCACGGGCTTGTTGGCGTTTTCCGGGTAAGCGGCTACCTCATTAAGCTTATTAGTGACCCGCACCATGGCATCGTTGAGGTCGGTGCCCACCTTAAAGGTGAGGCTGATACTGCCGTAGTTGTTGTAGCTGGAGCTCTCCATCACCGTAAGACCTGAGATGCTCTTCAGTGCCTCCTCCTGCTCCTCGACGATCTCTTTTTCGATCTCGTAGGGGCTGGCGCCGGACCAGTCGGTGCGGACGCTGATCTTGGGTGCTTCCACATCCGGTGTCAGTTGCACCGGTAGTCGGCTGAGGCCGATGAGACCGAAGAGTACGACCAGGATCACAACGGCGAAGGTGGAGACCGGTTGATGGATGGAGAGTTTTACCAGATCCATGGAGGGTGCCTATTTCGAGATTTTATTGATGACGATGACAGCCTGATCGGGTTGCAGGCGGTCATTACCATCCACCACCACCGATATGCCGTCGGTAACAGGGGACTTCTCTACGGCGACCATGGTGCCGGTACGGGCAACAATATCCAGGGCCAGCATCTTCGCTTTGCCGTTTTTGACCGTATAG
The DNA here is from genome assembly GCA_040505895.1 of Sedimenticola sp. Taxonomy (GTDB): domain Bacteria; phylum Pseudomonadota; class Gammaproteobacteria; order Chromatiales; family Chromatiaceae; genus Vondammii. The sequence continues at coordinate 165,818 of JBEVXU010000007.1, read as the reverse complement.
ACATGGGGCTTGCCCTTGATTCGTACCACGGCATCCCGCGGTATCAGGTGCAGGGTGCGTCTCTCCCCGGCGGCGGCTTCCACCGATGCTGACATATTCTGAATCATCCCCTTACGATAGGGGACGTTGATTTTTAGTGTGGCGCTCTTAGAGCGCATATCCACCACCGGAGCAAAGCCGCGGATACTGCCCTCCAGCTGAATACCGAGAGAGTCGATGGTGACTGCCACCGGCTCTCCCTGGTTCTGGTAACGGATCAGCTTCTCGGAGATTGCCGCTTTCACTACCGTGTCAGTGGTGGATGCAAGACGGCAGACGGCAACGCCAGGGCTGATCCACTCACCCTGCTCCTTGAACTTGCCGAGGATCACGCCGTCGAAGGGGGCGCGGACGGTACTCTTCTCCAGTTGCAGTCGAAGTCGGGCTAACTCCTCATCCAGGGTTGCGTGCTTCTTCTGTAACGCCTGGTATTCGTAGCGGGTGTCGTCATAGGCTTGGCGGCTGGCTGAGTTTTTCTGCAGCAGGTTCTTTAACCGTTTCAGGGTAGCACCAACCCGGTTGAGGTCGGCGTTGACCTGTGCGCGCTGCATCTGTTTGATGTCCATATCTTTATGGATCAGGTCGGTATTGAGTTCCACCAGAGCTGCACCCGCTTTGACCTGCATTCCCTCCACCGAATTCTGGCGGGTGATGAGGCCTGAGGTCTCGCCCGAAACATCGGAGATACGATCAAAGTCGATCACGCCGATGAGATTTCTGCTGGCTGCCAGCTCCTGCTCAACCACCTTGGTGACTACCACCTGGGCCGGTGGGGGTGCTTTGGGTTCCGCAGTCAAGACAAGGGGTTGTAGCACTCCTATCGCCACCAGGCAGAGGAATATGAAGGTTTTCACGGCAGGTTCTCCATGATCCGGTTGAAGCTCTCCAGAATGTATTGATTTATGGTGTGGGCTATATATGCAATTATCGCGACAAATTAGTTCCCGGTGGGGGGGAAGTCAACAGCCGATGGGATTTGGAGTGATATAGATGATTTGGGACTCTCGGTGTTTTCCTCAATATCAGACTTGTCGCTCCACCTGAGAGAGTAGGGTGCTGCCAGGGGCTCGCCGATAAAGAGTCCCTCGCTGGGCCAGGCGACGCTCTTCCAATAGGCCTCAATCAGGGTCTCTCCCTGGAGGTAGTAGTTCAGCAGGATATCCGGACGGGGAAACTTGGTAACATAGTTGCATGGCTCAACCACCGTGCCGTAGCTGCCGGTGGCACCGGCTTCCAGCCAGCGCAGGGCACTCATCTGCCACCTATCCTTTTTTCCTCTGGGCATGTGCCCACCCCCTGATGTCAGATGGTCGGCCACCGCTCCCGGTAGAAACTGCAGAGAATTGATCTGTTTTACCCGAGTTTTTCCAGTGATGTAGAACATGACATCATCGCGCCCAATGATCTCGTCCTGCTGCAGAATACTGAGGGCTATTTTGTCGGAAAAGAGCTGCTTTACTTGGGGGAAGAAGCGGGCGCGGACGCTACGGTTACGGTCTTTCGTCTTCAGCAGATAGGCTGTTCCTCTGGGAAATGACCCGTCTGATCGTATGCCTCGAACGATCAGTCTCTTTGCTTCTTCAAAGCCGCCGGCCGCAATCATCATGGTTGGCCGGATTTTGAGGTCATCAAAGGGTGCTTCGCTGTTGCTGGAAAAGTAGGGGCTCTTGGGGGTGATACCACATGATTTGCCGATGGTTTTTATGGCGCAGTATTTGGAGTCATAGCCGGTGGCAAATGCGCTGGTGATTGACATGCAGCCGACGCGAAAAGGGTGCATCCAGGTCAGGGCGTAGGCCTGGATGTGGTGGGGAGTCTGTTTTTTTACCTGGTTATAGATACTAATGAATCGCTTTGGGGGCATGTTGTCCCCGCGATGTTTGATGTTGATGTGAATCAAATTCTCTTCCGGGATACGGCGTGCGTTGACGTAGTATTCGGCTATTTTGATACTTAACGGGTCGGCATCGTTGACGACGACTCCCAATTGCTCCGGCTGGAGTGCCTTTTTGACCAGTGGTGGCACAATCTTTCCGGCGTTCACTCCTAACGGAATAAGTAGCAGTAGGAGTAGAAAAAGGAGGCGGTATCTGGTCATTGTCTTTGATAATTAACTTCCTGAAGTTCTTTCGACTATATCAGCCCTCTGCTGTGGGATATAGCGCTTGCTGTTGAGGCTTTCTTCCCCCGTTTCGGGATTGCGTGATGTTCAGTGATAGGGTATTATCCGTCCGGTTTTATAGGGAACTAAGTAGTTCTGGCCCTATAATAGGTAAAGAGGCCCCACGACAGGGGTTTTTTTATTGGCGGGTTTAGTGTGGACCCGCTTCAGCAATGAGCATTCAGGCGGTATGGGTGCAAACTGAAGTGGGCCGTTGGGCCCATTTTTTATTACGGCAGGTTTATGGCGAGCGCAGCGGACAGTTTGACCGAGATGATCCGGGAGGCCGTTGAGCCGATGGGCTACGAGCTTGTGGGTGTTGAGTATCGCAGTCAGGGTACGGGTGGGAGCCTGTTGCGCATTTACATCGACCATACCAATGGTATCAATGTTGATGACTGTGCGAGTGTCAGCCGTCAGGTGAGCAGCGTATTCGACGTGGAAGATCCCATTCGGGAGAATTACAGCCTGGAGGTGTCATCTCCTGGGCTGGATCGGCCGCTCTTTTCTGAGAAAGATTATGAGCGCTTTGCCGGCAGCAGAGTGAATATCAAGCTGCGGACGAAGCTATACGAAAAACGTCGTTTTCAGGGCGTTTTGCAAGGGATTCTGGATGGTGATGTTGTGGTGGCAGTGGACGATCAGGAATATCGCCTACCGCTGGAACAGATCGATAAGGCACGTCTGGTGCCGGAACTCTGATTGGGTTTAGATACAGATGAATAAAGAAATTCTACTGGTAGTTGATGTCTTCTCTAATGAGAAGGATATAGAGAAAGAGATTGTCTTCCAGGCGATAGAGGCGGCGCTTGCTTCGGCCACACGCAAGAAACACAGCGGTGAAATCGATGCGCGGGTTGAGATTGATCGCGAAACTGGTGATTACTCCAGTTTCCGCCGATGGGAGGTGCTGGAAGTTCCGGATGAAGAAGAGGGTTTGAGTCCGGATCGCCAGATACTGCTGGCTGATGCAACAGAGCAGAATCCAGACATCCAGGTAGGCGAGTTTATCGAAGAGCCGATGGAGTCAGTTGACTTCGGTCGTATTGCTGCACAAACCGCCAAGCAGGTGATTGTGCAGAAGGTACGTGAGGCCGAGCGGGCGAAGGTGGTTGAGGCCTACAAGGATCGCGTGGGTGAGCTGATCACCGGCGTGGTTAAACGGTCTGACCGGGGCAATACACTCCTTGATCTCGGTGGTAACGCAGAGGCAATTGTCCTGCGGGATGAGATGATTCAACGGGAGTCAGTACGTACAGGCGACCGCCTGCGCGGCTATCTCTACGATGTGGTGTCAGAGTCTCGCGGCCCTCAGTTGTTTGTCAGTCGGAGTCGGCCGGAGCTGCTGCTGGAGCTGTTTAAGCTTGAAGTGCCTGAGGTGGGTGAAGGGCTGATCGATATCATTGGCGCCGCCAGGGATCCCGGGCTGCGTGCTAAAATCGCAGTGAAGAGTAATGACCAACGGATCGATCCGGTGGGTGCTTGTGTTGGTATGCGAGGCTCTCGCGTTCAGACAATCTCCAATGAGCTCAACGGTGAACGGGTGGATATCATTCTCTGGAACGAGAATCCTGCTCAGTTTGTGATCAATGCCATGTCACCGGCAGATGTCGTCTCGATTGTTGTTGATGAAGATTCCCATAGCATGGCGGTGGCGGTTACAGAGGAGAATCTCTCCCAGGCGATTGGTCGCGGCGGTCAGAATGTTCGCCTTGCCAGTGAGCTTACAGGCTGGGAACTCAACGTGATGAACGAAGAGGATGCCGCAGCTCAAAGTGAGACGGAAGCGCGTGAGTTGGTAGATAACTTCATGGCACAGTTGGATGTCGATGAAGAGGTCGCTACCATTTTGGTGCAGGAAGGTTTCTCCACTCTTGAAGAGGTAGCCTATGTGCCGGTTGCCGAGATGCTTGAAATTGAAGAGTTCGATCAGGATATTGTCGAGGCGCTACGTGACCGTGCAAAAGATGTGTTCCTGACACAGGCGATTGCCAAGGAAGAGATACTAGATGGTGACGAGCCGGCTGAAGACCTGCTGACTATGGAGGGTATGGAAAGAAAGCTAGCCTATGAGATGACAGGTATAGGTATCAAAACCATGGAAGATCTTGCTGAACAGTCGGTTGATGAACTGATGGTAATCGACGGGATGGATGAAGAGTGGGCGGCGCAATTAATCATGACGGCTCGTGCCCCGTGGTTTGCAGACGATCAGCAGGACTAGGGCTTCCGGGAGGTCCAATCGCAATGAGTGATGTAACGGTAAAACAGCTAGCCTCTGATGTGAAAATTCCGGAAGAGGTTCTTCTGGAGCAACTGAAAGAGGCGGGCGTGTCAAAAAGCGCCAGTGATGATCTAGTCAATGAGTCTGAGAAGGCCAAGTTGCTGGCTCATCTGCGCACAAGCCACGGCAAAAAAGGTGGTGCGTCAACTGCCGGTGGCAAGAAGATTACCCTTAAGCGTAAAACAGTCAGCGAGCTGCAGCAGCCCTCAACGGGTGGTCGTGCTCCCACACGTGGATCGGTTGGTCGAACCAGTAAAACGGTGAGTGTCGAGGTGCGCCGTAAGCGGACTATCGGCAAGCGTACAACGCACAGTGAGCAAGAGCGTCTCCAGCAAGAAGCTGAGGCGGCACGCAAAGCACTGGCTGAACAGGCGGAGAAGCGGCGCCAGATCGAGGCTGAGGACAACGCCCGTCGTGAAGCAGAAGATGCAAGACGGCACGCTGAAGAGAATGGTGGTGCTGAACAGGTGGCACTAAAGCTCAAAGCTGAGGAGGCTGTAGCCGCTGAAGAGATAAAGCGCAAGGCAGAGGAAGAGGCCGCACGTATCAAGGAAGAGGAGGCTCGCCAACAAGCGGCCGAAGAGGCCAAGCAGCAGGAAGAGGAGAAGGCTAAGAAGGCTCAGGTTGAGCAACAGAGCCAAGCTGCAGCCGAGGAGAAAACCGGTAAGAAGGGTGCTCATCGTAAGGATGACCGTCCAGCTGCCGGGCGTGAGAATAAGCCTAAGAAACGTAAAGAGCTGCACGTTACTGCTGGCAAACGTGGTCGCCGCAAGGGCAAGCCGGTACGCCATAAGGCTGTGTCTGATCGTGAAGCTGAGCACGGTTTTGTTAAGCCTACCGCACCGGTGGTGCGTGAGATCCAAATTCCTGAAAGTATCACCGTGGCAGATCTCGCCATGGAGATGTCGGTGAAGGCGGCGGCTGTCATTAAGGAACTGATGAAGATGGGTATGATGGTTACCATCAACCAGCCCCTGGATCGCGATACTGCGACCCTGGTGGTGGACGAGATGGGCCACAAAGCCGTCGACAGGGTAGAGCAGGACATCGAGGCCGATGTCATTAGCTCGATCAACGAAGACCAAGGTGATGAGATGCCCCGTGCGCCGGTGGTCACCATTATGGGCCACGTAGATCACGGTAAAACCTCACTATTGGACTATATTCGCAGTACGCGTGTCGCCTCCGGCGAGGCGGGTGGTATTACCCAGCATATCGGTGCCTACCATGTAGAGACCGGTCACGGCATGATCTCCTTCCTAGATACTCCGGGACATGCTGCGTTCTCCGCAATGCGTGCTCGTGGTGCCGAAGTCACTGATATCGTTATCCTGGTAGTGGCTGCAGATGATGGTGTCAAGCCTCAGACCATTGAGGCGATCCAGCACTCCAAGGCATCGGGTGTGCCGATAATTATTGCCGTCAACAAGATGGATAAGGAAGAGGCGAACCCGGACAAGGTGATGCAGGAACTTTCTCAGCATGAGGTGATGCCGGAAAGCTGGGGCGGTGATACCATGTTTGTCAATGTATCGGCCAAAACCGGCCAGGGTATTGATGAGCTGCTCGATGCGATTCTGCTGCAGTCTGAAGTACTGGAGTTGAAGGCAGTCGAAAACGGACCCGCCAAAGGCGTTGTGGTTGAGTCCAGTCTCGATAAGGGACGGGGTGCTGTGGCCACGGTTCTGATTCAGTCCGGTACCCTTAGCAAAGGCGATATGCTGGTTAGTGGTCAGGAGTTTGGCCGCGTCCGCGCCCTGCTGGACGAGAACCGTAAGCAGATTCAGAGTGCCGGCCCATCGATCCCGGTTGAGATCCTTGGCCTCTCCGGTGTGCCCAATGCGGGTGATGACGTCCTGGTGGTGGCCAACGAACGCAAAGCGCGCGAGCTTGCCGAACTGCGACAGGAGAAAAATAGAGACAGTCGTATGGCGGCTCAGAAAGCAGCCAAGCTGGATGAGTTCTTCGCCACGATGACTGAAGGCAAGGTCGACTACGTTAACCTGATTATCAAGGCTGATGTACAGGGCAGTGTCGAGGCGTTGCGTGAATCGCTGACCAAGCTTTCCACTGAAGAGGTGGCTGTAAAAGTGGTCGCGGCGACGGTCGGTGGTATCAATGAGTCAGATGTCAATCTGGCCCTGACCTCAAACGCCTTTATTATCGGCTTCAATGTGCGAGCCGATGCCACAGCCCGCAGATCGGCTGAGGATAAGGGTGTTGACCTGCGTTATTACAGCATCATCTACGAAGCAATCGATGATGTGAAACAGGCACTCACCGGCTTGTTGTCGCCTGAGGTGCGGGAAGAGATTATCGGCCTTGCCGAAGTACGCGATGTCTTCCGTTCATCCAAGCTTGGTGCAATTGCCGGTTGTATGGTGATTGAAGGTGCGGTTAAACGTAGCCTGCCAATTCGTGTTTTGCGCGATAATGTGGTGATCTACGAAGGTGAGTTGGAGTCACTGCGCAGGCACAAGGATGAAGCCACTGAAGTAAAGGTTGGCACAGAGTGCGGTATCGGTGTGAAGAACTACAACGATGTCAAAGCCGGTGATCAAATCGAGGTCTACGAGCGCCATGAAGTGGCTCGGGAACTCTGATAGCAATAGACCGGTAAAAAGATGGCACGTGAGTTTAACAGGACCGACCGGGTCGGTTCACAGATGCAGCGCGAGTTGGCTGAACTGGTTCGCACAGAACTGGAGGGTCAACGGCTCGGTATGGTGACAATCCAGGCTGTACAAGTGGTCCGGGATTTCTCCCACGCCAAAGTCTTTTTCACCACCATGGGGGGTGAACTGGGCAAGGCTGAAGCCACCAAAGTACTGAAACAGGCGGCGCCCACTTTGCGTTATCAACTGGGACGTCGTATGCGTCTGCGCACCATCCCTGAACTGCATTTTGTTTATGATGATTCGATAGAGCAGGGTAGCCGACTCTCGGCTCTCATCGAACAAGCCGTCGAATCTGACGAATCCAACAAGTGAGTAACTAATGGGGCGACGCCGTCAACGGGGCCGTAATGTGCAGGGTATTCTGCTGCTCGATAAACCGCTGGGAGAGAGCTCCAACAGCGCTTTGCAGAAGGTAAAAACCCTTTTCTTCGCCATGAAAGCGGGACATACCGGTAGCCTGGATCCTCTGGCGACCGGGCTTCTGCCTATCTGTTTCGGTGGTGCGACCAAGATATCCGCTTTTCTGCTCGATGCCGATAAGCGCTATACGGTAAAAGTGAAGCTGGGTGCTACCACTGCCACTGGCGATACTGAGGGTGAGATTCTTGAAACCCGTAGCACCGACGGCATCAACGAAGCGGATGTAGTCGCCGCGCTTGAGCGTTTTGTTGGTGAAATACAGCAGATTCCCCCCATGTATTCCGCTCTCAAACACAAGGGCGAACGTCTCTATAAACTAGCCCGGGAAGGCAAAGTGGTGGAGCGTGAGCCGCGTACTGTGACTATTCACAGTTTGACCCTTCTAAGCAGCTCGCTGCCGGAGTTTGAACTGGATGTTCACTGCAGTAAGGGTACCTATGTGCGTACCCTGGCGGAGGATATCGGCGAAGTACTGGGTTGTGGTGCCCATGTCACCGCGCTGAGGCGTACCGCTGTGGGGCCCTTCGATGGCACCGGCATGGTCGATATGTCTACTGTGGAGAGCTATCGTGAGGAGACTGGGAACTCACTCGATGAGCTGCTGCTTCCAGCTGACAGTGCCCTGGGTGACTGGCCTGAAATACATCTCAACAGTGACAGCGCATACTATCTTAAGATGGGACAACCTGTGGTTGTTCCGAAAGCACCTACCAGTGGCTGGGTGCGGCTATATGATGATAAAGAGGCCTTTATCGGTGTTGGCCAAATAGAAGATGACGGTAAGGTGGCGCCACGGCGTTTGATCTGACAGCTAAAACCCATCATAATCTTGCTCCCGCTCTCTCATAGCCCTGCATTTGGCAGTAGGAGAGGGGAAAAACCTTTTCAAAATTTGGAAGGTGATCTGTCCACAGCCTGAACCCATTGTCGGGTGTGGATCTTTAATTTAATTCAAACAGTGAGGACTGAAACAATGGCTATGAATGCAGAACAGAAAAAAGCAGTGGTTGAAGCGTATGCAACCGCACCTGGTGATACCGGTTCCCCGGAAGTACAGGTGGCGCTGCTGACCAGCCGCATCAACGAACTGACCGACCATTTTGCTGACCATAAGCACGATCACCACTCCCGCCGTGGGCTGGTACGTATGGTTAACTCTCGACGCAAGCTGCTGGACTATCTGAAATCCAAGGATGGTGAACGTTATCGCTCCTTGATCTCTCGCCTTGGCCTGCGCCGTTAATCCACTCTTCCCAAATTGAGGACACTGATGTGACTCCGATCAAGAAAGAATTTCAGTACGGCGAACACAAAGTCACCATAGAGACTGGTGAGATTGCCCGTCAGGCGGACGGCGCGATTATGATCGATATGGGTGGTACCGTGGTGCAGTGCACCGTGGTGGGCTCCAAACGGCCAATGGAAGGACGGGATTTTTTCCCTCTCACCGTTGACTACCAGGAGAAGACCTATGCCGCAGGCAAGATTCCCGGTGGCTTCTTCCGCCGCGAAGGACGTCCAGCGGAGAAGGAGGTCCTCACCTGCCGACTGATCGATCGCCCGGTTCGTCCACTCTTCCCCAAGGGTTACACTAATGAGACTCAGATCATCTGTACGGTTATGTCTCTTAACCCGGAAGTTGATCCTGAGATTCCTTCACTGATCGGTGTTTCAGCTGCACTCTCAATCTCCGGTCTGCCATTCCAGGGCCCTGTAGGTGCTGCACGTGTCGGCTACAAGGATGGTAACTACATCCTCAATCAATCCTGCACCGGTCTTAATGAGATCACCGATCTCGATCTGATTGTTGCCGGTACCGAAGAAGCGGTTCTGATGGTCGAGTCTGAGGCCAATGAACTCTCCGAGGAAGTGATGCTGGGCGCTGTGATCTTTGGTCACGAACAGATGCAAACCGCTATCCAGGCGATCAAGGAGCTGGCCGCCGAAGTGGGTAAAGAGGTTCAGACCTTCGAGTCCCCGGTAGAGGATGCAGGATTGGCTGCCGCTGTTGAGGCTGCTGCTGGTACCGCCATGGCGGAAGCTTATACCATTGCCAACAAGATGGATCGTTATGCTCGTACCGACGCTGTCGCCGGCGAAACGATTAAGGCACTGTGTAACGGCGAAGATTCGAAGTGGGGGGCGGCCGAAGTGGGCGATTCTCTCGATAAGCTGAAGAAGAGGATCGTGCGTAGCCGTATTCTCAACGGCGAGCCACGTATCGATGGTCGTGATACTCGCACCGTACGTCCTATCTTCGTGCGTACCGGTGTACTGCCGCGTACCCATGGTTCCGCCCTGTTTACCCGTGGTGAGACTCAAGCACTGGTTGTTACCACGCTCGGCACCGAGCGTGACTCACAGATCATTGACGCTCTGGGAGGTTCCTACCGCGAACCCTTCATGCTGCACTACAACTTCCCTCCCTTCAGTGTGGGTGAAACGGGTCGTGTCGGTACCCCCAAGCGGCGTGAGATTGGTCATGGTCGTCTGGCCAAGCGTGGTGTGCTCTCTTGTATGCCTACTATGGAGGAGTTCCCATATTCGATTCGTGTGGTCTCTGAGATTACCGAGTCCAATGGTTCATCCTCAATGGCCTCTGTCTGCGGTACCTCTCTCTCTCTGATGGATGCCGGTGTGCCGATTAAATCACCAATGGCTGGTGTTGCAATGGGTCTGATTAAGGAGGGCGATCAGTTTGCCGTTCTTACCGATATCCTGGGTGATGAAGATCACCTCGGTGATATGGACTTCAAAGTGGCTGGTAGCGTTAACGGCATCAATGCCTTGCAGATGGATATCAAGATCAACGGTATCACCAATCAGATCATGGAAGTTGCACTTGATCAGGCAAAAGAGGGTCGCTTGCACATCCTTGACGAGATGAACAAAGCGATCTCTGCACCTCGCGAAGAGATGTCCGAATACGCGCCACGTATCATCACCTTCAAGATTGATCCGGACAAGATTCGTGATGTCATCGGTAAGGGTGGTACCACCATCCGTTCCATCTGCGAAGAGACCGGTGCTACCGTCGATGTGACTGATGATGGAATGGTCAAGGTATTCTCTGTCGACAAAGCGGCGGGTGAGGATGCGCGTAAGCGTATCGAGCTAATTACCGCCGATGTTGAAGTGGGTACGATCTACGAAGGTAAAGTTGCCCGTCTTATGGACTTTGGTGCTTTCGTTACTATCCTTCCCGGCCGTGACGGCTTGGTTCATATCTCCCAGATCTGCGAAGAGCGGGTTGAGAAGGTGAGCGATAAACTCTCCGAAGGTGATGTGGTCAAGGTCAAAGTGCTGGAGGTGGACAAGCAGGGTCGTGTACGTCTCAGCATGAAAGCAGTGGAAGAGGGTTGAGGCGATAGCCTGAATCAACTTTAGCTGAATAGAAAAAGGGGGCTTCGGCCCCCTTTTTCTATTCAGTAATGGTCAAAAAGGGATCACAGAGAACGCGGAGGAGCACAGAGTACACAGAGATTTATATTGAAAAGTGGTTCTGCACAAAAAACCTGAAGTTGATTGTAGGAGCATTATTTCTATTGAGATGGTTTTCCGGATTATGGCGCAAAACCGGCTATTGAAAAATTAAGGTATTTCTCTGCGTCCCGCTTTTTTTGTTTCCAGGCAGGTCTAATTAGGCTCCTGACGACCATAAAGCGAGGCATAGAGTCCCTGGTTTTGAATCAGCTCCTCATGGCTCCCCTGCTCGATAATGCAGCCATCTTCAAACACCAGGGCACGGTCAGCCTGTCTGACAGCACTTAGGCGGTGGGCAATGATTAGTGTCGTGCGCCCTTTGAGAAAAGTTTGCAAGGCGGTGTGTAGTAACTGCTCGGTGGTGGTATCCAATGCCGAAGTCGCTTCATCCAAAATGACCACTTTGGGGTCATTTAACACCATGCGGGCGATGGCCAGCCGCTGCCGCTGGCCTCCAGAAAGGCGGATGCCGTTACGACCTACCAGTGTGTCGAGACCCCGGTCGAGTTCACGAATGGTGTCGGCCAGTTGGGCCACCTCCAGTGCATGCCAGAGCTTCTCATCCTCGAGTTCTTGTCCCAGTGTCAGGTTGACTCGTACCGTATCGTTGAACAGAGCCGGTTGCTGTAGCACCGTTGCTACATTGTTTCGCACGACATCCATTCCGATCTCCGATACGGGTATACCATCAAAGAGAATATTGCCTGACTCCGGTGGGTAGAGACCGAGGATTACCTGTACCAGGGTAGTTTTTCCTCCGCCACTGGCGCCAACAAGAGCCACCTTCTCACCGGCGGCGATCTCCAGTGAGAGATCATTCAGTACCCTCGGGCCGTCACCATAGCGGAAGTGGATATGTTCAAGTTTCAGTGCGGTGGTATGTTTTTCACGGAACGGATCATGTTTGTGTGGGTAACTGGGCTCCAGGCTGATAGCGAGCAGCTGATTGATGCGCTCCAGGGCGGCTCGGGCACCGTTATAGGCGTACTGAATGGTAAGTACCTCCTGTACCGGCCCCATCATGAACCAGAGGTAGGCGAACACCGCCAGCATCTGCCCTATGGTGAGCCCTGAGTAGAGCACCATCAGCATGCTGACGGCGCGGAAGGTGTCAAAGCCGAAGAGAAACACGGTAAAGGAGAGGCGCTGGGCGGCGTCACTCTTCCAGGTAAAGGCGGCAGAGTGGTGACGTATATGATCGGCCTTGTCGATGATACGGCTGATATAGTGCTGCTCACGGTTGCTGGCGCGGATCTGCTGGATGGCATCGAGGGTCTCGGCCAGGCTCTCCTGAAACAGCTGATAGGCACTGTTCTCTCGCCGCTTCAGCTCTTTTACTTTGCGACCGAACACTGTGGTGACCCAGATCACCACCGGATTGAGAAGCAGGATAAAAAGCGCCAGCTGCCAGTGCATCCACAGCAGTACGACAGCCGTACCTATAATGCTCATAACGGCCACCAGAAACTTGCTGGTGGCGACACCGGTAAAGTTGTCGACGGCATCGATATCGGTCACCAGATGGGAGGCGACGGTGGCGCTACCGAGAGTCTCGTATTCAGACATGGAGACAGAACGTAACCGTTGCAGCAGGCTACTGCGGATACGGTAGGTGACGTCTTTGGAGATGATGGTGAACTGGCGCATCTGCCAGACCCCCAATATCAGAGATATCAGGCGCATCAGCAGCGTCAGGACCAGAATCACCAAAATATAGAGCAGTGGCTGGTGCCAATCTACGGGAAAGAGGGAGTCGATCAGCGCGACTGCCGCCCCCGGTTGTTTAAGCAGTACCTCATCCACCAGTAGGGGAATCAGCAGGGGAATGGGCACCGCTACCACAGCGCCAAGGATGGCGATAATGTTGGCTTTGACCAGCTCCAGTCGATGGCTGAGGATCATATCGATCACCTCACGCCAGCGGTAGGGTTGGCTGCGCAGAGTCTGGGTCTCCGATGGAGTTGTTAAGGGCTCGGTCATCTCTCAATTATTCTGATTTAGGGACTGCATCCTCGATTGTAACGGATGAGGGAACATTTTTTGGCATAGCTTGCCCTTGTTCTGTGTGTGGCAGTGATTAAGGAGTGATAGGATTAACCCCATCAGACTTAACTTAATGGTTTTTCATAAATGATACATCACCAATTTTTTCACCATCTTTCTTTGGTGCTGATCTTTTCGCTGCTGCTGTCGTCACCGGTTACGGCTGCCGTCACCCTCGAGGGTAAGCAGATTCAGGGAGGGCTGTTGGTGGGGCAAACCGATCCTGGCGCTCTGGTGAAACTGGATGAAGAGGGGGTTCGGGTGTCACCTGATGGCGTGTTCCTGTTGGGGTTTGGCAGGGATCACCGAAAGGAGAGCCGTCTGCAGATTACTTATGCCGATGGTGGAAAGGAGCAGCAGTTGTTGACGGTGGGGCGGCGGGAGTACCAGATTCAGCGAATTGACGGCCTGCCCAAACGCAAGGTGACGCCGCAGAAGCTAGATCTTAAACGTATCCGCAAGGAGACGGCGATGACCAAGAGCGCCCGTCGGCTTGATGATGCCAGAACAGATTTTCTTGGTGGCTGGATCTGGCCGGTTACCGGTCGTATTTCCGGTGTTTATGGTAGTCAGCGCATACTTAACGGTGAAGCGCGCAGACCCCACTTCGGTGTGGATATCGCCATGCCTGCCGGCACCCCGGTGAAGGCACCCGCTGACGGCGTGGTTACAATGGCCCATCCCGACATGTTCTTCTCCGGTGGTACCCTGATAGTTGATCACGGTCACAACCTCTCGTCTTCTTTTCTACACCTGAGTCGAATACTGGTGGAAAAAGGTGAACGGGTTCGACAGGGGGATATCATTGCCGAGGTGGGGGCAACGGGGCGTGTTACCGGAGCCCATCTCGACTGGCGCATGAACTACCACAAACACCGGTTGGATCCACAGTTGCTGGTTCCACCCATGCCCAAGTAAGCAACCTCTGTAATTTATGAAATGTTGTCGATAGGGGCTATAATCGCATTTTGAAATCCCATTTGCCCCTAGGGCAGCGGGATCAACTCACTGGAATCGAGTCACTTTGATGAAAAAAACGCTAATCCCGCTCTTTATCTCATCCATGTTGGTCGGCGCGCCCGCCCTGGGTGAGGATCTTGTCCAGATCTACCAGCTGGCGGAGATGAATGATGCACAGCTGCGTGCGGCTCAAGCTGTCAGAGATTCTGCATTTGAGGCCAAGCCCCAGGCACAGGCAAAGCTATTGCCGAATCTCTCATTGACCACTGCAGCCAATAGGGTTTTTTCAAACGTCAATGCTTCATCATCCGGTGCAAGCTCCACCTCTTACAACAAAGCAAGCCTTACTCTGAGTCTATCCCACCCAATCTATCACCGTGACTATGCGGTGCAGTTGGAGCAGGCAGATAAGCAGGTTGCCCAGGCCGAAGTGACCTATGCCGCAGAGAAGCAGGGGCTGATCGTGCGTGTGGCACAGAGCTATTTTGACATCCTGTCAGCTCAGGATGCACTGGAGTTTGCCCAGGCGGAGACGGCGGCCATTGAGCGCCAACTGGATCAGGCAAAACAGCGGTTTGAGGTTGGCTTGATCGCTATTACCTCTGTTCATGAGGCTCAGGCTGCTTACGATCAGTCCCGTGCAGACCTGATCCAGGCGGAAAACGTGCTGGATAACGCTTGGGAAGCGCTGCGTGAGATCACCAATCAACCGGTGGATGTATTGGCGTCGGTTGCAGATGAGCTGCCCTTGGCACCTCCTAAGCCCGAGAGCATCGACCAGTGGGGTGAGGGTGCCCAACAGCAGAACCTGGCTATCCAGGCGGCACGCCTTACTTCAGAGATTGCCAAACAGAATATTGAGGTGAAACAGGCGGGGGATGCACCGACCGTTGACTTGGTAGGTTCACACGCCTTGGCCTTGAGTGCATCGCCCACCGGCACCGACTCCAATACCACTACCATAGGTATCCAGTTGAGTATGCCCCTCTATAACGGTGGCTCCACAGACTCCCTGACTAGGCAGGCACGACTCGACTATCAGGCGGCCCAGGAAAACCTCGACAAGCAGCGTAGATCGGTAAACCGGCAGGTACGTGATGCTTACCGCAGTGTTGTTGCCAGTATCAGCTCTGTGGAGGCGCTGCAGGCAAGCACTGTTTCGGCTCAGAGTGCGCTGGAGGCCACCGAAGCCGGTTTTGAAGTCGGCACCCGTACCATGGTTGACGTGCTTAATGCACAGCGAGATCTGTTCCGTGCCCACAGCAACTACTCGACGGTTCGTTATAGCTATATCGTCAGTGGGCTGCAGTTGAAACAGGCTGCCGGGACACTTTCGACAGATGATATCCAGCAACTCAACCGGTCGTTGAAATAACAGCATCCTTTCTGATTATCACTCTGTTGGAGTGATAACCGGCGATAGATAAACCACAATCAAATTTGAGTAAAGATGTCTGGAAATACCATTGGAAAACTGTTTACCGTCACCTCTTTCGGCGAGAGTCACGGCCCTGCGATCGGTTGTATCGTAGATGGCTGTCCTCCGGGATTGGAGTTGACCGAGGCTGATCTACAAGCAGATCTTGATCGCCGTAAACCAGGTACCTCACGCCACACAACACAGCGAAGGGAGGCGGATGAGGTACAGATTCTCTCCGGCGTCTTCGAGGGCAAGACTACCGGCACCCCCATTGGTCTGATAATCCACAACACCGATCAACGCTCCAAGGATTACTCGGAAATCATGGATTGTTTTCGCCCCGGCCACGCCGATTACACCTATATCCGTAAATATGGTGTCAGGGATTACCGTGGGGGAGGGCGCTCATCCGCACGGGAAACCGCCATGCGTGTGGCGGCGGGGGGTATTGCCAAGCGTTATCTGCAGCAGCACCACGGCATAGAGATACGTGGTTATCTCTCGCAACTTGGCCCAATCAAGGTAGAGAAACTTGAGTGGAGCGAGGTGGAAAAGAACGCCTTCTTCTCCCCCGATCCCGACAAGGTGCCGGAGATGGAGGCGTATATGGATCGCCTGCGCAAGGAGGGAGACTCCGTCGGTGCCAAAATTAATGTCGTCGCATCCGGTGTGCCGGCAGGTCTTGGTGAGCCGATTTTTGATCGCCTTGATGCAGATATTGCTTACGCACTGATGAGCATCAATGCCGCCAAAGGGGTGGAGGTTGGTGCCGGATTTGACTGCGTTTCCCAGCGGGGAACCGAGCATCGGGATGAGATCACCCCGGAGGGTTTTCTAAGTAATCACGCCGGCGGTGTACTGGGAGGGATCTCCAGTGGCCAGGATATTCTGGCCAGTGTCGCTTTCAAACCCACCTCCAGCATCCTCACACCGGGGCGCAGTATCAATATGGACGGTGAGTCGGTGGAGGTGGTTACCAAGGGGCGTCATGATCCCTGTGTAGGCATACGTGCCACTCCTATTGTCGAGGCGATGCTGGCTATCGTGTTGATGGATCAGCTGTTGCGACATCGTGGGCAGAATCTGGATGTAATCAACAATGGGCCGCAGATACCTGCTGCGGCAGATTGATCTACTGCCGGTGTAGTCACTGATGCCTTACTGGCGCCTGTCCGGCTTCTACTTCTTCTACTTTGCTGCACTCGGGGGGCTGATCCCCTACTGGGGGCTCTACCTCAAGAGTCTCGGCTTTGATGCTATCGCTATCGGCGAATTGATGGCCATACCAATGGCTACCAAGTTTGTCGCCCCCTACGTATGGGGCTGGCTCGGTGACCACCTGGGCCGGCGAATGGTCATTGTCAGGCTGGGTTCTCTCTTGACCAGTCTGATCTTTATTGCAGTGTTCTGGCTCCAGGGTTTCTGGGAGCTAGGGCTGGCGATGGTGCTTTTCAGCTTTTTCTGGAATGCGGTACTGCCCCAGTTTGAGGCGGTGGTACTCGACTACCTGGGTAAGGGGGTGTCACGTTATGCCCGTATCCGTCTCTGGGGTTCTATCGGTTTTATCTTTTCTGTAATCGCTCTTGGTGTGGCCGTCGATCTACAGGGGCCGCTGGTGATCCTGCCCGCCCTGTTTGGCCTGTATGCGGCAATCTGGCTCTCCAGCCTGTTGGTCATAGACCCCGATGTTCAGCCCCATCCACCAGAACAGGTCTCGATTCTTGAAGTCTTGAAGAGACCTGCGGTGATCGCCTTTTTTGTAGTCTGCTTTCTGCTTCAGGCAGGCCATGGGCCTTACTACGGTTTTTACTCTATTCACATGGAGGATATCGGCTACAGCAAGACAGTGATAGGCCTGCTTTGGGCGCTGGGTGTAGTAGCCGAAGTGATCATCTTTCTCTTTATGCACCGCCTGCTGCAGGGCCATGGGGCGCGTAAGGTGCTGCTGGTCAGCCTTCTTCTGACGATAGTACGTTGGCTGCTGATAGGTCACTTTGCTCACTCACTGGAGATACTCTTTTTGGCGCAGCTGCTTCATGCGGCCAGTTTCGGCTCTTTTCACGCCTCGGCAATCCATCTTGTTCACCACTACTTCACCGGCAAACACCAGGGAAGGGGACAGGCTCTCTACAGCAGTCTCAGTTTTGGATTTGGCGGTGCCCTTGGTACCCTGGTGAGCGGCTTTCTCTGGGATGATGCCGGTCCGGCTGTCGCATTCACCGTAGCGGCGGTTGCCACCTTCGCCGCGTTGTTGATCGCTTCTCGCTGGGTGGTTAATGAACTTGAAGTGAAATAGTAGCGTGAAATGATGAATTACAGTCTTGAACAGATAAGCAGACAGCTTGGTGCCACCCTTGAGGGTGAAGGTGAAAAATTGATCAGTGGCATTGCTTCCCTCGATTCGGCAACCGATGAGCAGATCACTTTTGCCGAGGATGAGCGCTTTCTCGCCCGAATAGAACAGGGTACGGCTGGTGCTGTGATCGTCGGGGAGGGTTTTCCAGCCATTGCAGGAAAGAATCTGTTGCGGGTGCCTCAGCCCAGACTTTCGTTTATCTTTGCAGTTGAGATGTTTCTACCCGAACCGGTACCCGGCGGCATAGACCCTGGTGCGAAGGTGCATGAGTCAGTCACCCTGGCCGGCGATATCACCATCGGTGCCTGTGCTGTGGTCTGTGCAGGTGCCTGTATTGGTGCCGGAAGTGTTGTTCAATCCGGCGCCTATATCGGCCCGGATGTTGTCATCGGTGAACGCTGCCGAATCGAAGCCAATGCCACGCTACTCGATGGCGTGGTTATCGGAGATAGGGTGATCATTCACTCCGGTGCGGTCATTGGTGGTGAAGGTTTTGGTTTTGTCTGGGTTAAGGATCACCACCATAAAGTTCCACAGGTTGGGCGGGTAGCGATTGAGAATGATGTAGAGGTCGGCTGCAACAGCTGTATCGATAGGGCAGCCCTGGGTGTTACTTATATCCGGCGTGGTACAAAAATCGATAACCATGTACATGTTGGCCACAATAGTGATATTGGTGAGGATGTGATTATCACTGGTCAGGTCGGTATTTCAGGCAGTGTTACCGTGGGCGATAGGGCCATGTTCGGCGGCCAGTCAGGAGTGGTGGATCATGTCACTATCGGCGAAGGCGCACTGATCGGCGCATCTACACTGGTGACGCACGACGTGGCAGCGGATGAATCAGTATGGGGCTTTACCGGCAAGACGATGACGAAAGCCAAACACGAATTGGCGGCTATGGGGCGCCTGCCTGAACTGCTGAGACGATTCAGGCAGCAGGAGCGGAAGCTGGTGGCACTCAAGTCCAGAATTGATGAGTTGGAGGGGAATACAAAAGCTCCCTAGGCTCTATTATCCTAGAATCCTCAGTTAATCGCTCCATTCTACGGGCAAGGCATTGATTTTAATTGCACTCTCCACCCTGTCCAATTGAGGATTCTAGGATTATTCATCACCCCATGTGCCGAGAAGTTGCCGCTCTTCATCTGCAGAAATGGGGTCGAGGCTGCCAAAGGTGAAACTGTCACCATCATCGTTGTTACCACCACCATCACCGTTGCCGCTATCACCACCACTGTCCCTGTTACCACTACTGTCGCCGTCATCACCTCTGTCGCCGTCATCACCGCTGTCGTCGTCATCACCTCTGTCGCCGTCATCACCTCTGTCGCCGTCATCACCGCTGTCATCGTCATCACCGCTGTCGTCGTCATCACCGCTGTCATCGTCATCACCGCTGTCGCCGTCATCACCGCTGTCGCCGTCATCACCGCTGTCACCGTCATCACCGCTGTCACCGTCACCACCGCCATCGTCAGCATAAGCAGTGTTGATCACCAATGTGAAGTTTGACATGTCAATCTTGTATGGGAAAAAAAGTCCGACAATCAGGATTGCTACGCTTAACAGATGTAGGAGTTTGAATGAGGGGGCCGATCTTTTATTTTCAGGTGTTGAGCAGTGGTGATGTTTGCTGAAAATGTATCGCGTTAGCACAGTTAGCCTCCAATCAATAATCTCTCTCTATACCCTAGTCAACGGTTTGGACCGCCTTTTAATCCCTACGCGATAAAAAATAATGGCAGTAGGAAGATAAGGTCCTGCTTGTTTAAAAACGTTACAAGGGGCCGAGTGTTATAGCTGACTATACTGATTTCAGGTGGTTCATTTCAACCAAGATCAATGGAAGGTGAACTACTCGATCACTTTCTGTTTATCTACTACCTGATCAGGTCTGAATTTTAAGCTATTAAGGTTGGTTTAAGGAACTTCGGAATAAAATAGCCTTTCGAACGTTATATAGTTTAAACCACCAACAAAAGGTACAGGGTGAGTTCTGATATCTACCAGGAGATAATTGATCTGCTGCCAAAGCTACGGCGCTTTGCTTACGGGTTGACTCGTTCCAAAGAGAATGCTGAGGACCTCGTGCAGGAGGCCTGTGCCCGCCTGCTTGCTGACTTAAAAGAGAAAGAGTCCTATCTTGAGCGTTGGTTGTTCAGGACTATTCGTAATATTCACATTGATCAGGTGAGAAAAAACAGTGTTGCAGAACGCCACCAGAGTCATCTTGTAGACCATGATACGCCCTATGTAGACGGTAACGAGGTGGTCGAAACCCTACTAACTCTTGATCAGGCGAAGAGTGTTCTATTTGAACTGTCTGAGGAACATCGTACGGTACTTCTTTTGGTTGGAGTGGAAGGCTTCTCTTACCGTGAGGCGGCGGATATTCTTGACCTTCCGATCGGAACAGTGACCAGTCGCCTGGCAAGGGCACGGAACAGTGTTGTGCAGATGGTTAAGGGCGGAAGCGTGATTGAGGGTGATTTGGAGGTGCAGCGTCTATGACACAGCAGGGTGACAATCAGATTGGCGGTTTTGATGAATCACTGCTCAACGCCTATATCGACGGTGAGTTGGATCACGGGCAGATGAAACGGATTAAGCATGAGCTTAATGACGACAAAGAGGCGGCCCAATATGTGAGAGCGGTACGACGTTTTCATCTGGTCTCAGGTGCCGCCCTCGATGAAGAGATCAATAGCTCTGCTCCGGGTGATCTTGAAGCGAAGTTGTATGCCTTAAAAGAGAATCATGCACAACAATCTCCCCCACCACCTGAGGAAAATGTTAAACAAGGTTATCGCTATTTACATCTTGCATTAGCAGCAGGATTTGCCACATTGGCATTGGGATTCACACTTGGTTTTTTCTCATCTGGATATCACATGCAGCAGCAGATGTTATTGGCTCAGTCCGTCCGGGAGGAGATGCTGTTTGAGAGCAAACAGGTGATGAATCGTGTGTTTGAGCATAACCCCAGTGGCGAGGTGGTGGCATGGGTAAGTGATAATGGAAAAATCCAAGGTGAACTCTTGCCGATTCGTACACTGAAACTTGGAGATAAGCGGTTCTGCAGGGAGTTTCAGGAGATCTTGATCATCGATGGGCAAAAGGAGGTTCGTCAGGGGCTCTCTTGTCGCCAGGGGAGAGAGCAGTGGGATACCAAGATGATTATGGCTGATCCGGCAAAGCGCCTGCTCTAATTTAGTGCCCGTATGAAAAGAGACACGCAGGGCGTTATGTACCGCAAAAGGTCATCGCAACACGTTCGCTTGCGAGGGGTGGCTCTAAATAGTGTGCGAGACCGGGGTGTTCGATAAAAGGCTCGGCAAGTACCAGCCGTAGTTCGTTAAATACGCTGAAATCACCTTGAAAGGCGGACTGAATGGCCCGTTCAATCTGATGGTTGCGTGGGATGACAACGGGATTGGTCGATGCCATCAGCTGGGCGGCGCTTTGACGGCCACCGGGCTGGTTGTCGATGCGCTCTAGCCAACGGGTCTCAAAGTCACCAAAAACGGGTGAATCATTTTTATTCATGCGCGTGGCCAGTTGCCGGAAGCTCAGGCTGTAATCGAGTTGATGCTCCTGCAGATGTTGCAGCCAGTCAGTGACCAGCTCAGTGTTACCCTCGTTGTGGTTGGCAAGACCGAGCTTTTCACTCATCAACGCGAAGTAGCGGGTATCGAAAAGTGATTGGAAGCGCTCCAGTGCCAACTCATATTCATCCTGTTCTCCTTCCAGCATCATCAGACATTCGGCCAGCCGCGCCAGGTTCCATTGCGCCATGCCGGCTTGCTGACCGTAAGCGTAGCGACCGTATTGATCGATGGAGCTGAAAACCTTATCGATATGGAACTCATCCATGAAGGCGCAGGGGCCGTAATCCAGAGTTTCGCCGGAGATGGCGGTGTTGTCAGTATTCATTACGCCGTGGATGAATCCGAGGGCCATCCAGTGGGCAACCAGTTTGGCCTGGGCTTTGACCACTTCTGAGAAAAAAGCCAACACCGGACGGTCGCTTGATGCCGCGTCAGGATAGTGCCGGGCAATGGCGTAGTGGGTGAGTTCCACCAATGCATCCCGATCATTCCGAGTAGCGAAGAATTGAAAGGTACCCACGCGGATATGACTGGAAGCCACCCGTGTAAGGATACCACCGGGTTCGCCCGATTCACGGATCACCGTCTCACCGGTACTTACTGCCGCAAGAGCCCGCGTGGTTGGCACACCCAGCCTATGCATGGCCTCGCTGAGCAGGTATTCGCGGATGACCGGTCCCAGTGATGACTTGCCATCACCACGACGGGAAAAGGGGGTCTGCCCCGATCCCTTGAGTTGGATATCGTAACGGCCCCCATCTATAGGGCTAAGAACCTCCCCCAGCAGTGCCGCCCGCCCATCGCCGAGCTGAGGCACAAAGTTGCCGAACTGATGGCCGGCGTAGACCATAGCAATGGTCTTGCCACCGGGCAGAGGTTCACTGCCACTAAAAATGCGAGCCAGGCCAGCTTTGTCGGCACCTAAATCATTTAGGCCGAGGTGTGTAGCCAAATCCTCATTCCAGGCAATCAATGCAGGTTTAGGGGCGGAGTCGGTCTGGATGTGGGCGTAAAAGTGCTTAGGGAGCTTGGCATAGCTATTGATGAAGTTCATGCGATAAGTTTCGCATTCATTGGCCAAGATTCAACCACGGCAAAAGTCGGGGAGTCGTCCCTATTCGCCGGGGGCGGGTGGAAGTTGAAACAAAGGGGCCAATTTGAACTGCCCTTTCAGTATTGACTGAGTTTCGATTGAAACTGATACCTATGATACTTAGGAATTAAACGTAAGCATTTGCTTGCGGACATTAGCGGAAGTCCTGATCACATAAAAAGCAGAGTATCCGCACACCCAAAAGCAGGTCTACGGGGAAGCGAGGTCAACTACCGTAATCGACCCATAGGAGTCATTCGGCTCGAATATCTAATTGGCTGGAGTCCAGCAATAGCCGTCTTTCAGAACTTGAAAGCCACTGACACTGTCTGTCAGGATAAAATGCCGACTAATGCAAATTAGGCAAAGAGTTCAATAAGTCCAGCATTGTAAGATCTGTGATTACTTTCCGTTCAGAGTCCAGAATTGCAATCTCCTGAACATTGGCATCAATCATCCTCTGGAGCACCAGTTCAACATCCTCATCCTCCGTTGCCGTTACAGGGTTTTTCAGCATGATATCTCTTGCGGTCTCATGGGTAACCATTTCTAAAAGCCTGCGTGGATGTATCCTGGGTTCAAACTTGTGTGGCAGGAGTTGCCTTACAAGCATGTCGAGCGAAATAGTGCCTATAAGTTCCTTCTTTTCGTTCACCACATAGACGAGTCGGCTGTGCTGGAAGCTGTGCATGGTATTCATCACGGCTTCAAGGCTATATGCTTCCGAAACAGTGGGCACTTCCCTTTCCTTTACAGGCTCAACGATTTCTCTGATCTCCATCTAAACCTCCACCTGCTTCTCTGCTCTATTCATTGCTAGTCTCTCCAGCTCGAATGAGGGCATACCTGACGAGAGGCGGAGCAATCAACTCATTGATGATAACAGAGAGGAGAACGGCATTTACCATGAGGGCTGAAAGAGGTGACGAATTGAATGTATCTTTCGCCAACAGTATCAGACCGACCGTAACGCCCGCCTTGGGCAGAAGGGCAAGTCCAAGATATTGTCTTACCGTTCCCGGCGCATGTGAGATTACTGCGCCCAGACGTGTCCCGTAGAGCTTGCCAGTGAAGCGTCCCAATACAATCAGCCCTGCCAGCAGGAAACCGGAAGCGCTGAAGACGGCAATGTCCAGATGAGCACCGGCCAGGACAAAGAACATGCTGAATATGAGCTCCTCGACACCCTCAACGGTGCCGAAGATATCGTGAGCGTGCGCCACGAAGTTGATAACCATAAAACCGAAGGCCATGTTAGCGATGAGAGGTGAAACACCTACACTATCAGCGATACCGTAAATCAGCAGGATAAGACCACCGACCACACCAAGCATGACATCACTCCGTGTGACAAAACGGGCCGTCTTACTGAAGATCAGTCCAGACACGATACCGATTACAAGAGCGATTAATATCGATAGGATCGGGGAGAGCACTATTCGCCAGGAAAGGGCCTCTGCATCAATAAGGCTGTTGGCCAATACGATGGCGAACGAGAAAAAGACAATGGCGGTGGCATCGTCAAGGGCTACCACAGCGAGCAGTGTGGTGGTAAACGGTCCTGCAGCCCTGCACTCATGAACTATAGCCATCACTGCCGCCGGTGCAGTGGCCGCTGAAACAGCCCCTATTATTAAGGCCATGGGAAAGAATGTCTGCCAGAAAGAGTGAGGGGCTATCCCTGAATTGATTAGGAAGGGTGATATCAGGCAGATAAGCAGCGTGGTCACAAGAAAGGCCCCGAATGACTGCGTAAAGTTGATCCACAGGATGGAACCGTACAGTTTTTTCAGGCTTTTCAGGACAAGAGAGCCCCCAATCGAGAAGGCGATGATGCCGAGGGCGATATCGGTGACAATCGAAAGTTCTTCACTGACCACCTTTTCCTGAAAGAAACCGGTTACAGAAGGGCTGAGGATCATCCCTGTTACGATGTATCCGCTGACGCGGGGGAACTTGAAATGGTTGGCTATCTGCCCGCCGGCAAAGCCAAAGAGCAGGAGGGCACCGATATGGACCAGGGAATCTGGGTTCATCATGAAATCCAGAAGATAGTGAGGATAATGAGAGTATAGGACGAATAAAAACCATGTTCCCTAAAGTCCACGGTTATTGAACAGCCGTTCGCCTCGCTTTTCGCACTGATCGATACGAAAACTTGCTGCATTCTGTCGCCCTCGCTCTGCCGCTTCCGCCAAGTACAGCAACTTGAGTTGAATGGTTGGTCTTCTTAGGGAAAGGAAAGGGGGACAGTTTTATTTTTCGGCTCACAAACGTCCGCTGAGGTCGCTAACCGGCCAATAGCGGCTGTAAGTGTTTGGATGAGCTTAGTCCGCTGTCAGCACAAAGCGGACATAATGAGTAACTGATCATTTGGCTGTAATCGGCCATAGGCGGAAGCTCGAGACAGATGTTGTGTGCGTTTCCAAACACTCCAAAGCAGACCTCCGTTTTGTGCGTTGCAATAGGCAGTAGACAACCCTGAGCAGCTAATGACCCGGTGAAGTTTCAAGCCACAAAATTTAGAGACAAGATTAGGAAAAATCGCAAGAATCGGAATGCGCCGAAAAGAAATGCCATCTATGATGCTACGCAATTAGCTGTAACAGAGGTACTGGGGCAATGAATTCTTCGATCAATAGTGAGATGGGTGCTAAAGAGTGGGTAATGTTGTTGACATTGTCCTTGCTCTGGGGTGGATCTTTCTTCTTCGTCGAGGTAATTATATCTGAACTACCGATATTGACGGTTGTATTTCTACGTGTGGCCTTGGCTGCAGTCGCGCTCTGGCTCTTCGCTATCGTCATGGGGCTCCGGCCGCCGATGACTATCAGAGCATGGACGGCATTTCTCATAATGGGATTACTTAACAACGTCATTCCATTCACTCTCATTGTCTGGGGTCAAACCCATATCGCTTCAGGTCTTGCCTCTATTTTGAATGCCTCCACACCGCTCTTCACCATTGTCGTGGCCGGAGTTCTTCTAGCAGATGAACGAACAACACCGATGAAGCTGGTCGGTGTGATTATTGGTTTTGTCGGAGTTATTCTGATAATCGGCCCTTCCGCGCTTGGTGGGTTGGGAGCTGATGCTTTGGCCCAGATCGCGGTACTTGGCGCAGCGATGTCATACGCGTTTGCAGGTGTGTTCGGTCGTCGATTCAAGGCTATGGGCATCGATCCAGTTATTACCGCGGCTGGTCAGGTGACAGTCTCTTCAGTCGTGCTGGCACCTGTCGCTATCTACGTAGATCGGCCGTTCAGCCTTGATGTTCCTGCTATCGGTACAGTCGCTGCAATCATCAGCTTAGCTATCTTATCCACTGCGGTAGCCTACATTTTGTACTTCAGAATACTCGCATCGGCTGGAGCTACTAACCTCCTACTTGTCACTTTCCTTATCCCAGTTTCGGCCATCTTTCTCGGTTCGCTTGTGCTTGGTGAATCGCTTGAACTTATTCACTTCTTTGGAATGGCCTTGATCGGCTTTGGGCTATCGGTGATAGATGGGAGACTATGGAAACGTAACAGGCCCTAGAATCACCCGCCGTAAAAGGTGCGTCATCTACTTGCCCACTCAGATAGGCTGCTGTCAGCACAAAGCGGACCTGGGTTTACGATCGATCGAGTCTGACCCCATCGATTAGAATCGAGGATATAACCCGAGAAAGGAGAGAACACGCAAACTCTTAGGAGCAGCCCGGCAAGAACGACAAAGCAATATGAAAGTGTTTTACGTATAACCCGGGGTTGTCTCCAATTGTCCAACCAATCGATATCGTAACATTGGCGCGAATTCGACTCCCCCCGAATCCTGATAGATCCCACAGAATCGGAATCCAAGTTTCTCGAGTATCCGCTTCGAACCACTATTCTCACGAATCACTGTTGCCTCGATTGTTCTGACCCCAAGTTCGACAGGAAGAGCACTGCACGCCGCCGTCACCATCTCCATTCCGTACCCTCGACACCAAAGCCGAGGAGAGACGAAGTACGATAGGAGTGAATCGGCCTCTCGTGGTATTCTGTTGAAGCTGACACCACCAACAACGATACCCGAATGCGTCCGAGCGGCCAGGTGGAGGCGACCATGTTGCTGCCAATCACCTTCCATATACTCTGCAATAGCCTCTCGATAGTCAACTTCAGTGCTTCTCCCTACGAAAAACAGATTTGCCACCATGGGATCCCGCACAATCTCTCTCAGATCTGCTGCGTCTGCCTGGCTGCATGGAGCAATAGTTAATCGCTTAGTCTCGGCCATGGTTGACACGATATTATTTACTATTCCGGCGATCAATCATACAGATTCCTTCCATAGCTATTTATAACTTTTCACTATTGGCATGCGCCCGTTTACAGCCAACCTTGATTGTTAGATGGGAACCAGTCGAATGACAGCTTTTACTGAGACAGAGTCGTTCATCGCAAAAGCATGGAATGGCTGCTCCGGTCGCATCGCAGTCATCTGACTAGGGTTCCTGTAATGTCCGCTTCTGACTAGCATCGGACATTAGCCAGTTTGACCGCATACTTCCGTTCCGGTCGCATAGCCGACCCACTGATCTGATGCTGACTGTCAGATCTGGTCTGAGTTACTACCGGTAACACCTGCATATTCCGCTTCCCTTTATGCCCCCTCGGCTTTGGCTTCTTGCGTTACACTACCACCTGCATCCACCCAGTCACGCATCCAAAAAGCCTGTGTCTGACTGGACACGAGTTAGTGTGTCCGGGCATTTAAAACTACTGGCTTGCGCTCCTCAATACCTTGATCTGAAACAGGGTGTTGCGCTCCTCTTCCTCCAGCAGTGATTCGATATAGCGGATGGTTTTGCGGTAGCGGGGGATGATGTTGTACTTGAGGGCGTTAACCCGTTTCTGTGCTTTGCGCTGTTCTGCGATGAGACGGCTGAGGGCAATCTGAGTCTCTCCCATTCTTGCCAATAGCAGTGCGGCCTCTGTTAACTCTTTGCGTGTTTCATCAAAGCTGGCGTCGGTGCCGAGCAGGCCGACGGGCTCCATGGTCAGTTTCTTTGCCGAAACCGCGGGGTACTCGACCCCCAGACTGCGCCGGGGAATAATGTCGATCTCCAGGGTGGCTGAGGTACCCAGCCCCGCCTGTTGCAACGAACGGCTACCCATACGCAGGTGGGCGACACTGAGCCAGTGGTACGCTTGTTTCAGGGCCAAGCGAGCATGCTTGCGCTGTTTCTTGTACTCCCCAATACGCTCGTATAGCAACCGTGTAAGCAGTTCGCGCTTACGCTCCAGCAACGTATGACCTTCTTCCAGGAACTGTATCTGCCGCTTCAGATTGAGCAGTGTGCTCTTGGTGGGTGGGGCTTTGATGAGTTGCTGCTGTGCCACCTTTTTTTACTCCCCCAAATGATGGTATTTAGCCAAGTCGGTTTCATTCACTCGGCTGAGGGAATCCTTGGGGAACATGCTCAGTAACTCCCAGGCAAGGTTGAGCGTTTCGATAATGGTGCGATCCTCATCCTCCCCCTGGCCGACAAAGTTTTTATCGAACTCGTCAGCAAAGCGCAGATAGCGACGGTCACGTTCCGACAACTCATCGGCTCCAATGATAGAGGCGAGATTACGGGTCTCTTGGGCTCTGGCATAGAGCGCGTAGAGCTGGTTGGCGACACGCGGATGATCTTCCCGGGTATCGTCCTTGCCGATACCGTCCTTCATCAGGCGCGACAGTGAGGGCGAAATGTGGACAGGGGGATAGATTCCCCGACTGTTAAGGTCACGGCTGAGTACGATCTGCCCCTCGGTGATATAACCGGTCAGGTCGGGGATCGGGTGGGTGATGTCATCGGAGGGCATAGTCACCACCGGCACCATGGTGATGGAGCCGTGACGGTCCTTGATTCGCCCGGAACGCTCATAGATTTCCGCCAGGTCGGAGTAGAGGTATCCCGGATACCCCTTGCGTGAGGGAACATCCCCCTTGGCGGTGGCCACCTCCCGCAGTGCCTCGGCGTAGTTGGTGAGATCGGTCATCACTACCAATACATGGCGGTCGAGATCGAATGCCAGATACTCAGCGGCGGTGAGGGCTACCCTTGGCAGGGCCAGTCGCTCCACCGGTGGATCATCCGCCAGATTGATATACATCACCACATTACCCAGGACACCGGAAGAGGCGAACTCCTCCTGGAAAAAACGGGCATCGCTGTAGGAGACGCCCATGGCGGCAAAGACGATCGAGAAGCTACTCTCCTCATCAACCAGCCGTGCCTGACGTACAATCTGTGCGATAAGCCGGTTGTGGGGTAGGCCCGAGGCTGAGAAGATCGGTAACTTCTGTCCCCGCACCAGAGAGTTGAGACCGTCGATGGTGGAGATGCCGGTCTGGATAAATTCCCTGGGATAGGTGCGGGCCGCCGGATTGATGGCGGAGCCGCTGACACTGCGGCGGATATTGGATACGATGGGAGGGCGGCCATCCTTGGGATTACCGAGCCCGGTAAAGACCCTGCCCAGCAGCTCCGGGGAGAGGCTGATCTCCAACGGCTGGTCAAGAAAACGTACCCAGGTACTCTCCAGATCAAGGCCGTCGGTACCCTCAAATACCTGGATCAGTACTTCGTCCTCAGAGCTGCGAATGACCTGCCCATTACGGAGGTTGTTCTGGTGGTCACGGATGCTGACGCGGTCACCGAAGGCGACGTGAGCTACACCGGAAACGGTTAGTAGGCCACCCTGGGCAGAGGATACGGATCGGTACTCCTTGGCACTCATTCTGCGTGCTCCTTGAACTTGGCATACTCAAGCCGGATGTCGTGAAACTCCTGGAGGAACTCCTCCACCATTTCGCGTATTTTCTCCACCTGTTCGCTGTTGTACTTCTGCTTGGCCCGGCGTGCTCTGGCCAGCATCGGCAGCGCGGTCAGTTCCTGGACCGGTACTCCCAGTTCGATCAGTTCAGCACCTTTATCAAGGATGGTGAGCGCCATGTCGAGTAGAACAAACTGCTTCTCCGGTGAGGAGAAGGTGTCCACCGGGTCAAGGGCGCTCTGCTGCAGTACCCCCTCCTTGATCAGCGCGGCACCTTCCAGCTCCCAGCGCTGAGCGGAGGAGAGCGCTTCCGGACCAACAAGATTGACAATACGTGAGAGCTCGGCATCGCGTGCCAACAGGGCCAGGGCCTGGCCGCGCCGTGCCCGCCAAGTGGGGTCGACCTCCTTGTGCCACCACTCTGCGGCGGTATCGACGTGTTCGGAGAAGCTGTCTACCCAGTCGATAGCGGGATAGTGGCGAGCGTCGGCAAGCTCTTTCGATAGTGCCCAGAAGGTCTGGATGATCTCTTTGGTATGGGCGGTCACCGGCTCAGAGAAATCGCCCCCCGGTGGTGATACCGCCCCGATCAGGCTCACCGAGCCCTTGCCGCAACTGAAGCTCTCAACCCGACCGGCCCGCTCATAGAGGGCGGCAAGACGGGAGGCGAGGTAGGCGGGGTAACCGTCTTCTACCGGCATCTGTCCGAGTCGGCCGGAGACCTCGCGCAACGCCTCTGCCCAGCGGCTGGTGGAGTCGGCCAGCATCACCACGTCATAGCCCTGGTCACGATAGTACTCTGCCATGGTCATACCGACGTAGATCGATGCCTCACGTGCCACCACCGGCATATTGGAAGTGTTGGCGACCAATAGAGTGCGCTCCATCAACTTGTGGCCGGAGTAGGGGTCCTGGAGTTTGGGGAAGGTCTCCAATACATCCACCAGTTCATTGCCGCGCTCACCACAACCGACATAGATGACGATATCGGCGTTGGACCAGCGGGCAATCTGCTGCTGTACCACCGTCTTCCCCGCGCCAAAGGGGCCGGGAACCGCACCTTTGCCCCCTTTAAGGAGAGGGAAGAAGGTATCGAGTATGCGTTGCCCGGTGATCAGGGGGGCAACACCGTGATCACGTCGCAGGTAGGGGCGGGGGGTGCGCACCGGCCAGCGGTGGAACAGCCTCAGCTTACGAATCTGACCCTGGGGTGTACGGATGCGGCCGATAGTGTCCTCTAATCGATAGTCACCCTCTGGGGCCAGCTCAATCAACTCGCCGCGCTGAAAGTGGGCCGGTACCATAATGCGATGTTCAATCAGATGTGTCTCCTGGACCGTCCCCAGAAGGGTGCCGGCATTGATCCAGGCACCACGCTCAACTGTTTCCGCCGGCTTGAATCGCCACTCTTTCTCGCGGTCGAGGGAGGGGAGGTTCAAGCCGCGGGGAATATGGTCACCGGCGGTGTTGAATATTTTCTCCAATGGTCTTTGAACACCATCGAAGATACCGCCAAGCAGTCCCGGACCCAGCTCTACCGAGAGGGGCCAGCCCAGTCCTTCCACCGGTCCGCCCGGACGAATGCCTTCGGTCGGTTCGTAGGACTGGACCAGGGCGTTGTCGCCTTTAAGGCTGATCACCTCACCGTAGAGACCCATCTCACCGATTTTGACCTGTTCACCGTTACGTACACCCGGCATACGGATAGTGACGATGGGACCGTTGATCTCACGGATGGTGCCTATTCTGTTTTCACTCATACTGCCGTTTCCCTGCTCTCTTGTGCCAGACCTGCGGGTAGCAGTCGTTCAATAATTACCTGGTGCAGATGACTGCTCAGCCGCTCCAGCCGCCCCTCATAAGTGTTGTTTAGGCGAATACGGTTATCCTCGGTACGTATCAGTACACCGCCAAGGGTTTCGGTGGGCGTGGTGCTGAGAGTCAGCTGCTTATCAGGAGCCGCCTCTTGGGCGAAGCTCTCCCAGATCGACTGTAGTCGCTCCAGATCCCTGGCGTTGACCTCCACAACAAGCTCTCTTTGCTCGAATGCTCGCGTCCCCTTGTGGATGAATGCTTTGAGTAGTGGCAGATACTCCTGCTCCTTGTCGGCCAGTGCCTTCATTCTATCGGTTAGCCGCTCCAGTACTCCCTCCACCAGATTCCAGCGCAGATGATCCATCTCCTTGTGCAGCTTCAGTTCGTTCGACTGAACCTGGCGACGGTAGCTGCGTTCGGCCTTGGATTTTGCGATCAGTACTTCTCGCTCCTCTCGCAGATGGAGCTTTTCATGGGCGTCGCGCAGAATATTGTCACGGCTGTGCTCCGCCCGTTCGCGATATTCAACCGCCAGACGGTTGGCACGGCTCAGTATGGCCAATTCGAGTTCGTTAACTTGATCCACAATCAATCCTCACTTTCCGGAGGGTTACCCAGCAGCGCCTGAATTTGGGTGTCGACGATGCAATGACAGTTTTCCGGATCGTTTAGTGGTGGTACTTCGGTGACCACAATGCGTCCCCCCTCTTCACGAATCTGCCTCAGCATTACCGGATTTCGCCGGGAGAGCGCGCTATCAATAATAATAAAAGCATTCTGTTTGCTCTCCACCAATTGTTTCAGTACCTGATCCAGCTCTGCTGTTGTCGGGTCAGGCCAGGTCTCAAAGCCGATCAGCTGGAAGCCATCGGTGAGGGAAGCATCACCCATAAACAGCATCCGTGTTGGTGCTTGGTCACTCATTCTCAGCTCACAGTTTATCCAGCAACAGGATACTCATCACCAGACCGTAGATGGCAATACCCTCTGCCAGTCCGAGATAGATGAGGGTGCGTCCAAAAATCTCAGGTTTCTCTGCCAGTACGGCAAGAGAGGCTGCCCCGATGGGGCCTACTGCAATACCGGCGGCGATGGTACTTATGGCGGTAGGAATACCCACACCGATGATCGCCAGGCCCATGCCAAGAGAGATCTCTTTTGCCCCTTCAGCAGCTACCGGTGTGGCTGCCATAACCTCCTCTATGCCCATAAAGATCAGTGCCGCTTGGGCACCGACAAACAGTAGCAGGTTGATGCCGATCGCCTGCTTCTGCCTACGATCCGCAGCGGGGCTTTTTTCCGGGCGCAGTTCAATGTAGATGCCGGTGGCGATGAGGCCGGCAATACCTAATGTCATTAGCGTGATCAGCCAGTACATACAGTGCTCCTTGATGATGGGTGGAATGGTTGGGTGTTGTCAGCAGTTTTCTCTTTTTCACCGTTGAAAGTGCTGTAATCTGAATAGCTCATTTTGTACCTCCACTATTCAGTATTAACGGTTTGAACTCTCGACCGTCACCGGCATAAAAGCGGGAGAAGCCCTCGTAGTATTCAAGTCGCAAAACCTGAATGGTAACGATGGCCCCCTCAAGTACAAGAATAAAGATATTACCTCCGATCACCATCAACCAGTGCCCGGTGCCCTCCATCATATCGGCGAGGGTGAATACCGCCACCGCCAGTGCAACATGGTTGAGGCTGAATGCAGCGATACGCAGAAAAGAGAGAGTATTGGAGATATAGCCGGTAAGGGTCTCAAAAGTTTCAATCGTTGCCACCATCATCCGCTCGCCCGGTGGAGCTTTGGTTTCGATTAGTTTGTAGGCGAGGAGAGTCAGCAGGCTGAGTATACTGAGAAAGGCCGGCAGAATGCCGAAATCGCCATTTTTATAAAGATTGAACGTACCGCTAAGTATGCTGAGGTAGAGGATAATGCTCACCACACCGTTGGTTTCGAAGATGGCGCTATTGAGGTCACCCGAGACAAAACGGTTGTGAATTGACAGCAGAGTGATGATGACGAGAAAACCCACACCCCAGCCGAGGGCCATCGATAACATGTAGATAGGATCGGATAGTGGTGGGATCCAGACAGCGTTGAACAGGTGTTCATAGCCGAAAACACTGCCATAGAGCAGCCCGAAGAGTGAGGCGGAGATGCCGGCGGCAACGGCGAAGAGGGTGAACTTTTTCAGCTTTTTTCGGGCGGCCCAAGCAGCAAAAGTGATAACCAGGCCGTGGCCGATATCTCCAAACATCATGCCGAACATGGCAACGAAGGTGAGGGCGAAGATAATCGTCGGATCGATCTCACCATAACGGGGGATGCCATACTGTTTGACCAGCGTGGCAAAGGGACTCATCAGGCGGTTTTTCGGCATAAAGCTGGGAACAAGATGGTACTCCTCACGCGAGGGATCTCTTGCGTTGAGCTGAAATGGGTTCGCCAGTATTTTCTTCAGTGTGGCTTCTATCGGTGCTATCTCCCGAGCAGGTATCCACCCTGAGATGATGGAGAGGTGGCCGGAGCTGCGGGCCGCGTTCTCCATGTCGACGAAAGGCTCTGACATTACCAGTGTCTGCTTTGCCTTTTCCAGCATCTGTCGCAGCTCATTGCCGCAGCTGATCATCTCTTCTGTCTCTTTGCGCCACTCCTCGGTAATTTTCTTGCGTCGTTTCTCCAGGTCGGCTCTTACTTTATCTGGTTCATTACGTAGTTCGGGTGGTATTGGCAGGGGACGGAAGCCTGCGGTATCCAGCACCGAGTTCATCTCCTGCACACGCTCACCCTTGAGTCCGAGGACGATGATATGAGTGTTTTCCTCTTGCTCCATATAGGTAAACAGCAGGTAATCTGCGAGGCTGATGGCCTCTTTCAGTTGGGCGACATTTTCTCGTGGCAGCATACCGACATGTATATCGAGAAACAGCTTCTCTCCCTGCAAAAGACTGAGGTCAATATTGAGGGCGACGAAGTTGTCCAAGGCTAAGCTGAGCTGGTCCACCATGCGCTCATCATCACCCAGGCGACGGAAATTCTCCTCATAGGCCGAGCAGCGTTTCCACACCTCTCCAAGCCAGTCATTAGTTTTGGTTAATTGATCTTCCGAGACGACATGCAGATGGCCGATATCTATCTTTTCCGACAGGCTGATTTGTCCCTCGATCTTCTGCAGGCGGGAGCAGGCCTGGTGGTATATTTCACGATAATGAGTGCCTGGGATATCGGGGAAGCTCTCTGCATAGCAGACGCGATAGTCGGGACTGAAGACGCCCTTCTCAGCCAGTGTCAGCGAGACCAGCGGCAAGTCTTCGGTGAGTACCTGGAGCATTACATGCTTCATCAGAAGGGGTTTGAACATGTTAGTGAACACCCCTGGATGAACTATTGGATATAGGCAGAATATCTGCCGCCTGCCGGATCAAAGACTCATCGAGTCCAAGGATTCGTCCCTGGACAATGGCGTAGACTCGACGCAGGTCCATCTCACGCAGCATCAGGTAGGCGAGAGCCCGTGTCACCGCTGAATCACTGTGCTGCAACAGCTTTCTTGCCTGGCAGGCGGTTTCAGAGGCCATCTTCTGTTCTGTAGCCATCGGATCAGAGGTGTCTGCCAGCCGCTCCTTGAGGTGATCTGGAAGTGCCTCTAGAACCTGCTCGGCGTTCTCCATATTGACCATCCGTTTCAGACGGTCCGATTGTAGGTGTCTACCGGAGGGGGCGAGCAAGTAATAGGTTTTTGTCGGCGAGAGTTCGTAGTTGAAACGGTAGCGCAGAAGCCAGGGGAGGTTCTGCTGATCGATCAGGCTACCGATCAGCCTGGCGAGGGGCTCCCGGTCTCCGTCGGTTACTGCCCTGCTGCGCTTTATCAGCCCCGTGTAGTAGCGTTGGTCAATTGTGGCATCAAGAGAGAAGGGCTCATTCTTCTCTTCGTAGACCCGCCGGGCTTGTTGAGCGATGTCGCCATAGGGTGTCTTCTCCAGCAGACGTAGCAGTTCGGGAATAGTCTCTGTGCGCAGCAGCTGCTCATGGGGCAGACTGATCAACGCCGGTAGATCACGTAGATTATCCTGCAGCTGTTCATAGGACAGCCCCTGTATCTTGCCACGAATCAGTGCCTTCAGATTATAAAGTTCGAACTTGCGTGCCCAGTGGATGAGTACACTGCGGGAAGTGCCGTCGAGGGGACGCAGCAGCACCGATAGTTCACTCATTAATGTGTGAATCAACGCCTGCTCCGCCGCCCGGTTGAGTGTGATCTCAGAAACGCCGCGGTCGAGAAGGTCGGTGAGACTGAAGGCCTTTCCCAGTTCCGCCACCGGTTGTAGCATCAACTTTTCAAGATCACTATCGGAGATCAGCCTGCCGGACATTACCGCGGCCCGGGTTTTGAGGTAGGTGTGAGTGGTAGCGGCGCTCATAGCAGGCCCGGCCCTTTAGTCGTCAACCTCAGAGTCAATCAGTAACTGGAAAGCGGCGACTAAGGCCTCCTCTTCACGCTCTTCAGCAAGACTCCGGAGATGGCTGTGACGTTCGTCATAACGGCGTTTAATCTCACTGATTGTCTGCTGAGCCCGACTCTCAGCCTTTTCGATAAAGGAGCTATGAAGCTCGGGTATCCGCGCCTCGAATCGACTCTCTTCCGCTCGTGCCTCCAGCAGAGCGCCCTGTATGATCTTTTCACGCTCTTCATCCGCCTGACGGGCGATCCGTTCGGCTCTCAACTCGGCATCGAGCAGACGTTGTAATGTCTCATCCATAGGTGACACTCATCGGGTTATCTCACTATCTATATTAGTGGAGTCTATAGGTTTTGCTTGCCATTCGTTTTGCGTTAGATCAGTTGCACTCCTAATCTATCTTTTGTCATTGCTAATAATCAATAAGAACTCAATTTCTGGCACTTATACACAGCCTGGTAGCGAAGATACAGTTGCTTATTTTTCTGCAGATTTGATGGATGGCGGTAAATCAACAATGCAGTGTTTATACTGTTATCTTATGCAGCCGGCAGAAATCAACAGAGAAGAGCTAAATGTACCGAAATACTCGGTGCTGATTATCTTTGCTCACCCCTATCTTCACCGCTCCAGAGTTAACCACCGCCTCATTGAAAAGGTGAAGGGACTCGATGGTGTTGTGGTTAACGATCTCTATCAAACTTATTCAAATTTCCATATCGATACTGAGCTTGAACAAGTGTTAACCCGGATGTTTCACCTGGGAACGCGATGATCGTGCCGAACTCGTTGTTCAGATACGGATTTGCGATTGAGTCAATAGCTTGGCTATTGATGATTGAGAAAATACCGTAACTGGGCGGCGAGATCGGTGCGAGGGCGCGTTCAGCGAACTTCGGTTACACTTTGTACTTTACTAATATTTCATTAATTTCAAGTAGCAACAAGAAGTTATCAATTTTTTAAAGCGATCGGGTGAAATATCCGGGTTAAGTGTAGATGCCGATGAGTTGGGGCGGCGTCGGGACCAGGGGTGGGACTGATTTGTATGGAACAGAAAATCTCCGGTTACTGTGCACTATGTATCTCCCGTTGCGGCTGCATCTCGGTCGTTAAAGATGGCCTTTTGCAATCGCTCGAACCTCACCCCCAACATCCTACTGGAAAGTCGCTTTGCATCAAGGGCAGGGCTGCCCCAGAGATGGTTTATAGCCCAAATCGTATTCTCACCCCACTAAAACGTACCCATCCCAAAGGCAGTGATGATCCAGGCTGGAAGGCGATCTCGTGGGATGAGGCACTAGAGACAATTACCGCTAAACTCCAACATACGGCCCAGCTGTCTGGGCCGGAGTCAGTCGTATTCGGAGTTACCACACCCAGTGGTACAGGTATCTCAGACAGCTTTGTCTGGATTAACCGACTCGCACACGCATTTGGCAGTCCCAATACCCTGTTTGCTACCGAAAACTGCAACTGGCACAAAGACTTTGTACCGAAATATACCTATGGTGACTCAATCGGCATGCCCGACTATGAGCAGACCGGCTGCATTCTGTTGTGGGGATTTAATCCAACAACCAGCTGGTTGGCGCAGGCCGAAGCGGTAAGCCGCGCCATCAAGCGTGGTGCAAAACTGATCGTGGTGGATCCGCGCAAGGTGGGTTTTGCCAACCGTGCTGATGAGTGGTTACGGGTACGTCCAGCAGCCGATGGCCCACTAGCGCTGGCGCTGGCTCATCAACTGATTAGCAATGGTTGGTTTGACGCACAATTTATCCGCAATTGGAGCAACGGGCCGCTGTTGGTTCGTGAAGATACAGATGCGCTGTTAACCACCGCCGATCTCAATTACGGCAACTCAGAAAAGAACTATCTGGCGTGGGATACCACACGGCAAAAGGTGGTCGTATACAACCCTCAAATCGGACAATACCAGACAGACTGCTCGGATGATTCTGATCATGGGGAACTCGCCCTGTTTGGCGTGTTTGAGATAGATACACCCGCTGGCAAATTATCCTGCAAACCGGCTTTTCAGGCCTACGCCGACGGCTGTGGCCACTACACCCCCGCCAAAGCAGAGGTGCTTACAGGTATCTCTGCACAGCAGATTATCGACACCGCCCACCTGCTGCATGAGTCGGGGCCGGTCAGTTACTTCACCTGGACTGGTACCGCGCAACAGAGTCAGGCGACACAGAGTGGCCGCGCAATCGCTCTGCTCTATGCATTAACCGGCCATATCGATGCACCTGGCGGCAACGTCTGGTTCACCAAGCCGCCCGTTGCCAACCTGTTTGGTATGGAGTTACTTGGCAACGAGCAGCGCACAAAGACACTAGGTCTTCAGGAGCGCCCGCTCGGCCCCGGCACCATGGGCTGGATCAGCTCCTATGATCTTTATACGGCCGTGGTCAGTGAAGAGCCCTATGCTATTAAGGCTCTGATCAGCTTTGGTGGTAATCCACTACTGACCAAACCCAATGCCGATAGTGCCGCCAACGCTCTGGAACAACTAGAGTTCTATGTACATGCCGATCTATTTCTCAATCCCACAGCCGACTACGCCGATATTGTCCTACCCGTTGCCTCGCCATGGGAGCGCCCAGGATTCTATCCCGGTTTTCAGATCTCCCAACAGGCCGACTCACTGATTCAGCTACGCCCGGCGGTTATTCCTCCTCTGGGTGAATCACGGAGTGATAGCTGGATAGTCTTTGAACTGGCTAAGCGGTTGGGGCTTAGCGATCATTTCTTCGGTGGTGATATCGATGCCGCCCTGCAGCAGATGATTGCACCTACAGGCGTTACAATTGCTGAGCTGAAGGAACATCCTGAGGGGATCAGGCTACCACTAGAGGTGAACTATCGAAAATACCGTGGGCAGGGTTTTGCCACACCCTCCAAAAAACTGGAGATATTCTCCGAACAGTTCCGGCAAAGTGGCTACGCTCCTCTTCCCAAATTTAATACTGAAGAGAGGCATGACAAGCGCTACCCTCTACGACTTATCTCGGCAAAGTGGGTCGCCTACTGTCACAGCCAGCAACGTCAGCTCCCCTCACTACGCAAACGTATGCCTGAGCCGCTGGTTGAACTCAATCCCCAAACGGCCATCACTTATGGCATAGAAGAACACGATTGGGTGGTGATTGAGACCAGTGAAGGTTCCATTCGTGCCAGAGCCAAATTCAACAAGAGTCTTGCTAGTGATGTGGTCTGTAGTCAGTATGGCTGGTGGCAGAATTCCACAGGAAGCTACAACAATATCATCAGTGATAGAGCGTTTGATCCGATCAGCAGCTCAAACACGCTTCGCGATTTTCGCTGTAATATTACAAAAGCCAACCGGCAATAGGGCTATAAACATCCATATTCTTATGTGGCTGATCGATAATTCTTTGTGAGTCTTCGAGGGCAGGTCTAATACCTAGGGAGACTCTGAACAAGTCATGATTGCTTTACGCGGGCTAAAATTGCCCCAATTCGCTCCAAAGATCGCAGCAACAAAGTGGCTTAGAGATTCCCCAGCAACACCCAGGATGCTGCTGTCTTGCTCAGGGCAACAGTGACTATATAGCCCACGGTCAGTAGTGCCAGGATGCCGTAGATTTTGCGTGTTTTTCTGCTTTTTCCTCTTTTCAGTGCCAGACTGCCGAAGATGATGTATAGCAACAGCCCCACCAATTTAACAGTGAGCCACTGGGCCTGAAAAGGGTATTGGTGGATTTGCAGTGCCAGAGCGATGCCGGCGATAAGCAGCAGGGTGTCGTTGAACTGGGAGATCTGCCTGACGATTTTTCTGTTTACCAGGCCGTTTCGACGCAACATCCAGTAGTAACGCAGGGTGAAGAAGGCGATATTGAACACGACGGTGGCGACATGGGCGTTTTTTATCCAGTAGTAGAGCATGGGGCCTCTTTTGCCACGAAAAATAGTGAAAAAACGCGGCAAGGATACCGCGGACAACGAATAGCGTCCATGACGCCTCTTTCAGTCATGATTTACTAAGCTTATCGCCAGATAGAGGTTCTGATTGTGGTCAGAATAGGGGATCGTGCGCCCTTCATGGTAAAATCGCCATTTTAGTACTAGGTATTGTCCCCGTGCAGGCTGTCTGTCGGAGTGACTAGAGTGTGAAGGGTCTGTGGCGCTATCCGATTTCATCAATACGTTTGGACAGGATCTGCTTAACCGTTACGGTGAGCGGGTTCACAAGCTGGCGATAAACGCCGGTTTTACCTGTCCCAACCGTGATGGCAGCAAGGGGCGGGGTGGCTGTACCTTCTGTAACAACGCCTCTTTCAATCCCACCTCCAGAGAGGCTCCTAGTGTCGCTGAGCAGATTGAGGCAGGCAGGCAGGTATTGCTGAAACGCACGGGTGCCCGTCGTTTTATCGCCTACTTTCAGGCATATACCAACACATATGCAGATGTGGAGTATCTCTCCGACCTCTATCGGGAAGCGCTTGCTGAACCGGATGTGGTCGGTATCTCGGTGGGTACCCGCCCCGACTGTGTCCCCGATGAGGTGCTGGACCTTCTTGCCGGCCTCAAGTCTGAAGGGCATGAGGTTTGGCTTGAGTTGGGTCTGCAGTCGGCCTCCGATGCCGCCCTGGAAAGGGTCAATCGTGGTCATGGTTTTGCTGAATATCGTCAAGCGGTGAGAGCAGCCCATCTCCGTGGGTTGCCAATCTGTACCCATCTGATTGTGGGTATGCCCGGCGAGGGTAGGGCTGAGGTGCTCTCAAGTTTGGAGCAGGTGCTGGAATTGGGTACCGAAGCGCTCAAGCTACACCCTTTGCATGTAGTCAAGGGCACGCAATTGGCTAATCAGTGGCGAAGGGGAGAGTATCAGCCTCTCTCCATGGAAGAGTACATCTCCATAGCGGTGGATATGATTGAACGCACCCCTGGGGAGGTGATTTATCACCGGGCCACAGGTACCGCTTCATCAGATATTCTTCTCACCCCCGCCTGGTGTGCAAAAAAATGGGCGGTGCTCAACGGTATAGAAGCAGAGCTTTCCCGGCGCGGTAGTCGTCAGGGGTCGCGGCTCTCAGGGCGATCAGACAGTGGTCTTGATCATTTAACAACAAACAGTATGAGTGGTTGTATCGATGGAACTCGTATGTCCGGCAGGTAATCTGCCCTCTCTCAAGGCGGCCGTGGATAACGGCGCCGATGCGGTCTACTTCGGCTTTCGTGACGACACCAATGCTCGTCACTTCGCAGGGCTTAACTTTGGCCCTGCGAAGATTGCCGAGGGGATTCGCTACGCCCGTCAGCGTGGGGTGAAGGTGTTTCTTGCCCTCAACACCTATCCACAGCCCAGTGGTTGGTCACGCTGGCAGAATGCAGTGGATCAGGCGGCTGATCTTCAGGTGGATGCAATGATTGCCGCTGATATCGGCATTCTCGACTACGCCTCTGAACACTACCCGGAGCTGAATCTTCATCTCTCTGTCCAGGGCTCCGCCACCAACTATGAGGCACTGGAGTTCTATAAGGATAACTTCGGTATACGCCGGGCAGTATTGCCGCGAGTGCTCTCTCTTGGCCAAGTACAGCATGTGGTGGAGAACAGTCCGGTACAGGTGGAGGTGTTTGGTTTCGGTAGCCTCTGTGTGATGGTGGAGGGGCGCTGTATCCTCTCCTCCTACGCCACCGGACGCTCACCCAACACCTACGGTGCCTGTTCTCCAGCGAGCCATGTGGAGTGGCGTGAGACTCCACAGGGACTGGAAACCCATCTCGGTGGTGTGTTGATAGAGCGCACCGGTAAGGGAGAGAAGGCGGGCTATCCGACCCTCTGCAAGGGGAGTTTCAGTGTTGGTGGTAATACTTTCCATGCGTTAGAAGAGCCCACCAGCCTCAATACCCTGGAACTGCTGCCGGAGCTGCAGAAAGCAGGTGTGGCGGCGATTAAGATCGAGGGTCGCCAACGCAGTCCGGTCTATGTCGCCCAGGTAGCCAGAGTATGGCGTGCCGCTATCGATGCCTGCGCGAAAGACCCGGAAAACTACCGCCCAAAAGCGGAGTGGATGGCTGAGCTGGGTAAGGTCTCAGAGGGAACACAGACCACCTTGGGCGCCTACAGTCGGCCTTGGCAGTGACTCTAGAGGTGAATTTATATTGACGTGACACCCACCTACCACTATACTCGCGACAAAATGCGTCCATATGCGACATATTGTCGCTTTATCTCTGCGAGGGTAATTGAGATGGCTACCAGCGTTCGGCTAGATGATGATTTTGTAAAAGATGCCAAAGTGTATGCTGATGTGAGCAAACGTTCTGTACCAAAGCAGATTGAACATTGGGCGGAGATCGGAAGGATGGTAGAGGACAATCCTGATCTGCCCTATGAATTCATTCGACAGGCGGCAATTGCTACTACTGAAGTAAATGCGGGAAGGATCACGAGATATGTCAGAGGAAAGCGGGATTGAGGTCTTTGAAACACCGACCTTTAAGAGAGTGTTTAAAAAGCTTTCCGAGTCTGGAAAAATTTTAGTTGAGGATGAGATCGACAGGATTATCGATGATCCTGTTATTGGCGAGCAGAAAAAGGGGGATCTTTCCCATCTGTGGGTACATAAGTTTAAGATGAACGAGCAAATCGTCTTACTTGGTTATTCATGGAAGGAGGATGAGCTGCAGTTGTACCTACTGAATATCGGCTCACATGAAAATTTTTATCGGGATGCAAAAAAACGGCGCACAGCTGATTTAAAAACCATTCGGTAGATCTCCTCCATACTACTTTTTTAGAACCTAACCAACTTTGTGTTTTTTGTGAGATGTCCGCAGCCCATAGGGGGCTGTCGGAAGGATGTATATGAGTAAACAACCCAAACTATCCCTCGGTCCGGTACTCTACTACTGGCCTAAAGATCAACTGCTCGACTTCTATGAAGAGGTCGCCGCCTCACCGGTGGATATCGTCTATCTCGGTGAGACCGTCTGCTCTAAACGTACCCTGATGCGTACCGATGACTGGTTTGAGCTTGCCGGGCGGCTGGCTGCGGCGGGTAAGGAGGTGGTGCTCTCCACGCTGGCCCTGCTGGAGGCGGAGTCCGAAATGAAGCGTCTGAAGCGGATCTGCGACAACGGTGACTACCTGGTTGAGGCCAACGATATGGGGGCGGTGCACCTGCTGCAGAACCGTCCATTCATCTGCGGCCACAGCGTCAATATCTACAATGATCGCACCCTGGCATTTCTTGCCACCAAGGGGCTGAAACGCTGGGTCTTTCCGGTAGAACTCTCTCATGAAACCCTGGCAGAGATGCAGGCCAAGCGCCCGGAAGGGGTAGAGACCGAAGTATTCGCCTTTGGTCGCTTGCCTCTGGCCTACTCGGCGCGTTGTTTTACCGCCCGCGCCCATAATCTGCCAAAAGATGACT
Source organism: Sedimenticola sp. (assembly GCA_040505895.1). Lineage (GTDB taxonomy): Bacteria > Pseudomonadota > Gammaproteobacteria > Chromatiales > Chromatiaceae > Vondammii. The sequence goes on along the minus strand of JBEVXU010000007.1, from coordinate 122,788 downwards.
GTCAGTACCGCTGCCTCGATTACCCTGACGGCCTCACTCTCTCCGCCCAGGATGACACCCGGTTCCTTGCCCTCAACGGTATTCAGACCCAGTCGGCCCATACCTGCAACTTGCTGGGGGATCTGGATCGGATAAAAGAGCTGGAGGTGGATGTGGTGAGAATCAGCCCCCAGTCACACCAGACCGGCAAGGTGATCGATACCTTCCATCGCTGTCTCATCGGAGAGCTGGCACCGGCCGAGGGTCAGGCGCTTTTGGAACGGCTACTACCAGTCGGCTCATGTAACGGCTATTGGCATGGTGAGGCAGGTATGGAGTCCCGTGCTCAGGCGGCGGCTCATGGGATGGTTTAGTCGCGATCCACAAATCCTCTCTTAGTGGAAAGCTCCAGACATAATAGTTGCCGTGGGGGCTTTGCCTTCTGGGTGGTCTACTGGACCACGCTACTGATCGCATGCTGGTATCTGGGTGTACGGGAGATTCGGGTGCCTGAAAAACCGGCTTAAGGCGCTAAAGATAGTGCCTTGTGCATAACCATTAAGTAGGAGCGAACCTGTTCGCGCCTATAGCAAACACTTGCACTCAGTCAGAGGCTATCGCCTCCCCCTCTCCTCGGGGATCGCTTGCGGCTTTAACCTCACTAGCTCTTCTATCCCACAACACCGCCTGCATATTTCCCCAGGTTCGCTTGGAATGCTCCAGTGTGTGCCCCAAAGAAGTGAGCTCTTTTTCCGTTGCTACTGAAAGTGCGTCAGGCTCGATAAACACCTTGGGAGGGAGGTACTGGTGGTGTATACGGGGGCGACTGACCCAGGCATCAGGATCTTCTCCTTCAACAAACTCCAGCACACCCAACAGCACCATGGTGATAATACGACTGCCGCCAGGCGTCCCCAGAATGGCGACACGGTCATCACTGCGGACAAAGGTAGGGGTCATACTCGATAGCATCCGTTTACCGGCGGCGATGGCATTGGCCTCGGCACCGACCAGGCCGTAGGCGTTGGGAACACCGGGCTTTGCCGAAAAGTCATCCATCTCATCATTAAGCAGAACACCCGTACCCTCCGGGGTGAGGCCTGAACCAAAGGGATAGTTGATGCTCAAAGTGGCGGCAACATAGTTGCCCTCACTGTCGAGGATAGAGAAGTGGCTGGTGTCGTTTGCGCCATCACTGATCGCAAACCCCGGAAGTTCACTGCTTTTTGTCGCCCGATCCAGGCGAATGGACTGCGCCAGCCCCTTCGCATAGTAGGGGTGGATCAGACGCTCTGTCGGCACCTCTACATAATCACTATCGCCCAGAAACTCCGCGCGATCTCGGTAGGCACGGCGCATCACCTCGACCAAAAGGTGGTTGCGTGTCGGCTCATCCAGAGCACCCAGGTCGTAGTTTTCCAGCATATTGAGCATGGCGATAAGGGCGATACCGCCCGATGAAGGGGGTGCTGCTGAGATCACCTCGTAATCCTGATAGCGCCCCTTTATCGGCTCGCGTTCGATAATCTGGTATTCATCAAAATCTTTCTGGCTCCAAATTCCTCCCGCCTTGGTTACACCACGAATAAGCTTGGCCGCCACCTCCCCTTTATAGAAACCATCACGGCCATGGTTGGCCATCGTCTCCAGTGTTGCAGCCAAATCAGGCTGATTTATCAGGTAGCCAATATCAGGGATCTCTCCCTGGTCGAGAAAGATGGCGTTAGAACTCTTTGAAGCTTTCAGCGCCTTGAGACGAAATCCCGCCATGCGTTGGTAATGGGCAGTAACAGGAAAGCCTTCACGGGCAAGTTTGATCGCAGGCGCCAACAGTGTAGCCAGGGGCAACTTGCCATATTTATTCGCAATATGGACCAGTGCGGCAGGCTCACCCGGAATACCCGCAGCCAGCGCTCCATCCATAGAAAGACGGGGAACAATCGCCCCCTCACTATCCAGGTACATATCACGGTGGGCGGTAAGCGGTGCGCGCTCACGCCCATCGACCATGACATCACTATTATCATCGGCAAGGTGCAGTAGCCAGAAGCCACCGCCGCCAATACCTGAACTATAGGGCTCAACCACCGCCAGCGCGGCAGACACCGCAACGGCGGCATCAAAGGCATTACCCCCCTGCTGAAGAACCTGTAAGCCCGCTCTGGTAGCCAGCGGGTGGGCACTGGCAACCGCAGTCAAATTGGGTGCAGCGAGGATATTGTCTGACAGAGTCAGCAGCAGTAGTGCGACAAGAAGAAATCTTGGCATGGTTATCAGAGCCCTGTTTTATCCATGAGATAGCTAAAGGAGACTCTGATCAAGTCATGATTGCTTTACGCTGGCTAAAATCGCCCCAATTCGTTCCGAAGATCGCAGAAATAGAATGGCTATTACCGCTCACTTCGAAACAAATTGGAACAATTTTATCTCAGCCTAAATCGAACCAGACTTAATCAGAGGCTCCTAAAGAGTAGTAGCAGTGATATTTATCGCAATAGAGAATTAGTGGGCACGGAAAAAACAGACAATTCTACTTGAATGGATGTCACCGGCATTTTTAAATACTATTAACGCACATTGAATGTGCAACTAAGTTAAAGGAGTTGGAACTGATTAATCTCAGATCTATCGCCATAGTCACCACCCAACTGCCGATAATCTATTTTATCGCAGGGGCCAATGACCGGCTGTTTGGATTCAACCAGACAGATGCCGGCTCCGGCCTGATGATATTTCTATTTATTCTTGTTCCCATCGTGAATCTGACCTGGATCATTGCAGAGGTCAGGCTGCTATTCATAAAAACCAAGGAACAGGGGCAGCTGACTTCCATGCAAATGACAGGCATCGCCTTCTTTTTTTTCGTGGAGTCTATTGCGATAGACCTCTACTTGCTATCGCAGGTTAGGATGTAGCTTGCTGCTATTTACATGCGTTTGTTAATCACAGGAAATACGGACACAAAGTGTCAGTAATCCTGTGGATGTTCACATGAGCTAGAGAGCGTTGTTATACGTCTCGCTGGACTACTTGCTTCGTTACATACCTGCATCTTGGGTATGCACTGTATGCTATGAATTCCGAGCCTTTGTGTTTTCCTTTTGACGCGACTCTCTTAACTAATTCAGAAGCACATTTAGGGCAAACCCCTTTGCTTTCTGCTACGACAGATTCTCTGGCAAGGGAAAGCCTATCTTCATGCTTTTCTGCGGCTATTGGTTCTATCTTCTCCGGTGCAGTTGTCCCCTTTGTTGCCTCTACGGGCCAAGTGCTCATTTAGACAGTGCATAAACCAAGAGATATCGCAGAGACGTTCACGCCACTTTGAGAAGGTCAGATGAACTGTATCAATCTCAGTTTGCTCAAACAGGGTACATTAGATTAGGGCTTAAATAATCTCTGTGAGCTCTGTGTTACTCCGTGTCCTCTATGTTCCAGGATTTCAATAACTGTTTTCGACCGGCTTTGGCTTACCTAACGGCAGCTTAAGTTCCGGTATTCTGGCAATAATGGAAGTGGCGCCGTCGAGCACCTTGAGGACCGGGCCGAGGCGTCCGTCCAGCTCCAGTGCATCGAGGAAGTTTTTTACGTAGAGCCCCAGCTCGGTATCACCGCCAAGTCGTAGGCGGCGGTTGAAGAAGAGGGTATCTGCATCTTCACGGCGGGTAGCCAGCAGCAGGAAGTCGTAGATCGATCCCTCGATGCTCAGGTCGTGGGGACTGCGCTTATCGGCCGCCTGGAGTTTTCCATCCATCAGGGTGATGAGGTAGCTAAGACGGGCATCGACCACATCGACCCGCATTACCCGCCCCTCGAGGAAGTCGAGTTCACCGTCTGCCAGTTCAGGAGTGAAAATCCGGTTCAGCAGTGTCACCAGTACACGGCTGTGGGCGGCCGTGGGTATCAGCCCAAAGGGCAGTGCGAACGGTCTCGGCAGTAGCGGTGACCGTGTTAGGTGGTTAATGGGATTTTTCATATGCTCACTCACTGTCAAACTTGCATCAGATACTATTCAGAGACTCTTTGGGAAAAGTGGTATCAACTCCCGGTCTTTCCGGCGCTTTGTACCAGCTCAGTTTTTCCTGCAACTCTACAACTCGTCCGACAATAATCAGGGTCGGCGGCTTTGGTTTCTCGCGTACCACAATCTCTTCGATATTCTCAAGGGTGCCGGTAAATACTTTCTGGTTCTCTGTCGTTCCCTGCTGCACCAGCGCAATCGGCATATCTGGAGCAACGCCATGGGCGATCAGCTCTTTAATAATCACAGGGAGGCCGAGCAGACCCATATAAAAAACTACTGTCTGCTGGGGTTGAGACAGCTGTGACCAGTTGAGGTTCATACTGCCATCCTTCAGGTGGCCGGTGACAAAGGTGACCGATTGGGCGTAGTCCCGGTGGGTGAGAGGAATACCTGCATAAGCGGCACAGCCGGAGGCGGCGGTGATAGCCGGTACCACCTGGAAAGGTATACCTTGGGAAGAGAGGGTATCGATCTCCTCTCCGCCCCGGCCGAAGATGAAGGGGTCACCACCCTTGAGGCGTACCACTCGTTTACCCTGTTTGGCCAGATCGGCCAGGAGTTGGTTGATCTCCTCCTGGCGCATGGCGTGATGATCGCGTTCCTTACCGACATAGATACGCTCGGCATCGCGACGGGTCATCTCCAGGATCGGCTGTGCCACCAGACGATCATAGACCACGACGTCGGCCTGCTGCATCAGACGCAAAGCCCGGAATGAGACTAGGTCGGGGTCCCCGGGGCCTCCGCCTACCAGGTAGACCTCTCCCATTTCAGTGTTTGTCTGGTAATTGTCGAGAGCATGTTCCATGGCAACGTCTGCCTCCTCCATGTGTCCGGAGAAGACGCGCTCGGCAACACCACCTTTAAGTACCTTCTCCCAGAACCGGAGACGGTCTGAGGGCTTGCTCAGCTTCTCTTTGACCCGCTCACGGAAATTGTTGGCCAGTTCTGCAAGGCGACCATAGCCGGCGGGAATAAGTGCCTCCAGCCTGCTGCGAATCAGTCGTGCCAATACCGGGGAGGCACCTCCGGTAGATACGGCGGCAACCACCGGTGAACGGTCGATAATCGATGGGGTGATATAACTACACAGCTCCGGCTGGTCAACGACATTGACCGGGATACGTGCAGCCTGGGCATGAGTAGAGACCAGCTGGTTAACGCTGCTGCTGTCTGTAGCGGCAATCGCCAAGTGACACTCGTCAAGATCCCCCTCCCGATAATCTCTCGGCTGGTGCTCTATCAGTTTGTCTTCCGCTAAGTTGGTCAGCCTGTTGCAAAGTTGTGGTGAGATGACACGCACTTTTGCTCCAGCTTTCAGCAGCAGAGAGATTTTACGGTCGGCAACTTCACCGCCGCCTACTACTAAGCACGGTTTATCTTTTACGTCTAAGAAAATTGGAAGGAAATCCATCGTCGACTCACTCAGTTATCAATATTGTCACCAAGCCTAATACCACTCAGTTCGATACCGGCCAGGAGGAGGCGGCACTCTACCACGCGACCTATCAGGGAACAAAAGCGCATAGTATCCTGTCTCTAGGTTTATCGGCCTTGATCTAGATCGTCGGCTAGATATATTAGTAAATTAGTAATATACTAAAAAACTAGGTTATTACAAGGCAAGATCACATATGCTGGTTAAAGAGATTGATTCCCAGGAATTAAGTAACAGGGTGTCGTCTGGTGACGGCCTGTTGCTACTGGATATTCGTAGCGAGGCGGAGGTGGCTCGGGGTGTCCTGCCCAACTCCGATCATCTGCCGATGCAGTTGATTCCAATGAAAATGCACGATTTTCCGAAAGATAGGGATGTTGTACTCTATTGTCGCAGTGGTGCACGCTCATATCACGCTTGTATGTTCCTGATGCAGCAAGGAATTGAGAATGTCATCAACCTGCGTGGTGGAATTATTGACTGGGCGCGCAACGGCAAAGAGATTGTGGCTTACGGCCTGGAAAAAACCGCCTGAATCACCGGTGATTACCTATGATTTGGCACCATTTCAAAAAAGATATTTAGCCCTATAAGCATTCACTGACTTGCGTTTTAGGTGCAGTTGGAATATAAGATACAGCTGATTTTCCCAACAACATTAAGTAAACTTTCTGGAGGTTGCACATGGCCGATTTTGATCAAGAACTGGACGCAAGCGGTTTGAACTGCCCACTGCCTATCCTGCGCGCTAAGAAAAGCCTGACGGGTATGGAAACAGGTCAGGTACTTCACATCATTGCTACTGATCCTGGTTCTGTTAAGGATTTTGAAGCTTTTGCCAAGCAGACCGGCAATGAGCTGATGGAGTCCAAAGAGGAAGGCGGTAAATTTCATTTCCTGATCAAGAGAGCATAAGCCCTCCTGAACCGGAATCAGACCTCACTCTACAATGTTTAGGAGGAGATTCAGATGGAACAGAAAAAATTAGCAATTATTGCCACTAAAGGTTCGCTCGATTGGGCGTACCCTCCATTTATTCTGTCGTCCACAGCGTCAGCACTAGGTTATGATGTTGAAGTCTTCTTCACCTTCTATGGCCTGCAACTGCTTCGCAAAAAGCTTGACCTTCAAGTGACTCCGCTGGGTAATCCCGGCATGCCAATGCCTATGGGTATGGATAAGTGGTTCCCGGTTTTGGGTACGACTTTGCCTGGCATGCAGTCAATGATGACCATGATGATGAAGAAGAAGATGGCGGAAAAGGGTGTTGCCAGTTTGGAAGAGCTGCGTGAACTCTGCCAGGAGGCCGAGGTTCGTATGATCGCCTGTCAGATGACGGTTGATCTGTTTGAAATGGACACTGCAGAATTCATCGATGGTGTCGAGTACGCGGGTGCAGCCCGTTTCTTCGAGTTTGCCGGAGAGAGTGATATCTGTCTCTACATCTAATACTGTAGAAGCAGCTATACGGAAAATGCCGCTCCCTGATATCAGGGAGCGGCATTTTTTTGGCTGGTGCTGTGACCTGAGTATAGGTCACAGCTAAATTGGCTTAGAGTTAGAACTTGTACTCTATGCCTACCGTTGCCAGGATTGCAGCTGCGTTGGTGAAGGTATGTGTTTCACCGATCAGGACTGAGCTGACGCTATCATCGACCACCAGCTTATCCTTCTTGTCGTAAAGCAGAGCGCCGCCGATAGTCAGCTTATCTGACTGCTGATAGCGGGCACCGAAGGAGATCATTTTGGCATCTGAGTCGGGCAGTTCAAAGCCAACGTACTCCTCTGGTGCAGGGGTTTTGTCGTAGGCAAAGCCAGCCATCACTGTCCATTTTGGATCGACTTGGTGGGTGAGGCCTAAGCGTATTGTGTTGACGTCTTTCCAGTTCTTGGGAGAGGGGGTGTCAAATAGAGCGGTATAGGCACCAGTTGCTACCGCTGTTGGGTTTGCATAGTTGAAATCAAGCTCTTTGTATGCGGACCAATAGGTACGCTCCAATACCACTTCAACGGTGGTGGCGTCGCTGACATCATAGGCGGCCGCCAAGCTCAGAGTGGCTGGCAGTGGAACCATTACAGTGGCATCACCTGTATAGGTTGAGAGCCCGCCGGAGAGGGTAGCAGTGCCATCCTCAGTCAGTTCCACTTTGGAGCGGTAAGTGGCGGTGAGGTCAAGGTCCTCGGTCGCTTTGACGTGGAGAGCGAGGTTGTAACCAAAGTCCCAGGAGTCACCTTCCAAGTCCCTTGCGAAGTTGAGTGCTGGGTGGATGGTGTTAATACCGCCATCGTCACTCTTGACGATGCCTTTACTGTAGATCACACGGACACCACCACCCAGTGCAACACGTTCATTTACCTTGAATGAGAGCGTGGGATTGATTTCCACCGTTTTCAGGGTGAACTCTTCAGCGAAAGCTTGACCATCCCCTTTCCAGCGTTTGCTCAGCCCCCCTGGGGAGACCACGGAGAGACCATAGCGCATGTTGCCCATGAGGGGGCTGACATAGTGAAAGGTGGGGACCGGAATGTTTTCAACCTTTGTCTCATCATTATCAATTGTGGCTTTGGTACTTGTTACTGAGATTCCCGGCAGATGAACCAGTGTGGCAGCTGCTTCGAACGACGCACCTGCATCGTTGAAAACCATAGCAGCCGGGTTATAGTAAGAGGCGTCAGCGCCGTGGGCATTGGCGACATTGGCAGCAGAGAGAGCCGTGCCGTTGATCGAATTTTCAGGCAACTTGTATCCACCGGCCATCAGTGGGCTTGATACCGTTAGCGCCAGGGCCGACAGTAGAGCGATCTTTTTCATTTAGTGATTCCTCCGTGGGCGACACTGTGCGTAAAATAACGGTTAGGTATTTTTACTGCACAAGTCTTTAATCTGACTTTGTTTTTTGAATAAACTGCGTGGAAAAGTAGCACTTTACAACCTTATTAACAACAGTGTTTGATGGGAGAATCTTGCGTGTTGAGACGATGTACCCGTATTTTTTGGCCCTTTTTGATATGGTTTCTGGCTTCCATAGGGGCAGCTTATGGAGCCGATCCGTTACGGCCCTATGTGCTTTCATCGCATACCAGGGGGGATTTTGTAAAAACCATTATTGAGGTTAAAGAGGCACTGGTCGCCGGTGGGTTCGAGTTGGCGGGAGAGTACACCCCCTATGCCGATGCCCATGTCATAGTGGTGACCAACGAATACTTGAAAAAGCAGGTGCAATATGACGGCAATCTGGCGTTCGCTCTGGGGCAGCGGGTAAGTGTTACCCGGCTGAACGACAGGGTCCAGGTGGCTTATACGAATCCTGATTACTTTCAGAGCGCATATCGGGTCCACACCAATCTGGCGCCTGTGCGTCAGGCGTTGCAGGAGGTGCTGGGGCGCCAGGAGACGTTTGGCGCCAAGGGACTGACGGCGGAGAAGCTGCGTAGTTATCACTATTCTTACGGAATGGAGTATTTTAACGATCAACTGCTGCTTGCGGAGTACCCCAATCAGGATTCTGCAGTGCGTGTCGTTCAGGGAGCGCTGGATCGTCATGCGGGTGGAGTGCACGCTGTTTATCGCATCGATGCACCCGAGAGGCCGGTGACTGTATTCGGCGTGGCGATGACTTATGATTTCAGTAGTGATGAGGCCATCATGGACGCAGTAGACAGGTCACCGTTACGCCACACAGCCCGTCTGCCTTATGAAATTGTGGTGGACCGAGGCAAGGTGGTTGCACTGCATCCCCGATTTAGATTTGGAGTCAATTTTCCAGATCTCAAAATGGTTGGTGAACATAGTTTTATCTCTCTCCGTGAGGCCCCGGCGGCAATCACACGGGCGCTGTATGCTGCGGCAGGGAATGAAAAATAGTAGATATATTAAGGGTTTTTGTGGTATAAACTCAGTTTATCGCCAACCCGAAACCAAGGGGATCTCATGCCAGATCGCAGACTCCAAGTTTTCCATACCGTAGCCCGGTTGCTCAGTTTTACCAAGGCGGCTGAGTCGCTACATATGACTCAACCCGCCGTTACCTTTCAGGTAAGGCAGCTGGAAGAGTATTTCAATACCCGGCTGTTTGACCGCACACATAACCGGATCGGATTGACCGAAGCGGGTGCCCATGTCTATGGGTATGCCGATAAGATCTTTGAGATCTATTCTGAAATGGAGAATTCAGTCAAGGAGATGACGGGTGACATCAGCGGTACTCTGACCATTGGCGCCAGTACTACTATCGCAGAGTACATGCTGCCTGCACTATTGGGTGACTTTAAAGTTAAGTACCCAGAGGTCAATATACACCTCAAGGTTTCCAATACCGATGGAATTGTGTCGATGGTTGAGAACAACACCATTGATCTAGGTGTGGTTGAGGCGCCTGTTGCCAATAAAAATCTGGTGGTAACACTTTGTCGCCCGGATCAACTGGTAGCGATAGTGCCTCCCAATCATCCAGAGGCAAAGCGTGATGCCTTCAATTACTCAGACTTGGTGAAATACCCCTTTATTTGTCGTGAAGAGGGTTCGGGTACCCGTGAAGTGATTAACGAATACCTGAGTGCCTCGACTAGTGGCAAGGAGGCGTTGAAACTGGTGATGGAACTGGGTAGCCCGGAGGCGGTGAAGGGTGCAGTTGAAGCCGGCATGGGAATTTCGGTTGTCTCCCGCGCAACCATCCAGAAAGAGCTCAAGCTTGGCACACTGGTGGCAATTAACCTTGATCCTGTACTGGAGAGACCGTTCTCCTTCGTTCATCAGAAACAGAAGTTCCGCGCAAGGGTGATGGAAGAGCTTCTTGAGTTCGCTCAGCAATACTGTGAGGAGCATAAGGATGATGCCCTGGCGTAGGCAGAGGCGCACCTAAAGGAACTCCACCTTGTTACCTCAAAAACTGAATCTGCCAAAGGAACAGCGTAGGTTGTTAAAACTCTACAAGGCTCTGGCTGCTGAGGAGAAGGAGACTCTTCTTGCCTTTGCTGAGTTTCTGCTCCAACGGGGCGGCGAGCAGGTAGAGGCTGCGACTATAAAAGTTGAAGTTAAAAAGATCCCTCGCTCTCAGGGTGAATCGGTCGTCGCTGGAATCAAACGTCTCACGGCCAGCTACCCAATGCTGGACAGATCGGCGTTGCTAACAGAGACATCTTCCCTGATGACCGCCCATATCATGCATGGACGGCCGGCTTCTGATGTGATTGATGAGCTGGAAATCCTCTTTGCCCGCTATTATGAAGAGTATATAAAGGGCCAGAGCTGATGCAGCTTTTGACGGACTGGTTCAAACGTTACTTCTCTGATCCGGAAGTGATCTTCCTGGCGCTTCTCCTGCTAGGTGGTTTTGCTGTGGTTATCACCATGGGTGATATGCTGGCGCCGGTCCTTGCCAGTCTGGTGATCGCCTATCTGCTGGAAGGTGTTGTCAGTCTTACCGAGAGGCGCGGGGTACCCCGCCTGGCCGCAGTGCTTATCGTCTTTATCGCCTTTCTGCTATTTCTTGTCCTCGTTCTATTTGGATTGCTGCCCCAACTCTCCCGGCAGCTGACGCAACTGTTTCAGCAGATCCCCTTGATGATCACAGAAGGCCAGGCGCTACTAATGCGACTGCCTGAACGCTACCCTGAGGTGATCTCCGTAGTCCAGATACAGGAGATTATCGGAGTGCTTCGCCGGGAGATTACTGTGATGGGGCAGACCGTATTGTCGCTGTCACTGTCATCGGTGGTGGGAGTGATTACGGTGCTGGTTTACCTCATATTGATGCCGCTGTTAGTATTCTTTTTTCTTAAGGATAAACGACTTATTCTGGATTGGGTGGTTGGTTTCCTTCCCAGTAAAAGAGAGTTTGCCGATACTGTGTGGCTGGATGTGGATAGGCAGATTGCCAACTATGTACGAGGCAAGTTCTGGGAAATCGTTATTGTCGGTGTGACCAGCTTTGTTACTTTTACCTTTATGGGGCTGCAGTATGCTGTGCTGCTTGGGGTGCTGGTTGGTCTCTCAGTGATCATTCCTTACATCGGTGCGGCAGTAGTTACTTTCCCGGTTTTGCTGATCGCCTGGTTCCAGTGGGGTTGGGGTGGTGACTTTATCGGATTGTCCGTTGCCTATTTCATTATTCAGGCACTGGATGGAAATGTGTTGGTACCACTGCTTTTCTCTGAGGTGGTCAATTTGCACCCGGTAGCCATTATCGTCGCGATCTTGGTATTCGGTGGTCTTTGGGGGCTGTGGGGCGTCTTTTTCGCGATACCCCTGGCAACACTTGTACAGGCAATGATAACCGCATGGCCCGGTGATGTTGATACCACAGTCGCTTAAGGAGACTCTGATCAAGTCACAAACAACAGCTTTTGTGCTCCATCTCCGTAATACTCGTATTGAAAATATTGCCGGCAGCCTGCTATTGCCTACATGGATGTGGGTATTGAGTGAGTGCCCGATGCGGTAGTGTTAGCTGTGCCTGCTCCGTTGGACCTGTTCAAGGGCTCCTTAACTTTTAGTTGGGGTCAGGTCGGCCTGTTTGATCCAATGGTTCGGCAGCACTGTTAGGTTTTTTGGTATTGGGACGATCACCTTTGCTCCCGCTTGGTGTATTTGTGCCGCTATACGCTCAGCTGTTTCTGGATTCGCCTTCAACAGCGGTTCAGCAAGGCAAGCAAAATCTGCTTTCAGGTACTGCAGTAAGGTGAGGGCTGCCTTGTTTGCGCCAAAGCGTGAGAGAGATATCTGGATTCCCAGCTCCTGCAGTTTGGTGAGGAAACGTTTAGAACTCTTAATGTCTGATCCCAGCTCAGCAATGCGGTACTGAAACACTAAACCCGAGCCAACCATCTGGCGACTGCGCAGCTGGCCGATCAGCCAGCTTAGACAGATATTCTGCTGTTCCGCCGTCGAAATTGTTTGGCCAATAAAAAAACTTGCCTGTCTTCCTTCTGATCGTTTTTCGGCAAGGGAGTTGAGCACATGTCCCAGTAACCACTGGTTGATTGACTCCATCAGACCAGCCTCAGTGGCTGCAGAGTAGAACTCACTTTCAGGTATGACAGTACCGTGGGTAGTGAGTAGGCGTAATGAGACATGATACTGCTCAAGCAGTGGATTACTCTCATTGTTTAGTGGTTGGTAGAGCACCTGAATACTCTGTTTTTCCCAAGCATCCTTTATCTGAAATTGCAGTTGGTCACTCTGTTTTTCTTCACTTACATTTGTGCTGTGGTGTGCGATGCCACTGCTCTGTCGGTCGAGCCTATTTACAGCTTTTGCTGCTTTTGTCAGCATTCCCGCAGCGTCACTGCTATCGGAGCTGAATGGAGCAATACCGATATGGGAGGTCAAATGGTTGTTATCATCACCCGGCAAGCTGTAATTATTGATAGTTTGAGCCAGTTTTTCAGCCATCGATCGGATATTTTTATCGTGTGGACGTATCGCCAGAATGGCAAAGTTCTCATCATCCACCCTGGCAGCGATATCCTGCTCTTCGAGCTGAGCGGATATCAGAGTTCCTAACGCGGCGATAAGTGTTGCTTTCTCACCCTCTTCGGTATGCTCATCCACTTCATTAAGGTTTGGGATCGTCAGGTAGAGTATGGCACCGGTGATAGGTTGGCTCTGATTACGTGCAATGACATTATCCAGCTGCTGGAAAAAATACCGCCGGTGAAAGAGCCCGCTGACCGGGTCACGTAATCCCTGTTTCGGCCCCTGGCCGACCAGTGACTTGGCTCGCTGGACTCTATTGGTGATGGTGTTGATCAGGTGGCGGGGACGGATCGGCTTGGTCAGAAAATCGTCACCGCCCGTACTGAGTGCCTCAAGCTTTTTGTCGGCATCCTGCTCTCCAGAGAGAAAAACAACCGGCGTGGCAACAAAGTCCGGGTGCTCTCTAATGATGGCGGTAAGCTCAGTACCACTGGCATTGGGCATATAGAGGTCCATCAGGATGAGGTCGGGGCGAAACTCATCAAGAGCATCAAGTACTTTCAATGGCTCTGTGATGGAGAGGGTTTTCATGCCACCCTTCTCAAGCACAGAAGTGGCAAATTTGGCTTGGGCCGGGTCGTCTTCGACCACCAGTATGCGGTAGTGGTCATTTTTAGGAGCAGTCAGCTCAAGGGTTTTTTCGACAATCTCCCTGATATCCACAGGGGGTAGGTAATAAGCATCTACACCAATACGAAGCGCTCGCAGTCGCTGCTCAAGACTTCTTGTCTGGCTGATACAGATAATAGCAACTTGTTTGCCATGCTCCTCCTTTTCGGCGGTCAGAACACGGCTTAGTTCACCTATCACGGGTAGAAATTCACCATCTATGATGAGTATGTCCGGCAACCGTTTGGAGAGTTCGCCGGCGGTGTCATTGACATCCGAAAAAGTGAGGATGGAACAGCTGTTAGCCTCAAGAGCGGCAACGAGGCCGGGAGCTATATTGTCTGAAGCGCGGAGGAAAAAAACTGACTTGGTATCGTGATTCAAGATACTTTTTTGCGGCTTGGCTGTTTTTACTGCTTGGCTCAGGAGGTTGAATAGCTCCAGAGATTTTTCGATATGCTCCACTTTTGGACAACTACTGTTCTCAAGAAATGAGCTGAGATAGACTTCCAGGGAGAAGGCGCTCTCACTCACCTGAATCAGACCAAATCGTCCACTGGTACCAGACAGTTCCTGTATTTTCTGAAACAGCTGTCCCAGTTTTGATAGGTTCCACTCCCCTTCGCAGAGGCCCTGCCACTCATTTTGAAAATTGGCGATTCGTTCGGGTAGGTGGTTTAAGAAGGCGTCCTTAAGTTCCCTGTTTTTCTCCTGGTCAAACATGGGTTCTTTATTCATAACTCAAACACATCAGCTCTATGGTGGGGGTACAAAGAACCCTCTGAATAATGCCTGATGAGACATTAGCAGAGAGTTGTTGAGGAGCCTGAGTGCAAGTTGATTGTTTTATTGCTTGTTCAGAGGTTCCTTTGTACACAAAGTCTTACATAATTTTCCCCTTTTGACACCTCTAGTTGGTTGGAAATGACAATTAGCACACTGAATTCATACGGTTTATGTCTCAAAATCACGTTCAAGCTTACTCTTTACGGCTACTACAGGTTAGGATGAACGGCATGATAAATATTACCTAAGGTACACAGAAGCCGAATGCCGGAACCGACAATAACAAGAAACCTGTTGATCAAAGCTGAACAGGCAAGGATGCTCTATAGCAGCATCGGGATAGCTGGTCTGGGAACACTTCTGCTCTCGACAGTGGTCCTTTGGCTGAATGGTGGCGTGTCACTACTGCCCAACCTCGTGTGGGGTGGAACGATGTTGTTGGTTTCATTGCTCTATACGGCTCTTTGGTACTTATGGCGGCGCTCCGCACCTGAGCCGGCATCATCAGAAAAATGGCTCAGCTTCCTCCTGCCGGTGGTGCTGATGTCCGGTATCGGCTGGGGCGTAGCCGTGGGATACCACTCGCCCCACTATGCCGATGATATCCCTCTGGTGACAACCCTGCTGTCTACAGTCGGCATGATGTTGACGGTAATGTTGTTAGCGGCCTCAGGCAGAGTGGTTGCTGTTTTTCTTGCCACTGCGCTGTTATCCCTTGCTGTTACCTCAGGCTACTTTGGTATTCCACCCTCGGGTAGGGTGCTGATCCTGCTGTTTACCGCCATTATTGCCATAGTTGTTGCCGGAGCGGTGCTTTCGCTGCTGCTTAAGAATAATGCCGGGCTTCGCGCAGGTAAGCGCAACGTCTATGGAAAACTGTACCAGGCCCGTGAAAAGATGAGTGGCCTGCATAGCCGGCTCAGTGATGGTAATGAGAGGCGGCGTGATGTGGAGCGTGAGCTGGTACTGGCAAAAGAAGCGGCTGAATCGGCGAATATGGCGAAGACCGAGTTTCTTGCCACCATGAGCCATGAAATCAGGACACCCCTCAACAGCATAGTTCCACTGCTTGAAATCCTCGGGGGGACCCAGCTGAATGGAGAGCAGGGCCAGCTTGTTAGAACGGCGCATAACTCATCGCTCCATCTGATAACGATCATCGACGATATTCTCGACTTTTCAAAAATAGAAGCGGGCAAGCTGGAGCTTGAGTCTATAGAGATCAGAATTAAGGAGCTGGTTGAGTCAGTCACCGCGATGATGGCGAAGAGTGCTGAGCGTAGAGGGCTCGATTTGAGCTATAAGATTCAACCCGGCGTTCCTGACTTTGTCAGGGGTGATCCGATTCGGCTGCGGCAGGTTTTGACTAACCTGGTGAGCAACGCCGTTAAATTCACCAAGAAGGGGAGTATTGTCGTTGAAGTGTCGCGGCGGGGTATTCGAAGAAAAGAGGTCGAGTTGCTCTTTTCAGTAAAAGATACCGGTATCGGCCTCGATCAAGAGACTCAATCCAGGCTATTCCACTCCTTCACTCAGGCTGATGCATCGACCACCCGCACACATGGTGGTACCGGACTCGGTCTCGCTATCAGCAAAAGGCTGGTAGAGCTGATGGGCGGCAAGATGGGAGTGCAGTCCGAAGAGGGAGTCGGCTCGATATTCTACTTTGCCCTGTCGATGCGCAAGTCTCTGCGTGATGCGCCGCCGGAGCGCTACTCTCTTCAGGGTATTCGTGCATTGCTTGTTGGTGGCGACAGTGAAGAGGAGGAGAGATGCAAAGCGATGCTTGAACAGTGGAATATAGTCCTTCAGACGGCAAACAGTCCCATGGATGCAATGGGCAAACTGTCAACGACGGCCAACCTGGGTGAAAGCTGGGCCTATGAGTTGGTAATAGCCGATGCCTCCCAGCTCGGAAGTCAAATGAGTGCACTGATGAGGGATATTTCCCGGATTTCAGCCTTGTCCGACCTGAAGCTGGTAGCGATAGGTTCGCCTTACAAAGGGGTTAGACGGGATAAAATTGACGGCTTACTACCTAAGCCTGTGCAGAAAAATGATCTGCACCACTTACTGTGCAGAGTGATGGATGTAGAGAGTGAGAGTCATGAGGCATCAACTGATACGACCGGATTGGGAGAGAGTAACAGGCACCTGTTAGCTGATGTTGAACATGGGCAGTGGGGCGATGATGGCGATTTTGCTGTGTCTGAGCTAGTACCCAAGCAGCTGACAGGACGGGTGTTGGTGGTTGAAGATAATCCAGTCAATTTGCGGGTGGCGAGAAAGTTACTGCAACGCTTGGGTCTGGAGAGTGAAGCGGCTCTGGATGGATTGCAGGCGTTGAAGGCTGTTGATCACGGTGATTACGATTTGGTACTGATGGATTGCCAGATGCCGATAATGGATGGTTACGAAGCAACCCATGCTATCCGAATGAGGGAGGTGAAGCGTGAGTTGACAAGATTGCCGATCATTGCCATGACAGCCAATGCCATGGCCGGTGACCGACAAAAGTGTCTTAACGCAGGTATGGATGACTATCTCTCCAAGCCGATCCTCTCAGGTACGCTGAAGAGTACTCTGGAGAAGTGGTTGAAAATGGGGAAGGGGTCTACCCAGGCATCTTCTGTTAGCTCATCTCCGGCGGAGCTGCTTTCCGGTGCGGGAAAAGCGGGTAAGGCCATCGTCAGTGAGAGTGATACAACCCCGTCCGCCTTCAGTGACGGAAAAGTCGCTACAGCGGCTATAGATGGAGCAGTCATCGACAGGGAGATACTCGGTGAGCTGTATGAGATCATGGAGGATGATTTTCTTGAGTTGCTGGAGACCTTCCTGAAAACCTCCCCTGGATTGATTCATGAGATTGAAACAGGTATTCAGGAAGGGGATCTTCAACAGACCATGAGAGCTGCCCACTCACTCAAATCAGGGAGCGCCAATCTGGGTGCGATCCAGCTATCTGAGCTGGCTAAAAGGATGGAATATGCAGCAAGGGAGAGTGACCAGCAGGCGGTCTCCAGCAGTTATAATGAGACCAGAGATGCGTTTGATATCGCTTGCAGGGAACTGAAGATGATCTGTGAGCAGGGACATCTCTAGGAGCCTGTCCGAGAATAGAGAACCTACTGCGGGAAAGCCCTTTTGGCCCATTTTCCCGCTCATTTTCGTTGAATAAGAGCGACTATTCGCCTCAAATGAGCAAAAAAATGGACTCAAAATGGCTTCCCCTCGCTACGGCTCCTATTCTCGGACAGGCTCCTAGGAATCCGTCCGAGAATAGGGCGCCTACTTCGGAAATCCAATTTTGGCCCTTTTTCCGCTCATTCTCGTTGAATAATAGTAACTATTCGCCTCAAATGACCGAAAAAAATGACTCGAAATGGGCTTCCCTCGCTACGGTGCCTGTTCTCGTACAGGAACCCCGCCGGTTCTGTTTATGCTAAAGCCCACCTGGAAACGCTCCCCGGTACTCTCATGGGCTTGCTATGACTGGGCTAATTCGGCCTTTGCTACAACGGTGATGGCGGGCTTCTTTCCTCTCTTCTTTAAACAGTATTGGGCCGCAGGGCTGGATAGTTCAACCAGTACCTTTATGTTAGGTAGTATCAACGCCTGTGCCAGCATACTGGTCGTAGGTTTTGCGCCACTATTAGGGGCGATTGCGGACAGAGGCGGCAGCCGCAAACGTTTTCTACTCTATTTCACCTTGATGGGCATTGTTATGACCGGTGCACTTTACATGGTAGAGCAGGGCGGCTGGGTGATGGCGTTGGCACTTTATGGGTTGGCGGTGGTCGGCTTTTCGGGTGGAAATATATTTTACGATGCGTTGCTGCTGAACGTGGCAAAAGAGCGTGAGTTTGATTATGTATCGGCTCTTGGTTTCGCTTTCGGCTACCTTGGTGGCGGCTTGCTGTTTGCGCTTAATGTGTTGATGACGCTCTATCCTGATGCTTTCGGTCTGCCTGATACTGCAGCCGCAGTTCGTCTCTCATTTATTTTGGTGGCACTCTGGTGGGGGCTCTTCTCCATACCCTTGCTGCTATTTGTCGATGAGGCGCCCTCACCATCAGCGAGCTGGCGTGACAACCTGCGTGGCGGTATTTCTCAGCTTCGCACTACCCTGAGTGAGCTAAGGGCATTGCGCCAAGTTTTTCTTTTCCTTCTTGCCTATTGGCTCTATATCGACGGCGTCGATACGATTGTACGGATGGCAGTGGACTACGGCCTTGCCCTTGGATTTGCCTCTAATAGCCTTATCCTGGCTCTGTTGATTACGCAGTTTGTTGGTTTTCCTGCTGCCCTGCTGTTCGGGCACCTCGGTGAGCGTCACGGACCACGAAAGGGGATTGTGGTTGCCATAGCGGTCTATCTGCTGGTAATCATTTGGGCCTATCAGATGGAGAGCGAGTGGGAGTTCTATGTGCTAGCGTTCATCATCGGATTGGTTCAGGGGGGTATTCAGTCCCTTAGCCGCTCTTTTTACGCCAGATTGATCCCGATCGACAAGGCGGGGGAATTTTTCGGCTTTTACAATATGCTGGGAAAATTTGCTGCTGTGCTTGGTCCCTTGTTGATGGGGGGAGTCAGTCTGCTCACAGGCAGCCCAAGGCTCTCCATCCTCTCTGTCGCCCTACTCTTTATCGCCGGTGTGCTGGTGCTGCTGAGGGTTGATGAGGCTGAAGGCAGGCGCCAGGCAGTGGCGCTTGGGAAGCTATAGATCTGATTGGCAATCGCCATTTTTTTGCCTCAAGGGCTTAGATTTCAGTCAAGAGTTCGACATTTCCTCAAAATAGTCTACATAACATATTGATAATTATGATAAATCAAATCATGATTATTATGGTGTGCTATTTGCATAGACAGGATATGGATGAGCGCGAGGTGAACTGAAGATGGCTGATAAAAAAGTAGATGAAAACCTGGATCTAGGAGAAGAGAAGGAATCAGGCTCGAAAAAGATGATCATTCTCATGGCAGTGGGCGGCCTGCTGCTGTTACTGACGGGTGTGGGTATCAGCTACTTCCTGTTTGCCGGCGGAGAGCCATCGGCTGAAGGTGGCGAAGAAGAGGCCAAGGAGGAGGTGGTAGAGGCGCCGACACCTGCTATCTATCACGCACTGAAGCCGGAGTTTACCGTTAATCTTCCGCCAGGGGGTAAGGCGAGGATGATGCAACTCAATATTCAGGTGATGTCACGGGACCAATCAGTTATCGATTTGGTAGCGGCTAACGATCCGATGGTCAGGCATACACTGCTCAATATATTTGGCAGTCAGGACAGTGAAAAACTACGGGATCGTAAAGGGAAAGAGGCGCTGCAGACGGAAATACTCAACAGCCTGAATAAGATTGTGAAAGAGCAGGAGGGCACCGGTGAGGTAGAGGCTGTATTCTTTACCTCATTCGTGATGCAGTGACGCCATGGCTGAAAACGACCTTCTATCCCAAGATGAGATCGATGCCCTGCTGCACGGCGTTGATGACGGCGATGTTGAGACTGAGGTAGAGGAAGTCTATGAAGGAGAGATTCGCTCCTATGATTTTGCCAGCCAGGACCGGATAGTCCGTGGACGTCTGCCTACCCTGGAGATGATCAACGAGCGTTTCTCCCGTTATTTCCGCACAACCCTTTTCAATTTATTGCGCAGATCTGCAACTATCAACGTCTCTGGTGTGCAGATGCTTAAATTCTCCGAGTTTGTTCATAGCCTGTTTGTTCCAACCAGTCTTAATCTGATGCACGTCAAACCTCTCAGAGGCCAGGGGCTCTGCGTACTTGATCCCAAGCTGGTCTTCAATGTGGTGGATAACTACTTTGGTGGCAACGGTCGCTTTGAGGCCAAACTGGAAGGGCGGGAGTTTACTCCTACGGAAAACCGTGTGACTCAGATTCTACTCACCTCGGTATTTCAGGATCTTCAAGAGGCGTGGAAGCCGATCATGGAGCTCCATTTTGAGTATATTGGCACGGAGGTTAATCCCCAGTTTGCCAATATCGTCAGCCCTTCTGAAGTGGTTGTGGTTACCACCTTCCACATAGAGATGGACTCCGGTGGCGGAGACCTCCATATCTGTATGCCCTATTCGATGGTCGAACCTATCCGTGACCTGCTTGATGCCGGGATACAGAGTGATCGAGGTGGCAGTGATGAACGCTGGCTGCATTCGCTGAAGCAACAGATGATGAGTGCTCCAGTGGAGTTGAGCAGCAAACTAACAGAAGCCACGATCACCGTACAGGAGTTGGCTGAACTTAAAGTCGGCGATGTTATTCCTCTGGAGATTCCAGAGATGGTAGAGGTGCAGGCATCAGAGGTTCCGGTTTTTCGTGGTCAGTTGGGCGTCT
Source organism: Sedimenticola sp. (assembly GCA_040505895.1). Classification (GTDB taxonomy): domain Bacteria; phylum Pseudomonadota; class Gammaproteobacteria; order Chromatiales; family Chromatiaceae; genus Vondammii. Next base: position 102,123 of record JBEVXU010000007.1, on the reverse strand, counting down.
CAGACGGTAAATATGCAGTGAAGGTGGAGCAGTGGATTGGACAGAGTCAAGAGACAGGCTTGCAGGTAATTCTTAATCAGTCTCAGGAGTGAGGGTTTGTAGAGAGGATATGTATTATGAATGAAGCAGACAATAACCTGAATGCAACCTCGGCTGAGTTTCAGGAGCTCCATGAAGATGGTGGTGAGGGAGGGTCACAAGAAGTTCAGCTGGATGCGATTCTTGACGTTCCCGTGACGATCTCTATGGAGATCGGTAGGACAAGCATCAATATTCGTAATCTGTTACAGCTCACCCAGGGCTCGGTTCTTGAGTTGGACCGACTGGCGGGAGAACCGATGGATGTGCGGGTTAACGGTACCCTGATTGCTCAGGGAGAGGTGGTGGTGGTGAACGAAAAGTTCGGTATTCGCCTCACCGATATCATCAGTCCAGCGGATCGGGTGAAGAGGCTTACCTGATGGGGCACGTAATAACCGGCATTTCGATTCTGTTGTCAGCAGCCCCACTGTTTGCAGCGGAAACGGAGATGAGCGTAACTGCTCACCTACCGGTTTCCCCCATTGGTGGCGGTGCCCTGTTGGGGACGCTGGCTGGCCTGCTTGTCGTACTTTTGTTGATCTTTGGTCTCGCTCGACTACTGCAGCGCTATGGTCGGCTTCCGCTGGCGGGCAAGGGAGAAGTCACAGTTCTCTCCGGTGTTTCTCTGGGTCCACGTGAGCGTGCGGTATTGCTACAGGTGGGAAAAACGCGGCTGTTGGTGGGTGTGGCTCCCGGGCGGGTGCAGACACTTCATGTCATTGGTGATGTCCCGCAAGCTGAAGAGACGGCGGTGGCAGTGGAGAATGATTTCTCTGGAGAGCTGGAGAGAGAGTTGAAGGAGAAGGGGCAATGAGAAGGCTGCTCCCCTTGTTACCCTTGCTGCTGTTGATGCCGTTGACTGCTGTTGCGGCTCCGGGGGTTGATGCCTTCACAACAACCCCGACAGGAGCGGGAGGACAAACCTACACTTTGAGCATCCAGGTGCTGCTCTTCATGACCGCCCTCAGCCTATTGCCGGGTGCGTTGCTGATGACCACCTCATTTGCACGTATCGTTATCGTCCTGGCGATATTGCGTCAGGCTCTCGGTACTCAAAACACCCCATCCAACCAGATTCTGGTCGGCCTCGCTCTTTTCCTCACACTGTTTATTATGATGCCGGTGTTTCAGGAGGCCTACGACACCGGGGTCAAACCCTATCTTGAGGAGGAGATGACGGCAACTCAGGCTCTGGGTAATGTTGCCAAGCCGATGCGCCAGTTCATGCTGGCTCAGACCCGAGATAGTGACCTCGAACTGTTTTCAACTATCGGTAATTTTGGCGAATTTGAGTCACCCGAGCAGATCCCTTTTTCAGTATTGTTGCCGGCATTTGCCACCTCTGAACTGAAAACCGGCTTTCAAATAGGTTTCCTTATCTTTATCCCGTTTCTCGTAATCGATCTGGTCGTCGCCAGTGTGCTGATGTCGATGGGCATGATGATGCTGTCGCCACTGATCATATCGTTGCCGTTCAAGATCATGCTGTTTGTTCTGATCGACGGCTGGGCTTTGGTGTTTGGCACCTTGGCAACGAGTTTCCTGGTGTGACGCAGTAAGGGAAAAAAATGACACCTGATATCGTTCTCGATGTGGGGCAAATGGCACTGGAAACCACCGTAACAGTAAGCGCTCTGTTGCTGTTGCCGGCGCTGGCGGTAGGCTTGGTGGTCGCTATGTTTCAGGCGGCAACCCAGATCAATGAGATGACGCTGAGCTTTATCCCAAAGCTGATAGTGGTGGCCTTGGTCCTGATGACGGCGGGTCCCTGGATGTTGCAAACGATTATGAATTTCACCCTTGAGCTCTACACCAGCATACCTGAACTGATTGGATGAAAAGAGGCGGGCTAACGGCACAACCATGTCATTTACAGAGGCGCAACTGACAGCTTGGATGGCAGCCTTTATCTGGCCGTTGATACGTGTCGGTGCGATGATTGTTTCAGCACCTGTGTTCAGTTCACGGCAGACGCCGAAGATCTACAGTATCGGTCTCACATTGATTCTTACTTGGGTACTAATACCGGTTATCCCACAGCCGCCTGTAGTGGAGCCGCTGAGCTATCAGGCTTTTATCATGGTGCTGCAGCAGGTGCTGATTGGCTTTGCTATAGGATTTGTGCTCCAAATGGTGTTTGCTGCGCTGGTATTTGGAGGTCAGGCGCTCGCCTATAGTATGGGTCTGGGCTTTGCTGCCATGATGGATCCCCAAAATGGCGTTCAAGTGCCGGTGGTCTCCCAGTTCTACCTGATTCTGGCAACCCTCCTGTTTGTTACTATCGATGCTCACCTGGTATTGATTGAGATGTTGGCCCAGAGCTTCCACACCTTTCCTGTATCGATGGATGGCCTGAGCAGAAACAGCCTCTACGATATCGTTGGCTGGGGCAGCCGTATGTTTAGCGCCGGACTGTTGATGGCATTGCCGGTAATGGCGGCGCTGTTGTTGGTCAATCTCGGCCTTGGCCTGATCGGTCGGGCGGCGCCACAGCTCAATATTTTTGCAGTCGGTTTCCCATTTGCCATTATCATCGGTTTCATCCTTGTCTGGGTGACACTGCCCAATGTGCTGGGAAATTTTCAGGAGTTGCTGGAAGAGGGCTTTGCCTTTGCAGGTCAACTGCTGAGAATTGGGAGTTGAGTCATGGCTGAAAATGAAGATGGCCAAGAGCAATCGGAACAACCGACAGCGAAGCGACTGCAGGATGCCAAGAAGAAGGGGCAGGTAGCCCGTTCGCGGGAACTCAACACCATGATGATTACCTTGATAGGGGGTGTGGCTCTGGTGATGATGAGCGAGCATCTTGGCAATGGTATGGCTGAGATGATGGGTGCTAGCTTCACCGTTCCCAGGGCTGACATGTTTGATCCGATGGCAATGGTACGGCGGCTCTCATCATCGCTTCAGCAGGTTGCCCTCCTGCTTGCGCCCTTCTTTGCCTTGGTGGTGGTGGTGGCTATTCTTAGCTCTGTTGCGCTTGGTGGTATCGCTTTTAGTGGCCAGGCCATGGCGCCAAAGCTGAGTAAGCTCAATCCTATCAAGGGAATGGGCCGTCTTTTTTCACTGAAGGGGTTACTTGAACTACTCAAGGCGATGATCAAGTTTTTTCTTGTTGGTGGCGCAACTGCTCTGGTGCTGTGGCAGCTTCTTGATCAATTTATTGGACTGAGCAGCATGACTCTCGGGCCAGCGGTATCGCAGTTAAGTGGGCTGATCGGCGGGTCTTTCGTGCTTATCGCCTCGACATTGATCCTGGTGGCGGCTGTGGATGTGCCATTCCAGATATGGGATCACAAGCGCCAGCTGAAAATGACGAAGCAGGAGGTGAAAGAGGAGTTGAAGGATACCGAAGGGCGTCCTGAAGTGAAGGGGCGGATACGCAATCTCCAGCGCGAACTGGCAACGCGCCGGATGATGGAAGAGGTGCCGAAGGCCGATGTGATTGTCACCAACCCAACCCACTACGCAGTGGCCTTGCGCTACGATCAGTCGAAGATGATCGCGCCGAAGGTGGTGGCCAAGGGCGTAGAGCTGGTGGCGGCCAATATTCGCAAGGTGGGTGAAGAGCATGGTGTGCCGGTGATGGAGTCACCGGCTCTTGCCCGTGCCATCTATTTTCATACTGAGTTGGGAGAGTACATACCCGCCGGCCTCTACCTGGCGGTAGCCAAGGTACTTGCCTATGTATTCCAGCTCAAGAGCTATAGCAGTGAGAGTGGTGAACCGCCAACGGTTCCCGACGAGTTGGAGGTGCCTGAAGAGTTGCAGGTGCCCGAATCGACAGATGAGCAGGATTTATGATCCTATATTCCGCAGTTGACCGCTCCATTATGAGGCTAATTAGCTGATATGAATAATATTGCCATCAACCTATGTTTTTACCTGTGGGGTGAACTTCGCTACGGCGTGCAATCCACCCCGTCCAACTACGGATTCTAGGATAATGGATACAGCAGCAATTTTGAGTAATGTCAGGTCTTTCGGGGTACGGGGGTTTGGTGCACCCGTTATCCTGATCATGATGCTGGCAATGATAGTGGTACCGATGCCACCGCTGGCACTGGATGTTTTCTTCTCCTTCAATATTGCTCTTTCACTGGTGGTGCTGTTGGTGGTGCTATACACCATCAAGCCCCTGGAGTTCAGCGTCTTTCCCAGTTTGCTGCTGGTGGCAACCCTGCTGCGGCTGGCACTGAATGTGGCCTCCACTCGGGTGGTGCTCCTGGAAGGCCATCAGGGGGGGGATGCTGCAGGAAAAGTGATTGAAGCGTTTGGTGCCTTTGTTATTGGAGGCAACTATGCGGTAGGCCTGGTGGTATTCGCTATTCTTGTCATCATCAATTTTGTCGTCGTTACCAAGGGTGCAGGGCGTGTTTCTGAAGTGAGCGCCCGTTTCACCCTCGATGCCATGCCAGGCAAGCAGATGGCTATAGATGCCGACCTCAACTCCGGGATGATCAATCAGGACGAGGCAAAAATGCGCCGCGAGGAGGTGGCCCAGGAGGCTGACTTCTACGGTGCGATGGACGGTGCCAGCAAGTTTGTTCGTGGTGATGCCATCGCCGGTCTCCTGATCCTCTTTATCAACATCCTGGGTGGACTCTCCATCGGTATGCTGCAGCACGACCTGGACCTCTCGACCGCATTGCGCTTCTATGCATTGCTCACTATCGGTGACGGGCTGGTGGCACAGATCCCCTCCCTGCTGCTCTCCACCTCTGCGGCTATTATTGTTACCCGTGTGGCCGCCACTCAGGACATGGGCGGGCAGGTGGTGACCCAGCTTCTGGATAATCCCAAGGCGCTGGGGATCACTTCAATGGTGCTGGGACTGATGGGCATTATCCCCGGGATGCCCAATTTTGCCTTTCTCTCCCTGGCGCTGCTCTCCGGTGCAGGTGCCTGGTGGATATATCAGCGCAATGAAGCAGAAGCGGTGGCGGCTGCGGCAGCACCCCCTCCCATCCCGGAGGTTCCTGCAGAGCAGAAGGAACTCACTTGGGAAGATGTCCAGCCGGTGGATATCATCGGCCTTGAAGTCGGTTACCGACTGATACCCCTGGTCGACAGAAACCAGGGCGGGCAGTTAATGACGCGGATCAAGGGGGTGCGTAAAAAACTCTCACAGGAGCTTGGCTTCCTGGTTCAGCCAGTGCATATCCGGGACAACCTTGATCTACCACCCACTGCTTACCGTATCTCTCTCCATGGGGTGGCGATCGCTGAGGCGGAGATACATCCGGATCGGGTGTTGGCGATCAATCCCGGACAGGTATTCGGAAACCTCCAGGGTTTGGCGACCAAAGATCCGGCGTTTGGTCTTGATGCAGTGTGGATAGAGACGGCTCAACGCGATCATGCTCAGACACTGGGTTATACGGTAGTTGATGCCAGTACGGTAGTCGCGACCCACATGAGTGAAATCCTGCAGTCACATGCACAAGAGTTGCTCGGTCATGAGGACGTGCAGCAGTTGATGGACGCACTGGCCAGAAGTGCGCCGAAGCTGGTGGAGGATCTGGTGCCGAAGATTCTCTCTCTGGGGCAGCTATTGAAGATTCTACAGAACCTGCTGGAGGAGAATGTGCCGGTACGGGATATCCGCACCATTGCCGAAACATTGGCGGAGTACGGCACCCAGAGTCAAGACCTCGGCGTTCTCACCGGTTATGCACGGGTTGCACTTTCTCGCTCGATTGTCCAGCAACTGGTTGGATCTACAGAAGAAATTCCTGTTGTTGTGCTTGATCCAAGTCTGGAACAGATATTGCAACAGACATTACAGCCTCCCGAGGAAGGGGGGGTGGGCTTCGAGCCCGGACTAGCGGAACAGCTGCAGAGAGCATTGGTGGAAACCGCCAGTCAACAGGAGATGGCGGGGCAGGAGAGTATTCTGCTGGTAGCCGCGCCGCTCCGGTCCTGGATGGCCAGGTTCGTGAAGCATAGTGTCCCGGGGATGCATGTCCTCTCCTATAACGAGGTCCCGGACAACCGCCAGATCAAAGTGGTTGCAACCGTGGGTAAACCGGATGCGTAAAATGAGTGCAGTCAACAGGGGTGAGAAGTGACCCTTGGGGTACACGGCTCAACAAGTTGATTGCTGGGAACGCAGAGATGAAGATTAAAAGATTTTTTGCTCAAGATATTCGACAAGCGCTACGTCAGGTTCGGGAAGTTCTCGGACCTGACGCAGTTATCCTTTCGAACAAATCTGTCGAGGGGGGGATCGAGCTGGTAGCAGCCATGGATTATGATGAATCTGCATTCACCTCACCTTCATCCTCTGTTGAACCAACATCGATTCCTCTTCATCGGCAACAACAGAGCCGGCAGTCGGAGACTGCTGTGGATTCATCTGAACAGGCCCAAAGCCGACCTGCTAAACAGATCGAGTGGAGCCAGGACCCGGTGCTGGTTGAGATGCGCAAGGAGATGAAAGCGCTACGGCGGATGATGGAGAATGAACTCTCCGGGTTGACCTGGCGTGATATGTCGGTGCGTGATCCACGGGTTCAGGAGCTCTACCGCCGACTCATCGGACTCGGCTTGTCAGCGGATATCTGTGGCCGGCTGGTGGAGCAGATGGGGAGTTTTGAAGTGCCTGACCAGGCGTGGAAGAAGGTGCTCCACTCCCTGGCAGGTGAAGTGACGACAGTTGATGAGAACCTGCTTGAAAGGGGTGGCGTGGTGGCACTGGTCGGCCCCACCGGTGTTGGTAAAACCACGACGGCGGCTAAATTGGCGGCACGTTTTGCCCTGCGCCACGGCAATCGACATGTGGCCCTGGTATCCGCCGATAGCTATCGCATTGGTGCCAAGGAACAGCTCAACACCTATGCGCGGATACTCGATGTGCCGGTGCGCTCAGCCGCTACCACCGAGGAGTTGATCTCGGTGCTGAATACCCTGGCAGACAAGCGCTTGATCATGATCGACACTGCAGGTATGAGCCAGCGTGATATTGAACTAAGCAAACAGTTATCGTTGCTGGATGTGGGGGGCAAACAGATCCGCAGCTTTTTGACACTCTCCGCCGCCACCGAGCAGGCGGCGCTGGAGCAGGCTATCAAGGCTTTCGGTGTTGCCCGGCCCGAGGGCTGCATCCTTACCAAGTTGGATGAGGCTGCATCACTGGGTGGTGCACTCTCAGCATTAATTCATAGCAGTATGCCCCTGGCTTTCACCACCGATGGCCAGAAGGTTCCGGAAGATATTCATCTGGCACGGCCATACACACTGGTGAGCATGGCTGCGACGTACGGCGATAGTCTGGGTATGGCGATGAGTGATGAATATCTCGCTCTTACCATGGGAGGCGAAAGGGTAGATGCACATGGCTGACATGGGAGCGGATCAGGCGGCTGGACTCAGACGTATGGTAAATCCGGAACCGGTACGCGTGATTGCGGTTACCGGCGGTAAGGGCGGGGTTGGTAAGACCAACGTATCGCTTAATCTCGCCGTGGCACTTGCAGATATGGGAAAGCGGGTGATGCTGCTGGATGCCGACCTGGGACTTGCCAATATCGATGTGATGTTGGGACTGCATCCTGAATACGATCTCTCCCATGTGCTCAACGGTGAGCGTAACCTGGAAGAGGTGGTCATCGATGGACCATCCGGGATCAAGGTAGTGCCGGGTGCTTCCGGCGTGCAGCAGATGGCCGAGTTGAGCGAGGCGGAGCATGCGGGTTTGATTAGCGCCTTCAGTGAAGTGGGCGCTGATCTTGATGTTCTGATTGTAGATACTGCCGCTGGTATCTCCGATACCGTTATCAGCTTCAGTCGGGCGGTGCAGGAACTGGTGGTGGTGGTGTGTGATGAGCCTGCTTCCATCACCGATGCCTACGCTATGATCAAGCTGTTGAACCGGGAATATGACGTTGATCGCTTCCATATTCTCGCCAATATGACGCGTCATCCCCAGGAGGGAAGAAACCTCTATAATAAGATATCTAGAGTAACGGACCGTTATCTTGATGTGATGCTTTCATACATGGGAAGTATCCCTTACGATGATTCTCTGCTGAAGGCGGTGAGGGCGCAAAAACCGGTGGTTCATGCGTATCCTCGCAGCCGTATTGCACAAACGTTTAAGAATTTGGCCAAGAAGGCCGATAACTGGCCTGTACCTGGAGGTGTTACCGGCCATCTCCAGTTTTTTGTTGAACGGTTGATTCAATACTCGAGCCAGAGTGGGGAGACCTGAGTTTGAACGGATTGGCAAGCTATACCGCAAACCAAGAGCAGGATGCTGATGCACTGGTGAACAAACATGCGGCTCTGGTGAAGCGTATTGCCTACCATTTGATGAATAGATTGCCGTCTAATGTCCAGGTGGATGACCTGATTCAGGCAGGTATGATCGGTCTGCTCGAAGCCAGCAGAAATTATGATCCAAGTCAGGGTGCCAGCTTCGAAACCTATGCAGGTATCCGTATTCGGGGAGCAATGCTCGACGAGATACGTCGTAGCGACTGGACACCACGTTCAGTACACCGCAAGGCGCGGATGGTTGCCGATGCCATGCGTCGGATCGAGAACGATGAGGGTAGGGATGCCCGGGATATCGAAGTTGCCGACAGCCTAGGTATGTCGCTGCCGGAGTATCATCGTATTCTGCAGGACTCATCCGGTTGCCGTATTTTCAGTATTGAAGACTTGCAGTCGGTGGGTGAACTACCTCAGGCCAACAACGGTAAGGGGCTGCCCGGGCCTTTTGAAGGAATAGAAAAAGATGCTTTCAAGGAGGCACTGGCAGATGCAATTGCCGGATTACCGGAAAGAGAGCGACTGGTGATTGCCCTCTATTATGAAGAAGAGCTTAATCTTCGTGAAATTGGACAGGTTTTGAGTGTCAGTGAGTCGAGGGTTTGCCAGATACATAGTCAGGCTACTCTCAGGTTGAGATCCAGGCTGTCAGACTGGCTGGCTGATACGGATAAAGTATGATGCGTGATAGAAGTGATGGGTATGGAGGTTTTCTTGGATAAAAATATGAAGATTCTAGTCGTGGATGATTTTTCCACAATGCGGCGTATTATTAAAAATCTGCTGCGGGATCTTGGCTTTACCAATACCCATGAGGCTGATGACGGTACAACCGCCCTGCCAATGCTGAAAACGGGCCACTTTGATTTTCTTGTGACTGACTGGAATATGCCGGGAATGACCGGCATCGACCTGCTCAAGGAGGTGCGATCTGATAATGATCTGGTTAGTTTGCCTGTGTTGATGGTGACTGCCGAGTCGAAGAGGGAACAGATAATTGAGGCCGCCCAGGCAGGTGTAAACGGTTATGTAGTGAAGCCGTTTACTGCCGGTATCCTGGAGGAGAAGATCACAAAAATATTTGAGCGTGTGGATGCTTGAGGTTGATGGCCGGAGAAGTGAATGAATAGTGATCAGCGCCTTAGTCGTGCACGAGAATTAGTTGTACAGCTTGAAGCCGGTAATCAAGCGGAGGCGGGGGCAATTATCTCTGACCTGGCCGACTGCAGGGAGAGAGAACTATTCCAGGAGGTGGGGCGGCTGACCCGGGAGTTGCATGAGGCGATCAACAGTTTTCTATTAAATGCCAAAATTTCCACACTGGCCCATGTTGAGATTCCAGATGCAAGTGAGCGGTTGAGTTACGTCATTACCATGACTGAAAATTCCGCCAATACCTCGCTCAGTGCAGTAGAGACAGGTCTGCCACTGACTGATCTACTGGTGACACGAGCCAGATTTATTACGCGGCAGCTGGAGAAACTGAATGAGACCGAAACTACTCCAGAAGAGGAGGAGCAATTTCATAGTGAACTGAGAGAGTTTCTTCTTCTGGTCAAAGGCAACTCGAGTGAACTCCACAAGAAGTTGTCAGAGATATTGATAGCTCAGGATTTTCAAGACCTGACTGGTCAGATCATTCGCCGGGTAATTACATTGGTGCATGATGTAGAGGACAAGCTGGTGCAGCTGGTTCGCCTCTCTGGTGCAAATGCACCAAAAAAAGAGGAAATAAAGCACGGGCTGGAAGGACCGGTTGTACCGGGTATCGATCAGGGCGATGTTGTGGAAAATCAAGATGATGTAGATGATTTGCTTTCAAGTTTAGGTTTTTAGAGGTGGCGTGTGGCCATTGGAATGGATGACGAGATCCTTCAAGACTTTCTGGCAGAGGCCGGAGATATTCTTGAACAGTTGAATGAACAACTGGTCGACCTGGAACAGGACCCGGGTAACTTCGACCTGCTCAATGCTGTCTTTCGCGGCTTTCATACTATTAAGGGTGGTGCCGGCTTCCTCAATATCGATGCGATGGTGACGATCTGTCATCGGGCCGAAGATGTTTTTAATGTTCTACGCCAGGGCCAACGTCGCATCGATCCCTCTCTGATGGATGCGGTGTTACGCGTTCTTGATTTGGTCAATGATATGTTTGCTGCAGTGAAATCAGGCAGCGAACCTGAGCATGCTCCTCAGGAACTTATTGACACTCTTGCTTCACTATCATTGCCGGATGATAAAGCTCCCGATGAAAAACCACCGACAGAAGATGAATCGGCTCAATTCGCCGAAGCCGGGGATGATGACGCCAAGTTGGCTGAACCGGTAGCCACTGAGCCCTCGGGGGCTGAAAGTGATGAGATAACCGAGGATGAGTTCGAAGCACTGTTGGACCAGTTGCACGGGGCGGGAAAGCATGGTGGTGTTCCGGTTGCATCTTCAGCTGATAGTGACAAAAAGCCACCGCCAAAGAAAAAGCGAGCACCGAGAACAAAAGCAAAAGCAAGGCCAAAGCCCAAAACAGCCACCGCCACTACGGTAAAAAAGAAGGCGGAGAAGAAAAATACCGAAGTGGCTGCAGATGAGATTACTGAAGATGAGTTTGAAGCGCTCCTAGATGAACTGCATGGTAAGGGTAAGTTTATCGGCGTGCCCAGTGTCAAGGCATCGGCAAAAACCAGGCAAATCTCACCCCAATCCGCTGCTCCCAAGAGACCAAAAGCAGAACCTACTGTAGCCTCCGGATTAGCAGATAAAAAGGTGGTAGGGAGTGCACCGGGAGGTGGGGAAAGAGGACGGTCACCTGCAGCGGCAGATAACACTATTCGGGTAGAAACTGCACGGCTCGACAGTATTATGAACATGGTCGGTGAGTTGGTACTAGTACGCAACCGGCTTGAAAATCTGAAAGATAAACTGGGTGATGAAGAGGTGGCAAATGCTGTCGCCAACTTAGATGTGGTGACATCAGATCTTCAGGACGCGGTGATGAAAACCCGCATGCAGCCGGTGAAAAAAGTATTTGGCAGGTTTCCCCGGGTCATTAGGGATATGGCACGGAGTCTGAAAAAAGAGATCGACCTTGAACTCAATGGTGAGGAGACCGACCTCGATAAGAATTTGGTGGAGGCACTCGCCGATCCTATGGTGCATCTGGTGCGCAATGCAGTGGACCATGGTATCGAGTCACCGGATGATCGTGAATGGTCCGGTAAGTCACGGCGTGGAAAAGTGGTATTGTCCGCTGCCCAGAAGGGTGACCACATCATACTCTCGATTGCCGATGACGGTAGGGGGATGGATCCCGAGCAGTTGCGTAAAAAGGCAGTTGCCAATGGCATGATGAGCGAGGATGAGGCGACCAGGCTGAGTGAAAAAGAGTGTTATAACCTGATCTTCCAGGCCGGTTTCTCTACCAAAAATGAGATCTCTGATGTTTCCGGTCGGGGTGTTGGCATGGATGTGGTCAAGACTCGTATCACCCAGATGAATGGATCGGTGGATATCGAGTCGGAGAAGGGGAAAGGCAGTACCATTATTATCCGCCTGCCGTTGACTCTGGCTATTCTGCCTACGCTGATGGTTATGCTGGCGGGACAGCCGTTTGCTCTACCGCTAGCCAACGTGGTTGAGATATTCAATCTTGACCTGACTCACTCCAATACTGTCGATGGGCAACTCACCCTTCTGGTTCGTGACCGGGCACTGCCACTGTTCTATCTGAGTGAATGGTTGGCAGGCACAAAATCTGATGAAGTCAGTGAGAGTTCAGGTCATGTTGTGGTAGTCAATGTGGCTGAAAAACAGGTGGGTCTGGTGGTTGACGGCCTCGTCGGGCAGGAGGAGGTTGTGATCAAACCCCTTGGCGCACTGCTTCAGGGGCTGGGTGGCATGGCAGGTGCGACCATAACAGGTGATGGCAGCATTGCATTGATACTGGATGTGCCTGGATTGGTACAAAAATATGCACGTAGGCATTAAGGGGCAGTTTAGGTGAAGCGTGTGCAGATCATAAGAGTACTGACGATTATGGTTTATATCGCCAACCTCAACTGGATGGTGGCTTGATTGTGAGCGTAAGGACTCGTGTACTGATAGTTGATGATTCCGCTTTTTTCCGGCGGCGTATCGAGGAGATTCTGAAAAGTGACCCGGCAATTGAAGTTGTCGGACAAGCTGCTGACGGGCTAGGTGCTGTAGAAGAGGTGAAGCGGCTACGGCCTGATGTTGTCACTATGGATGTGGAGATGCCACGGCTTGATGGTATAGGCGCTGTGAAACGGATTATGAAGGAGTGTCCGACAGCGATTCTCATGTTTTCGTCGCTGACGCATCAAGGGGCTAAGGCGACATTGGATGCCCTGGAAGCTGGTGCAGCAGATTTCTTACCAAAACAGTTTGATACCGACGGTAGCAAGGGTACAACGACGGAAACCTTATTAAGGCGTATTCGGGCGATAGGTACAGGTGATGCGGTCAAACGCCTTTCGGCACAAATCACCCGCGTACAGACGACGCCTGTGGTTAAGCCATCTCCCATTGCCTATTTAGAGAGGGGGAGTTATAAACTTGTAGCCATAGGGGCTTCTACCGGTGGGCCGGTTGCCATAAAGCAGCTGTTATCGGCACTTGCTGTAAACTTCCCCTTGCCGATATTGATTGTGGTGCATATGCCGGCAAGCTTTACCTTGGCGTTTGCAGAGCGGCTCAATCAGCAGTGCCGAATTAGTGTTAAAGAGGCGGCTGAGGGAGATATCCTCAAACCCTCTCACGCATACCTTGCTCCCGGTGGGATGCAGATGATACTGGAGAGGTATGGAAGTAGAACTATAATAAGGATCAAGGAGAATACGGACGGGCTGGTGTATAAACCCAGTGTTGATATCAGTCTTGGATCTGCGGCACGGATTTATCCAGACAGTATACTGGCGATTGTTCTGACTGGAATGGGTGCGGATGGGATGCAGGCGGTCAAACTGCTGAAACAGGGTGGTTCAACGGTCTGGTCACAGAGTGAGGAGAGCTGTGTCGTATTTGGGATGCCACGTGCTGTGGAAAAAGCGGGACTCTCTGACAGAGTTCTGCCCTTGAATGAGATTGCCCCTATGCTGAGTAAGGCGGTTTAGAATGGATTATTTCAGTATTCTCGGTGTGATAGTTGCACTTGCCGCCATTATTGGTGGTAACGCCCTTGAGGGTGGACACATCGATGCCCTGTTGAACGGGCCTGCACTGGTAATTGTATTCGGCGGTACCATAGGCGCCATTCTCTTGCAGACGCCAATGCCACTTTTCATTCATGCTTTGCGCCAAGCGGGATCAGTGTTTGTACCGCCAAAGCATATGATACGGCCGGCGATCAAGAAAATGGTTCAGTGGAGTAATGTTGCCCGCAAGGAGGGGTTGCTGGGTCTTGAGACAATAGCGGAGAAAGAGCCCGATCTGTTTATACGCAAGGGAATGCAGCTACTGGTGGATGGCAGTGAGCCGGAAGTGATCCGCGCTATCATGGACGTTGAGCTGGATATTTCCGAACACCATGATATGCAAGCGGCCAAAATGTTTGAGTCGATGGGAGGATACTCCCCTACTATCGGTATTATCGGCGCCGTCATGGGGCTGATCCATGTAATGCAGAATCTTGCTGATCCAAGCAAGCTCGGTGCAGGTATTGCCACGGCATTTGTTGCAACCATCTATGGTGTGGGTCTGGCCAATCTGTTTTTGTTGCCTTTCGGTAACAAATTGAAGACGCTGGCTCTGGCTAAGTCCCACTACCGTGAGATGATCATTGAGGGCATTGTCTCAATTGCTGAAGGTGAGAACCCACGAAATATTGAATCCAAACTACAGGGATATTTAAACTAGAGGTACTTAGAGAGCTACTCGTCATGGCACGTAGAAAACGGGAAGAAGAGCACGAAAACTATGAGCGGTGGTTGGTTTCATACGCCGACTTTATTACGCTGCTATTTGCTTTTTTCGTGGTGATGTATTCGATCTCTTCAGTCAACGATGGTAAGTATCGCGTTCTCTCCGATACACTGACTGACGCTTTTCAGACATCAGCACAAAGTGCTGAGCCAATTCAGGTGGGCGAGGAGATAAAAAGCATTGTGCCGATAAAGGGGGATTTTGCCCCCTCAGCAGGGGAAGTAGAACCACCACCTGAAGAAGTGGTGGAACCCGAGGTTGATGAGCCCTACGAAGCACCACTGATGATTCTTCCCGAGATTGAGAATGCTCTTAACCAGTCACTAAGTCAGTTTGTCGACCAGGATCTGGTTAATGTCACCCAGACGGATAAGGGTATAGAGGTGGAGATGAAGAGCAAGATGCTGTTCGGTCTCGGTAGCTCTAATCTTTCAAGGGAAGCGCTTAATGCACTGCGAGACGTGGCCAAAATCGTCAAACCGCTGCCCAACCGTATTCATGTAGAAGGTCATACAGACAATCTTCCGATCAGGACCATCGTCTTCCCCTCCAACTGGGAGCTTTCTGCGGCGCGGGCCGCCAGTGTGGTTCACTTTTTTGGGAAATTGGGAGTGAAGCCGAGTCGCATGGCTGCCATCGGGTATGGTGAATTTCAGCCGCTGGCGGATAATGCCACTGAAGCAGGAAAACAGAAAAATCGTCGGGTTGCTATTATCATTATGGCGGCGCGTAATGAGCGGGCAAATTGGGCATCGGGTGGTTTGCGCTGAATGCCTGATCAGGAATAGATAGTTCAGGGTAGGGATAATTGGCCACTAAAAACAGAAATGATTGGTTACTTCAATATTCGCGTTCATTTGCGGCTGAATCGACTAATCATAAAATGAGGAGCCTAGATGACTGAAGCTGAATTTGAAGGTGCAGTCAATGACCCGGTCATCCAACTTGTCACTTTCCTTCTGCAGGATGAAATCTACGGTATTAATGTGATGCAGGTGCAGGAGGTATTGCGGTTACCGGAGATTGCTCCGGTCCCCGGTGCGCCACCCTACGTCTTGGGGATCATTAATTTGCGAGGCAACGTAGTGACCGTGATAGATACACGCAGTCGCTTTGGCCTCAACCCCGGTGAGATCAGCAATAGCAGCCGTATCGTTATTATCGAAGCAGAGAAACAGGTTGTTGGTATTCTTGTTGACAGTGTTGCGGAGGTGATTGATCTGCATCTTTCAGAAGTGGAACCAGCTCCTAATGTTGGCAACCAGGAGAACTCCAAGTACATTCAGGGAGTGGCGACAGTGAATAACAAATTACTTATTCTGGTCGATCTGAACAAGTTGCTGGCTGATGATGAGTGGGTTGAGGTCGGTAAAGTATAGGTATAGGGGCCACTGAAAAGGTCATGAGCGATTACCATGTAATTTAGAGACACAGTGTCCGTGTTGAAAATCTTGGTGGTAGTCGGCTTTCAGTAACAATTTTTTATTGATCTTGCGTATGTTAAGCGTGACTCAAATAGTAAAGGTTTCTTCAGAGGTTCCCTATGTCTGAAATCAATCAACCAACACCGATCAAACCGGTCTGGCCTTCACGTCCTGACCCGCACAAGGGACGGCGGAAGCCGGAAGAAGACGATGAAGGGAAAGAGAGTGAGACTGAGAGTGAAGGAGTATCATCAGATACAAGTGACCAGCATAAGAATGGTCGCCCTAAAATTGATGATTACGCATGAGTAGCGATTCAATTGATATAGTTATATGGTCTATCGCCGGAGTGGTTGGGCTTCTTCTGCTACTGCTGGTTGTCGTTCAGTGGGGTAGGCTTAAGTTGCTCAATCAGAAACTGTCTGATACTGAGAGTCGGCTAAATTCTTTGTCAGAAAACCTTAATGCACTCTGTTCCGGTGCAGTCGGTGTTGATCAGCGTGTCAATAGTTTGGAGCGCCGGGGCCGTGATCTTGCACATCGCCAGGAGTCGATGGAGAGTCAGCAATATGCCGAACGTCCCTATGCAGAGGCGATCAGGCTGGTACACCAGGGTGCTACTGTAGAGCGACTTGAAGAGGAGTTAGGCTTGAGTCGTAGCGAGGCTGACCTGGTGTATATGCTGCATGGTGAGAAAGATCAGTCAGATATTTGACATACTTCCATTCCTCCCACTCCACTCCTAAAAACTCCAACACTCCTGAATGAGAGTCCCCCGTATTACTGCACCTCTACAATCCTTCATATCCATAGAGGCTATAGTAAAAGCACTCTCTCGTCATAGGGAAGATGGCTGTCCCATCTTGCCTTATCATGTTTATTCTCAGTGAGAATAACCTCCCGCGAGGGTTGATAGGCAATTATTAAAAGTAATTTTGGGAGTGGTGTTGTCCTATAATGTGTAACTGTCCGCTGCATTCGCGGCTGAACCGTATGATCTGTTTAGAAACAGGGTAGTTAACTATGAAAAACTCAACCAAACTATACACTGCATTCTCAGTTGCCTGTCTGCTTATGACCGGCGCTGCTCAGGGTGGCTGGCAGGATCTCCTCAAGTCGGCGGGTGAAGTACTGGGTGAACAGAAGTCCACTCCTTCTATAACGTCATCACTCTCAGATGATCAGGTGATTCGTGGTCTCAAGGAGGCGCTGAGTATCGGTGCGGAGAAAGCGATCGAACTTTTGAGTCGTGAAGGCGGTTATCTTAATGATGGGCAGGTAAGAATTCCTATGCCGGGAATGTTAAAGAGCATAGCAAAAGGTGCGCGTTCATTGGGGCAGGGTGCTCTGGTAGATGAGTTTGAAGAGACCATGAACCGTGCTGCTGAACAGGCGGTACCAGAGACACTTACCATTTTTAGTCAGGCGGTCAGGGAGATGAGTCTTGACGATGCAAGGGGCATACTCAACGGTGGTGACAGCGCGGCCACTGATTACTTCAAAAGTAAGAGCAGCGGGCGACTCACAGCCGCCATACTGCCGATCATACAGCAGGCGACCCGTGAGGCGGGAGTGACATCGGCTTATAAGCAACTGGTGGGCCGTGCCGGTTTTCTCAGCTCCTATGTTGATATGAGCAGCCTTGATCTGGACAAACATGTCACCGCCAAGGCACTGGATGGACTGTTCATTAAACTTGCTGAGCAGGAGCGTATGATTCGTAAAGATCCTGTTGCCCGTACCACGGACCTATTGAAAAGCGTATTTGGAAGTAATGGAAGATAGAGAAAAAGTAACGGCACAGGTGCCCATTCTCGGTTTCGCCGCCTATAGCGGCACTGGTAAAACCACCCTGTTGAGAAAGCTTCTACCCCTGTTGAAAAGTCGAGGTTTACGTATCGGTATGGTGAAGCACACCCATCACGACTTTGATATCGATAAACCGGGGAAGGATAGCTATGAACTGCGTAAAGCTGGGGCGGATGAGATGTTAGTCGCCTCCGGCAAACGCTGGGCGCTGATGGTGGAGACCGGAAAGACGGGTGATCCGGTGCTGCAGGATATGATTGAGCATTTGGATCAGAGAAACCTCGACCTGATTTTGGTCGAGGGGTTCAAGCATGAGCGGCTACCCAAGATCGAGCTGCACCGGCCGAGCAGAAATAAACCCCTTATTTTTCCTCAAGATGCAGAGATTATCGCAGTGGCAGCCGATGGTGATCTGGGTGCTCAGACTGAGTTGCCACAGCTTGATATCAACGATGCCGAAGCGATTAGCCAATTTATCCTTCGTTGGATTGATTATAGTTCGCTTCTACCCACGCAATAGCGCAAGTAGTGCCTCTGGTGACAACGGGCGACTGAAGTAGAACCCCTGGGCTTCGTCGCAGCCGTTTGCCTTAAGAAATGCCTCCTGTTCGGCTGTCTCCACGCCTTCCGCGATTACCTTCAGATGAAGCTGTCTGGCCATGGCAATAATGGTGGCGGCTATCTTCATGTCATCCTTGTCCTGCGGAATGTCCGCGATGAAGCCCTGATCAATTTTAAGTTTATGTATTGAGAGTCGTTTCAGGTAGGCAAGGGAGGAGTAGCCGGTGCCAAAGTCATCAATTGCCAATGAGAAGCCCAGTTGTGCAAGAGACTCAAGAGTTGTAAGTGACTTTTCGATATCCTGCATCAATGCAGATTCTGTGATCTCAATCTCAAACTGATCGGGGGAGAGGTCGAGTGATTCGACTGCCGAGGCTGTACGCTCCACCAGGTCACTCTGACGCAGTTCCATAGCTGAAAGGTTGAATGCCATGGTAATGTCTCCGATCCCGTTCTCACGCCATAGAGCGAGCTGCTGGGACGCCTCACCTACAACCCATTGGCCAACCCTACCTATCAATCCACACTCCTCGGCAAGGGGAATGAACACTGCTGGAGATACTTCTCCCAGCTCATGATCATGCCATCTAGCCAGTGCTTCGACACCGATGATGCGCTCCTCGGCAAGGTCATACTGTGGTTGATAAACCAGTGTCAGCTCATTCTGATCCAGGGCATTGCGTAGCCGTGTCTCCATATTCAGACGCAGGGAGACATCACTGGTAAGTTCACGGGAGTAGAAGTGGAAACGTCCACGACCACGCTCCTTTGCCTTGTACATGGCAACGTCAGCATTCTTGATCAACTGGTGCGCCTCATCACCATCGTCAGGATAGAAGCTGATACCGATACTGGCGCCTACAAACAGGCCATGATTTTGCGATAGGATAAACGACTCCTTGAGGCAATCGATTAATGCTGTAGCCACAGCTATTGCCTCTTCATGGCTTATTTGGTGGTTGATCAAGACAATAAATTCATCGCCGCCAAGGCGGGCCAGCAGATCTTCACGGCGCAGGCGTAGTTGGAACCGTTTAGTGACGGCACAGAGCAACTCGTCACCTACGGGATGCCCCAGACTGTCATTGATGTTTTTGAAGCGGTCGAGGTCGATGAACAGCAGTGCCAGCCGAGATTCTTTAGTGATGGCTTTCTCCAGCCGCAGCTGGAACAGGTGGCGATTAGGCAAACCAGTGAGGGGGTCATGATTGGCCAGATGACTGAGCTCCCTACGGGAGCACTCAATCTGTTGCAGTAACACATCCTTTGCCTGCTCCGATGCTTCCGCCGCCTCCTTCTCCTCCTGCAGATGGTCACTCTTGTCGGTGAGCTTATCGATATCCAGCCGAATATGGGCCAGCATGCTATCGAAGGTGTGGGCCAGCAGGCCGATCTCATCATTCCTGTGGATATCGATCTGGTGATGGTATCTGCCCAGGCTCACCTCTCTGGCAATTTCAGCCAACCGGTTGAGGGGAGCAAAGCCTCTCTGGATCACGATAGCCGCAAGGGAGGCGAGAAAGAGGATGGTCAGACCGGCAATCAGGGTGATTCTGCGGGCAATGGCATTGGCCTTGTCGCTGATCTCCTGAGGATAGATGGAGGTGGCGATATACCAGTCCAGAGAGGGGGAATAGCCCAACCAGGCGATTTTCTCATGTCTGTGATTTTTTAGATCGTTGGGGTGGTTCCATAGGTAGGTGTAGGATTTCTCCCCACGCTTATGTGCTTCAATCATCTCGTCTACAAGCGACCGACCCGAAGCGGGATTGGGAATTTGGCTCAGATCAATACCTTCCAGTTTTTCATCCGGATGAATAACCATCCGCTTTTTACCGGAGAAGATGTAACCATAGCCTGTGTTGCCGAGGGTGACCTCCTGCAATTGCTTGCGCAGGCGGTCTACCAGTGCTGCTTTAGCGATTGCCACCTCCTGACGCACATCATCCAGATAGACGCCGCTACCGATGATCCAGCCCCAGGGTCTGTACATTTTTGCGTAAGAGACCTTCTCGACAGGGAGGTCGGAGCCGGCACGGGGAAAGAGGTAGTGGTTGATCGCCTCTTCCTGGTGCTTCAGTTGCTCGAGGAAAGGGCGGATGACAAATTTACCCGTAGGATCCTTTAGACCACTGACATCTCGGCCAACCAGTTTTGGATTGGGGTGGGTGAGGGTGATACCTTTGGTATCGATGACCCAGACGTAGTCATTTTTGTTGAATCTCAGGCTACTGATCAGCTGCAAGCTGTGAGATTTGGACTCATCATCTGTGGCATGGCCATCCTCTTCTTGTTTTTCATGGTGTCGTTTTGTGATGCTGCGTGCGGCATTAATCATGTTTCTTAGTTGATCTATGCGACGCCCCTTCTCTGACTCATAATGCTGCTTAAGCCAGGCACCGTTACTCTCCAAGTCAAGCTCAATTCCCCTTACCAATTCTTGAGCATACTTATCCTCAAGGGCAAAGGTACTCTCCGTTACACTCTCCACGATCAGCAGATAAAGGATGAGTGACAGTAGTAGGGTGGCGGCCAACAAAAAACTGTAGGCCCTTATACTCAACCTGTTGAATCCGCTGGGGACCTGCATTTTATACTTCCCGGGCTGTCCTCCTGCTTCCATCCTTGTTGCTACTCCATCTTTCCGGTCTGCCTTCAAGTCTAGTTGAATATCAACCCATGTGGAGTGTTTTGGTAGTGCACCGTTGGATATTCATTCCATGGGAAAATTCTTCTGAATATGAGTGCTTTGTGATGCCTCTATTTTCCTTTAGAATCAGCTCCTATGTGTTGGTAAATACCTCACACATCCTTGGTGCTCCGTGAGTGTAATAGGACTATTGATAAAGGAACTTAACGATGGAAAAAACGGATAAGATACCTCTGTGGGTGTTTCTGGCGTTCTCAGCTATCGAGACCCGTAAGGGGGCGATGATACTCATCTGGAGCTGCCTGATTTTTACCCTCTACTGCGTACCCTGGGTCAACCTGATCAGCGGCAGCGAGCTGATTGAAACTCTGTTTCTGATCGATGACTGGAGCTGGTTTGCAATGATGATCCCCATCACTCTATGGTACTGGTTGTGCCTGCGGTGGATGGACGGTAATACTGCTTGGAGTACCCCGGAAAACCCGTGATTTATAGCGCCGGTACGTTAGAGACCGGCTGAATGATAAAAAGATCGATACCCCAAAGAAGATCGATCACTCAGAGGTGGTTGAGGTAGCCGGAAAGAAAACCTTCCGTTACATGAAGGCTATCCCAACGGCTGAACTCTGCCTTGGCTGTCACGGCTCAGAGATCAAGCCTCAGGTCACCCAGAAGCTTGACGCACTCTACCCTTACGACAAGGCGCGCGGCTTCAAAGCCGGTGACATTCGTGGTGTCTTTACACTAAGCAAGACGCTCTGACCTTAATCAAACCAACTAAACTTAAAACAGCCGCCATCCTGGCTTACTCTTGGATGGCGGCTGTTTCAGTTGATGGGTTCGATGCCGGTGCTTGTGAGTAAGGGACGTCCTATAGGTTTGTGGGGGACGCTCTTCTTTGGTGCCTTGCGGGTAGGGATATTCTTACTTCTCTTTCGGCGATATTGAAGCATACAGGTGGGGAAGTGAGGACTATAGTCATAGTATGGAGAAGTATCAGTACAAGGAGAGGCTATGCAGAACGCAAGGAAGATGACGGCATCAGAGCGAATTTCGTTTTACAAGGAGCAGTTAGCCCGACACACTCCGCCCAAGAGTCAGCATGAAACCCGCATGCTCAAGGTGTATCAGTCGCTCTTGGCGTCTATGGAGGGGCTGGAGACAGATAAGAGCGCTGGTTAGTAGGCTTTACTACCCCAAAAGCACAAGGGCTTAGCTGTTGCCGGCTAAGCCCTTGTTTTGTATGGCTCCTCGGGACGGCCTATCCAAGGCCTTTTGCGTCATTTGAACTCCGAAGCTTGAGTTGTAAAATGCTGTTATCTGTATCAAAGAATTCAACTTCTCAATTCGGCCAATACCTCTGGATGTTATAAGAAGGGGTGGCTACTCTTCTCTTAATACAAGAGTATCTCTCAGTGAACGAAGCAAGGTGACCCACGATGGATCTATCCCGAATGCTGCCCACCGTTGCTCTTTTTCTCCTGCTGCTCCCCGTCCTTACATCGACAGCTGAGGTGCTTGCTGATTCGGCTTCTGTGACCGTTAAAGTCGATCATGACGACGGTGGAAAAACCGGTAAACACCATATGCGTAACCTTCTTACAGCCTTGAGCGAGGAGGGATGCAGTGCCATTTTTCATGACGCCTCCAGTGAGGCCCCAGCACAGCTTTTGTTCGACTCCAGGCCAGTATCCATAGCCAAATATGAGCGAACCAATTACCGACTCATTGCAAGAGCGAAGACACTTCAGGGGGAACTGTCGGTAAGAGGTGCGATCCTGGTGCACGCCTCCACCGGTATTGATGATCTAAATACACTCCAAGGGGAGCGGATTGCCTTTATGGGTAAAAAATCGTTGATCGGTTACCAGTTGCCACTGCAGCTATTACATGATGCCGGTGTAACGGAGCAGCGGGATGCCTTTTATTACGTTGATAATCACATTGGGACGCTGAGTATGCTGCTGCACAGTGATGTCTATGTAGCCGTGACAGCGGAGCCACTGGCGCGGAAATGGGCAGAGTACAACGACTTGTCCATTGTGGCCGTTACCGATGAGGTGGAGACGGGGGGCTGGTGGATGCATCGGTCTCTTTCAGAGGAGAAAATGAAGCGATGTGCCCAGGCGCTGGGCGGACTGGACCGATCCCGCCACAAGGCATTGCCTGCCTGGATCGATGGTTTCGCAATCTTCTTGTCATCTCCACAGGATCTGCTGTCGCAATAAAAAGACCAATATTCACGGCATGTTTAGTTATAACTCAAGTTTCGGAGTTCATTAGCCCCCTCTCCCACAGGGAGAGGGTTGGGGTGATGGGAGTTGAAAAGCTAATGCTTTGATTCTCCTGATTTCCCTCATCCTTTCCTTCTCCCTGAGGGAGAAGGGACGGCCTATCCAAGACCTTTTACGTCATTTGAACTCCGAAACTTGAGTTATAATTGCCCGCATGAAACGAGATATTGAATTACTTGCTCCCGGTGGGGATATTGACTCTATTAAGGCGGCCATCCTGGCTGGTGCTAACGCCGTATATTGTGGCCTGGATAAGTTTAATGCCAGAGGCCGTGCGAAGAATATTACATTTGAGAACCTCACCGGCATATTGCGACTTGCTCACCAGAACAACTGCGAGCTATTTCTAACGGTTAATATCATTATCGTTGAGAGCGAATTTCCCGCACTGATTAGACTACTGAACAAACTGGTCAATACCAAACTCGATGGCATCATCATTCAGGATCTTGGGCTGTTCTATATCCTCAATAAATATTATCCAACGCTTAAGATTCACGCCTCTACCCAGTTAACGACTCACAACGAAGGGCAGATAAAATTCTTAAATCGGCTCAATGTTACGCGGGTTAATCTATCTCGTGAATTGAACCTTGATGAGATCAGAAATTTAACGGCTGCGGCTCATCAACACGATCTGCTGACAGAGGTTTTTGTTCACGGTTCAAACTGTGTCTCGTTTTCTGGTCTCTGTTATATGAGCTCTGTAGATGGTGGTAACTCAGGAAACCGTGGCCGCTGTAGCCAGCCTTGTAGAGATCAATATTTAACCACGGATGAGGGTATAGATTTTCCTCTTAATATTAAAGACAACTCTACCTATTCCGATCTAAGGGAGCTAGCGGATGCCAAGGTAGACTCGATTAAAATTGAGGGCAGGATCAAGAAATATCACTATGTATACACAGTGGTTGATACATGGAGAAATCAGCTTGATCAATTTTACGAACAGGACCAGATAAGTGGTGACAACAGCGCGCTACGAAAAGTATTTAATCGCGATTTATCAAACTCGTTTCTGAAGGGTGAGGTTGGCCGGGATACATTCATCGACAACCCACGGGACAACTCGGCCATTCATAGGGCCGAAAAGATTGGTGGGACAACAGTTCAGAATTTAACCACAGCCAAAAGAGAACTGTACGATATTAAGACTGAGATCATTGATGATGTTAAGGAGAGGATTGATCAATTAAGCATTGAGAAGGCGCCGTTATCAATTTATATTTCCGGAACATATGGCTCCCCCCTGAAGGTAACAATCAAAACATCTGAATCAACTTTTGAGCTTCTTTCTGAGACTCATCTTGATAGAGCCACGGCGGCTAGTAGTGATGAAATTTCTGACTCAAAAGGCAAAAAGTCGCGTTCTCAGGCACTTACTTCCGAGCAGCTTCACTCGCGCTTAAAAGCAATCAATGAAACGGAGTATTTTATTCATAATGTAGATTTAACCGATCTACAGAGCGGCCTATTCATTCCCTTCAAAGAACTTACATTAATTAAAAACAGAATATTATTTTAACTCAACGGATCAATAGAGAGCGTTCCTCCAATTAATCTTCCTCGTCTTGATGGGCAGGATGAAGTTGAAATTGTTCCATCTCTCTCAGTTTTAATCTCTTCTCAAGATGACTTGGATCTTTGCGGGGACTCATCTGCTGAGATTATGTTTGAACTTCCCAATAGCTTTGAAAATAGTGGCAATGAGTTTATTGAGGTATTTAATCGCAACAGCCGTTTAATTCCCTGGTTTCCCGCCATTTTAATAGGGAAAGAGTATCAAACAGCACTCTATATACTAACTCAGATTAATCCAAAATATATTGTCAGTAATAATTCTGGAATTGGCTACGAAGCCTATCGACAGGGAATTCCATGGGTTGCTGGCCCTTATATGAATACCGTTAATTCATTTAGCCTGCTATCTCTTAAGGAAAACTTTGGATGCACAGGCTCCTTTATTTCAAATGAGATTAATAAAAATCAGATCAAACGTATTAAAAAGCCTGATAATTTCAGGCTGTTCTACAGCATTTACCACCCTATTGTACTAATGACCAGTAAGGCATGCTTCTTTCACCAGGTCACCGGCTGCAAGAAGTATATAGTGGATAACGCCTGCATTCAGCGTTGTGAGAAATCTTCGTTCATCACGAATTTGAAAGGGGTCTCTTTCTTTATTAACAAACAAAAGGGTCGTTATCATGATATTCATAACGAGAACAATTTCCTAAACACAGATATTACTCGTGACATTCCAAACCTCTTTGACTCTCTCTTTCTCGATCTAAGAGATGTAAAGAGCGATACAAAAGTTACTGCAGATAAACGAGCAATCATTAAGATGTTTGAGAATCATCTGAATGATGAATTAGAATCATCAAAGACGATCCACCAACATATTTCTCCAACGACAGACACGCAATATATAAAAGGGATCTAGTGGGCCATGCGGGAAACTCGGGGCTCCCTTCGGGTCCTATCTACTATTTTGAATAGGTGAAGTGAGCAGTTCTCTTTAGACCCCCTAGGCTCACATTAACTTGCTGACAATAGGTAGATGAAAATGACTGTTACTAACGCGGTCAATAGCGTCTGGATTCCACTTCTTACCCATGAGATTCCCGAAATATGGCCCAAGTAGACACCCAGTAAAAAAACAAGAAACAGAGCGATGATAATAGCTGCATGAAGGGGAGGTATAGGCAGAACGATTCCGCTATTCGACAACATCAGCGGAAAAATAATGATCAGCGAAATAATGAATGGTGCGGCACCGTTAACTAGGGCAATAAGCCTCGGAACCCAGCGTGAGGCCTCACCGTGTGCACTATTTTGTAAATCTTTTATCATAGCTGCCTCTAGCTTAGCCAACTCGCGATGCTGTTCTGCCATTTCACTCACATAGGCACTACTGATACCACTCATTCCAAGAGCAATTGCTGCACCTAGACATGCACTAATTACCACGGAGAGCTCTACTGGCGTACCGATGAGAAAGCCTACAATAAGGCCTAGCATGGTAAGCGCTCCATCAAAACCATTGACTACAAAATAGCGTCTGGCAATTCCGCTGGAACCTGTAATGCGTAGTAAAAAATTTGCCTGTTTTAGTAGTCGCACTGGGCTATGATCCTACTCTGTATCTGACTTGCTCTGGACTACCACCTCATCAATGCTGTGAAGGGATCCTCCCAGGTTGCTGATAGTGGTTTGGATGGCCTCGAAATCGATAGCTCGACCTTCCACTATGACTTGCAATGTCTCAGTATTCTCATCCACCTCGAGAACCTTTAAACGCACAAGGTAGTCGGAACCAACCTCGGCGATGGCCTGGGAAAACTCCAACGCATTAGGATGATGAGGCTTAAGAACATCCAGCGTAATCCGTTTGACAGAAACCATAGATTGGCCTCCCAATTATGTGACTTATATTGGTAAGGATATATCCGATTTCATTTTTTTACAGCACAGGATCAATATCGTCTGACTTTTGATGAGTGGCAATATGTCACAGTAGAAGGAAATGAATCGAACCCCGTTGGGTAGATGCTCTCAAGATTGCCAATGGAGGGCTCCCACTTGAGGATCAGCCTGGAAGGATCGTATCTCGATAGCTTACTGCTGGCCCATAGGGCAGGGGTAGAGTACTAGCAGCACTTCTAGCTATGTTTTCCGCTATGCCCCAAAGTCACCAGCCCCAAGAATGAAAAAAGGGGCTACGAATTAACGTAACCCCTTGATTCTAATATGGCTCCTCGGGACGGGCTCGAACCGCCGACCTAGTGATTAACAGTACCAGATACAGTTGGATCCTGACGTTGAAACCTGAAGATTCCTAAGAGGTTTAACTTGGGTGCGTTCTTCAAATCTGCAAACCGAACCTATACTGAATGTTTTTGATGTTAAAAATCGGCACTATTATTTGAAAAGTCGATTAAATTCATTCAGATATGAATTTATCAAACCGATCTTTAACCGAAAATGCACCGAACTTGTACCGAAATGTCTTGAAAGTATCTAACTTCGCAGTTCTTGGGAGTGGTAAGTCCCAGAGTCAGCTTCAGTGGGCCAGAAAAGGTGCAGGTAGGGCACAGGCATGCCTAGGCCAGGTCTGGCCGAGAGCGGGGCAGAGGTGGCAGATGCGGACGTTAGGAAAACGGTGTTAAATAGCTATTACGGCTAAAAAATAGACATTAGCTCAAAATAATCCTTCATTAGTCTATTTGAGTCTGATACTCCCTAGGCAGCTAGGGAATAAAAATCAATAAGCAGGATGCTTATTTCATGATCTGAATCCCTCAATAAATTTGCTTCAGAATCACCAACCGCTCATCACCATTCTTTACGCTCTGACCAGAGATCAGGAATACAGAGCTATCAAACTGCGGTAGCTTCACCTCCCACTCCCACCTATACATATTTCTCGATTGAATCTCTTTAAATACTCAAAAAATACAACATCTACAACCTATAATAGAAATTAACAAGCAAGAATTGAGGAATATAGGTAAATAGATGTGCATCAAATGTGCATTATTATTTTAGGGTAGGAGTTTGAGCAATGGCCGAAAAGCTCAATTTCACAAAGAAATCATTAGAGGCACTGCCGATTCCTGAATCAGGCAGGGCCTACTATCTCGATACCAAGCAGCCTCGCCTTGGTCTTACCATCACCCCCAAGGGTACAAAGTCCTTCCATGTTCACACCACAAGTGGGCGGGATGACCAGGCGTATCGCTATGCAAGAGCGGTACGTTTCCAGCTATGACGGTAGATCAGGCTCGAAAGCAGGCACAGTGCTGTATGTGGGCAGTGACCGCAAAAAGGCAACGCTCAAGGAATTGCGTGAAAGTACACTGAAGAGTGCCCGTGCTTGGGCGATCAAAGAGTTTGCAATGTCACCCTGGCACTATGTCAGCAAGACATGGGCTCGGAAAGGTTGGGAGCGATGGTTATCTTGGGCAGTGCGAAGTCGACTGAGTCCAATGAATGGATAACGGCCAGTAAACGGATAGACTTGAAAGTTGTTGAACGACTGAAAAATGCTTACGACATTGTATTGTCGAGAGGAAATTTTGAATTAAAGTGAGTATCACTTTAATCGGAGCGGATTATAAATGACCCCATACCTATTTTGTCACAGCGGATGAATCGAATCTTTCAAATTTCAATAGTTATCACCATGCTGATTATGAGCATGTTCATACTATGGCACGAAAAAGAAAAATATCAGGAAGCACAACAGAATCTACAAAAACATGCTCAGGTTATTTCAAACGCTATCTGGGTAGTCGATATTGATCTCCAGAAAGAATATCTAAACCAAGCCCGTAAATTCTACCATTATCGTTCACTGACAGTTTCTGATGAAACAGAAAAAGAACTATTGAAACTTGGTGATTTCTCAAACCCAAGTTGGGCTAATTTTCACCATGAATACATCCTATACGAAAATATATTATATAAGGAACAACATATTGGAAAAATCACCGTAATAAAACAAAGCCACACCATTTTTACTTATCTTTATCTACTGCTTTTTTTATCTCTGGTTCATTCGGTATTCTACCTATTTCTCAGACTCATTAAGAATAAATCCATCCTGGAACTATCCAATAAACGGCTTAATCAGGCCAAAATAAAAGCCCAAGACGCAAACAGGGCAAAGAGCCTCTTTCTGGCCAACATGAGCCACGAACTTCGCACCCCTCTCAACGCTGTGCTTGGTTTTTCCAGCATGCTGGCTCGCGACCCCGAGTCAACCCGGGATCAACGGGATAAACTTGAAATTATCAATCGCAGTGGAGAGCACCTGCTGTCAATGATCAATGATGTGCTTGACCTCTCCAAGATCGAAGCTGGAGGTGTGGATATGGAGCCGGAGGCTTTCGATCTACCGGCGATACTAGGGGACATCGGGCGCATGTTTGAGGGTCGTGCCAAGAGCGCCGGACTGCAGTTTGAAATGGAACTCGAGCCGGACATGGCCCGATTCATCAAGAGCGATGTCGGCAAACTGCGTCAGATTCTGATCAACCTGCTCGGCAATGCTGTGAAATTCACTACCGAGGGGGGGGTGTTGCTGCGTTTCCGCACAGAGCCGGTAGAAGATGATCCCGCCATGGTCATGCTACGGATCGAAATACAGGATAGCGGCCCGGGGATATTGCCAGAGCAACAGGAGCATATCTTCAATCCCTTTGTTCAGGCAGCAGCCTCCAGCAGTGGTACCAAAGGCACAGGACTTGGGCTGGCGATATGCAAATCCTTCGTGGATTTGTTGGGTGGAACCATCACTGTTGAAAGTACGTTCGGAGTGGGCTCAACCTTCCGGGTCGAACTGCCAGTCGCACTGGCCGAGGAGCGTGCAGCCGGAGCGGCCAAGGAGAAGAGCCCTGAGGTGCTGGGCCTTGCGCCGGATCAGCCTGAGTGGCGCATTCTGATTGTGGAGGATAACCCAGAGAATAGACTGCTGCTGACAAGTCTGCTTGATCAGGCCGGTTTTATGGTGCAGAAGGCGGAAAATGGTGAAGAGGCGGTCTCTCAGTTTAAACAGTGGCAGCCCCACTTCATCTGGATGGATATGAGCATGCCGGTGTTGGATGGCTTTGGAGCCACAGCTCAAATTCGAAAACTTCCCGGTGGAGATCTGGTTAAGATTGTGGCCTTAACAGCCGGTGCTTTCAAAGAGCAGCGAAAAAGTATCCTGGATGCCGGTTGTGATGAAGTGCTGCACAAGCCATTTCAGGCTCATGAGGTGTTCGACAGCATGAAGAAGCATCTGGACGTCTCTTATATCTATGAAACTGCGGCGGAGAGTGCCTCCTCTCCTGTAAAACAGGTGACAGATATTGCGAAAGAAAAATCACTGGTATCTTCACTTCCAGATCAGTTGCGCAGCAATCTGGAAGAGGCTTTTACTCTCCTTGATGTAGAAGCATCGTATGCCTTGATAGAGGATGTTCAAAAAGTGGCTCCGGAGCTTGCCAATACATTAAAGATGTACGTGGATGAGTTCGATTTCGATACCCTTCATAAGGTGCTTGCAGATGATTGATTCAAATGCCATAGATATAGCAACCACACTTGGCGGTTGTGAACTACCTATGCCGCTCCATGACTTTTTAAAAGTTGCTGTAGCCGCTGCCGATGCACTTCAAGCGTTGCATGCCGATGAAAGATACCACGGTGATATTCGTAAGGAACGAATAAAAATCATCGAGGCGGACTCCGCGCCGACTTCTTATAACCATAGTTTCAGCAGAGTTATGACCCCATGAATGCTCAAGTTGATATCAACCAGGGTAACTATGAAAGTTTTTCCAAACGGGAACTGTTTGAGGCCCTTCAGCGCTTCAATGACGTTTCTGCGAGGCAGGCAAGTGACAATACATGGGAAACGGTTACACAGGAGCTGGCAAGTTTAGATGCTGATTATCGAGTGCTTATGGACAACATTCCCGGTGTCTTTTGGCGTGTAAAAGATGAGCCGAACTGGCCTGTTGTCTATTTCAGCTCAGGCGTAAAGGAGATGACTGGTTTCTCTGCGGAAGAGTTCATGAATGGATCGCGCAACTGGTCTCAGCTGACTCACCCTGATGATCTGAATTATCTGGTTGAAACCATCGGGAAGGCTGTGGCGAGGAAAGAGGTCTTTGATTTAACCTATCGCATAATAGTCGCTGATAATTCGATACATTGGGTACGTGAAATAGGCGTCTATTTTCAACGTGAAGGAGAAGAAGCATCCTTTCTTGATGGTTATGTGCTAGACGTGACCGAACAGAAAGAGAATGAAGACGCTCTTGTAAGGGCCAAGGAAGACGCCGAAGCGGCCAACAGAGAGTTGATCAAACAACAGTCTTTCATGGCCGCAGTTATGGATAATGTGGCTGACGGGATCGTGGCCTGTGATGAAAACGGCATGCTTAGTCTGTTCAACAGGGCTACCCGCGAATTCCACGGTGTTGACCAGAAAAATCTTCCTCCTGATCAGTGGGCTGATCAATATGATCTCTATCTGGCCGATGGGAAGACTCCCATGCAGATGGAGGAAATCCCCCTATACCGTGCCTTTAAGGAAAATGAAGTGAAAGATGTCGAAATGGTCATTGCCCAGAAACATGGCAATGACCATTTTATGCTGGCTTCCGGCAAGGCTTTGCTGGATGAGAGTGGTAATAAGCTCGGGGCTGTCGTATCCATGCATGACATCACCGATCAGAAAAAGTACGAGGCCCTGTTACTGTTTTCCAAGGAGGAGGCTGAAGCTGCAAACCGGGCCAAGTCAATCTTCCTGGCCAATATGTCCCACGAACTGCGCACCCCTCTCAACGCTGTGCTTGGTTTTTCCAGCATGCTGGCTCGAGACCCCGAGTCAACCCGGGGTCAACGGGATAAACTTGAAATTATCAATCGCAGTGGCGAACACCTGCTGTTAATGATCAATGATGTGCTTGATCTCTCTAAGATCGATGCTGGAGGTATGGATTTGGAGCCGGAGGCATTCGATCTACCTCAATTGCTTCAGGAAATCGGCAACATGTTTGAGATGCGTGCCCAAAGCAGAGACCTGAGTTTCAATCTGGAACTTGATCCGAATCTGGCACGCTACATCAAGGCCGATCCCGGAAAAATTCGTCAGGTACTCATCAATCTGCTGGGCAACTCAGCCAAATTCACACAGGAGGGAGGCTTTGCACTGCGGGTCAGCACCGCTCCGATTGAAAATGCCCCTGAAGTGGTGACTCTACAAATTGAGATTGAGGACAGTGGTCCGGGAATCCCGCCGGAGCAACTGGAGCATATCTTTGAACCTTTTGTCCAGGCAGGGCACTCCTCCACTGCTGTTAAGGGCACTGGATTGGGGCTGGCCATTACCAAGTTGTATCTGGAGTTGATGGGTGATGATATCCGCGTGGAGAGTACGGTAGGCAAGGGTACGCTATTCCAGGTTGAGTTTCCTGTTGCATTGGCTGAGGCAGATGGTGTTAAAAGTGTCTCGGCAACGTTGCCGGAAGTTACAGGATTGGAGCCGGGTCAAACTGAGTGGCGCATTCTGGTTGTGGAGGACAACCCCGAGAATCGACTATTGCTTATCAGCCTGCTTAATCAGGCTGGTTTTAAGGTGCAGGAGGCGGAAAATGGTGAAGAGGCGGTCTCTCAGTTTAAACAGTGGCAACCCCACTTCATCTGGATGGATATACGTATGCCGGTATTGGATGGCTTTGGAGCCACAACTCAAATTCGTGCATTGCCCGGTGGTGATCAGGTCAAGATCGTAGCCATCACTGCCAGCGCCTTCAAAGAGCAGCGAAAGAGTATCCTGGATGCAGGTTGTGATGAAGTGCTGCACAAGCCATTTCAGGCTCATGAGATATTCGACTGCATGAAGAAGCACCTGGACGTCTCTTATATCTATAAAACTGCGGCGGAGAGTGCCTCCTCTCCTGTAAAACAGCCGTTGGATATGGCAAAAGAAAAAGCACTGGTATCTTCACTTCCGGAGCAGTTGCGCAGTGATCTGGAAGAGGCTGTTACTCTCCTTGATGTAGAAGCATCGTATGCCTTGATAGAGGATGTCCATAAGGTGCTTCCTGAACTTGCCGACACATTAAAGATGTACGTGGATGAGTTTGATTTCGATACCCTTCACAAGGTGCTTGCCGATGATTGACTCGAATGCCATAGATATAGCTACCACACTTGACGGTTTTGAACTGTCTATGCCGCTACCGATGCTTCCGGCCAACAGTAGTCATTCATACAATCTGCTATCCTAGATATAAGGGTTTGATTTAGGGGCGGCTTTAGGAGGTAATGGCGATATGAAGTATAAAAATGTAGTCATTTCAAAAATCGTTTCAGTCGCTTTATTGATTGCGATTATACTTAGTTTACCTTTTTTTCCCTATTCAGCACAGGCTGCAGACAAGCAGAGCAAGATCGAACCAGCAACATCTGTTTCTCTTTTTACACAGGTTATTGAAGCAAAGGAACTAGTTACTTGGTATCAAACAGACTTTCCGCCCTATTTGATTCTTGATGGACAATCCAAGGGAAATGGGATTGATGACCGAATTGGGAAGTATATCATCCAACGTATGCCGGAATATGATTATACCTATAAAGTCGCAAACTATAGTCGTATTTTAGTTGAGTTAAAAAAACAGAACCCAGGAGTAGCAACCCCGTTTTTTAAGACACCTGAACGTGAACAATATATCCTCTATTCAGACATTGCCAGCTATTTGATATTGCCAAATAGGTTAATAATTCGTCGCGTTGACATAGAGAAATATCAGCCGTTTTTACTGAGTGATGGAACGGTTGATATAGAAGCTATGTGTAACTCCGGACTGTTTGAGATTGGTATTTCGAAGGGGCGTTCTTATTACGGAATTCTGGATGAAATGATAAAAAAATATAAAGACACTAATGTCTTTCATGTTCGTTCAGGTGCCAACCATTTAGGTTTGTTAGAGATGGTAAAAAATGGCCGAATTGACTCGGCCTTTGGTTTTCCTGTCGAGATTAAGTACGCTGACTTAGAAGCCGATTTGAAAGCTTTACAGGTCGCCAAAATGGTTCGCTTTATTCCAGTTTTTTTTGGAGTTCCCAAGAATGATTGGGGTCAAAACTTGGTAGGCAAACTCAATACGATCCTAAAGGCGGAAGGGACATTGGCAGAGTTCAATAGTTATTATCAATTTTGGCTCGATGAAACGGACAAGGCGTATCATCAAAAACTGGTTCAAGAATATTATCATGAGCAGCTTAACAAAGTGCCCTAAAATTACATTTTTGAAAAGGGTGCCAGGAACCTGTTTTGCATCTTATTTAAGTATAACCATTTATCTGCCAGACATAAGACCAACAGAGCTAACCGTTGATGAACGACTGCAAAATACTTGCGACATTGTTTTGTCTAAAGGGGATTTTGAATTAAAAGTGAGTATCACTTTAATCGGAGCAAACTATGTATAATCCCATGCGTAATTTGTCACAGCGGATAAACTGGATCTTTCGAATTACCATGTTTACCACCCTGTTCATTCTGAGCCTGTTCATTATATGGAACGAAAAAGAAAAACATCAGGAAGCACAACAGAATCTACAAAAAAATGCTCAGATTATTTCGAACGCTATCTGGGCAGTCGATATTGATCTCCAGAAGGAATACCTAAACCAAGCCCGTGAGTTCTACCATTATCGTTCTCTGACAGTTTCTGATGAAACAGGAAAAGAACTATTGCGACTTGGTGATTCCTCAGACCCAAGTTGGGCTAACTTTTACCATGAATACAACCTACACGAAAATATATTCTATAAGGAACAACATATTGGAAAAATCACCATAATAAAACAAAGCCACACCATTTTTACTTATCTT
The DNA here is from genome assembly GCA_040505895.1 of Sedimenticola sp. Taxonomy (GTDB): domain Bacteria; phylum Pseudomonadota; class Gammaproteobacteria; order Chromatiales; family Chromatiaceae; genus Vondammii. The sequence goes on along the minus strand of JBEVXU010000007.1, from coordinate 67,698 downwards.
TATCTGCTGCTTTTTTTATCTCTGGTTCATTCGGTATTCTACCTATTTCTCAGACTCAATAAGAATAAATTCATCCTGGAACAATCCAATAAAAAGCTAAATCAGGCCAACAGAGAGTTGATCAAACAACAGTCTTTCATGGCCGCAGTTATGGATAATGTGGCTGACGGGATCGTGGCCTGTGATGAAAACGGCATGCTTAGTCTGTTCAACAGGGCTACCCGCGAATTCCACGGTGTTGACCAGAAAAATCTTCCTCCTGATCAGTGGGCTGATCAATATGATCTCTATCTGGCCGATGGGAAGACTCCCATGCAGATGGAGGAAATCCCCCTATACCGTGCCTTTAAGGAAAATGAAGTGAAAGATGTCGAAATGGTCATTGCCCAGAAACATGGCAATGACCATTTTATGCTGGCTTCCGGCAAGGCTTTGCTGGATGAGAGTGGTAATAAGCTCGGGGCTGTCGTATCCATGCATGACATCACCGATCAGAAAAAGTACGAGGCCCTGTTACTGTTTTCCAAGGAGGAGGCTGAAGCTGCAAACCGGGCCAAGTCAATCTTCCTGGCCAATATGTCCCACGAACTGCGCACCCCTCTCAACGCTGTGCTTGGTTTCTCCAGCATGCTGGCTCGCAACCCCGAAGCAACCCGGGATCAACAGGAGAAACTTGAAATTATAAATCGCAGTGGTGAGCACCTGCTGTCAATGATCAATGATGTGCTCGATCTCTCCAAGATCGATGCTGGAGGTATGGATTTGGAGCCGAAGGCTTTCGATCTACATCAATTGCTTCAGGAAATCAGCAAGATGTTTGAGATGCGTGCCCAAAGCAGAGACCTGAGTTTCACTCTGGAACTTGATCCGAATCTGGCACGCTACATCAAGGCCGATCCTGGAAAAATTCGCCAGGTACTCATCAATCTGCTGGGCAACTCAGCCAAATTCACACAGGAGGGAGGCTTTGCACTGCGGGTCAACACCGCTCCGATTGAAAATGCCCCTGGCATGGTGACCCTGAAAATTGAGATTGAGGACAGTGGTCCGGGTATCCCGCCGGAGCAACTGGATCGTATCTTTGAGCCTTTTGTCCAGGCAGGCCATTCTCCCACCAAAGTTAAGGGCACTGGATTGGGGCTGGCCATTACCAAGTCGTATCTGGAGTTGATGGGTGATGATATCCGCGTGGAGAGTACGGTAGGCAAGGGTACGCTATTCCAGATTGAGCTTCCTGTTGCATTGGCTGAGGCAGATGGGGTTAAAAGTGTCTCGGCAACGTTGCCGGAAGTTACAGGATTGGAGCCGGGTCAAACTGAGTGGCGCATTCTGGTTGTGGAGGACAACCCCGAGAATCGACTATTGCTTATCAGCCTGCTTAATCAGGCTGGTTTTAAGGTGCAGGAGGCGGAAAATGGTGAAGAGGCGGTCTCTCAGTTTAAACAGTGGCAACCCCACTTCATCTGGATGGATATGCGTATGCCGGTATTGGATGGCTTTGGAGCCACAACTCAAATTCGTGCATTGCCCGGTGGTGATCAGGTGAAGATCGTAGCCATCACTGCCAGCGCCTTCAAAGAGCAGCGAAAGAGTATCCTGGATGCCGGTTGTGATGAAGTGCTGCACAAGCCATTTCAGGCTCATGAGATATTCGACTGCATGAAGAAGCATCTGGGCCTCTCTTATATCTATGAAACTGCGGTGGAGAGTGCCACCTCACCTGTAAAGCAGCCGTTGGATATGGCAAAAGCAAAAGCAAAAGAAAAAGCCAAAGCACTGGTATCTTCACTTCCGGATCAGTTGCGCAGTGATCTGGAAGAGGCTGTTACTCTCCTTGATGTAGAAGCATCGTATACCTTGATAGAGGATGTTCATAAGGTGCTTCCCAAACTTGCCGATACATTAAAGATGTACGTGGATGAGTTCGATTTCGATACCCTTCATCAGGTGCTTGCGGATGATTGATAAAAATAACAGCGAATATTCTGCCGAAATTTTGATGGTGGATGATATTCCCGAAAACAGCAAACTGCTCAGGGGTTTGTTGAGTGTCAAAGGGTATAAGATTTGTCCTGCAACCAGTGTGGCAACGTAACTGTTGTTAGAACCAGAAATTCGGTCACCATTCCCAATGGCCGGGCACTCGTCACTGACATGAATAATTAAATCTAAAGATATCAAGTTTCTTCTTTGGATTGGAATTGAACGACCAGTTATTCCTGGGGGGGGTAATGCGGTTTTGACAGGTTTGAAATAAATCGTTCCCTTATTTCTTCAATCAATCCTTCATTTTTCATCTTTTGAAGAACTGTATCTATTATTGGAACCAACGCCTTATGCTTTTTATGTAGGTAATGGTACAAAGGATTAACCTCAACTGATGGTTCTAAAATCTTTAATTCAGTTAAGTTTAATTTTTCTCTCACTTTTAGTCCATTTGCACGAGTAATTACAATAATATCAGCTCGGTTCATGTTTAAAAAATTCAGCAATGATTGATTTGAGTGGAGTTCCCTTCGATTCATCCCTTTGGTTCCTTCATCAGAAAAGCGAATACCCTTACGTACACCAATTTTATAAGGTCTCAAGCTCTCCCACCCGTTAACCGAGAAAGTTGTGTTTTTTGTCATTACCACTCCTTCCATAAAATTAACAGGAGTCGGCACCATTAGTAAATTCTTCCACTTTTTGTGAACATTTACAACTCTATACAATTCACCATCGACCTCTCCATTATTTGACTTCACTAGTGCCCTAGCCGCTGGAAGCCGTTCAATTTTAACCTTAATGCCTATACGGCTATATGCTTCTTGCATTACTGACGCACTTATTTCAGCATTCACGGAATTTTCTATGGTAGAAAAAATTAGTATTTCTTGTGCGATCACGAGTGATGTGTTGCTTAGCATGGTCAACATTATTAGTAAAAATAACTTTATTTTCATAATTTGTTCCCAAGTTTTCCAGGTTTTCTATAACCCCAAGTCAGCAAAATAATCAATTAATTTCGCACACTGCTATAATATTAAAAACGGTACCTATATTATAGGTTAGTGGTGAAGAACAGCACAGACATACTACAGTCGTTCGACAAAGCAGAGCGATATTTTGACACAAGCCGGCCTACAAGAAGATGCGGCTTCGTTATGGCTGCACTATTAATTTTTCTCTTATCACTCCCTTGCCTCGCTTTCAGCGTGGAATCGCCTAAACTTACCCAAGAGGAGCTCAGATGGATTGAGGAGCACCCGGTGGTTCGGTTGGCCCCGGATCCGGTATTCTCCCCCTTTGAGTTTTTCGATAGCCGAGGAGAATTTAAAGGCATCGCTGCCGATTATGTGGTGCTGCTGGAAAAGAAGCTTGGAATCCACTTTGAACCGGTTCAGTTGAAGGACTGGTCTGAGGTTCTCGACCAGATCAAGGTCGGTAAGGTTGATATGATCAGTGCTGTGATGAAGACGCAGGAACGAACTGAATACCTGAACTTTTCAGAGCCCTATCTGAGATTTCCTTATGTAATTATCGCTAGCGATGCAGAGCAGAAGGAGCTCGATCTTCGGAAGTTAAAGGGCAAGAGCGTTGCTGTTGTCAATAAATATGCCATTCACGAGTTTCTTGAGAAAGGCCATCCTGAGCTAAATCTGGTTCCGGTTACTGATTACAGTAAAGGGCTGAGAGGTGTTGCTTTTGGCAAGTATGATGTTTTTGTTGCCAATCTCGCCTCGCTCTCCTATTTTATCGACAAGGAGGGGATCACCAATCTCCGTGTTGTCGGAGAAAGTGGATATTTCATAAACCTCTCCATCGTTGTCCGTAAAGATATGCCGGAACTGATCCCTATCCTGAACAAGGGACTAAATATGGTTAGCGAGCAGGAGCGCTCGGCCATCTTCGCGAAGTGGATTAATAAACTTGTGCCGCCATCCAAGCAGTGGTGGCAACTGAGCAGAGAGCAGATCATTGTCCTGCTTATCACCCTTACAGTCATGGTATTCCTATCGATTCTTTCCTGGAACCGGCGGCTGGCAAGGGAGATTACTGTACGGCAAGCTGTGGAAAAATCCCTGACTGTCGCAAATCGCAACCTTGTAAAGGCTAAAGAGGCCGCCGAATCTGCCAATCGGGCCAAAAGCATATTCCTCTCCAATATGAACCATGAGCTCCGCACCCCTCTCAACGCCATTCTTGGCTTCAGCCAACTCCTTGGGCGCGATGAACAGATCCCCTCAGAGCAGCGTAAGAGTATTGTCACCATCAACAGCAGCGGCCGGCGCCTGCTCTCCCTGATTAACGATGTTCTGGAGGTCTCCCGTGTCGATACCGGGGAGACTGATATTAACCGGGAACCTTTCGACCTGCCCAGCTCCATCGCCTCGATTGAGGAGCTAATCCGTATCCGCACCCTGGCCAAAGAACTGGCCTTTACCGTCGACTGTTCCGACAACCTGCCTACTTTTGTTATGGGTGATATGCACCATCTGCGCCAGGTACTGCTCAATCTTCTGGGTAACGCGGTGAAGTATACCGACAGTGGTGAGATTCACCTGAACGTAACGACCCTGCCCGAGCAGAAAATCCGCTTCGAGGTGACCGACACCGGCCCCGGTATCGGTGAGGATGAGCAGGAGCTTATTTTTCAGGCCTTCTATCAGACCGAAGACGGCATCACCAAAGGAGAGGGTACAGGTCTTGGCCTTACCATCAGCAGGGAACTCGTGCGCCTGATGGGAGGCAAGCTGACTGTGGCGAGCACGCCGGGAGAGGGCAGCAGATTCCACTTTGCCCTGCTACTTCCCCCTACCGTCCCAACGCCATCGCCCGACATCGGCAATCAAATCATCGGTCTGGCTACAGGGCAGGCTGCCGCTCGCATTCTGCTGGTTGATGATCATCCCGACAACCAACAAGTGGCTGAGCAGATTCTCAAACAGATCGGCTGTGAGGTGTGCATTGCAGACAATGGCGTGGAGGCGGTAGAACTGTTCCAGAGCTGGAAACCGCAACTGATTCTGATGGATATGCGTATGCCGGTGTTGGATGGGTATGCGGCCACAGCTCAGATTCGAAAACTCCCCGGTGGAGATCTGGTTAAGATTGTGGCCTTAACAGCCAGTGCTTTCAAAGAGCAGCGAAAGGGTATCCTGGATGCCGGTTGTGATGAAGTGCTGCACAAGCCATTTCAGGCTCATGAGATATTCGACTGTCTGAAGAAGCATCTGGGCCTCTCGTATACCTATGAAACTGCGGTGGAGAGTGCCACCTTTCCTGTAAAGCAGCAGTTGGATATGGCAAAAGCACTGGTATCTTCACTTCCGGATCAATTGCGCAGTAATCTGGAAGAGGCTGTTACTCTCCTTGATGTAGAAGTATCGTATGCTTTGATAGAAGATGTTCGTAAAGTGGCTCCGGAGCTTGCCGATCTATTAAAGCTGCGCGTGGATGAGTTCGATTTCGATACCCTTCATGAGGTGTTTACGGATGACTGATCACAATCACATCGAATATCCCGCCGAAATTTTGGTGGTGGATGATATTCTCGAAAATATCAAACTGCTCAGGGATCTGTTGGGTGGCAAGGGGTATAAGGTTCGTCCTGCAACCAATGGGGCTCGGGCCCTTGCCGCAGTAAAAGGAAGAAACCCTGACTTGATTCTTCTCGATATCAGAATGCCCGGTATGGATGGCTTTGAAGTATGCAAGCGCTTACAGAAAGATGATCAGACAAAAGATATCCCAATCATTTTTGTTACAGCAAGTGTAGAGACGTCCGAGGTGATTAAAGGGTTCCACCTGGGGGCAGTTGATTACATCACCAAACCATTTCATGAGGAGGAGGTGTTGGCACGGGTTGGCACCCACCTGGAGCTATCCCAGATGCGTAAAAATCTCCAGGGAATGGTTGATTTTAGCACCAAAGAGTTACAACAGAGTGAGAGCAAATATCGCACACTCTTTGAGTCGTCGAGCGATGCCATCATGCTGCTTGATAAACAAGGCTTCTTAGACTGCAATGCAGCCACCCTGAAGGTATTTGGCTATGCTTCACATGATGAATTTCTGGATCGTCATCCAGGCGACATATCTCCGCCCACACAGCCAGATGGCGGGAGCTCAGTAGTAGCTGCAGACGAGAAGATTGCATCGGCGTATCAAGATGGGACGAACTTTTTCGAATGGATTCATCGGCGTTCCAATGGGGATGATTTTCCAGCCGAAGTACAGCTAACGCGCCTGACCCTGGATGGGAAAGAAGTTCTACAAGCCACCGTGCGGGATATCACCGAGCGCAAGCAGGCAGAAGAGTTGGTTAAGGAAAGCCTTGTCGGGACTATTGCAGCCGTTTCAAAGGCTATCGAAGCCAGGGATCCGTATACTGCAGGCCATCAACAACGGGTCTCCAGTCTCGCAGTAAGCATCGCCCGGGAAATGGGTTTAGGTGTAGATCGGATTGAGGGGATCAGACTGGGTGCCTCTATTCATGATATCGGAAAGATTCATCTTCCAGCAGAGATATTAAGCAAGCCCACTAAACTGAACGATATGGAGTATAGTTTTATCAAGTCTCATCCTCAGGTTGGCTACGATATCTTAAAAGACATCAAATTCCCGTGGCCGATAGCAGAGATTGCGCATCAGCATCAAGAGCGTCTGGATGGAACAGGGTATCCTCAGGGTCTGAAAGGGGATCAGATATGTCTTGAGGCAAGGATTGTAGCTGTCGCCGACGTTATCGAGGCAATGAGCAGTCACCGACCATACCGTCCCAGCCTGGGTATTGAAAAGGCACTGGAGGAGGCCGAGCAGGGAAGTGGTCGACTTTATGATCCGGAGGCCGTGAGGTGCTGTGTGAGGCTGTTCCGGGAGAAGGGGTATAGCTTACCCGTTGACTAGGGCCTGTTAACACTAATCAAAGCATCGGTGATCAATGCGAAATGAATATAGAATATAAATACAACATCCAATTTATCGAAACGTGAGAAAATTCTCCTAAATCCCTTGAGGTGCCGGAACAATCACTCAACCTCATTTCATTTCTTATACATCTCCTTGTCGTATTCCCATGGTGACAAGCGATTGCTCTTCGGAGGAACTACCGGCTCCATACCAAGATCAAAAACTAACTGCCGTGTTTCATCACCCTCCGACTGCATGCGCTTGTATGTGTTCTACTTCAATTCGGGTCAATAATCTAATCATCCTAATTATCGATAAATACGTGACCCAGGTATGCGAATACACCCATCAATATTCCCGTGAACAACTGAGCATGAACAAGGTAAGAAAGCTTCTTTATCTCTTTTGACGTGTACTTCCAGCTAATAAACAAACCAAATGCACCCTGCCATACAACTAGTAACAAGACCGCCGGAAAAAAAAGGATATGCATGGGTAATCCCAATAGAGCTATGTGCAAAAGGATTGTTGCAACTGCACCAATACCAAAATATATGTGGGTACGATCGAGGAACCGTATCAGCCTTTGAAACAAGCTTGCATCTATCGGGGACGCATAGTCCGGCAGAATCCTTTTTGATAGTGCACCTTTTCCTAGTGCTAACTTAAGTGCAGTTCGCGCATAAATGAACAAGAGAAGCCAAAGGCCAATTTCACCTATACCTTCTCCAAGCTCGGATAGAAATGTTTCATGCTCAGGGATAGGAGGATATTTAATACTTATATAAATATAGTAACCAACCGATAGCACTACGATTGCAGTGGTAAATATCAGTATTTTTTTTAGTTCGTAAGATATGGATTTCATAAACCAACCGAGTTGATATTAATTTCAATTAGGGAATCTGTAGGAATACATAACGTTTGAGCATAGCCGCGCCGCTTTTACCATACTCATAGGCTACACCAACATTATGGCAACTCAATATGCTACCCAATTTACAGCCTTTATTAAACCACTTACCAGCAGAACCGTATTTACGTTGATTTACCTTCCCTTCATCTAGAAGAAGGCCAAGTTTAAGCGCTGCTTTAGCATCCCCTTGCTCTGCGCCCTTTCTATAAAGCTCAGCAGCTTGTTCTGGATGCCCGGTTCGATTTGCTGCATCACCAGGTGTAGCAAGACACCCACTAAGGAAAAATGTAGATAGCGAAATTATCAATATTACTCGATACATGTTTATTCCATTAATAAAGCTAACAAGCGGTTTTCTGGTCACCGATGAAGGAAAAAGTAAGCTCGAATCTATGAATTATCAGCAGGTGCCCAGTATACAGTGAATAGAGCAACTGGGGTTATGAGTGGGGCACTTAAAAATATGTTTGATTCAGACCCCAGCATTATTAACTACGGCTCAAATGATGGTTCATACAAGGTGGTTAGTACAGCCACTTGGGATGGCTGGAATAATTTATATGCACTTTACTGTAGAAGAGTTTAGTGCAGGACAAGAGAAGCCATTTGTATTTATGGCTAATTCAGAAGTGTATTACGGCTTGTGTAAACACTTCTAATCGTGCTCGATTTGTCGTTATGGGTGCATAAAGGCGACTTGCCGTAGCACCGGTGTAGCCCCAAAGAAAAAGGGTTAGCAGATACTAAGCCTGCTAACCCTTTTAGAATATGGCTCCTCGGGACGGGCTCGAACCGCCGACCTAGTGATTAACAGTCACCCGCTCTACCAACTGAGCTACCGAGGAATGTGTCGAGGCGCGTATACTAATCACCCCGCATCCGATGGTCAATAGCTGAAGGGAAAAAAATACTATCCACAGCTTATTGGGCTGCCATGGGGCTTGGTCTTGGATGACCGAGGACGGCCGGTTCCGGAGACGATAACATAGCGAGGAGGTAGTTCTCCGCCTGTGTCACATACAGCAAGGGTGGCATTGCTTCCACGGGCGCCGCCGTCCGGTTTGTAGGAGAGCTTTTTGCGCCCCGGTGTTGAGTATATTCCCACCCGGCTGCTGCCGGGCTGATAGGTTCGCAGCAGTTGATCTTCTCCATCAACTACACCGTTGCCGTTCTCATTCGAGAAGATGATAAAGCCGTGGTGCCACTCGGTGGTCTTGAGGCAGGTGATGTTGTCATCGCTGGGGCAGAGGGTCACTTTGACCCGACGTTTTACCGCCTCGCTACGGGCCAGATGCAGGCGTCCCACCATATCGTTAACTGCAGTGGTGACCGCTGTGCTTCCTATCAGGGTAGAGAAGGCGGGGCCTGCAGAGGCGAAAAGGATGCCGCTGATCGCCAAAACGATCAACAACTCAATCAGGGTGATACCGTAGAGACGGCAGAGATTTTGTTGAGGAAAGATTCCCATAGCTGCACTCCTTGCATAGGAAGGGCGTTTTCCGTACACCCTGTGATTTTTATGGCTGTAACTGTACTCAAGTATTTAGTAGTTCGGTGTAGTATGACTTTAAATACTACTCTGTGGTCGTGCTCAGTTCATGAGATATATCTGAAGGGAGAGTAGGAATTTTCTGACTTAGTCAAAATATTCCTATGAGGCGATCGCTATTGTCACGTCAGACTAACGAGGGAAAGTGGTTGGGGGGAGATGGTGTAGCGAATGGGGGGCCTAAAGTGAGGGATATAAACATAGAATCACCGCCACCCTGATGAACTCAGTGGTGACGGCGATTATTGTCTTAATTAGCCAAGAGCTTTCTCAAGCCGATCCAGTGCACTGATGAGGTTCTCCATGCTGGTGGCGATGGAGATACGAATATGGCCGGGGATACCGAAAGCTGATCCCGGCACCAGGGCGACACCCGCTTTTTCGATTAGATGCTCCGCCAGATCGAGATCATTACTGACACCGTCGATTCTCTTGATCGCCTCTTGTACTCCAGGCAGCAGGTAGAAGGTGCCATCGGTGGGTAGGCAGTTCACCCCAGGGATCTTGTTGAGGCGGTCCACAACATAGTCATGGCGCTCCTTGAAGGCCACCAGCATTTCACCTATGCACTCCTGAGGTCCCTCCAGTGCCGCCTGAGCCGCCACCTGAGAGATCGAAGCTGGGTTGGAGGTACTCTGGGATTGGACCTTCTTCATCGCCTTGATGATCTCTGCAGGTCCGGCGGCATAACCGATGCGCCAGCCAGTCATAGAGTAGGCTTTGGAGACTCCGTTAAGCACCATGCAGCGGTCGTGCAGCTGTGGGCAGGCGTTGAGGATATTGACGAAGGGTTCATCGACCCAGCGGATATGCTCGTACATGTCGTCACTGGCAACGACGACCCGGGGGTACTCCAGTAGTACCTCGCCCAGTGCGGCCAGTTCGTCACGGCTATAGGACATACCGGTGGGATTGGAGGGGCTGTTGATCACCACTAGTCGTGTCTTGTCGGTGATCGCGGCAGCCAGTTGGCTCGGGGTGATCTTGAAGTTCTGTTCTGGGCCGGCATGAACCAGTACCGGGATACCACCTGCAAGCAGGGCCATATCCGGATAGGAGACCCAGTAGGGGGCGGGTATCACCACCTCGTCACCAGGGTCAAGAATCGCCTGTGCCATGTTGAAGAAGCTCTGTTTGCCACCACTGGATACCAGAATCTCATCCATTTGATAGTCAAAGCCGTTGTCGCGTTTGAATTTTTCAATAATCGCTTTCTTCAGCTCAGGCGTACCATCTACCGCAGTGTATTTGGTAAAACCGTTGTTGATCGCCTCAATGGCGGCCTGTTTGATGTGGTCGGGGGTATCAAAGTCCGGTTCACCGGCGCCGAGGCCGATAATGTCTTTTCCTGCAGCACGCATCTCTTTAGCGCGGGCGGTTATCGCCAGGGTGAGTGAGGGCTTGACTGCCTGTACGCGGGCTGAAAGTTTGCTACTCATTGTTCTCAAATCTCGATTTGAATTTATGATAGTCGGAAGCCTGGGAATGGCAGACTGAGACGGTGCTCAGAAAATCGCCGGTTCAGGGGCTCATTTTTTACTACGATAGCGCCTGGCTGGGCAAACTACACATAGCTTACGAATTCTGACCCATTCTATCAGGTGTATCGGTGGTCGCGACCTGTAATAATAACCAATTCATCGAAGCAGCAGAATACCCATGGCGAAAGAATTTCAGCTCGAGTCAGATTTCTCCCCTGCAGGAGACCAGCCGGAGGCGATCCGACAATTGCTGGAGGGGCTCAATGATGGCGAGGCAGGGCTCACTCTGCTGGGGGTGACGGGTTCAGGCAAGACTTTCACCATTGCTAATGTGATCCAGGATCTGCAGCGACCGACTTTGATTCTGGCTCACAACAAGACACTGGCGGCCCAGCTCTACGGTGAGATGAAAGCGTTTTTCCCCAATAACGCGGTGGAGTACTTCGTCTCCTACTACGACTACTATCAGCCTGAGGCCTATGTACCTTCGTCCGATACCTTTATCGACAAAGACGCCTCGGTCAACGAGCATATCGAGCAGATGCGCCTCTCCGCCACCAAGGCGTTGCTGGAACGGTCGGACACTATCATCGTCGCCACCGTCTCCTGTATCTACGGCCTTGGCGATCCCCGCTCCTATCTCAATATGGTGCTGCACCTGTCGCGTGGGGAGACCCTCGATCAGCGCGATATCATTCGCCGCCTCGCTGAACTGCAGTACAGCCGCAACGATGTGGAACTGCACCGCGCCACCTACCGGGTGCGCGGCGAACTGATCGATATCTATCCGGCGGAGTCCGATGGTGAGGCGGTGCGCCTGGAGCTGTTCGACGGTGAGGTGGAGGCAATCTCCCTGTTTGATCCACTCACAGGCGAGGTGCTGCGCAAGGTGCCGCGCTTTACCATCTTCCCCAAGTCTCACTATGTCACCCCCCGGGAGAAACTTCTGCAGGCGGTAGAGAAGATCAAGGTGGAGCTGAAGGAGCGGCTGGAACAGCTCTACAGCGTCAATAAGCTAGTGGAGGCCCAGCGCCTGGAACAGCGCACCCGTTACGATATCGAGATGATCATAGAGTTGGGCTACTGCTCAGGGATTGAGAACTACTCCCGCTACCTCTCCGGGCGCAAGTCGGGTGAGGCACCGCCGACCCTGCTCGATTACCTGCCGGAGAACGCTCTGCTGGTGGCGGATGAGAGCCATGTCTCCATCCCCCAAGTGGGTGGGATGTACCGGGGTGACCGTTCCCGCAAGGAGACACTGGTGGAGTACGGCTTTCGCCTACCATCCGCCCTGGACAACCGCCCCCTGCGTTTCGAGGAGTTTGAGCTAAAGACACCCCAGACTATCTATCTCTCCGCCACCCCGCGTGCGTATGAACTGGAGCACTCAGGAGCGGTAATCGAACAGGTGGTGCGTCCTACCGGTCTTCTTGATCCCGAGATAGAGGTGCGACCCGCCGGTACTCAAGTGGATGATCTGCTCTCCGAGATCAACCTGCGGGTGGAGAAGGAAGAGCGGGTACTGGTCACCACCCTCACCAAACGGATGTCTGAGGATCTGACCGACTACCTCAATGATCACGGCATCCGTGTGCGTTACCTCCACTCGGATATAGAGACCGTCGAGCGGGTGGAGATTATCCGCGATCTACGTCTGGGTGTGTTTGATGTGCTGGTGGGCATCAACCTGCTGCGTGAGGGTTTGGATATACCTGAGGTCACCCTGGTAGCGATACTCGATGCCGACAAGGAGGGTTTTCTGCGTTCAGAGGGGGCGCTGATCCAGACCATTGGTCGTGCTGCTCGTAATGTCAGTGGCAAAGCGATTCTCTACGCCGACAAGATCACCGGCTCAATGCGCCGTGCTATCGACGAGACCGAGCGCCGCCGTGTCAAACAGATGGCTCACAACAAAGCCAACGGCATCACCCCCAAGACGATCCGCAAGGCGGTTGCCGATATCATGGAAGGAGCCCGCCCAGGTGCTCCCTTGTCGGCTAAGCAATATGCCAAGGTTGCCGAAGAGGAGGCGGAGTACGCCGCACTCACTCCTGCCCAGATGGCCAAGCGGATCAAGGCGCTGGAGAAGGAGATGTACCAGCATGCCCGCGATCTGGAGTTCGAGGATGCTGCCCGAGTACGCGACCAGATCCATAAACTACAGGCGAGTGGGTTGCTGGCTTGAGTGTTTGTTAAAGAGGTAATCAGAGGGTACGGAGGAGACTACCGAGGTAGCAGTAAAAACTCCAGCGCCTTCTCTTTGCGGAGTAGAGGGTTAGTATGAGGGTCACTGTATCCACTGTATCCACTGAATCTCCAGTAATTCATTGTGCGGCTTGGGTAGTTGATTCTTTGGCCTGAAGTTTTATTGATTTTATACTCGAGCTTAACGGCTTCAAATATATGTGGTTTTCCTATCGGAGATTATCTGATAATTGTGTGCATAGAGCTCATGTCTATGTCGGTGGCAGCACCTTGGGTTTCACACTCTCGTCCACCGCTACATAAGTGATCGAGGCTTCGGCAATCTGGTGGTGTGAGCCAGGGTCACGGTCTCGTTGGGCAAACACCTCAACACTGACCCTTACTGAAGTTCGACCACGTTTCTCTACCTCGGCATAGCAGGAGACCAGATCCCCGACATAAGCGGGGGCGATAAACTGGAAGTCGTTTACCGCCACTGTTACAACACGGCCCTGAGCGACCTGCACCGCGATAATGCTTCCTGCTACATCGGCCTGAGACATAATCCAGCCACCAAATATATCCCCGGCAGGGTTTGTGTCAGCAGGCATTGCCAGAACACGAATAGCCAGCTGGCGTTCGCCTGGGTTGCAAGTAGTGGCGGGTAAATCACCCATAAATATTTTCCGTTAATGTCAACTATTTTATATGAGACTAACGGAAAAAGGCCCTTGCTAGAAGGACTTTCTCCTCTTACCGACTCTGATTTACACTCTCGATTTGAGAAATGCCAATCTCCTTAAGGTTCGATGGGAAGGAGACCCCGTGCTGCATGAGGATTTTTCAGGATAGAACACCATGTGTGCGTTCTGTCGTTCTACGTAAAACTACGTATTCATGGGTGTGGTGACACGACTATCCACTCTTGTGCCGGTTTGGCACTATCGTTATCGCTGGAATATCCCGCCCGGAGACGGGTAGAAGAGATGATGACTACAAGAGAGGAAAACATCATATGTTGAAGCTCACATTTACTAAAAAGCTGATTGCTACGGTGGCTTGCGTTATGGCATTTGCTGCCCCGACGTTTGCTGCTGATAAGGTATATCGTCTGAAACTGGCCGAGACCTGGCCCTCCAATTTCCCTATCTTTGGTGATGCGACCAAGAACTTTGCCAAGATGGCAGAGAAGATGTCCAACGGTCGTCTGAAGATCACCATCGACTCCAAAAACAAGCATAAGGCGGCACTGGGTATCTTTGATATGGTCCGCTCCGGTCAATATGACATGGGCCACTCTGCTTCTTACTACTGGAAGGGTAAGGACGCCAACACCCTCTTTTTCACCACCATGCCCTTTGGCATGACCGCGCCTGAGCAGTATGGCTGGTTCTATTACGGCGGTGGTATGGAGTTGATGGAGAAGACATATGACAAACACAGTATTCTCTCCTTTCCTGGTGGTAACACCGGTAACCAGATGGGTGGTTGGTTCCAGAAAGAGATCAACAGTGTTGCTGACCTTAAGGGACTGAAGATGCGTATTCCTGGCTTTGCTGGTGAAGTTCTGGCGAAACTGGGTGCGAAGCCGACAAATATCCCCGCAGGTGAGCTTTACACTTCACTGGAACGTCGTACCATCGATGCTCTGGAGTGGGTAGGTCCTTCCCTCGATCTGCGCATGGGCTTCCACAAGATTGCGCCTTACTACTACACCGGTTGGCATGAGCCTGCCACCGAACTGCAGTTCATGATCAACAAGCGTGCCTGGAAAAAGCTGCCTGCTGATCTACAGGAGATCCTGCGTGTATCAATGCGTACGGCTGCCTATGACATGTATATCCACTCCTATCATGCCAGTGGTGAGAACTGGGCAACCATGAAGAAGGAGTTCCCTGATATCAAGGTTAAGACCTTCCCCTCCGAAGTGATTAGCGCGATGCGTAAGGCTAATGCCGAACTGCTGGCTGAGCGTGCGGCGAAAGATCCTATGGCTAAAGAGATCATCGATTCACAGGCTGCGTACATGGCGAAGTCTCGTGTTTGGACTGAGATTTCCGATACTGCCTATATTCAGAGTAGTAAATAAATTTCTACCTGAAAAACCGGCAGCCCAGGCTGCCGGTTTTCTTTCTATCTCAAGAGCGCGAATTACCCTGCGACCGCAGTAGGTGCATACCGTTACCTATATGCTTAGAATAAAGTTCGCTTGTCCCCCAGAGAGGCTCACTAATGTCACTGTTACGCCTGGAACAGATACTTGACCGTTTTTCAGATTGGTTAGGCATTCTTGCAGCCGCCCTGTTTGTGTTGCTGCTATTTAATGTCTTTTATGACGTTATCATGCGCTACATATTTAATGATGTTTCTATTGGGATGCAGGAGCTTGAGTGGCACCTCTATTCAATGATCTTTCTACTTGGTGTTCCCTATGCCCTGCGTCATGGCGGTCATGTTCGGGTCGACCTGATCTATGAACGGCTTAGCCTGAATAAACGTGCCTGGATTGATCTGTTTGGCACCCTTCTTTTTCTTCTGCCCTTTACCGCTCTGGTTGCATGGTATGGGGTGAACTTCACCATTGAATCCTGGCAACTGGGCGAACGGTCCGGTGACCCCGGCGGCTTGCACTACCGCTGGTTGATCAAGTCGATGATCCCTATTGCTTTTACGGCAATGTTCCTGAGTGGTATCGGACTTGTCCTACACTCTATCAACACACTTCGCGGCCTGCATAAAGATGAGCTGGAAGAGACCCCATATATCGGTAGCAAATAGCGAGTAACAAAAAATGATCGGAATAGTAATGTTTTTTGTGGCGCTGGTACTGCTGTTGGTAGGTTACCCGGTCGCCTTTACCTTTGGCGGAGTCGCCCTCTTTTTTGGTGTTTTTGCTGAAGGCCCCGATATGTTTGCCTTCATGCCCTACCGTATCCAGTCGATCATGGAGAATACGGTTTTGATGGCGATCCCGCTGTTTATTTTCATGGGCATTGTGTTGCAGAAGACCAAGCTTGCTGAACAGTTGCTGGAGTCTATGGGCAAACTGTTTGGTGGTGTCCGGGGCGGTTTGGCTATCTCTACTATTCTGGTGGGTGCTTTGTTGGCGGCTTCAACCGGGGTGGTTGGTGCCTCAGTGGTGGCGATGGGACTCATCTCATTGCCGGTCATGCTTAAATACAACTATGACAAAAAACTCGCCTGCGGAACTATCTGTGCCTCCGGCACCCTTGGCCAGATCATTCCACCCTCAATCATACTGATTATTCTGGGTGATGTGCTCGGCATTCCTGTGGGAGATCTTTTCAGGGCTGCTGTTGCCCCTGGTGCCATGCTGATTGGTCTGTATATCGTATTTATCCTTATCTACACCTGGTGGAACAAGGATGTGGCTCCAGCCCTGCCCATGGATGAGGATGTTGGTGGTAAAGGCCAACAGGTCTATCAGGCGATGAAGGCCATCCTGCCACCTCTGATATTGATCCTGGTGGTGCTCGGTTCAATCTTCGCCGGTATTGCGACACCGACAGAATCCTCTGCCCTGGGTGGTGTAGGAGCGCTACTGCTTGCGATGCTTTACCGCAAACTTGAGTGGAAGATGGTGCTGGATAGCGCCCTCGAAACAGTTAAGGTGACGGCGATGGTGTTTGCCATTCTGCTCGGTGCCACCGCCTTCTCAATGGCCTTTACCTATACCGGCGGTGACATGATCATCGAAGAGATCTTGATGCAACTGCCAGGTGAAAAGTGGGGCTTTCTCATCCTGTCGATGCTGGTGATCATGGTTCTTGGTTTCTTTATCGATTTCGTTGAGATCTCCTTCATTATCGTACCAATGTTGGCTCCCGTGGCCGAAGCGATGGGTATAAGCATGCTCTGGTTTGCTATCTTGATTGCAATGAACCTGCAGACTTCGTTTCTGACTCCCCCTTTTGGTTTCAGCCTCTTTTATCTTAAGGGTGTGGCACCAGCAGGGGTGCGTACCACTGATATCTATCGCGGAGTGATGCCGTATATTTTGATTCAGATCTGTGTTTTGCTCTCCATTCTTTTGTTGCCGGCTTTTTACGGCTTGGCATAGCGTTAACAGGCCCTAGTTGAGTAACTGAATGTCACTCAAGATAAAGATCCTACTGCTCGCCCTGCTTCCGCTGGTGCTGGTGACCATTGTTATTACCATGATCAGTGTGAAGCAGGCGCAATCTCTGAGTGAGGAAGAGATCCAGACCTTTGAAGAACACCTGCTCGCCTCCAAGCGTAGTGAGCTGAAAAACTATGTCAGTCTGGCCCTCACCTCGATAAAGCACATCGTTAATGATGAGACACTGGATGAGGAGAGTGCCAAGGCAGAAATTAAACGTATTCTTAACGGTCTTACCTATGGCGATGATGGCTACTTCTTTGTTTATGACCGGCAGGGTGTAAATCTGGTCCATCCGATCCAGCCGCAACTGGTGGGCAACAACCTGTTCGATCTGCAGGACCGTGATGGCAATTACGTAATTCGTAACCTATTACGTCTGGCCGAAGAGGGTGGCGGTTTTTATCGCTATGTCTGGAATAAGCCTTCGACCGGTGAACTGGAAGAGAAGATCAGTTATGTGGTTCAGCTTAAGCGCTGGCGTTGGATGATGGGTACCGGTCTCTATATCGACGATATTGCGCATGAGGTGGCCAAGACACGGAAGCAGGTTCAGATTAATGTACGCAACACCTTTTTTACCGTACTGGTGATCCTTTCCGGTACTGTGGTTATCGTCATTTTGCTGGGGGTGGCGATTAATCTGCATGATGCCCGTCTTGCCAATACCCGCCTGCAGCAACTGGCGCATAAATCGGTGCAGTTTCAGGTTTCCGAGCGGCGACGTTTTGCCAGGGAGCTGCATGACGGTATCAACCAGATGATGGTCTCGGTGTTGTTTCGTATAGAGGCGGCAGCAACCAAACTGAAACGTTCCGATCCCACAGCAGAGGATGATTTGGATAAGGGGCACCGAACCCTGAAAGATACCATCAATGAGGTGCGCAGGATCTCCCATGACCTGCGTCCAAGTCTGCTTGATGATATGGGGCTCAAGGTCGCACTTAGCAGTCTCCTGGTCGAATTCTCAGAGCGCACCGGCATTGATACCGAGATTAAATATAAGCTTCCAGAAAAACGATTACCGGAAGATATTGAGATCACCTTCTATCGAGTTGTGCAGGAGGCGCTGACTAATGTCGAACGACACTCAAAGGCTGATCAGGTGATTGTTCGTGCGTGGCAGGTGGAAGGAATGACCTGGCTGGCCATTGAAGACAATGGTCGTGGGTTTAATATCGATAAGCAATCACAAGGCTCTGGCATTGGTGTCTGTAATATGCGCGAGCGGGTAGAGCTTTTGAGTGGTATCTGCCAGATTAACAGTGAGCCGGATCGTGGGACCACAGTAGAGGTTGGATTGAAACCGATGTTCTTCAGCGAGATAAGTGAGGCAGAGAATGGGTGATGCTAAGCCGATCCGGGTGATTCTGGTTGATGACCACCGATTAGTGCTCGATGGGATCATGGCACGACTAGAGTCCGTTGAAGATATTGAAGTTGTCGGGCAAGCCGGTAATGGCGCTGAAGCGATTGAACAGGTTGCAGAGAAACAGCCTGATGTTGTGTTGATGGATTTGGCGATGCCGGTGATGAATGGACTGGAGGCAACCAAAATACTGCACAAGGATTATCCTGAGACACGGATACTGATCCTTTCGATGCATGACAGTCGTGAATATATTGTGCAGTTGATGGAGGCGGGTGCCTCCGGTTATGTGCTGAAGGATGTCTCCTGTGATGAACTGGTCAATGCGATACGAACCGTGGATCAAGGCAACACCCATTTCTCGGCCGGTGCCTCACAATCCCTGTTTTGTCGTAGTGAAGACGTTCTAACTCAACGTGAGGAGAGCGTACTGAAATTATTGGCCGAAGGTAACAACAATAAACAGATCGCCCGCTTGCTGGATATTTCGGTTCGTACCGTGGAAAAGCATCGGCAGAATATTAAAGCTAAACTTGACATTACCACCACCAGTGGCTTAATCCGCTATGCAATCGAACATAATCTGGGTGGGCTTGGCTGAGGCACCGATAAATTGGATCCACCTTTCGGCGCAAGGTCAAAACTTGCTAAACGACCTTTTAAGGAACACAAAGAGAGGTTCCATCTACTGTTGCTGCCGGCCCCGATAGGCTTCCCGTATGATCTTATCGCGCTGCAACAGCATAGTTCGTATCTTGGGTTGGGCAACAAGCAGGGCATCAAGGTGTTCTCGATGCAGGCTGAAGAGCCTGCAGGGTGTAACCGTGACAACACCGGCATCTTTTGTACCATGGCCCATTAAGGCGCGCTCACCAAAAAACTCCCCTGCCATTAGCGTGCCCAGGTCATGGCGTATGCCTTCCTCCTCTCGGTTGAACTGAATAACTCCCCGGCTAACAAGAAACAGGGTGTCACTCACCTTGCCCTGGCGGATCAGGTATTCATTCTTACTAAGGGTAATGGGGTGTGTCAGTGCCGCAATTTGCTGCAGAGTGGCTGCATCAAGTTCAGCGAACAGGGGTACCTTGGTAAGTAGAATCAGGGGGTCGTCTTGGAGATACTGGACCGGCTGCCCCCTCAGTGCAGCAATCTGTTTCGATACATCTGCGGCCATGGATTCAGCTATGCCCTTGGGCAACATACCTCGCTCGGCCTGTTCTTCGGTCGTTTCCAATTCGGCCAGCAGGATAAGCCGCTTACCAAACCGCTCCTGCATCAGAGTGGCAAACTCGGGAAACTGCTCACTGACCTGTTGCAGTTGTTCAGACGACAGTTTGTTCCAGTTTTGGTATTTCTTCCGCACCTCATCCACGATGTCATCAGGTATCGATTGGAGCTTTGCCAATTCATCCAGGGAGAACAGCACATGACCACTACCCTGGTAATGTCCCCAAATCTGTTCATAGTCACGAACGATACGTGACATGTGCATACGTTCGGCAAGAGGTCTTAACCACCTTGCATGTTCAACCAGGCGATAGAATCCCTGCTCTAGCATGCGGTGGATACGGTGGGAGTGGATGTGCTGAAAGGCGCCGCTGTAGCGCAGAGCATCGATCTGCATATTAAGTACAAGTATCAGCTCACGAAATGATCCCTCACTCAGGTGGCCCTTTTCATACATCCCTGTATATGCCGATTTTTCTTCAGTGAGCGCGCGCAGATAGAGTAGGTTGGTCTCTTGAGCCTGGGTCATCTGGTTATCCCGTAGCTCCTGAATGGACCTGCGCGCTTCTTCGATGGCCTGATCGCACTCAAGAATCAGTTGCCGGGCAATACGGCTGGAAAAAATGCCACCTTTTTGCAGTTCAGGCAGTCGCTCAATGGCACGCTGCTTGGATACCAAATCGCGTTCCAGAAAGGAGACTTGATCTGCCAATGGCGGGGTATCCAGACCGAGACGGTGCATCAGCGGCTCAATGCTTAGCCCCTGAACCACCAGAGTGAACAGTACGGCACCCATGACCAGGGCGACAAAGAGATCAGAGTGTTCAAACTCAGGTAGGCTCAGTACGATAGCCAAGGCAATGGCACCACGCAGGCCACCCCAGAACATGACGAATTTGTAGGTTGTGCCGATGGGGCGAGAACCAGGCAACCGGCCAACCAGCGGAATCAGAGTAAACATAATGGCGGCACGCGCCAGCATCATTGCCAACAACACCCATGCCAGCAGATCCCACGCCCCCAGTAGAGCTGACAGATCAACCTTCATACCTACCAGAAGAAAAAGCAAGGCATTGGCGATAAATGCCATCAGCTCCCAGAAGTGCTCAAGGTATATCCGTACAGAACTGGAGATACGGATGCGCCCCCATGTGCCAAGAGTCAGCCCCGCAGCAACCGTAGCCATGACGCCGCTGACATGTAACACCTCTTCAGCAAACAGAAATGAGAGGTAGGCCAGTGCTGTAGTCAGGCCTATCTCAACAAAAGGTTCAGATTCTACCCAACCGATGATTTTACTGGCCATGTAGCCAAGTGCCACACCGACAACGATGCCGCCAACGAAGAGGGTGAAAAAGCTGACAACCCCCTGAGTGAGAGCCTCACCACTGACCATGCCTGCGGCAAGGATACCGACCAGTATCTTAGCAATGACAATAGAGGTGGCATCGTTGAACAGGCTTTCACCTTCCACCAGCGTGGTAAGCCGACCCGGTACGCCTACCTGACGAAACAGGGCTATCACTGCCACTGGATCGGTAGCACTTAGAATGGCACCGAGAAGCAGTGCAGCGGTCAACGGGATATCTGTTGCCATCCAAACAATGAGGCCGATCAGGCCGGTTGAAATGAGAAGGCCTGGTACAGCAAGAGTGAGTATGGGCGCCAAATTATGGCGCAGTTGGCGTGCATCCAGATTGTAGCTGGACTCAAAAATCAGTGTGGGTAGAAATACGAATAGAATCAAGTCTGGAGAGATGCTCAACTGCTCAAAGATCTCCAGTTGAGCAGGGTAGACGTTATGCAGTTCCGCAAGGGCAATACCCACCAATACCAACACCACGGTGAAGGGTAGCCGGGTCTTCTTGGAGAAGACCAGTATGGCTAGAGCGATCAGCAGTAGTGAAAAGACCGCCCAGATGACTTCAGCTATATGAGAAGCGTGTTCCATTTAATCATCAAAAGTCTCAGAAAGTGCCAATACAAAAGTACTTGAAGAGAGAGAGTATTTGTCGACAGCTCATGCTCTCAATCATAGCCAAGTTTCCCGCTTGATTTTTTAAAGAGAAATAGGACACTTATTGAAACACTGAAGATCAATTTTTCCCTCGTGTTTATTTGTGCCCATTCGTGGCTGACAACACCCCATCTAAAACGCTACTCCGCCCGCAACGAATCCACCGGATTTAACCTTGCAGCCTGCCATGCCGGCGCCACCCCGGCGATCAGACCGATACCGGCGGCAACTCCTTCAGCTAGCAATACGTAACTCCAGGGTGTATGAATAGGCAGGGCGGGAACGGCCACTCCCAGAAGCCAGGCACCACCGGCGCCGATAATCAGCCCAGCCAGTCCACCGAGGCTCGCCAGTACCACCGCCTCACCCATAAAGAGCAAAAGAATATCGCCTTTGCGGGCGCCAATGGCGCGTAGCAGCCCCACCTCGGATTGCCGTTCGGTCACCGAAATGGTCATTATGGTCATAATGCCGACACCGCCCACCAACAGGGAGATACCTCCCAGCGCACCCACCGCCAGGGTCAGTATGTTGAGCACATCCCCCAGGGTGTTGAGCATCTGATCCTGGGTGATGATGGTGAAGTCTTCACTGCCGTGACGCTGTTTCAACAACTCACGGATACGTTCGGCCAGCACCGCGCTGTCGCTGCCCGGACTGTAGAGCAGATCGATCTCCATCAGG
Source organism: Sedimenticola sp. (assembly GCA_040505895.1). Lineage (GTDB taxonomy): Bacteria > Pseudomonadota > Gammaproteobacteria > Chromatiales > Chromatiaceae > Vondammii. Next base: position 45,236 of record JBEVXU010000007.1, on the reverse strand, counting down.
CTATCCTGGTTGAACATCGCCATCGCCTTCTGGGTGGGGATGTAGGCGGTGTCATCCATATCAAAGCCCAGTAGCTGCCCCTTTGACTCCATTACTCCCAACACCCGATAGGATTCACCACCGATACGCACCCGCTCCCCCAGAGGGTTGCCCGGCCCGAGCAATTCCTTGCGCATTTTGCTACCCAGCACCACGAAGGGGCGGGGGTGGGCGGAGTCATCCTTTGGCAGAAAACGCCCCAGTGTCGGTTTCATACTCCAGACGCTTGGTACCTCGGAACCGACGCCGAGGATCATGGCGCGGCGTGTGTGCTTGCCGTACTCCACGGCGGCATTGCCCTGGATCATCGGCACCACCGCCTGAATGCGTGCGAGACGCCCCAGCGCCTCGGCATCATCCAGGCTCAGGGGGCGCACATTGTTGACGATAGCGCCGGAGACGCCAAAGGTGCCGGCCTTGCCAGGAGCGATGGCGATAAGATGGGTGCCGAACTGGGTAAACTCCCCCAGTACAAATTTATGAATCCCTTCTCCAATGGAGGTGAGCAGCACCACAGCGGCAATACCCACGGCGATACCGAGGGCGGTGAGAAAGCTGCGCATGCGGTGGGCGATGACCGAACCGAGTGAGAGTCTGATGAAGTCATCTATCAGCATGGTTAGCGTCCCGACAATGCCTGGATTGGATCGAGCCGGGCGGCCCGTTTTGCGGGCAGCACACCAAACAGCAGGCCGGTGAACAGTGCCACCACCAGGGCGGCCGCCAGTGCCCACAGCGGGACACTGAGTGGGAAGTCGGGAAACAGCCGGTTCAGTCCCCAGACACCACCATAGGCGATGGCGACCCCCACCAGCGCACCCAGAGTGGAGAGCAGTCCCGCCTCCATCAGAAACAGTCCGAGAATCTGTCGCTGTGAACCCCCCAGCGCCTTCAGCAGCCCGATCTCCGCAGTACGCTGTGATACTGCCACCAGCATCACATTCATGATCAGGATGCCCGCCACTCCCAGGCTGATGGCGGCGATACCGCTGACGGTGAAGGTGAGCGCCTGAAAGATCTCATCGAAGGTGGAGAGAAGGGCATCTTGCGCGATAACAGTGACATCCTCCTCACCGTTGTGCCGCATCCGCAAAATATCGGTAGCCGCCTGCTTGGCTTTTGGAATCGCCTCGCGGCCGTTGGCCTGGATCAGCACCCGGAACAGCGATTCGGTATTGAACAGGCTCTGTGCCCGGGAGACCGGGATGATCGCCAGATCACCCACATCCATCCCCAGAGACTCGCCCATGGGTCTGAGTACACCGATCACCCGAAAGCGACTGTCGTGAATTCTGATCCATTGCCCCAGCGCCCGCTTATTGCCGAACAGCTCCTGCCGTAAAGTGGTGCCGATGACGGCGACGGCACCGCCACGGGTTGGTTCCCCCGGTGGCAAAAACTCACCCAGCGCCATCTCCAGATTACGTACCGGTAGCAACTCGGCGGTGGAGCCCATGACGGTGATCTCCCGTTCCAGTTGCCGGTAAGAGACCGGGGCGGAACCGATAACAATCGGTGCCACCAGACGCACCGCACTGCTGCGTTTTAGCGCCAGGGCATCCCCCAATGTAAGTTGCTCGGGTGTACCACCCACCAGCGGCGGTGCGGCGCCGGTGGTTTCGGTGCGCCCGGGCATCACTACAAGAAGGTGGGTGCCGAGGCCGGAAAACTCATTGCTGACATAGCGCCGTGCGCCCTCACCGAGAGCGGTCAGCACCACCACCGAACCGATACCGATGGCCATCGCCAGCAGCATCAACCAGGTACGCACCTTCGCGCCTGTCAATGCGTTGCTGGAAAATTTCAGTGCGTCTTCAGTCAGCATCGGCCTGCAACCTCATACCTCCCCTCCAAACACCACAAAAAATCCTACCCATCCCTCACAATCGCCCCATCCACCATGTGAATGCGGCGTCTCGCCCGCTCACCAATCTCCGGGTCATGGGTCACCACCAACAGAGTAATTCCGCTACTGTTGAGTGCTTCAAGGGTCTTTACCACATCATCACCTGATGATTTATCCAGGTTGCCGGTGGGTTCGTCAGCCAACAGAATCACCGGTTCCATAATGGTGGCCCGGGCAATGGCTACGCGCTGACGCTGACCGCCGGAGAGCTGATCGGGGCGGTGCGATCCGCGATCTCTCAATCCAAGTTCATCAAGGGCTTTGGTGATGCGCCGCTCACGCTCCTCGCTCTCCACTCCGGCCAGTACCAATGGCAGGCCGATATTCTGTGCTGCCGTCAAACGTGGAATCAGATGAAACGCCTGAAAGACGAAGCCGATACGATCACGCCGTGCTTTAGCCAACTGCTGTTCTGTGAGGGTGGTGGTGTCGATCCCGTCAAGCAAGTAGCTGCCGCTATCGGGACGATCCAGCAGGCCAAGAATATGCAGCAGGGTCGACTTGCCCGAGCCCGACGGTCCCATGATGGAGAGGTAACTACCGGCCTCCAGCTCAAGATCAACCGCTTTCAGGGCGTGGACGGTCTCATCCCCCACCTGGAACTCTCTATTGATGCCCTCAAGCCGGATCATTTCTCCAGTTCCGCCAGAGCGCCATCCTCTACGCCGTCCCGGTCAACCGAGGTGACCACCAGATCACCCACGGCCAGCCCCTCCAGTACCTCTGTAGCATCCCAGTTCGACATGCCGGTCTTGATCTCACGTAGCTCAAGCACACCTTCATCCGGGAGAAATAGATAGACCTTATCTCCCTCCAGCACCGCTTCAGTGGGGATGCGCGGGGTCCCTTTGCGCAGGTCGAGAATAACCTCCACATCGGCAGAGTAGCCAGCCAACAACTCCTCGATATCTTTGGGATTGGTGAACTCCACCTCCACCGCCACAGTGCGGGCCTGTTTTTCCAGATCAAGCACATAAGGGGCAATACGTCGCACGGTGCCGGGGAAACGCCGATCATCAAAGGCATCCAGGTTGACCCGGGCGATCTGGCCGACACTGATCTTAGGTGCATCCACCTCGTCGATCGGTGCGGCAACATAGAAGCAGGTGGTGTCGATCAGGTCCACCGCAGGGGGCGTGGGAATACCGGGAGGTGAGGGGGTGACATACTCACTCAGCTCACCGTTGACCTCCGCCACGATACCGTCAAACGGAGCAATCAGACGGGTGCGTTCAAGCTGGGCGCGTATCACCTCCACGCGGGAGGTCGCGACCCGGTGGCTGGCGTTGGCCGATTCACAAGCCGCCAGCATCGCTCTGGCTTCAGTCTCCACCTTATCCACCGCCTCTTCCGAGATAGCACCGCTCTTGCTCAGCCGCGCCAGCCGGTTAGCCTCACGACGGGCCACGTCCGCTTGGAGACAGGCGCTACGGGCGTTGGCGCCGGCTGACATCGACTCAGCCTGGTTGAGCTCTATTTCTGCCATCAGATCCTTGTTCCAAAGTGCCAGCAGCAGTCTGCCCGTTTTTACCCGATCACCTTCATGGATGTTTAGCTCCGCAATCTGGCCGCCAATACCGGGTGATAGTCTGGCACGACGGCACGCCTTCACCGTACCCGCGCGGGTATTTGCCACTGTCTCCTCTACAAGTCCTTTCTCGACCGCCTTCACCACAACCGTGATGGGCTCCTCCCGACTGCTGTACCAGATGACGGCAGCCAGACCACAGCCTAGCAGCAGGAATATGATTAAGAGTTTTGGTCTGCGGGTCATGTAATGTTCCTTGGATATCCTTGGTTAGGATCGAATGTTGCCGTACTGGAAAGTTATTAGTGGTTTTCTGTTGTAGGAGCGACTTTAGTCGCGATGAAGTTTGGCACAATATCAAATTTTGCTGCCACACCGGTCGCGACTAAAGTCGCTCCTACGGTAAAAATGAAAACCACTTAGACAACACAAGCACGACTTAACTTCATCTACCTAATTGAGTATAGACGCCCACACCATTTGGGTGCTTGATCCGTCAGTTGAAAAAAAATAGTTCCAACTATTGCCCTCGGGTCTGGGGCTGTGTATTATTCGGCCCCTCATTAGGCGCGTAGCTCAGTTGGTTAGAGCACTACCTTGACATGGTAGGGGTCGTTGGTTCGAATCCGATCGCGCCTACCAAATACAAAAACCCGATCTTTGTGATCGGGTTTTTTCGTTTCGCATTAAATTCGTAGAACTTCAATGGTGATTTTCAGGCCGCTTCTGTAGTCATTCATCCGCCCTCACCCAGGGTGTGTTGGGCCTATTCAAACTCCATCTGAGTAAAGACAGCCTGGGCGTTGCGGCCGGCGATCTGCTCAAAGATCTCAAGGTAACTGAAGCGGGATTGATCGATCTTGACGGCTTCGAGTACATCACCGTCATTCTCGATCAGTTTACCTATTTCCTGGCGAAGGAAGATGAGGTAGTCATAGGTATCCGCTTTCGCTCTCTCCAGTGTAGTGGCGTGGCCATGGCCGGGGATGACGTGCTTTGGTTTGTAGCTCATCATCTCTTCAAGTACCTTTACCCAACTTGCTGTGTTCTGCGCCGGGCCTGTGCCGAGGGCGCGCTCGGTGAATGCGATATCACCGGTAAACATGACGCTCTGTTGTGGCATCCAGATAAAGATATCACCATCAGTGTGAGCGGGGCCTGCGTATATCAGTTCAAAGTCAAAGCCACCGAATTTTAGGATCATGCGCTCTTCAAAGGTCTCATCCGTATAGTATTCATCGGTTCCCTCAAGTACGTCTTTGCCCAATAACTGGCCGAGGCGGAAAAAGTGATCGTTGGTACGACTACGCTGATCGGCAACAGTCGCTTCGGCGGCAATTATGCGAGCACCCTTGGCCTTGAAGTAGCTGTTACCAAGCCAGCGGTGATCCTGTCCACCGCTGTTGATCACAACCTTGACCGGTTTGTCGGTGATGGTGCGGATTGCCCGATCAAGCTGTTCAGCGCCTTTGTAACTGCCGCCGGGATCAATGAGCAGTACACCTTCATCGGTAACTATTACGCCGTGTGTTGAGTTATTGGCAAGATTTTCCGGCCTGCGTTGCACCAGTTCACCGACAATTGCATAGACATTTTCGGTTACCTTTTGTACTTCCAGAGGCACCTCTGCCTGGGTAAATGGCGATAAGCCGGCCAAAAGTAACAGGCAGATAGATTTAAGTAGAAGTTGCATCGGTTTTTTTCTCTCTCTGTTGTACCGGGAGTCTATTCTGGATCTGCTCACGCTTGATCCGGCGTCCCAGGTTTTGGGGGTGGTGCAATGCCCTCTACTTCAAGGGTGACGTGGCTTACCTGTGGGGCGAGTCTCTTCACGTGCACCTCCAACTCGTCGATGATCTGCTCTGTGCGGGTGAGGGTGGCCTGGGCGGCGGCGTTGGCAGCTATATAACACGCTGCCTCCTTCTTCATCGTCTGCTCAGGAGGGAGACTCTCGCGTATCTTCTCCTGTATCTCTTCCATCATTTCAAACAGACCGGGAATTACCTGTTCTTCACTCAGCTCAATTTCGGCAACAAGCACTGTATTGTTTTCATCAATGATAATGGAGCGTAGGTCGTGGTAGCGCTCCACTTCCTTGTGGGCTGCAGCCACCTCCATGAACGCGCTCTCGGCTCTGGTATCGCGCATACCGGCGAGAAAGAGCATATTGGTATAGCCGAGGTAGAAAGCGATCACGCCGAGCATGACGGCGATAGCGGCGGAGAAGAGAATATCCCAGGCGGGATTGCCGGTGACAGCCGAGAGACCAATACCCAATGCGGCAAAGGCTAGGCCGATCATGGCGACGGCGTCTTCCAGCACCACAGCCACCAGCGTTGGGTCATCAGATTTCAGCAGATAACCGAAGGGGTTGCTATGGCCGCTACGCTTCATCGCCGCCAGGAACTCCTTCAGCGCTACCAGAAACGAGTAGCCCTCAAGAACAAAGGCGATAGCCAGCACCAGCAGGTTGAGGCTCAATGGATCGATGGAGAGGCCAAGCAGTTGTAGTGGTTCGGCCTCTTCGGCGTGTCCCATATCATGCCACGAGTGCCAGGCGTGGGAGAGGCCCAGGCCGGCGCCAATTGAGAAGAGCCCGATGGCGCTCCACAGGTTCCACAGGTACTTCTTCTGACCATGTCCAAAGGCGTAGGCGCTGTCGGCAGGGCGGTTGCCTTCACGTAACCCTAGAAACAGAAAGCTCTGGTTGAGAGTGTCCATCAAAGAGTGGACTGCCTCGTTCATCATTGCAGCCGAGCCACTGACTGTGGCGGCGATAAACTTGATTACTGTAACGATGCTGTTGGAGATAATGGCGGTAATCACCGCTTTTGTGGAGCCGTGGGCCATGGAATTCTATCCTGGTGTATGAATGAAATTGCTATTCTAACAGCTGATGGTTTATTCGCCTTATCGACCAAGGATGACAGTTTGGTTGCACAAGTCCAACCACCATAACTCTCTCAACCGGGTGGAAATAGGGAGTGAAGGCGGCTCATTTGAGGCTGGATAAAGCAGATTAAGGTATTGTCAGCTGCTATCAACTCTGAGCCAATTGGGAAGATTTAGGTGATGTATGGGCGATACAGAACTGTATCTCAGGCAGTAACATCAAGCCCCTGAGTAGGTGTCTTCTCTTCCTCCACTGTCTGTTCCCTATCTTCCTGACGTCGTTTGAGGACGCGCCGCTCGTGGTGGTCGCGTGTATCGAGCTGTACATTCTGTTGCTGTTTGCGCCGTTGCTTGTGACGGCGCTGTTCCGTGTATCGCGTATCGTGTTCGCGAAGTTCAGCGAGGGGTGATGGGCGTGCCGTCTCCTCCAGTGCCGTTACCGGTCGTGTCTCTGCGCCCCTTGTCTCTGCCGGGCGATTGAGTTCTAACAGTTTGGCATCTTCATTGGTGTGTGAGATCCGCATTCTGTCGTGCCGCCAAAAGCCTTTCTTATTGGGATTATAGGCGTTGAGTGGAGTTTAGCTTCTCCGGTTTTGTGTTTCTGCCTGCCCCTGGTTCAGCTCTTCAAGCAGCCAGTGGATAAAATCCCGCATGGCGGAAGTGAGTTGTCGTCCCTTTTGATGAACCAGATAGAAGTCCCTGTGCGAATCCAGCTCTATATCCAGGGGGATTACCAGTTGCCCGTAACGTACCTCCCGTTCCACCAGCATGCGGTCAGTCAGGGCGATGCCTACTCCCTCAATTGCCGCATTGATCGCCAGTGAGGTGCTGGAGAAGGTCAGCCCTTTCTTGATTGTGGGGTGGTAGATGCCGGCATCATCAAGAAGCTGATCCCACTCATTGGAGCGGTTGGTGACATGCAGCAGTGTGTGGTGGAGAAGGTCTTCCGGTTGTTTCAACGGTTTGCCGCTCTCCAGGAGATTGGGGCTGCAGACAGGTAGCAGTGTGACCGCCTTGAGGTGGTGTGATTCGACTCCTGTCCAGTCATTGCGGCCAAAATAGATCGCCATGTCGGTATCGGAGCGGGTGAAATCTGTGAGGCCTGTAGCTGCGCTGAGGCGCAGTTCCACATCCGGATGGCTCTCCTGAAAGTCTCTGATTCTGGGCACCAGCCAGCGAGAGAGAAAGGCCGGCACCACACTGAGGTTGATGGCACTGACGTTGGGGGTAGTAAGCAGGCGGCGGGTTGCCAGGTCGATCTCATCCAACGCATGTTCGATAGCGCTTAAATATCTCTCGCCGGAGGAGGTAAGCAGCACTTGTCGCTTCTCACGGCGAAATAGTTTTATGTTGAGAAATTCTTCAAGTGATTTGATCTGGTGGCTGACAGCGGAGGGTGTGACGTAAAGTTCTTCTGATGCCAGGTTAAAGCTGCCAAGTCGGGCAGCGGCTTCAAAACTACGTAGCGCATTGAGTGGTGGAAGGTGTCTCACGGCAATCTCTAAATAGATGAAATAAATTCAACTATAGCATGAAAAACTATCGTTTGTTCCTTTGCACAAACGTAACTACTATTGCTCCCAGATGATCGGTTGCAGAGTGGTTCAGAGGTTGAGGGATCAGGTAATACAAAGGCACTTTGGCTCCTACCCGCATCGTAACGATAGCTTGTAACAGGTCGGCAGTAGAAGATGGTTGTGTTTTTTCAAGGAGAGCGTGATGAAACGGGTTAATGACTCCGGCTTGCTGATCAAAAGCAACGGCGAAGTCGATATTGATTTCTATATTGCGGAGGCCCGTAGGCTCCGTACAGAGAAGATATTTCAGCTGTTGGCCGGGCTTGGCAGGCAACTGAAAAAGCATCTCAGTTTTGAGTGGCATGTGCCGTTTAATACCCGGCATAGCCACTGAAAAGTTGTAAAGTGAATTTTGTGTGTAAGTAATTATCCTCCTCTTGTAACCCTCTCCGTGGGGTTCAGGCAGACAGGGAAGTCTGTCCTCTTTTTTTACCGAGTTACCACTACTACTTCTATCCCTCTACCTTTGTCGGGTGGGGATAAGCCACCACCATCACATCTCTTTATTTGAAACACTCATTTCAGCGGCCCTTTCCGGTAACCCTCTATACTGTGGTTGAGCAGCAGGGAACAGAGGAGGTGACAATAGATGATTCCGCTCAGATACCAGGTAGTAGGTGAAGAGGATTACACCTTTTCAATCGAAATCTCAGAGGCCGGCGACTTCGTGGTTAACACCGGCACCTATACCAGCCACCCTCTGCGCAAGGGGCAGCTCAGCGAATCACAAGAGGAGATGCTTCTCGGGGCGATCAAGGCGCTGGGTATTCCCAAGCCGCACCCTGTTCCCGGGGGCGGTGAAGCCTTTGCCGTCCATCTGGTGATTGGCGGTGAAGGGGAGGAGACCCATTACCCCTTCTGGGAAGGGGCGCTTGAAGAGGATGCGAAGCTAAACGATCTGGTGAGAATGTTGGAAAAGATCTGATGCAGTTTGCAAACTCACTGTATTAACCTCTTGTGAGTGCCTGGTAGACCCACCCCTGTAACTCTTCTGCAGCACGGCACTGCAGACCGTTCTTCTGCAGGCTCCGGCACTGTTTCAACAGGCGGATCTGGCTCTTGGTATCCAGCTCGTGCATCCCGGCAAACTGCTCCTCGGATATCGACATCGACTCCCGTGAGGCGTGGCTTCTTGTCAGCATCGCACGAGCGTGGTTGAGAGCGCGGCCGAGGATAACGAAGGCAAAGTTGGGATCTTTAACCGGACCGATCACCGATTTGTTGGCACTGATTCTGAGCCATGGGGGCAGTCTCTCTTTTACCCAATCCGCCCCCAGCCAGCCGGAGAGTCCACCCAGCAGGCCGCCGCTCACCGTGCCGGTCATAAGCGTCGTTCCCCCCAGTCCGGCATCGGCGGCAAGGCCAATGGCGGCACCGGTACCTGCGCTGACCAGAACCAGTTGTCCTCGACTCAGCCCCCACATAGACCACTGCTCGCGGTCCATCAGCTCGCCCTGCTGCAGCCGTATCTCGGTCATCTCCGATTCGATATGGTGGTATAGAAACAGCGCCTCAAGTTGCTTCCGGTTCTCACTCTCCATCTGGTTGAGCTGGCGGTTGAAGCTCACCACTTCGTCGGGGAGTAGCTGCTGCAACACTTCTATGCTCCCCTCAGGTTGCAGACGGGTCATCTGCCAGGTGAGCAGGCGATAGAGGTTTTCGACGATGATCCGGGCGGCCTGCTGTAGCTTCAACTCCCGGTACTGCTCCAGTTCGGAAATGGCCTGGTCGAAGCGCTGTTGGTTATCGCTATCGAGCTGTCCGAAGGTCTGTAGTAGTTGCAGGTGCTGATCAAAACCGGCGTTCATGGGGTCGAACAGGCGTACCAGACTGAAGTACTGGTTGAGGGCGCTCTGCCACTGTTCGACGTAGTCGTTGCCGCCGATGGGGTTGATCAGAGCAAGACGGGGAGAGCCACTCCAGCGTAGAATCTCCATCTCGGTCTCGTACTCGGGACTGTAGGGGAGGGAACCGTCAACCACATAGATGATGCCCGCCCCGCTGACAATAGGGGTGAGTAGCTCCACCTCGTCCTTGAAACGGTCGCTGAGGGTGAAGGCATCGACAAACTGTTTTATCCGCTGCGGCTTTCTGTCGGCGGGAACCTCTTCTTGTGTAAGCCAGCTTAAACAGCTGCGTGCACGTTGAAAGCCGGGAGTGTCTACCAGTTCGAACACTACCCGCTGGTCCAGCTTGAGGGTGAAGTGTTGGGCGACACGGGTGGTGCCAGAGAGGGGGGAGATCTCCACCTGGTCGTTCTGGGTCAGTGCCGCCACCACTGACGACTTGCCCTTGTTGGGGTGGCCGACCACGGCAAATACAGGGTGCTTAACCATGCCGTCCTCCCGACAGCAGGTTGAAGCTCTCCGGCAGTTGGGGCATAAAGGCGCGCCAGGAGTGGTTGAGCTGCTCGGTACGCTCACTGCTCATGCCGCTCAGAGCGACCGGCCAGATAAAGTGGCTGCCGGGAGCTGAGCTAATCAGTTGGCAGAAGTCGGCTAGTTCACCGGTAGGGGGCTCCCACCCCTTGCAGATCAACAGCGTCTCTACAGGCGATACGGCGACAGCCTGGGCTATCTGTGCCTCCTGCTCCAGTGGCTGCCAGTGGATTTCAGGCATGACCTTTTGTAGTTGCGTCTCTATATCCAGCCACTCTGATGGTGGCCAAGCGCCCCAGCGCAGTATGCGTTTGCAGACGGGGAGGCCGCCACTATTGACCGTTGCCTCTTCACTATCGTGAAGCTGCTCCACTTTATCAGCCTCCTGATTTACCACCTCCGTTGTCATGCGTTGCCGCAGCCCGGCGATCAGGGCATCACTGTCGAGAAGCCTTCCCTGCATTACTCTCAGTTTGCGGTAGTGGAAGCCGTAACTTAGTAGACGAGGCAGTAACAGGTAGGTCAGCAGAGACATCAGCAGGAATCGCCACCACTGGCCAAGCACAGCGGCGTCATTCACTGCCATTGGTGCACTGCGAAAGTATTGAGTCTGCTCGATGAGGGTCAGTGTGGGGACGGCATCGGGCCAGAGCCACTGCCAGGGCCAGGCGATGGTGGAGATCACTGTCAGTAGCGAATCGGGTGATAGGTCAAGGGTCGAGGACCAACCAAAGGCGAGGTCGGTCAGTAGGATATAGAGCAGCATCCCCAGCACCATACCGATGGCAAACAGCAGGGAGAACTGTTGACCGAGGAGCAGGGCGGTCTGCCGCAACAGTGGCTGGAGGGTGGAGCCTGCCGTGGGGCCACCCGGCCATTGAGGCAGTCGGCGTTTTATCAGTGGCAGGAGGGGGGCGCTGTCTGTAGAGACCATCAGACCGATCACCCATACCAGGAGAGGAATAATTACGGCAAAGAGCAGCAGTAGCAGCAGGTTGATTCTCTCAAAGGTGTGGAACTCCAAAAGACCCGCTATCAGAAGGAAACCGGTGATCAGGCCGATAGCACTGATAATGGGTGACAGCAGAGAGAAAGGCTCTCCATCTCTCTCGCCGAAACACTCAAGCCATCCCCTCAACTGCCCCCATTGACCTCTTTCATGCTGCTCCAGATACCATTCCCGGTCACGGATATGGAGCGTTTGCCAGTCGGCCGTACGTTCCTGCTCCAGACGCAGTCGTAGTAGAGAGAGGAGGGCGCTTTTATGAATTAATCCCATGGTGGGCTAAGGGTACCTGAGTGGTCAGAGCATAGAGAGCGTTAATGTTACCTGATTACTCCTGAAACTCAGTCGGAAATGAACGCAAATAAACGCGAATATGGCACTTAATTTACTCTTCGCGGGTAGTAACTATTCAGCTCACCCCTGAAACCCGCCATTTCTGCGTTAAAAAATGATCATTTAGCCTTGTAAACTCACATTTTTTGCCTTGAACTGACGAATTTCAGAGGCAATCTGAACAGTTACCAGCGATTTCTTTGCTGTGCTGAATAGTTACCGCGGGTAAATGGTCGGGGTAATGGGTGTCAATAACCACCATGAGCTTGTTCAGATACTTTGCAATATGGGGGTTAGTACAAATATTTGCGTTCATGCGCGTTTATTTGCGGCCAATGAGATGGAAGTGGAAATTAACTAACCACTATAAAAATAAAATCCTCATCAACTATCCACTCTCAGCTCTTAGAAATCCCTGGTCATGCTCTATTCATTTGAAATCATGAGATAAGTTCTATCTGGCCCATCTATTGCACTAACCCCTCTCCAAAGAGGCGCGCCTATAAATCAGAAACTGCGCCAACCACCTGTGCAACCGGAGGAACTCAGATGAGCGCTGATATGAGCGAAAGCGAGACCAACTTTTCACTGCTGGAGAAGCGGCTGGGGGTGTCGCGAAGGACATTTCTCAAGTTCTGCTCCGGTGTGGCGGCTTCTATGGGGCTCTCCACCCACGCGGCAACTGCCATGGCCGCTGCATTGGCGGATCCGAAAAAACGCCCGCCGGTGATTTGGCTCCACGGCCAGGAGTGTACCGGCCCTACAGAGGCGCTGCTGCGCTCCGAGCAGCCCTCTCTGGATCATCTGATTCTCGATCTTATCTCTCTTGACTATCACCAGACTCTGGATGCCGGTGCCGGTCATCATGTTGAGGAGATCAAGCGCAAGTCGATGGAGGCCAACAAGGGTAAGTACCTGCTGGTGATCGAGGGCGCTATTCCGGTGAAGGATGACGGCATCTACTGCAAAATCGGTGGTGAGACCATGCTCCACGCCACCAAAGAGGCGGCGGAACATGCGGCGGCGATCGTCGCGATCGGCTCCTGCGCCAGCTGGGGCGGTGTTCCTTCTGCGGGTATCAATCCCACGGGTGCCAAGGGTGCCCCTGATGTGTTGACGAACAAGACGGTGGTGACCATTCCCGGTTGTCCACCCAACCCGGCAAACTTTATCGGCACCGTTCTCTATTTTGTTACCTACGGCAAGCTACCGCCGCTCGATCATCTGGGTCGTCCCAAGTGGGCCTATGGCCGTCTGATCCACGAAAACTGCTATCGCCGCCCCCACTTCGATGCCGGGCGCTTTGCTGAAGAGTTTGGCGATGATGGGCACCGCAAAGGCTGGTGTCTCTACAAGCTCGGTTGCAAGGGGCCGGAGACCTACAACAACTGCCCCAGCCTGGAGTACAACAATATTGGTGGTGGTGTCTGGCCTGTCGGTGTCGGCCACCCCTGTTTCGGTTGCTCCGAGGGGGGCGTCGGTTTCAACAAGCCGCTCTTCAGTCTTGCCGATGTGAAGACCCATACGCCACCTAACGCCTTCCCGACCATTGAAGACCGCGGAGGAGCCGGCGGCATGACAACGGGTGCGGCGGCGGTTGCCGGTGCCGCCGTGGGTGCGGCCATTGGCGCTACCGCCATGGCGGCGAAGAAGCTGGGCGAGAAAGAAGCCTCCTCCGATGATGGCCAAGGCTAGGGGGGCGAGATGAAACGAAGAGACTTTCTCAAGGCGGCGGTGGGAGGGGCAACTACCCTCTGCACCGTCGGTGTCGCCGAGGCGCGACCCAATTTTGAGCCGACGGAGAACGCCGTCGGCATGCTCTATGACTCCACCCTTTGCATCGGATGCAAAGCCTGTGTCTCAAAGTGTAAGGAGGTGAATGACATGCCCCCCACCATGGAGGGTGATAACACCACCTGGGACTCCGCCCACGATCTCTCCGGCGAGACCCTCAATGTGATCAAGATCTACAAGGACGGTACGGCCAGGGTGAAGGACAGTGTGGTGGACGGCTTCGCTTTCGAAAAGCGCAGCTGCATGCACTGTGTCGATCCCGGCTGCGTCTCCGCTTGCCCCTGTACCGCCATGCGCAGGGACAGCCTCACCGGTATCGTCACTCATCATGCCGATGCCTGTATCGGCTGCCGTAACTGCATGGTGGCTTGCCCCTATAACGTCCCTCAGTTTGAGTACAACAAACTGTTTGGGCAGATCCATAAGTGTCAGATGTGCAATCAGGCCGGGGTCGAGCGTATCAGCAAGGGCGGCATGACCGGCTGTGCCGAGGTCTGTCCCACCGGCGCCACGCTGTTCGGCACACGCAAGGATCTTCTTGCCGAGGCGAAACGTCGCATGACATTGAAAGCGGGCGAGGTCTACAGCTACCCACGGGGCAATCTCAGTGATCCTTTCCATCCCCACGAAAAGGCGGTGCCTCACTACCGCAACCATATATGGGGGGAGAAGGAGGCCGGTGGTACCAATGTGATGCACATCTCATCGGTGCCTTTCGACAGGCTGGGTATGCCGCCGCTGGAGGATCGTTCTGCCGCCTCCATTGCCGAGAGTGTTCAGCATACGATCTATAACTACATGGCACTGCCTGCCATTGCCCTTGCCGGACTCACCTTTGCGGTACGCCGCAACACTGAGGATGACGACCATGAAGGAGGTGAGTCATGAGTGGTCATAAAGCACTCAACAGCCGGATCATTACCCCCCCATTTCTCTTTCTTGCGCTGATCCTGCTGATCGGCGGCTACTTCGGCGTGCAGCGTTTCATGGAGGGTATGGGAGCGGTAAGCAACCTCAACGGTGGCTTCTCTTGGGGTATCTGGGTGGTCTATGACGTTGTTGTCGGGACCGCCTTTGCCTGCGGTGGCTATGCTCTGGCTTTTACCGTCTACGTCTTCAACAAGGGCAAGTACCATCCACTGGTACGGCCGGCGGTACTGGCCAGTCTGCTGGGCTACGCCATGGGTGGTTTCGGCGCCTTCTTCGATATGGGGCGGTTCTGGCAGTTCTACGAGATCTTCCTGCCGTGGAACTGGAACTTCAACTCAGTCATGTTGGAAGTGGGTCTCTGCGTTGCTGCCTACATTCTGATTCTGATCATTGAGTTCGCTCCGGCGTTTCTTGAGCGCATCGGTCAGAAGAAGCTACTCAAGGTGCTTAACAAGGTGCTTTTCCTATTTATCGCTCTGGGGGTATTGCTGCCGACCATGCACCAGTCCTCTCTTGGATCGCTGCTGATCGCCATGGGACATAAGGTTCATCCACTGTGGCAGACGCTGCACTTCCAGCCGCTGCTGGCGATACTGACCGCACTGACCATGGGTTTCTCCATTGTTATTTTTGAGGCTTCATTCTCCACTGTTGGTTTCCGCCGCAGCTCTGAAACAGACTTGCTGGCGGGATTGGGAAAGGTGATTGTCGGACTGATTGCTGTGTTTCTGGCGGCGCGCCTGGTGATCCTGGCACTGCAGGGAAAACTAGGGCTGATCTTTGCCGGTGACTTCGCCAGTCTGATGTTCCTTCTGGAGTTGGCGCTGTTTATCACTCCACTGGTGATTCTGCTGTCACCGCAGCGGCGCAACAATGGCGGCACTCTGCTGATCGCCGCGGTCTGCATGTTGTTTGCCGGTACTCTCTATCGCTTCAACGCCTTCCTTTTCACCTACGATCCCGGTCCCGGCTACAGCTACTTCCCATCGGCCCCGGAGATCATGATCACCCTTGGCATCATCGCCCTGGAGCTGATGGCCTATCTGGTACTGGTTAAGAGACTCCCTGTGCTGCATCGCGAAGAGCACGCGTGAAAATATAAGAATTCTAGGAGATAAATTGTGACTACACGCATAACTGTTGACCCTATTACACGTATTGAGGGCCACCTTCGCATCGATGTGGAGGTGGGCGACGACGGCCTGGTGACCAAGGCCTGGTCATCGGGCCAGATGTGGCGGGGAATTGAGAAGATCCTGGTGGGGATGGATCCGCGTGAAGCCTGGACCTACACCCAGCGCTTCTGCGGTGTCTGCACCACGGTTCACGCCATTACCTCGGTGCGGGCGGTGGAGAATGCCCTGCAGCTGGAGGTGCCGGTCAATGCCCAACTGATCAGAAATATTATTCAGACCGCCCACGCCATTCAGGATCATATCGTCCACTTCTATCACCTATCAGCGGTGGATTGGGTGGATGTGGTTTCGGCACTGAGTGCCGATCCGGTAGCCGCTTCCAAACTGGCGGAGAGCCTCTCCGACTGGCCTCTCAATGGCCCCCATGAGATGAAGGCGGTGCAGGAGCGTCTCAAGGCGTTCGTCGGCAGTGGACAGCTCGGCCCCTTCGCCAGCGGCTTCTGGGGGCATCCTGCCATGAAACTTCCGCCGGAGGTGAATCTGCTGGCGGTGGCTCACTACCTTCAGGCGCTGGAGGTGCAGAACTACGCTAACAAGATCGTCGCCATTCTTGGTGGCAAGAGCCCGCATATCCAGAATGTGGCAGTGGGTGGAGTCAGTAACTCCATCGGCCACGATGCGCCGTCGGTACTCAATATCGAACGGCTGATGTTGATCAAGAACTTTATCGACAAGCTGGAGCCCTTCGTCAAGTCCACCTATATGACCGACGTACCGGCGATTGGCGCTTTCTATCTTGACTGGGCCGGTTATGGTGGCGGCGTGATGAACTACCTCTCTGTCCCCGATTGTCCCCAGGACAGCAAGGGCACGGTGTTTGATCTGCCCGGTGGCTATATCGAGAATGGCGACCTCTCCAGTCTGAAGAAGATCACCAACTTTAACGATGCCTACTTCCGTGAGGGTGTGGCAGAGAGTTCCAAGCATGCCTGGTATGAGGGTGATGCCACCCTGCATCCCTACGACGGCACAACTGAACCCCAGTACACCGACTTCCAGGATGAGGGTCAGTACTCATGGATCAAGGCGCCGACCTTCTATGGCAAGCGTGCCGAGGTGGGGCCGTTGGCCAATGTGCTGGTAGCGGTTGCCGGAGGCGATGAGCGCTACACAAAATATCTGAACCAGGCGATGGGTACCCTAAAGACGGTCTCCGGCAATCCGGATATTCCACTTGCAGCACTCCACTCCACCATTGGCCGTCATGCAGCCCGTGCGGTGCGCTGTGCAGTGATGATGGATACCTTGAAGGATCAGTGGGAGAAACTGGTGGCCAATGTCGGTACCGGTGATGTGGACACCTTTAACGCCCCGGTATTCCCCAAGGGTGAGATCAGAGGAGTCGGTTTCCACGAAGCACCCAGAGGGACGCTCTCACACTGGGTAGTGATTGAGGATGCCAAGATTAAAAACTACCAGGCGGTGGTGCCCAGTACCTGGAATGCCGGTGCTCGTGATGAGAATGATGAGCCGGGTCCTTACGAGTCATCACTGATAGGTAATCCAGTGGCTGATCCTGAGAATCCCCTTGAGGTACTTCGTACCGTTCACTCTTTTGACCCCTGCATCGCCTGCGCCATACATATGGTGGATACCGAGCAGAAGGAGATTGTGAAGGTGAGGGCGCTTTGATTCGGGTGTTGTGACGGTAATTAGTGGGTGCGGCGATATGTACCTCCCCTGTCGAGGGACGCCGTGAACCCATCCATGGGGGCTTGACTGCGGCATCCTTGCCGCAGACACCCTCGACAGGGGAGGTACATATCGCTCTTGGATTATGTGCTGCCACCGCACAACACCCTTTGGTGATTTGGGGGGTGGCTGATGAAAGAAACAACGAGGTACGAAATGAATAATAGACTCAACTTTAAAACGATGATCTGGGCCCTTGTGGCACTGCTGCTTCCTGCCATTACCCATGCCCACACAGCGGTGGATAGCGGATTGCTCCATGAACTGTTTCATAATGAGTTTCACATGCTCGGTGGTGCCGGTTTGCTGGCTGTACTAGCCGTGGGCGTCTGGGCCTTATACAACAGCGGGCGTGCTATCTGGGCGCTTCTCGTCATCGGTGCTGCCGTCACCGTAGCGGGTGTGGCCATAGGTTTGACCTGATGGATACGGTAAAAAAAGAGATCCTGGTGCTCGGTATGGGCAACATCCTGATGCAGGATGAGGGGATTGGTGTGCGTGTTGTCGAGGAGTTGGAGTGTCGCTACCACCTGCCCGATGAGATCGAGGTGATGGATGGCGGTACCACCGGCACCGAGCTGTTGGAGCCGATGCGCGGTATCAAACATCTGATCGTAACCGATGCGGTGAATACAGGTGATTCCCACGGCACGCTTGTGCGAATAGTTGATCGTGAGGTACCGGCCTTCTTTCAGACCAAGCTCTCCAATCACCAGCTGGGTCTCTCTGATCTTCTGGCGCTGTTAACGCTTACCGGTGAAGCACCGGAGCATGTCACTATCATCGGTATGGTGCCCCATTTTCTCACCAATAAGTTAGGTTTGAGCCCTGAAGCAGAGGCCGGTATTGATCCCATGGTGGCTATGCTGGTCAAAGAGCTGGAAGGTTTGGAGCTTGAGTTGCATGAACGTAAAGCCCCGCTCAAAGGTTACTGGTCCCGACAGGCTGAACTGGAAGCGAGCAAATGTGCATAGGCACCCCGGTTCAGGTGGTCGAATCCAATGATTTTACTGCCCGCTGTCGTGATCGTAATGGTCAAGAGATGAATGTGAATATGATGCTCGTCGGGCCACAGCCTGAAGGCACTTGGGTGGTGAGTTTTCTCGGTTCCGCCCGTGATGTGCTGGCCCCGGAAGATGCCGAGAGCATCAATGCGGCGATGAGTGAGTTGGAGTCATTGGGCGCAGCCGCAGCACAGTGATCTAACTGTAAGAACGAACTTGTTCGCGATCGGCTCCGAAGTAGGTTCATCGTGAACAAGTTAGCTCCTGCCGAAGAGAGGCGCTATCTAAACAACAGGAAAAACCATGATTAACCCAGAATATCTTTCTGCTGATATCGAAGAGACCTTTACCCGCATCCAGAATGAGCAGATGAAGGATATCCCCATCCTTAACTACGCCATGGGTGTTGAAACCGTCGCTTTTCAGGAGTGGCGCGGTTGTTGTGTCGGTATTCTGATCACTCCCTGGTTTATGAACCTGATGCTCTTTCCTGAACGGGAAGGTGAGTGGGATGATCTTGCCATAGGCGAAAAGCAGAGCCACCATTTCCCTGCCGGTGACTATGAGTTCACTGTCAATGAGTTTGACGGAGTAGGTCGTTGCCAGACCTACCCGATTCACTCTCCGATGCATGAATTTGTCACCCACCAAGATGCGCTCTCAGTGGCGAATACCTTTATGGATCTTCTCATGATTGAGGTCGAGGTACGTAAGAGTGATGAGGATGATGATCGCTTCTCCCGCTTTCTGCAGGGTGATGAGATGGCACAGATTCAGCTGGATGAAGAGGAGGCTGAGGCTGCATGTCAATGTCCGTCACTGAAAGTTGAGGCTGACCGGTCGATCAGCCGTCGCGATCTGCTGCGGGGCAATTTTCAGGGAAACCAACCCGGGTAACAGCCTAATGGTACTTACTTTAAGACTGATTTCTCGCGCAAAGGCGCAAAGATACCAAGGGCACTCACGAAACTGTATATGCAAGACTGAGCTTTTTCAGTAATTTCATGATTCATATCCGTCTATATACCTGTTCCCTTTGCGGCTTTGCGCGAGATAAAAGGTGTGTGGACCATAATATGGGCGTAAGGGCTCGCGAAACAATAACTCCCTGTTTTGGAATGCCGATCCATCCCACCTGGCTGTGTTGTAAAAACTTGAAAGATATTGTTCTATTCCAAGGAGTTGTAACGCCGTAACGCGCAGCCGCAAGTGTGCTATCCGTCCTATAGCGTAATTCACCCGGAGGGTGAAATAGGCAGTCGCAGTCAATGCAATTAAAATCGATGCCTTGCCCGTAGAGTGGAGCGGTCAACTGAGGATTCCAGGATAATCTGCTATTTCCAACCGGCCTCTGTAAATATACGTATAACCGCCCTGTCGTGTGTTGCCAGTTCTCCCAGGTTAACACTGTCGGCGTTGAAGCTTCCCAGACCGGCTAGAGTGTTGGATACCGGGATACCCTGAATCATCGGGTATTCGGTAATGGTTTGACTGAGTGACAGCTGGACTGGTGTGCTGATCAGGTACTCCAGCAGGCGGATGGCATCTGCTCGATTTGGGGCGTGTTTTGCCACACCGCCACCACTGATATTGATATGGGTGCCGTCATCGGCCTGGTTAGGCCAGAGGATGGCACTCTTTTCTGCGGCGGCTCTCTCTCTATCATCCTCAGACCCCAGCATCATGACGTAGTAGTAATGATTGGCGATGGTAAGATCGCATTCGCCGGCGGCTACGGCATATATCTGATCGCGATCCCCCCCCTGGGGTGGATGGGCGAGATTAGCCGTGACTCCTTTGGCCCATGCAGTGGTGATCTCTTCTCCCCAGCGCTCGATCAGGGCGGCAACAAGTGAACGGTTGTAGACGCTGCCTGAAGATCGCATACAGACACGCCCTTTCCAGCGGGGGTCTGCCAAGTCTTCATATCCAGTCAGGGTGTCCGAGTCCGGGTGATCTGATGCGAATATTAGGACACGGGCCCTAATGGTCAGTCCGTACCAGATATTGTCCGGATCACGATAACGGGAAGGGATCTGTGTTGCCAGCACAGGCGAGTAGACTGACTGTAAAATACCGGCATCAGCTGCAGCAATGAGTGTCCCAACATCAGAGGTCAGCAGCAGATCGGCTTGTGAGCTTTCTCCCTCTTCAACCATCTGACTGATAAGTGAATCTGCTTTTCCATGGATATAGTTTATCTCGACTCCCGTTCTATCACTGAACTGTTGGAGAATCGGTTCAATCAGTTCGCCCTCTCTTGATGAGTAGATTGTGACGGTGTCGGCCAGAGCCTGAGCCGATAGCAGAGAGGTGCAGGTAATGCAGATAGCGCAAAGCCTAAAAAAACGGGTGACAACCGGCTGCCCTGTTGAAGGTCGGTATGTGTCTTTGGTTGAAGTCATACTCAACTCTCCGGTCTCCATACTGTTCCATCTGTCGTCTGATCCTGGTCGACACAGATACAGTCTCGACCGCTATTTTTTGCCTTGTAAAGTTGCCGGTCGGCGCGCTCGAGCAACCCATCGGCTGGTTCTCCCGGGTTGTGGTAAGCGATACCGATGCTGATGGTGACGTTAAGGTCGTCCATTGCATCTTTGAATCTGAGTGCCTTGATATGTGTTCTAATCCGCTCACCAAAAAGGCTGGTATCACTGGTGGGAGAAGTCAGCATAATGACGACAAACTCCTCCCCTCCATAGCGTATTGCGATATCGCTTGCGCGGCTCTCCCGACGAATTGCTTGGGCTACCCGCTGCAGAACCAGGTCACCCGCCTTGTGACCGTAGGTGTCATTGACTTTTTTGAAGAAATCGATGTCCATCATTACCGCAGCTAAGCGGAATTCAGTGCTACGGTTGTGCTGTTCAATAAGGCTGTCTACGGCATCGTTCATGTAGCGTCGGGTGTAGAGTCCGGTTAGTGTGTCGGTAATTGCCGCTGCCCTGAGTTGTTTAAGATGAAGCCTGTGATCTTGCAGGTAAAGTGCCAATAGCAATAGGGAGATAAGGGTAAGAGCTGTAACGCTTATGGTGAGGTAGATCTGCCCACGCACCGGGTCGAGGCGGCTGTAGCTCTGAATCTGCCAGCCCACCTCAAGGAGCATGCCGTTGCGCACCATATAGTCAATAATCTCTCCATCCCCTTGCCTGATGCTGACAATCATTGTGGTCTTATCCCATGCCCTCTCATGGGTGATTGGGAGGGGTGTAAGGGAAAGATCGGCGTACTGGCGTGAATCACTTATTCTCTTTTTGGTAACAGTGTCAAGTGGGCGAATGGTTCTGAAGCGGAAGTCGGGATTGCCGGTAAGAAATATAACACCCTGGCTGTCTGCCACGGTGAGGATGGCATCTCTGTTTAGATAGAGGAGTTCCTGACCTTTGAGATCCGCCTTGATGACGATGACACCGATGAGATTCCCCTGTTTTCTGATGGGGCGGGCGATATAGTGGCCGAGTTCCCCTGATGTGGCACCGACCGCTGTATATCTCCCGACTGAGCCTTTGGCCGCACGCTGGAAGTAGGGGCGGAAGCTGTAGTTTTTGCCGACAAAGCTCTTGCTGCTCTCCCAATTACTGGAAGCCAGGGTTTTTCCCGTGGTGCTCATTAGGTAGATTACGGAGGCACGGGCTTTGCTGTTGGTCTTGGCGAGAAAATGATTGATCATCGCAGCAACGCCGCCGTCGTCAGGGCGTTGCAATAGGTGGTGTAGTTTGATGTCTTCGCTCAGTACCTGAGACAAAAGTTCAAATTTTTCAAGTTCGTGTAGTAAGTTGTGGGCGTGGAGTCTGAGGTGATGAGTACTCTCAAGCTGTAGCTCGTTCATGCTCTGCTGTTCCGCCCACTCTGCAGCGAGCCAGAGTGCTAACGGAAAGAGGATGAGGAAGGCCAGTATGTAGTACCACTGTTTCCTGGGCATGCCTTTGAAGTCTCATTGTTATTATCAAGAGAGTAGCTTAGTTAGTGGAATATAGGGTTGATTCTGCGCATAAATAGATGAATTAGGGGGAGATGGGGTTGATATTATGGAAGGATAAGTTCCAATTATTATCCTATACTGGAAAGAAGGTGATCGATATGGCGGGTTTTGATCGGTTGGTAATCTGTTATTAGTCTCTATGGTAAGCCTCTTTCCGTTAACCTCACGTAAGTGGCATATTGCTTGCTATGCGGAGGGGAGAGAGGGACTCTTCCAAGACAACAGTATGATCTCTAAGGTGATCAGGTGACGAAAGGTGGGTTAGAGTTAGGTCATGCATGAGATGTCACTGTGTGAAGGTATCCTTCAGGTGCTTGAAGAGAGTGCCGACAGCCAAGATTTTACCAGCATAAAGACGGTCTGGCTGGAGATCGGTGTCCTTGCGGGCGTTGAGGTGGAGGCGATGCGTTTTGGCTTTGAGGCCGTCATGAGGGGGTCGCTGGCTGAAGGGGCCAAGCTGGAGATTATTCAACTACCCGGTGAAGCCTGGTGTATGCAGTGTGCCAAATCTGTGGAGGTCAAGCAGCGTTTCGATCAATGCCCGGATTGTGGTGGTTACCAATTACAGGTCACCGGTGGTGACCAGATGCAGATTAAAGAGCTGGAGGTGGAGTGATGTGTACCGTATGCGGTTGCGGTGAAGGCGAGACGCAAGTTGAGGGAGATGAGCACACCCATGAACACTCCCATCAACATGGGCATGATCACGGGCATCACCACCATCACGACGATCACACCCACGATTATGGACAGGGTCCGGCTCACGCTCACGCCCCCGGTCTTAGTCAGTCACGTATGGTCAAGATCGAACTGGATATTCTGAGTAAGAACAATGAGTATGCGGCAACCAACCGTCGCCGCTTTAGCGAGCAGGGGATACTGGCTTTAAACCTGGTCTCCAGCCCGGGCTCGGGAAAGACTACTCTGCTGACACGAACCATTGATAACCTCAAGGCCGATCTCGCCCTGGCAGTGATCGAAGGTGACCAACAGACCACCAACGATGCCGAGCGTATTCGTGAGACTGGAGTCAGCGCGGTACAGATCAACACCGGCAAAGGGTGCCACCTCGACGGCCACATGGTGGGCCACGCTTTGGAGACCTTGAAGCCGGATGATCGCAGTGTTCTATTTATAGAAAATGTCGGAAATCTGGTTTGCCCCGCTGCTTTTGATCTTGGTGAGGCCCATAAGGTGGCCATACTCTCGGTCACCGAGGGTGAGGACAAGCCGATTAAATATCCCGATATGTTCCATGCTGCGGATCTGATGATCCTCAACAAGATCGATCTACTTCCCTATCTCGATTTTGATGTGGAGAAGTGTATTGAGTATGCCCGACGAGTCAATCCCGGTATTAAGGTGCTGCAACTATCGGCCACTACGGGAGAGGGGATGGAGAGTTGGCAGCAATGGATCAAGGCTACTCGTGAGGTGGCGTTGATTGGTTACTCGGCTCCATGAGCTTTTTAAAACATAAAAGCGGAGCGCACGACTGCATCCATGCAGTTGTGTGTTCCTGGCGGTAACAATACTGGATTAAGGAAGGTTTAAGCTCAGATGTGCCTCGCACTCCCCGCACAGATTGTTGAAATTGACGAAACAACCGACAGCGCCATCGCTTCACTCGGTGGTGTAAAGAAAGAGATATCCCTCGCTCTTGTGGAAGACGCCCGGGTGGGTGATTACGTGCTCATTCACGTGGGTTACGCCCTCAATATGGTGAGTGAAGAGGAGGCGGAAAAAACCTTGGCGCTGTTTGCCGAGGCAGGTCTTGCACCAGAGGTTGCAGGGTGAAATACGTCGATGAGTTCCGCTCGGGTGAACTGGCGACCAAACTGGCTTCAGCAATAAGAACAGAAGTGGAAGACGGCAGAAATTACAATCTGATGGAGTTCTGTGGCGGACACACCCACGCTATTTTTCGTTATGGTGTGCAGGATCTGATGCCGGATAACGTCAACTTTATCCATGGCCCCGGCTGTCCGGTCTGCGTGCTGCCCATCGGTCGTATCGATAACGCCATCCATCTGGCAGAGCGCCACGACGTGATTCTTTGCACCTATGGTGATCTGTTACGCGTACCGGCAAGTGGGCGTAAAAGTTTGCTCAAGGTGAAGGGCACGGGGGCTGATATCCGTATGGTCTACTCCACCCAGGATGCTCTGAAGATTGCCCGCGATAATCCTGAACGCCAAGTAGTTTTTTTTGCCATCGGCTTTGAGACTACAACGCCACCGACCGCCGTTGCTATCAAACAGGCCAAGGCCCAAGGGCTGAAAAATCTCAGTGTCTTCTGTAACCATGTTCTTACCCCTGCAGCGATTCAGAATATCCTCGAGTCACCCGAGGTGAGGGAGATCGGCTCGATCTCCATCGATGGCTTTTTTGGTCCTTCCCATGTCAGCTCGGTTATCGGCAGTCGCCCCTATGAGTTTTTTGCCGAAGAGTTTCAACGGCCGGTGGTAATCGCAGGTTTTGAACCGCTGGATGTGATGCAGTCGGCGCTGATGCTGATTCGCCAACTTAATGAGGGACGGCACGAAGTGGAGAATGAATATACCCGGGTGGTTACAAGAGACGGTAATCTCAAGGCACAGGCACTGGTCGCCGAAGTGCTGGAGCTGCGCCGAACCTTCGAGTGGCGCGGTTTGGGATTGGTGCCATACAGCGCACTACAGATAAAAGCCTCTTTTGCCGAATTTGATGCCGAGAAACGTTTCGATATTCCAGCGGTTGAAGCTGCCGATGTTAAGGGGTGTGAGTGTCCCACCATTCTGCGCGGTGCCAAGAAGCCCACCGACTGTAAACTGTTTGGCACCGTCTGCACACCGGATAACCCCATGGGCTCCTGTATGGTCTCCTCCGAAGGGGCCTGCGCTGCGTACTGGAGTTACGGGCGTTTTCGTGAGGCGGGATAGGTTAAAGCGGATCGCAGAGAACGCGGAGGAGCACAGAGAACACAGAGAAAATATTTTGTGATAATCCACTCAGTGACCTCTGTGGTCATATGAACTCTCTGTGATCCATTTTGTGATATATAGAAATGAAAAATAAAAGAATCCAAAACCGAATCGATATCAAAACCGGCACCGTCGATATGACCCACGGTAGCGGTGGCCGCTCAATGGCTCAGCTTATCGAGGGGCTGTTTTTCAAGTACCTGGATAATGAACTGCTGCGTCAGGCCAATGACCAGGCGGCTTTCAATGTGCCTGCCGGGCGTATGGTGATGAGCACCGATGGCCATGTGATTTCACCACTCTTTTTCCCCGGTGGAGACATCGGCTCTCTCTCGGTTCACGGCACCGTCAACGATGTCGCCATGTCCGGCGCCAAGCCACTCTATCTGGCCGCCGGGTTTATTCTTGAAGAGGGTTTTCCACTGGCCGATCTGGATCGCATTGTTGCCAGTATGGGGGCTGCGGCCAACAGAGCGGGCGTACCCATTGTCACCGGCGACACCAAGGTGGTTGAGAAGGGCAAGGGTGACGGTATCTTTATCACCACCACCGGTATTGGTGTGGTGCCTGAAGGCGTTGAAATTTCCGGTGATCTGGCCCGTCAGGGTGATGCAATTCTGGTCAGCGGCAGCCTCGGTGATCACGGTGTGGCGATCATGTCGAGCCGGGAGAATCTGGAGTTTGAAACCACCATCGAGTCTGACTCCGCCGCCCTGCATACCCTGGTGGCCGATATGGTGGCGGCGGTACCTGCTATTCACTGCCTGCGAGATCCGACCCGCGGTGGGTTGGCCAGCACCCTCAACGAGCTTGCACAACAATCGGGTGTCGGCATGAAGCTGAATGAGCCGGCTATTCCCATCAAACCTCAGGTAGCCGCCGCCTGTGAGCTGCTTGGACTGGACCCCCTCTATGTAGCCAATGAAGGCAAGCTGATCTGTATTTGTAAACAGAGTGATGCAGAAGCGTTACTGGCGGTGATGAAGCAACACCCACTAGGCACAGATGCCGCCATCATTGGTGAAGTAGTGGAAGACGAACTCGGTTTTGTACAGATGGAGACCAGCTTCGGTGGCAGCCGTGTGGTGGATTGGCTGGCGGGGGAGCAGTTGCCGAGGATTTGTTGAATTTAGTGATATGGATAGTGAGAGCACCAGTTCCCTCTCCCTATAGAGGGTGTCATAAAAGCACCAGTCCCTTCTCCCTACGAGGGAGAAGGTTAGGATGAGGGTGTATTAAATCAATAAGTTACCTATTGATCCCCCTCACCCTAGCCCTCTCCCCGGTGGGGAGAGGGGACTTTTGCGACACCCTCCTATAAGGGAGAGGGCTAGGGTGAGGGGGAATAGATAAAATGGACCTGATCAATAATGCCAGGGAGTTAAGGCATAACCAAACCGATGCCGAGATGCTGTTGTAGAGCAAACTGAGAAACAGGCAGCTCAATGGATGCAAGTTTAGAAGACAGTTTCCTGTTTATTCATATATTGTGGATTTTGCCTGTCTTTCAGAGAGGCTGATTATTGAACTGGATGGTGGTCAGCACGCTGAGCAAAAAGCCTACGATGAAAAGCGAACAGCATACTTGGAGTCTAAGGGATTTCGACTTCTCAGATATTGGAATAATGAGGTTTTGGGACAGCTGCAGGAAGTTGTTGATGATATTCAGAATCAGCTGATGATTGATTCTTCAACCCCCCCTCACCCCAGCCCTCTCCCCGGTGGGGAGAGGGAGTAAAAGGCAGCTCTTTACAGCCAAAGGTGTAGTGATTAAAGCCATGAAAATACTGTTCCTCACTCACGCTTTCAACAGCCTTACCCAAAGACTGTTCGTCGAGCTGCGTGAGCGGAACCATGAGGTCTCTGTTGAGTTCGATATTAACGATACAGTGGCGGAAGAGGCGGTTAGCCTCTATCAGCCAGATCTGATTATTGCCCCCTTTCTCAAACGTGCCATCCCCGAATCCATCTGGGGCAATCACACTTGCCTGGTTGTCCATCCCGGGATCATAGGTGACAGAGGCCCTTCCGCTCTGGACTGGGCGGTGCTGAACAATGAATCTACCTGGGGTGTGATTGTACTACAGGCCAATGCTGAGATGGATGGTGGGGATGTCTGGACATCAGCTGAGTTTCCCATGCGCAGTGCAACCAAGGCGGGTCTCTACCGCCATGAGGTGACAGCAGCAGCGGTGATGGCAGTGCTGACGGCAGTAGAACGATTTGAGCAGGGTGACTACACGCCACAACCCCTCCATGAGTCTGCCCCAACACTGCGGGGACAACTGCGTCCACTGATGAAACAGGATAATCGCAGGATCAACTGGCATCGGGATGATACGGAGACGGTGTTGAGAAAGATCCGCTGTGCCGATGGTTTTCCCGGAGTGCGTGACAAGCTACTTGACCGAGATCTCTTTCTCTACGATGCCAAAGCGGAAGGAAAACTGGGAGGTAAGCCCGGCCAGGTGATCGCCCGCTGTGGGCCGGCAATATGCCGTGCAACGGTGGATGGTGCGGTATGGATCGGCCATCTGCGCGATAAGAAGGGTAGGCACCCGTTCAAGCTGCCGGCAACTCAACTATTGGCTGAGGAAGTGACCATGCTGCCGGAGGTCTCGGCTGATGAAACCAGCGGCTACCGGGAGATCTGGTATGAAGAGGAGGGGGAGGTGGGCTATCTCTATTTTCCCTTCTACAACGGCGCCATGGGCAGCAATCAATGTGCCGCTCTGCTAACGGCCTATCGTGAGGCGAGGCAGCAGAACAGCCGTATCATCGTTTTAATGGGTGGCCCCGATTTCTGGTCCAACGGTATGCACCTCAATTTGATTGAAGCGGCGGAGAGCCCGGCGGACGAGTCCTGGCGCAACATCAACGCCATAGACGATCTGGCGAGGGAGATCATCAATACCGATAGCCATATGACTATCGCCGCGCTGCAGGGCAATGCAGGGGCCGGTGGTGTCTTTCTCGCCCGCGCCTGTGATCGGGTGTGGGCCCGTGAGGGTGTCATTCTCAATCCCCACTACAAGGATATGGGCAACCTCTACGGCTCTGAGTACTGGAGCTATCTGCTGCCCCACTATGCCGGTGAAGAGAACGCCCATCTTATCTCCCAGGCGCGCCTGCCCATGGGGACGAAGGAGGCGTGTGGCTTGGGACTGGTGGATGTCATTTTTCAGAATGACTCACCGGGCTTTATCGATTCGATTAAGCATCGGGCAAGTGCCTGGGCAGGGTCATCCGAATTTCAGCAACTGCTGCAACGGAAAAATGGGCAGCGCAGAAATGACGAAGCGCTGAACTCCTTGGATAGCTATCGTGAAGATGAGCTGGAGCACATGCGGCGCAACTTTTATGGCTTCGACCCAAGCTATCACATTGCGCGATATAACTTCGTTTACAAGGTGCCGAAGTCCCGCACCCCGCTGACCATCGCTACACACAGACGGCGGTCAGACATCGTTAGGAGGGAATCATGACATCCTTACCCACACTGCTGGTTGTTGACGATGAGGTACGTAGTCTGGAGACCTTGGAGCGCATCCTTGAGGATGACTTCGATGTGAAGACAGCGCTCAATGTCCAGGAGGCGGAGGAGATACTCAACAAGGAGTGGGTACAAATTATTCTTTGCGATCAACGTATGCCGGAGACGACCGGTGTCGAATTTCTCAAGCAAGTACGAGAGCAGTGGCCGGATGTGATTCGCATGATTATCTCCGGCTATACTGACTCGGAAGATATTATCAGTGCAGTAAATGAAGCGGGTATCTACCAATACATCACTAAACCCTGGCACCCCGATAACCTGATACTCACGCTCAAAAATGCTACCCGTCTGTTAGAACTGCAGCGGCAGAATGAGATTTTGTCTGTTGAACTGAAACAGACACCCGGTCGCCTGGAAGCGGCGATGACTGTCAAAAGAGAGACGCTGCGTGATCGTTACCAGTGTGAGGATGGCATTGTACGCACCGCCGAAAGTTGTATGAACGGAGTCTGCGACAAGCTGCGCCGGATCTCACCCTACGATGTTTCGGTGCTGTTGACCGGTGAGTCAGGCACCGGCAAGGAGCTGGCGGCGCGTGCACTCCACTACAACAGCCTGCGCTGGGAACAGCCGTTTGTGGTGGAGAACTGTGGTGCGCTGCCTGATGAGTTGCTGGAGAGTGAACTGTTTGGCTACAAGCGGGGCGCATTCACCGGCGCAGTGGAGGATCGTGTCGGGCTGTTCGAACGTGCCGATGGCGGTACTGTCTTTCTCGATGAGATCGGCGAGGTGTCTGCATCCTTTCAGGTGAAGCTTTTGCGGGTGTTGCAGGAGGGTGAGATTCGCCCTCTGGGCAGTGGTCGCACGCGGCAGATCAATGTGCGGGTGGTGGCTGCCACCAATAAGGATATGGAAGAGGAGGTGCGGGCCGGACGTTTCCGCGAGGATCTCTACTATCGCCTTGCGACGGTCACCGTGCAGCTGCCACCCCTAAGAGTGCGCGCCATAGATATTCCACTGCTGGCCAACACCTTGTTGGCGTCTGCAATGCAGAGCCTCGGAAAACGTGTGAATGGCCTCACGGATGAAGCTCTGGCCTGTATGCAGGCCTACCATTGGCCGGGTAACGTGCGTGAACTGCAAAACGAACTGCAGCACATGCTGGTAATGGGGGATAGTGAATGGCTGGGGGCCGAGCTGCTCTCGCCAAGAGTGCTGTGGGCCGCGCCGCAGGATGATGAACCGGTACTGGCGTTGCCTGCGGGTGTTGCCGGTACGCTCAAAGAACGGGTGGAATCCCTTGAAGCACGAATTCTGAAAGAGAGCCTGATTAGACACCGCTGGAACAAGAGCCGTGCCGCCAAAGAGCTGGGGCTGTCACGTGTAGGCCTGCGCAGCAAACTGGAGCGTTACGGCCTGGAGAAAGTGGAGCAGATACACGAGGTGGGGGATGAGAAGGCACTGAATTAGCTGGTTCCCCATGTGTAGGAGCGAACTTGTTCGCGATGAACACGCCTCGGAGCTGATCGTAAACAAGTTCGCTCCACAAGGTGAGGCTAAAGAGATGACTGCAGCCGAAAATGTTAGATAACGAACATGATGGGTATGAATAGGACGTGATGTTGGTAGAGCAGCAAGGACAACCATGGCTAAACCCAAACAGAGCCTGATCAACCAGGCCGGTGTCACCGAGTCGTTGGACCTCAATCCAACCACCGAGCACGCCTGGATCGAGGTGATCCAGAAGATGGATGCGGTCTATGCCGACCTGGTTCACTACCAGGTGGAGCTGGAGCAGAAAAACTCCGCCCTGGAGGAGGCCCAGCAGTTTATCCGCAGTGTACTAGCTGCGATCACCGATGTGCTTATCGTCTGTGATCTACAGGGACGGATTCAACAGGTCAATCGGGCGTTGGAAATAATGACCGGGAGAGATGAGGAGGCGCTACTCGGAAAGCAGGTCACCAAATTGTTTGGTGAGGAGTCTCTTGCCCTGGTGGATCGCTTTCCTGAAAAGCTGGGATCGGAGTCGATAGTCGATTGTGAGGTGAGCCTGATCGGTGCCGATGGTCGTGCAGCACCTCTGGCGATGAATTGCTCCTCCCGCTACGACCGTGAAGGGCGCTTGCTGGGCATGGTACTGATCGGCCGTCCCATTGGTGAGTTGCGCCGTGCCTACGGTGATCTCAATGAGGCCCATGAAGCACTAAAGCAGACTCAGCAGCAGCTGGTTCATTCTGAGAAGATGGCCTCTTTGGGCCGCTTGGTGGCCGGTGTCGCGCACGAACTGAACAACCCCATTAGCTTTGTTTTTGGCAATATGCACGCCCTCAAACGTTATGGTGGACGTATAACGCAATACCTCACCGCTGTTGATCAGGCCGTGAAAACAGATCACTTGTTGAAGCTGCGTAAAGAGTTGAAGGTGGATCGTATTCTCAATGACATGGAGTCACTGATCGAAGGCACTCTGGAGGGGGCGGAGCGGGTCAGTGATATCGTTCAGGATCTGCGCCGATACTCCGGTGGTCAGCCCGAGGCCACAAGCCGCTTTAACTTATCACAGGTGGTGGAGACTGCCGCCCAGTGGGTGGTCAAGGCGTGTCGGGTGAAACCGGAGATCGACTACAAAATACCGGAGGGCGTGGAACTGACCGGTAGCAAGGGAAAGATTCATCAGATTATTGTCAATCTGGTACAAAATGCTGCAGATGTAATGGAGGGTCAGGCTGTACCGAAACTCTGGATCAGCTGTGGTTTTGATGAGGATAACAGGGTTTGGATCAAGGTGAGAGACAACGGACCGGGTATACCTGAAGTGCGTCTAAGTGAGGTGTTCGATCCCTTCTTTACCACCAAGCCGGTGGGCAAGGGTACCGGCCTCGGACTCTATATCAGCTATGGTTTGGCCAAGGAGATGGGTGGTGACCTGCGGGTTAGCAATCATCTTCAAGGGGGGGCTGAATTTATCCTCGAACTGCCGGGAGAGGAGGTGGCTGATGGCTGACAGAAAAAATTTGCTATGGCTGCAATCCGGCGGTTGCGGCGGCTGTACCCTCTCCCTGTTGGGGGCGGAGTCACCTGATCTGCTGACAACGCTGGCGAGTGTGGGTATCGATCTGCTTTGGCACCCGGCATTGAGTGCAGCCTCCTGTAGTGAAGTGCCCAGGCTGTTGGAACGGATCGTCAACGATGAGATCCCTTTGGATATCCTCTGCCTTGAGGGCTCGGTAATACGCGGCCCCGACGGTAGTGGTGCATTTCACCGTCTGGCGGGTAGCGACAAGACAATGATGGCCTGGATAGAGCAGCTGGCCGCCAAAGCGGGTCAGGTGCTGGCGGTGGGCAGTTGTGCCGCCTACGGTGGCATCACTGCCGGTGGTTGTAACCCTGCTGAGGCCTGTGGTCTGCAGTATGAAGGGAGCAGAGCCGGTGGTTTGCTGGGTGCTGAGTTTGTGGGGAGCGAGGGAATGCCGGTGATCAATATTGCCGGTTGTCCGATTCACCCAAATTGGCTGACTGAAACCCTGGTGGAGATGGCCTGGGGGGAGATGAGTGCAGCGTCACTCGACGAACTGGGCCGGCCGAGAAGCTATGCCGATCATCTGGTACACCACGGCTGTCCACGCAACGAATATTACGAGTTCAAAGCGAGTGCCGGATTGCCATCTCAGTTGGGCTGTTTGATGGAGCACCAGGGGTGTCTCGGCACCCAGGCTCATGGTGACTGTAATACCCGCTTATGGAACGGTGAGGGCTCATGCCTGCGCGGCGGCTACGCTTGTATTAACTGTACTGCACCGGGCTTCGAAGAGCCGGGCCACGGTTTTACCGAGACACCCAAGATTGCCGGTATCCCTATCGGCCTGCCGACGGATATGCCAAAGGCGTGGTTTGTCGCTCTGGCATCACTCTCCAAAGCAGCAACGCCGACCCGCCTGAAAGAGAATGCGGTGGCCGATCATATTGTTGTTCCTCCTACTAACCGGACTAAGGATAAACCATGAGTCGTCGTATTGTCGGGCCTTTCAATCGGGTGGAGGGGGACCTGGAAGTGCAACTGGAGATCAGTGACGGCGAGGTGAAAGATGCCTGGGTGGTGTCGCCGATGTATCGTGGTTTTGAGCAGATTCTTCAGGGTAAAGAACCAATGGATGCACTGGTCTACACCCCCCGTATCTGCGGTATCTGTTCGGTATCCCAGTCGGTGGCATCGGCGCGTGCGATTGCCGATGCCCAGAAGTTGCCTATGCCGGCCAACGGTACACTCTCCCACAACCTGCTGCTGGCCAATGAGAACGCGGCGGATCACCTCACCCACTTCTACCTCTTCTTTATGCCCGACTTTGTTAATGACGTTTATGCCAAAGAGCCATGGTACGGTGCGGCCGCACAACGTTTTAAGGCGATAAAAGGGAGTGCGATAAAAGAGTTGTTACCGGCCAGAGCCGAGTTTATGCACCTGATGGGACTGCTTGCCGGTAAGTGGCCACATAGTCTGGCTATTCAGCCGGGGGGCAGCAGCCGCCCGATTGAAGTGCAGGAGAAGGCCAGAATTCAGGCAATACTCTATAGCTTCCGTCAATTTCTAGAAGCAACCCTGTATGGTGATTCGCTGGAGCGGATAGTGGCACTCGACTCATCCGCAGCATTGGAGAACTGGACCACAGAGGGGACAGCTCAAAGCAGCGACTTCCGCCATTTTCTTCATATCTCAGCGGCCCTTGGTCTGGAGAGGCTGGGGCGTGCCGCTGATCGCTTTATGAGTTACGGTGCCTATCGCGACCACAAGGGAGAGCCACTGTTTGCTGAAGGCAGTTGGGATGGGCGGCTGGGTGAGGTCGATCACCAACAGATAACCGAAGACCTCTCTCATAGCTGGATGCGCCATCGAGCCGAGCCCAAGCACCCTTATGAAGGGATCACCCTGCCGGATGCAGAAGCAGAGGGCGGATATAGCTGGTGTAAGGCACCGCGAATGGCGGGTGAAGTGATGGAGGTGGGTGCGCTGGCAAGGCAGCAGGTGGCCGGTCATCCGCTGATAAGAGATCTGGTTCAACAGAGTGGCGGCAACGTCCGCAACCGGGTCATTGCCCGTCTGCTGGAGATCGCACGACTTGTTATCGCCATGGAGCAGTGGAGCCGTGAACTGACACCCAAAGAGCCTTTTTGCTACAACGCCCCCATGCCCAAGGATGCCGTCGGTTGCGGCCTGGTGGAAGCGGCACGGGGCGGTCTCGGTCACTGGATAAAGATCAAGAAGGGGCGCATTCTCAACTACCAGATCATTGCCCCCACCACCTGGAACTTCTCACCCCGTGATGCAGGGGGAACGCCCGGCGCACTGGAGCAGGCGTTGGTTGGAGCGCCAGTTAGGGAAGGGGAGGTCGATCCTGTCTCGGTACAACATGTCGTGAGATCGTTTGATCCTTGCATGGTCTGTACTGTCCATTAGTTATAACTAACTGAATTAACAGGAAAAATTAATTTTCCCCAAAATCTCCCCAATTCCTCCCCAAAATAATCAGGTCGATTTGACTTCGACGACCATCCAATCACACCCTCTCGGGTCTGCATATTTTGCTGCTGAAGAGTCGGTTTTGTGGCCCAGCAGTGCTTTGGTGTTGACGTTACCTTGTGCATCGTAAGTTCGCTTGGCTAGTGAGCGGATTTCGTGGAAACTTGCCGGGGTTTTCTTTCCCCAGTCGAATTTTAAGGAGTTTCTTACCTTGGCGAATTTGTTGGATAGTGATTTGGCCCTTATTTTGTGCCCGGGCTTTGCTTTTCCGAGATGCCGTGAATGGTGAACTATGTGGGGGCACAGCACTTTATCACGGCACAGTTCAATCACCTCACCTACGGTCAAGCCAATCGCATCATGTCGCAAATTGAGGGGGATCCGAACATTTGAGCGTTTTCCTTCCCGGCCTTTACTTTGACGTACCTCTAGATAACCATCCCTGATATCTGAGAATTTCATCTTGGCTATATCCTCGAGTCGCTGAGCGGTGACCAGGGCGAGCAACTGAGACTTCCATACCCAGGATTGCTCTGTTTCTTTTGATTTTTCTAGTATGGCCTTGAGCTGATCCATGGATAAGCGTGACCGGCGGGGTTCTACCGCAACATTTTTGATGACTCGTGCGGGGTTTGGTCTATCGGCCGGGTATTGTCCTCGGCAGATGGTTTCGTCGAAAATGTCCACAAATATTGAGCGTAATTGCTGCGCAGTCGTTTCTTTACCTATAGCGATGTATGAGTTGATGAATTTGAAAATGGCTGCTGTGGTAATGGCTACTATAGGCAGTCTTCCAAACTCTAACTTGATCGCTTTGCATCTGATAAGGCGAAGTTGATATGTGGCCGTTGCCAGTTTGTTCTTTTTGAGTTTTTCTCTAAGAATCCTTTTATAGACTAAAAGAAACTCCGAGAGTGTAATATCAGAGTTATCCACGGCTGTGGAACTGATGATGTTTTTTGTGATCTGATCAGCAAGGTGCTCAGAGATGATGGCGTTTAGTTGTCGTGCAACTCTTTCTGCAGTCTGCTGATCGCTACCAAGCCCTCGCATGCGTCCATTTCGTGGATCGATATAATTGAAATATTTCTTACCATTCCTGTTATCGACTTTTTGATAGAGGTTTGGAATCTGTGTGTTTGCTCTGAGCCGCTTTCTACCCATTTATGATTTTCTCGACTAGTTTGTCCTGATTTACAATTTTGTTCGTACGTGAGGGGACATAGGTTGCATCGTGAAGGCACCGATATTGACGACCAACGATGACTGGTGTGGGATAGATCTGCCCATTTCTAGCCCACCTCCGAAGCGTAGGTTTTCCAGGTGGTGGGTTGAATTGTGTTTTGGCCCAGTCTTCTAACGGTATATACATAGTCTCGTATCGATATTCATTTTCTATACCCTATTCTAACAATATGACCGCTAGTTATTTTTGGTATCGTAAGAAAGCGTGATCAATAGTCTAAAATAATTTACCCGGAAAAGCTGAGGCATTAATCTGATTTTTATACTATCTCAGCAGGTACCCATGACTATTCTTTTTGTCATTGTGAGGTAACGCGATAGCGAGTTCACACTGTAATGGAAGAGTTAATCACTTATTTCGTGATGTCGAGTATGTTTTTCTGTATGAGCACTTGATTTTCCTGCCGAGTGCATTTGATTGTGAGTTTCTTTTGTATTGGTAGAACAAGAGTCATTTCTCATGGCGTGATTGGGTATGAGAACGCCTAATTCGGTAAGTAATCTTTCAGAGGTTAGTTTACTGTCATTGGACATCATTTTCATTTCTCTCATGTTCAGTAGTTTTGCTTCTTCATCAATTGATACCCATTGTCCCATGCACAATCAAATTCCAAAATAGCTACGTTGCAGAGAAACGCGATTTGACTGTGAGGAATTCGGGTAATATATCATTCCTATTTGATGAGATTTTTCTCATACGAATGTGACCATTAGCAGATGGTTAAGCGGTACAATTATTCGTAACAAACCAACCCACCCCCGGAGTTTCAACCCATCTCCAGGGGATATCTTCAGGCCGCGCTAATCAGGCTCCCAGTATTCGGTACTGCGGGTTTTTGGCGGATAAGGAAAAGCCGGGAAACCGGCCAACATCCTTTCCCCCATCATTCCATTCTCATGATGTGATACTGAGATCCTCAGCAGGCAGTTCCAGCGTATGACTCGATAGACTGTGTGGATATCACCTGTTTTTCATGCTCGGACTCATAGGCAATGCGCTGTCCCCACGCGACGGAATAACTGTCAAATTCGAGATGATAAGCAGGATCTCTTTCCGCCAGATGGTATCCGGCTACTCCCATAAAACCCATCCCAGCCAAGGCCAAAAGCAGCGCAATTTCACGAAACCACCCCGTCAGCAACAAAGGCAACGCCAGAAGGGGAGAGGCGACAAAGGCAAACAGCACCCCGTGCAGGTATAAATAGGTACCCAGGGTGGATGTCTCTGTCAATCCAAGGCATTTTCCCGTGGCCACGGTGTTGTCCATCGCCTGCAATGCTGCCCAGGACAAACTGAAGAGTAGAAGTAGGGCGAGTGTCTTAGTCCTCATCTGGATACCCCTTCGGCCAAAACATCCCGTAGGGATGGCAGTACACCACACACTGCAGACGCTCACCCTGGGCCTGAGTTGCCAACCGCGAAACAAACCCAGGGAACGCATGATGCTCCCGAGCTTTTGCTGGTACGGTCTCATCAATATAGCCCAGCACAGCGAGTGTAATGCCAGACCCTATGGCTCTGGCCTCTATGATTACCAGTACGGCCAGTGCGCGTGCAGGGGAGTGGGGTTGGGCAAGGAGGCTTCCAATAACTCGGCACAGTGATCGACCATCCAGGCGTTTCCAAACTCGTGTCACTTCACCATCAGGGGAAAGAGGGTGTGGGAGTTCTCCGGCAGTTGGCCAAAGCCCATTCCTGTCGATGCAATAGTCGTAAATCATGACCTGCTCCTCTCAGGCAAGTAAGCCAGGACTGGCAACCTGTTCTTTCGAAGGAGAAACATCACTACAGCAACTGAACCAATTAACAGCCCGCCAATGCAAACCGTTAAGGCCAACAGGCTGCTAAAGAGTGTGATGATCCAGAGCACGGGAGTGAAAGGGTGAGGTGCGAGTAGCCACAGGAGCAGATTACCTGTCATCGAGAGCAGAATCGTAGTGACGATAGTGATTGCGAAAAACCGGATAGCATAAAAGCTAAGATTGGCAGTGTTCTGACGGTTGTGATGAAACATGTTTTATTTCCTCTTGGTTATTTGGTGCCTCCATTGTTGTCTGACATCGTGATTTCCAAAATGGAAAACACGGTTTTTTTCAGTATTTATTTGCTTGATTTAGGTGGGATTGAAAGGGGCGCACACCCGAGGATTTGAATCTTCAATCATGAGGTTTTTAACGTTATGGATCACCATAGTTGACCCGATACGCTATTTCGGAACATGTGCTCTGCCAGTAGGCTAGTTTCAGTAGTGGGTCATGAAGAATAACTCGTGAACGGATATTCAGATTTGGAGAGGAGGGGAAGCATGCTCTATCTAGCGGTGGGTATTGTGGCGCTGGTCTTTGCGATAGCGTTTTATGTAATTCGGCAGAAGATGCGCT
Organism: Sedimenticola sp.; assembly: GCA_040505895.1. Classification (GTDB taxonomy): domain Bacteria; phylum Pseudomonadota; class Gammaproteobacteria; order Chromatiales; family Chromatiaceae; genus Vondammii. Next base: position 7,375 of record JBEVXU010000007.1, on the reverse strand, counting down.
GAGAGCCAAGCGACATCTTATTGGCATAATAATTGCTGAGTCTTATGGCTAAGTTGTAACAGCACTGAATAGAGATTCAATCGAAGGCCCACGCGCGCCTTGGGTTGGTTACGAACTGGTGGGAGTTCACCTAGTCTGCAAAGGAGAGGCCTGATTTCTACCTGAGGATTAAGAGTGCAATCCAAGAAAATAGACCGATGATTGGTTCTCTTCGGTCGTCGTACATTCTTTACCTAAGACTCTTTGTAATCAGTGAGATACAAGGCTTAATAATGCTATGTGTGTAATTGGCGACGAAAATGTGTAACTGGCAGCACAACGAAGGATTATTATGAGTTGGGGATTGAATCCATAATGTCTAATGCTGTTGGCTTATAAATTGTTGTTACTTGATTTTCCTGTGGTTAGTCTTGCATAGACTTATATGATGTGATGTTATTTCCACGGAAGTTCCATCTGATGACTGTTGTGAACTGGTTTTCTTGGACATTTATGTTCAGCAAACCAGCGGTCAACAGCCTGGGCTGTGATTTTCTTTACAGACCGATTGAACTTGGCTTTAAGTTCATCAAGTTCCCATGTTTCCCCTCTACGAAGAAGTGAGAGTGTAGCCGGTTGGGGCTGATTAATGGCGTAGATATACAGATCACCCTTGAGGATCTGTCGTGTATAAGTGCCCACGCAGTTTTTTTGCTGAGCAGCGTGTTGCCTTAAGCCCTTCTCACTGGTAATTGGATGGATCATTTTATTGCCCGGGATCGGCGGTTGCTGAAACTGGCGATTGGATAAAATACGCTTTAAGGAATTTTGGTTGATACGGTATGTTAGTGCCTCATGCAAATCAGCCATCTCTGCCAGAGAGTCCTGCCTATGGAGAGGTACGTTCTGGTCCTCTGCCATGTACGTTATTTCATTAAGCACAAAACCTGCCTTGCTCCATCTGTCGTTGTCTCTATCCATGCCAATCTCAGTGAGAAGGCTATGGCCCGCAAATGGACGCAACTTCGGGTCGCAAACGATACGCAACACACCTGAATTTATCCTTGGAAGGTGTCCAAGTGTTTTTACAAGGTCAGGAACTGATGTAATAGCACTTCTGAGATAGAGGAGGTTAATAATAGTGATGGATGGCAAACTTATCTTTCTAAGTATACGGGTGACAGCACGCTTGGGAGGGAGACAAAGCCACTCCTGAATCACGATTTGGCGCTTCTTTAGCAGACTCCGAGTTGCCCGCATTGGCTGGGTGATGGGATGAAATACCCAACAGGAGGCAAGCATGTACAGAAGAGTAGGATTGTTATGGTGCAGGTCGTACGCAGGATTACCACACCGAGTGAGTACCTGCGCTACATGCCAGTGCCTATCGGTAAATACAGAGGCAGGTTTTCTGATGTTTTCCGGAAAGGTATTTACCAACTCCCAGCGTGCCAGCATTGACCTGCTGGCACTTTTCATGGATGGCTGTTTGAAAGAGATTGTTGGTCGGAAGGGGAAGAAGGCTGGATTATTTTTATCCTTTTTCCAAGCCATCGGGGAAGGATAGCCCCGAATTACTTGGATATGCTGCTTATCAAAGTGATACAGCTTGTTCCTCTCTCCATTAAAGAAGCAGCCATATTGAGGTTTGTGCCAATTATTACTCGTCATACTTCAACCAATAACGCCAATAATCATCTTAGTACGCCATCTATTGCGGTGTGGTCCTTCACGCCGGGTAAATAGGGTACAAATCACCATGCTCAGATGACACCAACTTTGTCGGTATTCAGTACCCATAACAGTTGTAGCTTGATATCGCCAATATTTTTCTGTGCGTTTATAGTTCGTTTCAATTGCCAGCCACTGATCTGGTTGATATCGGCAATGGATACAAGCTGACCGCACTATTGCTGCACTGACTGAATAACCCTGGTGTAGGATATAGAAAGAAACCCATAACCTGACAACCCGTAAGTTACAACCGGTCCATAACCCTACGGGTGCTTTTTTAGCTGGTTGCAACAGTGGGCCTTATACAGGGTAAATCATCGCTCCCATGGTTTTCTTTTGATGAGACCCAGGCAAAACGGATTTGATAGTGCTGGTGATTCAATGACTGGATTCAACGGTTCTGGATACGAATCATCGATTGATCCAATACCAATCTTGTTGATGGTATTGAATTTGTCCGTTGGGCTATATCGATGATTATTCTTGGTAGTAAAAGAGGTGATTTCAGACGGCTTATTGAGCCGGTTGATCGGGTTTCGATTTAAACCTTCATTTAACACATGTATAGGCTGTGCTCTTGGTTGAAGAGCCGGATTCAGGCAGGTTGTATTCAGTGGTGCCGGACCCATTAGGGAACCAAGTGGTGGAAATACCAAGTTACTCATGATTGTCTCTCCATGTTGCCTGCAAAAAATGCTTTTCTGAGTGTTACCAGCCATTTCAAACTGGCTTGATAAAAGCATACGACAACTACCGGCCTGTACTACGGCAGAGGATTGACAATTAATCCTTATCTTGTGACAAGGTTAGGAATTTGGAGGATACTGCTATGTGAAATTGAAAAGAGATAGGCTTGAAAGAAAGAATTTTAGCTAGACAAGGATATGACTGAGTCAGTTGAATTATAGCAAGTGCTTTATCCCCACACCTGCATGGTATCGATGATCTCACTGAGACCTGTCATTTGTGGATCAAGCTCTCTGTCCATGCGGTTGCTGATCGGTGCTAGATTTTCAAGAGTCGCGTTCGCCCAGTGGTTGAGAAATTCCCTGTTGTCAGAGTAATTAATCAGAAGAGTGGCGTGATCACCCATCATCTCCATCTCTATCATCTCCCAGTGTGCTGTACCAGCCGGCACATGCTTGCAGATCATTGTCTCCGCCTCTTTCCGTGGCAGCTGTGAAGCCCGTCGTAATACCGCTTTGATCGCTACCCGGCGCGCACTGAGTAGATAACTCAGGACCTCTTCGCTCCACTCACCATCACGTAAACGCCGCTTGGCACGCTCAAGTGCTCGGCGCACACGGGCCGGACTCCAGGGCATAGGCTGCTCTCTGAGTGCCAGGAAGAACTGGGCCGCAAACAGGTTGGCTGACCAGTCGTCGATGGGGGTGAGAGGCGCGACCACACAACGGGTATTGCCCGAAAGCAGTGCCGGTACCACCCCCGTAGGATCCCCCTCCAGGTCCTCCCGGTAGAGTCCCACAACACAGGCAGCCAGGTAGACCACCTCTGCGTCAATGGGATCAGCCAGTAGATCCATTGCTGTTAGCTTCGGGTTCATCGCTACATAGGATTCCTCGGGATACTCTGCACAGAAATATCCGTGGGCACTCAGTACTAGCAAGCTACTACTCTGGCGAAGTGCCGCCTCACTGCACTCCTTTGATCGTGAGGCACCCAGTAACTCACCTGCTAGTTGTAGATCACCTTCAACTGCATGCAGCAGAGGCATTCCGGGGTAGTCGCCGCAGCCCAGAGCGCGAACTGCCTGCCCGGCTGTTGTGCTGGATGCTTTGTGCTTATACGACTGGATGAACGAACCCAAATGGGGGTGAAGCACCAATTTACCCGGTAACAATTTACGCCAGGGCAGCAACTGGGCCTCACCCGAGACCAACAAGTGAATGCGGGTATCGGATGAAAGTGTCGCATTCAATTCAGTACGAAAGGTCTCCCCCAGCGGGGGCAGTGCTTGCAGTCTCTCGGCTGTGTCCTCTTCAGGGGGTTCAGGTACGTCCTGATCATAGTCGTAGTTAAGGCGATAACTGCGTGATTTTAGTGAGGCGATCACGGTGGGTCGCTCAGATATGCTGTCTGCTTCCCCCAGGGTAAGACAGCGTATCTGATCCGACTCCACCATCAGGGCGAACCAGTGTTGCCTGTTGGAGAAGAGCCAGACCAATGCCTCACCACTGTTTAGGGTGAATAGCGACAGGGGATCTCTGGCAGTCCGGTGCAGTAGCCGGATCGCCTCTGGCAGGGATTCGAACAGTTTCTCGGTAGCTTGCTCATATCCGATCAGGGCCTGCTTATATGAACTCTCGTCACAACCAACGGATTGCAGTTGGCGAAGTCTCAGGCGTGCCTGCTGCCATTGCATGCGTGCAGAGGCCTTATGTGTAGATATATTGCGGGGGAGATCGTCATCACTCTCCCATACCTTAGGGATTCGCTGGTGTAGCAGGAGGTCCCGAAGCTTGTGGCCGTAACAGGTGCTGAGCAGGGGGAGTAACCATTCAGGATAATTCACGGCACCAGGGTAGGTGTGCTCATCTCCCTCCTCGTCAATCACCACTCCATGTAATGCTTGTTCAAAAAAAGAGAGGCGTTTTTCTCGCCAGGCATGGCGAACCTCTTCATCATCCTGATGCATGAGTCCGTCATTAAAAGCGTGGCCCAGGCGTGAGAGTAGATTACCGACTTCATCAACAGCAGAGGCATCCGTGTTGGCCCAGCGTAACAGGGGAGGGACAAGGTAAACACTATATTCGTGCCAGGCAGCATGGGCAGAGCCGCTCTCAAGCATACCCCGGCACAGGTGGCGTAGCCATTGGGGATTACGGCCCAATTCGGGATGGTTGAGGAAGTGGATGAGTAGCAAACTCTGGCACTCCATGATCAATTCATGATAGGGGCCGAAGTGTTCGGTGGTCTCCTCTGTCACTTGTTGGAGCAGGGGCAGGGCTTTATCAAGTTGGCCGAGGGCGAGGTGGCACTTGGCTTCCATATACCGGCTCTGTAATGCAATCTGTTGCTCTGCCCACCCTTGGTCGATCAACTGGGCATAGGCTTGTTGGGTGTGGGGAATGGCGTCTCGGTAGCGTTGAAAGCGCTGCTCGGCTAGAGCCCAGTTGTAGAGGGTGGTCGCTGCTGAATAATGAGTTCTTCCTCTGAGATGATTAGGAGTTGAATTGAAGGGAAGGATTGCCTCGAAGTGGTCGAGAGCTTGTTGATAGTGCCTGAGGTTGCCTAGGCAATTGCCCAAGGCCATGCGGGCTGTGAGTGTGATGAGATGCTGCTCACCGTACCTGGAGTTATCCAGGTAGCCCATGTAGGCACTCTGAAGATGAGGTAGGGCCTCCTGGTGGTGATCAAGACCGTAAAGGCAGGTGCCCAGGTTTATGCGGGCGGTGAGGGTGTCGGGGTGCTGCGCACCGTACTCGGGGTGATCCTGATGACACTCGTAGACACTCTGCAAATGGGGTAGGGCCTCCTGGTGGCGGCAGAGGCCGTCAAGACTAATTCCAAGGTTCATGCGTACTTTGGCGGTATCGATGTGCTGCTCACCGTACCCGGGGTGGCCCAGGTAGCCCTCGTAGGCGCCCTGCAGATGGGGTAGGGCCTCCTGGTGGTGGCCCAGGTTGTAAAGGCATGTGCCCAGGGTCATTCTTACTTTGAGGGTGTCTAGGTGCTGCTCACCGTACCTGGAGTTATCCAGGTAGCCCACGTAGGCCCCCTGCAGATATGGTAGCGCATCCTGTTGTCTGCCAAGACCGCTAAGGCAGTTGCTCATGCTCATGCAGACAGTAAGGGTGTCGGGGTGCTGCTCACCGTAGCCGGGGTGATCCCGGTAGCCCTCGTAGGCGCCCTGGAGATGGGGTAGGGCATCCTGGTGGCGGTCAAGAGTGTAAAGGCAGTTACCCAGGTTCATGCGGGCAGTGAGGGTGTCGGGGTGCTGTTCACCATACCTGGGGTGATCCCGACGGTTGTCGTACGCGTCCTGCAGATGTAGTAGGGCCTCCTGGTGGCGGCCAAGACTGTAAAGGCAGGCACCTAGGTTCATGCAGGCGGTGAGGGTGTCGGGGTGCTGCTCACCGAATCTGGGGTGATCCCTGTAGCCCTCGTAGGCGCCCTGCAGGTGTGGTAGGGCATCCTGGTGTCTGCCAAGACCGTTAAGGCAGTAGCTTAGGCTCATACGGGCTGAGAGAGTGTCGGGGTGCTGCTTACCATATCTGGGGTGATCTAGACGGATGTCGTAGGCGTACTGCAGATGTGATAGGGCATCCTGGTGGCAGCCAAGGCCATCAAGGCAGATGCCCAGGTTTATGTGGGCGGTGAGGGTGCCGGGATGCTGCTTACCGTACCTGGGGTGATCTCGATAACCCTCGCAGGCACCCTGCAGATGGGGTAGAGCCTCATGGTAGCGACTAAGGCTGTATAGGCAGGTGCCCAGGTTCATGCGGGCTGAGAGGGTGTCGGGGTGCTGTTCACCATACTCGGAGAGAACCCGGTATCCTTTGTAGGCATCCTGCAGGTGGGGTAGGGCCTCCTGGTAATGGTTTAGTTTGCGAAGGCAGTTGCCCAGATTCATTTGGGCTGTGAGGGTGCTAGGGTGCTGCTCACCGTGCACGGGGTGATCCTGGTAGCCCTCGTAGGCGCCCTGTAAATGAGGTAGGGCCTCCTGATATCTACAAAGGGCGTCAAGGCAGTTGCCCAGGTTCATGCGTACTCTGAAGGTGTCGGGGTGCTGCTCACCATATTCGGGGTGATTCCGATGGTTCTCGTAGGTGCCCTGTAAATGTGGCAGAGCCTCCTGGTAATGGCCAAGACCGTAAAGGCATCTGACCAGGTTTTCGCGGGCTCTGATTGTGTAAGAATGATTTTGGCCGTGGATGTGAAGATAGATCCGGTAAATCCCGTTATTTATGGGATATGCTTCCACCTTGTCTTTTTTCAGTCTGGCCAGATTCTTCAGTGCTACAGCAATGTTGTGACTGACAGCCTCATCTGTATACGCATAGTGACGTGCCAGACTAGCGTAGTTCCTAGCTGCCCACGCCGTGTTCCCCGCTGCTTCAGCCGCCTTTGCGGTGGCTACAAAATGGTCCGCAGGATCAGCACCATCTGGTATCGACGCATTAATAAGATCCAGCTCATCTTTCCTCAATACTTCTAGAGTACTGAGCAGTTGCGTGATCTCTTGCTCCAGGGAAGGTGTTGTCGGGGTAGCTGTTTCGATAGTGTAGCTAACACTGCTACTGCCCCAAGGTAGCCACTCCGGCATGTTGCCGGATACGCTCGGTTTCCAGTCAGCCACTTGGTGATACCCTCCCAGAGACTGTTGTTGTCCCTTGTAGATGTCAAGGTTAGGCCATAACCTGAATCGTTTGAATAGCTAAGAGTGCTTTATCCCCACACCTGCATGGTATCGATGATCTCACCAAGCCCCCTCAACTGGGGATCGGCCCCACTTCCCATTCGGCTGCCAACCGGTCCCAACTTCTTCAGGGTTGCTTCCGCCCATTCGTTGAGAAATGCCTTGTCGTCGGCGTAATCCAGCAACAGGGTGGCGTGACCCTCCGTCATCTCCACCTCGAGCATCCCCCAGTGTGCCGTGCCTGCCGGTACCTCTTTGCAGATCATCGTTTCAGCCTCTCTC
>JBEVXU010000006.1:0-146797 GCA_040505895.1 Sedimenticola sp. | reverse complement strand
CCCCAGAGACGGTTATTACCTTCACCCGCATCCAGCTTGTCATCACCATCGCGTCCCTGGAGATTGTCATCACCACCACCGGAACTCAGGGTATCGTTACCGGCGCCACCATCCATGTAATCTTTACCAGCACCAGCACTCATGGCGTCATCGCCATCGTGACCCCAGAGGCGGTTATTACCTTCACCCGCATCCAGTTCATCATCACCATCACGGCCCTGGAGATTGTCATTACCGGCTTCACCGTAGAGCTTGTCATCGCCGGCACCACCATCCAAGAAGTCACTACCTTCACCACCCCAGACCTGATCATCACCGTCACCGCTGCGCACCTGATCATTACCTTCACGCGCCCAGATCTTGTCGTCCACATTCAGGGTATTGATATTGTCATTGCCGGCAGAACCAAAGGTATTCTCTTCATCCAGGTAGAAGTTATTCAGCCAGGTAGCAAGGTCACCCAGGTTGGCGTTGCGGTTGCCATCTTCATTGAGGACGTTATCGCCCTGGATGGCAAAACCCAGATGATAGATGCCGTCGATCACAGTATTGACGAAGTTATCACCACGGTATCGTTCCTTGGCACCATCGTTCTGCACCAGGTGGTAACCTGTCTCTTCACCCCTCTCATCATCACCATGGAGCTCTGTCCATTCATCCAGATAGTTGGCACGAATATAGGTGTTGATAGCACGCACATCCTCCACCGAGATCACATTGTCGGCAGCTATACCGGTCTGTTCAATGGCCTCGACAAGGATATGGTTCATCGAGTTGGCCGCTTCAGCACCACCATTGATATCACCTGCATTGGTGTTATTTGAGAGCCCGCGATCACTCTTGACCACATCCACCAACTCATCCAGACCGGTACCGGTAGTGCCCTGATCGGTATAGAAGAAGTTCAGCCAGTCGGCCAGGTCGGTCAGTGTGGCGTTGGCATTACCATCCTCATTGAGAATCCTGTCACCTTGAATCTCAAAGCCCAGGTGATAGACACCATCGGCTACGGTATTGACAAAGTTTTCACCAAACATGCGGGTCTTTGCACCATCATTCTGAACCAGGTGGTAACCGGTCTCTTCGCCGTTACCTTCATCATCACCATGGAGTTCCACCCACTGATCCTGATAGTTGGCACGAATGTAGGCATTAATGGCGCGCACATCATCGACAGTGATAGCGCCGCCTTCAGTGGCATTGGTAGCCGCAATCGCCTCATGAATGATGGCGTTCATGGCGTTGGCCGCATCGGCCCCTTCAGCAATCTCCTCGTCACTGATACGATTATCCAGACCCTTGTCCGCCATGACCATGTCAGTCATCCGATCAAGGCCGGTTTGGGTGGTGGAGTGATCGGTCCAGAACTGTGTCAACCACTCAGACAACTGCTGAATGGTGGCGTTAGCATTGCCATCTTCATTGAGAATATTGTTACCCTGAATCTCAAAGCCAAGGTGATAGATCCCATCGGCCACGGTGTTGGTGAGGTTATCGCCGCGATATTGGGTGGAGGCACCATCATTCTGTATCAGATGGAAACCGGTCTCTTCACCTCTTTCATCATCGCCGTGAAGGGCGGTCCACTCTTCGAGGTGGTTCGCACGGATGTAGGTATTCAGTGTACGTACATCTGTCTCGCTGAATATGCCGTCAGAAGCAATACCGGTAGCAGCAACAGCATCAACGATAATCTGGTTCATTGCCGCCGCCGCCTGGGTACCACCTTCCAGATCCTTGTCGGAGACACGCCCCCTTAATCCGAGATCATCACTCATGACCCCAACCAACTGATCGAGACTACCCTCTGTACTGGTCGGTATTGGCAGTGGTTTCTGAGTCACCGGGATAACTTGCTGACCGTCTTTGGCTGTACCGCTAATATCGCTCACAGAGAGCCTTCCATTAACCGATATGCTACCCATTGGGTCACCGGATGCACTGCTGAGAGTAACGGTATGCTTATTGTTACCCTCGGCCGTGATGAAATATTCGACACCTTCACCGTTAATTACAATTTTGTCACCGTTGTCACTGGAGAAGTCTTTGATCGTGTCACTACCTATACCCTCGCCTTCAACCTCAAAGCGGAAGGTGTCAGCGCCATCCTTGCCATAAAAACTGTCGTCGGCACCATCAGATACGGCAACCAGTTCATCGTCACCTTTACCACCAATCAGCTGATCAGAACCGGCTCCGTCAACCAGTGTGTCATCACCACTGCCGCCATCCATGTAGTCATTTCCGGCGCCCCCGTCCATGTCATCATCATCATCGTGGCCCCACATGCGATCATTACCATCTCCAGCACGCATGATGTCATTGCCGTCTCGACCCTGGAGTGTGTCATCTCCGGCGCCACCGCTTATCGCATCATCACCAGAGCCACCATCCATGTAGTCTTTACCAGCACCGGCACTCAGGGTGTCATTACCATCGTGACCCCACAGACGGTTATTACCTTCACCCGCATCCAGCTTGTCATCACCATCGCGCCCCTGGAGATTGTCATCGCCGGCTCCACTGCTTAAAGCATCGTCACCGGAACCGCCATCCATGTAGTCCTTACCGGCACCGGCACTCATGGTGTCGTTACCATCGTGGCCCCAGAGACGGTTATTACCTTCACCCGCATCCAGCTTGTCATCACCATCGCGTCCCTGGAGATTGTCATCGCCACCACCGGAACTCAGGGTATCGTTACCGGAACCACCATCCATATAGTCCTTACCGGCACCGGCACTCATGGTGTCATCACCATCATGTCCCCACAGACGGTTATTACCTTCACCCGCATCCAGCTTGTCATCACCATCACGGCCCTGGAGATTGTCATCGCCTCCACCTGAGCGAAGGGTATCGTTACCAGCACCGCCATCCATATAGTCCTTACCGGCACCGGCACTCATGGTGTCGTTACCATCGTGGCCCCAGAGACGGTTATTACCTTCACCCGCATCCAGAGAATCATTGCCGTCACGGCCCTGGAGATTGTCATCACCACCACCGGAACTCAGGGTATCGTTACCAGCACCACCATCCAGGTAGTCCTTACCGGCACCGGCACTCATGGTGTCATCACCATCATGTCCCCACAGACGGTTATTACCTTCACCCGCATCCAGTTCATCATCACCATCACGGCCCTGGAGATTGTCATTACCGGCTTCGCCATAGAGCTTGTCATCGCCAGCACCACCATCCAGGTAGTCGTTACCCTCGCCACCCCAGACCTGATCATCTCCATCATTACCACGTACCTGATCGTTGCCTTCACGGGCCCAGATCTTGTCATCCATATTCAGGGTATTGATATTGTCATTGCCAGCAGAACCAAAGGTATTCTCTTCATCCAGGTAGAAGTTGTTCAGCCAGGTGGCGAGATCGCCCAGGTTGGCATTGCGATTGCCATCTTCGTTAAGAACGTTATCGCCCTGGATGGCAAAACCCAAATGATAGATCCCGTCAATCACGGTATTGACGAAGTTATCACCACGGTATTTCTCATTGGCACCATCGTTCTGTACCAGGTGGTAACCTGTCTCTTCACCCCTCTCATCATCACCATGGAGCTCTGTCCATTCATCCAGATAGTTGGCACGAATATAGGTGTTGATAGCACGCACATCCTCCACCGAGATCACCTTGTCGGCAGCTATACCGGTCTGTTCAATGGCCTCGACAAGGATATGGTTCATCGAGTTGGCCGCTTCAGCACCACTATTGATATCACCTGCGTTGGTGTTATTTGAGAGCCCGCGATCACTCTTGACTACATCCACCAACTCATCCAGACCGGTACCGGTAGTGCCCTGATCGGTATAGAAGAAGTTCAGCCAGTCGGCCAGATCGGTCAGTGTGGCGTTGGCATTACCATCCTCATTGAGAATCCTGTCACCTTGAATATCAAAACCCAGGTGATAGACGCCGTCAGCCACGGTGTTGACGTAGTTCTGGCCAAACATGCGAGTGTTGGCGCCGTCGTTCTGCACCAGATGGTAGCCGGTCTCTTCGCCGTTACCTTCATCATCACCATGGAGTTCCACCCACTGATCCTGATAGTTGGCACGAATGTAGGCATTGAGGGCGCGCACATCATCGACAGTGATAGCGCCGCCTTCAGTGGCATTGGTAGCCGCAATCGCCTCATGAATGATGGCGTTCATGGTGTTGGCCGCATCGGCCCCTTCAGCAATCTCCTCGTCACTTATACGGCGATCCAATCCTCTGTCCGCCATGACCATGTCAGTCATGCGATCAAGGCCGGTTTGGGTGGTGGAGTGATCGGTCCAGAACTGTGTCAACCACTCAGACAACTGCTGAATGGTGGCGTTAGCATTGCCATCTTCATTGAGAATATTGTTACCCTGAATCTCAAAGCCAAGGTGATAGATCCCATCGGCCACGGTGTTGGTGAGGTTATCGCCGCGATATTGGGTGGAGGCACCATCATTCTGTATCAGATGGAAACCGGTCTCTTCACCTCTTTCATCATCGCCGTGAAGGGCGGTCCACTCTTCGAGGTGGTTCGCACGGATGTAGGTATTCAGCGTACGTACATCTGTCTCGCTGAATACACCATCAGATGCGATACCCAAAGTAGTGATGGCATCGACAATAATCTGGTTCATTGCGTTGGCTGCCTGATTGCCGCCGGTCAAATCTTGATCTGACACACGCCCCGTAAGCCCCAAGTCACTGCTCATGGTATCAACCAGTTGGTCAAGACCTGTACCTGTTTTACTCAGGTCTGTTCCATTGATGCGATCGAAATAGTTTGTGGACATTAGTGACTTCTCCTTTGGATATCATACTTGGTGACCCCCCTGTAATCGGGGTATGCCTAAACGTTACGCAAAGATTAGTCCGATTATCTGGAACATTCACCGCAGCCAGTCACAACATCGGCGTGCGTTCTGTCACACTGCCGGCAGTTGGCTTTTTATTGACGCCTTAGTTTAAATGGCAGCCTAATTACCTTATTTTTTCCCCTAGATTCAAACTTCAGACCAAGCTAACGAAGGAGGGATGGTGATAGAACAGGGAGTTAAGAGGGTGGAAGCTTAGTTGATGACGAGGATGCCATAAGCCGCCTTTTGGGTAGACGCTTTTTCTCTAAACACAATGGGGTGTGGTGCTACGAATCAGATGACCTGGCATTGGCCTTAGGAACCACCATTTAGAGCATCCCAAACTGGTAGATCATGTGGCCGCCCACACCTACCGTGACTAATCCCACCATAGCGAGCAGCCCGTTGTGGGCCCAGGTGAGAGTTCCCGCAGAGTATCTCAGCGGCAGGCTGATGACCATTGCCAGCAGTATCATGCCCAAAATCGAACCAGCACCGAACAGCGCAATATAGAGTAGCCCCTGGGCAGTTGATGAGACACTCTCCAGTGCCAGCACGATCAATGCGGCGGAACCGGCCATTCCATGGGTCATACCCACCAGTAGAGAACGCAGAGGGAGCCGCTGTGGATGGTTGTGATGATGAGCCTCTTCATTATGAGGCTTTCCCGGAGAGTGCGAGTGGGCGTGAAAGTGCAGAGTCTCACCGTGGTGGTGACTATGAAAATGGATGCGATCCCTGATCAGTCGACGCAGTACATCCCCCCCCAGCAGCACCAGCATGACACCCACCGCCAATTCGAGCAGATGTGAGAGCTGCTGCGGCACCAGACTGTCCATGATCAGCACCAGCCCTCCAAAGAGAAACAGTGTCAAGGTGTGTCCTACGCCCCAAAACAGTCCCTGCCGCGCCGTCTCGCGGGCTGAGCAGCTACGGGTCGCCAGGGAGGCTACAGCCGCCATATGATCGGCCTCTGTCGCGTGCTGCATGCCGATAAGAAAGCCAAGAAGGATGACTGACAACATCTGAACATTTCCGCTGCAAGGATAGGATCTCCCCCATATACAATAGCACCGCCTGATTGAGTGGCATGGAGCTATCTTGAACAAAACAGCCTCTCTGTAGAGAGGATTTTAGATTCAGTTGCGTTGAGTCAAGGTTTCACACACTCCAGGTTACCTATAATAAAATTCATGATTGACCAACCCGCTCACTGACATTAGTTTCACATTGAGTGGTTAGGGTGTGACTTCGTAACATTTAAAGAGGAGAAACGACATGCTTGGGGAGATGCACGATATCCTTCATGAGTTCCCCAACCTTGAAGGAAAAATCAACGAACTTCATGAGACCAATGTGGAGTTTGCCGGTCTGATGGATAAACACGATAAGATCGATGGGGAGATCCGTAATTTGGAGGAGCAGGGCTCACCGACCACAGATGAGCACATGGAAGAGCTTAAATACCGCCGAACAGAGCTGAAAGACCAGGTATTTACTCTACTGCGCTCACTGGCGTAAACATCCTATTTTTAAATAACGGAACGGCATCTCAGTCGCTCCGCTCATCCAACCACTCACCGATCTTCGGCGGTATCTGCTTTTGCACCTCGCCACTAACATAGATACCGATATGCCCATCCGCAAAGGCAATCTCGCTATAGTCACTACTGCCGGTTCGCCCCGCAAATGCACTCTCCACCCTGTCCAACTGAGGATTTTAGGTTCAATAGAGATAGCTAAACAGGTAGAATCATCCGATCAGTTTTTACCCCCAATTGAGGGATCAGAGATGCCACAAAACCATCATGGCGAGCAGGTTGTACTTGCCAGCAACAACGCCGGAAAAGTCCGGGAGATCAACCAGCTACTCGCTGAACAGGCGATCAAAGTGTTACCCCAGAAAGAGTTCGACATACCCGAAGCCGATGAGACCGGACTCACCTTCGTTGAGAATGCCATTCTCAAGGCCCGTCATGCCGCCGCCCTCAGCGGACTACCCGCCATTGCCGACGACTCCGGCATCGAGGTGGATGCACTCAAGGGTGCCCCCGGCATCTACTCCGCCCGTTTTGCCGGCCCCAGCTGTAATGACCAGGACAACAATGTGAAGCTGCTGGAAGATTTGAAGGACGTTCCCGAGGCCGAGCGCAACGCACGTTTCCAGTGTGTTATGGTCTATATGCGCCACGCCGAAGATCCTACTCCAATCATCTGCCAAGGCACTTGGGAGGGGCGTATCCTGACGGAACCACAGGGCGAAAACGGCTTTGGTTACGACCCTCTGTTTTTGGTGCCGGATCAAGGGTGCACCTCGGCTGAATTGAGCGCAGAGCAGAAGAACAAACTGAGTCACCGGGGTCAGGCACTGCGGAAACTGATGGCGGCTCTCACCTGATAAACGAGGGATAGGGAGGGCATCCTATGTCACAAAAGTGGGCATACCTGATGCTCTCCTGCTCTGCCCTCTTCTGGTCCGGTAACTTTGTCATTGGGCGCGCCATCGCCACTGATATCCCTCCCATCGCCTTCTCCTACTGGCGCTGGTCCCTTGCCCTGGCACTGATTCTGCCGTTTACCGTCAAATCCCTGATTACCCAGTGGCCTATCATTCGAGCCAACCTGCTACCGCTAATCTTTTTGGGTCTCCTTGGTGTCTCCGGGTTCAACACTTTTGTCTATCTAGGGCTGCAGGAGACCACCGCCACAAACGCTCTGCTGATCAACAGTTTTATACCTATCCTCATCATCCTGCTGTCACGCATCATGATAGGCACACCCATTACCTCAGGAAAACTGGCTGGTATCCTGGTCTCCACCATCGGAGTGGTGCTGCTGGTTGTTCAGGGAAGTCTCGAGAATCTGTTGTCACTCAAAATCAACCAGGGTGACCTGTGGGTACTGGCCGCCAGTTTTATATGGGCGATCTACTCCATCGGGCTGCGCCGACGCCCTGCCGATCTGCCGGCGCCGACCTTTCTACTGGTCACTATAATTGTCGGCTTTCTCGTCCTGAGCCCGATCTACTGGTTTAACCCGCTCAACGAACCGATATTCACTCTCAACACCGGCAACCTGATGGCTATTGGTTATGTCGCACTGTTCGCCTCCATCGGTGCTTTTCTCTGCTGGAATCAGGGAGTAAAGATTGTCGGTGCGGGCAGTGCGGGGCAGTTTATTCACCTAATGCCGCTTTTCGGCACCGCCATGGCGATTGCTTTTCTTGGAGAGCAGCTCTACTGGTTCCATGTCGTTGGTGCCGTCGCCATCGGTACGGGAATCCTTCTTTCGTTAAGAAGCCGTCAATAACAAACCATTATTACGGCGGTTATAATGGGAAACACCAATACCGGCCAGGCAATCTCTGATGTTAAGTTACGAAACTGGTATTGCACCATTCAAAGGAGGACGTCATGAAAAAACAATCAAAAATATTATTGCTTGGCATATTGGCAGGCACATTAATATCGCTTTCAGTTCAGGCCGATAACTCTTTCAACGCCGGATTTCCGGATACAGCGTGGGATGGAATAAATGTACCCACCGGGCAGCAGTGTCAGAAGTTTGGTGGTAAACCATCAACCCCTGCACTCTCGGTCAATGGCATCCCGAGTGGCGCGAACCTGCTGGTTATGGAATATAGCGACAAGACCTACAAAAAAATGGATGACGGCGGCCACGGAAAAATTGGCTATGCTCTGAATGGTGGGGGTGACAGTGCGCAAGTTCCCTCTATTCCCGGCCACTCTTTTGACTTGCCCTCCGGCTTTTTCCTGGTTGCAGCCCACCGCGCACCAAAATGGGATAAGGCGGGCGCCTACATGCCCCCCTGCTCGGGCGGGAAAGGTAACGACTACCACCTAACGGTCAAAGCGATCAAACAGGATGGCGAGACATCTGAGGTATTGGCACAGACATTAGTCGTCCTCGGTAAATATTAAGCTACAGCTTTTACAGCCAGCAGAGCATTCGCTCAGTAGAGAAAGATAGAGGGGCCACTTCCGGCCCCTCTATCTTTAGTGGCTATGCACAATGGTCCTGAAGCACTACCTTCATAGAAAATGCACATCTGTAGGAGCGAATTTATTCGCGATCAGGCTCCATGGCATGTTCTTCGCGAACAAGTTCGTTCCTACACCCGGTTCCCGGATTATAGTGCACAGCCATTTTATCTTTTGGGAACCTCCGGGTGGGTCATGATCAATTGCCACAACCACTTTTGCCGAGCAATCTAATGCCTGAGGGGGCAACAGATATATCCCATCACCATCCTCCTTATCATCCGGTCCACGAAGCTTTTGTAGATCAGAATAAAATTAAAAATGGATCGGTTATCATATATCCAGCCGGATCTATTCAATCTCCTGTTAGGAACGAAGCAAACCGGTGAAAAGCCACCACCGCAATCAGAGACAATCCTTATGACATACGCCGCAATCACCGGCTGGGGGAAATGCATCCCACCGGCCAAACTGACCAACTCCGACCTCGAAACCCTGCTGGAGACGAGTGATGAGTGGATTGTCAGCCGTACCGGCATGAAGGAGCGGCGAATCTCTCATGTCCCGATGAGTGATCTGGCACATATCGCCTGCGAGCACGCCCTTGCCGCCGCAGGGAAGAGTGCACAGGATGTGGATCTGATTATTCTTGGCAGCTGCACCTATGATGAAATCGTACCCAACGCCTCATCACGGGTACAAAAACTGCTGGGAGCGACTCATGCCGCCTGTATGGATATCAATACCGCATGCACCAGTGGCATGTACTGCCTGACCGTCGCCAATGCGATGATCAAAACCGGTGTTGCAAAAAATGCACTGGTGATTGGCGCCGAGGTAATTTCAAGGGCGATGGACTGGAGCAACCGCAATGTCGCCGTTCTATTTGGCGACGGTGCCGGCGCACTCTTTCTCGAAACACAAGAGGAGAAAACGGGTGTGGTGGCTGAGTCTCTGGGGTGCTTTGGTGACGACCGTGATATTTTAGCCGTACGCGGCCTGGGTTTGAGCGGTACCAACCGAGAACTCTCTCCTGAATTTGAGTGGGACTTTTCAGGTCAGGAGATATTTAAAAAAGCGGTCATCGGGATGAGCAAGGCCTGTGATGATGTGCTTGAAAAAGAGCAGCTGAAAAATAGTGAGATTGATCTGGTGGTTCCGCATCAAGCTAACCTGCGCATTATCGATGCCCTGGGAAAACGCCTGAAGGTAGACAAAGATAAGGTGTTTATCAATATTCAGCGCTACGGCAATATGTCTTCGGCCACAGCCATCATCGCGTTGGTTGAAGCGGTGGAAGAGAGAAAAATAGTACCGGGAGCAAGAGTATTGATGCCCGCCTTTGGTGCAGGGCTTACCTGGTGCGCACATCTAATCCAATGGGGCGAGCGCACCACCCCCATCGGCACATCTGATGCGAGCCTGCCACCTTGTAAACTCACGGGTTTGCAGCTGGTGGAGAAGATATGCGCCGAGAGGGCTTCAAGCTAACTCAAGATAATCATCTCAAAGTAGCAGTGCTACGGTAACCCTATATCCTAGCGTAGAAGTGAGCTTGTTCGCGAAGAACAGACCCAGAGATAACGCAAATAATCACCCTCCGTTGCCGCTCCACGACTAAATCAGGTTTATCTACGGGAAAAGAACCAAGGTACATTTCTCCCCTGTCTATATTTGTAGTCGCCCCTGGGAGCACTGAACACCGCCTTCCGGAAAGGCCATGGAATCCATTTCTTCGGCAAGGCCTTGTCATCTACATCAGCCAGCATGCGCAATGCAAAGACAGCCCCAATAACAGGTAGTAGCCAAACAAAGAGAAACTGAAGAACCTTATTGCCATAACTGAAGATCTTGCAGTGGTGAAGCACCAGGGTTGCGATAATATTCAGATAGAGAACATAGAGCAGCAAAATAAGAAATGCCGCGATAAAAAAGTAGGGTATGTCCATAGTTTTGTTATTTTTAACCTTACGTGAAGAAAACCTGTTAGATCATATCACTATCGTACCAGACAGATAGTGGGCCATGCGGAAAGTAAGGTAAGGGGTTTATCAATATACAGCGCTATGGCAACATGCCTTACGCCACTGCCATCATGGCGCCGGTTGAAGCGGCAGAAGAGGAAAAAGTATAGTCGGGAGAAAAAGTGCTGATCGCGGCGGAAGCCGCTCCTACATCCACCTTTCCCGCATAGCCGCAAAAAACTGCATGTACGCTGTAATGGAAAAGCCTTTTTACATCTCACCGACAAAGGCAGTGGTTTACCAAAATTAAATAATTTCATTATGCTAAACAGCTCCCCGCAAATCCTCAAACGACTGGCCGCCCTGGTCTGGGTTATCGGCTTTGTCGTACTTTTCATAAAGAGCGGAGGCCTCTTTATAGAGGCGGAGAGAACCACTCCTGGTCAACCCCTAACCCGGATAGCCATTGTGGCTGGAATGGTGATTGGTATGGTCAAGGCAAAGTACCTGTTCAGCAAACTGTGTATCAAGAATCTCAAACGAATCGACGGACTGGAACAGCCTAAGATCTGGCACTTCTACCGGGCGCGGTTTTTTATCTTTCTGGGTACGATGATCTCACTGGGGGCCTATCTATCTCGACTGGCACAGGGGGATTACTACATTCTGGTTTCATTGGCTGGCGTGGAGATCTCTGTCGCCACCGCACTGCTCGGAAGTTGTTACTGTTTCTGGAGAGAGCGGTAGCAAGGGATAGCCATATCTCTCAACATTAAGAAGCACCGAGTATAAACAATCACAAGCTGTTTCATATCAATCGAGCATTTTAGATATATGCCTTCATGCAGGTTTATTTGCGGCCAAGAGTAATCCAGGCTTTTCTATTAATCCGGCACCATAATAGGTCATCGGGAAATGTTAAGGTAGCTACTTAGGGAACCTCTTCAACTCCCCAAAATATTTATCCTCCAAAACCTGCACTGAAACAGGGCGGCTATAGAGGAAACCTTGGGAGACATCACACTGGTGTTCAGCAAGAAAATCAGCCTGTGCCTGAGTTTCTACACCCTCTGCCACAACCACTAGTCCCAATACCTTGCCCAGCGCTATTGTCGCCTTAACGATCTCGGCATCATCCTTGTCTTCGATCACATCCTTCACGAACTCCCGATCTATCTTCAGCTTATCTGCATGAAACAGCCGCAAATAACTAAGCGATGAGAACCCCGTACCGAAGTCATCAATGGCGAACTTAATACCTTGACGTGAGAGGTTCTGGATCGCCTGACGTGTTGATTCTGTAGCATCGATAAGCACGGTTTCCGTGAACTCCAGCTCAATGCAATCTGCCGACACACCAGTACGCACCAGTATCTGCTCCACATTCTGCTGAAACGAGGCATCACTCAGCTGTTTAGCACAGAGGTTTACGGCAATACGACCAAATTGAATTTCCCAATCCGACCAGTTCTTTGCCTGTCGGCAAGCCTCGCCCAACACCCAATCAGACATCCCCTTGATAAAACCGCGTTTTTCTGCAACCGCAATAAAATCAACAGGCATCAATACGCCCCGCTCCGGATGCCGCCACCTGACCAGTGCCTCAAGACCGACCAGCTTTCCTGAACTGATTTCAAACTGCGGCTGATACTCCAGGAAGAACTCCTCTCGCTGTACTGCCACCATCAGCTCTTGGGCCAGACTCATCTCACGATACATCTGTACCGACATGGCATCACCAAAGAAGGTAAATAACCCTCGACCGGCCTCTTTGGCCTTATAGAGGGCCACATCCACATTGCTGAGCATTTCGTCCAGGGTGATATCCCGATCTTCCGGCACTATGATGCCGATGCTGGTATTGATCTGAATGGTATTGCCTTCGATCTGAAAACTCCCTTTCAGCGCCTTGATAATCTTGTCGGCCAGTAGCGATGCATCGGTGGTATCACCAAGATTTTTCTGAATCAGGCCAAACTCGTCACCTCCCAAACGGGCGAGGATATCTGTTTCACGGGTTGCCTCCATCAAGCGCAGGGAAACCTCCTGCAGCAGCTTATCACCTACCGGATGCCCCAGGCTGTCATTAACCTCTTTGAAGTGATCCAGGTCCAGTAGATGCAAGGCAAACAGCTCGCCGTAACGATGAAACTGTGCCAGCGCCTGCTTAAGCTCTTCCACAAAAAGTGAACGATTGGGAAGACCTGTCAATACATCATGAAACGCCAGATGCTGTATCTCCTCCTCCGTCTGTTTACGCTCACTGATGTCATGAAAAGTAACCACCGCACCAATCACTGCATCATCCTCACTTATGGGAGTTGACCAGTACTCAGCGGGGAAACAGCTGCCGTCCTTGCGCCATAACACCTCATTTTGAACATGGTAGTCCTTGCCGCTCCTGGCCGGCATCATCATCCGACACATCTCTTCCGTCAGGGGCGTACCGTCTTCATGGCTGTGATGAATAAATGAGTGATTATTTTTACCAAGCATTTCATCAGCGGTATACCCCAGCATTTGTGCGGCAGCAGGATTGATAAAGCTGGTGACGCCATCAAGATCCAGTCCAAAGATACCCTCGGTGCTGTGTTCGAGCAGCAGACGATAGCGATACTCACTTTTAGCCAGTGCCCCCGACAGCTGCTTCTGCCTGGTAACATCCAGAATCACACCTTCCAATATTTCCTCTTTGCTGGTATCGGGCAGGTGAGCGAGCCTGCCACGCTCAAAGACCCAGCGAATCTCGCCATCTTTTCGCACAATGCGATATTCAAGCGTGTAGGGTTCATCCCGGCTGAGTGCCTCATTCACTTCTACTTCGACTGCCTCCCGGTCATCCACGAAGATAATCTGGGCGTAGCTGATATCACGGTTCCCGATAACCGCATCCGCGGCATAACCGCTCAGCTCCACGAAACCGTCGCTGATAAATTCAACAGTCCAGTCGGAGTCAAGCTTGGCTCGATAGACAACACCGGGAACATTATCAACCAGCCGGCGAAAGTTTGACTCACTCACCTTCAGATCCGAGTATGACCGAGCCAACTCCCGCCCCATACGGTTCAAAGCCTTCTCGATAGTTCCCCACTCATCCTGGCGCTGCAGATTTATTGGCCGTCCCAACTGGCTGGCATGCATGGTGGAGATTGCATCGGTAATTGCCATCAGGGGAGCATCAATATGTCGGCGTATAAGATATATGATGGCGAACACAACCACACTAACCACCAACAGGAAAAACATAACAATACGGGCACGGGTATTGGCAATCAGGGAATTTACCTCCACCTCTACCAGACTCACTGCATGGAATATCTCCCTATCAGCCTGTGCAATAAGCGAGATAATCGCCTTCTCTATTTCCGCCAGAGCTTGCCTGGCACGCATCAGGTGCAACTGCTGTTCCTGCAGAGAATCAACCACTTCACGGTACCGCTTCACGAGGGTAGTGAGTTGACGACCGTGTAGAGAAACCTCGGGGCTCGAGGCAGAAAGGGTCTGCAGGCGCAGATAGAGGGCATCGAGCTCATCAATCACTGGACTCACACTAGCGTTAGGGGAGTTATCCCGGGAAGTTTGCCACGCCAACGCCTTGCCAATGATCAGCAGGCTTTCCCGATAGGCCGTTACCAGGGCAAGTAGTTGATCTACAAATCCAGAATCTTTGCCCGTCACTGCAGACTCGACCAGCCACGAACTGACTAGATTTTCCAGGGCCGTGAGCTCCTGGTTTACTGCACTATCAACCTGCTGGAGCTCATTAAGAGTAATGACTACTTCAAGATATATTTTCAAATAGTGTTCAAAACGATTGGATAGGAGTACGACCTGCATGCGCACGTTCTTATCCAGGGTATCGTCAGCAATACGTGCAAGTTTCGCCGTTATTCGTTCACCCTCCTGATTGATATACTCCTCTCTGGTGTAAAAGGTATGCGTAAGCAGTTCGATATCAGCAGATACTGCTGCAAGTAGTCGAGTTCTTTCAGAATTGCTGATTACCTTATTGATATGTGTTGAAGTGACGTCAGTAACCAGCCTCTGAGTAGCAGTGGATGAGATACCCACCATAATAATTATGGCGCTGAAGGCAAGAATGACAGCAGACACCAACAGCCACAGCCGGGTTCTGATACGCAAGCCGGCAAAGAAATCGACAATTCCCATACCCGTTCTCAATCAGAGGTGAAAGTCATTGTTCGGGGTCCTTGGTTCTAACCAGTGTCGCCCCTCTCAATACCATAGGGTTCTCCTCCTCATAACTCATCACCACCAGTACCTTGCTAGGGTCTAGACCATGAAGTCGCTGAATAAAAGAGAAGAAGCGTCAAAAATGTTACGAATATATGAGTCTTTAAAGGTTGCATATCGTCAGCTGTCTTACTAGGGCCTTGCCTGAGAGTGCTCATTTTCTGATTGTCTACACTAAAAGTAGACAATCTACAGCAGGAACACAAATACTAATAAAACAGCTGCATTAGTCCTCACTGTTTATCGTCTTTTCCATAATTAGCAAAAGTCTGGAAGTTCGGTTAAGAGAGCTCTATCGTCGAGGAAACTGATACTTTGGATTGGCTCACTCTTCGTCGGGGCTGATGCATTGAACCCGGTTACGACCGTTGCTCTTGGCAATATATAGCGCCTGATCCGCCTGGGATATGAGTGTCTCCAGGCTGGTGCCACCATCCCCGTAGCCTGCAACTCCAATGCTGGCTGTGACCTTTATCTCGACTCCGTTGCTTAACTCGATGCCCTGTTTCTCGATATCCACTCGCAACCGCTCAGCAAGAACATGGGCACTCTCCTTGTTGGTCTCGGGTAGAATAACCAGCATCTCCTCTCCGCCATACCTGGCCACCATATCTACATCCCTGACCTTCTCTCTTATCAATCTTGAAACATCTTCCAGCACACGGTCTCCCGCCTGGTGACCGTGGACATCATTGACTCGTTTGAAGTGATCAAGGTCCACCATCATGATGGAGGGGCTACGGTTGTAACGATCCGCCCGGCCCAGCTCAATATCCAGTTGGCGCCTCATCTCGCTCCGGTTCAGCAGGCCGGTCAGAGGATCGTGAGTGGCAAGCCTCTGCAGTTCCTGCTGGTAGAGAGCCATTGCGTGCTGCTGTCGCAGCCAACTTCTGCCACTGACCCCAATGCCCGTCACTCCCAATAGCCAGATGACCCCATAGGTGTAAAGAAGACGGGTGGTCTCCTGATGCTCTGCCTCCATGTAGGGAGATATGCGAAGGTTAATGCCAATACCTCCCGCCACGTCACCGAGAGTGCGGCCGGTAAACAGATGGCAGCGGTAGCACTTCGCAGCGATTTTAACAGGAACCAGAACCCGATAGTTCACCTCATCACCCATACTGGTGATTTCAGCAAACTGCTTGCCCGTCTCGTCGAGCCTTTGTAGTGCCTTAATTTCCCAGGGATCGGGGGCATTTTCACTACTCTTGGGGTCCATACTGGTCATGCGAAACCGGTTACCCTCACTGATGCCGAACTGCTTGGCCACTGCACCAGCCACCACAAAACCATTCATCAGGGTCAGCTTTTTACCTGAAGGGGTGGTCACATTCTGTTCAGGGATGTGGGTCAATCCTGGATGAGGTTGAACTCTTTCACTGGTAGGAACATAGACCCCCCCATGGGAACCGATCCACTTTCGTAACGTCTCAATGGCAAGATAACGACTCTCCGCATCCTGTTGCATGGCCAGACTTGTCTGCTCCTGAATTAAGGAAACATTCCAGTAAGCGGAAAAACCAAGCACTATGCTCCAGACCGCCAGAGTGGTCGCCAGAAATACGCCCCCGGTTCGCCCCAGGAGTTTGGTGTTGATATCAGTGATGGTCATCTATCTGCTTTCAGCCTATCCCTATCCAACTAAATAGTCACAACTACGTAAAGAGCAGGCACAGCCCACCCCACATATACGCAGTAAGTATAGTAGTAGATCGCCAGGATTCAGTAAATTTTTAGCCGAACCGGTCTCCGGCTAGGCGGAAGAGCAGGTTCCAAGAGGTTACTACCCGCCGGTTACTCACGCTTCTGCTCTAAAAACCCTCCGGTATCCCCCACACACTTAACAAGTGCAGCGCTTATTCCCTCTATCTATCTAAGCCAAAGTTTGAACTGGATCAAATTTCTGCAACAGCTTCGGGAATAAATCAAGCCACTGGGACGTTATTCAATTAACAAGTAAATAAAAGGTCATAAGGACAGGAAAATGATTCAAAAACAGCGTTGGCTACCCCTCATAACAGCACTGCTGACATTAACCGGATGCCAAACAGTACTGGAGAATAAAACTCAGACAGAAGGCCCAAAGCTCCTACCCGCTGAACTTCCCAGCTACACCGCTGGTGAGTTCTTCAAGTTTGATAAAGGCATAGTTAATACCGTCCAGAGTAAATCCGGGAATATTGTGGAGTGGAAAAACAACTACAACATTACTCGGCGGGCACTTAGTAACTTTGTAATACCCGATCTGGCCTGGACCAATAGAACACGCAAGAGTAAAGGAGAGACCACAGTCCACCCGGGAACCCTCTGGCCTTTGAAAGTCGGCAACAGAGCGGTTATCCCTTTCAATCAGGTGATCACAAACCATGACGGCAGTGATCCAATGACACTCACTCGTGATTGGGTGTGCATGGTAGCGGAAACGGCAACCATCAGCGTCATGGCAGGTACCTTCGACACCTACCAAATTATCTGCAAGCGCTTTTCTGAGACCAGCGGTCGCCTGAGAGCAACCCGTACCTTCTATTATGCACCCAGCATCGGCCATTACGTCTTGAAAGAGGATGACTATCGCAGCAATCCTGATAAACATCAGGAGTTGGTTGCATACGGCTTTAACAGCACCTATCTACCCAAGCGTGAGCAGAGAGAGCTGATAAACACACTCGACAAAACACTGAATAGAAACCCGGATGGTATAGCAAGCACCTGGACTACAAAGTCCGGCAAGGTCACTGCAATGCTGGTGCCTACAACGAGTTACAGAAGCGACGAAGGCTCAAGCTGTCGCGAATACAAAAGCATCTACAACATAGGGGGGCGAATAGGTACCAGCAACCTCCGCAATGTTTGTAGAAATCACGGCAAAAATAGTTGGATAAGAGCGAATTAACGGGGTCATTTTGAGACCTAAATAAAGGAGTAACCCATGAAAAATAAGCATCATATAGAGCAAGAAGAGGAGAGTGTCGACCTGAGTCGTCGTGCTGCGCTGGCCAAACTGGGTCTGGGTGTTGCGGCTGTCTATGCCACCCCAGCGCTTATGGCCTTGAGCGAAGCTCATGCCAGTGGTGGAGGCGGCGGTGGCGGTTCAGGTGGTGGTGATGGCGGCGGTGATGGCGGCGGCTCAGGAGGTGGTGATGGAGGGGCCTCCGGCGGTGGTAACGGTGGCGGTGACGACGGTGCTTCAGGTGGTGGTAATGATGGAGGCGTTACCGACCTCGGAAACGGTGGTACTGGAGCCGCAGATACGGGAGCAGGTGGTGCCGGAGCTGGAGATACTGGAGCAGGTGGTACCGGAGCTGGAGATACTGGAGCAGGTGGTACCGGAGCTGGAGATACTGGAACCGGCGGTGCTGATCCGGCAGGTACAGGGGTTTAGCCAAAACTCTTGTCAAAGAGGGCCCACCCGAGATGGGTGGGCCTACTCTCTACCCATGCAGATAGAGGATTCGGCTGTGAACTCAACGCCATCCCTTTTTCAAATTAACGATTTACCCGGCACCATCTCCATTCGGGGTGGTCACAAGCAGCTGTTGCCCTTAATGAAAAAACTGCTGCGCAACTGGCATATAGATCCAACTCTTTCTACTATTGATAAAGCACCCTTAATTTCCCTTGAAGAGAACAGCAAAGGTTTCATTCGCAGGTCAAACTGGCTGAGTGGAGAGAAGATCTACAAGCATCCTGTCAATGCGGTCTGTGATTTTATCGTAGACCTGATACACGCTTATCTCTCAGATAAGCCGGACCTGCTCTGCCTGCACTGTGCCGGTGTGGAGTTTGCCGGCGGACTGGTGCTCTTTCCCAATACCTACCAGGCCGGCAAGAGTACTCTTGTGGTAAAGCTTGCGGCCTTGGGGCTACGACTATTCAGTGACGACGTCATACCCTACTCCATCAGCAAGAGAGAGGGCATGGCCCTGAGCATTCCACCCCGCTTACGTATACCCCTGCCCAATATCGAAGACAATGACATGAGTAACTATATCGGCACCCACAAAGGTCCGAAAAGTGATCGTTTTCTCTACTGTGATGTAGAAGAAGAGATGCTGGCACCCCTTGGTGAATTTGCACCCATCGCAGGTATCACCATCCTTGAGCGCTCTGATGAGCAGGCACCGAGGATCCAGGAGGCAGATAAAGGCGAGGTATTGCGCAACGTCATTTTGCGTAATTTTTCCCGCCGGAGCCCTGCTCTGAATATTCTCGACACGCTGTATGATCTTGTAGGACAGACACCCTGCTATACACTGACTTACTCAACACCTGACCAGGCAGCCGAATTGCTAATAACCAAGTTTGGTACAAAGATGGATCAAGCAACAGCAAGGGAAGCCCAGGAAAAGTCATGAGTAAAGCCACTACAGACAACCGCTTGATTAGCCGCCGACCAAACATCGAATACCGGAAGGTGGGTAGTTCAGGTTTTCTTGCCGATCAGACCAATGACACGGTCTATTACCTCAATCAAACGAGTTCTGCAATTTGGCACTATCTGGAACAGAGTGCCACCATGCAAGAACTTATCAGTACCTTACAGACCGCCTTTCCTGAGACCCCGGGCTTACAAATTGAAGAGGATGTAAAGAGTGCATTTAATCAAATGATTGAGAAAAATCTGATTGCTCCCTGTCTCGATAAAATGTAGTGGAGAGCCAACTCCCGGTCTAACATGATTCAGCCACCGGCACCTCAAGGGTAACGGCTTCAACATCATCACTGTGCACCAAGACAACAATATAACCTGCAATATTCCTGACATGCCCTCCCACCCGCGAAAGTGAACGTAGACAGAGGGTGATTTCAGTAACATGGCCGATGCTATGAGCATCTTTTAACTCATTATTTTATCCTCTATCCTTAACCAAAACGGCCGCTGATATAGTCTTCAGTGAGACGATGACTAGGGTTTGTAAAAATGTCATCGGTGTCACCCACCTCAACCAGCTTGCCTAGATGAAAGTAAGCGGTACGTTGTGAAACCCGAGCCGCCTGCTGCATGGAGTGGGTAACGATGGCAATGGTGTAGTTCTCGCGCAGCTCGCTTATCAACTCTTCAACCTTGGCGGTAGCGATGGGGTCGAGCGCCGAACAAGGCTCATCCATCAGGATCACTTCAGGTGAAACGGCGATTGTGCGGGCGATACAGAGACGCTGTTGCTGACCACCCGAAAGCCCGGTACCGGTAGCATCGAGACGATCTTTCACCTCACTCCAAAGCCCCGCTTTCTGCAGCGCGCTTTCAACAATCTCATCCAGCTCACTCTTCCCTTTCGCCAGTCCGTGAATACGTGGGCCATAGGCAACGTTGTCGTAGATCGATTTCGGGAAGGGGTTGGGCTTCTGGAAAACCATACCCACCTGAGCACGCAGAGGTACTACATCCAGTGATTTGTCGTAGATATTCTGATCATCAAGGTAGATATCACCGGTCACCCGACAGCTATCGATAG
This sequence comes from Sedimenticola sp., assembly GCA_040505895.1. Classification (GTDB taxonomy): domain Bacteria; phylum Pseudomonadota; class Gammaproteobacteria; order Chromatiales; family Chromatiaceae; genus Vondammii. The sequence continues at coordinate 126,272 of JBEVXU010000006.1, read as the reverse complement.
TGTCATTCATACGATTGAGACAGCGAAGAAAAGTCGATTTTCCACAGCCCGATGGGCCGATCATGGCAATCACCTGATTTTTCCCTATATCCAGGCTGACACCCTTTATGGCGTGGTTATTACCATAGTAGACATCAACATTACGTGTAGTCATGCGCGGAGACTTGACAGTAATCTCACCTACCGTGCCTTCAACCACCTGTTGCTCTACATCGGATGCAGAGAACAGACCAGATCTAACCATCGGCTTATTAGCCAATGCCACATCACCCGCTGTAGTAATAAACATTTTTTACTCCTAAATACCTTGTCGGCCTACCAGCGCCGCTCAAATCGTTTACGCAATATCACTGCTAATAAATTCATAACGATCAGAAAACCCAGCAGAACCATAATGGCCGCAGATGTCTTTTCGATGAACGCCCGCTCCGGGCTGTCCGCCCAGAGATAAATCTGTACCGGCAACACCGTCGATGGGTCCAGAGGGCTGCCGGGAATATCGACAATAAAGGCCACCATACCGATCATCAGCAGGGGAGCCGTTTCACCCAGTGCCTGTGCCATACCGATGATGGCACCGGTCAGCATGCCCGGCATCGCCAGGGGCATTACATGATGAAACATCATCTGCATCTTTGAAGCGCCTACACCCAAGGCCGCTTCACGAACGGAGGGCGGTACCGCCTTGAGTGCGGCACGGCTGGAAATAATAATTGTTGGCAGTGTCATCAGCGTCAGCACCAGACCACCCACCAGTGGCGCAGAGCGAGGCAGGCCAAAAAAGTTGATGTAGATTGCCAGGCCCAGCAGACCAAATACGATAGAGGGGACCGCCGCCAGGTTGTTGATGTTGATCTCCACCAAGTCAGTCCAACGGTTGCGTGGCGCGAACTCTTCCAGGTAGATAGCCGCACCCACGCCTATAGGGAATGCGAGCAGCAGAGTAACAGTGAGGGTATAGAAAGAACCCATTACCGCACCGCCAATACCTGCCAGTTCAGGCTCCCGTGAATCACCGCCACTAATAAAGTCCAGATTGAAGCGGGTCATCACCGCACCCTCTCGCTCTAACTGCTCGATCCAGCCGATCACCTTGTCGCTGAGGCGGCGTTCAGCCTCGGGAAGAGTGCGGTCGATATGGCCTTTCACCAGCATATCGATATCGTCATCAGCAGTTAGCCACAGCTGCTGCCGACTACCGATCAGGGAGGGATCAGCCAACACTATTTCACGCAACTGATAGGCTCCACCGCTGCTAATAATTTTATAGAGGCTACGCTTGTCACTGCGCCCTTTGACCTCTGGAAACTTGGCCCGCAAAGCACTTTTCACCAGAGCGGCATAGTTTGCAGTGGCCAGCTGTGCCGGATCACGCTCACCGGCAGGATCGAGTTGCTGCTCTGAAAAGTCGATATCGAGAAGGATACGGCTCTGCTGAAATGCGCCACTGCCATCGATAATGATTTTGCTGAACAGAAAAACGATAAAGAGCAGACCAAGCAGTACCGCCCCCAGCCCCATGCGGCGAAAGCGACGCTCCTTGGCATAGCGCCGTTCAAGACCGATATTAACCAGGTCGATGGTTCTCATTTTGGCTGATTTACTCATAAGCTTCACGATAGTTGCGCACGATATAGAGAGCGATAAAGTTGAGGATCAGGGTCACCGCAAACAACATCAGGCCAAGAGCGAATGCCGCCAGGGTCTTGGCACTGTCAAACTCCTGATCACCCACCAACAGGGTGACGATCTGGACCGTCACTGTGGTGACGCTCTCAAAGGGGTTGGCAGTGAGATTGGCCGAAAGGCCCGCCGCCATCACAACAATCATGGTCTCGCCGATGGCACGGGATATTGCCAACAGCACACCACCGACAATTCCCGGCAAGGCCGCCGGCAGAATCACCTGACGCACGGTCTCTGAGCGGGTTGCACCGACACCATAAGAGGCATCACGCATCACCTGGGGTACGGCGTTGATCGCGTCATCGGAGAGGGATGAGATAAAGGGGATAATCATAATGCCCATCACCAGACCGGCGGCCAGTGCACTCTCAGATGAGACATTCAGGCCCATGGACTCCAAATCCAGGAAAGTGCCAAGCTCTCTGATCATCGGCCCGACAGTAAGGGCGGCAAAGAAACCGTAAACCACAGTCGGAATACCCGCCAATATCTCCAGCATGGGTTTGGCAATTGCACGCACCTTTGTATTGGCGTACTCGGAAAGATAGATGGCCGACATCAGGCCGATGGGGGTCGCCACCAGCATGGCGATAAAGGCGATCAGCAGCGTACCGGCAAATAGCGGTATGGCACCAAAGGCACCGGATGAACCCACTTGATCCTCACGGATCGCCATCTGTGGGCTCCACTCCAGGCCAAAGAGAAACTCACTCACCGGCACCTTGCCGAAAAAACGAATCGACTCGAACAACACCGACAGCACAATACCGATAGTGGTGAAAATCGCCACCGTGGAACAGCAGATCAGTAGCCACTTAATAGCACCCTCAACCCGGTTACGCGCTCTGAAGCGGGGGGCGATAAAGCGCCACCCCACAGCAGTTCCCAACAGTGCCAGGGAGAGCACCACCACAGCGAGTGCAGCCTGAGCAGTCTGCTGCAAACTCAGATAGTGATCAGCCGCCTTCTGCAGGTCATAGCCAACCTCACCGGAAACGATATTACCCTCCGCCAGATTGCGTATATCGTTAACCACCAGACCCAGATCCGCCTCATTGAGGCTCTGCATATCCACCGGAAGGTCGGCAATCATCAGGTCAGTCACAACGGAGGTCTGCAGTGATCCCCAAAGGAACAGGACAGCCAACGATGGCAAACCGCACCAGAGCGCCGTAAAGAGGCCGTGGTACTGAGGAAGAGAGTGCAGCGGCTTTACGCTATCCTGGTTTACCGCCACACCACGGGAACGGCGCAGTCCTACCTGATAGGCAATCGCCATCAGGGTCAGGAGGAGCAGGATGAGTGTGGTGTTCTGCATATTAAATTCTATTTCCGTTAGGGTAGAGGTACAAAACTCCCTCCACCTCATAAGTGAACAATTTATCTAGCCCCCATGGTCTTCAACGTGCTGATATCAGCCGCAAACTTCGCACGCTCTGCAGCCGGCATAGGAATCATGCCTTTGTCCGTCAGATAGCCCTCATCACCCCAGGCTTTCTCGCTGGAGAACTCAGCCAGATAGCCCTTCATGCCGGGGATCTTGCCGACGTGCTGTTTCTTCACATAGAAGAAGAGCGGACGGGATACCGGATAGGAGTTATCGGCGATAGCCTCAAAAGTAGGCGCAACACCATCAACAATGGAGCCCTGTACCTTGTCGGTGTTCTGATCCAGGAAGCTGAAGCCGAAGACACCCAGCGCACTCGGGTTGGCTTCCAGCTTCTGTACGATCAGGTTGTCATTCTCACCCACCTCGATGTAGGCACCATCTTCACGAATGGTGTGAGCAACAGCTTTGAATACCTTCTTGCCCTTCTTATTGAAGGCTGAATCAGGAAGGCCCAACTTTTTCATCAAACCTCTAATCTCAGCTTCATCTTTTGAGCCACGCAGTTTTTTCAGATCGGCAAACTTCTTGGCACCGCCTTCAAGAGCCAGTTCGGAGAAGGCGTCACGAGTACCGGAGGTGGGAGGTGGGCCGAGTACTTCGATCCTGCTGTTAGGGAGAGTGGGATTGACATCCTTCCAGCGCTTGTAGGGGTTATCGATCAACTTGCCGTCTCTGCCGGGCACCTTAGCCGCCAGAGCGAGGAAGATATCCTTGCGGGTCAGTCTCATCAGACTGCTCTTTTTCGAGTTGGATATGACAATACCGTCATATCCCACCTTCACCTCAATAATTTCATTAACGCCATTTTTGCTGCAGCGTTTGATCTCAGAAGATTTAATCGCACGTGAGGCGTTGGTGATATCGGGATGCTCAACACCAATACCGGCACAGAAGAGCTTCAGGCCACCGCCAGAACCAGTGGACTCGATCTTGGGTGTCTTATAGCCCTTGCTATTGGTCTTGCCGAAGGTCTCAGCCACCACGGTTGCAAAGGGGTAGACGGTGGAAGAGCCAACAATTGAGATGTAGTCACGAGTTGCCGCAGCCTGAGCAATACCTGCAGAGGTCAGAAGTACAACAGCCAGTGCCATATTTTTTGTGTTCATTTATTTTTCCAGATATTTAACATGTGGAAAAGTATGGCCTCCGTTTTTTACAGATAGGTGAAGTTTCTATTACAGGCAGATGAAGTTTGTGTTACAGAATAATGACTGCCTATAACCCACTGTTTAGGTTGTGGATTTAAGGCATAAAACAGAGAATAAAGAGTACGGAGATTATGAGGAAAAGAGAGGAGAGCGCTACCTTGGGTTCAGGGCCAGATTGATTCTCCGAACGCTAAACATCACATTTTTTGAAGGTTATCTTGGGAAAAGCATGGGCACTTTGAGACCATTAACAGCTGCCTGTTTATAGTATTTTATTTGATCCTCGACCTTGCGTTGTACCACAACACCCTGGATCTTCCACTCCAGCTTCTCAAGGGTGATATCCGGATAGATCATGTTATTCACGGCAACCAGACGCACCCCTTCTTTATCCTTTACGTATTTACGAAACCAGCGCACCCCTTCCACTTCAGCAAAAACATAGGCACCGTTATAGGCACTATTGGTCGGATGGATGATGACCTCGCATTGATCAGGAAACTCAGGCTCCATGCTGTCACCATCTACCAGTAAGGCATAATCTTCAATTTTGCCAGATTGTTTATTCTGGAGTATGTCTTTGCTATCTATGGTATTGGTCATGGAAAAGCTCTGATAAAGAGGGTTGTTTTAGTTGCCATAAAAAACCAAGGCCCAGACTGCAGCTTAAGCTACTCGGCTGTCAAAATCTTGGTCTGTACCCGGTTATGTCCAGAAACAGGTTTTCTCTGTCTCCTTTGCATCTTCTCAGCGTTCTCTGCGTCCCGCTTTTCTGGCTAATATTCAGGAAGTGCTACGGCTATGCGGAAAACAGCAGCTGAAGGTACTCCCCTCTCCGGGAGTGCTCTCCACCTTGAGAAGAGTGTCGTGATGGGAGAGGACATGCTTGACGATGGCAAGGCCAAGGCCGGTGCCGCCACTCTGGCGTGAACGCCCGACATCGACTCGGTAGAAGCGCTCGGTGAGGCGGGGAATATGTTCAGGTGCTATGCCGAGACCGGTATCGGTAACGGAGAAGCAGGGGCCTGATTCTGTCTCTCCCCAACTGATGGTTATCTCACCATTCTCCGGGGTGTAGCGGACGGCGTTGTAGACCAGATTGGAAAAGGCACTCTCCAACTCCGGCCCATAACCCACCAGCATCAGGCGGTCATCGACATCGAGAGTGAAACGGTGTGCCTTCTCACCACTGAGCTGTCTGGCACCATCAACAATGGTATCAACCAGTGTCTTTATAGAGACCACACCCTCACGGCCGGGACCACTACCGGACTCGAGGCGGGCGAGCAGCAAAAGATCCTCGACGATGTGCTGCATACGGTTAGTCTGTTGCGCCATCTGCTGGAAAATACCCTTCCATTGGGCAAAGGCTTCATCCTGACTGTCCTGCATGGTCTCGATATAACCATGAACCACCGTCAATGGCGTGCGTATTTCGTGGGAAACATTAGCGACAAAATCACGACGCATAATTTCAAGCTGATTCAGGCGAGTGATGTCACGCGCCTGCAACAGGCGTTTACCCTTGCCATAGGGGACAACCCTCACCTCAAGGCTGGCTCTCTCGTTTGCCGGTGAGGGAATCTGCAGCGGGTGACTGTAGTCACCCGCTGACAGATAAGAGTGAAATACCGGGTCTTGCACCAATCGATCGATGGATGCCCCCTTGTCACGCTTGCGCTTAAGTCCCAGCACCTCCCCAGCGACACTGTTCCACCACTCTGCACCTCCTTTTTCATTGAGCACCAGGGTGGCGTCGGGAAGTGCACCGGTAGACTCCAGAAGGCCACTGAGCATTTTGCTCAGCTTGCGCTTACGTTTGCGGGCCCGCTCATGGAGAAGGTCGACCCGGTTGATTAGTGTTTGCCAGATACCGACAGCGTAAGGGCGGGAGTTCCGTTTGGGATTTTCCAACCATAGACTGAAGCGGTAGAGCTGGTAGATGTGCCAGCAGAGGTAGAGAAATAGAGCTGAGAGCAGTGTGGTGAATAGTTGGTCGATCAATATCGCCGGCAGAGCCAGCAGCACAGCAACGGAGCCGACGACCACCAGTTCGGCACGCCAAGCCCGTCTCTGGTTCACCTGCCGTCGTCCTGCTCAGAAAAACGGTAGCCGGCACCCCGCACCGTTTGCACCAGACGATCTACGCCGAATGGCTCCAGAACCTTACGCAGGCGTCGGATATGAACATCCACAGTCCGCTCCTCTATATAGACATTGGTACCCCAAACCATATCCAGCAGCCTGGCGCGGCTGTAGACCTTGTCACGGTGCGCCATAAAGAAGTGCAGCAGTTTAAACTCGGTTGGCCCAAGCTCCACCTCTTTGCTATCGACGGTCACCCTATAGGTAGAGGGATCAAGCACCACCCCACCCGCCTCCACGACCTCTTCGGTGGCATGGGGCGCCACCCGCCGCAGAATCGCCTTGATACGTGCCATCAGTTCGCGTGGGGAGAACGGTTTGGTGACATAGTCCTCGGCACCGCACTCCAGCCCCCTTACCTTGTCATCCTCCTCGCCCCTGGCAGTAAGCATGATCACGGGGATATCACGGGTCAATTTGTCCTGTTTCAGCTCACGGGTCAGCTCTATGCCACTTTTTCCAGGGAGCATCCAGTCCATCAGGATCAGATCAGGCACCTTGCGCATCAGGTACTCTCTGATACCTGCCTCATCTTCCACGCCGACAGTCTCATAGCCACCCTGCTTAAGTGCAAAACTGACCATATCCCGGATGGCGGGCTCATCTTCAACGATCAGGATGGTTGCTGACATGGTCTGTGTAGTCACCTCTTACCGACGGGAGAGCCTCTGAGCTAAGTCTAGACGAATTGCGCTGTTCAGGGGCTCCAACAGAGAGTATTACACCTGAGAGACTGTTACCGTTTGATGACAGCCGTCCGGTAAACCCGGAATGAGGTTACCAGCTGAAGAGCACCCACTGAGGAATGGCGCTGTGGGTCGGGTGATCCTCCTCCCGGACATCCATCACCCCGTCACCATTGCTGTCGAGCAGATAGTAGGGAGGACCTGCCGCCGGAGTGATCTTCTCCATAAAGACCCGGCCATTGACACTATAGCGCTCTACTCTGCCTCTACTGTCTTCAACAATATTCACATCCGGTTCCAGCACTTCACCACTCTCAACCTGTGGTGGAATATCCGGTGGCTCCGGCACGGGAGCGTTCTGAGCGAACGCCAGAGGCAAGACCAATGACAACCCCAGAGTAAGTAACGACTTTTTCATTATTTTAGTTCCTTTGCTCAATCAGTGACCTCATCCAACATCACTGTCTCTTACTGTATTTGTCGGCAACACCGCCGGATTATTGATAGATATTATTATAGTTCCTGCATGAAATCCTTCACACCGTTCAAGTTCTGGTTCAAGCCGCCCCTTTTCTGCATAATAGCGGCCCACTCTCTTACCCATGAACCTCACAGCAGATGAAAGTTTTATGCCGCCCCTGATATGCAAGACCTGAACCCCAGCCAACGAGAGGCGGCATGTCACATCGACGGTCCCCTGCTGGTACTGGCGGGCGCCGGTTCCGGCAAGACGCGGGTTATCACCCGCAAGATAACCTATCTTGTGGAGAAGGTCGGTTTTGACCCCCGCCATATCACTGCAGTGACCTTTACCAACAAGGCGGCCAGGGAGATGAAAGCGCGGGTTGGTGAACTGCTTCAGGGAAAAAACGCCAAGGGTCTGAGCATCTCCACCTTCCACACTCTCGGCCTCAATATTCTCAGACGCGAGCACCGGTTACTGGGATACAAGTCCGGTTTCACCATCTTTGACTCTCAAGACAGTGAAGGGTTGCTAAAGGAACTACTACGCAAGGGTAAAGGGGATGATGAGGTGGCCAACAGCTACCAGTGGCGCATCTCCGGCTGGAAAAACGAGATGCTCTCACCAGAGCAGGCGATGGCCGGGGCGGAAGATGACCTGGGAATACGCACGGCCATGCTCTACGCCCAGTACCAACGCTCACTCAAAGCCTACAACGCCGTCGATTTCGATGACCTGATCCTGTTGCCGGTGCAGCTGTTCGATGAGGAACCGGAAGTACTAGACCGCTGGCAGGACCGCATCCGTCATCTGCTGGTGGATGAGTACCAGGACACCAACCTCTGCCAGTACCAGTTGGTCAAACAGCTGGTAGGGGTACGACAGGCATTGACGGTGGTGGGCGATGACGACCAGTCGATCTACGCCTGGCGCGGTGCCCGGCCGGAAAATCTGATCCGCCTGAAAGAGGACTTTCCACGACTCAAAGTGGTGAAGCTGGAGCAGAACTATCGCTCCTCCGGGCGTATCCTCAAGGCGGCCAACCGGCTGATTGCCAACAATCTCCATGTATTCGAAAAGCGCCTCTGGAGCGAGTTGGGGCCGGGGGAGCCGCTACGCGTGATGAGCTGTAAAAATGAAGTTCATGAGGTGGAGAGGGTGGTCTCCGAGATCATCCACCACCGGCTGATAAAAAAGAGCGCCTATGGCGACTATGCCATTCTCTACCGAGGTAACCACCAGGCACGGCTGTTTGAGACCGCCCTGCGACAAAACGATATTCCCTACTTTCTCAGCGGCGGCACCTCATTTTTCAGCCGCAACGAAATCAAGGATGTGATGGCCTACCTGCGCCTGCTGGCCAACCCCGATGATGACGCCGCTTTCCTGCGCATCGTCAACACGCCCAGACGAGAGATCGGTTCCACCACCCTGGAGAAGCTAGGCAACTACGCCACCTCACGCGGGCTTGGTCTGCTGGCAGCCTGCGAAGAGCTGGGTCTGGAGCAGACCCTTGAGAAGCGTCCCCTGGAGCGTGTCCGTACCTTTGCCCAATGGGTTAGGGAGTATCAACGTAGCGCCGAGTCCGATCACCCGGTCAATACCGTGCGCAGCCTGCTCAACGATATTAACTATGAAGGCTGGATCTACGACAAAGCTTCCAGCGACAAGGTGGCGGAGAGGCGTTGGGGCAACGTATTGGAATTGGTCGAGTGGCTCGACAATCTGTACAAGGGCGATCGTGTGGGAGAGAGTCTGGCGGAGATAGTCAGTCACCTCACTCTGCAGGATGTACTCGATCGACAGAGTGAGGATGAGAGCGAAGACAGAGTCAGCCTGATGACCCTCCACGCCTCTAAGGGGCTGGAGTTTCCCCACGTTTTCCTTGTCGGCATGGAGGAGGAGTTGCTGCCTCACAAAAGTAGCATCGAAGAGGATAATATCGAAGAGGAGCGACGTCTCGCCTACGTCGGCATCACCCGCGCACAGCGTACACTTACCCTCAGCTACGCCGAAAAACGCAAAAAATTCGGTGAAATCATCTCCTGCGAGCCGAGCCGGTTCCTTGAGGAACTGCCGGAGGAGGATCTCAACTGGGAAGGCAAAAACAGTGAGCTGTCGAAGGAAGAGAAACAGGAGCGGGGCAATACCCACCTGGCGAGTATGAAGGCACTGTTGGGCGGATGAGATTTGGCAGTTGGCAGAAAGTGACGGACTATTGTGTAGTTCACACGCAAAAAAACCGCCGATTGGCGGTCTTTTTGGATTAAAGCTACTAAAGCGAACTTAGAGGGAGAGCACCCACTCCACCACGTTGCGGATGTCCGCCTCTGGAACATGACCGTTAGGAGGCATGGGAATCTGGCCCCAGGTACCGCTGCCACCGTTCTTAACCTTCGCCACCAGCATCTCGAATGCAGCAGCATCACCCTTGTACTTAGCCGCTACATCTTTATAGGCGGGACCAAGTACCTTGACTGCAACCTGATGGCACGCCATGCAACCCTTGGCCTGGGCCACGGCCTGAGGATCACCACCACCCGCAGGTGCCGCCACAGGAGAAGATGCTGGAGCCGCAGCAGGGGCCGGAGCAGCAGCGGCAACCTTGGCCGCCCCGGAGCCGGTGATCACAACCTCGCCCACTGGCTTGATACGTTCATTCACAGAAGCGTTGGCGGCGCCGCCGGCAACAGCCGCACCTCCTTTCTGGAACTGTGCGGCAGTCAGAGAATAGATCAGAAAGTTGACCACCAGGATCAAACCAACACCCACAACAGTCGAGCCAAAACTTACAGCACCTTTATTTTCCACTGTTACAACCCCTCATTGCTAAAGACCATCTGTGCAGAGACAAAATAGCCGCCAGCCACCACAGAACGAAATAGTTTATCAGCGTATGGTAATACACCACAGGGTACTTTTTCTACAGCAACACGAGATTTCTATAGAAAAATCATGAAACAGTCATAGACTATCAACTGAACTGTCGCTATTCTATGGCGCCTTCCACAACCGTCCATTGTGGAGAAAAGTTCAAGCGCCCGTAGCTCAGCTGGATAGAGTACCGCCCTCCGAAGGCGGGGGTCACAGGTTCGAATCCTGTCGGGCGCGCCATACAACTAAACCCGCCACTGGCGGGTTTTTTTGTGTGGCAAGCTCGACCGGGTGAGAACCTGTCAGGTTCGATAAAAATGACAGGATGTCATTTTGACAGCTGCAAGCTGCCCCGCAGGGGTGAGGCACAGGGAAGTGCTGAATCAATCCTGTCGGGCGCGACAAAAACAAGCACCCACCACTTGGAAATCACCCAAAAAATCACACATGCCATTCGATATTTGAACAGTGGGGAATCTGCGCCATAATTCGGTGCAAAAGGCAAAAGGCAAAAGGCAAAAGGCAAAAGGCAAAAGGCAAAATCATGTGATGAATAACATGAACGATGTGGATTTTTCTGAATCAGAGACAAACTGGTACTTGCCAGAGGGATAGCAAGGGAAAGGTGGACGGTTTCTGCTGAATGAGATTGGGAAGGAGAGTGGCTTATGAGATGTAGAGCATTTGTGACTCACTCATCCCCTTGATAAAACGCTGGCCGAGCTGCCGGGCGGCCTCTCTGATCTTCTCGATGGGTCCCAGCATCAGGGGGTGGGGTCTTCCCTTGTGGCCACGCATCCGCTTTACAAAAGCGTCGGCCTCCAGCCCCATCCGCTCCAGGATGGGAGGGGTATCTGGCGGGATGGCACCACGCTTATACTCGCGGATGATCCGGCCCGCCCAATCGACCAGCTCCAGATAGTTCAGGGTGGTGAAGGCGATGGCGTTGGCGTTGGGGTGGTGGTCCACCCCCTGGCTCAGCAGGGGCATCAGGGTGGGGGCATTCTCTCTTGAAGGGGTTTTGTCCACTATCTCCCGGTTACGCTGCCGGATTGATGTGTAGTCACTCGTTTCCGGAGTATCCGCGATTTTTGCCCGTACCGGATTGAGATACACATAGGCCATACAGGTGAGTACCGCCGCCTCATCCAGCAGGGCCTGGCTCTTGAAACGCCCCTCCCAGAACATACCGGTCTACGCCGAGTAGCAGTCTCCGAGTAGTGATGGCTACAGTTCTTCTACGACGACGGGGGTGACGAACTCCGGTGGCTTTACGACGAGCACGGCGCAGTCCAGATGTTTGATGATGGCCGTAGCGGTGCTATCAACGATCAAACCGGTGATTCCTGAGTGTACCAGGTCGCCTACGACGACCATGTCCGCTTCCATGCTGGCAGCGAGCCGGACAATTTCATCCCGATGGCTCCCCTTTACTAGGTGACACACCGGGTTGAACGCGGGCAGCACATCGCTCGCCACCGACTCACGCAATTCGGAAAGACACGTATTCAGCGCTTTCTTGTTTCTTTTTTGCTCTCTTTCAACGTAGTCGTCTGCGTCAAACTGTAAATGTGAACGTCCGCTTCGCACGTGCTGCTCGCCGTAGGCTTCCCAGGCGTGAACAATGTGCAACTCGGCAAACTGGGCGGCTGCCAGCCAAGTCGCGTGCTCCAGGATCTTGTGGTTTATGGCGTACCTGTCGTCCCGATGACCACCTGGGTTTTCGTCCTGGTAAACGCCAGCACAGATGCAACGATGACGGTAGGGTTTTGGTAGTATCGACCGGACAAGAAGAACCGGGCAGGGGCAGGTTTTCAACAAACGCGAGTCGTTGTCACCGAAAAGGCGTTCTCTCAGCCCGTGCCCACCTTCCGCTGCCTTCAGCACTAGGTCCCTGCCATTGGAGACGACTTCCCGGGCAATTTCCTCATGGGGCCTGCCGACGAGCACTTTGGTCTGAACGTCGAGGCCCGCGTGCAACTGGGCGACCAGTACCTCGAGCCGCCTGCACTGGTTCTCCGTCATCTGCTCTTCCAGTTCATCCGGAGAAGACACACCCTGATCGACCTCGCTTGAGGTCTCGGTAAGCACTTCTACCACCGTCAGGGCTGCCCGGTTATCTTCAGCCAGGACAGCTGCATAGCCCAAGATGGCCGTTTCGTCGACGCCCGGCGTCAGGACCAGCAGGATGTCGTTGTAGCCCGTCTGCTTTTCGGGCGTTGGGGGCTTTGTGATTTTTTGGCGTTCCCCACCGTGGCCCTCGTCGATGAGCCGCGCCGTAACCTCCGCGGAGACACCTGATGCACGCAACACGTCCCGGGCGAGCTGTAAGCCGGTCGCCATGGTCTCGGGAATCGCGTAAGCGACGCCCAGGGAGAGCAGCCTCTGGGCCATTTTGATATCCCAGGCACGGGCATACACAGGCAGGTCGGGAAATGCCTCGCGTGCCGTGACCACCGCCTGTCCGACGCTCTCCATATGGTCCATGGCAAAGACCACCATCGAGGCGTTGGCCGCACCTGCAGAGCGCAGTACCTCGATGCGACTGGCATCCCCGTAGAATACCGGGTAATTCAGGGTCCGGGCTCTGGCTACCCGTTCCGGATTGACCTCCAGCACCAGATAGGGAACGCCTGCCTTGGCCAGATTGCGGGCCAGATAATTCCCGAACCGACCGAAGCCGGCGACGATGACATGGTCGCGCGAAGCAGGGATAGGCTTGCTCGGGGGAGTGGCAGCCGGAGGAGTACTCGCAAGAGTCCGCCCAAGCAATGGGCTCAACTTCACCAACAGGGGCGTAGCCACCATGCTCAGGGCGATGGTGAGCAGCAACAGTTGGTAGAGTTCCCCGTCCATCACACCGAGCATGTTGGCCAGCCCGAACAGGATAAAGCCAAACTCTCCTGCCTGGGCGAGCAGCAGGGCCACATGCACGGATTCGGAATGAGAGCGTCCCGTAATCCGGCACAACACCCACAGGAACGTCGCCTTAGGCAGCAACAGGCCACCAACCAGCCCAGCCACCAGGAGTCCCTGTTGACCGAGGAGACCAAAATTGATGGACATGCCCACGCTTATGAAGAACAGCCCGAGCAGCAAACCACGGAAGGGCTGGATATCGGCCATGATTTGATGACGGTAGCGGGAATCCGCCAAGAGCAGGCCGCCAAGGAAGGCTCCGAGGGCCATGGACAGGCCGGCCCACTCCGTGAGCCATGCGGCACCAAGCACCAACAGAATTCCGGTGGCGGTAAATATCTCGGGGTTTCGTCGGCTTCCGGCAACGAGTTGGAGTACGGGTCGCAGGAGGATGCGACCTAGGACGAAGACCCCGACAATTATCAGCACCGATTCCAGTGCGGCCAGCTCCACGTCCTGGGTGATGGTCAGCTCCTGCGTCGCGAGCAGCGGCAGCAGCGCAATCAGGGGTACGATGGCCAGATCCTGGAGGAGTAGGATGGCAAAGGCGGAACGGCCGTAGGCCGTGCCGAGTTCACCCTTTTCGGCGAGTATCTGCAGGCCGAAGGCGGTCGATGAGAGGGCCAGTCCGAAACCCACAACCAGGGCGGGACGCGTCGGCATCCCCAGCGCCAGGGCCACGAGGGTGATAACCGTACCGGTGGCGAGCACCTGAGCGGTGCCGAGACCAAACACGCTGCGCCTCATGACCCACAGGCGGGACGGCTTCAACTCGATGCCGATGATAAACAGCAGGAAGACGACGCCAAACTCCGCGAGGTGTCGTATCTCGTCCACGGCGGCGATGAAACCCAGCCCCCAGGGCCCCACCACGGCACCGGCTACCAGGAAACCCAGCACCGCGCCGAGTCCAATGCGCTGAAACAGTGGCACCGCAATGACGGCCGCTGTCAGCAGAATGAGAATATCGACGATGTAGTTGGTTTCGGTCACAGTCCAGCCCAGCGTCTACAAGGCCGAATATGCCTTTCATTCTTGGTCAGAGTTTGAAGTCGCATGAGTATTTTGACCCCACGAGATTGGTTACTCTTTTAAGACAAGCCATTGAAAGAGCCAATCAGAGTTCCCCTCATTCGTTAACTCCTTGTTGAAGTGTTAGAATTTTTACTTTATGGATGCAACGACCTGAGGCCTGTTTTATTTCAACCGTTAAACCATCAATTTCAAAACGTTCATTGGTATCGGGGATTCTTTCAATATCATTTACAATCCAACGACTAATGCTATCTGAATTTTTGCCCCGTAAATCTGTTTTAAAAAACTCTTTAATCAAGCCTAATTCCACGCCCCCATCCACCTCAATGGTATTATCGTCCATTGTTTTGATTCCTGGAGAGCGCTCCTTATCTGACTCGTCATATATTTCACCCACCAGTTCCTCCAACAGGTTTTCCATCGTAGCCAGACCTCTCAGAGCACCATGCTCATCCACTACAATAGCAAGATGGCGCTTCTGGCGTTGAAGATCGGCAAACAGGTGATCGATAGGTTGGTTGAGTGGCGCAAAAATCGGATCAATACCAACCTCCTTTAAAGGTTTGTCTATTTGGTTACTGGTAATAGCGGTGGCGATATTATGCCAATGAACAATATGAGAAATATTCTCGATAGACCCACGATAAATAGGCACGCGTGAAAAGCCAACTTCCACAATTTTAGGCAAAGCTTCCTTAATGGTCGTTTCTTCATTCAGGGCAAATATCTTGTGACGACTGGTCATTACATCCGCCACTGTCAAATCATTAAAAGCAAACACTCGTTCAATAATCTTTGCTTCATCCTTTTCAATTGTGCCTTCCTGAGTGCCGCGCATTAACAAACCCACTAATTCCGTTTCGGTTACGGTGGGGCTTTCTTTAATATCAGTCATTTTGTAAACAAAATTCATCAAATGTTCAAACATCCATACCAGGGGAAACAGTATCCGCATTAAAAACAACACTGTGGGAGCTACTGCCAGAGATGCCTTCACAGAATGACGAATAGCCAAGCTTTTGGGGGTGATTTCTCCAAACACAAGAATCAGAAAGGTCAATACCCCAACCGCTACCCCCGGACCTAAATCTCCAAGATGTTCCATGGCCACCACTGTAGCGAAAGCAGATGCGCCAATATTGACCAGATTATTGCCGATTAATAGGGTAATTAACATGCTTGTAGATTTTTGTTTCAAACGAAGCAATGCCTTGGCACCACCTTGCCCATCCTTCTGCAAAGCTTCCGCACGCGCCAAAGTAATAGCTGTTAAAGCGGTTTCTGAACCAGAAAAAGCACCTGAAAGAAATAACAAAGAGATAAGTATCAGTATGTCGTTCATAAGAAAAATAAAGCCATTTCTGTTTCTAGCCTAGTTCAGTAAGTAAGGACTGGAGGATGGGTGGATGTAGTAGTGTTAGCCAATTTATACCTTTTCGAGAGGATGAGCAAAAATAGGCAAAAAGCCCCCCTCACCCTGATCAGGGGGAGAGGGACAAAGGTAATTTTAACTCCGAATGTCTTAATAACGGTTTAAAACAGCCCCTTGTTAATCCACATGTGCACCCCGATGCTCGCCGCATAACTCAGGGCGATGACCGGGGCCCATTTTAGGTGGCCGAAAAAGGTGTATTTGCCGCGGGCCTGGCCCATCAGGGCGACGCCCGCGGCGGAGCCGATGGACAGCATAGAGCCACCCACGTCGGCGGTAAGTGTGACCAGCAGCCACTGACCCAGGGACATGCCCGGCATCATAGTGAGCACCGCGAACATGACCGGGATGTTGTCCACGATGGCGGAAAGCACGCCCACCGCCACATTGGCTTGCGTGGCACCCCAGTCCACGTACATCACCGAGCAGCACAAGGGTCAGGTCTTTACCTTTGCATCATGCTGATATAGATTCCTACCATCATAGCAAGACCTCTTAGAATCGAATTTGCAGAAGCTCTGTATCACGCCACATCAAGAGGCGATGGACGTCAGGATATTTATCTTGAGGATGTCGATCGGGAACTGTTTATGGATTCCCTTTAGGAGACCTGTGACTTGTTTAATTGGTCGGTACATTCGTGGTGCTTGATGACGAATCGTTACCACTTCAGAATTCTGTGGAGAGGGGCTAACGAACTCCGAAACTCGAGTTAGTTATGTTTCAAGTCGATTTTTGATGCCGCCCTCCGAAGACAGGAATCAAAGGCTTGAGGTCGGGCGTGCCATACAAATAAACCTGCTTTTTAGCAGGTTTATTGTGGTAATTCCTGCACTCAGTAAAACAAGGTTGCATCTCTTACGACCCTGCTGATTCAGAACCCCCTAAACCAGAGAAGCCACCCAATGGGTGGCTTCTCTGTTCCATGATCAACAGGCAGAATCTAGAACATACTTTCGTTGACCAACATATGCACCCAGATGCTGGCGGCGTAGCCCAGGGCAATAGCCCAAGTCCAGCGCAGGTGGCCAAAGAAGGTGTAAATCCCTCTCGCCTGCCCCATCACCGCCACACCGGCGGCAGAGCCAATCGACAGCAGTGAGCCACCGACACCGGCCGTCAGCGTCACCAGCAACCACTGTCCCTGGGACATCTCAGGCATCATCGCCAAAACGGCAAACATCACCGGAATGTTATCGATGACCGCTGAGAGTATGCCAACCAGAATATTGGCGTTGGTCGCACCCAGGTCGCCATACATCAGCTGGGAGACCAAAGCGAGGTACCCGAGGGTGCCGAGACCACCTACACAGAGAATGATGCCGTAGAAGAACATCAAGGTGTCCCACTCCGCTCTCTCCAGAGATTTGAAGATATTGAAGTGCTCTTTCCTTGCGGACGAGTCTGCCGTTGTTTCCAGATCCAACTGGTCTCCACCAAAGCCTGGATCAGACACCTGATCGGGATCCTCCATCATTAAGCCGATTTTTTTATCACGACGCTTGAGGTAGTAACCAAACAACTTCAGCAAACCAAGCCCGGTCATCATCCCCAGTACCGGAGGCAAGTGCAGGAAGTTATGGGCGGAAACCGCCATGGTGATGGTAAGGACAAAGAGACCTACCACAATAAAGGCGCCATGTTCCAGCACCGCCTCCTCTTCAATCGCCTTTGGCTGCTCTTTAGGAACGGCGAAAGACATGATTACCGCCGGTATAAGCCAGTTAACCACCGAAGGAATAAACAGCAGGAAGAAGGTTTCAAACGGAACTATACCCTTCTGCCAGACCATCAGGGTGGTGATATCGCCAAACGGCGAGAAGGCACCACCTGCATTGGCGGCAACCACGATATTGATACATGCCACCATCACAAAACGGGTATTATCACCGCCCACCGCCATGGCGACCGTTGCCATCAACAGTGCAGTGGTCAGATTGTCGGCCACGGGTGAGATGAAGAAAGCCAGCAGACCCGTAAGCCAGAATATTGTTCTTAGCGAGAAGCCCCGGCTAACCAGCCAGACACGAAGCACGTCGAATACCCCACGCTCCTCCATGGTGTTGATATAGGTCATCGCCGCCAACAGGAAGAGGAACAGTTCGCCAAACTCAAGCAGATTGTGGCGCACCGCCATCTCAGCAGTGTGGTTATCACCGATCTGGATATAAGCAATCGCCACCAAGGCCCAGATAGCGCCAGCAGCGACCATGACCGGTTTTGATTTTCTCAGGTGGATGTTCTCTTCAGCGATAACCAATGCGTAGGCAAAAACAAAGATGGTCACGCAGATGAAACCAATCGCACTTCCGGTAAAATCGTGGGCCTCACCACTACCGGATGCAAACGCCAACACAGGCAGAAAAAACATCGCAGCAAAAAGCATCAATGATGCTGTGAGATGCTGGTGCCTTCGAGGAAGGACAAGGCGTACCCCCTCAGTAAAATTATCGTTGCCCATTATTTTTTTCCTTATTGCAGATTGAGAAAATGCTCAGCGCGGTCACATCAGGGAAGCTACTAAAACTCAAAAATACTGACATAAAGTCAGAAAACCATTCATAATGGCCGCTATCAGACCTGATTAGTATTAATGATACCCTAATATTCGCCCTATTACGTAATTTTAAACGCTAGCGTAACCAACCAGATAGTGGCTTACCAGTGACTCAACAATAGCCGCCGCCTCTCTTCCACCACCTCTCTCCAGGCTACCCACCTGACGGAGGGTACAGACGCCGTGTATACCACTCCAGAGGGCGTTGGCCGCCAGACGTACTTCACTGTCACTGGAACCATTGTCGAGTTGTCGAAGCGGCCCCTCTACCAGTAGAAAAAGGCGTTCGATTTTCTCCTGATACCACAGCGGCCCCTCTTCACCCTCTGCAAGTCGATGTTCAAAGACGGCACTCCAGAGGTTGGCCTGCTCAGCGGCAAACGCGACGTATGCATGGGCCAGTTTGAGAATGCAATCCTGGGGTTTACCGCAGTGCAGCACAGCCTCCTCAAGAAACAGGTGGAGCTGGTCCAGGGTCCTGGCATTAAGATTGAGAATCAGTTCATCCTGATTACGAAAGACGACATAGAGGGTTCCCGGGGCGTAGCCAATCTTTGCGGCAACCTTCCGCGCCGTCAGACCCGAAAGTCCTTCCTGCCTGACGATCTCCACAGCCGCATCCAGCGCCATACGGCTGATCTCTTCACGGCTGTGATCACTGCGTCGCCCCATCTTACACCTCTAAGTAAACCTCTCTGTCAGGTTCAGATTAGCCAATCATTAAACAATGTTCAAAAATATATATTGAACATCGTTTAATTATCGGCTATAAATTAAACATAGTTCAAATAATCCTGGTTACCCCGGGTGTTTTTTGGACTCTATTTTGAACAACGTTCAATTAAAAGGAGATGACGATGAAACTGAGAAAAAAATCATTCCGTCTGGGATTGATGCTGCTCTTATCCATATTTACCACCTGGTTCTCCCTCGCCGATGCCGCAGGACTGCTCACCCCGGCGGACAAAAGCCTGCCGGAGCTGGAGATCAAACAGCATGAAGTAGAAGTGACCATCGAAGATGGCTACGCCATTACCCGTGTCGAGCAGACCTTTCACAATCCCCACAGCAGAGACCTGGAGGCGATCTACTCCTTTCCGGTACCCGAACATGGCGCGGTGGCCGAGTTCACTCTCTGGATCGACGGCAAACCGGTAAGCGGCGAGGTGCTGGAGAAAAAGGAGGCCCGTAAAGTCTACGAAGAGGAGAAGGCCGCCGGTCATGAAGCCGGCATCACCGAGAAGGATAGCTATAAAACCTTTGATGTCAGCGTTCACCCTGTACGGGCCGGACAAGAGACAAAGATACGTCTGGTCTATCTCCAGCCCGCCCATATCGACAGCGGCATCGGCCGTTATGTATACCCTCTTGAAGAGGGTGGCGTGGATGAGGCGAAGCTCTCCTTCTGGACCGCCAATGAAAAGGTCAGGGAGCGCTTCAGCTTCAAACTGAAGGTCAAATCCGCCTGGCCGGTGGATGCCCTACGCGCCCCAAGCCACCCCCAAGCCGCCATCAGCCACAAAAGTGACGGAGAGTGGGACATGGTGATCGACAGTGGCACCCAGAGCACGAACAATGCCCAGGAGGAGCCCCCTAACGCCTCCCCTTCTACTGCCACTTCCGGTCAACCTGTCTACACCCTGGACAAGGATATCGCAGTCTACTGGCGTCAGGCCGACAACCTGCCGGGAGCAGTGGAACTGATCGCACACAAACCCGCCGGCGCCAAAAAAGGCACGTTTATGATGGTGGTAACACCGGGCGATGATCTGCAACCCATCACCGAGGGGGGCGACTGGACCTTCGTCCTCGACATCTCCGGCTCAATGAATGGTAAATATGCCGCCCTGGCGGAGGGAGTGGAGAAAGCACTGAGCGCCATGCGCCCCAACGACCGTTTTCGCATTGTTCTGTTTAACAACGGGGCCCATGAGATGACCAACGGCTATGTCACCGCCTCCACTGAAAATGTGGCTCGTTATATTGAGAAAGTGGCAAAGGTGCAGCCCGGCAATGGTACCAACCTCTATAGCGGCCTCAAGCTGGGCCTAAAGGGGATTGACGCCGATCGTACCTCAGCCATCATGCTAGTCACCGACGGTGTTGCCAATGTCGGTGAGACCGAGCAGCGTAAATTCCTTGAGCTTATCGATAAACGGGATATACGGCTCTTCACCTTTATCATGGGCAACAGCAACAACCGTCCCATGCTGGAGGCGATCACAAAAGCCTCCAACGGTTTCTATATCAGCGTATCCAACAGTGACGATATCGTCGGGCAGATTCTGTTGGCGAAAAGCAAGGTGACCCACCAGGCGCTGCATGATGTGGAGATCGATATCAAAGGGATCAAGGTTACCGAGATGACGCCAAAACGTATCGGCTCACTCTACCGTGGACAGCAGCTGGTGATACTGGGGCACTATTGGGGTGAGGGCGAGGCGGATGTCACCCTTAGCGGCAAGATATCGGGTAGCAAAACCGCTTACAAAACCCGCTTTGCCTTTCCCAAAAACAGCAGTGAGAATCCTGAGCTGGAACGCCTATGGGCCTACGCCACTATCGAACACCTGACCAATGAGATGAACGACTTCGGTGAAAAGGCCGATCTCAAGCAGGCGGTGACCGATCTGGGTGTGGAGTATGGTCTGGTAACCGACTACACCTCCATGGTGGTATTGCGTGATGAGGTATTTCAACAACGCGGGATCGAGCGTCGCAATAAAAAGCGCCTGGCCGTTGAAGAGGCCGCACGTCAACAGCGTGCCACTCGCCCTGCACAGAGCCGTCGCGTGGACAGCGCCCAGCCGATGTACAGCAGCAACCGGGCGACCACACGCGGCTCATCAGGAGGCGGAGCCATCGATCCACTCGGCCTGATAATTCTGGCCGGTATCCCCGCACTTCTGATCTTCAGAAGAAAAGGAAGTGAGGGCTGATCAGTGACGGCTTTCCAGCCACAACCAGTGCGCCATGACAGCCTACTGCTGCCATGGCGCACCCTCACTCTGACACTCCCGGCCCTGCTGCTCTATTGGCTGCTGGGTCCGGCACCGGAGGCGCTGGTCTATGAGCGTGAAGCCATAGCCGCCGGTGAGTGGTGGCGGCTACTGACCGGACACTGGGTCCACAGCGACCTGCAGCATCTGCTGTTTGACGTTGCCGGACTGGCGATTACCGCCTACCTATTTGAGAAATCCCCCCTCTGGCAGCTACTCCTGCTGCTGGCAACGGCAACCGTTGTCATTGATGCCTGGCTCTGGTGGCAACTCCCCTGGATGCAGGCCTACTGCGGCCTCTCGGGGCTGCTCAATGCACTGCTTGCCTGTGGCCTGCTGACGCTATGGAGATGCAGAAGCGACCCTGCCTATCTATTGATCGGCTCCCTCGCCGCACTCAAAATCGCTGTTGAGATATCACTGGGCGATGCAATATTCACATCCACCGCATGGGCGGCAGTACCCGAAGCCCACGCGGCAGGGTTGGTGGCCGGCCTATTGGCGGGCACCCTCTTCATCTGGTTGGAAAGCAACCTAACCCCAGATAGTCCAAACGTACATCAGAAACATCACAATTGATCCGTGGTAATCAACTGATATATGCTGGTGAGAGCTTATAATCTAATTGGCTATGCACAATATTCCTGAAAGCCATTTTTTTGGTAATAAAGGGGCGCTGTAGGAGCGAACTTGTTCGCGATAAGCTCCGAGGTGTGTTCTTCGCGAACAAGTTCGCTCCTACACCCAAGTTCCGGATTATTGTGTAGAACCGTTTTAATCTAATTCACTCCGCCCAGTGCCCGACCGGGCACAGCGATAACCTGGAGATTAATCAAGTGACAATACGCATTGGTATCAATGGCTTCGGCCGTATGGGACGCCTTGGGCTACGTGCAGGCTGGAACCGGCCGGAGTTTGAAATTGTGCGCGTCAATGAGATTGCCACCGACGCCACGGGTTCGGCACACCTGCTCAAGTTCGATTCAGTACACGGCACCTGGGATACGGATACTGCAGCAACAGACGACAGCATGCTGGTTGACGGCCGTACAATTGATTACTCCTCAAACAGCGCCATCGGCGACAGCGACTGGTCCGGCTGCGACATCGTTATCGAAGCCACCGGCAAGCACCACAAAAAACCGGAAACACTCAACAACTACTTTGACCAGGGCGTAAAGAAGGTGATCGTTGCAGCGCCTACCCAAGGGGCGCTTAACATCGTCTATGGCATCAATGATGATCAGTACGATCCCGCAGAGCATCACCTGATCACAGCCGCCTCCTGTACAACCAATTGTCTGGCTCCTGTGGTAAAGGTGATGCATGAAAAAATCGGCATCGTTCACGGCTGCATGACCACTATCCACGACATCACCAACACTCAGACCATTATCGACAAGGGGCACAAAGACCTCAGACGGGCACGCGCCTGCGGCCAATCACTGATTCCGACCAGTACCGGTTCAGCCAAGGCCATCACCAAAATATTTCCCGAGCTCACCGGTAAGCTCAACGGTCACGCCGTGCGTATTCCCCTGCTCAACGCCTCCCTCACCGATCTTGTCTTCGAGGCGGCGCGGCCGGTAACTGTTGAAGAGGTGAATGGCTATTTTCAGGAGGCGGCAGAGGGCGAACTCAAGGGAATACTCGGCTATGAAGAGCGCCCCCTCGTATCAGTGGACTATCTCAATGATCCACGCTCAGCGATTATTGATGCCCCCTCCACCATGGTGGTCAATAATACACAGGTCAAACTCTACATCTGGTATGACAATGAGTGGGGCTATGTAAACCGGATGATCGAATTAGCTGCAAAGGTTGCCAAGGGCCTGTTGGGCTGAAACCCTGTTCCAACATTGTGAGTCGCATGATGCCCGGGTGACCTGCGGCCAAGGGCATGATTGCAGCCGATAGCAAGCTATCGGCTAAATTTTCAACACGGCGTTTCTCTATTCGATTGGGCAGAGCATCTCTCTCTGCCTGATCGGGTGCCGCAACAACGGTGTCGTGAGTATAATGGCCTTATGACTCTCTTCTGTCGCCATTTCAAGGCCATACTCCTCACCGCCACACTGCTTATTCTGCTGCTCATCGCTCCACGGCTCCTAAGCTATCTTGGTCACTCCCTGATTCGATATAATGCAGAACTCGAAAGGGCGGATGCCGCTGTCGTACTCAGCACCGGTATCGGTTACTCGCCACGCCTTATGCAGGCGGCTGAGATATATAACAGAGGCCTGGTGAATTACATAGTGATCAATGGTAACCGCAAGACCGGCTTTATCCGACGCCTGGAGGCCCGGGGCTTCAATGCGCCCTCCCCCTGGCATGAAAACCCCGTTGCCATGCTTGAATTTTTTGGTGTCCCGAAGGAGAGGGTGATTATCATAAATGCTGCGGATGCCTACGACACCATCTCCGAGGCGGCAATTACCGGTGCTCAGCTGGCACAACATTCAATTCAGTCCGTTATTGTCACTACCAGTAAATTTCATACACGACGGGCTAGATACATCTGGCAACAGCAGTACCATGGGCAACTCAAAATCCAGATGGCGGCGGCTGATGAGGATCCCTTCGATCCCGACCGCTGGTGGCACAGCGGCAGGCAGATCAGGCAGCTGCTGGCGGAGTATGGTGCATGGCTCTACTACTGGGGAAAATCCTCTCCTGAGCAGCCATCGGAAAAGAGTAAGGAACATTGATGGCAACCACTGATAACACCACAGCCACGCTGATTGCTGATATTGGCGGAACCAACGCCCGCTTTGCACTATGGGACCATGCCGGATGCCGACCGACGGCGGTGGACATAGTGAGCTGTGAGGCGTTCAACGATATTGGCGATGCCATTGAACAGTACCTCTCCACCAGCGGCATGCCCACTCCCACACAGGCGTCCATCGCTTTGGCCGCCACTCTCAGCGGAGACCAGGTGACTCTGACCAACGGCCCCTGGTCCTTCTCCACCAACTCCCTACGCCGTCGGCTTGGCCTTGAGCGTCTGCTGATACTCAATGACTTCACCGCTCTGGCGATGTCGTTACCCTACCTTGCCGACGATGAGCGATTGCAGATCGGTGGCGGTGATTCCGCCCCTCTGGGGGTAAAAGGCATTATTGGACCGGGAACGGGTCTCGGCGTATCAGGCTTGATAGCGACCAAGGATGGAGAGTGGTTGCCCCTACAGGGAGAAGGGGGTCACGTCACCTACGCACCAATCACAGCAAGTGAGGTGGCGATCATCGATCGGCTGCAGCAGCGGTTCGGGCATGTATCTGCTGAGCGTATAGTCTCCGGCCAGGGATTGGAGAACATCCACCTGACGCTGACAGAGATTAACGGGGAACCCGCTAAAGCGCTGCCCGCCGACGAGATCAGTCGTCTTGGAATGGCCGACCAATGTCCTGTCTGCCGCGAAAGCCTGACCTTTTTCTGTGCCGTACTGGGAACCGTTGCCGGCAACCTCGCCCTTACTCTGGGGGCCCACGGCGGCATCTACATTGGTGGCGGCATTCCACCAAAACTTGGACACTTTTTTCTTGAGTCTCCGTTTAGAGAGCGCTTTGAACGGCATGGACGTTTTAGCGGATACCTTGAGCGGATTCCCTGTTATCTGATCGATGCCCCCTACCCTGCACTGACAGGCGCCGCCCAGACGCTTTTTGCCGACCTGCCGGGCATTGGCTACAGCGTCACCGACTAGGACCTCTCGTAGATCCCGACACACTATTGAGCGTATGCACCTATGGTCCTACCACCAAGACCGGCGCTAAAGGGCAAGTGATAGGCGCTTCGTAAGGAAATTTCAGCTAAACTGACTTCATCAAGCAGAGACGACACCACCGCCATGAGCACACTACAGGTTAGCCGCGCAGTCGAGATTCCCGATCAACTGAGAATTGGCCGCTACCGTAAGGCGCCGGAGTTGGGGCCCAGGATGCTCTTCTTC
This sequence comes from Sedimenticola sp., assembly GCA_040505895.1. Taxonomy (GTDB): domain Bacteria; phylum Pseudomonadota; class Gammaproteobacteria; order Chromatiales; family Chromatiaceae; genus Vondammii. The sequence continues at coordinate 100,983 of JBEVXU010000006.1, read as the reverse complement.
AGTGGTGGCACCGCCCTTAACGGTCTCAGTAAAGCACTTAAAAACTACACCCATAACTCCACTCATCTGGTCACGCCATTTGACTCCGGCGGCAGCTCGGCAGAGCTGCGCAACGCCTTTGACATGCCTTCCATCGGCGACCTGCGCAGTCGCCTGATTGCTCTGGCAGATGAAACTGTGCTCGGCCACCCTGAAGTCTACCAACTCTTCAACTACCGCTTTCCAAAGCACAAAAGTGAAAAGCAGCTGCGTCAACGCTTAAACAAAATGGTAGTGGGCAAGAGCAGTCTGGTGGTGGGTATATCCAACCCCATGCGTCGCCTTATCTGCAATCATCTGGGCTACTTCCAGGAGGCGATGCCGGATTCATTCGATCTGCGCGGCGCCAGTATCGGCAACCTGATTCTTGCCGGCGGCTATCTCAATAACCATCGCCACCTCGATCCGATCATCTTCCTCTTCTCAAAACTGGTCAACGTGCTGGGTACGGTTCGCTCGGTGGTCACAGATGATCTGCACCTCGGCGCCGATCTTGCTGATGGCAGTCGCATCATCGGTCAACATCGCCTCACCGGCAAAGAAATGTCGCCACTCACCTCTCCGGTCAAACGCCTGTTCCTGTCACAGTGGCTCGACCGTTATACCCCGGCGAGCTGCCTGCTAAAGGGAAAAAACCGCAAGCTGATCGAGTCCGCTGACCTGATCTGCTACCCCCACGGCAGCTTCTACTCCAGCATGCTGGTCAACCTGTTACCAAAGGGAGTAGGGCGCACCATCGCCGGCCGCAGCTGTCCCAAGGTTTACATCCCAAATCAGGGAAAGGACCCGGAGCAGATCGGAATGAATCATGAGCTGATGATCAATACACTGCTAAGCCAGCTGCGGGTGGATGCAGGAGCGAATTGTGCCACCCGCAGGCTGCTCAACTTCATCATGATTGACAGCAAGAGAGGTCGCGGTTTCTCCCCTGCAGCACTCAAGCAGGCGGGGGATCTCGGCATCCAGATTATTGATACCCCACTGATCAGTAAGCGCAGTGCGCCCTATTATGATGATGAGTTGCTGGTCTCGGCACTGCTGTCGTTGACTTAAGACACCTCTAGTGTAGTGTCCTGTACTAAACGGTAATTAAGCGAGGCGAGAAGGTATTAGCTGCAAGGCGCGTCGCGCAGGGAATGGCGCGCCCTTTACAAGAGACGCAACGCAGCAGATGATGCCTTCTCGCCTCGCCCGAAGGGAGACCCACAAAAGATCCAATCCTGCGTTACAGCCTTTGTTAAGGGGGAAACCATTAACTGCAGGCTGCGCCTTGACTTGAATCTTTTGTGGGTCTCTTAATATCCGCTTAGTATAGGACACTACACTAGACAGGGCATGAGTGATAACCATTTGAACACGGCAGCCGACGAAGACCGGCTTAGCAGCACCGCTTTCCGGCTGCGCGATTGGATCATCGGCGGTGCGATACTGGTCGCCCTGTTGCTCTGGGTCCACTTCGCCATCGGTTGGGGACCACTGCTGCAACCCTGGCAGAGCATCAGTCTCTCCTCCATTGCCGTACTGCTACTGCTCAGTTTTACCAGCTACCTGCTGCGTGCCATCCGTATCCAGGCCTATTTCCCCGAGCTGCTGCAGGGACGCTTTCTCACCACCCTAAGACTCAGTATCCTCCATAACTTTGCCAATAACCTGCTGCCAATGCGTGCAGGCGAAGCGCTGTTCCCCATTTTGATGCGGCGCCACTTTGGCACCTCAATGACCGACAGCACCCTCTCCCTTATCTGGATACGCCTGCTGGATCTTCATGTCATCGCCGGTATCGCTTTGCTATCGCTGATACTGGCAACACCGGAGTGGTGGTGGGTACCGGCCATTATCGCCTGGATGATCGCGCTGCCGTTGGTACTGCTGCTCCGGGAAACACTCAAAGAGCATCTCGGCAACGACAAGGGCTGGCAACGGCTGCTCCATCGTATCGTCGACAACGCTCCACCTGACGGTGGACGCATGAGTAGAATCTACCTACTCACCCTACTAAGCTGGGGTAGCAAGTTTGTCGCCTTCGCTATGGTGCTGCAGCACTTTCTGCCACTGCCGCTATGGCAGTCTCTCGCCGGTATTATCGGTGCAGAGCTGAGCAGTGTGCTGCCGTTCCACGGCATCGCCGGAGCAGGCAGTTACGAAGTGGCGATGCTGGCGGTACTGGCACCACTCGGCGTCAACACCAGCGACGCACTTAACGGCGCGGTCAATCTGCACCTGTTTCTCCTCGGCGTCACCCTGCTACTCGGTGTCGCCTCCCTGCTGCTGCCGGTCAAGGAACCTCTGAACAAGTCATGAATAATTGCATTGCGTTCAGACTTATTCAGAGGCCCCTTAAACCCCGCCGGTTTGCGGAATAGGGGCTGCGCGGTTAACATGCGCTGGTTTCTTCAGCAATCTCAAACTCCCCATGAATCAGAGCCCAGCCATGGATAAATCCCTCTCCGTTGTCGTCCCTATGTACCATGAGGCGGAAAACGTCGAACATCTTATTGATGCAGTACATAAAGGGCTTGAGTCCTATAGCGGCCCTTGGGAGCTGATCTGTGTCGATGACGGTAGCAGCGATGGCACCGGCGAGCGGCTGAAAGCGGCGATTGAGAAGTACGGCAAACACCTGCGGGTGATCATGCTGCGGCGCAATTTTGGCCAGACAGCAGCGATGCAGACCGGTATCGATGCCGCCCGTGGCGAGTTGATCGCCACCATGGATGGCGACCTGCAGAACGACCCCGCCGATATCCCCCGCATGATCCAGGAGCTGCAGGAGCGGGATCTCGATATGATCCAGGGTTGGCGTCGTGAACGTCATGATGACCGGGTACGCAAAGCGTTCTCCCGTGTCGCCAACCGACTGATCGCCAAGGTCACCGGGGTCAAGCTCCACGACTACGGCTGCAGCCTGAAGATCTACCGTGCAGAGATCATCAAGGAGGTACGCCTGTTTGGCGAGATGCACCGCTTTATCCCTGTGTGGGTGGCCGGTGTTACTGCCCCATCACGTATCGGCGAGACCGTGGTCAACCACAATCCGAGAATCTTCGGCACCTCCAAGTACGGTCTGTCACGCACCTTCCGTGTGGTGCTCGACCTGCTGGCGGTCTTCTTCTTTCTCCGCTTCCGTGCACGGCCCGGCCACTTCTTTGGCTCTATCGGCCTCGCCTTCGGCCTACTCGGTGGCGGCATCCTCACCTATCTGCTGACGGTAAAGTACGCCTTAGGAGAGGATATCGGCAGTCGGCCTCTGCTGTTTGTCGGCATCCTGCTGCTGGTGGCCTCGGTGCAGCTGCTCACTACCGGCGTTATTGCCGAGATGCTGAGCCGCATCTTCTACCAATCCGAGGATCGGCAGCCACACTCCATCGGCTGGCAGCAGGACCCTGAGCAATCCACCTGGTACCGGGCAGAAAAGTCGGATCAGGACACTGACGGTACAGAGTAACCTGTATGTCCGACCTGATCAGTCGCTGGCTGCCCTCCCGCGCAGCCATTATCATCGCCCTACTGCTCGCCTTTTTCTGGCAGATCGGCAGCATGCCGCTCTACGACGTTGACGAGGGTGCGTTCACCGAAGCGACCCGGGAGATGATGGAGAGTGGCAACTACGTCTCCACCTACCTCGACGGCGTTCCACGCCACGACAAGCCGATACTGATCTACTGGTTCCAGGCGGCCTCTGTCGCCGTCTTCGGTCTCAATGAGTTTGCCCTGCGCCTCCCCTCAGCTCTCGCCTGCCTGCTATGGGCATTGGTACTGTTCCGCTTCACCCGGCGCCATACCGATCTGGTGACTGCCCAGACGGCTACCCTGCTGATGGCACTCGCCTTCTATGTCGGCATGGTGGCGAAGGCGGCCATTGCCGATGGCCTGCTCAACCTCTTTCTTGCACTGGCACTGCTGGATATCTATCAGCACTACAAAACCCCCTCACGGATCGGGCTGTTGCGTATCTTTGCCTGGCTTGGCTTGGGTTTCATCACCAAGGGGCCGGTAGCGGTACTTTTTCCGTTCCTCGCCAGTGCCATCTTCTATGGCACTGAGCGGCGGCTGGCTGACTGGGCGCGGGCGGTATTCAATCCATTGGGGATCGCTCTCTTTCTCGCCATCGTCGTCCCCTGGCATATCCTTGTCTATCTCGACCAGGGCATGGCCTTCTTCGAGGGCTTCTATCTCAAGCACAACCTGTCACGCTACTCAGACGCCATGGAGGGGCACAGCGGTTCACCCTTCTACTATGCGATCTGGATACCTGTTGCCCTGATGCCCTTTGCCGGTTGGATATTCTCCATCGCCGGAGGCATCAAAAAGAGTTTCAGCGATCCCTTGGAGCGCTTCCTCTGGATCTGGTTCCTGTCGGTATTTATCTTCTTCTCCTTCTCCAGCACCAAGCTGCCCCACTACGCACTCTACGGCGCCACTCCGCTCTTCTTTCTGATGGCACTGCACCGTGAAAAACTGACCAGCCGCTGGCTCGCTTTTACTCCACCGCTGCTCTTTTTTCTGCTGCTGGCGGCCCTCCCCTTTATCTTCGGCTACGCCCACTCACAGACCGGCAAACTCTATGAACAGACACTGTTCAGTGCCGGCCAGGCGACCCTCGGTAGTGACTATCTGATATTCACCCTGGTGATGACAGCACTGCTGCTGGTTATCGCCATGAGCAAAAAGATAAGCAGCTGGCAGGGGTTGATTCTGGCCGGATTCCTGCAGGCTTTCATCATCTCCGGCTTTATCCTGCCGCGTGTAATGGATGTACTGCAGGCACCGGTGAAGAAGGCTGCTGTCATTGCCAAAACAGAGCAGGCACCAGTGGTCTCCTACGGCATCTATATGCCGAGCTTTAGCGTTTACCGTGATGCGATTACCGAGAAGCGTACACCCCGACCCGGTGACCTGGTGTTTGTACGAATCGACAAACTGGAGCGACTGTTTAAACTGTTTCCCAAAGAGCAGTGCGAAGTGGTGTTCCGTGAGGGGACTGTGGCACTGGTGAAAATTTCTGCAGCTGAATAAGTTAGATAGGTTCTGCACCAAACTCCTGTTTCACGTGCGCCTTCTATTGTAGGAGCCCCGCCCTCGGGGCGATGGAATATGCCTCCATTTGTGCGGGTTTCATCGCGGCGAGGGCGCCGCTCCTACAGATAAACAGCCGGCTTTTTTTACCCGGCGGTGTATTCAGGATTGAAGCCAATGAGAAGAGACATTAATCTGTGATGCAAATGGAACCCTTCAAAACCTATTGGCACGCCCTGCAACTCACCCTGGAGGAGCGAGGCCGACTATTCGCCACACCACCACCCCATGGGGACCGCTTCTTTGTTATCACTCTGCTGCTGATCTGTATCACAGGATCAGCGCTCTACCTGATCGACGGCTACCACACCGGCTTCTTGCCTCTTAATGCTTTTACAGCCCCCTTGCCGGGTACCTTCTGGCAGGGCATTACCATGATCGGTGACGAACGATTTGCCCTTGCCATCGCCCTGCTTTTTGCCCTCTTCTATCCCCGGGTGCTCTTCGCCCTGATGATTGCGGCGGTGATCGGTACCCTCTACAGCCGGGGACTGAAGCCGCTATTTGATATGGCCCGCCCACCGGCGGTATTGGAACCGGGCAGCTTTAACCTGCTGATGCCCCCCTACCACTCCAACAGCTTTCCCTCCGGCCACACCCTGACCGCCTTTCTTCTTCTCGGTGTCTGGGCCTACTACCTGGCCTCCTGGCGCATTTTTCTAATGCTTCTCGCCCTACTTGCCGGTGTCAGCCGGGTGGCCCTCGGCATCCACTGGCCCGTTGATCTGGCAGCGGGTGCCTTCGGAGGCTTGCTGGCAGCTTGGGCGGGGGTTCATCTTGCCCACCGCTGGCACTGGGGCGTGAGACCAATCGGCCACCTGCTGCTGTTGATTCTTCCTCTGATTGCCACCTACCTGTTGATAGTAGACGCCGGGGACTATACAAAATCCGCCTGGATGCGCCTGCCGGTGGGCACGGTGGCACTACTGACCACCCTCATCGGTTACCTGCTGTTGCCCTGGTGGAAAAACAGAGACTCTCGAGAGAGCAAGTAAGAGCAAACTTGGCCACAGCCATGAAACTTACCGCCTCATATGGTAGTTTGTGCTCTTTAAAAACTGACCGGAAACAGACAGATTGATACAGCAACAGAAAAGGCTAAGTAAGACCGGCTCCCGGTACAGATGATGTTGGCACGTATTAGCCCAAGGCTCGCCTTTGCACTGGCGTTGCTGTTTATCACCCTCTACCGAATACTGGTGATCGAAGGTATCGATCTCCAGCTCTTCTATGACGAAGCCTACTACTTCTGGTGGTCTCTTAAACCCGACCTCGGCTACTACTCCAAGCCGCCCATGGTGGCCTGGGTAATCCACTTCACCACCAGTCTCTGGGGCTATTCCGAACTGGCGATCAAGGCCGGAGGGCTGATCCTCTACGCCGCGGCCGCGACGGTGGTCTACGCCATCGGTAAGACGCTCTATGACGAGAAAGTGGGGGCACTCTCCGGAATCACCTTCATCTGTCTGCCGGTGGTGGGGCTGGAGACGATGTTCATGTCTACCGACGCCCCCCTGTTCTTCTTCTGGGGGTTGACCGTCTGGCTCTTTATCAAGGCACGTGACGATAGCGGCTGGGGGTGGTGGCTTGCCACCGGTGGCGCCGCCGGGCTTGGACTGCTGAGCAAATACTCCATGGGGGTACTGGCCGTCGGCCTGCTGGTCTATCTGCTTACCTCGCCCAACTACCGGAGGCTGCTGGCTGACCGCCGCCTGTGGGTAGCAGTGCTGCTGGCAGCGCTGATCCTTTCACCCAACCTCTACTGGAACTACCTCAACGACTTCATCAGTTTCCGCCACACTGCCGAGATATCCCAGCTCGACCGTGATCTGTTTCACCCGGGTCAACTGGTAGAGTTTCTCGCCGGTCAGTTTGTCGTCTTCGGCCCGCTGATGATGTTCTTCTTCTTTCGTCACGGTCTGGCACCCTCAGCCTTCTCCGATGATCGGCAGCGACTGTTGCTGTGGCCGGCACTGGCAATGCTTGGGGTGATCTCACTGCAGGCACTGATGAGCCGCGCCTATCCCAACTGGGCCGCCCCGGCGTTTGTCACCGCCACCCCGTTCGTCGTTGCCATGCTGGTAAAGCGCGGTGCCTACCGTTGGCTTGGGGCCGCCATCGTCATCAACCTGCTGATATTGAGCACCATCTACCACTACCACTTTATCGCCCGGACTCTCGATATCGAACTAAAGCGCGGCAAAGATCCCTACTCCCGCATGCTTGGCTGGAGAGAACTGAGCGACAAAGTCTCAGCGGTTGCCGAAAACCACCCCAAGGCGAGGCTGACCGGGCGCTCACGCAAACTGCTTGCTAACCTCGGCTACTATATGGAGCCACAGCAGCTTGATCCAATCGCCTGGAATCCCGGCGGCAGAATTGGAGACCAGTACCAACTGGCCTCCGACATTACCCGCTTTGACGATGGCGAGTACCTGTTTGTTACTCTCCGTACCCTGAGCAGGGAGGAGCAGAACCGTTTCCGTCAGGCGACCTTCCTCGGTGAGCAGCAGGTCAAGGTCTACTCCAACCTTGAACTCCGGGTCTATATCTATCACCTCAGCGGATTCCGCGGTTACCATGACTGAGCTCATCAATAAACTGCGTCTCGATCTGCTGATCTGCATCGCTCTACTGCTGCTGTTTCTGCTGTTTCCCCAGATCGACCTGTGGGTATCCAATCTCTTCTACCTGCCGGAGAGCGGTTTTCACCTGGACAAACAGCCACTGATCTACGGCATCTACAAAGTATTTGCCGATATTCACTTCTTTGTCTTCTTTGGCCTGTTAATCTTCTGGCTGGTAAAACGACTCAGGGGAAAGGAGTATCAGCTCTCCCAGCGGCGCAAAGCGCTGTTTCTGCTGATGGTGCTGGCCATCGGCCCTGGATTGATCGTCAACGAGGTATTCAAGGCCCACTCAGAGCGGGCACGTCCCAGGGATGTAGTGGAGTTTGGTGGCGACAAAATGTTTACACCGCTGCTGGAGTTCAAGGATCAGTGCAGCAGAAACTGCTCCTTCGTCAGCGGCCATGCCGGTATGGGCTTCTTCTTTATCAGCCTTGCATGGGTTTTTCGCCAACGGCGCTGGCTGGTACTGGGTATCGTCATCGGTGCAGTCGTCGGTGGTGGACGAATTCTGCAGGGGGCGCATTTTTTCAGTGATGTGATCTTCGCCTTCTGGGTGGTCTACTGGACTTCGCTGTTGCTTGCACGCTGGTATCTGGGCATCAGGGAGATAGCCCTACAGAGGAAAATAGACAATGTCGCATAAAAATGATCAAAACGCGTTTTATCTCCTTTCGGATGCTACCGGTGAAACAGCTGAAGCGATCATAGCCGCCGCGCTCATGCAGTTTCGTAAAGACCACAGCCAAGTAAAATTTCAACGCATTGGGCATGTGCTTACCAAGAGTCAGGTATGTATGCAGTTAGACAGTGCGGAAAAGGAACGTGCACTGGTTTTTTTTACCTTTGTAGATCGGGACTTGGCTACATTTACCGATGAAGAGTGCAGGAAGCGAGGCATTGATTCCCTTGATCTCATCAGCCCTGTACTTCATAAAATGGCGATTCATTTTGGCCACTCACCTCAGGGAACGCCAGGACTGCTACATGAAGTGGGGGAGGAGTATTTTCAGCGTGTCGAGGCGATGGAGTTCGCCCTAAAGAACGATGACGGCCAAACAATAAGGCACCTCAACGATGCGGACATTATTTTAGTCGGCGTATCCCGCACGAGTAAAACGCCACTTTCGATCTACCTCTCTTGCCGGGGATGGAAAGTGGCGAACGTACCTTTGGTTAAGGGTATCCCTATACCCCCCGCACTGCTTGAAGCCGACTCGAAATCAGTAGTCGGCCTATTTCTGGAAGTGGACCAGCTTGTAGAACGCAGAGAAGCCAGGGTGAAAAGCATGGGGGCAGGAGCATTAACCGATTACATCGATTACGATGAGGTAAAACAGGAGCTTCGCTGGGCAAGATCAATATGTCGTGATCAAGGTTGGGCGGTGCTTCATGTCTCTGGAAAATCCGTAGAGGAATCTGCACACGAGGTTCTGGTGAAGCTGCACAAGAAATAAAACTGTTCGAGCCCTCACTCACTACCAGCGGCAGCCAAGGCCCGGGTCAGATCCTTCTCAGTCAGCCGCAGGAAAGCCGCATGGTCGAACAGGGAGAAACTGCCCATCATCTCATGCCATGCAAAACCGCTGCTCCAGGGGGCCACCGCCACGCTTCCCTGTTGTGGACGCAGCGTACAGTAAAGTGTACCTGGCAAGTAGGCGAGGTTATACGCTCTCTGCTCTCGATGAAGGCCGTCGATATACTCCCAAGCCTCAGACATTGTTCTGAAAACTCCACACTTCACAGGGTAGTCAGCAACACCGCCATTATGCCTCCACTGAGTGTGGGCCACCGGCAGAGGACGGCTGCGCATAAACATCTGAAAATGGAGATGATTGACAGAGGCGTAGGCACCGTAGCTGTTATATCCGAAACCGACTCCCGGCATCTTCTCACCCAACTGCTCCGTCAACTGCCAGATATATTCATGGTTCTCTTTTGTCAGAAACTGAGGAATACCTTTCTGATGCTCAGGAACCAGCAAACCGTGCAGCTCAACAAATGGAAACTTATTGTAGAAGAGTGCTGACTGGCGCCCCAACAGCTCGCCCTGCCAAAAGATCTCTTTACTCAGAAAAGGCTTGGCGAAGTGAAAGCCATCTGGATTGAAGGGTGCGTAGACGCCATCTATCAGCCCACCTGAGATGCGAGGGGGCCGAAATGAACGCAGTGGGTTGTATTGCACCTCCCAGGGACCCTGGCGGTGAAATGCCGTATGTTCCAGGCCGTCAAAACCCAATGCCAGCAGTTGCCTGAATACATCCAGGTCATCCGCCGCCCCCTCTGTTTCCAGCCCGAGCCGCTGCTGTTCATGATAGGCAGAAGCCAGCATCTCAAACTTTTTGCGTAGAGGCTGTGCCAGGTGAGCCCAGATCTTAATATCAAAACCGGCATTGGCCAGCACCAGGATATAGACACCCAGTCCATCATGACTGAGCAACAACTGCTCAAGCCCTGCCTCGAAGGCATCTCGAAATGTTGCAGCAGATGAAAAGGGAGAGTGCATTGTGATATTCCTGAGCCAACCAGCCAGGATTTATAGCGTAATAACAGGAAAAATCACAGCGCTTATAAAAATCAGACTACCCACAGCAACTACCGTCATCCCCGCCCTTATCACCGGCTAACCGGCGGCGCAGGGGTTTTATCGCCAGCACCACCAGCAGTAACAGACTGAACATGGAGATAAGCCCCGCCTCCTCTTCAGCACCGCCGCTTTGAGACATGCCCATCAGAGGATCAAAGGCGAATAGCGTAACTGCACCATCGAGCAGCAAGCCCAGCAGGAGACTGGCCCCACAGATACCGGCGAGATAGGCAAGCAGCGCCTCCTTCCCCAGTTCCCGTTTCACCAGCATCAGCCCCGCAAGATTGGTTGCCGGCCCCGCCAGTAGAAACACCAGCACAGTGCCGGGAGAGACTCCGGCATAGAGCATGGCGAGGGCCAGTGGTGTACTGGCGGTGGCACAGACATACATCGGTACGGAGATCAGCATAATCAGCAACATCGCCGGTAGGCCACTGCCCCACTCCACCAATAGGCCGGGAGGCGCCAACGTCACCACCAGCCCGGCTGCCAGAATACCTACAGTGAGCCACAGGGAGAGATCATCCAGGAGATCGGTAAAGGCGTAGACAATGCCATCAAGTGTGCGGTGTAACAGGCCCGGCGACTCAATCTTCACTTCCCCCACTGCGGCACAGCCGCAACTGCTTGAGCTGCTGCAAGAGGAGGTTGGAATTACTTCACCAATTTCAGGTCTCCTGTCACCAACCTCTGTAGCCCCCACCATCAAACCGGCGGTAACGGCCGACAGCACCGCCGCCAATGGCCGAACAGTTGCCAGAAACGGCCCCAGCAGCACCCATGAGAGTGCCACTGAATCTACGCCGGTCTCGGGCGTGGCAATAAGGAAGGAGGTTGTGGATGCCCGCGAAGCACCCGAACGACGCAGGGAGAAGGCTGCAGGCAACGTAGAGCATGAGCAGAGCGGCAGGGGTGCCCCGATCAGCGCCGCTCGCACCACCGGCCCAAAGCCACTGCCACCAAGGGAACGCCCCACCAGATCCATCGGCAGCCAGGCGCGTATCAAGCCCGCCGCCAGCAGACCGAAAAGCAGCCAGGGGGCGGAGTCGAGCGCCAATGCCAAACTGTTGTTGAGAAACTGTTCCATGGGGTGTTCACAACACCACCCCGGCCAAGGAAAGTCAACCTGCTGATTCCAGTGGAAATTGCTTAGCCTGAAGTGTAGTGACCACCTCAGTGGCGATGCTTCTTCTTCGGTTCAGGCACCGGATCGACACCCCCTTCATGGAATGGGTGGCAGCGGGATATACGCTTGATTGCCAGCCACACCCCCGCCAAGGCACCATGGCGCTCTATCGCCTCCTGGGCATACTCAGAGCAGGTGGGGTAATAACGGCAGTTGTTGCCGAGAAATGGGCTGATGAGGTAGCTATAGACCTTCACCAGCAGGATCAGCAGACGCTTCATGGAATTATACTTTCGGCGCAATGCGCCCTACGGGAGAGTGGAACTGACCAAAAAGTTGCAGGGATGTTATCTTATCCGCCTGAAAAAAGCAGTATGAACCCCACAGGCAACTACTTACAGCTCGGTTTTTTACCTGGTATATAGCACGGACCCCATTATGAGCAGCGGCAACCTGATCCTTTACCCCACCAACTCCACGGCTACACCATCTGTTGATACACTGGCTAAACTGTTGGTGGAGATGGGGCTGGCCGGCGATCGACAGCAAGATGAAGAGTATGTCTACTTCACAGGGGAGCGCTTTCTGCAGTTGATCACCTTTCTCGGCTGCTCACCCTTTGTACGTATGGAGCCAAAGGATAAGAATGACCTGGACTACTGCCATATCCGGCTGCTGCTTACCTCGGACGCCCCCAGACTGCTCTTTGGGAAAAATACCAGACCACCCCGCTGTCCCGGTTGTGGCAAAGGGATTGGCGACTGGCTTAACAGGTTAACCGATGAGGCTGCCCCAACGGGCTGGGAGTGTCCAAACTGCAGCCGACCGCTGGAGCCCGCCGAATTGAAGTGGCGTCAACAGGCCGGTTTTAGCCGTCTTTTTGTGGTGATTCCGGGGATATTTCCCAGCGAGGCGGTGCCCCTGCCGGAGCTACTCAACAAGCTGTCTGAAATGGGAGATGAGTGGAGCTACTTCTATGCTCAAGAGCCACAGATTCAGTCCGGCAAGGGAGTACAGGCACTGTTTTAGCCGCTGACAAAACAGTTTTTTCCCTGCCGCTTGGCCTGGTAAAGAGCCTTGTCGGCCCGCACAAAGACATCCTCCGGCACATCTTCACCGGTAAAAACACTGAGCCCGCAGGAGGCCGTCACCTCAATCCGCTTGTTGCCGGAGTGAAGGCCACTCCCCTGAACTTCGAGCCGAATCTGGTCAGCGAGCGTTTCAGCAGCCGCCTTGTTGGCACCGGTAAGCAGGACGACGAACTCCTCGCCACCATAGCGCGCAATAAAATCGGTCTCGCGCAGTCGTTTTTTCATCGCCTGCCCGATGGCAACCAGTGCTCTATCCCCGGATTTGTGTCCAAAGCGATCATTGATCTGCTTGAAGTTATCCACGTCCCACATCAACAGGGTCAGGGGCTCACCAAAGCGCTTCCAGCGGGCAAACTCCTGGGCCAGCCTCTCATCATAAGCCATGCGATTGGGCAGGCCGGTAAGTGAATCTGTGGTTGCCTGAATGTGGGCATCGACCACCTTCCTCTGCAGTTCCAGGCTCTCACGCTCCACCTCATGGAGTCGCTCCCGCAATTTTCGTTCATTATCCCCAGCCAGGCGGTGGAGCTGTTCCTCTGTCTCGATATAGGAGGCCATTTCTCCTTCGATGGCATCCAGACACCCTGCCACCCCCTCCTGGAGTTGGTCCAGCGTACCAGCTGAGGCTATCCCCTGGCGTATCCCTCCGGTCTGTTCTGAGATCACCTGATTCAGCGTCTGAGCATCTTCAAACGACTTTTCGCGCAACTGGTGGCCATCATTGACCTGCTGGTCAATCTGCCGCTGCTTTGCCGTCAACCCGTCCAGGAAATCCTCGGTGGCGATAATTTCAGAATGGGTATAGCTAAGACTACCCGCCAGCAGTGAGAAAAGTTGCCCCATAACCCCGACCCAGGCACCTTCATCCTTTTCGCTATCGAGACCGGCTGCCAGTTCAGCGACCTCACTGGTCAGCTGCCCCGGCCAGCTCTGTTTCTCCAGCAACGCCAACAGCTGCTGATTCGGTCGTATTCCCTCCCCGTCACCGGATGGCTTCCTGCCACCGGCGAGGAGATTGCTCAATATCCCCTTCCGGGGACTCGTCGACTTGCCGGTGGCAAGTAGTTTCAGCAGTTCATCAAGCTGATTATCGGTCACCGCCGCTGGATTACTCACCATATCTTGAGCCAGTAACTTCAGCCGCTCGGTACTACCCGACTGCTGATGAATGCGTTGCTGGATACGATTGAACAGATCGGCGCCGCTCAGGGGGGGGGAGCCGGATGAGGCAGTGCCGCTCCTGATAAGGGTATCGATGATTCCGCTCAACCGACTATCGGCATCCGCCCCGGACGGGGCTCGGACAGCCTGCCGCAGTAATGCAAGATGAGGATCGAGCAGTGGATCGAGACCGTCAGCGGCGAGGGTCAGCTGCACCAGAGCACGGCGTAACCGGCTTTCACTCTCATCGGCACGATCAAGTTCAGCAGAGTGTTGTTGTTCGAGTTGAAGACAGCGCTCTTTCCAGTCCAAAATGACTCTCCATGCCTATGCCGCCAGATCAAGCCCCTCTGGAATAATGATATCTATGCCAATCGGTAGATGATCTGACAACGGGTAATCAACCACACGAGCATTTTCCACCGACAGCGTCTCCGAGACCAGAATATGATCAAGTTTTCGCGCCGGCTGCCAGCTGGGGAAAGTGCTCCTATCGCATACAGGTTCGTGGAGGTTGGCGCTCTCAGTAAGGTAGCGCAACTCCTTTGACATGCAGCTGCAGTTCAGATCACCCATTATAACCACATGACGAAGCCCCTTGACCAGTTCGCTGACAAAGGCGACCTGTTTAAGACGTGCCCGCCGCCCAAGCGCCAGATGGATAATGCATATCGACAGTCCCTCATCGCCACCGAAATTGCACAGTATTGCGCCGCGCCCCGGCAACCCGGGAAGCTTGTATTCACTAATGTGGCTCGGTTTCATTCTGCTCAACAAACCATTGCTGTGTTGCGCCAGCTTGCCGAGGTTGCGATTTACCTGTTTGTACCAGTGGGGAAACCCTGCCTGACTGGCAAGGTAAGCGGTCTGATCGACAAAGCCGGTGCGCAGACTCCCGGAATCCACCTCCTGAAGCCCGACAAGATCATAGCCCTTGATGACATCGGCAATGCGGTCGAGGTTACCAATTCGTTCGCGATGAGGCAGTACCTGCTTCCAGCTTTGGGTTACGTACTCCCGGTAGTGCTGAGTATCGACCCCCGTCTGGATATTGTAACTGAGCAATTTCAGGCGCTTCAAGTAATCCCTCGGCACTGACTATGTCTATTATTCAACAGGTTAAGTCTACATGGCAGTTATTAAAGAAACTTCTGAATAAACCATGAGCAGCTGCCTTGCTCTCAGGTTTACTCAGTGACTCCTTGAAGGAGACTCTGATCAAGTCATGATTGCTTTATGCTGGCTAAAATCGCCCCAATTCGCTCCGAAGATCGCAGCAATAGAATAGCTATTACCGCTCACGTCGAAACAAATTGGAACAATTTTATCTCAGCCTAAATCTAACCAGACTTAATCAGTGACTCCTTAAACAAAATATTCCACGAAATATCTACCAAAGCCGACCCATCATCACGGCCTCGGCTTTGGCCTCCTGCGTCGCTCTGCCTCCCGCATCCAAGCGGTCGTGCGCCGGGATGACGAATAGTCTCTATTCCGGGTGGGTACTCACTGTTCAGCATAGTCTCTATTTACACCGGTGGGTGAGCAAAACGATATCCTGGCGGTTATTTCACGCCTTTTGCCGCACGAACCTTCTCAATCAAATGGTCAGTCACCTGCATCATGATGTTTCCGGTGAGACCGCCAACACTGTATTTGCCATCAATGATTATGGCGGGGACGCCATGAACATCATATTTGTTGGCAAGTTTGGCCGCCCTCCTCACCGGGAGTTTGACCGCATTGGAATTCATCAGCTTACGGAACTCATCTACTGCCACACCCTGCTCTTCGAGAAACGCTTCCATCTCACCCTGCGTCTTGAGGGCCTTACCCTTATCATGTAGGGCGCTGAATATCTTCTCATGCAGACCGTCACCCAGCCCCATCATCTTCAGTGCATAGAAGGTCTTACCATGAAGGATTCTGGTGGGACCGCTTAGCAACGCCGGAAAGCGGACAAAATCAACGTACTCCGGTTTAGTCTCCAGCCACTTCTCCAGGAAGGGCTCTAGTGAATAGCAGTGGGAGCAGCCGTACCAGAAAAACTCCATCACCATCACACGGTCACCCGAGGCACCAGGCTGTTCAGGGATGATAAATGAGTAGTGCACATCCTCTCTGAACTGTTCACCCAACGCCTGAAGGGGCGCAAAGAGGGTCATGGAGGCTAGCAGCAGAAACAGGGTACAGACGCTTTTTTTCATATTATTACCTTTGGAGCTGAACGGTGTCGGAGGATAGTATCAGGCGGGCGCAAAGCCGACCATATATTGCTATCCGACCCTGGAGGCGGATGGTGGTTCACCGGTGGGAGAAAATTATCTAATAAACAACCTCTCGTTAACCACCTGGAAACGTCAAAGGGCGGCCATCGGCCGCCCTTTGCAGAGGGTACCTAAGGGCTCGCGAGATAATAAGTACCTGATTTTGGAGCGTCGAGGCGCCCGCCTGACAAGGCGTGAAAACGCAGGAATATCAATATATTTCAAGTTTTCACAACGCAGTCAGGCGGGATGGATCGACGTTCCAAAACAGGGAGTTATTGTTTCGTGAGCCCTAAGATACCCCAACTGTTCTAACCACTATTATAAAGCGTCTGAAATTAACGCAGACCCTGCAGATACTGAGCAACCGCAGCAATCTCTTCATCGGTCATGCGGGCGACAACACCTCTCATCATTTCACCGTTATCATTGGCACGAGTACCACCACGGAAATCTTTCAAGGCTTTCGTCAGGTAGTCTGCGTGCTGACCGCCTATACGAGGGAAGTTCGCACCTGGATTACCCTGTCCGGCAGGACCGTGGCACGCCATACAGGCGGCAACACCGGTAGCACCATTGCCGCCACGGTAAATTTTACCACCCAGCTCCGCCTGCGCCTGAGCAGTGGTGCCGCTTTTCTGATTCTGACTGGAGAAGTAAGCAGCCAGATCAGCCACGTCCTGATCAGCCAAAGGCATTGCCATGGCAGTCATCAGAGGATCTTTACGGGTACCTGCCTTGAAATCAGCAATCTGCTTCTGAATGTAGCTGGGATGCTGTCCAGCCAGTTTTGGCCAAATCGGATTGGGGCTGTTGCCATCAGGGCCATGGCAAGCCATACAGGTTGCGGATTTGGTCTTGCCCGCCGCCGCGTCGCCAGCGGCCTGAATGGTACCGCTACTGATTGCCAAAACGATAGAAACTGAAACTAGCCATTTATTCATAGTCAAACCTGCGATATCGACTGAATGAGGCCCTAGACATAGGTTCACTCTGAGCGGTGACCCCAAACGTATTTGTCTTTGGACGGGAAAATTCTGTCATATATACCAGATGCACTCACAAGGGGTCAAATACACCCCACCTACAATAGGCTTATTGGCTATCACTCAAACCCACCCCATCCATCACTCGACAAACCATCATCAACATCCATCGGCTTGAACTGAAAAAGAAATACGTGATATCACACAAAGATCGCGCCATATAACCTATCCATATGTTTTTATTGATTTTTATCACGGTTAGTCGCTTGCATCACCTCCCGGTTTCTGCAAACATCCTGCCTCCGAAACGACTTAATCTTCCATTTTTCCCATTGACTATTCGGTATTCAACTTAAAGAAAAAAGGCAGTAATCCGATGAAAGAAATCGCCCTCCCACAGCAACCACGACTCACCCCTCTAGCCTCAGCCATACTGCTAGCCCTGAGCTACACCAGCGTACAGAGCGTACAAGCCGAAGAAGCCGGCACAGATGAGGCAGTGGACACCATCAGTGTCACCGCCTCTCGCATAGAGCGTGGCACCAAGGAGGTCTCTGCTGCGATCAGCGTCATCGATGAGGAGAAGATTGAAAACGCCAAGATGTTCAACATCAAGGATGCAATTCAGGGAACGCCGGGGGTTTTGATCGACTCCAAGAACGGTGGCTACGACGTCAGGCTGATCATTCGTGGCGCAGGCCAGAAGGCCAACTACGGCGTCCGTGAGATCATGATCCTGCGTGACGGTGTGCCGATGACCGACCCTGACAGTTTCTCCCGTTTTGATTTCATCGACACCCAGGATATCGAGCGTATCGAGATCACCAAGGGACCGGGCTCTCTCTACGGCAGTGGTTCTGCAGGTGGCACCATCCAGATCATCTCCAAATCAGTCTTTGATGAAAACATCAACCGCGTAAAAGTGGGTGTTGGTGAGCATGGCAGCCGCATGCTCCACGGCCGTTACGGCGCTGAAATAAATGACGACAACGCCTTCTCCGTCACCGCCTCCCACCGTGAGGTAGAGAACGGCTGGCGACGCTGGAACAAGTTCGATAGCCAGCAACTGAGCCTCAAGCATGGCTTGATGCTGGAGGATGGTGCCACCCTGGAGACTGAGCTCAGCTACTCAGAGGCTGACATGCAGCTGCCGGGATCAATGAGTGATGTCCAGTTCGAGACCTTCAAAGCGACCGGGGAGCAGACCGAGACCAAGGATGCCTGGAAGCACAGTGGTCGCTACTCCACCATCTGGTTCTTCAACAGCAGGCTGGAAAAAGAGTTTGGCGACCTCACCTTTACCCCCCGGGTCTACTTCAACCATTGGGATCACTTCCATCCGGTCACTGCGGCAATCAACGAAAATCCCGGCACCAGCGTGCTAGGTGGCGACCTGGAGTTCTCCCTCGATCACAAACTCTGGGGTGACAGTACCCTGGTCGCCGGCGTCACCGCCCGGATCGATAACACCGAAGAGTCGAACAAGTACCAGTACGCCGACACCCAGACCACTGGCGGCGGCAGGATCATCGCCACCCTCTCCGACAACAAGGGCTCGCTGATGGAGACCGAAGAGGCCACCAATACCCTCTACGGACTGTTCCTGCAGGAGACCTTCAGACCGACAGAGCAGCTAACTGTCGATGCCGGTTTCCGCTTTGACCGCATGAACTTTGACCTCTTCACCCGCACCTATACAGAGTACAACTGGAGTACCGGCCAATATGTCGCCAACGTCGGTACCATCGATACCGACGCTACCTATGACCTCTTCGCTCCCAGTCTCGGTGCCAGCTACGCCATCAACAAACAGATCAACCTGTTTGCCAATATCGCACAATCCGGCCAGGTGCCTTCAGAGGGAGAGATCAACGACAACCCGACACTGGACGCCGCCACCGCCCGCAACATCGAGGTCGGCATCAAGGGTCGCGCCCGAGACTGGTCATTTGATGCCTCGATCTATCGCACCAAGGTGAAAGACGACATCATCCAGGTCTATAGCGGCTGGAGCAGCAGCTTCATGAATGCCGGCGAGACACTGAAAAAGGGCTTTGAGTTCAGTGGCAACCTCGATCTGAACAAGTATGTCTCTGTTGGTGCCAGTTACGCCTTCAGCGACTATAACTTTGTCGATTTCCAGGAGTCCGGATCCCTGGACTTCTCTGGCAATCAGCTCCCCTATGTGCCCCGCCACCAGTATGGTTTCAACGTCAACTACAAGCACCCCAACGGCTTCAAGGCACGTGTCCAGACCGACACCTGGGGTGAGTACTACATGGACAACCGCAATACGGAGAAATACGACGGTTACGACTTCCTCACCAGCTTGATGGTGGGCTATGAGACCGGCCCTCACTCCATCACCCTCAATGTCGACAACCTGTTCGACAAACGCTACGCCACCGAGGCGAAGAAGAGCTCCAGCGGCACCGTGAGCTATGCTGCAGGCTCCCCACGCAGCGCCATGCTCACCTACCTCTACGCCTTCTGAATACAGGGACATATTGATGAAAAAAAGCCAGAGAACCCTGGCCACTGCCCTCACCCTGGCACTGGCGCTGGCGGGGGCGATTATATCGCCGTCAGTGGCAGCCCAGGAGAGGAGTGGTGCAGCGGCAACTCAGAAAAAACCGGCTGCGGCACAGCAGATGCAGCACCGTCGTGGGCCAAAGCAGTTCACCTTCAGCAATGCTGATGGTGCGGTCATTCAACTGTGGAAACCCGACCTCTCAACTCTACCACTGGAAGCGAAGATGGGGGTCATCACCCTCCCCTCCACCGGCGTAGATAACTACCACGCCGTCGTGGCGGAGAAGGATTGGGGCTACCTGAAAGAGGCAATCATTCGCTACGAATATCTGCGGGGAAAGCCCAGTGGTGAGAGCCCTACCCGGCTTTCTGCTGCAGAGAAGACGACGTTTGAGGTGGTGCCCGCCCCCATTCCCCGCGGACACTACCACTACCACTCAGATCAGGAGTGGGCATTCGCAGTGCGCTTCAAACAGGCATTTCTGCCTGGGGTGCCAGTGGTGATGGAGACAGCCAACGGCAGTCGGTTGGAGGGTATCTCCAACGCCGACGGCCTGGTGCAATTCCACATACCTGACGACTTCCCCAACGTTGTTGAAGGGGAACGCGACAAACGCAGCGCAGATTTCACCGTCAGTGCAGCTTATGAGGAGAGCGGCACTGAATATCAGACCATGCTCAGCGCCGAATATCGCGTCAACCCGCAACACTGGAAATCTCTGAGTCTGGGAGTCACCGTCACCGTCATCGGCCTGCTGGCTGGTGGTTTTATCGGTCGCGTCCGCAAGACAGGGAAGGCAACCTCATGAATCCGATAAAAAATCTCTCGGTTATCCGCAAACTGGTTCAGCTCACTGCCTTTGTCATTCTGGTCTACGGCAGCAGCCTTGGGGCCTATTACTTGGCCGATAAACTCAGCGGTGCTCTGCCTGCTCTCAGCTGCGCCTATGACCACAACGGATCCGACCTCTGCACCCTGATCCCCTTCCAGCACCAGATGGATCATCGTCTCGGCCCGATCATCGCCGACGGCGGCAATATTCTGATGGGGTTGATGCCGACCCTGATCACCCTCGCTACCTTCCTACTGCTATTTGTCTTTCTCAACAAAGCGTTCTGTGGCTGGATCTGTCCATTGGGCACCTTCCAGGAACTGCTCCACCTGCTAAGTCAAAAGCTGGGGCTACAGCGCAGAGAGTCTCTGGAGCCGGGACTGGTGGAGAAAATAAGGCCGGTGAAGTGGGTGATATTGGCGGTGTTGGTGTTCATCTTCCCGCTACTTACCGGCCTTGGTTGGCTCAACCACGATCTCGGTGACCCCTTCTGTAGAATTTGCCCCAGTCGCATTCTGACCACCCTGGCCAACGGCGATACCGGTCAACTGTTCGTCGATACAGCAAACAGTACCACCCTAGTGTTCTCGATCCTGGCCGATCTTATGTTCGGCCTGATGATCGCCTTCTCCCTCACTGTGCGACTCCCCTTCTGCCGCATCTGCCCAATGCTGGCTCTGCACGCTGTGTTCAGAAAACTGGGGCTGTTGCGGCTGGTAAAAAATGCCACTCCACGCTGTGACAAATGCGGCATCTGCGCCAAAGCCTGTCCGATGGATATCCAGGAGATCCACACCGAGATGGAGAAAAAGGACGTCACCTTCGAAGACTGCACCCTCTGCGGGCGTTGCGTCGAATTCTGTCCCGATAAGGATGTACTGCAGCTGAAGTACGCCACCATTCCTGTGTTTAGCGCCAGCCCTCAATACTTTAAGGAGCGCAAAAAAGCGCAGACAAACTGGGAAAAAACACCCCCTATAAAAGGAGCCGGCAGTAAAAAAGTGAAGGCGACATGACAGCTATAGAACCGGTCATACTCAGCTTTGGTGCCGCCCTGTTGCTGGGTCTCGGCTTTGGTGCCGGCCCATGCAACATTACCTGCTTGCCCTATCTGGGTCCGGTCTTTACCGCAACAGAGGGCGGCATCCGCAACTCCTGGCGCCTGCTACTGCCCTTCTCTCTGGGGCGCATGAGTGGTTACGCCCTGCTGGGTGCAGCCGCAGGATGGGCCGGGCTGGTTGCACAGCAGTGGATTGACGCTCCCTGGGTGCGTTGGCTGCTGGGTGGAGGCACTATACTGGTTGCGCTATCGATCCTATGGCGCCGCCGCTACCAGCCTGCACAGTGCGCTCAGCATAAGAGCACAATCCAGCACACAGATACACAAGCACCACTGAAGGTGGCTCTTCCAGCGGCCAATCACCCCGAGAGTGGTGGCAAAGCCTTAAATGCATTACCCACAGGACTCTTTCTGATGGGCATGGGTATGGCGCTTAACCCCTGTGCTCCCCTGACCACTGTCATCCTTGCGGCAGCAACCACTGCCAGCTTGTCGGCTGGCCTATCCCTCGGCCTCGGCTTTGGCATCGGCGCCATCATTATCCCCACCCTGATCTTCGCCTTTGGGGTGGCCCACTTTGGTGACCAGATCCGTCACCACCTGAGCCAGTGGCGAGTCGCCCTGGAAAACACCAGTGTCGGACTGCTCTTTCTGCTCGGTACCGGCACCGCTATGGGATGGATTGCGCCATGAACTTTGAAGAACTCCTCTCTAAGGGCGGCCTGGTGGTGTGGATTCTTTCCGCCTACTCCGCTGTTGGCCTGGCCATCGTCCTTGAGCGTTACTTTCTCTTCCTGCGCCTGACCCGCTTGCCAAAGGCACTACTACCACAACTTGACCGCCTGCTTGAGCGGCCCGATGCAGCGCAGCAGGTGGAGGGACTGAAAGGCCCCGAGGCACAAGTTGTCCAGGCGATGGTCGAAGCCGACCAACAGGGTGTCAAGGATCTCCAGGGTGTCGGCACCAGAATACGAGCTCAACTGTTACAGCGTATGGAGTTTGGTCTGCGTACCCTCGGCATACTCGGCAACACCGCCCCGCTGCTGGGCCTACTCGGCACCATTACCGGCATGATCAAGGCGTTTATGGTGATTGAACAGGCCGGTGGCAAAGTCGACGCCCAAGCCCTTGCCGGCGGCATATGGGAAGCGATGATCACCACCGGTGTCGGCCTCGCCGTTGCCATTCCCCTACTGATCCTGCTCCACTTCCTCGAAGGGGTGGTGGAGCGGCGCAGCCACTCGATGGAGAACTGCATCGCGCTGCTGCTGGAGCGCCGCGAACACCCGGCGTCAGCCACCGAAACAGAGGAGCCACACCACTGGGAGGAGATTACAGATGGGGTGTGAGCGGCGCAGACACTCCAATGTCGTACTCAACCTGACCCCGTTGATCGACATCGTCTTTCTACTGCTGGTCTTTTTTATGCTCACCGCCCACTTTATCGAGGACGAGAGCATCAACATCGACCTGCCTGAGGCGGTCAGCGCAAAAAAAGCGGACGATGAAGGTTTTGTTGAAGTCACCGTCACACCTGACGGGCAGATACTGGTAGAGGGGTCGGCAGTTACTGCTGAACACCTGAAACAGACACTGAGTGGCGCACTCCATGCGCCAGGCAAGCGATTTGTCCGTCTGCGAGGAGATCACGAGGCACACTTTGGACTGGGCGTTCAGGTGATCGATGCCGCCCGTCAGGCGGGGGCGGAGTCCCTCGACATCCTCACCGAAAGGCCATGAGTCGGCCTGATCTCACCTGGAGACTGCTCGCCATTGCCGTCTCCCTACTGATCCATGCATTAGTGGTAAGCCAACTGCTCAACAGACCGGTCAGCGCCACCACAAAAACGGCAGACAAGACTAAAACCACCCACGTCCGGCTGACTTTTCAGCCGCCACCCAAGCCCCAGGAGGTGGTAACGCCTGAACCTAAACCTGAGCCGGAAATCAAGCCTGAGCCCAAACCTAAACCCAAGCCAAAGGTTAAACCTAAGCCTAAGCCCAAGCCCAAGCCCAAGCCCAAGCCCAAGCCTAAACCAAAACCAAAACCAAAACCAAAACCAAAACCTGCGGCGAAGCCTGAACCAAAAGAGATAACCCCACCGTCACCCCCGGTGGAGCAGAATCTACCTGCGCCTGTGAAAAAGAGCCCACCATCCCCATTGCCACAACAGCAATCACCATCTCGGGAAACCTTTCTCGCCAATCTGCTGGCCCATATCGAAAAGAATAAATCCTACTCAAAACAAGCGAGGCGGAAGAACCTGCAAGGCAGAATCAAGGTAACCTTCACCCTGGGGTGTGACGGATCAGTCAGCGGTCTCAAAGTGTCAGACGGCCACAAGCTGTTGAAACGGTCTGCAAAAAAGGCGGTTAATGCCTCCATGCCTCTGCCCAAACCACCCTCCGGGGTCAGCTGCCCCATGTTGATCAACTACAATATGGCCTACACTCTGAAAGACGACTGAGAGAGAACCTCTCGTCCGGCATAGTAGGAACTTCCATCTGGTGCATAGATCGGCAGTGGATTTTACCGCCCTCTTCTGGTGAAATGCCCATAGCGAAGCGGCACAAAGAAAACAATAACAGCTGCCCTTCACACAACCGCCCAAGCGGCACGGGTTTCTCTCTTACCACTACTCCATTTAGCGCTGACAGCATGACTACAGACAGTCCCAAATCACAAAAAGACTTCAGCAGTAATGAGAAAGCACAGGGCAACGGCCGGATTCGCACTGCCCTGCTGCTCACAGCAATTGCCGCCGTCGGCTATTTCATCTACACCGAGCAGTCTCAGACACCCCCAGCAGAGCAAGACAACAGGTCAGAGATAGCACCAATAGACCGTACACCAAGAGTGGGGGCCAATGTGCCGGGCGATAAGAAGGCGATGGGTGAGCCACGGACTGTTGAGTCCCAGCAACCAGCAAAGGCCTCAGC
This sequence comes from Sedimenticola sp., assembly GCA_040505895.1. Lineage (GTDB taxonomy): Bacteria > Pseudomonadota > Gammaproteobacteria > Chromatiales > Chromatiaceae > Vondammii. The sequence continues at coordinate 76,658 of JBEVXU010000006.1, read as the reverse complement.
CGGTATTATTGGAAATCTTCCCGATGGGGAGGCCGCCCGCACCCTGATAGCTGCAGCACGTAGCGGCCAGGGAGCGATTGATTACGAAGCGCTCTACCGCAAGGCCAACCTGTTCCAGCAGCAGGAAAAACATACCGACGCCTTCCTCCTCTATTTCTTTTCAGCCCGTGAAGGCCACCATAGATCGGCGCTGAAACTGGGTGAAATGAATGATCCCGCCCACTTCACCGGTGAGGGCGACCTGTTGCAAAGAGCAGACCCCACACAGGCTTACAAATGGTACAGGCGCGCTGCAGAGGGCGGACTTACCGAGGCCCAGCAGCGGCTTTCAGCACTACGTAGCGCCACCGAATCGGCGGCCACATCAGGTAACGCCAAGGCCCAGCGACTGCTGCTCAACTGGAAGTGACCGTTAGGAAACAGATCCCATGTCATTAAAACAGATTACCCTTCCGCTCCTGGCCCTCCTCACGGTTCTCAGTAGCACCACAATAAGCGCACAGGAACCTGTCCGCCCGTTACTGATGCCTGGGAAACAGTCCCTGTTTCAGCGTGCCCTCGTCATACCGGGCAGCCGGATCTTCAGTGAACCCAATGCAGTGGAGGGGGCCGATACTGTACCCTTCACCGCCTACTACCTCTATGCCCGCGAAACCCACGGTGACCGCAACTGGATTCAGGTGGGGGTTAATCGCCACGGAAAAATCACCGGCTGGATAGCCGAAGAACAGATGATCCCCTGGAACCAGGGGCTCACCGTCGCCTTCCGTGACCCGGTAGGGCACGACCGCGCCTTGCTGTTCCGTGACAAAGCGTCGATCAAGCCGCTACTCGATGCCTCGAATCTAAGCCAGTATCAGGCCCTCTACCAAGCGGCAGAGAGTGGCGACCTGCCCCAGGAGTCACCGGTGGTCGCCATTCAACCGTCCAGCCATATCGATATCCTCAAAGAGTTCTATCTGGTGCCTATCCGTGACCATGAGGACGTCTACCTCGGCAATGAGCAGGCGCGTATCCTCCAGGTCTCCAGCGTCCCATTGCAGGCGGCACGGTCGAGCCGGCCCAAGAAAGAGCAGCCCGCCGCCACCCCGGAAAAAACAACGGCAGCCAAGGCTCCAGCTTTCCGCTCGGGTGTTGTCTTCGTCATCGACTCCACCCTCTCCATGGATCCCTATATCGATCGTACCCGGGAGGCGATGCGTAAGATTTACGACACCATCACCCGTGAGGATCTGAGCGGTGACGTCAGCTTTGGCCTGGTGGCATTCCGCGACAGCACCGAGGCGGCGCCCAAGCTGGAGTACCTGACCCACAACTACGTCTCCCTGCAGCAGGGAGAGAGTGAGGAGAGCTTCTTCCAGGGGGTCTCCACCCTCAAGGCGGCAACCGTCTCCAGCGAGGGGTTCATTGAAGATAGTTATGCCGGTGTCTACGAAGCGATCGATAACATCGACTGGCGGGAACAGGATGCCCGCTATGTGATACTGATTACCGACGCCGGTCCCCGTGATGCCGCCGACCCTCTCTCCAGCAGCAGTCTCAGCGCAAATACCCTGCGTCGCCTCGCCCAGGACAAGGGTATTGCCCTGTCGGTACTGCACCTGCTGACACCAAGCAAAATGGCGGACCACAAACAGGCGGAAACCCAGTATAGGGATCTCTCCTACTACCCCGGTATCGGCAGCTTCTATTTTGGTGTTGAGACCGGTAATGTCGACCGCTTTGGCCGAGTACTTGATGCACTTGCCCAGCAGATAACCGATCAGGTAAAAGTCACGGCCATTGCCAATGCAGGCCGTCGGCAGGGAGAGCAGCGTTTAGCCGAAAAGGAGGAGACAGCGAAAGAGTCCCAACCGGCCAGGGACAGGCAGCAGCTTGCCCAGTTCCAGGCCAAAGTGGCAAAACTGGGCCACGCCCTGCGCATGCGTTATCTGCAGAAGGGAAAAGACAACCAGATTCCCAACGTTTTCGATGCCTGGCTACTGGATCGTGACTTCAGTAATCCAGAGCGCCAGACCCTCGACGTACGGGTGCTGCTGACACGGGATCAACTCAGTGACCTCCACGCCATCCTCAAGCAGGTACTGGAGACCGCCGAAGAGGGGCTGCTGTCGCCACGCAACTTCCTCAACGACCTAAAAAGCCTCGCCGCCACCATCTCACGTGACCCGGAACAGTTGGGTACGACCACCCGCACCTCGGGTGCCCAGGAGGGAAACCTTGCAGACATGGGCTTTATGCGCGAATACATAGAGGACCTCCCCTACACTGGCGAGGTGATGGAGCTGTCACTCGACAGCTGGCAGGATTGGCCGGCACGGGAGCAGGTTGCCTTCATTCACCGGTTGGAAGAGAAGATCAACTACTACCAGGTACTGCATGACCATACCGATCTATGGGTATCCCTTGATGGTGGTTCGATCTCCGGTGACTCGCTCTTTCCCATCGCGCTTGAGATGTTGCCCTGAGGCACGGTGTTTGGGAGAGGGGTAATTATCAATGCGCTATGTAGGGCGCAATAGGCGCAGCGCATTGCGCCATCATGAGGCTACTGCCATGGTGTAATGCGCTACGCTCATTACACCCTACGCACTATTGTAGGAGCGACTTCAGTCGCGATGGATTTGGCACACTGCCGAGTATAGGTGCCATACCAATCGCGACTGAAGTCGCTCCTACGGTTATAAAGCAACCATAAATAAGCACAACTCGACACGGATGCCACTACTGACTCAGTCCATTTATAACAAGGCCACATAAAAAGAAGTGAACAACATCCAGCACCAGGAAGAGCTTCCGCTCACCAGCGACAGGGTACTGATCTACCATCTGCGAGATGTGGTCAAGACCCGCGAGTCTGAGGGAACCGCCTTTCGCCTGCGGATTCCCAGCCTACAAATCGCACTGGGGGAAAAAATTGCGCTGATCGGTGAGAGCGGTTGCGGCAAAAGCACCCTGCTCGATATGCTGGCGATGATTTCACGCCCAAGCCATAGCGGCGCTTTCCGCTTCCGTCCCGAAGCGGGTGCCGAACCACTGAATATTGATCACTTCTGGCATAAGAAACAGCTCAACAAACTGGGTGATCTACGTCGCCTGCGCATGGGCTACGTAATGCAGACCGGCGGTCTGCTCCCCTACCTGACGGTGAGAGAGAACATCACCCTCTCCCGGCGACTGTTGCATATGCCGGATGACAATCTGGTTAATGACCTTGCTCACCGGTTGGGGATCAAACGCCACCTCGACAAACGTCCGCACACGCTCTCGGTAGGTGAGCGCCAACGGGTCGCCATTGGTCGCGCTCTGGCCCACCGCCCTTCCATCGTTATCGCCGACGAGCCCACCGCCTCCCTTGATCCCATCGCCGCCGAACGCATCATGGCGCTCTTTATCGAACTGGTGGAGGAGCTCAACATCACCGTTATCGTCGCCAGCCACGCTTGGCGTCATGTGCAGCGGCTGGGCCTGCGCCGTCTCGCACTGCGTACCCAGAGAGAGGATGACGGCTCGCTGACAGAAACAGTGGTGAGCGGATAATGAGTCACAGACTAGGCAATATCTCCTGGCTGGCAGCCCGTGACTATCGCGACGAGTGGCAGATGTCCGGCTTCTTCGTCCTCGCCCTCGCCGCCGTGCTGGGACCGATGATGGTACTGTTCGGCCTCAAGTTCGGCATTATCAGCAGCATGGTCGATAACCTTGTCGAGGACCCGCGCAACCGTGAGGTCCGACCCATTGGCAGCGGCCACTTTGACCGTGCCTGGATGGAGACACTGCGCAGCCGATCCGATGTCGACTTCATTGTTCCTCGTACCCGCGCTATCGCCGCCACCATCAAGCTCAAAAGTACCACAGCCAAACGTATTCTACCGGCCGAGATGATCCCGACCGATCGTGGAGACCCACTGCTGGAAGGGCTAAAACCGCCCGACAACATGCAGCAGTTGGTACTATCCAACTCTGCCGCACGCAAACTGAAGGTGAAGCCTGGCGACACAGTGAGCGGCAGCTTTTCACGCCGTTTCAAAGGGCGTAGTGAGCGGGTACATATTGAGCTGACTGTGACAGACGTTGCCCCGGCCGGTGCCTTCCCCCGGGATGGTGCCTTTGCCCCTGTTTATCTGGTGGAGTCGGCGGAGGATTTCCGTGATGGCCGTGCCGTCCCCGCCCTTGGTTGGAGGGGCGACCCGGAGAGCAACGACAACCGCAGCTACCCCGGCTTCCGCCTCTATGCCGAATCGATCTATGATGTTACCGGACTCTCCGCACTGTTGATAAAAGAGGGCGTGGAAGTTCGTACCCGGGCGGCGGATATTGAGATCGTCCAGAGTATGGACCGCAACCTCAGCGCCGTCTTCTGGCTTATCGCACTGGTGAGCATGTCCGGCTTTGCCTTCTCTCTCGGTGCCAGCCTGTGGGCCAATGTCGACAGGAAGCGAAAGGAGTTGAGTGTTCTGCGACTGGTGGGATTCCGTACCGGGGATATCATCTGGTTCCCGGTAATCCAGTCACTCTTCACCGGTCTGCTCGGCTGGGGTTGCGCCACCCTCATCTATCTCGGTGTCGCCTTCAGCATCAACCGGATGTTTGCCGGTCAGCTGCAAAGCGGTGAAAATGTCTGCCTGCTGCTGCCCGAGCACTACCTAATAGCCCTCGGCATCACCCTCGGCTCCGCCACCATCGCTGCCGCCATGGCCGGCTACCGTTCCGCCCGCATCGAACCCTCTGAAGGATTACGGGATATCTGACAGATATGGTAACTTACCCACAAATTAATCAGGTAGCCCGAGGCTGACACCACCCTCCATGCGCATCTACATGCAGACACAACCGTCGCCGGATCAACCGCTCCGCTTCTATCAGCTCCAGCTCCAGCAGGATCTCCTGGGGGGCTGGAGCCTGGTGCGCGAGTCAGGCGTTCAGGGGGGGCGCGGTCAGGTGACCAAAGAGTATTTCAGTGACCGTGACGAGGCGATACAGAAGCTGACAAAACGACGGGACAGCCAACTGCGACGGGGTTTCCATACTGTCTTCCGCGAAGGGATGCCGAGCGAAGTTTAACGCTGAACCAGGCGGAGCAAGCAGTGATTCCTGATTTCAAGCAGATTACTCTTTCATGCCGGCACGAAGATGGCAGCTGATGCTATACCCTGCATGCTGATCCGCGCTTAGTCATGGATCTTCTATTATATTCGTATGAAATTAGTTTTAGCACTCTTCCTGGGCTTGTTAGCCACTGCAACTCCGGTGATGGGCGAGCTGCATTTTTTTCACCCTGAGGGTGAGATTCACAAGCTGGATCACCTTTCGGTTGAAGAAACGGCACTCCGGTATCAGCCGCAGGATCGCAGACCCTATTCGGAATCCTGGTACTACCTTGGTGTAAACGAGGCGGGTGCTCTATTCATTTCTCACTTTTCACTAGCCAGAATCAACATTTTCTTCGAGCAGTATACGGTTGATTTCGGAATCTATCTGCCCGATGGCACAGCGCATTACCGCACAAAGAGCTATCTCAGGAGCGATATCGAGGTAGAGACCAATCAGTTCCAGATCAAACTGGGGAAAAACAGTCTCGGGGGTACGCTGGAAAATCAACGCCTGCATATTGAGGAGGAGGATTTTACCGTCGATTTGAGTTTTACCCCCGGAGTTCCTGCATTCAGGGACGGGGATGGCAGAATATACCTCGATCAGGGTAAAAAGGACTATATGGACGTCACCTACCAGCCATCCATGGAGGTAGAGGGCGACGTTACGATTGGAGACCGCACAATTCAATGGAAAGGATGGGGGTATGCCGATCATGTACGACAGACATTTCTTCCCAATGAGTTTGCCGACCGATTATATGCATTCAGGGTAAAGATGGGAGATCTTTTCATCTCCACCCTGGACTATTTTCCAAATCAGGAAATTCACCCGGAGCGTCTCCCTTCACTGATTGTGGCCTATAAAGACCGCCTGCTTCACGTCGGACACGATTATCGCCTCGAAGAGACAGAACTCCATACCGATCCCGAGCGGGGCATCAGCGTACCAAAAGGTTTCCGGCTGACAACAAAGACCGAGGGGTTTGAGTTGAGCTGCACCTCTACCGGAAAGATGCTTCAACGGGTGGATCTTCTTGCTGCCATTGGTCCACTTGCACGCTCGATCCTGAGTTTTTCCGGCGTAAGCTCCTTTGACTACATTTTTTCAGAGGAGGTCGACTGTCTGATCGCTTCCCCCGGGGTTTCCGGTTCATTCAGTGGGAAAGGTGTATTGGAAATTGTGAGATAGGGTGAGCAAGACAAGAGGGCATGCTGAGCCCTTTTTTCTTCGCCTTCGCACGAGATGAAAGGAGCGCACCCACCAGTGCGGGAATCTCCAAAAAACCGTACACCCACCTTTTGATCCTGAATTAGGTGTGAGTAGGTGAATAATGGGCGTCATGAATCAAGGTGATTCGATGGAATCGATGAATTGACTTTGACAAAACCACAGTGTTTGAACAGGCTCTAGAGCCACGAATTGCTTACATTCGGTGCTACAATAACCCCTATGAAACCCGAATTTACTGGCATCCATCACACCGCATTTGCCACCAACGATATCGAAGAGACCGTTAGGTTCTGGCGTGATCTGATAGGCCTTCGCCTGGTCTATGCCTACGGCAGCCCAGGTTATAGGCAGTACTTCTTCCAGATCTCCGGGGACAACCGTATCTCCTTCTTCGAATGGGAGGGTGTAGAACCGGTCTCCAAGCGGCGTCACGGCGACCCGGTAAAGGGGCCGTTCATATTCGATCACATCTCGATCGGTGTAGCCGACAAGGGCGCCTTGTGGGAGATCATGGCACGCCTTGATGCCGCTGACTTCTTCTGTTCTGATGCGATCGACCACGGCTGCTTCATTTCGATCTACTCCTACGATCCCAACGGCATTCCCATTGAGTTCAGCTGTGATGTCTCCGGCCTCGACCTCTTCTGGAATCCGGTGATGCAGGATCTGGCCACTACTTCTAAATTCCTTACCGAGCCCAACCCCCTGCCCGGCCAGTGGCCGCGGCCAGACCCTGTCCCCCTAGAAAATCGTATGGTTATTCCAGGTGAAGGGAAGGATAACTTCCCGGAGATAGCTGAAAACGTCTCTCCTATTGGCCCAAAAACATCCCCTGAAGACCGTTCCATGCGGGTCCAGGATGTGATGAAACGGAATGTCCGTACCGCCAAAGAGGACGATCCGGTGCGCTCCGTAGCCGAGGTTATCTGCCAGACCAGGATTAGTGGTGTGCCGGTAGTGGATAAGGATAACCACCTTGTGGGCATGATTTCGGAGAAGGACATACTGAAATCCCTCCTCCCCAGCTATACCCAGTTTCTTGATAATCCGGTCCAGGCGCGGGACTTCTGTGCCATGGAGCACGCCTACGGCAACGCCCTACAGAGAAAGGTGGGAGAGCTGATGACACGAACGGTTCATTCTGCCTACACCGATGAGCCGGTGATGAAGGCCGCCGCACAGATGGACCTGCACAATTTTCGCCGCATCCCGGTTATCGGGAGAGACAACCGGGTTGCCGGCATTGTCAGCCTCAGCGATATTCACCAGGCCATTTTCAGACGTGAACTGTCTGAGAAGTAACAGAAAAGCCCAAAATAGGATACCCAGCTTTCAATCCCTTTACTGGCTAGGCACAAAAATCACGAAACAAATTTAATAGAGAACACTGCTCCCTGTAGGAGCGAATTTATTCGCGATCAGGCTCCGAGGCCTGTTCTGCTCGAACAAGTTCGCTCCTTCCGGTTTCAGGCGAATTGTGCATAGCCATAATCCCTTTTGGTCACAGAATGGTACCGCGAGAGCCATCTGCAAAAGCTACTGTTGTAGGTTATTGAAGTACACTACCGGCAACTTGAGAACTCTCCCAGGGCAACCCCACCTCCACTCGCAGTCCCCCAAGTTCTGTAGACCTACTGAACTTGAGTGTGCCGCCATAACGACTGACCATATCGCTGACAATGGCCAGCCCCAGACCATGCCCTGCAACCGACTCATCAACCCGCACACCGCGCCCGGCCAGCTCTATCAAGGTATCTTCAGCCACACCAGGGCCATCATCCTCGATGATCAGATGGGTAATCTCTTCGCTGACCCATAGCTGAAACCTGACACGTGCATCTGCCCATTTGCAGGCGTTATCCAGCAGGTTCCCGAGTAGCTCCAACATATCTTCCCGGTCCTGGGGCAGCCGCTCTACTTCTGGCAGTCGGTAGTCAATCTCCAATTCACGTTTGGCGTAGAGCTGTTGCAGGGCACCCACCAGAGCTGGAACCTCCTGCTGCGCGGCAAAGCGCTCGGCGGCAACACCTGCACCGGCCAGCCGCGCCCGCGTCAGCTCCCGTTCCATCAGCAGTCGTATACGCTCTATCTGGAGATCCATCTCCCGCCTCACTTCAGGGTAGTCTGCCAGCTCCTCTCTCTCCAGCTGCCGCATCAACAGATTAAGCGGTCCCTTGAGGGCATGGGCCAGATTTCCCAGACTGTTGCGCGACTGCTCCAGACGCCCTTGCTGTAGCTGCAGTAGCCGATTGAACTCCTGCACCAGCGGCTTTACCTCAGTGGGAATATCTTCGGTAAGTGCGGTGATCTCTCCCTTCGCCAGCCGCCGAATATCCTCCCTCACCGGATCGAGCCGCCTCATCGAACCACGTACAATTTGAGACTGGATCAGAATAATCAATACCGCCGCCAACAGTGAGAGCGAGGCGAACACCCACTGAAAGCGCACCAGACCCTGGTTTAACGGCGTCAAATCTTCAGCCAGCGCCAGGGTGAACAACTTACCCTGCTTGCGATAACCGGCGACGTGCAACAGCAGATCCTGACGGTCAGGCCCCGCCATGCGCCAGTGATCTGAAGTTCCGGGAGTAAACGGTGGAAACTCCAGGCGCTGATCCCACAACGAGCGCGAGGTGAGCAAGGTGCCATCTACAAACACCACCTGATAGTAGTGACCTGAGAGAGGTTGGCGGTAAATCTTACCCAATCCACCACTACTGGAGAGCGCGGGCGCTCCGGCAGCTGTCAGATCCAGAGTGGCAAGCAGGGTCTCAGCATCGTGCTGAAGTCGTGAGGCGACAAAGCCTTCAGTGAGATTGCGCAGTGCCAGACTGCCACCCCACCAGAGCAGGGCCAGGAGCAGCAGTAGCCCCAACGCCAGCCCCACCTGAAGCTGTTTGCCAAGAGAGTTCACTTGGTTACGCCGACAAACAGGTAGCCTTGTCCACGCCGGGTCTCGATGCGCTCCTTGCCGATACGCTCCCGCAATCGCCGCACATAGACCTCTATCAGGTTGCTGTCACGGTCGAAGTCCTGATCGTAGACATGCTCAGTCAGTCGGCTTTTGGATAGAATGCGCCCGGGATGGAGCATAAAGTAACGCAGCAGGCGGAACTCGGTGGCGGTAAGGTCCACAGCCTGATCATCAGCAAGGATCACCTGCTGTAACTCCTCGTTGAGACGCAGGCCACCGCACTCCAGCTCGGCCACCGCCCGCCCGGTGCTGCGCCGAATCAGCGCCTGCAGCCGCACCAGCAGCTCTTCTACATGAAACGGCTTACCCAGGTAATCGTCGGCCCCCGCCTTGAATCCATCCACCCGCTGATGCCAGGCATCACGGGCAGTCAGTACCAGTACCGGCATAACCAATCCCTTGTTGCGCCAGTTCTGCAGCACTTCCAGACCAGGGCGTTGCGGCAACCCAAGGTCGAGCACCACCGCATCATAGGGGGTCACTTCACCGAGATATTCAGCATCGATACCGTTGTCCGCCAGATCAACGGCAAAACCGGCACGACGCAATGCCCGCTCCAGCGCGGCAGCCTGTTCTGCATCATCTTCTACCAACAGCAGGCGCATCTCACTCTTCCTGTTTACGCTTCAACAGCCGACCATCAGTCGCATCCAGCTCCAGCTCCCACACCCGCCCTCCGCTATCCAGCAGTTCAATCTCATAGACGATATTTTCATCCTCCTGCTCAAGCTCGACCTCCAGTATTCGCGCTCCCGGAAATTCGGGCTTTAGCTGTTCAAGAATATGCTCCAAAGAGAGCACTTTTCCAGACATCAACAGCTCACGGGCAATACGGTGATCCTCGTCCGCAGATAAGCCGGCGGCGGCGAGAAACAGCAGTAAAATTGCCAGAACTCTTTTCATCAATCTCCCTCCTTAGTGAACCCGGGAATACGCACATCGTGGCCGTTGAACGAGCCTGTTTCAGGCGCCTTGTGACACTGCTCACAGCGACTGTAGCTTCCCACTTCCGGATTACCCGTCACCCTATCCAAAGGTAGCTCATTATGCTTGCGCAGGAAGTAGGGAGTTTCCGAAACGCGCAGCATCGCCCCTTTCCCCGCTTGTGACGCAGCAATTCCCTGTGAACGAGTATACTCCGACCTGTCGGCGGCATTGTCGAGCAGATAGCGGCGCAGCAGCGCAAACGACACCTCATCCAACTCAGCGTTATCGCCAAAATGATCTGCCAAACCATCCATCACCAATCCCCAGGAGGCGGCGTTAAGCAAACCCGCCTGATAGGCAAAGTGGCAGGAGCCACACTCCTCCAGGTAGAGGGGCTTATCCACCGGCGCCACATCCAGGAGGAGAGTGCTCAACCAATCGTTATTGCCGCCATCGGGCACACAACCGCTGATTCCGAGAGTACAGAGAAGCAGCCAATTGACAGGTAATAACAGCCTCTCCCCCGCCGTTTTCATCAGGTCCTCTCCCGTTTCATGCCGTTGATCATCGAGCGCACCAGATTCTCCTGGTGCTGGAAACTGGAGAGCGCTACGCCCACCAAGTGAAAAAAGACCAGCAGCAGGGTGATGTTGACAAAAAACTCATGAACCTCACCGAGCAGTTCCCCCCAGAAGTGGGGAAGATCGAGAAAGAGCGGGGCCAGTGGACCGGAGAACTCCTCGGCACCGTAGGCCGCCAGCCCGGTCAGGATGGAGAGGGAGAGCACCAGCATCAGCGCCACTACCATGACACCGCCCGCCGGGTTGTGACCGATGTAGCGCTTGGCCCGGAATGCAGCCACATCCTTCATATAAGCGATAACCGTGGACGGCCGTTTGACAAAATCAGTGAAGCGGGCATGGCGGGTACCGACAAGGCCCCACAACAAGCGGAACAGGAGCAGTCCCATAATGGTGTATCCGGCCCACACATGGAGGGTGAGAAAGTGATCTTCGGTCAACCAGGCGATTGCAAACGCACCCACCAGTGACCAATGAAACACACGTACAAGTAGATCCCAAACCCGTAACTGTTCTGACGACTGCATAACAACACCCCTTTTCTGTAGTGGTCAGAATAGAGGGTGATTCTTAAACCAAGCTGAAAAGGGGAGAGGGGCATAAGAATCCAGTAGGGCGCAATAAGCGTAGCGCATTGCGCCACCATGGCACTGTCGTCGTGATGTAATGAGCCATAGCAGAATGCGATAACGTCAGCTGCAACCTTCGTCTTGATCTTGCCTCCCCTGAGCGCAGTTCAATTCGACCAGGCTTATTCAGTGCACCAAAGTTCGGGCTTGTGCAGCACATAACCCTGGCCATAATCGACACCTATAGCGGTTAGTTCAGCCAGAATTTCTTCACTCTCTACAAATTCAGCGATCGTCTGAATTCCCATAGCCTTGCCGACTTGGTTAATCGCTTGAACCATGGCCCGATCCACTTTGGATGTGTCAATATTTCGTACAAACTCACCATCAATTTTAAGATAATCCACTTCCAGATTCTTCAAATAAGCAAAAGAGGACATACCACTACCAAAATCATCAAGGGCAAAACTACACCCCAGACTGCGCATCGTAGTGATAAAGACCTGTGCACGAATCAGATTGGTAATAGCAGCGGTCTCTGTGACTTCAAAGCAGATCAGTTCCGGGGCGACTGTATATTTGACAAGTAGTTTTTCGATATAGGCAGGTAGGCTTTCATCGGTAAAACTGGCTCCGGACAGGTTGATACCCGTGACACAATCCAGTTCAGCTCTCTCTCCTAATAGCGCAATAGTATTTCGGATCACCCAGCGATCTATCGCCGGTGCCAATCCATAGCGTTCGGCAATAGGGATAAATACTCCGGGAGGCACCAACTCATTATCCTCCAACTCCATTCGCACCAGTACTTCATAGTGTGTCTTACCATTGGCCGTCAATGGCACAATTTTCTGACGCCACAGTTGCAATTGATCATGCTGGATTGCCTGGGTAATGGGGCTAACCCAATTCATCTCGGTACGTCTTGTCGTCAAATCCTTGTCTGTCCATTGGTAGACATGAATACGGTTTCTGCCGAGATCCTTCGCTATATAGCAGGCGCTATCAGCTGCCCCCAAAGCACCCGACACATCGCTTTTCAGTTCCGACTCCAGCATGACCAGTCCGATACTTGCACCGATATCGAAGTGTTTGTCTTGCCAGATAAAATGGAAAGTATTGATGGTATCGAGCAGTGACTGGGCGATAGCTGTCGCACTTTCAAGTGTGCAACTATCCACCAGCACACCAAACTCATCACCACCCAGTCGCGCTATGGTGCATGCATCACACAGATCAGCCTTCAACAGATTGCTGAGTTGTCGCAACAGAACATCGCCGGCTGTGTGCCCACAGGTATCATTGACCACCTTAAACTGATCCAGATCCAGATAGAGCAGTGCCTGATTACCCTTTTCCAATAACGAGCCACTCAACATCTTCTGCAGCAGCGTCTCAAATTTATTGCGGTTATAAAGTGCGGTGAGTGTATCGTGCGTTGCCTGATACTCAAGCTTGAGTTCCATCGCCTTACGGCTGCTAATATCAAGTAGGCCGCCGACAACGGCAGGTTGTCCATCATAGAGCGTACGACTGCCAAACACTTCGATATTGATAATATCCCCACTCTTGGTCAGTCCCCTAAAATCGTATTGCAATGAAAGCACTTCACCTTGGTAATGCTTGTGCAGGTTCTGCTTTACCAGGGGCCAGTCTTCGTTTAACACCACATCTTTAGGCCCCACACCATGAATCATCTCCTCCTGTGAATAACCAAATATTGCCGCGAGCCCCGGATTGACATATTTAAAGACATCATCCTGAATAAGATAGATCCCCATCAGGGATTGTTCAGCAAGGTTTTTGAATTTAGCCTCTGACTCCTGCAGAGAGCGCTCCACCGCCTTTTGCTCCGTGATATCTTTTTTTGTGGCAACAAAATGAGTGATATTCTGCTCTCTATCATGCAGCGGTGCGATGGTGGCCATCTCCCAGAACAGACTCCCATCCTTACGACGATTCTGTAATTCACCACGCCAACTCTTACCGCTTGTGATCGATGCCCACAGCTGCTGATATTCACTTGGTATCGTATTACCCGACTTCAGAATAGTGGGGGTTTCCCCAATAACCTCTTCCAGGGAATAGCCAGTCACTTTGGTAAAGTGAGGGTTGGCATACTCGATAACCCCTTCCGTATCGGTAATCATAATGCTGTCCGCACTCTGCTCGACAGCACGCGACAGCTTGCGCAGTTTCTCCGCATCCCGACGACTCTCGGTGATGTCCTCCATAACATGAACAGAAAAGAGATATTTTCCATCGCCGCCTTTGACCGCGAACCCCCTCGAGGTATAGATCTCGCCACTTTCCAGATGGAGCTCTTCTATCTGCTCATCAAGTTGCAGCTCCAACAGTTGTGCACAGGCAGGGGTTGGCCCGTCCATTTTTGGAAATACCTCCCAGTAAGGCCGACCGACGATCTCTTCATAATCGAGATTGGTGCACAGCAGATAAGCACGGTTGACGCGCATAAGTCTGTAATCTTTGTCGTGAAGAAAAATCGGCGTATTGACTGCGTCAAATACTGCCGTCCACTCCTGACTTGCTATTTCGATACGTTTTCGACTCTCCTCCAGCTGATAGAACTGCTTCTTGGTGGTTCTCTCTGCATCCTTCACTCGCTGGAAAGGTTCACGCACACTCATCACAAATACTGCCTGATAGATATAGGCAAAGGAGAGCACCTTGTAGATATGCCCCAGCAGATTGTAGACATCGCTGACGGAGGTATAGAGGGTAAAACAGAGCTCGCTCAGAATAGCCAGAATCACTGCAGCAAACAGCGGCGAGAAATCAATATCAGGGGTTGTTTTGGTTTTCTGATAGAGGATAAGCGCAGACAACGCAAAAATCGCCATAATGAAATATTCACTGAATATTTTGAACGGCGTTAACCCCACCCCATCAACAAAAGTCACCGGCAGATATTCCACCTGATAGAGGCCTACCCAATAGACCAGAATGACCAACAAAATGGATATGGAAAGAAACAGGTAACGATTCTTCTCGTACTGCAGTTTCTTCCAGGGCCTTATGGTCACAATCAAAATAGAAATAGCTGTCAGGATACGTGCAGCCAACCAGAAATTGATCGCCTTCTGCGAACCGGAGGGTGTAACAAGCTCCGGCATGCCTTTATAGGAGAGCAGGTGTATCAGATCGATAGAGGCCACCGCAAGCAGTGCGGTGGCTAAAATAAGGAGATTTCCCGGTCTTTCACCGGCATAGGTATTCCATGTAACAGCAAAGATCAGCAGGCAAACAACAATGGAAAACCCTTCAAGAACAATGTGTAGCGGCAGATAGTGCGCCAAACCTTCAAATGGATGGTGAGAAGGAACCAGCCAAAACAGCACTAAAGGGAGCCCCATCAAGGCGAGCTGGAGCAGTTTTTTTCTCTCAACACCCAAGTTTCGTGCCTGATGCATTCACCCCCCTGTTATTGTAGGTATGAGGGGGCATCTAAACTGCATCGATCGAGAGCGCTTATACATCACACTTCCACCTCAGAGTATTTTTCTTGGTTATACCTGACAATAATAGACAATTATTTCCATTTGACGCAGATACAGCAACAGCACCCGCAGCAGTATTTCACTGCTACCTTCTGATATTCGGGATACACCACGACTTATTGAGCTATAGGCCGCTTCGGATCGATTGCCGCCTATCACCATCATGTATATGCCTGCCTGCCCTCAATGTGCAGCTGCTTGCTGAGATAAGCAGCGCGTTCAATAACCAGGCAGGCTCAGAAGATTGTGCTGAAAGAGTCGAATCTTGGTTAGAATGGACCTTTGCATCAACACACCAAGGTAGATGGCTGAAATTTTTCAACAACTGATGGCGTGGATCAGCCTGCACCCGATGTGGTCGGGGGTAGTGATCTTTCTGGTGGCGATGGCGGAATCCCTCGCTGTCGTCGGCCTGCTGGTGCCGGGGGTGGTGATTATGTTCGGCATCGGCGCTCTCATCTCCGTCGGTGCCATCCCTTTCTGGAGTGCCCTGGGCTGGGCGGTGGCCGGTGCGGTGGCCGGCGACAGCCTCAGTTTTTGGCTCGGTCATCACTACCGGCAACAGTTAACGAATATCTGGCCCTTCAGTCGTCACCCCAAGAGCCTGGAACAGGGTATCGCCTTTTTCAATCGCTACGGTGGCAAGAGCGTTGCCATTGGCCGCTTCTTCGGCCCGGTGCGTGCCATCATCCCACTGGTAGCAGGAATGATGGGCATGTCGCCCAGCCGTTTCGTCGCTGCCAATGTCATCTCCGCACTGGTGTGGGCACCGGCTTATCTGCTACCCGGCATCGTCTTTGGTGCCTCTCTGGAGTTGGCCTCAGAAGTTGCACTGCGACTGGTGGTTCTAATCCTGCTGCTGGCACTGATCGTCTGGCTGGGACTGCTGTTGAGTAAATGGACCTTCCGGCTGCTACAGCCCCACACCTCCGCTTGGGTGGCGGCCACTCTGCGCTGGAGCCGCCTGCACCCAAAGAGTGGTGAGATTGCCGCTGCACTGGCCGACCCAGACCATCCCGAGGCACGGGGATTGTCGATCTTCGCCTTCCTGCTGCTGGCCACAACAGCGATCTTCACCCTATTGCTGACCACCGTGGTCGAGGGGAGTCACATAGAGAGTATCAACCAGGGTGTACTACAAGCACTGCAGAGCATCCGCACCCCCTGGTCCGATCACCTGATGATCTATCTCACCCGACTGGCTGATGACGGCGTAGTCTTCTCTCTGATTATCGGCGTGCTGATCTTTCTCATCTGGCGTGGCCACCGCCGCACAACCCTCTACTGGCTTGCCGCCGCCCTCTTCTGCCTGATCGCCGGACCACTGCTGAAGATGGGGCTGCAGATCCCCCGCCCTGATGTGGTGACTCTGGCACCGGACTCCTACGCCTTTCCCAGTGGCCACACCCTGAGGGCGGCGGTGCTCTACGGTTTCCTCTCCGTTATTGTCGCCCGTCCACTCTCCCTGCGTTGGCGCTGGCTCCCCTATGGATTGGCCGCATTGGTAACCGTCGCAGTCGGCCTGTCACGCCTCTACCTGGGCGTACACTGGCTCAGTGACGTTCTCGGCAGCATCGCCTTGGGAGTCGCCTGGGTGGCAGTGCTCGCCATGGCCTATCACCGTCATACCCACATCGAGAGCCACTGGGGCAGTCTGATGACTACCGCAATCACCGTCACGCTTCTCGCCTTCTCACTCAAGAGCGGACTGCACCACGAGCGGGATTTCAGCCGCTACCAACCACTGCAGGAGAGCCGGGAAATAAGCGCTAAACAGTGGTGGCAAGGTGACACAATTATACTGCCTGGAGAGCGTAGTGATATCAGAAGCCACCACGACGACCCACTCAATCTACAGTACGCCGGAGAGTTGAATTGGCTGAATAGCCGGCTGGCGGAGAGTGGATGGCGGCCGGCGAAAGTGCTCTCCTGGAGTAACAGCCTGCACCTGCTCTCCCCTACCCTGCCTCTGCATCAACTACCGGTGCTGCCACAGGTTCACGATGGCAGGCATGAAGCGCTGCTATTGGAGAAAAAACTACCGGATGACCAGCGGCTGGTATTGAGACTTTGGCAGACAGGAGTTCGACTGGTACCCGGCGGTGCAACCGTGTGGATCGGCAATGTCTCGGAGCAGCAGCAGGTGCGGATCGTTAATTTAGTTACCCTGGCGGCAACCGGCCGGGATTTTTCAACACCATTTCAGATTCTTTCAGATGATCTTGCCACGTTGCCGGCGGGTACGACAAGGCAGGTAGACGGCAGGGTGTTAGTTAGACCGCAGCCCAATTAATCAGAAAATCCGGTAGGAGCGAACTTGTTCGCGATCAGCACCGAGGTATGTTCTTCGCGAACGAGTTCGCTCCTACAATCAAGCCACCACTTACTGTCCACATGTTTCTGTAGGAGCGGTCTCTCGGACCGCAATGAACGCCGCACAATCCCTACCAAACTCCATCGCGCTTCGAGAAAGCGCTCCTACACCAGACCGCCGACTTAATTCAATCAATCCCCACCCCAACGCTGAGCCAAGTCACTCTCGATACCGAGATGATCAAGCACCCGCGCAACCATAAAATCGACCAGATCTTCCACCGTTTGCGGGCGGTTGTAGAAACCGGGACTGGCCGGCATCACCACCACGCCAAGGCGTACAAGCTTCAGCATATTCTCCAGGTGGATAGCTGAGAAGGGAGTCTCACGCACCATCAGGATTAGCTTGCGCTGCTCTTTCAGCATCACATCGGCAGCCCGTTCTATCAGGTTGTTGCTCGCACCGGTGGCTATGGCGGAGAGTGTGCCGGTGGTACAGGGGCAGACCACCATCGCCTCTGGAGCGTTGGAACCGCTGGCCACCGGAGCAGTCCACTGCTCACGACCGAAAACGCGCAGCTGTCCCGGCGTAGCGCCATAACGCTCCGAGAGCAGTACCTCCATCTCACGGGGCCGGGACGGCAGGGTGAGACCGGTCTCCATCGGAATCACCACATGAGCCGCCTTGGAGACCATCAGGTAAACCTGACGTTCGGCACGAATCAGGCAGTCGAGCAGACGCAGGCCGTAGGCACTGCCGGAGGCGCCGGTAATGGCTAGTGATATGGGAGAGCCGGTATCTGTCATTGTCTATTTTGCCTGTTCCGTCTAGGTTTAAGAGCGCTGAGCAACGCGCTGCTGCCACAATGTTCACAATATAGTCATATCGGGCAAGTAAGTGTAGTGGGTCTATTTCACCAAAAGCCTAATAATTGGCCATACTCAACAGAGGGACACCTACAAAAGGGTTGGAGGTAAGTGCAATGAGACCACTGTTAGCTTTCTGGTTATTAGCTATCTTGCTGCTCACCGGCTGTATGTCACTACAGGAGATACGTGACCGGCGCATCTCCAATGAGCAGGAGGTATTCAACAGTTTTCCCGCCGATGTGCAGGCCAACATTAGACAGGGGCAGATCGATATCGGCTTCAACCAGAGTATGGTGCAACTTGCTTGGGGGGCGCCGAGTCAGGTTATGACCCGCAGGGTCAAGGGGAAGGTCACCAAGATATGGATCTATACAAAAACTCTCTCCCACCCCAATTTTGAGAGGGTGAGTGTACCGGTAAGCTATGTCGACGGTGAGGGCAAGGTACAAATAGTGTACCGCAGGGTCTGGTCCGACAGGACCACCTATGAAGAGGTCAGTATGGCGCGTGTTGAGTTCACCCATGGGCGGGTCAGCGCCATCGAGCAGATCACTCCATAGGGCGTATCAGGAGTTGTCTATCCAGACAGAGGTGTCGCCAACGTATCCAGCATCCGCTGATGGATATTCTCAAAACCACCGTTACTCATCACCAGCAGGTGATCGCCCGGGGCCGCTTCGCGGCGGATGAGATCAACAATTGCTTCCACCTCGTCAAACACCTCTCCACGCTCCCCCAGGGGGGCGAAAACGCTCTGTGCATCCCAGCCCAGTGAGGGGGGTGAGTAGACCAGGACCCGGTCTGCGCCCTCAAGGGCATCGGGCAGCAGGGCGGCGTGAACACCCATACGCATGGTGTTAGAGCGGGGTTCCAGCACGGCAATGATACGCTGCTCCCCCACCTGGGCCCGCAGACCATCGAGGGTGGTGCGAATCGCCGTCGGGTGGTGGGCGAAATCGTCATAGACCCGAATTCCCCGCACCTCACCGCGCAGCTCCATACGCCGTTTTACATTCTGAAACCGGTGCAATGCTTCAACCGCTATCCCGGTAGGGACACCGGCATGACGGGCGGCGGCAATGGCCGCCAAGGCGTTGTTGATGCTGTGCTCACCGGTCAACTCCCAATCCACCTCGTCCAGAGGTTCTCCATCACAAAGAGGCTGGAAGCGGCTGCCATCCAACCTCAGCCGACGCGCCTTCCAGAGGCCGTCACCATCGGCACCAAAACGCTCAACCTGACTCCAGCACCCCATAGCCAACACCTCATCCATCGCCGGATCGGTGGTGGGAGTGATGATCAGTCCGGAGCCGGGCACCGTCCGCACCAGATGGTGAAACTGCCGCTGGATCATCGCCAGATCATCAAAGATATCGGCATGATCAAATTCCAGGTTATTCAGGATCAGGGTACGGGGGCGGTAGTGAACAAACTTGGAACGTTTATCGAAGAAGGCGGTGTCGTACTCATCCGCCTCCACCACGAAGAAGGGGGCGTCGCCAAGCCGTGCAGAGATGCCGAAATTGCACGGCACGCCGCCGATGAGAAAGCCGGGATTGAGACCGGCATCTTCCAGAATCCAGGCAAGCAAACTGGCGGTACTGGTCTTGCCATGGGTACCGGCCACCGCCAACACCCAGCGACCCTGCAATACATGCTCTGCAAGCCATTGCGGGCCGGAGGTGTAGGCAAGACCGGCATCCAGCATATACTCCACCGCCGGATTGCCCCGTGACATGGCGTTGCCCACCACCACGCAATCCGGTGCCGGTTTCAGATGGGCGGGATCGTACCCCTCCATCAACTCAATACCGGCGGCCTCAAGTTGGGTGCTCATGGGTGGATAGACGTTGGCATCGGAGCCGCTCACCTCATGCCCCATTGCCCGGGCAAGCAGGGCGATACCTCCCATAAAAGTGCCACAGATACCGAGTATATGGATATGCATCACTGAGCGCCTGCCAGAAACAGGCTATCGACGACAGCATTGACCAACATAAAATAGCTGACCGATATCAGCAGGCCGTGCCTCAGACTAACCTCAAAGGTGTGACGGGCGATATGAGCCACAATCAGCAGCCCCCACACCATCAGCATCAGATAGAGCAGCGCCCCCAGGCTGCCAATTTCCGAGGTGGCGGGATCCCCACCAAGCAGTAACTGCAACGGCATGGAGAGTAGATTGATGATCGTGCCACTGGCAAACAGAGCGGTCACCGTCTGAACCAGCCGCCCTGATTTACCCAAAAAGCGGAGAACAGCGGAAAGCAGCATGTAGACCATCACCAAGTCTAAAAGCTGCGCCAGAAATGCCGGAACCAAGCCACCAAAGGTGTCGGAAATTACCAGCGTACCCGTGGCCAATCCCAGGAGGGCGGTAACAGCCAACAAAAAAGTGGAGGCAGGAACATCCTGGGGCGTCGCCCGCAGCAGACAGATATTGACAAAGAGTTTGATCAGTTTATTCACGGCTTGTTTCTATTCGTGGAGGATGGATGATCATAACCCGTGTGCACGGACAGAAAAACCACCGAGACCAATCTAAATGGTATCCTGATCCTCCACCCATGTTTATTACACCGGACATCTCCATGCAGGAATTTCACATCGACACCGCCGAAGGGCTCAACCAACTCTGCGACAGACTGCGCAACAGCCCCTGGCTAACCCTGGACACGGAGTTCGTCCGTGAAAAGACCTACTATCCCCAGTTCTGCCTGCTGCAGATCAGCAACGGTGAAGTAGCTGCCAGTATCGACCCTCTGGCACTGGATGACCTCGCCCCTCTGCTGGAGCTCCTTTACGACCCCAGCATCACTAAAGTGTTTCACGCCGGTCGGCAAGACCTGGAGATCTTTCACAACCTCTGGGGCAAGCTGCCGACACCGCTGTTTGATACCCAGTTGGCCGCCACCCTGTTGGGCTTGGGTGACCAGGTAGGTTACGGCAACCTGGTTAAAGAGGTGCTGGGGGTTGAGTTGGAGAAGGGGCAGGCCCGTACCGACTGGTCGCTCCGACCACTGCAGTCGGCACAGCTGCGCTACGCTCTCGACGATGTCATCTACCTCTGTGATCTCTATCTACAGATGAAAGAGAGGCTGGAACAGCAGGGGCGTGATAGCTGGCTGCAGGAGGACTTTGACTACCTGGCCAACCCAACAACTTACGTTATCCAATTCAAAGACGCCTGGCAGAAGGTAAAGGGGCGGCAGAGTCTCAAAGGTGTGCAGCTGGCGATCCTGCAGTCCATCGCCGGCTGGCGGGAGAGCGAGGCCCAGCGTGCCGACAAGCCAAAGCGCTGGATACTTAAGGATGAGGTGCTGGCAGACCTGGCACGCCGCCAACCCAAGGATGAAAATCAGATGGGGCGTATCCGTGGCCTGGAGCCGGGCACCCTCAAGCGACGTGGCGACACCCTGATGAAACTGATCGGTGAGGGGAAAAAAACACCCAAAGAGCAGTGGCCCCAGGAGAAGGCGCGCCCCCCACGTCTTACTCCAAATCAGGATGCAATGACCGACCTGCTGACCGCCTGCCTACGCCTGCTGGCCGACCAGAACGGCATCACTCACACCGCTCTTGGCAACCGTAAAGAGCTGGAGCGGCTGGTAAACGGTGACAAAGAGGCGGAAATTCTCCATGGCTGGCGTGGTTCGATGGTGGGTGACAAGCTGCTACAGGTGCTCGAAGGAAAATTGCTGCCGATAATTAAGGACGGTGTACTGTCGTTGCAAGCCACTGAGTAAAGGCATTCGGAGTGCTGAAATCACGGCGACTCTGCTAAATAAGCTCGGCGGTTCTATCCACCACAACAATCCTTCTCCTGCTGAATGGGCGGGCATGGCACATCGGCAAACGAGCAGAAGACACAGCAGTCGCCTTTTAACGGCCGGAGCAGTACACCACACCCCTTGCACTCATAGAAGTATTGGCAGGCGTCTTCAGGCATCCGCTCCTTCTCTTCATGTCCACACTCCGGACACCTGATTGTCGACTCAAGAATTACTTTCATCTCTCTGACCAAGCTGCATATTCATTACTGTTGGGATCGGCAAAGTGGAAGCGCCGCCCCCCGGGAAAACTAAATATCGACTTTATAATTGAACCGCCGGCAGCCTCAATTTTTGCCTGAGTGGCCTCCAGCTCATTACTGTAAAAGACAATCAGTGCAGCGCCGTTTTCGGTTGAAGAAGAGAGATCGGATTTATAAAAACCACCACTAAGACCCTCGCCTGAGAACGCGGTATATTCAGGGCCGTAATCGACAAATGACCAGCCAAACACGGTTGTAAAAAAGGTTTTTGCTATCTCTATATCCTTCGCAGGAAACTCGACATAGTTGATTTTTTCATGCTCATTCATCTACCTACCCCTCATCCTGCACCACGGCCTCTTTAATAATCAATCATATAAACTTAATCTGAACGCAGCAAACGTATCTCAATGCGCCGTCGTCTTGGCTCTCCCTCGGTCCGGCTTCCCCAGGCGATCCAACTCTGGAATGATCTTCTCACGCAGAACGTTTTCAAAGGGCCCGGGTACCTCTCCGGAACCGGATGGAAAGCGAAATCGCTGATCCGTGACCGCACCGACCAGGGCAAGCGAGGGAAGTTAAAGCTGCCAATACACACCGTTGAGGAACAATGTACTAGGCTAAGTGGAGGTGAGTGGCTGGATAAACGTTCCGGCGAAGGCCTGCCGGAGCGACTGTGACAAGGATCACCAGCAACGCGCAAATAAGTTGAAAACTGCCGACACCGCCCCTATAGATAGTTTCTGTACTGAACATATAGAGAGTCTCTGATGCGTATCCTACTGTTTCTTGCCACCAACGCCGCTATTCTGGTGCTGATTAGCTTCACCTTCCGCCTGTTGGGTATTGATGGGCTGCTGCAACAGGGTGGGGTAGATCTCAACCTCAACGCACTGCTGGTCATGTCGGCTGTGATCGGCTTCAGCGGCTCACTGATTTCACTGTTTATCTCCAAGTGGATGGCCAAGCGCAGTATGGGAGTGCAAATCATCGAATCCCCTTCTACAGCCACTGAGCAGTGGCTGGTGGGTACCGTCAATCGCCAGGCAAGTCAGGCGGGGATTGGTATGCCGGAAGTGGGTATCTTCAACTCCCCTCAGCCCAACGCCTTTGCCACCGGCTGGAACAGAAACAGCGCCCTGGTGGCAGTAAGTACCGGCCTGCTGCAGCAGATGAAGCAGGATGAAGTGGAGGCTGTGTTGGCCCATGAGGTGAGCCATGTAGCCAACGGTGACATGGTGACACTGGCGCTGATCCAGGGGGTGGTCAACACCTTCGTCGTCTTCCTCTCAAGGATTATCGGTCACCTGGTTGATCGGGTGGTTTTCAAAACCGAACGAGGCCATGGCCCCGCCTACTACATCACCTCGATCATTGCTGAAATGGTTCTGGCCCTATTGGCCAGCGCCATCGTTATGTGGTACTCGCGACGTCGTGAGTACCGAGCAGATGCGGGGGGTGCCTCGCTGGCCGGCCGTGAAAAGATGATTGCCGCCCTACGCCGCCTACAGTCGGCCCATGAGCCCAAAGACCTTCCTGATCAGTTCGCCGCCTTCGGCATAGCAGGGGGAATAGGAGGCGGTATCAAACGTCTTTTCATGACCCACCCTCCTCTTGAAGAGCGTATTGAGGCTCTGGAGCGGCAGCGGTAGTAAGCAGAGCTCGCTAAATCGAATCCAGTGCGAGGAAAAAAGCCAACGTCAGGGGTACGCCCAAAAATTTCCTGTCCTCTGCATTTACAATCAGCCTTCCCCACTTGTGGTCAAACCACTTAAAGGGAACTCCTTTAACCTCGGTGTTGCGAACACCTTTCTTAACCAAATCAGATGCACGCTTTTTCCATGGGAAGATATGATCGGCAACCTGTTTGAAATTCGTAAGAAGATCAGCATGAGATTGTGCAGAAAACCCCAACAGCAGCACGCAAAGTACCGTCGGTATTTTTAATATCGACACACTGTTTTCCCTGTTTTTTATTATTGGTCAGACTGCTTTCCATGAAAGCTCCGTACAGCGTAAGGTTGCCGATACTACTACAGTAGATAGCACTGGCAACTTACGTTATTTTTCAACTAAACGGATACCGCCTTTTTCAAGGGTAATGATTCTCTTTTTGTACAAACCGCCAATCGCCTTTTTAAACGCACCCTTACTCATACCAAAGATATCTGAAATCATTTGCGCATCAGACTTGTCATGCACAGGTGCAAAGCCACCGTTTTTGTTCAAGTAGATTAGAATGATTTTGGCATATTTGTCACGGGTCTCCTGACCACCTTGCAGTGTCACATCAATTTTCCCGTCAGATCGGATATGCTTAATAAAGCCTTTCTTGTACTGACCAAAACTCAAGCGCTGAAATACATCATTTTTATACAGCACACCCCAGTGACTGTGGTTAACAATGGCTTTAAAGCCCAGGTCTGTAGTGTTGGCGATAATCAGATCAACCTGCTGTTGCGGTTTGAAATCGTGAGGCCTCTCATCATCCAAGAACTTATCGATTTTTGATGACGCAACAATGCGGCCATCCAATTTATCGATATACAGATAGACCAAATACGACTTGTCCACCTCCATTGGCCTGTGTTGCTCGGCAAATGGAGCCAATACATCCTTATCCAGCCCCCAATCCAGAAAGGCGCCGAAATCATTACTATCCACTACTTTCAGGTAGGCAAACTCCCCCACTTTGGCCTTGGGTTTCTGAGTGGTAGCCACTGCTCTGTCTTCTGAGTCGAGATAGAGAAACACCTCAATAGAGTCATCCACAGAGAGGCCTTCTGGAGTATATCTGCGCGGCAGTAGCACCTCGCCAAGGTTCTGTGCATCGAGATAGGCGCCAAAAGCTACCAGTTTCGCAACGGTTAATGTGTAAGTTTGACCAATTTGGATCATTTCACTGTCTCAAGGAAAACGGGAGGCTAAGGTTCATTATGCTGCTGTCTCATACACAACACCCCAGCCGGAATAGTGCAATCCACTCCCTGGGGATATTATCAAATAGCTGTGATATCAGTACGTTCTACAGTCATGAACTGTTACTTTGACTGCTTGGTATAGGTGCATTTTAACGAAAAAAGAGCCGGTTGGATCCCTTTAAATTCATACACGGTTCAATCCCTGGCCGGTTTCAAAGTATCCATCCTGCCACAGCGCTACCGAACCAAGCCCCGCTTACAGCACTGTGCTTGAAAATAGTGAGTTCACACCCGCAGTAGTCTGGTAAGTCAGCTGGCTCACTTCTTCAGATTGGGAATTCCCTTACTCAGTTGGGAGGCTGAAGGTACGTTTTTCTGAAACTGGACTA
The DNA here is from genome assembly GCA_040505895.1 of Sedimenticola sp. Classification (GTDB taxonomy): domain Bacteria; phylum Pseudomonadota; class Gammaproteobacteria; order Chromatiales; family Chromatiaceae; genus Vondammii. The sequence goes on along the minus strand of JBEVXU010000006.1, from coordinate 51,236 downwards.
CGCTCAAATGGATGAGTAGCAAATTACGGAAGACAAGTGGCTACCTTTCCACCCTCTCTTCACCCGATAGGGCGGTGCCAGGGAGCCCTCTCGGAGCGGCGGAAACGGCGAACGATATGGAACAGCACGTACGTGCCGAGCAGACGCGACTCCTGTATGGGAAGATCTGGACAGCTCTTCTGTTTACCCTGATTAACGGCATTATTCTGGGGTATGTACAGGGGGCGGTGATCGACCACTCTCTGGTTCTCTACTGGTTGGGGGCCCTGACGCTGGTTACCCTGTTGCGAGGGCTGCTGGGCTTCGCCTTCAACAGGACAAATCCCGGCGACGAGTCGCTTGAAGGCTGGCGTCGCGCCTTCCTGCTGGGGGTGGTACTAGCGGGTCTGGTCTGGGGTAGCACTGGCCTGCTGCTGTTTCCCCCGGACGCCATCACCCATCAGGTGTTTCTCGCCTTTGTGGTGGGGGGCATGGCCGCCGGTGCAGTGACCACCCTCTCCTATGCCTGGCCGGCCATCGGTCTGTTTCTGTTGCTCTCCCTGTCGCCCCTGATCATCCGGCTCTTTATGGAACCGGCGCCTATGGGCATAGCGATGGGAAGCATGTTCCTTCTCTATCTGGCAGGCATCCTGTCGAGTGCCCGGCAGACCTACAGCAACACCATCCAGGGCATCACCCTGCGGTTACAGGCGGTGAGTCGGGAGGCGTCCATCAGACGCTTCAAGTCCACGCTGGACAACACACTGGATTGTGTCTTCATGTTTGCGCCGGACTCCTGTGACTTTTTCTATGTAAATCAGGGGGCCATGGCACTGGTGGGCTACAGTCGGCAGGAGTTGATGTCCATGAGCCTGTTCGATATCCATCCCAAATGGTCCCGGGAGGGTTTTGGGCAGTTGAGCGGACGGTTATGTCGGGACCCCGCCGCGTCACTTACCCTGGAGAGCCGTTATCGGCACAAAGATGGGGCGCTGATACCGGTGGAGATGTTCCTGCAACACGTCCATCCCAATGGTGATAGCGGGCGCTTCGTGGCCATTGTCCACGACATTACCGAACGGAGACGGGGCGAGGATGAGTTGCGCCGCCACAGTGAGCAGCAGGCCACGCTTTCCGCCCTCAGCCAATATGCGTTGGCGGGTGCCGACCTGGATGCGCTGATGGACCGGGTCGTGGTGCAGGTGGCGGACAACCTGGGGACGGAGTACGCCAAGGTGCTGGAGTTGTCACCCGATGGCCAGAGCCTCTCTCTGCGTGCCGGCATTGGATGGAAACCCGGCCTGGTAGGCAGGGCGACCGTGAGTGCGGGCAGCGAGTCCCAGGCGGGTTATACCCTGCTGTCTCAACAGCCGGTGGTTGTGGAAGACCTGCAGACGGAGGAGCGCTTCAGCGCTCCTGTGCTGTTGAGCGAACACCAGGTGGTCTCAGGAATCAGCGTGACCATCGGGCTCAGTGACCGCTGCTTCGGTGTTCTGGGATGCCATACTGCACAGCGTCGGAAATTTAATGGGGATGATGTCAATTTTATACAGGTGACCGCGAATCTGTTGGCGGAGGCCATCGAACGCAAGCAGGTGGAGAAGGCCCTGTTGGCCAGTGAGGCCCGCTTCCGCCACCTGTTTGAATACTCACCCGTCGGTTACCAGTCACTTGATTCGGAAGGCCGTTTACGCGAGGTAAATACCACCTGGCTCACCATGCTCGGCTATGAGAAGCAGGAGGTTCTGGGGCGTCTGTTTTCCGAATTCCTTGCAGAGAGTTCACGCCCTCTGTTCTTTGAACAGTACGAAACAGCTAAGGCGGGAGGTGAAGTCAAGAGTGTCGATTGCGAGGTGTTGAGAAGAGACGGTTCCATCCAGTTCAGTCAATTCGACGGGCGATTCGAATACGCCCGGAACGGTGAACTCCAATATTCCCACTGCGTGATGTATGACATCACCGAGCGCCGACGGGCAGAGGAGCAGATGCGTCTGCTCGCCAGCGTGATCGAACGCACACCGGAAGGGGTGATGGTGACGGACAGGGATCAACATATCCTGTGGGTCAATCCCGCCTTCGTCAAAGCCACCGGATACGCGGAGGATGAGGTGATCGGTCAAACGCCCCACCTGCTTCACTCCGGCGTTCATGATGGCGAGTTTTTTGAGGAGATGTTCAAGACTCTGCACGACAAGGGGAGCTGGCAGGGGGAGATCTGGAATCGTCGTAAGAGTGGTGAGGTCTATCCGGAGTGGCTGTTAATCAATGTGATCCGCGATAAGGAGGGTCGGATCACCCATTATGCGGGCCTCTATAATGATACCAGCCAACAGGAACATGTCAGGGAGCGACTCAAGCACCTGGCTCACTATGATGCGCTGACCGACCTGCCTAACCGTGAACTGTTCAAGGACCGCCTGGAGACCGCCCTGACCGTCGCCAAACGTGAAAGCCATCAGGTAGCGCTGATGTTTTTGGACCTCGATCAGTTCAAGAACGTCAATGACATTCTCGGCCATACGTGCGGTGATCGTCTGCTTGAATTCGTAGCGGAACAGTTGCGTGATTGCATTCGTGAGAGTGATACAGTGGCCCGTATCGGTGGTGATGAGTTCACCATTATCCTGCCCAATATCCAGCACCTGGATGATGCGGCCAGGGTCGCGGAAAAAATCCTCGATACCTTTAACATGACCTATTTCAATTATCAGGCGAATGAACTGATTGCCAGCTTCAGTATCGGCATCAGTATCTATCCAGAGGATGGCCTGGATGGCGAGACCATGATCCGGAATGCGGATATCGCCATGTATCGGGCAAAGAAGGGGGGACGAAACGCCTATCGCTTCTATTCTTCGGAGATGAGCCGGCGTTTTTCCGAGCGCCTGAATCTGGAGGCTGATCTGCGCCGGGCTGTGGGACGCAATGAACTGTATCTTGTCTACCAGCCACAGATGGATCTGCGGTCGGGGCGTGTCTTCGGTTGTGAAGTTTTGTTGCGTTGGCGACATCCAACGCAGGGGGAGGTTCCTCCTGAACTCTTTATTCCCGTGGCGGAAGAGACGGGTTTAATCCATTCCATCGGTCAGTGGCTCTTCAGTACCCTTTCCAGGCAGGTGGGAAGTTGGGCGAAAAAGGGTATTAAGGGATTTCAGTTTGCGGTGAACATATCGGACGTACAGCTACGTCCGCAGAACATCTCGTCCCTGCTGACCTGTATGGAGGACGAGACTCTGACCAGCAACTGTTCATTGGAGATCGACTTGACCGAGAGTGTCCTGTCGGACCATGCCGATACGATTAACGACCTCCTGCTCAGGCTGAAATCCGTCAGAGTCAGTATAGCCATTGATGATTTCGGTACCGGTTACTCATCGCTCTCTTACCTCAAGACCCTTCCCATCGACAAATTGAAGATTGACCAAACCTTCGTGCAGGGCATCTGCACAGAATCCAACGATGCCGATATTGCCGCGGCCATCATCGCCATGGGGCAGAAGCTTGGGCTCAGGGTTATCGCCGAGGGGGTTGAGAACCGGGAACAGCTGGCCCTCCTCCAGGAGCAGGGGTGTGATGAGGCACAGGGTTTCCTGTTTGGGGAACCGATGGACGCGACCGGAATAGCACGCATCCTGGCTGACGGGTGCCTGAAACCTGGGGATGCCTGATCAGGATTTACTGGGGGGATGACCACGGTAGGCCGATGAACTGGAAAACAATGCAGACCAAGCCGTATGGCCTTGAATTTTTAAGTACAAAATCGGGGGGGGCAAAAGCCACCCCCATATCACTATACTTGTTGATTATTACATTACTTTATCAGGGCACCGGTATAACTCAGGCCTTGAATTTCACTAAGAGCTTGAGTTTGATTTACCAACTCTGGATATACCCGATATACAAGCACGCCTAACCCAACAGTCATGCGTACATAATTTTCCTCGCCGTCATCAAGCTCAAATGTCAGCTTCTTATCTACCTCAGTAGATAACACTACCTCATAATCCCCTGGACCTCGATCGACAAAAAAGAAACCGCCTGGCTGTGAATCACCAACTTTCTCACTATTGAGATTCACATCCGGCTGGATGCCTGAACCCATCATAGTCGCAGATCGATAAAAATAGATACGGCCTTTTCCTGGCTCAACAGTAGGAATAGAAGACTCAACCTCAGTATATTTAGGGCCAGAGGCACAGCCTGAAATAGCAACAACCAGTAATAATAAAAATATCTTTTTAAGAATCATATTTTTGCTCCGGAAACACAGGTAATGAAATCGAGGATTTAAGTGAAGAATATGAATCCTCACCTGGAATATAAAAACCTATAAGCTGGTCATTTGATATAACAAGATATGCCTCTCGAACATGAGCTCCTTCAATCGTAAAAACATTTCTATATGGCTTAAAAACATCCCCTTCTTTTATGGTTCCAACAAAAAGCCATTTAGTACCTGCTTTAATCTCTCGCCAATAGCCACTCCCCAGCTTTATCCTCATATCTTCATGAAATATGATCACACTCCTATGAGGATTATTATTCGCTTCACTAAGATGGGCTGGTGTTCGCATAATCTCAGATGCACACCCTGTTGTGATGAGTATCATTAAAATCATGACTACTGACAATCTAAACACCACCCTCTCCTTTACTGCATAAGAAATCACAGTATGTTAAGGAGACAACCTTAGCCACTAAAGCCATCCAGGACTTTTTTCTTTGCAGTTTTATACTCATCATCAGTCAACGCTCCTTCTTTATACAGTTGATTCAACTTATCAAGCTCACCGCTCAACTTTAAAGCATTAGCCTTGTGTGTCTCTTTTGATGCAACTACACATCCATTTCCATTTTGAAGCTTCTGCAAATTATCTATGCGACGATCTGCTGCATTTATCGCACTATCATAATTCTGTGATTTTGCAATTAGATTAAACGGGAACCATAATATTCCATCGACAACATCAGCCCCACTAAGATCATCCTTATCCTTATTAACACCATCAATAACAACTTGTGCCTTAATGATTTCATTATCGATCTTGTCACATGTCAACGTTGTATCTTCTGCCTCATGAGCACTCAATACTTTATGATTTGCACTTCCGGCACAGCCACTTAGAATAGCAACAGAAAATGCAGCTATAATTAGATTAGTTTTCATGAATTTTCCCTTTTACTTAACTGTCATCTTATATACAAAAAACTTCTCTCTTTACAATCCACTCTCATTCACATATAAATCATGAGATAGAGAGTGAATTTCACTATCATAAGAACCTTCCAATGAGCACGGCAACCAACAACTCACACCATTGCCCTGTATACCTTTTCGATTACCAATATTAATATAAGTAATCTTGCAACATACCCCCAAGGCGCCCAACTGACATTAAAAGCACAGCGCCATACAGACCAAGTTGTCCAAACCATATAGGGTACGACAAAAGCCATCGTAAAAATGAGGCGCATATAGGAAGCACCCATATCTTGACTTACCTTGCTCAAACTACTCAACAGTAACGCTATCACCACTTGCCCAATAACAAAATAGATCCAAAAGACTACAGATAGCCTCTCCTCACCTTTCCACGATTTAATCACTGCAACCATTGCTTTATTTATTAAACCTAATTATTTAGATAGGTACGTTACTTTCTGCAACTAATGAATATAAATTTAAATCAACTAATCCAGTTCTGTTTGTAAAATAGTTTTGTATGAAACCATGAGAGAGGGGGGGCAACCATCATAAAAAACTATCCGCAGCCAAAAAGAGTCATGTGCATCTCTCAGTTCCGTTTAACTTTATTAAAAATTTATTCACGGAATTTGTAATGTGCAATTCTGATTATCGCAGCGGTGGAATTCAAGCCATTGCTGATTACTGCACTCTTTAGAGTGTTGTCTTGCGGCGTATTGCACTGGGGTAGGTATTACTCTGATTTCCATATCACGGGGAGTCCTTTGGTTTTACTCGCTGGTTTATCTTACATCCAGCAAGGTTTAAAGGAAATAGTATCCCATCTCACCCAAAATGTGTAGTGAAGCCTTTAGAAAAAATCTGAAAATTTGAAAAATCGGGGTCGGAGTAAATTTCACTCATAGGGTGTAAGACTGGCTATTCATTGATAACCTTACACTGACCCCATTTTTCTGGGAGAGATTAACCTCCCTTCTCACCCCTCATCGTGGATAGGTTACGGGGTTCTCGCAGTTTGTACTCGCATCCTTGAGCAGAAAGAATCTGGACTTGATATCAGGGATCGTGCTGATACTTACGTTTTTCCAACTATCCGTCATGATGAGGTAATCTTTCGGCGCAGGGAACGAAGGGCAGGGGTTGTTCACAAGATCGACAAAGATGGCATCCGGTACCGTGACGTTTCCCTTTCCCGGTATCGGTATGTTCAGACCGGTGCTGATGTGGAAATCGAAGATATCCCACATGCGATAGCGCCAACTGACGAGCTCGACATCCCAGCCTTCCAGATCAGGTCCACCGGATGGATCTAAATAGGTGGATGCCACTGCCGTCACCTCAACCTCAGAGACCACGGCGGACGTGCCCAATACATAGAGCTCTTTGTCTACCCGGCTATCATGGGGCAAGCTGGATTTCACATAGAGTTTCTGACGGCCATGTACGGCTAGTCCATTGGTTGTTGGATAATAAAGTAGTCCCGGTAGCAGCTCAGATATAGTGTGTGGTAACTCAATATCGGCGGGCTCATGCAGATGGTCGCAGAGGGTTCTCAGCAACTTGTCATAGCCTTCACCCAGCGATCTGTTGACAATAAGCTCAGAACCGATACGGCCCCAGACATCTGCTGAGGATAATGGAATGTAACGGATGGTCGTGAGCATTTGCATACCATCGCCATCATATACGATGACATTCTCGCTACGGGCAACGGTATCATCATCAATGCTGCCCATTAACCACCAGTCCAGTATATCCGCCGCCAGTGGCATATCCATGGATGTGCGATAGGTGCAGGTACCCAGCCGTGACAATCCCCAGGTCTGACAGGGCGTGAGCTCGCTCCATCGCCCTTCCCACGCCAGCATCATGCCTCGAACCATTTCAGCTGCAATATCGGGGCTATACACACCAACACAACGCAGCCAATCCAGCACTTCACCTACCGTTAATTCGTGGCCGGTTTGCTGTTTAAACTCCTCCAGGACTTTAGCTATCTTGGGTTCAAGCACCTCCTCCCAGACCGGCTCAGCAATTTCCACCCAGTCCGATTCGTTGGCAAGGGCATCGATACTGTTGCTGACCTCATCCAGTACGTCGGAGAGCGTGGTGTCGGTCCAGTCCACCTCATCCGTTGGGCCATTCAGCGTCGGCTCGCCCATTATTCGGACTCTTCCTCATTATCTTCCTCTGAATCCGGTTCAGCGTGTATGCGGGCATATGCATCTACGCGCTGCCTTGCATTGGGCAGTGCCTCAACAATCTCAAATCCCTGACGCTGTATCATGTTCTCCACCTTTACACGCTCTACCGTGGATGCCTGGAGCTCCTGGTTGTAGCAGTCGAGCGCCTCTCCCTGGCCCAGCAGGGCCTCAATGATGACGGTCGGAGTGCGAAGCACATTGCGTTGTACACGTTTGATAACACCGTGTATCTCAATGCCCTCAACCTCATCCTTAAGATCTGCATTTTTCCGATAGAAGCTGCGCTTTCTGGTTTGACCGGCGGCACCGGCCAGGCAACTGGCAGACTCCAGCTCTACAAATTCAATGAACTGTTTCGGCTCCTGCTTGTAGTTGAACACACTGCAGTAAGGCAACAGTATCTTCTCCTTCACTGCATCCAGATACTCCTCCTTTATGTATTTAGGCAATATCTCATCCAGACTATAAAGCTCCATACTTTCGATCGACTCTGGATAGCCTGTAGAAAAGGCCACCTTTACATTATTCAGGTAGAAGATGGTGATGTATTCCTGAAGCAGCTGGCGGAATACAAAGTTCAGCACGCGGCTATGGTTTATGTTGGAGATTTCACGAACGGTTGTCTGTTCTTCACCCTCCGTAACCGTCTCGCTGGTCGTGGTGTTGATCTCAATATCCCTGCCATAAGCGGTCTGCTCCACATGCTTGGAGAGTGCACTGGAGAGAACATCGCAGTACTCCTCCTGTGTTGTCTCTGCGCTCTTGGTGCCGCTGGACTCAATACCACCACCGACATCCACACCAACGATGCCAAAGAGATCGATACCAACACCCAGTCCGGCATCGCCTGTTGTGGTATTGCTTTGGCTTGAGCTTGAAGAACTGCTTGTCCCACTCTCGCTCTGAACCAGTGATTCAAGCTCATCTGCACTCTCCTGTGAAAAAGAGTCGAGAATATTCTCAGAGGCGGTTCGGGTTTCTGCACTGTCACGGTAGGTACGGATGGTGATCTTTGTCTTCTCACCCGGCAGCAGAGAGAAGGTGTTGAGGGTTTTTCCGGCACCATAGTCAGCGAGGTATGAACAAGCCTTATACTCCTCGACCAGATAAAGCCTGGGGCGGGGTTTTGCCGGTTTTGGAATAAATCCCAGAGTCTTTTCACCACCGAGAGTTACACGGGGGAACGGGCGAAAACCATCGGCAACCAACTGCGCAACCTGGTCTTTCTGGATAGCGGTGTGCGCATCGTCTCTGACCATTGCAGGCCCATTGCGTCGTGAGCGTGTATATTTGACTGTGGTGTTTCTGCTCGGCTGATTAATAGCAGAGACTGTCAGTTTATCAAACAGGGCGTTGGTGGGTGACAAATACTCCTTATCCAGCATTTCTCGGACGCTGCCCACGTTACCTATCGGTATTTTCCACCAGTGATCAGAGGGCTCTTTTTTCCAATCGTCCAGAAACCAATCTTCGGGTATATCAAGTAGAATTCTACCCAGGGAAGAGAAGCAAGACCGCTGTGGTATATCGTAATCAAGTGTGGGGGCTTCTCCTTTCCCCAGATCCATCAATGGTTTTCCAGGTACACAGTTACTTGTACTCATATCTCCTCCAATTATCGCTCTTGTTGGTTGGAAAATATCGACGACAGTAAAGATGATCTTACTCTGACCAAGATTTTTTCTTGCTCGCAGTAAATCCAAACCTGCCGACTGTTTGCCAATCAATAAACGGGGCAGATCTCTGATCACCTAGCTTATCGAAAAAGGGTACTGATCCAGTTTCTTTCTCTTTTCCTTATTCTTTTCAAGTAGGTACGATGAGTCGGCGTATGAGTCCAATCAAGAACTCACCCAAGGCCAGATATTCCGCTTTTCCGGTATGTGGGTCACAGTACACATACTGCCCCACTGCTCCGTTCTGTCGGGGACCATCACAAACAACAAAGTGCCCACCGGCATCTACTTCATCCCTGAACAGAATGATCACCGGCTTATCGTAAGAGGCAGCCCCAAGGGCTTTCTTCGTTGTCATACCGAACGGGTTGGAAACAACCTTGTTGGGGATCTGGATACTCTGTAGTACAGAAGAGACGTTATCTGCGCCTGTACCTGTCCACCTAGTCGGGTCTTGCTTGGTGACCGAGTCCTTCTTTGTTGGCACATACTTGTCACCATCACTGACCATGGAGAGGCCAATAATGGCCCTCTCGGTTGGCCGAGTATTCTGAATTCGGTTCATCAACATCGCGATACATGATATGCCACATGACATATCATACTCTTGCTTCATAATTGTTCTCTGAGTTCCATCGAAGTTGTGGGTTACCCAAGGCATTGCAGACCTCCCTTCTCATTAAATATCGATGTATCGATGGGGTCCCTTATCATCTAGCTTATCGAAAAAATGGTACTGACCCATTTTCGCTTTGAAAATTCTACTCTGACCCCGATTATTACCCGCTCAGATAGATATCTATCGAGTCTGATCCCATTGTTTTTGTTATAAAAGGTGGGTGTCTTATTTATCCTGGAAATAGACAGCGAACCCAAGCACAACTACTAAACAGTAGCATCATCAATAAAACCAACAGGCAACCCATCAACTCTCACCGAACTGAAATGAGCAACTATGAACCCTGACAACTGGTCAATGATATGGCCAGGAACATCATTATCAACAAGTATGAATTGGCAAATTCGATTATTCTTCTCATATTTTTCAGATAGATTAATAATATGTTCAAAAATATTTTGGTACTTTTGAGGGTCTGAAACGCCTTCTTTAAAGTCTTCATCTACCGACGTTTCTTCTTGATACTTACTTTGTGCTTTCGTCTTACCCAAATACTTACCAACAGTATCGATCATAAGAAAAGACGGGTAACTCATTTGAGTTCTTAAAGCTTCTTCCATAAGCGAACACAAATATCCTATTCCAACAATGGTTCTTAACCCACCAGACCTAATGCTTCCATACTCAATACCACGAAGCACTGGCAAAAACCTATTAGTGGTATAACTAACACCAGTTGGATCTTTAATTTTTATAAATGAAAGATAATGCTGAAGATTGTCAGACAAATTGGACAAAACGTCAGCCATTGATGGCGCTTCTTTCTTTAACTTATCCAACCTTTCTTTTAACTGACCAATACTAAGCTCTAGGGACTTAATCTGATCAGTTAAAAGTCTATGTTGATTCCTTATTTTTAACCTAGAGACTAGCTCAACTCTTTTTTGATTTAGTTCACCCAGCTGTTTAACATGCATATCTCTTTCTGCAAGATAAGGCGAAACTAACTCTTTAGTATTTTGATCAAGGAGTTCTCTTGCTCTCTTTTCGTCCTCTTCAAGCATTTTCAGTCTTGAATTATCAATTTCCCACTGCTTTTTACTGTCATTAATAAGCTGCTCTGTATCTTTAACCCTTCGTTTTAAGGAATTAAGTTCGTGCGTTATTTTATCGGATGGTTCTATATCAAAATTCTGTTTAGCCGACTCTAAATGGAGAGTTCCGTCACAAACCGGACACAGGGCAATCTCATCTGGAATTTCACCTATTACACTCCTCGCCTCTAATGACGAGTTAAACTTTGCAATATCAGTAAGATAATCATTATGCAAACGAGTAAACCGCTCAATTTTTCGATCGCCATCAAACATTTGCTGTTTGAGTGCTTTTTTATCCAGTTCAATTTCATCTAAACTAGATTTAATAGCCCTATACACCTCATTATCTGCTGTAAGCCTACTATTCAGCTGATTAATCTGCTCCTGTAACAAACCGATATCATTATCAGTTTTTGTCACCTCATTATCCAGACTTAACATACTTCCGAACTCTGACTCTCTCAGAAACTCGGAAACGAAAGAAAACTTCTTCTCTATTTCGGTCTTTTTCTGTGATTTCTCAGAAATATCTTGCTCTAGTTCAGAAATTTGACAATCAAGAGCATTAAACAAATACTTGAAAACCTCCGCATTTTTTACCTGCACTGCATAATTATCTGGTCTCAAATATTTCTTACTGCCGAGGTCATCCTGATCCACATAACAATATTGGATCAGATCACGAAAGCTCAAACGTACAAGCTTTGAGTCATCTTTAGTTGGTGCCCGCTTGATCTTGAGGTTTGTCAGATTTAAGGCACTAAGAAGAAAATCCGAAAAGAACTCCATTTCAGGATATTTTGTGCTTGTTTGAAACGTTGGCAAATATTTCTTTACTGCAAAATTTTCAATATCTGCAAAGGCGCACGGATAAACCTCAATTGGCCGAGATGAATCAAATATATCTCGTCTTATTGAATACCTATCCTGATTAAGAGTAACATCTAAAACGGCATATCTAGCAGTAGCACTTATTTCAGGGTAAAGCTCAAACTTTTTAGCACCAAGCAAATAATCAATGAGATCTAATATGCTCGATTTTCCTGTTGTAGAATCTCCGTAAATTATATTGACACCAGCATTGAAATTTACGGTGTAATTTTTCCTTGTGCCAACAACAACAAGCTGATTTACCAATATGCTACTTGACATTTATACGACTTCCATTCGGATGATTCGATTTATCGTTTTATTCAGCTGACCTTCTGTATAACTTAATAGGGCCTTCAGCTTTTCACAGAGCTGTCTAATTTCGATCAAGTACTCATCATTTAGGCGAGATACGGTATTACCCCCACTTTCACTAAGGCAGTAAAAGAAACCATCGCCCTTTTTGTACGTTACTGAGACCAATTTTTTAGCAACCAGTACGCTTAGCAAAGATTTAAGCGCCTTTCTATCAAAAAGCGGATCAATATTTGGAGATATAGAAGTAACAGAGTAGGTATCTCGATCTTGAAGAATCACGCTACCTTTTCCTAAAACACTCAGCACCTTGTTTAGCGCTGTTGGATTCTTCAACAAATACAAAAAAACATGCAGTCTATTATTATTTAACTTTAGTGTTCCTCGGTTTGTTTTTGCTAGTGCATTTATCAATAGCAAAAGAACAGATATGTTTATATAAATATCATCTTCAGGCTCTATGAAGGGTAATATCATATTTCTTTCCCTTCAAAACTAAGCATTTTGCTCTTAGACCACCATATATCAGAATCTGCATCATTAGCTAATTGATGTAACATACCCTTCTTATGGTATGACTGAAGGGTTGGAATAAGTGTCTTGAGTAACTGTGCGTCCTGACCCGTAATTTTTGTGTGGACTTCGGCAAGTAGTTTTCCGGAGTTCATAGAGTCATCTGCGAGATAACCATCATAACTATCTTTATAGAGCTGACGAATATTATTAAACAGCAGTTCTAACTGTTTTTTGTCATGTCTTGATTTAAATAGCTTTCTTACATATTCAGCATTAAAGAATAGCTCCTTCGCATGTTCTTGCGTTTCATTTGCAATGTCAGCAATGATCAACTTGAGCACAAAAAGCTCATCATCTAGTTGTTCAGTAGGATCTAGCTTCTGATATCCAACCTCGCCTAACAATGTATGTTTATGTGCTTCTTCTAAGAATTGACATACTCCATTACACACAATCGCGTTTGAACTTTCCGGCTTAGAGATGGAATTGTGGTCTTCAGCCACACTTATTATATCTTTTTCGATTTTGTCAATTGCAACGGCACTATGCTTGGTAACAACCTGATCATAGCTTCCGTAAAAGTACTTAGTTGAGGGTTTGCTATCTAAATCAATCCACCTTTGATTAAGTGTGTTTATGAACGAATTTACTGGATTCAGATTATCAATTTGCATGTTATCACTGATTAATCCACCCAAGACTGCAATATCCGAACCTTGATGCGGAACCGCCAAAGACAAAAACAGCTTAACTTTTGTCCATCCATGCTTCTTTAGCTCATCAGAAATAAGGGACTTTGTGACCAGCCCCCCCATACTATGGGCAACAATATAAATATTATCGTATTGATTCAGTGTAATTCTTAGATGATTGCTCAGATTATTAGAAAGTTCTGAGATTTCTAAATTCTTCTCTTTCTTGTGCGTTTTTCTGCGAATTAAACTTTTAATTTTCCTAAACTTTTCTTTGCTGTCAGCAAATAGATCCAGCAAAGTGGTGAAATATCCGTAGGTAGCTACATCAAAATTCTGCGCGATGTATTCATTTTCCAGAAGCAATTTGGGGAACAATTGCCTATTTTTATTTTTCCATGTCTTATTTACATCGCCAGTGAAACCATGAACGAATAGGACTAAATGATTACAATCTTCACGCTGTTGATAGAACTCAAATTCGTTCTCCATGCACACCCCATTTATCTTGTTAATCGTACTCTTCTTATCCTGTTGGTTTAACTAACGATTTAAGGGATCAGAGCCCTTAAATCCCTTACATGAGAATACCCAAGCCGTTTTCTCTACAACCCAGAAACCACCCGCAAACTTCACCTTCTGTCTCAATTCAGTCTCCCCATACTCAACCCCAACATGAACACGCCTATCCATGGGAATGCTTACACCAGAGTTCCACTCCTGTTCATCTACGATCAGTTTAATCGTCTTGTAGCGCTTGCTTCTTTTTTTGTCATAGCGATAGCGTACGCCTACCAGTTGGTAGCCGTACTCTTTAAGAAGTTGCTTGGTGCCGTATTGGCCGGGGGTGGGTGTTGTTCTGATATCCATATCGTGGCATCCCTTCGCTATGTGGGCTGATTTCCCTATATTTTTTGTTGTTAACGGAAATAGTATCCCAATAAGCCATTGATGTGTAGAGATATATAGCCGCGCAGGGTGAGCTGAAGATTTAATACACCCTCATCCGACCTACATGGACGTAGTAGTGTCGCGAGAGGGCAGGAGCCCGTAGCGACCTAACCTTCTCCCTCGTAGGGAGAAGGGACTGGTGCTGTTATGACACCCACTGCAGGGAGAAGGGACTGGTGCTTTTACGACACCCTTCGTAGAAAGAAGGAACTACTGTAGTTACTGCCGCCTTCGTGACGAGGGAGAGAGTGCAGCAATCAACAGCAGGAAGATAAACCCAATCACTAACCAGTTACCCACCATGGTGTACGGGGTATTGCCTTTCATCGGGAGAAACTCACCTGTCAGCACATGCTGCTTGAACGCCGGTGAGGTGGCTAGCAACTGACCTTTGTGGTCGATGATCGCAGAGATACCTGTGTTGGTTGAGCGCAGCAGATAGCGGCCGGTCTCCAGGGCGCGCATACGGGCGATCTCCAGATGCTGGGGGGGCGCCAGGGAGTCACCGAACCAGGCGTCGTTGCTGGTGTTGATAAGGAACGCAGCCTGAGGCAGTGCTTCGATTGTCTCTGAGCCAAAGGCGTCTTCGTAGCAGATGGAGATACCGGCCGGGTAGCCGGCCACTTTCAGGATGGGCGGGGTGTCGTCACCAGCGGAGAAGCTGGACATGGGAATGTTGAGCCATCGCGTAATAGGACTGAGTAGTTTTGCCAGCGGCATAAACTCACCAAAGGGAACAAGATGACGCTTGAAATAGCTGCCCCGCTCCTCGCCCAGCAGCAGCATGGTATTAAAATACTGCCGCGTCTCCTCTTTCCATACCGGGATGCCGATAAGTAGCTCACTCTTGTGCTCTATCGCCTCGCTCTGCAGTGGTTGCAACAGCCCCTCATCAATCAGGTGAACAAACGAGGGAACGGCGGTCTCCGGCCAGATGATCAGGTCGCTATCCCAGTGTTCCCGGGTCAGCCGGGTATAGAGGCTGAGGGTGGGGGTGAGCTGCTGCCGTTTCCATTTGATCTCCTGGGGGATATTGCCCTGGATCATACTTACTTTGAGTGGTGGACCCGCCGGGCTGCTCCAGTTGAGGCGACTCATCTGCCCGCCACCAAACCAGATCAGTGCTACCGTCATTACCGCAACCACTTTGCCACGTAGGCCGGCGGTCACACTCAAGGCGAGTAACGCACTGGTCAGCAGCACCAGCCCGCTGACACCATAGACACCCAGCAGCGGAGCGAAGCCTGCCAACGGGCTCTCAATCTGTGAGTAACCGATAGCCAGCCAGGGAAAGCCGGTAAGCACCCAGCCGCGCAGCCACTCACCCAATACCCAGAGTGCCGGGATAAACAGCAGAACCGACTGCTGGTGAACCCCCCTTTTCAGCTGCCTGCCAAGATGAGAAGCGGACCAGCCCACAAGGCCATAGAAGAGGGAGACACCGAGGACAAACAGCAGGGTGATGGCAATGGCCGCAAGCGTACCCAGATTACCGAACTGATCGATGCTGATGTGCATCCAGAATACGCCGAAGCCGAGCAGCCCCAGGCCGTAGGCCCAGCCCTGACGAAAGGCCTGGGCAGGTGTCCCGTTTCGCCACATCAACAGCAGCGGCAGGGGAGCGATTACCGCCACCAGAGAGTACGAAAAGGGGGCAAAGGCAAGCACCGTTGCGGCACCGCTGAGGAAGGCGAGCGCCAGGTACCGGCCCTCGTCCGCCCACAGGCGCTTCAGCTGATCAGCGTCCACGCTCTCCATCTGTCGGCAGTAGGTGAACACTCAACAGGTGGATGCGCCGGCTGTCGGCTCGCAGTACCTTGAAGCGGAAGGGGTGAATATCGACCTTCTCGCCACGCTTCGGCAGATGGCCCAGTGCATGGGTCACCAGACCGGCGATAGTATCGAACTCACCATCTGAGAGATCACAGTCGAAGTAGTCGTTGAAGTCTTCGATAGTGGTGTAGGCCTTGGCGGTAAAATCGCGCTCGCCACGTTTCAGAATAGAGGTACCTTCGTCAAAGTCGTGCTCATCCTCGATCTCTCCGACGATCTGCTCCAACACATCCTCAATGGTGACCAGCCCGGCGGCTGCACCAAACTCATCGACAACGATAGCCATGTGGTTGCGGGTGGCACGGAACTCTTTAAGCAGAACGTTGAGGCGTTTACTCTCGGGGACGAATACCGCCGCACGCAGCAGGTCGCGGATATCAAAACGGCGCTTGCTATTACCGCAGTAGGCCAGCAGATCCTTGGCCATAAGAATACCGACCACTTCACCGCGGTCATCGCCGATGACCGGGAAACGGGAGTGGGCCGACTCGATGGCGACAGGCAACATATCCTCCAGCGGAGCGTCTACCTCTATTGCCGTCATATTGGCCCGCGGGATCATGATGTCGCGCACCTGCAGCTCCGAAACCTGTAGCACACCCTCCATCATGGAGAGGGCCTCGGTATCCATCAGGGCATGTTGCTTGGCATGCCGCAGTAGCCGAATCAGCTCTTCTTTGTTTTCCGGTTCGCTGTCAAAGCCATGGAGAATTTTTTCCAGCCATGACTTGGGCGACAAACCGCTGATAGAGTCACCGTTACTCATATTTTCCTTTAGTGGCTATGCGCAATAGTTCTGAAAACCGTCTCGATGGAAATAGAGATGCATTTGGAGCGAACTTCAGGACCATTGTACAGAGCCATATTCCTCTTTGTTTGAATCGCTACCTGCAGAGAGTCATCAATGGTCACTGCGGTACAACGCTATAGGGATTCTGAAATCCAAGTGTTGCCAGAACCTCCGTTTCGAGGCGCTCCATCTCCTCCGCCTCACGCTCATTTTGATGGTCATGTCCCTGCAAATGCAAGACCCCGTGTACCACCATGTGCGCCCAATGGGCTTCCAGGGGCT
Source organism: Sedimenticola sp. (assembly GCA_040505895.1). Classification (GTDB taxonomy): domain Bacteria; phylum Pseudomonadota; class Gammaproteobacteria; order Chromatiales; family Chromatiaceae; genus Vondammii. The sequence goes on along the minus strand of JBEVXU010000006.1, from coordinate 34,206 downwards.
TGTTCTGCGCCGCGGCTTCCGCCGCCACTACTGTGGCGCAGATCACCAGATCACCCAGCAGATCGCTCTCCACCACCGCCGGTGCTTCGAAGGGAAAGGACAATACGTTGGTAGGCCGATCCTTGCTCCGGTACTCGCGGTTAAGAGCCTGACTCTCCTCCTCATCTACCAATCGGATTACCAGCTCGCCCTGATCCAAGCCTGGTGCCAGCGCCGCTTCCGCCCACCGCTGCAGGGCCTCGTCGGCAGGGAGATCAGCACTCTTGGCAACACGCTGAACTTCAAGCTGCAGGGTCAACTACTGTGTCCCCGCTCTTTATCGAAATGTTCATAGGCACCGACAATACGCTTCACCAAGGGGTGGCGCACCACATCCTGTGCGTTGAAGAAGGTGAAACTGATCCCCTCGACCTTGCCGAGAATCTCCACCACCTGGCGCAGCCCGGAGGTGTGTCCCCGAGGCAGATCGACCTGGGTCACATCGCCGGTGATCACCGCCGTGGAGCCAAAGCCGATGCGAGTAAGAAACATCTTCATCTGCTCCGGCGTGGTGTTCTGGGCCTCGTCGAGTATAACGAAGGCGTCGTTGAGGGTACGGCCTCGCATATAGGCAAGAGGGGCCACTTCAATCACGTTACGTTCGATCAGTTTAGCCACCCGCTCAAAACCGAGCATCTCGTAGAGCGCATCGTAGAGAGGGCGCAGGTAGGGGTCGATCTTCTGGCTGAGATCACCGGGGAGGAAGCCGAGGCGCTCTCCCGCCTCCACTGCAGGACGCACCAGCAGGATACGGCGAACCCGATCACGCTCCAGAGCATCTATCGCGCAGGCCACTGCCAGATAGGTCTTGCCGGTGCCGGCCGGACCGACACCGAAGTTGATATCGTGAGTGACCACCTTATGCAGGTACTCCTGCTGATTGCCGCCACGAGGACGGATAAGACCACGGCGGGTCTTGATCACCACCTCCGGCACCTCTTTGTCCGCCGTCTCCCGCAGCAGTTCGTCGATGCCGGACTGCTGAAGGTGAAGATGAATCTGCTCAGGAGAGAGCACCTCTTCCTCGGTTAGACTGTAGAGCGACTTCAACACCTCACCACCTGCCTCTATCGACGCTCGCTCGCCTAAAAGGTTGAAGTGGCTGCCACGGTAGTTAATCTCTATACCCAGGCGCCGCTCAATCTGACGCAGATGTTCATCGATCTGGCCACAAAGGTTGGCAAGACGATGGTTGTCTTCGGGTTCGAGAGTAAAATCGGAGGATTCGGGGAGATCGGGCATTAACTTGGTAAACCCTTGTTGGTGATAAAAAAAGGCGCTACAGAGGATAAGTAAGTAGTCACTTTGAAATTGTGGCTCATAAAAAAATACAGTCTATGCGCAATAATACTGAAGTCGGGTGTAGGAGCGAACTTGTTCACGAAGAACAGGCCCCGGAGCCTGATCGCGAATAAATTCGCTCCTACTAAGGTACACTTTTTCTATAAACATAGTTTCAGGATTATTGTGTATAGTCTGTTAAAAAAAGCATCACGCTTGACCTGCACAAAAACCCTAAAGTTGATTGTAGGAGCGAACTTGTTCGCGATGAACATGCTTCGGAGCCAATCGCGAACAAGTTCGCTCCTACACTGTAACTGTTCAGCACGCCCGCTGAGTCATGGAGCGATCCGCTATGATCCCGCGCAGTGAGTTGGGCAGCGCTTCGGTGATCTGCAGATCGACAAACTCCCCGATCAGCTCAGGCCCACCATCAAAGTTGACCACCCGGTTGTTCTCTGTACGACCGGCCAGCTGCTTGGGGTCTTTCTTGGAGGCGCGCTCAACCAACACCCGCTGCACCGTCCCCACCATCTGCCGGCTGATCTGTTGGGCCGAGGTATTGATGGTCTGCTGCAGCCGCTCCAGCCGCGCCTTTTTTACCGACTGAGGAATATCGTCGGGCATCTCTGCCGCCGGGGTGCCGGGACGGGCGCTGTAGATGAAACTGAAGGAGTGATCGAAGCCGACCTCCTCGATCAGCTCCATGGTGCGTTCAAAATCGGCATCGCTCTCGCCGGGAAAGCCAACAATAAAATCGGATGACATGCAGAGTTCGGGACGAATGGCTCGCAGGCGGCGAATTTTTGCCTTGTAATCGAAGGCGGTGTGGCCACGCTTCATCAACGCCAGAATACGGTCGGAGCCGCTCTGTACCGGCAGGTGCAGGTGGCTCACCAGCTCCGGCACCTCGCCGTAGACATTGATTAGACTGTCGCTGAACTCCATCGGGTGGGAGGTAGTGAAGCGGATACGGTCGATGCCATCGATAGCGGCAACATATTGGATCAGCAGCGCCAGGTCAGCAATCTCGCCATCATCCATCAGACCGCGGTAGGCATTGACGTTCTGCCCCAGAAGATTGACCTCACGCACTCCCTGGGCGGCCAGCGCTGCTGTTTCGGCAATCACATCATCGAATGGGCGGCTGATCTCTTCGCCACGGGTATAGGGGACAACACAGAAAGTACAGTACTTGGAACACCCCTCCATGACCGAGACAAAAGCGCTGGGGCCTTCGGCACGTGGCGCGGGCAGGCGGTCGAACTTTTCGATTTCAGGAAACGAAACATCCACCACCGGCTTGTGCTCACTGCGGGCGCTGTCGAGCATCTGCGGCAGACGGTGCAGGGTTTGAGGGCCGAATACCAGATCGACAAACGGCGCCCGCTGACGGATCGCCTCACCCTCCTGGCTTGCCACGCAACCACCGACGCCGATAATCAGTTCCGGCCGTTTCTGTTTCCATGTGCGCCAGCGCCCCAACTGGGAGAAGACCTTCTCCTGGGCCTTCTCACGGATCGAGCAGGTGTTGAGCAGCAAAACGTCCGCCTCTTCGGGGCGGTCGGTCTGCTCAAGGCCGTGAGATGCCCTCAGTACATCCGCCATCTTGGCAGTATCGTACTCGTTCATCTGACAACCGAAGGTCTTTATATAGAGTTTGCCGGACATCTGGTTATGGAGTGTTTTGCGAAAAAGCCGCTTAGGATATCTCTAATATCGGTATATTTCCATTGTCATCAATAATAGCTGATATTTCAGGCGGCTTTCTCATTCAATCCTTATGGCCGACCCCTTGCCCTCTCACTGCTCAATTCATCCACCTGCCCGTGCACAATAATCCTGTAACCATCTTGATGGAAACAGGGCTGCATTTGTGGAGCGCCATTTTCATCTATCGTTTGTTAGCGATCAAACTCCAGCCGCTGCCCGCGCACCGCGTTGTTAACCCGACCTTCGTGATAGGCCACCTGGCCATTGACCAGCGTGGTAATAACACGGGTGCGCAGACGCTCACCCTCCATCGGCGACCAACCACACTTGTAGAGGGTGTCGGCCCGCTCCACCCGGTAGGGGCTGGTGAGGTCGAGCAACGCCAAATCGGCCCAGTAGCCCTCCCGCAGATAGCCACGCTCCTTGATATCGAACAGACGAGCGGGGCCGTGACAGCACTTCTCCACCACCTGTTCAAGGGTGATCAGACGGTCGTGGTAGAGCTCAAACACCATCGGCAGCGCCCACTGGACCAGTGGGAGTCCCGCTGGGGTTTTGAAGTAGCCGGGTGACAACTTCTCATCCAGAGTATGGGGGGCGTGATCGGTACCGATAACATCGATTCGGTTATCACTCAGCGCCTTGCGGATGGCATCCCGATCCCGCCGACTCTTGATTGCCGGGTTGCACTTGATGAACCCCCCCTTGCGCTGATAGTCGGTCTCATCGAAGTAGAGGTGGTGAACACAAGCCTCTGCTGTAATCCGTTTTTCATCCAGGGGGCGTGCCTCAAACTGCTCAAGCTCTCTGGCGGTGGTGAGATGAAGCACATGGAGCCGGGTATCGTGACGCTTTGCCAGGTCGATAGCCAAGGATGAGGAGAGGTAGCAGGCTTCTTCACTGCGAATCAGCGGATGATACTTCATCGGGATATCGTCGCCGTACTTCTCCCGGTAGACCCCCTCGTTGTATTCGATCGTCGGCGTATCCTCACAGTGGGTTGCTACCAGTGTGGGCGCATCCTTGAAGATCGCATTCAGGGCCTCTTCGCTGTTCACCAGCATGTCACCGGTGGAGGCGCCCATAAAGACCTTGATACCACAGGCCTGTTTGGGATCGAGTGAGCGGATCGACTCGATATTGTCATTGGTGGCGCCGAGGTAGAAGCTGTAGTTGGCGTGGGCCTTGTTGGCCGCCAGGGTAAACTTACTCTCCAGTGCGTCATGATTCACAGCAAGCGGATTGGTGTTGGGCATCTCCATAAAGCTGGTGATGCCTCCCGCCAGGGCGGCGAGCGATTCGCTGGCAATATCACCCTTGTGGGTCAGCCCCGGCTCACGAAAGTGGACTTGATCATCGATCATCCCCGGCATCAGCGTCCGGCCGCGCGCATCCAGAAGCTTGATCGCACCCTTTGCCGGAATCTCTGGAGATATCTGTTCTATACGGCCATTTCGGATCAACATATCCCCTTCGAGGATCTGTCCATCATTGACCATGCTGGCATTCTTGATCAGGATTTCATCTGTCATCAGTCGTACTCTCTGTCCTTCCACTCTCTTATTGCGGTGAACACCTCGCCACCATCGGCAAGTTCTCTAGCCGCGTACTTTGTTGCCGCCGCGATAACCGCCGGCTCTGCGGTACGCATAAACGGATTTGTCTCCAGTTCCAGCTCCAGGGTGGAGGGCACTGTCGGCTCTCCAGCATCACGCAGTCGGCGTGCATTGGCCTGCCGTAACTGTATCGTCGGGTTTTCCGGCTCTACCCAGCGGGCAAAACCGATATTGGCCTCGGTATATTCGTGGGCGCAGTAGATCAATGTCTCCGGCGGCAACTGAGCAATGCGCTGAAGCGCATCATGAAGCTGCTGGTGAGTGCCGCTGAATACCCGGCCACAGCCTGATGCAAACAGGGTGTCACCGCAAAACAGCACACCCTCTCCGTAATAGGCGACATGCCCCTCAGTATGTCCGGGAACATCCATCACCCGAAACTCTGCCGCCACACCGGGTACTGAAACAAGGTCGCCCTCTTTCACCGCCACGGTCAACCCCTTTATCGGCTCCCCTGCCGGCCCAAACACCGGCACCCCGGGCCAAGCACGAAGCAGGTCGGCGACACCGCCGGTGTGGTCACCGTGCTTGTGGGTAAGCAGTATGCCGCCAAGACTCAATCCCTCCCGCTGCAGGCGTTCAAGCACCGGATCTTCATCACCGGGATCGACAACAATTGCCACTTCACCGCCGGAATCACGCAACAGCCAGATGTAGTTGTCGTCAAAGGCAGTAATAGGTGAAATATCCAACAGCCTATCTCCTCTTATTTCCCATAGAGCCGGTCTGGATCAATCAGAGGCTCAGACACCACCTCTACCCGGTCGCCCCGCACGGCGTTATAGAAACAGCTGCGGCGTCCTGTATGGCAGGCGGGACCGGTCTGGTCTACCTGCAACAGAAGTGTGTCCCCATCGCAGTCGAAACGGACCTCTTTGAGCTCCTGTACCTGGCCGGATGACTCTCCCTTGCGCCACAGTTTCTGCCGTGAGCGGGACCAGTAGCAGACACGCCCCTTTTGCAGAGTCTCCTCCAGCGCTTCCCGATTCATCCAGGCCATCATCAGCACTTCGCCGCTATCGTGCTGCTGAGCGATGGCGGGAACCAGCCCATCACTGTTGTAGGGAAGCTCATCAAGCACCTGCTCCAGGGGCAGGCCCTCGCCTATATGAAGTTTTTCTGTCTGTTTCATGGAATAGTAAGTTGTAAGTTTTCAGTTGTTAAATGATAGCACTCTTCACCCTCTCCATACCCTCCATCTCCTGCAGATTACAACTCACCCTTTGCGGGTGCTACAATTTGCTGATCCGGCAACGGGATCAAAGTCATGACAGCGATATCAAATAAGCTGAAGGATGTGGGATTAAAGGTCACACACCCACGGCTCACCATCATCGGCATCCTGGAGCGGCGCCAGGGACGACACGCCAGTGCCGAGGATATCTACCGGCAGCTACTGGAGGAGGGTGAGGAGATCGGCATCGCCACCATCTACCGGGTCCTGACCCAATGCGAACAGGCAGGGCTGGTAAAGCGACTGCAGTTCGAAGGGGGGCGCTCGGTATTTGAACTCGCTGAGGAAGATCATCACGACCACATCGTCTGCATTCGCTGCGGCTATGTTGAAGAGTTTAATGACGAGATGATCGAACAGCGACAGCAGGAGATTGCAGCACGCACTGGTTTCACCTTGGAAGATCACAGCATGATCCTCTACGGTCTCTGTGCGAAATGCAGAAAAAAGGCCTAGCCGGTGCGTATATTCCGTATCAGCTTCATCAACCAGAGCAGGGTCTACGAGATCTATGCCGATACCGTGCGACAAGCGGATCTTCCCGGCTTTATTGAGTTTGAAGGAGTCATCTTCGGCGAAAACAGCTCTCTGGTAATCGACCCCAGCGAGGAGAAGCTGAAGAGTGAATTCAGCGGCGTCAGCCGCACCATGATCCCACTGCATGCCGTCATCCGTATCGATGAGGTGGAGAAACGTGGGCAGAGCAAAATAGTTGAGCTTGATGCCAACGCCAATGTCACCCCCTTCCCCCCATCGGGGTACAAGCCGGAATAGCTCACAATGAACTATACTGATTGCGTAAAATCATTGTCGGGCAAGCAGCATCTCCGATAGCTTAATACCTATCAGCAGCCGGTTCGCTGTCGGATATCCACTACATCACCGGCCATTGCAGATGAAGCCCGACGCAATAAGCCATCCGGTGAGCCGCAGACTCAGGAGTACACTTATGACCATTTCCAACGACCGCGATCTTCGGAACCTACTTGACTCCCTCTCCACCGACCAACAACGCACCCTGGGTGCCCGTTTTGCCGACAGCGTCATCTCCTTAGCTGACAATCCTCGACTCAAGTCGGCCCTGGAGACTGCAGCGGATGCAGCCTGTAGCGACTCGCAACGTGAGGATGCCTACAAGACGACAAAGTCAATTGGCGTCCAGACCTATGCCGCTTGCGGTCGTGATGCCGACTGGAAAGCCCAGGCCGAGCACTTTGTCGCCACCAGCTGTGCTGCCGCCCTGACACCCGACAGCCAGCTGACTGAAAAAATGAACCCCGCATGGCGGGCGGCCATTCAGGCGCGAATGGCAAGAAACTGCATAATGATGGATGCTGCTGATGACGAACTTCAAAATGAAGCCGAAGCTCAGTACCGGATTGCAGATGAGTTTAACAACGGCTAAGAAACCTCTGCACAAAAACCACACTAAGCCGGGGTTCTCACTACAGAGCAATGCAGGGTAGAATCTTCTGACTCTCATCAGAGGAACCCTGTATATGAAAGAGACTATAGAGAAGGCCATCACCGATGCTCTCCAGCCGCAGTTCCTGGAGGTGATCGACGAGAGTCACATGCACAGCGTCCCGGAAGGGGCCCAGTCCCACTTCAAAGTGACTGTTGTCAGTGACAAATTTAAAGGAGAAAAGCTGGTTGCCCGCCACCGGCTAATCAATGGATTGCTGAGAGATGCCTTCAGTGGATCCCTCCACGCTCTGGCACTGCACACCATGACGCCTGAGGAGTGGTATGAGAAGGGGGCCGGCACCAGCGACTCCCCCGAGTGCATGGGTGGGTCCAAGCAGAAGTGATAAAAACACTGACATCACTGCTAAAGCATATCAGGGAGAGCCTCTCTCCCCCCGTGATCACCCGCTCCCCCAGTGAGCAGCAACGTATTGCCCAGGAGTGCAGCCGGCTTGCCCTCTACTGCTACAGCAGCTGCCCTTTCTGCAGCCGCGTCGAGCGCGTCATCCGCCAACTTGGTCTGGATATTGAGGCACGCAACCCCCAATCATCACAGGATCACGCCCAGACATTGATCCAGGGTGGTGGAAAAAGCCAGGTACCCTGCCTGCATATTCGTGAGAAGGATGGTAGTGAGCAGTGGATCTATGAGTCGGCTGATATCAAACACTATCTACGGCAACGTTTCGGTGCCGACAGCTGATCTGTGTATCGAAAAAACGGTCTTTAGTACCGATTTAGCTCTGTTAGCGCGTCAAATAGCGTGTTTCTGGATGCGATAGAGAAGCTTATCACGGCTGATACCCAGCAGACGGGCTGCTTTGCTACGATTTCCGCCCGCCATGCCGATGGCCTGACGAATCATATCGCCCTCCATCGCCAGCAGGTCAATACCTTCTGCCGGTAGCAGGAAATGTCCCTCGCCAGACGGTGCCTCGGATTTACGCCGCACTTCAAGAGGCAGGTCTGCCGGCTGCACCATATTGCCGGAGTAGAGGATCACCATCCGCTCACAGAAGTTGTGCAACTCGCGCACATTGCCGGGCCAGGCGTACTCTTTTAGCAGGTTACGGCTGGTGACAGAGAAACGGGGGGCCTTACGTCCATGGGAGCGCGCCAGGTCGGCAGTGAACTGTTTGAGCATAAGCACAATATCATCACTGCGTTCACGCAGAGGAGGTACCTCAAGAGGCACCACCTGCAGTCTGTAGAAGAGATCCTGTCTGAACGTTTGACTCTCCAGCAGGCCGGAGGGGTCGCGGGAAGTGGATGCAATCACCCGCATCACCGGGCAGCCGTCACGTCTGCGCTCCATCGATTCAAGGAGATGCAACAGTCTTGCCTGCCCCTCTACCGAGAGGTCGGCGACCTGATCAAGAAACAGGGTGGCACCACTCTCACCGGCGAGGATCTCCTTCTCCAGCTCAGCCTCTTCGATACCGGCGCAGACAATAGTGACAAACGGCTTTCCCGCTCCCCGGCTGTTATTGTGGATCTCTTTAGCCAGAAGCGCCTTACCACTCCCCGACTCACCTGAAATCAGTACCGGAGCATCGGTGACAGCAACCATTCGGGCGGCGTGTAATACACGGAGAAATTCCGGTGAACCACCCAGCACACTCTCTTGCCTATTCATCATCAGATCTCAACCTGTTTCACTAACGTTCATATCAGCCACGGGCGCCGCTACATCCAACAACTCCGGAAACCACAAAGTCAGGAGCCCAATCAATATAATGGTAAAGCCTACCACAACCTTAAGATAAGGATTACGGGCAAGGCCGTACAACCTACCGGTCAATACACCTGCAGCAACAACTGCAGGCAAGGTTCCCAAACCAAATGCCGCCATATAGAGCGCACCGCTTACTGGACCCATCTTGGTGGCGGTCGACAGCAACATAGTGTAGACCAGTCCACATGGAAGCCAACCCCATATAAAGCCGTAGACCAACGCCTTCGACAGGTTTTGTACCGGCATCAGGCTGCGCCCAAGGGGTTCCAAACGACGCCACAGCGGCACACCTATACGCTCTACCTGAGCCAGCTTTGGCAACCAGCCCGCAACATGCAGACCAATCAGCACCATCATCAGTGCTGCCAACCACTGCAGCCAACGGTGCCCCTGCCCCTCTCCCAGCGCTTCCAGCAGGCCACCGCCGAGCCATCCAAGAAGGGCGCCGGCCAGTGCGTAACTGAGAACCCTGCCACTATTGTAGACCACCAGAAAGAGCAAAAATCTGGAGCTGTTTTGTCGAATCTCAGCCGGCAAGCCATAACTCAACGCCCCCATAATACCGCCACACATGCCGATGCAGTGGAGGGTACTAAAGAGGCCGACAGTAAAAGCCAGGGGCAGCGATAGATCCACAAAGGTACCTTGAATATGCCGACCACCCGGCAACAACTATAATATGTAAACTAATCCGCACGGGAGCTCAACGCATTGATTAAACTCAATTTACATTACAGAAGCCGACAGGGAGCCCCTCTGCACCGTTCCAACACTCCGGTATTTCAGCCAATTGTACCTGATGGCTGCGCTCTGACCAGTGACTCATGGTTATAATGACCGCCATGAATGATACAGAAAAGAGCATTCAGGCCGCCCGCCAACTCCTGGCGGGACGCTTCTGCGGCGTACTTGCCACCCAATCACTCGACCTGCCCGGCTACCCCTTCGGCTCGCTGGTCCCCTATAGCCTGGACCATCAGGGACGCCCCCTGCTGCTGCTAAGTCATCTTGCCAAACACACACGTAACCTGGAAATGGACCCCCGCTGTAGCCTCACTCTCGTTGAGCAGGGCGGCGGCGACAGCCAACAGCTGGCCAGGCTTTGCTGTTTAGGTCGCATCACTCCCTCTGTCGAGCTTCATGCGAAAGAGATTGAACGCCACTTCCGCTACTTCCCCCAAAGCCGTCCCTACTATGAACAGCTCAACTTCCATTTCTATCAGCTGGAGACAGAACGCTACTACTGGGTGGGTGGTTTTGGCGCCGCCCGCTGGCTCGACCGCGGGAGACTCTCATACCCAAAACGCTTTTCCGTAGAAGAGGAGGCGCAGTTGATGCGCACGCCCACAGCTGACCACTCCCAGCCACAGCCGGAAGCTACACCACCACAAGTGGTGGGCATAGACCATGAAGGTATTGATCTACTTCAGGGGGATCTGCTGCAGCGATTTCCACTGGATCACCCGGTCACCGCTATCGATGAATTAACCCGCCATCTAAAGCAGCTCAAGATAATAAAATAATTCCACAGTAAATTGGTGGTAGATTTATTTTTTCCGTCATATAGAATACTTCTAATATTACCTAGTAAATTACTGTGTTAATAATAGGAGCTGCATGATGAATACGCAAACCCCACCCCGTGACGGCGACGGCTATCTGACCGACATGAACATATGGACCCCGGAGATCGCCCACGCCATGGCCGATGCGGACGAGTATGAGCTGAACGACGAGCGATGGGGACAGATCGTCAAGGCCCGTGAATACTACGAAGAGCATTCAGTGGTCCCACCGATCCGTAAATTCTCAAAGTTTCTCGGCGCCAACTCCAAGGATCTGTTCAAGCTCTGGCTGACCGGTCCGATGAAACCGATCACAAAATACGGCGGCCTGCCAAAGCCCACCGGTTGCGTTTGATTTCTGTTTAGGCAGGAATGCCAACGCCCACTTCGTGGGCTGGTTTATGCGACTGTTGAAGCATACGACACATGAAAAATGCGTGGCTGTATAAAGGCTGATAAACTCTGGGTGAAGGCTACCCGGAGTTTTTATTTATGGAAGAGTTGCACGACCTTGAACTCCTTCTGAGCTCACGCACACCGATCATTATTATCGAGTCTCTCGAAGAGTTGCGTCTGGTAGAGCTCTTCGCCCGCATCGGCCTGCGCCTTGACTACCCCATGTTTCAATGGACCGTCACAGAAGGGCTTAAGCGTCTGGAGGCCGACTTCCCGGCACAGAAGCTAACGGCCGGCCCCGACGATGTACTGAAACATATCAAGGCGCTGTCACGCCCGGGCTACTTTCTTCTCCTCGACTTTCACCCCTACCTGCAGGATCCGATACACGTACGCCTGATCAAGGAGATTGCCCAAGGGCATGAGCTGATCCCCCGCACCCTGATACTGCTTAGCCACGCCATCGATATACCGCCGGAGCTGCGCCATCTCACCGCTCGCTTCAACCTGCAACTGCCGGACCGTGCCGGGATAAAAAGATTAATCATGGAGGAGGCGAAACAGTGGCAGGGTAAGCACCGCCGCAAGGTCGAAGCTGATCAGAGCGCGGTAAAGCGTCTCGCCACCACCCTCACCGGCGTCACCGCTACCGATGCCCGCCGACTGATACGCAACGCCATTGAGGATGACGGTGCCATCAGTCGAAATGATCTACCTAAAATCATGCAGGCCAAGTACGAACTCCTCGGCAAAGGGGGCGTCATCTCTTTTGAGTACGACACCGCCGATTTTACCGATGTCGCCGGCCTGGAACACCTGAAAAAGTGGTTGAGCCACCGTCACAAAGCGTTCAACGGCAATCCCGGCTCACTGGATAGGCCAAAAGGCATCATGCTGCTAGGTGTCCAGGGCGCCGGCAAAAGCCTTGCTGCCAAGGCGGTCGCAGGCACTTTTGGCGTCCCCCTGCTGCGCCTCGACTTTGCCGCCCTCTACAATAAATACATTGGCGAGACCGAAAAGAACCTGCGTCACGCCCTGGAGGTTGCTGAAACCATGGCGCCCTGCACCCTGTGGATGGATGAGATCGAGAAGGGAGTGGCCGAAAGCGATTCCGACGAGGGGCTGAGCCGCCGCATCCTCGGCACACTGCTGACCTGGATGGCGGAGCAAAAGTCAGGTGTATTCATCGTCGCTACCGCCAATGATATTGAGCGGCTGCCACCTGAGCTGATGCGCAAGGGCAGGCTGGATGAGATATTCTTTATCGACCTTCCCTCTGCTGAAGTGCGACGGCAGATCTTCGATATCCACCTGCGGCGGCGCAACCTGCCACCCAGCGGCTTCGATCTGGAGTCACTCAGCAGCACCAGCGACGGCTATACCGGCGCAGAGATTGAGCAGGCGATAGTCTCAGCCCTCTACGCCGCCCATGCCAGAGAGACCCCACTGGACACTCCACAACTTCTGGAAGAGCTGGATCGCACCAGCCCGATCTCAGTGGTGATGGCCGAGAAGATAGATTACCTGCGGGAGTGGGCATCCAACCGCACTGTGGCCGCCGGCTGACATATCGTAGAAGATCGACCTAAACAGGGAAGATACTCGTCCCCCTGAGGAGTATGAGTTACTATGCCATTTTTAACTAGATAGACCGGAAACGGCATGAGCAATGACAACCTGTTGGGGCAGTTGAGTGGCCTACACCAGATGATGGCAGAGTTAGTTGAGTCGCTCCCGGAAGCGGACTGTTATCAATCCTACAATCCGCAGTTGGCCCCTCTCGCTTGGTTTCTCGGACGCGGTATGTATATCGAGACCTATTGGCTAAGGGAGATTGTCCAAGGCGACGATGATATGACCAGTCGGGTGCGTGAGATATTCATCCCCGGCATCCTGCCGAGCCAGGAAGAGTGGAAGCGACTCCCCCCCAAGGATCACCTGCTGAATTGGGTGATGGAGCTGCAGGATGAGAACATCATGCGTCTGGCCAACCCTGACCAGCTGCCGAACCATCCACTGATAGAGAACGGGCGTCTGCTGCACCTGATCATCCAGGGCCAGGCCAAAGTCTACGAGAAGATGCTGCAGGTACTGGCAGAGCGTCGTCTGCACCAGCAGTCACCTTACCAGGTACAGAACCCACTGATCAGTCGTCTACCACAGGCAGACCACACAGGCATTTCCCAGGGCCACTACCGCATCGGAGCCAAGAGTGATCCCTCTGCTTTCGATAACGAACAGCCGGCCCAGATTGTCGAGTTGAGCAGTTTTCGTATTGATCGCCAACCAGTGGACAACAGCACCTTTCTCGCCTTTATTGAGGCAGGGGGTTATGAAAACGAAACATACTGGAATCCGACCGGCTGGAGCTGGAACCGCAAGAGTCCCAACCACCCCCGTTCCTGGCGCAAGGACAACGATGGTCACTGGTTTGGCAACGGCATCAATGGCCAGTTTGACCTTATCGCCGAAGACCCTGTAACCGGTGTCACTCACCATGAAGCCCTTGCCTACGCCAGCTGGGTCGCCAGCCTTGGCGGCGAGCTGACGGGTGCAGTCCTGCAGCACGAGTTTCAGTGGGAAGCGGCAACAAGAACCCAGGGGATCAGCGATTTTGGCCGTGCCTGGGAGTGGTGCGCCAACACCTTTGAACCCTATACCGGCTTTCAGGCCACCCACTACCAGGAGGCACGCACAGGTGGCTTCGACAACCATCACTTTCCGCTACGAGGTGGCAGTCTGCACACCCAAGGTGCCCTACGGCGAATCAGTTACCGCAAAGCCGCCCTACCGGATGCCGACAGCCTATTCTCAGGCATCCGGCTGGTCTATCCAGCAAAATAGAAGAGCCCCCATCCGCCTGACAACTGACAACTGACAACTGACAACTGACAACTGACAACTGACAACTTTGTCTCACCCCATGCTGAACTACGACATGCCGCTCTACCGCCCTCCCAGCGAGGGTAACAATCTAATCATTCAGGCCACCCTGGGATGTAGCTTCAACCAGTGCTCTTTCTGTTCCATGTACAAGTCAAAGCAGTATCAGGCTCGCCCCCTGACAGCTGTACTGAAGGATATCGAGGAAGCGGCAACCCATCAGCCCAATGCTCAACGGGTGTTTCTTGCCGATGGCGACGCATTAGCCCTGCCGATGGAAAATCTACTGCCGATTCTTGACCGGCTGGCCGAATCACTGCCACGCCTCAGCCGTGTCAGCTGCTACGCCACACCAGCCAATATTCTGCGCAAGTCACCACAGGAGCTGGCGCAGCTGCGGGAGAGAAAGCTCTCCCTCCTCTACCTGGGGGTGGAGTCCGGTGATAACCGGATACTCAAGAGGATTACCAAGGGGGCAACACAGCACAGTATCCGACGGGCAATGGAGAGGGCGGCCGAGAGCCGAATGAAGGTCTCCGCAACAGTCATCCTCGGACTAGGCGGGCAAAACCACTGGCGTGAGCATATTGACGGCACCCTGGAACTACTCAATAGCGCCCCAACCAGCTACCTCTCTACTCTGCAGCTCTACCTTGAGGAAGAGGCGGTGACTGAGTTTGCTGAGAAGTTTGGTGAACCGTTCCTACCTCAGGATGACCCGGCTATTCTGGAGGAGCAGAAACGGCTGATCGCAGGCCTTACGCCACCAACGGCAGTCATCTTCCGCTCCAATCACGCGTCCAATGCCCTCGCCCTTGCAGGCAACCTACCAAGAGACCGTATACGGCTGCTGGATCAGATAAAAGCGGCACAGGCAGGTGCAGTAAAACTTAGAGAAAATAACCTTCGCAGACTATAAGTGGAGCGCCAGAGGCGCAAGGTGCACCGACCCACCGCCACCCTTGTACCGGTTTATTCAATTATGCAATGTGGAAGAGTTAATACAGCACTCGTCCCTCCTCCAGAACGCCGTACTAATTCTATTTTCCATTTATTTGCATCAGCCAGTTGCTTGACTATTGCAAGCCCCAGTCCGGTACCGCCAGTACCACTACCACGTGACTTTTCAAGCCGGTAGAATGGCCTAAATACCGACGCCAGCTGTTCTGAAGGAATACCCGGACCTCTATCCATTATTTGAATTACGATATTGCCTTTACTGTACTCGCATACAATATCAATGGATTTACCCTCTCCATAGCGTATGGCATTGACCAGAAGGTTGGTCAGTATTCTATGCAACGCCAGTGGGTGGTCAACCTGGTACTGCAACTTGCTGCATGCCAGATTAATCTCCGCTCCGTCTGCTTGAACACTTCCTGTTAGATCATCCAATACCAAAGCGATATCCGTTGGAACATTTTGTTCCTCCTCCAGTTCCAGACTGATACTTAATGTTTCACCAATCAGACGATTAATCACACCCAGGTCTTCATTAATACTCTTCATCAGCTCAGGTGAACCACCCTCATTCGGAAGCATACTCAGGGCCAACTGGATTTGTGTGAGAGGTGTTCTTAGGTCATGCGCGATACCAGCCAGCAAGGTTGTTCGATTTGAAAGTAGCTCTCTTACCTGGACATTCATACGATTGAACTCACGAGTCAAAACGGCCAGCTCCTCCGGGCCATCAACCTCTATTGAATCGGGCCAGTGCCCCTTTCCCACAGCCTGTGCTGCATGGTAAAGGCGATCAATGGGTACGGTGAGACGCCGTGTAAGTATGACAGCGGTAATAAAGGTAAGATAAATCCCGATGACCATTAACATAAAGAATGCAATAGGTGGATTGACACCAATACGTGAGCGAGAAAATCCAACGCGTAGTGTTGCATCTGATACGGGGATATCAGCCCAGAACCACAGCCCACTCTCCTCAGTTACACTCTCTTTTATCTGCACCTCCCCACCCAACTGTTTATTCAGGGCACTCTCAAGAAAAAGAAGATAGGGAAGAAAACTGGTAGAGCCAGATAAGTGTGTATCATTTGTCGTCAATAGCAGGTCGTGTTTACTTCTAATTTTATCGGCAAACACCTTTCGCTCTGCCGTTGACAGATTTTCCCACGTTTCAGCCGCATGAGTTATGACGCTGGCTAAATCATCGGCAGCGCGCTGCCCTAGTGGAATTACCATGTAATAGGCCAGAATTGAAAACGTTATCAGTTGAAATCCTATCGACACCACACCAATCGTCATCAGGACTTTTCCGAAATAACTTTTCGATTTTAAAATGCTTATTGCTATACCCCTTAAGAAGTCTTTGAATACACCTGAACAGATTTGGGCTGAGATAAAAGCAGGGTGATTTTAGCCTGCGCAAAGCAGTCACTTACTGTTAGTCATCCAGCTTGATTTTCAGTCGTGAACAAGTAGCCGGCCCCCCAAATGGTGCGTAGATAGACCGGTTCTGACGGGACGATTTCAATTTTACGACGCAACCTTCCAACACAAACATCGATACTGCGATCGAAAGAGGAGTGACCATAACCTTTGGTCTTTTCCAAAAGCGCATCACGGCTCAGTACGCGGTTAGCATTCTCAAGAAAAACACGTAAAAGGGTAAATTCACCCGTAGTGATAGGGATGTTCTGCGACTCCCTGGTCAATTGGTGCTTTTCAATATCCAGGCAAAATGGTCCAAAGAGCAGGTTCTGGCTTACCTGACTTGAAGGGGCCGGATCATCCGTCTCACAGCGTCGCAATACTGACCGAATTCTGGCGAGAAGCTCTCTTGGGTTAAAGGGTTTTGCAAGGTAATCATCAGCACCCATTTCAAGACCCACGATTCGATCAAGCTCTTCACCACGTGCAGACAGTATGATGATGGGAAGATTATTTTTCATACGCAGCCTGCGCCCAATAGAGAGGCCATCCTCTCCCGGTAGCATAAGATCAAGGATCACCAGATCGACATCATGGTCGGCAAGATATTCATCCATTTCCCGTCCACTCTCCACCGCTTCTACTGCATACCCTTCTCCTGAAAGGTAGGCCTTAACCAGCTCCCTTAGCTTAGGCTCATCATCAACCACCAATAGTCGTTTAGGTAAGGTATTCATAGATACATCCGGTAAATTTCATCACTGAAACAGTTTTGAAACATTTTTATTACAACCTGTTACATCCGGGAAGCTAAAGAGATAAACAAGTTCTTTATTATCATTCCGCATATCGTAATTTCATCACGCAGATTCCACAAGAGTGAAAACCGATAGCAAGAAAAACCCCCATACCAAAAATAGAGAACTGAGGAGTAACACCCCATGTCACATCAAGACAAAAGAATATGTAACGGCCTTTCTAATTTCATTGGACGCTTCAGGAAACAATTTGCACCTATTACCGCCGCACTGCTTGCAGGCAGCCTGATGCTTCCATCAGCCAATGTAGCTGCCGAGCCTTCTATGGAGGCTTTACAAAAAGTCCTAAAGGGGCAAATAGGGCTTATGAAGCCGGAGTTGCAAGAAAAAGTCCAGGGGTTATCACAGGACACCAAGATGTCTCTGATGGCTATATTGGCCATGCATAACCGCTACAGTAACGAAGCTACAATGAGACAGGTGATGCTGGAGGTATTTGCCGACTATCAGAGCATGGCGATGGGTATCATGACAGATAGCACGGAGATGACAGCAGACAGCGCCCGACGCCTTGCCAACCACCGTATTCCTGTTGGCGGCCTCCTTCCTTATCTAGGAATGGAAAATATCACCGATGATCGCCTGGCTGTCCTTGATGGCTTCAATTCCAGCGTCGAGGGTAATGCCATAAAACTGGCAGCTGCTGCCGATGCTGGTGACATGGCGACCGCTGCATCACTACTGGGAGAAATCAGTTCTGGCTGTGTTGCCTGTCATACTGTTTTCCGTAGCAAGCCTGGGCAATCAGACCTATTGCGTTAATCCAATCCCATCAATCTGGAGAACGTTATGAAATATAGAGCCCTATCACTTGCTGCTGCTGTCGCTACCGCCCTGACTATACCAGCACACACTTTTGCAGCTGACAGCGGTACAGAAAGTACCGACTCCTATAGTCAACGCCTGGCCTTATCACAAAGGATAAAAAAACTGAGGGCGTTGAGAAAAAAGCTACCTGTGCCTGTACCTGCCGGACTTTTTGGTATATATGCCTTCCCTGAAAAAGGACAGGGGGTAGCCGGAATAAACTATCAGCACTTTGAATTCGAAGGTCTTCTGCAAGGTAGTGATTCCGTTACCGCAGAGACAGTAGTGACTACCACTCCTAACCGTTTCTTTGGCGGTGCCGGCCAACCTCCAACCTTACGTGTGGTGCCAAATAGCGCAAAAGCTGACGTGGTATTTCCCTTTGCAAACTTCGCCCTTAATGACCAGTTTGCATTGGTCGCCTTAGCACCGCTTATTCGCAAACAGACCGTCTTGGAAACCTTCCAAGGAGCCTCAGGCACTACCAGCCTGGGAACCAACACAGTTACCGCAGAGGGCCTCGGCGATATAAAGTTTGGCGCCATTTATAAAGCGTTTACCAGTGATATGCATGGTGTGGTCATCGACGCTGTTTTAAGTGCACCGACCGGCAGCATCACGGAAGAGGACAACAACCTGACCCCGGCAAATACTATAGTTAAAACCCGCCTGGGTTACGGCATGCAACTCGGCTCCGGCACCTGGGATGCCATCCTTGGTGTCTCATACTGGGGGAAGAAGAAGGACCTCGGCTGGGGAGCTCAATACTTGGCCACTATTCCTCTTGAGGAGAGGAACAGTGAGGGCTGGCGCTACGCAAATAAACATGAAGGCACAGCCTGGCTCAGCTACTCCTGGAAACCCACATTCGTCACCTCAGTGCGAATGCGTGCTGAAACACAGGGATCGATCAAGGGGATAGACCCAAATATCTATGGACCTGGCCTCGGTGGAGATCCTGATAATTACGGTGGTGACAAGGTTGAGCTGTCACTCGGCGCCAACTGGATGTATTCAATGGGACATAACATCAGCCTCGAGTTTTCCAAACCCATCTATCAGGATCGTAATGGTGTTCAAGCAGACCACGACTACAGCCTGATGCTTAGCTGGCGAAATGGTTTCTTTTAGGCCGCCTGATTCAGGAAAAGATCGATACAGCTGATCCTGACATTTTTTATTATCAACTTAACCTATTAGAGCCTGTTAACACTGTACGAATACCCATCGCATAGTGTTAATAGGCCCTTGCACAACTGGAGATTTCCGTGACTGTAGATAGACTTGTACGGCTGTTTGCCGGCCTGATGATTCTATTGAGTATCGCACTTACCTACTATGTAGATCCCTACTGGGTCGCGCTCACCATTTTTGTCGGCGCCAACCTGCTGCAGAGTGGTTTTACCAACATCTGTCCACTTTCTTCAATTCTGAAAAAAATGGGTATCCCGGAAGGAGTTTCATGTAACTAAAAAATAGCCTCTTACCGGGGCCTTCACTATGGCGCCGGAAAATAGCTTTTCCGGCGCCACAACAACGGCTACTTGGGCTTCAACTACTTAGCTGCAATTGAAATCAGCTCCAGATCGAATATAAGTACCTCATTGGGACCGATCGAGCCAGGCGCACCCGACTGACCATAACCCAACTCAGAGGGGATAACGACCTGCCACTTAGCCCCCGGCTTCATCAAGCTAAGCGCCTCGCGGAATCCCGGAATCACCCCTCCCAGAGGAAAAGTGGCGGGCTCTCCCCGACGATAAGAGCTATCAAACACCTGACCGCTGGTCAGTTTGCCTTCGTAGTGAACAGTCACCTTGTCACTCATCTTTGGTGACTCACCACTCCCCGCTTTAAGCTCCAGATACTGCAGCCCGCTTGGCAGGGTGACTACGCCCTTCTTCCCCTTATTCTCCTGGAGAAAATGCTTACCCTTTTCAAGGGCCACCCCGGCTTGCGCCTTTTTCGCTTTGAGCAGGTTGTTTTTAGCTTCACCCAAGGTGGCGTTCATCGCCTCTATTTTCATCTGTGGCTGCTTCCCCTGCAGCACATCATTCAGCGCTGCGGCAAAAGCGGCGCTATCGATAGAAACCCCTTGAGATTTGACAACCTGGCCATACTGAAAACCCATGGTGTAACCAAGTCGCTGCTCCAGCGTCTGATACTCCGCCGACTGGACTGAGGCAGCCATGCCAAATAGCGCAACAAAACCGATAATACCTTTGTTATTCAAAACGTTAACCTCATTTCAATGGAGTATTTCGACACTCCAAACTAAGAATAAAAAAACAACATTCCTAAACCTTAAACAACTGTTTCCATTAATTATTTGCACTCCATCGCATTTTTTTCAATGTTACCTTGGAAATATGTAAAATAGCGTTTATATATATAAGTAGGTAGGCGTGGATCTGAAACAAACGATGGCAATCAACTCAATCACAGGCGCGGCATTACAAGGCATACAGCGAGGCCTTCAAAATATGCGCCGCAGCACCTCAGAGATCGCAAGCGCCCACGCCCTCTCCGGCAGGATTGCGAGCAAAGACATGGTGCGTTCGATGGTAGAGCTGCACCAGAGCAGTCATCACACCACCGCCTCTGTCAAAGCCTTTAAGGCAGCGGATGAGGCCATTGGTTCCCTTCTCGATATAAAAGCCTGACAACAGACACACTTCATTCAAGAAACAGCATCGACAGGTCAACCGCCTTCAAATCCTTGGTCAGTGCACCGACCGAGACATCATCAACACCGGTCTCTGCAATCGCTCGGATAGTCTCCAAACTAACTCCACCTGAAGCCTCCAGGCGCGCACGTCCAGCTGAAAGCGCCACCGCCTCCCGCAGTTGCACGAGACCAAAATTATCCAATAACACCCGCCGTGCCCCAGCATTGATCGCTTGTTGCAACTCATCCAAGCTCTCCACCTCTACCTCCACCTCTATATCAGGTGCGAGAGCGATTGCCGTCTCAACGGCGAGTGCCACCGACCCGGCTGCACGGATATGATTCTCCTTGATCAGAATGGCGTCATAGAGCCCGACACGGTGATTATGGCAACCACCGCAAAGAACCGCATACTTCTGCTGAAGCCTCAGTCCCGGAAGCGTTTTCCGGGTATCGAGAATACGGGTGTTGGTTCCCGCCACGACATCCGCATATTGCCGTGCCTGGGTGGCCGTCGCCGACAACGTCTGTAGATAGTTGAGAGCAGCCCGCTCACCGGTAAGCAGTGCCCGAGTATCGCCCTTGAGGCGGCAGATAACACTTCCCGCATCGACCCGATCACCATCAGCCGCCAACCACTCAACCGCAATCTCAGGATTGAGCTGGCAAAATACCTCATCGAACCAGGCGGTACCACAGAGGATAGCTGACTCACGGCAGACCACTTCCACTCGTGAACGGCTGTCACTGGGGATCAGGGCGGCGGTACGGTCGCCCGAGCCGACATCCTCATCCAGGGCGAGACGAACCTGCCGCTGGATTCTATCCATTGGCGGTAGTTTCAAAGCAGCTCCAGCAACTCGACATCAAAAACCAGGGTAGCATTTGGCGGTATCACACCACCGGCACCGGCGGCACCGTAACCGAGCTGCGGAGGGATAGTCAGCTTACGTTTTCCTCCTACCTTCATCCCCTGAACCCCTTCATCCCAGCCGCGGATCACCTGTCCGGCACCCAGATTGAAGTTAAAAGGTGAATTGCGATCGAGACTGGAGTCGAACTTTTCACCGCTCGTGAGCCAACCGGTATAGTGCACCAGCACCTTGCGCCCTGTGGCGGCAACCTCGCCGTCACCTTCGACCAGATCTTCATACTTCAGGCCCGAATCGGTCATTTTTTCACTCATTACATCTCCTCTATCTCTGAAATCTAAACTGGGGACAATTGTACCCGTTATCAGCGGTATGCTGCAGGCAAAAAAAAGCCCCCAACAACCTGTGGGGGCGGAATAAACAAAACCCTGTTCTGTTCAGGCGTTCGACACTTCAGCCGAGTCACCCTTTTTCAGCACCTTCAGCATTGCGCCAAGTGCGCGATCCATCAGTGGCACACCAACTGCCTCAATCACTGTCGCCCGTCCGCTCCTAAACCAGATAGCAAGTCCATGCACCGATATCTCCTCAACCTTCATACCCCGGTGGTTGACGAAAAGACAGCGGTCTGTCACCTCACTGCGCCAGGAGAGCTTCACACGACGACCTCCGCTGCGGTCATCGTTCAGCTCCAGCCAGGTCCCAATCTCAAGTGAGGCCGCAGTATCATAGAATGCATCCTTTACAACAGCCCCGGCATCTCCTCCGCCACTTTCCAATATAATTTCTTCGGAGAACGGCCCCGCAGACTCACTCTCCTCTTCCACTGCCTGACTCTTCGCTTCAACCATTTTTATCTGCGATCTACCGCCGCGCAGACAGTTCACATGGCACACTTGTAACTCCTTGAACAGGCGTGTCATCTTGTGTTGATCAAAGGAAATATCACCAAGCCCGGCGCGTAGTCCTCTCAGCAGTTCAGGGATTGTTTTCAGCAGCTTCTGCTGCTCACTCTTATCTCGTTTTGGTTCAACACTCCAGAGTAGACGGTCCATCATCTGAACCGCGTCTTTCCATGCCTCACTGTCCAAGCCCTGGCGCAGACTGATCAGCTGCAGTACATCTTTCCAGCCCTCTTGAATGAGTGTCATTGCCACTTCCGGCACTTGGGTGCGCCCTGCCAGAGAGACGGTAATCTGTTTCTGCACACTCTTCTTTGCCTGAAGCAACTGCTCCTTGCCCTGGGTGACCTGAGAGGCTCGTTTCTCTGTGACCTGCGCACCGCGTTGCTGCTGGGTGGAAAAGGCGTCGAACTGTTGATTAAGCTCTTTGAAGAGCCCGATGTCGTCACTGAATTCGGAAAGGATTCTGCTCACCACTGATTCAATCTCATTGTAGAGACCACCTTCATCTCTGCCGGCGCCTTCACTCCAACCCACTGCTGACTGCGCCAAAGAGTTAAGCAGCCTCCTTGCCGGGTGCTCTTTCTTGCTAAAGAAGCTCTTATCAAGAATCGTCACCTTCAGCATCGGGATCTGCAGGCGTGCCAGCAGCGCTCTCATCGCATCAGCCAGCCCTGGATCATCAAGGATGAACTCAAACAACATGGAGATGACATCAAGAGCATCCTCATCCGACTGGTTTATCGCCTTGCCGCTCTTACCCTCACCCGCGACGCCCAATACCTGGAACAACCCCCCCCTCACCTCGTCGGCAGACGGCCCACCCTGCTGCAGAGCAGAGAGTGCGGAAAGTACATCATTGGTATTAACAACCTGCATCTGTGAGGAGGGAATTTGTACGCGGCCGCTGGTAATCCGGCGCTGATCCAGAAGTTGCTGCAGTGTGACAAACAGCACACTTGACAGCGCAACCTCCGCCTCATTACCGGGAGTAACCGGCGCATGTTCCTCCCGGGCGGGCACGGGTACCGATCCAGCTGAACTCCGCCGTACGCCATGCTTTAGCTGTGGTAAAACACCCGCCTTGGCCAGAACCGTATTGACCTCGTCATAGAGCCCACTGAGCTGGCCAACGACCTCCAGCTCAAATTGCTTGTAGACCACAAGTTTTACCCGAAGATCTACAGACAGGTCGTTTATCGCACTGCTGAAAAAAGTGCATATCTTTGCCGGCGACAACGGATTATATTTACCGGAAACTTCAAGATCGTTCAGTAGATGACTGAAACGGCGATCAAGGGCGTAGAGTTCCCTAGAGTAGCTGCCTTCACCTCTGGAGATCATGCTGCCGACCGCAAGCTGTTCTTCCAGATCATGAGCCTCAACCAGAGAAAAATCCCCCATGGATAAGTCAACACCTTTCTCCAGCATCACGTCGGAAGGCCCCTGCCGCCAAAAAATATCATAGCCCTCGAGGAGATGCTGATTGAAATGACTCTCAATCGGATCACGCTGTCTACGCAACTCACGCATCGCATCGAAATAGAGAGTTTGCTGGAGATTACTATCAGCCTTGTCAGCCTGAACATAGAGGGTGTCGTCCAGTCGCTGGAACAGCGCATCCATCCGCTTAGGAAAAAGCTTGAGGATCACTTGTCGGCAGGCGTTGACGCTGCCCCTATACTCCTCTTTGAAAGAGACAGTGACATCCGTATCCTGAAGTGAACCAAACGCGATAATGTTATTGGTTGCCGCCATTGCCCTGCCTATACTGGCTGAAAGGAGTGTAACTTCTATTGATTGGACTTTGGGGTAGAGTATGGATGCATCGGAAGCCGCCTGCCGTGAACAGCTTCACATAGCATCGAAGTGGTTTTTACTAATTTGATATAATACGAACCCTGTCTCATGCCTTGAGTCGCAGCAGAGAGACTGAATTGAGCCAGCGGATATAACTAAACAGGCATAAATATATATTATATCCTGCTATCTATTGGTAAGCTATTGGTAAGCTATTGGTGGTTGTCACATCAAGTTTTGGTCTTGCCTAGTAAAGAGCCGGCCCACACAGCCCCTTTTGAGTCAATAATAAGAAACCATATATTGCCCAGTTAATATTAATGAAAACATTGAGCCGTCATCTTGGAAGAGCGATGCTGGATAGCATCCGCGATCTAACGCCTATTATCGCGGTGATCGCCTTCTTTCAGCTATTGGTTTTTCAGCAGCCCATCCCTGATCTGATCGGCCTGCTGGGAGGCACTCTGCAGGTGGTAATCGGGCTGACACTGTTTATCCACGGCCTGAAGATGGGGCTCTTTCCTATCGGCGAATCGATGGCCCACGACTTCGCCACCAAAGGCAGTCTTTTCTGGCTCCTGTTGTTTGCCTTCGCCCTCGGCTTCGGCACCACGGTGGCGGAACCGGCGCTGATAGCAGTGGCAGATGAGGCGGGACGTGTGGCGGCAGCAGGCAACTTGATTGAAAACACTGAAGCGTCGATACAGAGCTATGCCGACGGTCTGCGTCTGACGGTTGCCCTCTCCGTTGGCTTGGCTATCGTCATCGGTGTGCTGCGCATCATCAAAGGGTGGCCGGTACAGTACCTGATCATGGGAGGGTACCTCGGCATCGTTATCATGACGTTTTTTGCCCCGGCAGAGATTATCGGCATCGCCTACGACTCCGGTGGCGTAACCACCTCTACCATCACTGTCCCTTTGGTCACAGCTCTCGGCGTCGGCCTCGCCACCAGTATCCGGGGTCGTAACCCGATGACTGATGGCTTCGGCCTTATCGCCTTCGCCTCCCTCACCCCGATGATCTTCGTTATGGCCTACGGGATGATCCTATGATCGATTGGGCCGGTGACTTTTTAGATACCCTTCTTGCCACCGTTACGGATGTGCTGCCGATTGCCGCCATCCTCTTTGGTTTCCAATTCTTTGTGCTGCGCAAGAACATCGCAAATCTGCGCCAGGTATTGGTCGGTTTTGGCTTCGTCCTTCTCGGCCTTGCCTTTTTCCTGCAGGGACTGGAGCAGGCACTGTTTCCTCTCGGCAAGTTGATGGCGGAGCAGCTCACCGCACCGGAGTTTCTCGGCATCCAGCAGACGGGCGCTGAGATCTCAGACAACTGGCAACACTATCTGTGGGTCTATCTCTTCGCTTTTGCCATCGGCTTCTCCACCACTATTGCCGAACCATCACTGATTGCCGTGGCAATCAAAGCGAATCAGGTTTCCGGTGGCGCCGTCGGCACTTGGGGGCTGCGCCTCGCCGTTGCCTTTGGCGTTGCTGTCGGCATCTCTCTCGGCGCCTACCGCATCGTTACCGGCACACCGCTGCACTACTACATTATCACCGGCTATATAGTGGTAATTGTCCAGACCCTCTACTGTCCAAAATCAATCATCGCCCTCGCCTACGACTCAGGCGGCGTAACCACCTCAACGGTAACCGTACCTCTGGTGGCGGCCCTCGGTCTTGGACTTGCGAGCAATATTCCAGGACGTAACCCGGTACTCGACGGCTTCGGCCTTATCGCCTTTGCCAGCTTATTTCCCATTATAAGTGTCATGGGCTATGCGCAGCTCAGCGAGTGGCTCGCCAAACGCAATTTAGAACGTAACTGAAAAACCGACCAGAACATCTGGAGGATAGCTAATGCACTTTAAACTGATCATCACTCTTATCGAAGACGGCAAGACCAATGCCGTACTTGACGCAGCGAGAGAAGCCGGAGCCACCGGATCTACTGTGATTAACCAGGCCCGCGGTGAAGGGGTGCAGAAAAACAAAACTTTCTTTGGGCTCAACCTAGAGATTCAGCGTGATATGGTGCTGCTGCTGGTGGAGGAGCACCTCTGCCGCACGATTCTTGAAACCATCGCAAAGGTGGGGGAGTTCGATGTAAAACCGGGTACCGGCATCGCTTTCCAGATTGACGTGGAAGATGCCGTTGGCGTCAGCCATCAAATTGAAGAACTGACCAGCGTAGTAGAGGAAGAGCTATGAGCGAGCGAGAAATCATCCGTGTCCGCGATATAATGAAGAGCAATTTTGACCGAGTAGACGGCATGGACACCGTCGCAGCGGCCCTGGACAAGATGGTCCACGTTGAAACCAAGACACTGGTGGTAAATAAGCGCCACGAACATGACGAATACGGCCTGGTGATGCTCTCTGATATCGCCCGCAAGGTGCTTGCAAAAGACCGAGAGCCGAAGCGTATCAATATCTATGAGATCATGTCGAAGCCGGTAATCACGGTGGACCCTGAGATGGATATCCGCTACTGCGCCCGCCTCTTCGCCCGTTATGACCTCTCCCGCGCACCGGTGATCCAGGGCGGGGAAATCCTTGGCATCGTTAGCTACACCGACATGGTAGTCAAGGGGTTGCGTAACAGATGAGCCCTGGTGGCGGGGTGCAGCTGTCCACGGCACGGCTATGCCTCTCACCCAACCGGGACGAACGCCCCACCGGGTGCGGGGTGGATCTGCTGGTGATCCACAATATCAGCCTGCCGCCGCATGAGTTTGGCGGCCCCTGGATTGAAGATCTCTTTCTCAACCGGCTGGATCCTGATGCTCACCCCTATTTCGGGGAGATCCACCAGCTCCAGGTCTCCACTCACCTGCTGGTCCGCCGCGATGGTGAGCTGATTCAGTACGTCCCTCTCGACCAGCGCGCATGGCATGCCGGCGTCTCCTGTTTTGACGATAAGGAGCACTGCAACGACTTTTCCATCGGTATCGAGTTGGAAGGGGCTGACGATATCCCCTACAGCGATAAACAGTACCACTCGCTGGCGACAGCAACCCGGGAGATCATGACGATCTACCCCGCCATTACCCCTGAGCGAATCACTGGCCACAGCGATATCTCCCCGGGCCGCAAAACAGACCCCGGCCCGGCATTTGACTGGAAGAGGTTTTATAAGGAACTTGAGGGGAAAATAGGGGCCAGACGTGGCCTGGAGTGAACCGGCTAAACCAAAAAACACCGCTATTAACCCATCTTTACCTCCAGTTGCTGCTTGATGTTACGCCGGAGTCAACCCAGAGGATCGGACGCCCATAAAAACCTATCGCTCCTTCGTGCATTTGAACACTTGAGTGCTACAATGTTCGTGTGTTTTGTAAAACAGATGTAGAGTCGAGGTGAAGCGAAACCCCTCGATATCAGACTAGAACATTTCCAATGGCGGGGTAGCAGATCTATGTCAGCAAAAAACGTAGCCCGGTTTTATGAGAAAGTTGAAGAAGACAGTGCCTTACAGGATATATTGAGGACACTTGATAACAAAGCAACAAAAAATCTTGAGCCAGTAATGCTGGAACTCATTGAAATAGCCAAAGCAGCCGGTTTTGAATTCACTACCGAGGACCTGGTGGCCGCGAGGAATCAACCCAAGCCAAAGCCTGAAACAGCACCCTCGACAGAAACCAGATTGTGCGACTGGGCCTGGACTTATGCTCCACCTCCACCCGATCCTCCTTGCGCTCACGGCGCCTATGCAAATGATGGTTGCGGTGAAGGCTCTCTGAATCTTATCTGCTCACAGCCGCCAAGCTGATAGTCTGACAAAGATCTTTTCCTGGTCAACGAACCTCTATTCCTGACCACCCACTACTCGGGGCATAGGGCATAACTACCATGTCAGAACGCTATGCCAGGCTAGGCAGCGATTGGCTTTTGCGGGGCTGGTCCGACACACCCATTGCCATTGTAAACCGGAAAACCGGTGAGGCGCGCCCGCTCACTAAGAAAGCTTTCTACGTTGCCGATTCATGCGATGGCAACACGAACTTCGATTCATTTGCATTTCTTCCCGAACACAATGCATTACTCGATGCCCTGATCAATCAGGACATTGCTGAGACATGCAATAAGGGAGACCTCAGGTCAACTCACCAGGCGTATCGCAAGGCGAACAACCCTCAGCTTTCCGGCATTCACTGGTGTATTACCGGCCGCTGTAATCTGAACTGCCGGCACTGTTTTATGGAGTCACCTTCCGGCCGATATGGGGAGTTACCCTTGTCGGATATGCTGGGCCTGATCGACCAGTTCGTAGAAGCGAACGTTCTAAATGTCTCTTTGACTGGAGGAGAACCCTTCATGAGAAGGGACATTCTCGATATTGTCGCCGCACTGGCTACAAATGGTATTTACCTCAATCAGATATACTCTAACGGACTTCTTATCACTTCAGAGCATTTAACAGCCATCAAAAGTGCAGGATACCAACCCACGTTCCAAATCAGCTTTGACGGCGTTGGCGCACATGATGAAATGCGAGGCAGCACAAAGAGCGAACCCAGAGTCATTGAAGCAATTGAAATGCTCAAGTCTGCAGATTTCCCCGTGGTTGTAGCAACATCACTTGACGCCACAAATGCAAAGCAGATGCTGCAAACGTACAAATTAATGAGGGATCTGGGAGTGAGTTCCTGGCGAGTGGCAACGCCCTGGCGGGTGGGAAACTGGAAAACGTCCACTACAGCCCTGTCCCTTGATGACGAAGTCAGGCTATACGAAACACTGTTGCAAGCCTGGCTTAAGGACAAGAGACCCTTCAATCTGCAATTATCTGGTCTATTCACAGGATTCAAGGGAGAGGCGGGCAAAACATACAAGCCAACCTACAAACCGGAGAGCCATGACTGTGGATCATGCAGGGAGCGGCCCTATCTGCTTCCTGATGGAACTTTGCTGCCCTGCCCCGGCTATGTTGAAAGCGGAATTCACGAAAAAATGCCCAGCGTCTTTCAGCGGCCACTCACCAAACTTTGGAGCGATTCCATCCTCCGAGAGATTGCGGACATGAAGAAAGAGGACCTGCTATCTGAGAATGCAGATTGCGCTGATTGTGATTCATTCGAGGAGTGCGGACTTGGCTGCAGAGCTGTGGCCCTGATCGAGACGGGAATACTTAAAGCGAAAGACCCTAACACCTGCAATGCATGGAAGAAGGGTTACAGTAACCACCTTCTAAAAATTGCGGACAGGGATAGAAATTTGCTTTCACCAAACGAAGAGAACAGAGCCGTACCGTTCCTTGCCGACCCCTGAATCTGACTCATTACTCTTCCCCCGACCGGGTCAAGTGGTTGTGGCGGCCATTGATAAACCGAGAGGCCGAATACAACAGGTGGCGGGAGCAGCGCCTGCTTGACGGGTCCATACCTAAGACGACTCTCTCTTTGACCCTTCAAAGAAGCTATCTAGCAGCAGTAGCACTACACCAATGGTGATCGCCGAGTCGGCAATATTGAACGCGGGCCAGTGCCACGTCCCGTAGTAGACGTCGAGAAAATCGATTACATGGCCGAATAGCAGCCGGTCGATGAGATTGCCTACGGCACCGCCAATCACCAGCGCCAGAGAGATCGCCAGTATCCGCTCATCCCGCAGCCGGGCAAGCCAGCCGACCAACACCAGAGTCACCACTGTAGCCAGTACAACGAAGAGCCAGCGCTGCCAACCACCCTGGTCACTGAGAAAGCTGAAGGCCGCTCCCTCGTTATAGGCAAGTGTGAGGTTGAAAAACGGCATCACCGGCACGGTCTCGTAGGCGAGCATCATCGTCTCGGCCAGCTGTTTACTCACCTGATCGAGAACAATGATAACCAGCGATAGAATTAACCAGCGGAGCATCAAGAGGCCTTAAGCAAACTGCCGACTCTCGCCGACACCCTCTACATTCTCGACACAGCGGTCACAGAGCTCGGGATGGGCATCGTTACCACCGATATCCTCACGGTGGTGCCAGCAGCGGACACACTTGGTCCGCCCAGATGCAACGGCTACCAAGCTAACACCTGCCACTTCGGTCTCTACAGCCTCAGCAGGCCTCTCACTCATCGGATGCAGGCGGGCATAGGAGGTAATCAGTACAAAACGCAGTTCCTCACCGAGTTTCTCCAGCATCGCCAGCTGTGCATCATCACAGTAGAGGTCGACTTCCGCATCCAGAGATGAACCGATAGTCCCCTCCTTGCGCAGTACCTCCAACTGCTTGGCAAGCGATGTGCGTACCGCCATCACCTGGGCCCAGAAATCACGATCAAAACTATCACCCTCATCCAGAGCAAAGAGCCCCTCGTACCAGGTCTCGGTAAAGATGGTCTCACTGCGCTCACCCGGTATCTGCAGCCAGATCTCTTCGGCGGTAAAACTGAGAATCGGCGCCATCCAGCGAGCCATCGCTTCGATGATATGGTAGACCGCAGTCTGACAGGAACGACGCACCAGACTATTCTCCGGCGTGGTGTATTGCCGATCCTTAATGATATCGAGATAGAAACCACCCATCTCCGAGCCACAGAAGTTGTGGATCTTCTGGTAGATCAGGTGGAACTGGTAACTCTTGTAAGCCTCCTGTATCTCTCCCTGCAACTGCAGGGCACGATCCACCGCCCAACGATCCAGCTCAACCATCTCTTCCACCGCCACGCAGTCAGTGACGGGGTCAAAGCCGTTGAGATTGGCCAAGAGGAAACGATTGGTATTGCGGATGCGGCGATAAGCATCGGAGGTGCGCTTGAGAATCTCGTCAGAGACCGTCATCTCACCGCTGTAGTCGGTGGCCGCCACCCATAGGCGGATGACATCGGCTCCAAGCACATTCATCACCTTCTGCGGGCTCACCACATTACCCACCGATTTGGACATCTTGTGTCCCTTGGCATCGACGGTAAAGCCATGAGTCAGCACCCCGGTGTAGGGGGCGCAGTTGTTGATCGCCACCGAAGTCAGCAGGGAGGACTGGAACCAGCCGCGATGTTGGTCTGAACCCTCCAGATAGAGCTCTGCCGGAAAATGCAGATCTTCACGCTCCCTGAGGACGGAGTGATGCGTCACCCCCGAATCAAACCAGACATCGAGGGTATCCTGCACCTTGTCGTACTGATCCGCTTCGTCACCTAGCAGGTCCTTCACTTCCAGAGCAAACCAGGCCTCAACGCCCTCTTCCTCGACCAGCTTAGCCACCTCCTCAACAAGGCGGGGGGTCTCGGGATGGAGTTCACCGCTAACCTTATTGAAAAAGAGTGCTATAGGTACACCCCAGGTACGTTGACGGGAGATACACCAGTCAGGGCGGCCCTCCACCATGCCCTCAATACGGGCACGACCCCAGTCCGGGGTAAACTCAACCTTGGCGATCTCCGCCATTGCTGTCTCGCGCAGCCCCTGCTGCTCCATGCTGATAAACCATTGGGGCGTGGCACGGAAGATGATCGGTGTTTTATGACGCCAGCAGTGAGGATAGCTATGGGCTACACGCGCCTCATGAACCAACACACCGTGGGCCTTCAGTACCTCGATAACCTTCTCGTTGGCGGTAAATACATGCTCACCGGCAAACAACTCTGTCCCCTCGACAAAACAGCCGTTGCCACCTACCGGGTTATCTACCGGCAGGCCGTAGCGCTGACCGACGATATAGTCATCGAGACCATGGCCGGGCGCCGTGTGGACGGCACCGGTACCCGCTTCGAGGGTAACGTGCTCCCCAAGAATGACCGGCACTTCGCGGTCGTAGAAACAGTGTTGCAGCTTCAATCCTTCGAAGGCATCGCCGCGGCCGTAGGCGATGACGTTGTAGTGCTCGATGCCCCAACGATCCATCGTCTCTTTCAATAGCCCCTCGGCCACCAGCAGACGCTCCTTACCTTGGGGGCCGTCCGCCTGCACCACGGCGTAATCGAGAGAGGGATTGAGGCACACCGCCTGGTTGGCGGGGAGGGTCCAGGGGGTGGTGGTCCAGATCACCATGGAGAGGGGACCGCTGCCGTGCCCCTCAGGCACCGAGTGACAGCGTGCCATCAACGACTCATCATCAAGCACCTTGAAACGGACATCGATGGTAAAGGACTCCTTGTCCTTATACTCAACTTCCGCTTCAGCCAATGCAGAACCGCAGTCGGTACACCAGTGGACCGGCTTTGAGCCCTTGTGGATATGGCCGTTATCGACGATGCGACCGAGGGCACGGATGATGTTGGCCTCAGTCTTATAATCCATAGTGAGATAGGGATTATCCCAGTCACCGGTGACACCCAGGCGTTTAAAATCGATACGCTGTTTATCCACCTGTTTGGTGGCGTATTTGCGGCAAGCGACCCGGAACTCGGCGGCACTCACCTTATGGCCTGGCTTGCCTACCTTCTTCTCCACCTGCAGCTCGATCGGCAGACCGTGACAGTCCCAGCCCGGTACGTAGGGGGCATCGAAGCCGTCCACAGTACGACTCTTGACAATAATATCCTTGAGTATTTTGTTGACGGCGTGGCCGATATGAATCTCACCGTTGGCATAGGGAGGTCCATCGTGCAGAATAAACTTCGGACGTCCGGCACAAGCCTCACGAATCTTCTTGTAGAGGTCCATCTCTTCCCACTGCTTCAGCATCAGCGGCTCACGATTAGCCAGATTCCCTTTCATTGGGAAAGCGGTCTTGGGGAGATTCAAGGTACTTTTATATTCAGCCACGGCTTACTGCCTTCTCAAGTTAATCTAGATTAAATGGTAAAAAATTGTCGTGCTGCTTCAGCATCCTGTTCAATCTGCTGACGCAGCTGTTCAAAGGAGTCAAAGCGCTTCTCATCCCGCAGTTTCTTACGGAACTCCACCTGCACATGCTCTCCGTAGATCATGCGCGAAAAATCGAACAGGTGCACCTCCAGGAGATAGCGGTCATCCCCCTCCACCGTCGGCCGGTTACCGATATTGGCCACCCCCGGCAGCCGACCCTCTTCAAGGCCCTGGACTTCGACGGCATAGACACCGCGCAATGGACTCACTTTACGGTGAAGATCCACATTGGCAGTGGGGAAGCCGATGGTGCGTCCACGGGCATCACCGTGGGCGATCCGCCCACAGATCCGATAGGGCCGCCCGAGATTGTGCTCTGCCTGCTCCAGATCACCTTGGGCCAAAGCCTCACGGATGCGGGTACTGCTCACCCGCTCTTCGCCAACGGCAAAGGTATTCATATTCTCGACGCCAAAGCCGTGCTGATCGCCAACCCTGCGCAGCAGCCCGATATCACCCTCACGACCACGGCCAAATCGGAAGTCATCGCCGACAAAAAGGTAACGGATATCAAGCCCTTCAACCAGCAACTCCTGGACAAAGACAGGTGCCGGCATCGCCGCCAATTTTTGGCCAAACTCCAGCAACACGGTACAATCTATCCCTGAATCCTTAAGCGCCTGAAGCTTCTCACGCATGCGGGTGAGTCGGGCAGGTGCACGATCAGGTGCAAAAAACTCCAGCGGCTGTGGCTCAAAGGTGATTACCGTTGTCGGCAAGCCGAGCTCCAACCCCTTCTCACGCAGGTGAGCAAATACCGCCTGATGGCCAAGGTGCACACCATCGAAATTACCAATAGTGGCAACGCAGCCCCGGTGTCGGGGGCGCAAATTGTGGAGACCGCGGATAACCTGCATGACCCAGACTCAGACCCAAAACCGTGCATTATATGCAAAGTTCCCGATGAGAAACAGGCAAATAGCGGCAACAGCCCCTGCTGGGCAGGTAATAACACCTAAACATGAGCTCAGGAGGGGCAAAAAGGAACACTGAGAACTCAGAGAAAATCCAACACATCTACACAATGTGTCTGTATACAAACAATATGGCTATGCACCATAATCGGGGAACCGGGGGTAGGAGCGAACTTGTTCGCGAAGAACATGCCCCGGAGCCTGATCGCGAATAAATTCGCTCCTGATATGGATTGACCTGTCAACTATTAGCACTGATTTCTCATTTTTACCTTCTCTGTCAATGGCTTCTGTTCAGGATATGAAA
>JBEVXU010000005.1:0-104170 GCA_040505895.1 Sedimenticola sp. | reverse complement strand
GCCAACTGCCAACTGCCAACTGCCAACTGCCAACTGCCAACTGCCAACTGCCAACTGCCAACTGCCAACTGCCAACTGCCAACTGCCAACTCATTCAAACAGCATCACATCCGATACCGCCTGAGCCCAGTTATTGAATTGTGGCGCCTCGAACAGCGCATTGCCGATGGCACGGTGCATATCGGAGACCAGCATGACCCCCATTTCACGTTGGGGGAAGCGTCCGGCATAAATGAGTATGTTATCGATGATCCGGTTGCGGTCGGCACTGCCCTTGGAGCGGATAGCACGCCCCACCAGAGCGGCGGCTACGGCGTACTGGAGATCAATCTCGCCGGGTACTGCCACTTCATCACCGGCGATGATGCCGTCCAGGTCGGGCATCTGTTCAATGCTGTTGACGAAGGCGTGCAACTCGACTCCGGCGGCTGGACCTACGCAGGCCTGCAGCGTACCTTGCAATAGCTCGGGGTGGTCAAAAAACTTCTGTAGGCCGCGATGGGCGAACTCCCAGGAACGGGGGGAGGGGAAGGCTACAGGATTGTGGGCTGGATCGAAGTCGAACAGTAGTTCCGGGCGAAAGCGAAGGAATGCGATGATCCGTTCATCAATGCTGTTACGGTAGGCCCAGAGCACCCAGTCATCAAGGTGGGTGTCTACCTCGAAGTGAGAAAAACGGTTAGCCAGAGGGGCGGGCATAGTGTAGGTGACGCCGCGATCTCCCTGGCGGTTGCCGGCGGCAAAAATGGCCCAGCCGTCGGGTACCTTGTAGTCCCCAAGACGCCGGTCGAGAATCAGCTGATAGGCGGCGGCGGAGACCGCAGGCGGAGCGGAGGTGATCTCATCAAGAAACAGAACACCTCTGGTGCCGTGCTTCTCTGTGTTGGGCAGCAGTGCCGGTATCGCCCACTCCACACTGTCGCCTACCCGGAACGGAATGCCACGCAGGTCACTTGGCTCCATCTGCGATAGGCGAATGTCGACTACCGGCGCACTGTGTCGCTGTGCAATCTGGGCGACCATCTGGGATTTCCCCACCCCGGGTGCCCCCCAGAGCATGACTGGTGTGTGGAGGCCTTCACTGGTGCTGATGAATTCACAATCCAGTACGGTTAACAGTTGTGCGGGGCGCATTGCATCTCCAATAAATCTAGCCGGTCTATGTAATCTGGGGTAGGAACGAACTTGTTCGCGAAGAACACACTTCGGAGCCTAATTTCTCTAAGTGTGGTTTTTAGGGTTATTGTGCAGAATTTAAGTTCCAGGCTACAAAAATAGACTCCGAATCACCCGTTTCAGCTTCTTGTAGACCTCGGGTGCATCTTTATCCATCACCTGATCAATTACCCAGCGGTTCTCATGTTCGCCACCCATCAACTGCTGGATCTCGAACCCGAGGTGGCGCAGGAAGGGGTAGCTGGGACCGTCTTTGCTGAAACCAAATTCAGAATATTCGGCAGAGCGTTGGTTGAAAAGGTCGACAAAGGCGCTCTGGTAATCACCTGGTCCGAGGAGATCGCTGCTATTTTCCTCAAGGTGGGCGGCCATTTTCATCACCAGATGGGTAATCAGGCTGTGGCGCTCTTCGTCATCCAGCGTTCCGTGGCTCATCCGTTCTGCGATTTGTGCTTCGAATATCAGGTACTCGGAGATGACTGCCAGTCGCTGAACATCGTTACTGTAGACAAAATCCTCTCCATGGAGGGTGATCGCTTTGTCCATGGCGATACGCCAGCTATTGAAGGCGATGGCGCCGGCAATCTCCTCCAGTGAGCGTTCGGTCCCCTCTTTGTGCCAGTGGGTCTTTAGGCGTAAGGCCATGAAAGGTTAACTCCAGGTTTAGTCGCTTTAATAACAGTATAATTACATAGTATTTTACTAGGAAAATTTACGATTGAATAGATGTAGTTGGTCTTTTTTTTTGAAAACTGCCTGACTGCAGTGTTGCGGTACTATTCAAATCCGGTGCCGTTGGGTTCACCGGAGGTGTCGATCCTGACGCGCTTGATATCGGGCATCCGGCTGACAATATAGCCGGCGCTGATCATTGCAAGCCCGTGGTTGTCAGTCTCCAGTGCGGTGAGTAGCTTGTCTGCTGCGATCTGGCAGCGCTGATGCTGATCGGGCTTGTCAATCCACTCCTGCCCCGACTGGGCCCCTTTGTCCATCTGGGTATCGAGACGATCAAAAGCGTCGCTGGATGACTCGATAAATTGATCCGGTATTTCCAGGTCCATTGAGTGGTCGTGGATAATAATGTTGAGTTTCATAAATATGCCTTGCGGTGATATCGTCTTTTATTAAGAGTCTCTTAATGAGGTTCTTTTAAAGTAATCACGAATGATTCATAAGTTTCTTTGCCATAGCATAAGTGGGTTATCCGGCAATTGCTATGGAGTACATATTCAAGAGGCCACAGATTAATTCTGGTTGAAGTAGATTGTGATTCAAAATGTTCGGGTTATTCGGCACATCCTTGTGCCTTACCCCTTCGGGGCTTGTGTGAATCCTCACTCCCGCAGGGTTTTGAAGGCGTAAATTGCATGTAATAGCAGGTTATTGCGAAGATTTACAAGGCAAAGTCCGGATGTTTTGGATGCAAGATATAAATTTACGAATTGATCAGAGGCTTCTTAGGGCTCGCGAAGTAATAAGTACCTGATTTTGGAGCGTCGAGGCGCCCGTCTGGCAAGACGTGAAAACGCTGGAATATCAGTATCTTTCAAGTTTTCACAACGCAGTCAGGCGGGATGGATCGGCGTTCCAAAACAGGGAGTTATTGTTTCGCGAGCCCTTAACCAAAGGGGTAGGCAGTATGCCGGAGCTACAACTCTTGTCCATTATAGAGATGGGAGGTTATCCCGATTTTACTGCGCTTTATCAGGAGAAGGGATTCTCTTCCAGTAAGGTCTACTCAGTACGCAAGGCTCAGGGGTGGCTGAAAAAGAACTGCCCGGCAGTGGTTGTGGCGGAGTTTCATTTCGATCCCGATCTACGCGATCGGATGAGCAACCTTGAGTCTCTCTGTGCCACGCTTCAGCGCTATGCTCCTGAGGCGAAGTTGATCGTTTTCATTGATGGGGGACACCGTCCGCGTTTAGATAAGATGATGGAGCGCTATCCTGTATTTGCCGCCCTCGATTACCCCGTTGATGCGGGGTTGCTGGAAGGTGTTCTGGCTACGGCCGTTTGAGTAGGCTGGTAAACAGTATTAAGGGTTTTATCCGTTTTGTGTTACGCTAGCGGGCTGATATTCGACGTTTCTTGTAAAAGTTCAGTGTAATCAATGGGTTGCAGATTTTACTCCTGTTCGCGCTCGGTGCCGGCGCGCAAATGGAGACGGGTTGGTGGTTTTTCACCGATACCAATCAGGAAACAACAGGTCCCTCTGAGGCGTGCTCATAGGGTGGTCACCAGTAACTTATCTACTTTTTAATTTTATTTGAGAGCCGACATGACAGACCTTTCCCGTTACCGCAACATCGGTATCTTCGCTCACGTGGATGCTGGTAAAACGACCACCACTGAGCGCATCCTGAAACTGACCGGTAAGATTCACAAGACCGGTGAGGTGCATGATGGTGAAGCGACCACCGATTTCATGGAACAGGAAGCGGAGCGCGGCATCACCATTCAGTCTGCTGCTACCTCATGCGAGTGGAATGGCCACCGCATGAATATCATCGATACTCCTGGGCACGTTGATTTCACCATCGAAGTTTACCGCTCTCTCAAAGTGCTCGACGGCGGTGTGGGTGTTTTCTGTGGTTCCGGTGGTGTTGAGCCCCAGTCAGAGACCAACTGGCGCTACGCCAATGAATCCGGTGTTTCCCGTGTCATTCTTGTCAATAAGTTGGATCGTCTCGGTGCTGATTTCTACCGTGTTGTTGGTCAGGTCGAGAAAGTACTTGCAGCCAACCCACTGGTAATGGTTCTGCCGATCGGTACTGAAGATGACTTTATCGGTGTCGTTGATCTGCTGACCCGCAAGGCGTGGACCTGGGATGACTCAGGTGATCCCACCAACTACAACATCAGCGATGTTCCTGCCGATATGGCAGATAAAGTGGAAGAGTGGCGTGAGAAACTAATTGAGACTGCAGTAGAGCAGGATGACGATGTGATGGAAACGTATCTGGACGGTGAAGAGCCCTCCATGGACGATATCAAGCGCTGCATCCGTAAGGGCACCATTGCACTCGACTTCTTCCCCACCTACTGTGGCTCTGCTTTCAAGAATAAAGGAATTCAGCTGGTGCTGGACGCCGTCGTCGATTACCTGCCCAGCCCGACCGAGGTTAAGCCTCAGCCTGAAGTGGATATGGAGGGTAACGAGACGGGTGAATTTGCCGTCGTGGATCCCGGCGGTCCTCTGCGCGCCCTGGCATTCAAGATCATGGACGACCGCTTCGGAGCGCTGACCTTTACCCGCATCTATACCGGTAAAATCAAGAAGGGTGACACCGTGCTCAACACCTTTACCGGCAAGACCGAACGTATCGGGCGCATCGTCGAGATGCATGCCGATGAGCGTATCGAGCTTGATGGCGCCCAGGCGGGTGACATCGTTGCACTGATTGGCATGAAGAACACTCAGACCGGCCATACACTCTGTGATCCGAAAAAACCAGCGACTCTGGAGCCGATGGTTTTCCCCGATCCCGTTATCTCTATTGCCGTTGCCCCTAAAGACAAAGGTGGTTCAGAGAAAATGGGTATCGCCCTGAGTAAGATGATTCAGGAAGATCCCTCTTTCCATGTTGAAACCGATGAAGAGAGTGGCGAGACCATCCTTAAAGGTATGGGAGAGCTGCACCTGGATATCAAGATCGATATTCTCAAGCGTACTCATGGTGTTGAAGTTGGCGTTGGTAAGCCTCAGGTGGCTTACCGCGAGACCATTACCAAGCGTGTGGAAGATAGCTATACCCATAAGAAACAGACCGGTGGTTCCGGTCAGTTTGCCAAAATCGATTACATTATCGAGCCTGGTGAAGTTGGCTCCGGCTATGAATTCGAATCGAAGGTGACCGGTGGTAACGTTCCTCGTGAGTTCTGGCCTGCAATAGATAAGGGCTTCAAGAAGAGCATGGCTGAGGGTACTCTGGCCGGCTTCCCGCTGCTGGATGTGAAAGTGATACTGAAGGACGGTGCTTTCCATCCTGTGGACTCCTCTGCTGTTGCATACGAGATTGCCGCCAAGGCGGCTTACCGTACGACTATCCCTAAGGCTTCACCGCAGCTACTGGAGCCAATCATGAAGGTCGATGTCTTTACGCCTGAGGATCATGTCGGTGATGTGATCGGTGATCTCAATCGTCGCCGCGGTATGATCAAGTCCCAGGAGGCAGGCCCCACTGGTGTTCGCATCAAGTCTGATGTGGCGCTGAGTGAGATGTTTGGTTATATCGGTGACCTGCGTACTATGACTTCCGGTCGTGGCCAGTTCTCAATGGAGTTCTCGCACTATTCACCCTGTCCGAACAGTGTGGCTGAGGTGGTGATCAAAGAGACCAGAGAGCGTAACGCCAAGAAGTAGTTAGTGGCTGAGCTTCTGGCCGGTTTTCTCCGGCCCTAAAGAGAAAGGGCGATGGGGTTTATACCTCTTCGCCCTTTTTTATTTCAGGTGGTTTATTCAGCTTCCTGGTGGCGCAATGCGCTATGAGGTTGTGAAAGTATTCACTTAGTTCGTTATGACAGAGTGTGGTAGAAGCTCCAGTTCCTTCTCCCTAAGGAGGGTGTATTAAATCAATAACTTACCTATTGATCCCCCTCACCCTAGCCCTCTCCCCGGTGGGGAGAGGGGACTTTTGCGACACCCTCCTACGAGGGAGAAGGTTAGGATGAGGGTGTATTAAATCAATAAGTTACCCATTGATTCCCCTCACCCTAACCCTCTCCCCCGGTGGGGAGAGGGGGCTTTTTCGGCACCCTCCTATGTGGGAGAGGGCTAATGGCGCGATACTTTTACAACCCCTGTGCTTATTGCGCCCTACATACTGGCGACCAAAGAAAAAGGCCCACAAGACATCTGTCTTGTGGGCCTTTTTTGAGTATCTTTAAGAAGCTTACTCAGTAACCGCCTTTACGCTTGGTCTCGGGCAGCCCGGCAATCTTGCCTGCCTGCTTGGCGGGACCCATGGGGAAGTGAATGTAGAGTGCCTTGGTGTCCATCTTCTCGATGTCGGTCCACACTTTTTTGAAGTGCTTGACCATGTTGCGCTCATTGGGTTGGTTGCCGCCGTTATTGAAGTACTCATCGCGTAGGTGATCGATGATTTCCCATGCTTTGTCACTCAGGGTGATGCCCTCAGCCTCGGCGATGACTGCTGCAACATCCTTATTCCAGTCTTCCAGGTTATCCAGATAACCGTTGGGATTGGTAGGGATAGTGGTACCATTAACTTCGTATGACATAGTTTTCTCCTTCTCGAAATTGTGCCCCCCGGACCAGTAAACTGCCCATTGTTAGATTGGGCAGTGGTCCGAAGAAGGATTTTTTTGATCCCTAGTATGTTAAAGCTACTGGGAGTAAATTTAAACATCTAGGTGATAATGTTTTTTTTGCGCTGCCCTCAAAAAGATTTTTGAGGGATAAAGAGTCCGCAACCCATAGTTCGCCCCTCTCCAATGCCTTGCTCCTGCAGATGTATCGCATCTTCAAATGAGAGATTGGCCACCATCAGGCTACGGGTCATCAATATTCCCTGTGGTGTTGCCAGTTGGCTGATCTTGCCACAGAGTATCTTCTTGAACTGTATCCTCATGGATTTAAGTTGGCTGACCGCCCAGTCGATGAACTCGACCTCACTCCATGCTGGGTCTGAGATAACGTATCGGGAATAGAGAATATCGGTGACGCTCAATTTACGGCTCTTTGCTTTCTCCGCTTCAAGCAGGTGCCCTGAGATGTCAAGGGTCATCCCTACCAGTGCCATAGCTTCATCTAACCTCTCTTTGGGCATGCGAAGCACTAGTCGAGTGCGGCGTGAGGGGTAGAGTAGTTCATGGGCCCCGTAGGGCCTCTCCCAGCCGTTGCCGGAATCAGCTACATGAATCAGATGCAGACCGGCCAGAGGCTCTTCGGGAAACCAGGGTAGTGCTCCTTTGATTGCGGTTGCCAACGCCCACGCATGATCAACCGGT
Organism: Sedimenticola sp.; assembly: GCA_040505895.1. Taxonomy (GTDB): domain Bacteria; phylum Pseudomonadota; class Gammaproteobacteria; order Chromatiales; family Chromatiaceae; genus Vondammii. Next base: position 97,024 of record JBEVXU010000005.1, on the reverse strand, counting down.
AGGGAAGTGCAGCGAATCTGATAGACCAGATCCACGACATCATCGGGAGTGGTAAATTGTGCATTGTTTGTGTCTTCTTGCCAGTACATTGCTTTCCATCCCGGGTTAGTCAGGAATCTTTTCTCTCAGGTGCTCACGTTCAAACCACCAGTCATCAGCTGTGAGTAGGTCCAACACTTGGGCCAGGCGCGGAATAAATTTTTCTGGATCATCAAGCTCAAGCTGTTGTACCCAGAAGTTAAAGATCTCTTGCTCCTCTACCTGGCTGTGACGGCGTGCAACCTGTCCCAACAGCTGGTTGGAAAAGAACAGCAGGCTCTCTCTCTGCTCACCGGAGGCACGAAGGCCGACGATATAACAGGCCGTTGCTGCCGCCACCGCTGCACCATCAGAGCGGTCGGGGCTCTCCTCTATCAGATGTTGCAGCATGGCAACACTGAGTTCCGGATCCACCGGGAAGGTGACGCTGAGCCAGATGCCATGGGCCAGTGCCTTGATCGATTCATCCTGTTCAGTTTGGAACATGATGTCACAGCTCTCTACGGCCTGGAGCCAGTGATCAGCGGCAATCGCTTCATTAAGGTTTTTGCGGGCCAGTTGCCACGCCTCCTCGAAACGATTGAGCTGCAGCAGCGTGTAACCGTATTCGCTAGTCAGGGTGAGTCGCTGACTGGAAGAGGCATTCGAATCCAATGCGTCAATTTTCTCCTTGAGTTCGTCAAGGTGAATTTCGACTAGTTTGGTTGATGAGATGGCGTCATCCGAGCACTCGTTGTCGCCTAAAAAGCTTTCTGATTGAAGATACTTCACATCGATTGCCCTAGGTAAATGCAGCTTCAAGCCGATCTTCCCAGTCTTCAGGAGTGTCGGCAAACTGGGGTTTTACGTCGATACGGAAGAACATCTCCTCCTGGCGACGGATTTTGATCATTTCGAGTAACAGCTCAAAGCTCTCAATTTCGGGGCTTTGTATCAGTACATCACTCAGCAGGAGCATAGTCTAACTACCTCATTTCTCATAATATTTAAGCCTGATTGGTGGTGTTTCTATCAATTGTGATCAGGCAATCGATATTTCTGTTCAATAGCTGTGATGAAAAAGCCAATTGACTTGCTATCGCCATCAAATACCCAAGTGTTCTAGTAGGCTATTATTGAACCTCAGAGGGGCCATTAAATGCAAGCCCGCATGATATTTTTTATTGTTGCAGTGCAATAGTTTTTTAGCCTGATCAGTTAATCTTATTTTGGTATTAGCATCCGCATCAATATGATTACATTGATTATTGATCAAGTATTGATAAGGCTTATTCATATATAATTAAATTACAATATATCCCATTGTAGATAGATATAAATTCCATTACCCCCCCCATCAGCAGGATATTTTGCTGCATAAGTGAATTCTAAAATGCCTGCCATGTTGAGTTTTTGGATGAGACGTCACTTCTACGGTGTGTGACTATTGAATCCGGGTTTCATGGTGTTTTCCGCGCCTTCAGCTAGTCTTTATAGTCTGGCTAAAAATGTGAGATCCAAATGATTAAGACCAATTGGGAGATTAACTGATGGCAAAACCGATGCATGATACCCCCATGCTGGACCAGCTGGAGAGTGGCCCCTGGCCAAGCTTTATTACCGGCCTCAAACGTCTAGCTAACGACAACGATATGATGGTCGACCTGCTGGGTCAGCTGGAGACCTCTTACGAGACGAAGAAGGGCTACTGGAAAGGTGGTACCGTCGGTGTTATCGGTTACGGTGGTGGCGTTATTCCACGCTTCACCGAGCTAAAGGATGACGAAGGCAATGCGCTGTTCCCTGAAGCCGCCGAGTTCCACACTATCCGTATTATGCCTCCTCCAGGCATGCACTACGATACCAAGACCCTCCGTGACTTCTGTGATGTTTGGGAGAAGTACGGTTCCGGCTTGATCGCTTTGCATGGACAGTCTGGTGACATCATGTTCCAGGGTTGTACTACTGATAATGTCCAGCCTGCCTTCGATGCGCTCAATGAGATGGGCTTCGATATGGGTGGTGCTGGTCCTGCGGTACGTACCGGAATGTCCTGTGTTGGTGCTGCTCGCTGCGAACAGTCTTGTGCTGACGAGGGTCGCACCATGCGTATGCTGGTCAACGCGGCTCTGGATGACATGCATCGCCCGGCCCTACCGTACAAGATGAAGTACAAGGTCTCAGGCTGCCCCAACGACTGCATGAACTCCATTCAGCGTGCCGACTTTGCCACTATCGGCACTTGGCGTGACGACATAAAGGTCGATCAGGAGGAGGTCAAGAAGTACGTTGCCGATATGGGTCGCAAGAAGATCATCGATAACGTGATCACCCGCTGCCCAACCCAGGCATTGTCTCTGAATGATGACGACACCCTGGCCATAGACAACAGTAACTGTGTTCGCTGCATGCACTGCATCAACGTAATGACTAAGGCTCTCTCGCCTGGTGATGACAAGGGTGTCAGTGTACTGATCGGCGGCAAGCGCACCCTGAAGATCGGTGACCTGATGGGTACCCTGATCGTGCCTTTCCACAAGCTGGAAACAGACGAAGACTATGAGTGGCTGGAAGAGTTGGCTACCGAGGTGTTGGACTTCTTCGCCGAGAATGCTCTGGAGCACGAACGCACTGGTGAGATGATTGAGCGTATTGGCTTGACCAATTTCCTCGAAGGTATCGGTGTCGAAATTGATCCCAACATGATCTCCCGTCCTCGTATGAATCCATATGTACGTATAGATGACTGGGAAGGTGAAGCTGCCAAGTGGGAAGAGCGCAAGGCTGCTCAATAAACTGATCTCGTTACAGACTGTCGATAGTGGCAGCCTGTAATCGACCGACTAAATATGTTGGTCACGATCGTAAACAGATTCAAAGATTAATAGAATTTGGAGGTTACAATGGCTGAAGCACCTCGCATGCCAGATGAGTGTGGCGTACCAGAGATGGATGCCTACCTGCATCCTGTAATGAAAAAGAACTACGGCGCCTGGAGTTGGCATGACCGCCCGCGCCCCGGTGTTCTTCATCACGTTGCCAAGAGCGGCGATGAGATCTGGACGGTACGTGCCGGAACCCAGCGTCAGATGGACGTTTACACCATCCGTAAATTGATGGATATTGCTGACGAGTTCGCTGAGGGCTTCGTTCGTTTTACCATCCGGTCCAACATTGAGTATATGGTCTCTACCGAGGCTCAGGTCAATCCCCTGATTGAAAAGCTCAATGCTGAGGGTTTCCCTGTCGGCGGCACCGGTAACTCCGTGTCCATGATCTCGCACACCCAGGGCTGGTTGCACTGTGATATTCCTGCTACCGATGCATCAGGTGCTGTTAAGGCCCTGATGGATGAGCTGCATGATGAGTACATCAAGGAAGAGATGCCAAACCGCGTTCGACTGACCACATCCTGCTGTCAGATCAACTGCGGTGGTCAGGGCGATATCGCTATCAATATTCAACACATCAAGCCACCGAAGATCGATCACGATCAGGTTGCCAATGTGTGCGAGCGTCCAACTGTTGTTGCTCGCTGTCCGGTAGCGGCTATTCGCCCTGCAATGGTTAATGGCAAGGCTTCGCTGGAAGTCGACGAGAAGAAGTGCATCTGCTGTGGTGCCTGCTTCCCTCCATGTCCGCCTATGCAGATCAACGATTCTGAGCACTCCAACTTTGCGATCTGGGTTGGTGGCAAGAACTCCAACGCCCGTTCCAAACCGACCTTCCATAAATTGGTTGCTTCCGGTGTTCCGAATAATCCGCCTCGCTGGCCTGAAGTTTCTGCCGTTGTTAAGCAGATTTTGGGTGCCTACAAAGAAGATGCGAAGGATTGGGAGCGTATCGGTGAGTGGGCTGAGCGTATCGGTTGGCCTCGCTTCTTTGAGAAGACCGGCCTTCCATTCACCAAGTATCACATTGATAATTGGCGCGGTGGTCGTGCGAACCTGAACGCTTCAACGCACATTCGCTTCTGATCTGGTTAACGAACTGACTTAAGGGATAGCAATGAAATTTGCCATTCAAATAAACGAAGGGCCGTATCAGCACCAAGCGTCTGATACCGCTTATATGTTTACCAAAGCTGCACTGGAGAAGGGGCACGAGATCTTTCGCGTCTTCTTTTACCATGACGGCGTTGGTAACAGCACCCGCCTAACCTCACCACCACAGGATGACCGTAATATCGTCAACCGGTGGGCTGAACTTGCTGAACAGCATGAGTTGGATATGGTTGTCTGTGTTGCTGCGGCTCAGCGCCGTGGTGTCGTAGATGATGGTGAGGCTGGGCGCAACGGCAAAGATGCCACTAACATTCATCCAAAGTTCCGGATCTCTGGTCTGGGACAGCTGGTCGAAGCTGCAATTCAGGCTGACCGGTTAATGGTCTTTGGCGATTGAGGTAGGAGGATTAATTATGCCTGAAATAAAAAAATTCCTGTATCTCAACCGGCGCGCACCTTACGGCACTATCTATGCGTGGGAAGCGCTTGAAGTTGTGCTGATTGGTGCAGCCTTTGATCAGGTAGTAAGCTTGGCGTTTGTTGATGACGGTGTGTACCAGATTCTCAAAGGGCAGGATACCGCTGAGACTGGTATGAAGAACTTCTCTCCAACTTACGCGGCCTTGGGCGATTACGATGTCACCCAGCTTTTTGTTGAGAAAGAGTCCCTTGAGGAGCGTGGTCTCACTGTTGACGACCTGATGCCCCTGAAGTGGGAAGACGAGGATGACGATTGGGCGGAGAGAGACTCCATCCGTGTGGTTAGCCGTGAAGAGATGGCTAAGATCATGGAAGGCCAAGACGTTGTCTTTAGTTTCTAACTGAGTAGGGTGCTGTCATGAGTGAATTGCATACCGTAAATAAATCACCTTTCGAGAAAGGCTCTTTTGACAACTGCCTGGGCCACGTGCTGGAAGGCAGCGCAGTCCTGCTGGTTGAGGATGGAGTCTATGCCGCAATGAAAGGCACCTCCGCCGAGGCGAAGGTGCTGGCAGCCAAAGGCGTTAAGTTCTACGCCCTGGGTGCGGACGTTAAGGCTCGCGGCATTGCTGCTGACCGAATAACCGAAGGGTTTGAAATTGTAGACTACGCAGGATTTGTTGACCTCTCTGCTGAACACAGCAAAGTTGTTGCCTGGGTTTAATCCAAAACTGACTATCACTACCTGATATTTCTAGGAGATTTGAAAATGGCTATTGAAGCTGACGGCAAGACTTTTGAGACCGATGAAGAGGGTTACCTGGTAAACCTTAACGAGTGGATTCCTGCAATTGCAACGGAAATGTCTAAGGAAGACGAGCTGGAATTGACCGATGAGCATTGGGATATCATCAACTTCCTGCGTGAGTACTATGAAGAGTATCAGATTGCTCCTGCCGTACGTGTTCTGACCAAGGCTGTTGGTAAAAAGCTGGGTAAAGAGAAGGGTAACAGCAAGTACCTGTACTCCCTGTTCCCTTACGGCCCTGGTAAGCAGGCTTGCCGCTTCGCCGGTCTGCCTAAGCCTACCGGCTGTATCTAAGATCCAAGCTGATCTTATCGTCCGGGAGGGATTTTGATCCCTCCCGGCTGTTTGAACACCGATTGAGGAAGGCAGGAACATGTCGACTGTCTATGCGTTGCTGTTTATCGTGGCGACTCTTGTGCTGGTCATTGGTTTGGCAAGAAAGATTGCCCAATATGCCAAGACACCCGCTCCATTAAAGATTCCAACCACCCCGGCTCCTGTTACCCAAACCGGAGTGGTATTGCGCATGTTCCGTGAAGTAGTGTTTTTTGAAAGTCTTTTCAAGAGCACTAAGTGGACCTGGATATTCTCATGGATGTTCCATTTGGGACTTCTCCTGGTGCTGCTCCGCCACGTCCGTTACTTCATGGACGCTGTTTGGCTTCCTATTCAACTGATCCAACCATTCGGTATGTATGCCGGCTTTGCCATGGTTGCCGGTCTGGGTGGTCTGTTTATCAGACGCATCTTTGTTGACCGCGTACGCTATATATCAGCTCCCTCTGATTACCTGTGGCTGATGTTGCTTGGTTTTATCGGCTTTAGCGGCCTGATGATGAGCTTCGTAGTACATACCGATATCGTTGCAGTTAAGCAATTCTTCACTGGCATCTGGACTTTCAGTGGTGGTGCTCTGCCAATGGATTTACCACTGCTCGTTCACATTACGCTGGTTATTGTGCTGATGCTGCTGTTTCCTTTCAGCAAGTTGTTACATGCACCGGGTATCTTCTTCAGCCCGTCGCGAAATCAGGTGGATAATCCACGTGAAAAGCGGCATATCGTCCCTTGGGCGAAGGCGCTGGAAGAGAAAGAACAGAACTAACCTGGTCGACGAGGTCTACAGATGGCAAAGGCAAAGGCAACTTTTGATACACCGGAACTCCATGAATTTGTGGATGTGCCGGCGCTGGAAGAAGGCACGATGGCTCATATCAAGTCATACGTTGTCAAAAATCCAGATCATAATACCGATCTCGGTTTTCCCGGTGAATTAGTTGATGACTGGCACGAGAAAACCCTGGAGAAGATGGCTGACCTCTGTTCACGCTATCGCTCTTTCCAGGTCTATCTGGATGCCTGTGTAAAGTGTGGTTCGTGCACTGACAAGTGCCACTACTATCTGGGTACGAAAGATCCCAAGAATATGCCTGTAGGCAGACAGGATCTCCTGCGTAAAGTCTACCGCCGCTACTTCACCTTTGCCGGGAAATACTTTCCCACGCTGGTGGGTGCCGAGGATCTGACGCGCGAGACTCTGGATGAGTGGTACAGCTACTTTCACCAATGTTCACAGTGCCGACGCTGCTCTGTTTTCTGTCCCTATGGTATTGATACGGCAGAGATCTCAATGGCGGCCCGCGAGATACTCGACAGTATCGGTTACGGCCAGAAGTACTGTAACGAGATCATCGCCAAGGTACATAAAATAGGTAACAACCTCGGTCTCCCCGGTCCTGCTATCGAGAATACTCTCGAAGGTCTGGAAGAGGATGTCGAAGATGAGACCGGCGTAGTGGTAAAGTTCCCACTCGATGTTAAGGGTGCGGATATCCTGCTGGTGACTCCATCTGCTGACTTCTTTGCAGAGCCTCACGTCGATGGACTGATCGGTTACGGTAAGGTGTTTCATGAGGCCGGCATCAGTTGGACTCTCAGCACCACAGCTTCCGAGGCCGGCAACTTTGGCATGTTCATCGGTAATTACGAGAATATGCGCAGGGTTTCCATGCGTATCCGTCAAGCGGCGACCGAGTTGGGTGTTAAACGTATTGTCTTTGGTGAGTGCGGCCACGCTTGGCGCATCGCCTACGCATTCCTCAATACGCTGGCAGGTCCTTTTGATGACCTCGATCCCAACTACCCGGTGCCGCAGCATATCTGTGAGTTCACCAATGATTTGATCGAGCGGGGCAAACTTAATCTCGATAAGTCTGGCAACGATGAGATGACCATCACCTTCCACGACTCATGCAACGTGGCACGCGCCACCCGCATGGGTGATAAGCCGGGAGGTCAGTTCGAGATCCCCCGCGCTGTGATCAAGGCGGTGTGCAACAATTATGTTGATATGGATCACAACACTATCGGTGAGAAAACCTTCTGCTGCGGTGGTGGTGGTGGTCTGCTGACCGATGACTTGATGGAAATCCGTGTTAAGGGTGCTTTGCCTCGAATGACGGCACTCAATAACGCCATCAAAGAACATGGTGTAACGCACTTGGCGGCAATCTGTGCCATCTGTAAGAGCCAGTTCACTAAGGTAATGCCTTACTACGGCATGGACATGGACCAAATTGTCAGTGTTCATCAGTTGGTAAGCAACGCAATCATCCTTACCGGTCAGCGGACCGAAGAGGATGAAGACGATCAGGAAACTGAAGAGTAGCTGATCGACAATAGAATTTTCGCGCCGGTGGTGGCAATTACGCTGTTACTGGAGTTTTAAGAATTAAATTTAAGGTTTAAGGAGACAAGACAATGGCGACTCCTACTGAAGAGATGCAGGCCAATTTGAATTTCCGTCGGTATGAGGAAGGTGAAAACGAATGGGATGATTGGGGCGATAAGATTTTCGTCGAGGACACTTCCCACAAGTGCCCCACCTATGTCCACAAGACTCCACCTTGTCAGGGCGGTTGTCCTGCCGGTGAGGATATTCGTGGCTACCTTGCAATTGCCCGCGGTCAGGAAAAACCGCCCGAGGGTGTAGAGTGGCAGGAGTACGCATTCCGTCGCTCCACCGATGCCAATCCTTTCCCTTCCATGATGGGCCGTGTCTGTCCCGCTCCTTGTCAGGACGGTTGTAACCGTAGTGACGTTGAGGATTTCGTTGGTATCAACTCTGTCGAGCAGTTTATCGGCGATACCGCACTTGCTAACGGCTACCAGTTTGAAGCCGGCGCAGATACAGGTAAAAAGGTTGCTATCATCGGTGGCGGTCCTGCCGGTATGGCGGCTGCTTACCAGCTTCGCCGTATGGGACACGCTGCCACTGTTATAGAAAAAGATGCAGATCTTGGCGGCATGATGCGCTATGGCATCCCCAACTACCGTATTCCTCGTGACAAGCTGGCTGCTGAAATTCAGCGCATTGTCGATATGGGTGTTGAGGTCCGTACCGGTGTTCGTGTAGGTGCTGATGTCGCGGTAGCCGACCTGGAGAAAGAGTACGATGCCGTCCTTTGGGCACTCGGCTGCCAGAACGGTCGTGGCCTCCCCATTGATGGCTGGGAAGGTACCCCAAACTGTGTTTCCGGTGTTGCTTTCTTGAAGGCTTTCAATGAGGGCCGCCTGAAGGTCACTGGCAAGAATGTAGTCTGCATTGGTGGTGGTGATACCTCCATTGACGTTATCTCCGTCACCCGCCGCGTCGGTTACAATGCAGCAGCCGGCAATCCTGAAGATGTGGTGCATGACACCAGTATCAATCAGGACCAAACCCTGGCAGATGCTGCCGAAAGTGCTAACGCCACCCTGACCTCACTGTTTACCAAAGATAAGATGTTTGCCGCGGAGCATGAGATTCATGATGCTCTGCACGAAGGCTGCGCTATTCTTGACGGTGTGATGCCACTGGAAGTGATCGTTGGTGATGATGGTCGCGCCACCGGACTGAAAGTGTGTGATTGCACCATGGACGGTATGAGACCGATTCCCACCGAGGGCACCGAGCGTGTGCTGGAAGCTGATCTTGTTGTATCTGCTATTGGCCAGAGCGGTGATATGGCCGGCATTGAAGATATGGCTAATGATCGCAATCTCATCGACGCCGATAAATTCTTCCAGGTACCTGGAAAAGCGGGTCACTTCGTTGCGGGTGATATCGTCAATCCTCATCTGCTGACCACCGCAATCGGTCAAGCCTCTGTAGCGGTTGAGAGTATCGACATCTACATGAAGCAGGAAGAGCAGGGTAAGCGTCCAAAAGTTGATGTACACCACTTCGACCTGATGGCCAAGCTACATGAGGCCGGTCTTGATCCTGAGCACTTCGATTCTACTGTGGGCGACATGCGCGGTACCGGTACTGCCAAGTACGCAGTACACAACTACGAAGACCGTTCCGAACAGGAAGTGATCACTTCCAAGGCCCTCTTCCTTGGGCACTTCGAATATGCGAAACGTAATATTCGTGATGAAGACGTTCCAAGTGCAGATGATGTACTGGGTCACTTCAAAGATCGCCTGATTATGCTCAGTGAGGAGCAGGTGACTTCTGAGTCCAAGCGCTGCATGAGCTGTGGCATGTGCTTCGAGTGTGATAACTGCGTTATCTTCTGTCCTCAAGATGCTGTCTTCCGTGTTAAGAAGAATGAGGCAACCACCGGTCGTTATGTTGATACTGACTACAGCAAGTGTATTGGCTGTCACATCTGTACCGATGTTTGCCCCACCGGTTACATCCAGATGGGTCTTGGTGAATAGGAGCTGTCATGCTTAGTTCTACCGGCATCAAACGATCCACTATGATCTTCATGGGAGCACTGTTCGCGGTGCTCTCCATGGGGGCCATGGGCGAATCTTTTGTCACAAAGGGGTCCAAGGCGGCCGGTCTCGGACCGGACGACTGTGTGGCACCGAAGGCAGAGATGCGTCGCAATCATATGGATTATCTGAAACACGACCGTGTCGCCACCGTCCGTCAAGGCATCAGGGATACTAAGGCCAGTCTTGCGGCCTGCGTTGATTGTCATGCTGCAGATGACGGTAAAGGTGGTTATGCACCGGTCAATGGGGAAGGACAGTTTTGTGAGTCCTGCCACAGCTATGTAGGAGTCAATCTCTACTTTGCATGTTTCCAGTGCCATCGGAAAACACCGCAATCAGAGAGTGCTTCACTAAGCGATTCAGAGATAAAGGTAGGTGCTTTTGCTCTGCAGCTTGATGCTGATAAGCAACACGCTGTGACGGCACAACACTTTTCCAAATGGCACCGCCAAGTAGTAGAGGACTGATCATGACGAAAAATAGTGACCAGCCTGACATGAAGCGCCGGGAGTTTTTCGGCAAGACGGTCCTTGCGGCCGGTGCAGCAACTGTAGCTCCTGGTGTACTGCTTGCTGTTGCAGGTAGTGGTGAGCAACAGGGTGCAAGTAGTGATACCCGCTGGGGTATGCTGATCGATTCCAATAAGTGCGCAGAAGGTTGCAGTGTTTGTGTCGATGCGTGTAACAGCGAAAACGGCATCGATCTTCAGGTGCGCCCTGAAGGTCAGTCCGATGAAAAGTGGAATGCACAGCGTCCGCAGTGGATCCGAAAGGTAAAGCTGAAAGACAATCAGACCGGAGAGGTCACTAATCTACCGCTGATGTGTCAGCACTGTGAACACCCACCCTGTGTCGACGTTTGCCCGACCACGGCATCATTTAAACGTGCCGATGGCATCGTTATGGTGGATCGCCATAAGTGTATTGGCTGCCGCTATTGCATGATGGCGTGCCCCTATAAGGCACGCTCATTCATCCATCAGGATATAACAGAGCAACTTGTCTCTGCACCACGTGGCAAAGGTTGCGTTGAGTCGTGTAACTTCTGTGCAACTCGTCTCGATGCGGGTGCAACCACTACCGCCTGTCAGGATGCATGTGAAAAAGATGGTCATCAGGCAATTACCTTTGGTGATCTGAAAGACCCTCAAAGTGCTGTTGCGATGGCATTAAAAGAGAAAACTAGTCGGCAGATTCGTGCCGATCTTGAACTCAATACCGGTGTTCGCTACACCAACGTATAAGCGGGAAGGAGTAGAGTTAGATGAAAGATATGTCCTACCGTGAGCTCTGGTGTAGCTCTTCCAGGTTCTGGGGTGGTCTCGCCCTTCTAGGTTTCATTATCGCTGTTGCTTTGGGCGCGGCATTTTTTATGGAACACAGTGGTCATCATGTTACAGGCATGACTAACCAGATTGTCTGGGGTCTGCCACATGTGTTTGCCATCTTCCTGATCGTGGCCGCCTCAGGGGCACTTAACGTTGCTTCAATCGGCTCGGTTTTTGGTGGGCCAATGTACAAACCTCTTGGGCGATTCTCGGCACTGCTGGCGATTGGCCTGCTTGCAGGTGGTCTGATCGTGCTGCTGCTGGATCTTGGCCGTCCGGACCGCATTATCGTTGCTGTCACCAGCTACAACTTCAAGTCGATCTTTGCCTGGAATATCATTCTATACAGTGGTTTCTTTGCAATCGTTGGTGTCTACATCTGGACAATGATTGACCGTAAAGTTCAGAAATACAAAATCACTGTCGGCTATGCTGCATTTATCTGGCGGTTGGCACTGACTACAGGTACCGGTTCCATCTTCGGTTTCCTGGTAGCTCGCGAAGCCTATGATGCGGCGATTATGGCGCCGATGTTTATCATCATGTCATTCAGTTTTGGGCTGGCATTTTTTATCGTCGCTCTGATGTCCGCCTACTGGTGGGCTGGTCGGGAGCTGGGTGGGCTTCGTCTTGCCAAGTTGAAGAATCTGTTGGGGGTATTTGTTGGTGCGGTGCTTTACTTCGCCGTAGTCTACCATTTGACTAATCTTTACGTGACGCAGCATCATGGTATAGAGCAGTTTATTCTGCTGGGTGGCGGCGTCTACACCAATATGTTCTGGATCGGTCAGGTACTGATTGGCGGTATCATTCCGCTGTTCCTCATCTACTCTCCGGCATTTGCTACTTCACGCTTTGCTATTGCTACAGCCTCTATCCTGGTATTGATTGGTGGGTTCTTCCAGGTCTATGTGATCGTGATAGGCGGTCAGGCATTCCCGATGAATATCTTCCCGGGTAAAGAGGTTGTCTCCAGCAGCTTCTTCGACGGTATGGTCAACGGTTACGTACCTACTGTTCCCGAGGCGCTGCTTGGATTTGGTGGTATTGCCGTTGCCATGACTCTGGTGGCTGTTGGTTCACGTATGCTGCAGGTGCTGCCTGAAAGTCTTGAGGATCCCACAGACGAGTCTGCCTAACTCTGTCGCTGAGTATAAACCTGAAAAAACCACCACCGGGTAACCGGCGGTGGTTTTTTCGCTTTAGCCCTATTGATTCCGCTCAGAAGTAAAGACTACTGTCTTCGCAGTACACGCAGTACACGCAGTACACGCAGTACACACAGGATCCGGGTGATTCAGTGGCTAACTAGTACCACAGCAACCAAGCATAGCTCACTTTACTGCCCCATTGATCTGTTCACAGGCTATAATTCATAAGCCCCTTACGTATGGCAATTTAAAAAATGTCTCATTTTTTTATATCCGCAGCTCACAAATCATCAGGTAAGACAACCGTCTCTATCGGCCTGACCGCAGCGTTGCGCGAGCGCGGGATGGCTGTACAGCCGTTTAAGAAGGGACCAGACTACATAGATCCAATCTGGCTCTCCGCCGCAGGTGGCAACAACTGCATCAATCTCGATTTTTATACTATGTCGGCAGAGGAGATCACCCAGGAGTTTCACCGTGCCATGATGGGTAAGGATATCGGGGTGATCGAAGGTAACAAGGGGCTCTATGATGGTCTCGACCTGGATGGCAGTAACAGCAACGCTGCACTGGCTACCCAGCTGAACTCTCCGGTTTTTTTAGTCATAGACGCACGTGGCATGACCCGTGGTATCGCACCGCTGATCCTCGGCTACCAGGCATTTGACCAGAATCTCACAATCGCAGGGGTGATACTCAACAAGGTTGGTGGTAGCCGTCATGAAGGTAAACTGTGCCGAGTAATTGAGCACTATACGGATATCCCGGTGGTCGGTTCGGTGCACTCAAATCCAGAGCTGGAGATTGATGAGCGCCACCTTGGTTTAATGCCAAGTAATGAGTCGAGTGAAGCTGCTGCAAAAATTCGGCTGCTGGGTCAGCGCGTGGCTGAACAGGTCGATCTTGACCGAATTCTCGAATTTGCAGCAGCAACAGCACCACTGCCGGAGGTGACGGAAGAGAAGTATCTGTTCACTGGTGAAAGAGTACGCATTGGCTATCCGCGCGATCGTGCTTTTGGTTTCTACTACCCGGGTGATCTCACGCGGATGGAAAAAGCAGGTGCGGAGCTGGTACCCTTTGATGCTCTGAGTGACAGTGTGCTGCCGCCAGTTGATGGTCTCTTCATCGGAGGAGGTTTCCCTGAAATCGCTATGGATGAGTTGGAAGCGAATAACTCCCTGCGGCAGGAGATCAAAGCATTTGTTGAAGCCGGGGGGCCTGTCTATGCAGAGTGCGGGGGACTTATGTACCTTGCCCGCAAGCTGACCTGGCAGGACAAAGTGTGTAAAATGGTTGGTGCGATCCCGGGTGACATTGTTATGCACGAGCGTCCACAGGGTAGAGGCTATGTTCGCCTGCGTGAGAGAGAACAGAGCCCATGGCCGAAACTCCCTGGGCAATCATCTGAGATTGCCGCCCACGAGTTTCACTACTCTGCCATTGAAAATCTGGATAAAGGGATTAACTTTGCTTATCAGGTGATTCGTGGTACCGGAATTGATGGTAGTAACGATGGCATTGTCTACAAGAACCTGTTGGCAAGCTACACCCATATGCGAGATGTCGGCGGGAATCATTGGACTCAAAGGTTTGTTGAACATGTCAGGGCGTGTAAGCCCCAAGTAGTTTAGAGAGCAAGTTTATGTTTAAAGTTACCGAAGCAGCCGCCGAGCAGATTAAAGAGGCGGCAAAGCAGGGTGGTACCGAGGGTATGGCGCTGCGTATGGCGGCCCGAAAGAAAGATGACGGCAGCATCGAGTACATTATGGGTTTCGATGAAGAGCGTGAACAGGATACACGTGTTGATGCCGACGGAACCAATGTAGTGATTTCACCTGATTCAGTTGCACTGTTGGAAGAAGCGGTAATGGATTATGTAGAGATGGCAGAGGGTGATTTCCGTTTTATCTTTCTAAATTCCAAGGACCCCACCTACGTGCCACCCTCTGACGGGTAGCTGTCAGGCGGAATAGGTAGAACAGATCCGCCCTGTACCTCGGAGCCTGTCCGAGAATAGAGAACCTACTGCAGAATGCTCCTTTTGGCCCATATCCCCAATCATTTTCGTTAAATATGCCCAATATTCGCCTCAAATGATCGAAAAAATGGACTCAAAATGAGCATCCCTCGCTACGGTTCCTATTCTCGGATAGCCTCCTAGGTTGTAAACTATGGAACTCTCCAGTGAAGACGCCTTGCGTCTTAATGTACTGTTGGCCAATAAACCTCTGGCCATACGTATCCACGAATCAAACATGACGCTCCACGGCTTGCTTGCAGAGAGTGAAGTGACAGTTAAACTCAATCCGGTTGGTCGTGACGAGCACTATCTGAAGAGAGTGCGTTCCTTCCTGTCAGAGCGAGCCCTCGGTAATCCTGGTGGCTACCCGCTCTACCTGCAGCGCTGGACCCGCCAAGGACAGATGCGGAAGGATAGTCTGGAGCAGCTGCTATTGTTAGGTGAACCAACTGCTGTATTTGCCGTTGTTTGTGCTGAAGGGCTTACCGATGAACTGGCACGGCGAGCATGGTGGTCAGTTGAAGAGGCGGAGAATGCCCGTTGCATGTTGGAGACCGAGGCTGTTGTCAAGGGCAAGACCGGCCCGCTACTAGCTAGCTATCTTATTGACTACCTGCCTTTCGAGATTGAGCCTGAGACGATGGTCGACTCGGTCAGCAAAGCGTTACAGCCTAGACTACTGGATGATGCAGTACGACACTCCCTATGGAAGAAAGCTGCACGTAAGACAGCCTACCTGGTTGGATTTATAGCAGCCTGCCCGGATGATCTACCTGATACTCTCCCGGCGCGGGGGGACTACAATGAATATTGGGAGAAACTGAGATCACTGGCTGATACTGGTAACAGTGTCGCGTTACTGCTGCTAAAACTACTCTCCGGTCAAGGGCAGTCATATCTAGATACCTGCCAACGCATACTCACCAAACCCTCTACCCAGGATGTGGTCAACACCACCCTGGACTTGATGCGAAACTACTTCTCTGCACTCAGGCCTGAGGGTGATCCGGATGTCAGCATCAAGGAGCTCATCGGTGAAGCGCCCGGGATGATAGCCCATTCGAAAGAGGCAAATACCTGCCTGAAAATTATGCCGACACTCATACGGGAGCTTGAGGCAATGACTATTCTCTCAGGTCTCGGTTTTGGTGTGCTGCGCCCTGCCCTAAAGGGGAGTGACGCCATGGGCAGTCTGATGCGCAAAAAACTGGTACCGGTGCTTACACCAGTGATGGATAGGATTGCTGTGCTGCAGACAGTTTCCTAGTTGTCGATCAATAAAGCAGGGCGCAGAGTGCGCCCCGTTTTGATAGTAGGGTTACTCCCTTTCATGCCGCTCCTGTTGATACTGTTGTGTCAACGACTGCTGGATATTTCCCGGTACAGGATCGTAGTGACTGAAACTGATCTCGTAGCTTCCTTCTCCGCCGGTAATTGCTTTCAGCCTTGAGCTGTAGTTATCCAGTTCAGAGAGTGGTACTAAGCCACTGATCACCATGTGGCCGTTGGGGTTGGCGTTGGTGTCGCTGATGCGCCCGCGGCGACCGGCGAGGTCAGCGGTGATGTCACCCATCGCCTCACCCTGGGCCTCGATCTTTATCTCCACCATCGGCTCAAGGACGATACTACGTGCTTTCTCAAGGGCGGTCTGAAAGGCTTTCTTGCCGGCGGCGACAAAGGCGATCTCTTTGGAGTCGACGGAGTGATGTTTTCCATCGTATACGGTAACGCGGATATCCTGCATTGGATAGCCGGCGACAAAGCCCTCTTCCATCGCATGGACGATGCCCTTCTCCACCGCCGGCATGAATTGCCCCGGGATGACGCCGCCCTTTACTTCATTGACGAACAGGAACCCTTCACCTCGGGGGAGTGGGGCGATACGTAGCGAGACCTCGCCAAACTGACCGGCGCCGCCGGTCTGCTTCTTGTGGCGGTACTGCCCTTCGGCGGCACTGCTGATGGTCTCGCGGTAGGGGATGCTGGGGGGCTGGGTATCGACGTTGACATTAAAACGCTGCTCCAACTGCTCCAATACCACCCGTAGATGCAGATCTCCAAGACCCCGAATAACCGTCTCATTGGCTTGGTTGGCATGTTCCACCACCAGGCAAGGATCCTCGGCCTGGAGTTTATGCAGAGCATCTGAGAGCTTCTGGTCATCACTGCGCTTGTTGGGTATTAACGCCAGCCCAAACAGTGGCATGGGAAAGCTCTCCGGCTGTAGGTGGAAGTAGTCCTCGTCGTGTGAATCGTGGAGTACGGCATCACGAAATATCTCGTCAACCCGGGCAACAGCACAGATATCGCCGGGGATAGCACTCTCCATCTCACTCTGATCCTTTCCCTGGAGTCGCAGCAGGTGGGTCACTTTGAAGGGTTTTCTCGCATCACCGATAAAGAGTTGGCTGTTGGGTGTGAGACTTCCCTGATAGAGACGGAACAGACTCAGCTTGCCACGGAATGGATCGTTGGTTACCTTAAATACATGAGCAATAGCGTGCTTTTTGGGGTTGGGGTCGACATCGACCGGCACGGCATCGCTGCCCTCGCCTTTGAGAAAATGGGGTGGATTTCCTTCGGTTGGGTCCGGCATCAGGCGGGTGATGACTTGCAACAGTTCAGCAACACCCGTGCCGTTTGTCGCCGAGGTAAAACAGATAGGTACCAAGTGGCCTTCACGTAGTGCTTTCTCGAAAGGATCATGGAGCTGCTCCGGCTCCAGCTCTGAACCCTGCTCCAGATAGATCTCCATCAGCTCTTCATCCATCTCCACAACCTGATCGATAATGGTTGTGTGGGCATCGGCCACTGAGGAGAAGAGTGTCTCTTCACCCTCCGGTTTAAAGAAGCAGTCCACCACCTTGTCACCGGATAGAGCAGGCAGGTTTAACGGCAGACACTCTTCACCAAAGGTTCTGCGGATATCATCTACCAGCGTCTCCAAATTGGCGCTGGGAGAGTCGATCTGGTTTATGATAATTAGTCGGCAGAGCTCATCCTCAAGGGCGTGTTCCATCATTGCTTGAGTGGCCGGTTCGATACCCGACTCGGCGTTGATCACCACGGCCGCAGTTTCGACTGCCTGTAGCGCACTGAAGGCGCGACCGAAAAAATCATTTAGTCCCGGAGTGTCGAGCAGATTGACCTGTTTGCCGTCCTTTCTTAGCCAGGCAAGAGAGGCGTTAAGTGAGTGCTCATACTGCTGTTCCTGTTTATCGTAATCACAGACCGTGTTGCCCTGCTCGATACTTCCCTGACTTTTGATTGCCCCGGCGGTATAGAGTAGTGCCTCGGTCAGCGTCGTCTTGCCTGCACCAGTCTGGCCCACCAGGGCGATATTTCGGATATCGTGAGTGGTATATGCGGGCATCTTCTTCTCCTGAAACTGCGACCGTTAAACTAACTACTATCCCAATAGAAGAGGGCGACGAGCGCTATGACCCCGGTCAACCTTTTGTCTTAATTATCAAGAAAAGCGTAGTGATCCCATCGGCAGTAAAAAAATACTCTTATGACTTTGATCTGCGGCTGCGGCCCTTGTAAGCGGCAATCTGTTTGATCACCTCTTGAAAGGGGAGCAGGTCAAGTGACTCAAAGGTTTCAGTAGCCTGCTTGAGCAAGTTGTAGACATCCTCAATACAGAGCGGCGGGTTCTCCTCTTTGAGTGCGCTATGGACTCCTCTGAGCCCACCAATCTGGATGCGGATTGCCTGACCGTGGGGGAGGGCGCCCTTGCTGTGATTCTTCAAGGTGAAGCGGGCATGGTGGCGAAGCAGCTCCAGCAGCTCATTGCAACGTAGCTGTCCTTCGTCAGAGGCGCAATGAACACCGATTCTCTCTGCCAGGTAGAAGCGCTCGGACTGGCAACAGCGGCACTGGCTGGCCAATATTCCTTTTTCGAACAGGCAGAAGCGCTCGTTCATGCTGTGGTAGGTTTTGTGATAGGCGTCTTGGTCCATAAGATTCAGTCCTTGGCGGTAAATCTGTGGATCATTCGTCTGTCTCTCTTGCTAGGTCGGCCACTTTCCTGTTTTGGCATTGCCGCACGCAGTAATCGCTGCTCCTCAATCCGCTTGTCACGTCTAATAATACTATCCTCAGACTCCTCGTAGAAACCTCTTGCCTCCGAGGCGGGTCGGCGCTGCTTGGGTATCACCTTGACTTCAATATCCCAGGAGAGGGAGTCCTTGTGAATCTCCAGTCGGTTACCCGGTTGAACTTCTTTGCCCGGTTTAGTCCGTTGACCGTTGAGGTGAACCTTGCCGCCGTTGATCGCTTCTACGGCCAGTTGCCGAGTCTTGAAGAAGCGTGCCGCCCACAGCCACTTGTCGAGGCGTAGGCTCTGACTGCTCTCACCACCACTCATGTGATGTCATCTTCTTCCTGGGTCATTTCCGGTTCTTCATGGGGTGCCAGCCCCAGCAGTGGGTCGAGCTTGCCGAAGGCATTGAGCTCGGCTAGATCATCGTAGCCTCCCACATGATAGTCATCGATAAAAATCTGCGGCACGGTGCGTCTCTGGCTGCGCTCCAGCATCTCACGCATCAGCTTACGGTCACCACCGTCGATGTAAAGCTCTTCATACTCAACCCCCTTTCTGGTAAGCAGCTGTTTAGCGCGGACGCAGTAGGGGCAGATAGCAGTACTGTAGATTACGACTTTCGGCATGAGTGATTCTCTGCATAGAATAGGATGCTTATATCCTATCAACCACCCCTCCGGGGGTCTACCTAAGGAACCTCTGAATAGATCATGAACGGTTGCATTGCATTCAGCAGACGTGAATCTGTATTGAAAACCCTACCAAGGGCTGCTATTCAAAGGGACTTAGGCCTTGATTTGGCCTCTTTTGGGCACTATTTAATATATCCGGACTTTTTCAGAAGTTCCCCAATACACCTTCAGGGCAGTGGATTATATGCCCGGATCATTGACTCAGAGAGCGCTGATGCTTCACGAAACCCCCAAAACCATCTATCTCAAAGACTACTTGCCGCCTGAATATCTTGTCGATAGGGTGGATCTTCACTTTGATCTGGGCGAGAAAGAGACGCGGGTAGTTTCAAAACTGACTATGCGCCGTAACCCTGCAGGCCAGAGGGGTGCAGCACTGCGGCTCGACGGTGAGCAGTTGGAGCTGCTCTCACTGCGCCTTGACGGCAGCGACCTCGGTCCAGAGTGCTACCGGGTAGATGACGAAGGTTTGACCGTTTATCAGGTACCCGAACGGTTCACATTGGAGAGTGAGGTAAGAATAAAGCCCCAGGAGAATACGGCTCTTGAAGGGCTCTACAAATCAGGTGGCATGTTTTGTACCCAATGTGAGGCGGAGGGCTTTCGCAAGATTACCTGGTATCTGGATCGCCCTGATGTGATGAGTCGGTTCACTACCACCATCGTTGCAGACCGGCAGCGCTATCCGGTGCTGCTCTCTAACGGTAATCCGCTGGAACAGCAGTTGCTGGACGATGGTCGTCACCTGGCCCGCTGGGAGGATCCTTTCGCCAAACCGGCCTATCTGTTTGCATTGGTGGCGGGGGATCTACGCTCAATAGAAGACCAATTTTCCACTGCCTCCGGACGGGATGTGGCACTACGTATCTATGTAGAGCCTGAGAATGTCGACAAGTGCGACCATGCTATGGCCTCCCTGAAAAACGCCATGACCTGGGATGAAGAGCATTACGGTCGCGAGTACGACCTGGATATCTATATGATCGTAGCGGTCAACGATTTCAATATGGGCGCCATGGAGAACAAGGGGCTCAATATCTTCAACTCCAAGTATGTGCTGGCGCGGCCCGATACTGCCACCGACAGCGATTTCCAGGGCATTGAAGGGGTGATTGCCCATGAGTACTTCCACAACTGGACAGGCAACCGCATCACCTGCCGTGACTGGTTTCAGCTCAGTCTGAAAGAGGGGCTGACGGTATTCCGTGATCAGGAGTTTTCTGCTGATATGGGGTCCCGGGGAGTAAAGCGCATAGAGGACGTACGCATGCTGCGTGCTCACCAGTTTGCCGAGGATGCCAGCCCCATGGCACATCCCGTGCGCCCCGATAGCTATATGGAGATCAATAACTTCTACACCCTTACTGTCTATGAGAAGGGCGCCGAGGTGGTACGGATGCAGCATAATCTGCTTGGTGAGGCGGATTATCGTAAGGCTACCGATCTCTACTTTCAGCGCCATGACGGCCAGGCAGTGACCAC
Organism: Sedimenticola sp.; assembly: GCA_040505895.1. GTDB lineage: Bacteria > Pseudomonadota > Gammaproteobacteria > Chromatiales > Chromatiaceae > Vondammii. The sequence continues at coordinate 76,284 of JBEVXU010000005.1, read as the reverse complement.
CGATGACTTTGTCGCCTGCATGGCCGAAGCCGGCGAAAGGGATCTGCAGCAGTTCAAACGCTGGTACAGTCAGGCGGGAACACCGGAGCTGGAGGTCGGCGGCAGCTATGATGAGCAGTCACAACGCTACACCCTGACGGTGAAGCAGTCCTGCCCATCTACCCCCGGCCTGCAACAGAAGGCGCCCCTGCATATTCCACTGGCGGTAGGTCTGCTGGATGAGGAAGGGTGTGATATTCCCCTGCAACTGGAGGGAGAGTCTGCGCCCCAGGGTACTACCCGTATGTTGGAGCTGCGCCAGGCGGTAGAGCAGTTTACCTTTACCGGGCTGATCCAGTCGCCGGTTCCCTCCCTGCTGCGCGGCTTCTCAGCTCCGGTCAAACTCCATTTCGACTACAGCGACCGGGAGTTGATGTTCCTCATGTCCCACGACAGTGATGGTTTCAATCGCTGGGATGCAGCACAAACTCTCACTCAGCGTATCGTCTTGGGGCGTGTCACAGAACCTGAATCCAGCCTACCGGAAGGATTTATCGATGCCTTCCGCGCCGCCCTCACCGATGCGTCAAGCGATGAGGCGCTACTGGCTGAGGTGCTAACCCTGCCCGCTGAGTCCTATCTTGGAGAGCAGATGACGGTGGTCGACGTGGAGGGTATCCATCAAGCACGAGAGACTCTGAAAAGAGAGCTGGCGGTTGAGCTTCACAAGGAGCTGCTGCAGCGCTACCAGGCAGGCAGGGTACGGGAGGAGTATCGTCTCGATCACGCATCAATGGCCCGCCGCAGCCTCACCAACCTCTGCCTCGACTATCTGATGCAGCTTGATGATCCGGAGATACGCCTCCTTGCGGTGAAGCAGTATCACGGTGCCGACAACATGACCGATGCGCTGGCTGCCATCAGTCAGCTGGTGGATCGTCCGGCAGATGACTCCACGGTACTACTGGAGGACTTCTATAATAGATGGAAGCATGATCCCCTGGTATTGGATAAGTGGTTTACCCTCCAGGCCGTCTCCAGCCGAAGCGATGCTCTGGAGCAGGTGAAGGGGTTGATGGCTCACCTTGACTTCTCGATAACCAATCCCAACCGCGTACGCTCTCTTATTGGTGTCTTCTGTTCAGCCAATCCGGTACGTTTCCACTCGGTGGATGGGGCGGGATACGCTTTTCTTGCTGACCGGGTGCTGGAGCTTGATCCTCTCAACCCACAGGTTGCCTCCCGAATGCTGCGTATCATGGCGCGCTGGCGCCGCTACGATGAAGAGCGTCAGTCATTGATGAAGGCACAGCTTCAGCGCATTGCCGACAGTGATGGTCTCTCAAAGGATGTCTATGAAATCGCCTCCAAGTGTCTAGAGGGGTGAGGGCCTCGGAAAATAATAACTATCCGAAGATCGCGCAGACTATCGGTTCGCCTGCAAGGCGTGGAAAGGGGCGCATAGCAGGCCTATGTAACCCTTTTCACAACGCAGCAGGCGGACCGAGAGACAAGCGAGATCGGATAGTTTATTTTTTCCGCAGCCCTAAGTGCACGGGTCTGATTTAATCCGGTTATGCAGCTCTGTGAGTAGACTTGGTTTTGTTGCCTGCTTTGTTATATACATATATATATTAGGTGGACAGGCCAACGTTTTGTCCATCCTGCGAACCACATGAGAAACTGAAGCACTGGGCTCAGTGCAGTATCATTAGTAGACAGCGCAAATAGAGTGAGGCCATGAAAATTGCGATAACAGGCTCTACAGGTTTTGTTGGCAGCCATCTGTCGGCTGCTCTGAAAGAGGATGGCCACCAGGTTGTCCCAATAGGAAGGGCTGAACTGAAAGAGCACCATGAGCAGATAGCAACGTATCTAATTGGCTGTGATGCTGTGTTTAATCTGGCAGGGGAGACCATTAACCAACGCTGGAGTGAAGCCTATAAACAGCGTATCTACCATAGCCGTATTGATACCACGCACAAATTGGTTGAGGCGATGAAGGTAATGGAAAAACGCCCGGCCACCTTTATCTCTACATCAGCTATTGGTGCTTTCTCCGCCGAAGGTTGTTACACCGAAGATGATCCCGCTAATGCCAGTGATTTTTTAGGTGAGCTATCAAAAGATTGGGAAGGTGAAGCGAAGGAAGCTGAGTCACTGGGTGTGCGTACCCTGATCTTCCGTTTTGCACTGGTATTAGGGCATGACGGTGGCCTGATGAAGCAGCTGTTACCACCATTCAGACGGGGACTTGGTGGGCCTATCGGTAACGGCCTGCAGCCGTTCTCATGGGTGCATATCGATGACATGGTTCGATCCTACCAATACGCACTGTTAAATGAGCAGATGAAAGGCATCTATCATATATGTTCCCCCAACCCTGATAACAATTCAGGGTTTACTAAAACCCTTGGCAGTGTGTTGAATAGGCCTGCACTTTTACCGATCCCCAAATTTGCACTAAAGCTGGTGTACGGGGAGGGAGCGGATGTGATGACCTCGGGCCAGTGTGTCGTCTCAATACGATTGTATGAAGCTGGGTTTGAGTTTAAGTATCCAGAGTTGGATCAGGCGCTAACAGCCATAATCCAAAGTGGCTATGCACAATAATCCTGAAGCGCCGTTTTCACAGAGAAAAGTGCGCCTGTAGGAGCGAATTTATTCGCGATCAGGCTCCGGGGCATGTTCTTCGCGAACAAGTTCGCTCCTACACCCGGCTCCCGGATTATTGTGCATAGCCATAATCCAATGATCCAGCCCCCTCTCCATTCCTAACCAGTGATCTATCCGTATTTGAGCTAAGACAAGGCGACATGGCCCGTAAATCAATAGTCTTGCAGAATTATTGATAGACCATACAGGACAGATAGTTAGATGACCGATGAATTGAATAAGGCTTCAACAGAAGCAGATGGCGGCGAAGAGAAGCAGGAAAAAGTAACCTTGGCCGAGATTAAGATCGAAGTTCAGTCTGAGACTCCGGAAGAGAAGCAGGAAGAGGAACGCCCCGGCTTCTGCTGTGGCTCCTGCACCTAACTAATACTTGTTAGGGAGACTCTGATCAAGTCATGATTGCTTTACGCTGGCTAAAATTGCCCCAATTCACTTCGAAGATCGCAGCAATAGAGTGGCTATTACCACTCACTTCGAAACAAATTGGAACAATTTTATCTCAGCCTAAATCTAACCACACTTAATCAGAGGCTCCCTAGGCGTTAATTTCCATATTTGATCCATCGACTTCAGTCGGTGGATTTGTGTTGCCCCCACTTTTTTCTCCCCCTTTACCGCTTATTTTTACACTGCCGGGTTTAACATCACCGGCGGGTGGATTAGTATCTGTCCTCTAAACAAATTGTCCATCAGTAGTATGAAGAATAGGAACCAGGGATTATGGCAGAACTCCCGATCCAGTATCAGATAGCGGACGATCACAGCATTGATGAGATCGTTGCCACTCTTTCATCCCATTTTTATCTCGGCAATGAACCGAAAAAGGTGGTGCGGCGTATCTATTGCGATACTTTTGACTGGCGTATTTACCAGGCGGGAGCCGTACTGTATGAGGAGCACAACAGTAGTGGTCACTGGCTGGTCTGGCGCTATCTTGGTGCCGACAGACCGAAAGAGATGCTACGGCTTGAGGGTAAGATGCCACGGTTCTCATGGGATTTCCCCTCAGGATTATTGAGGGATTTGGTGACTCCAGAGGTGGCTATGCGTGCCCTTTTGCCTCAGGTGGAGGTGCGAAGCCAGGTGCGTGTGCTGAAGTTGTTTGATCAGCAAGAAAAAACTGTGTTGCGGCTGGCGCTGGAAGAGCATGGTGCCCGACTCCCAAATAAGGGAGAGTACATTCCACTAACCTCAACGGTGCAGGTGATGCCGGTGCGGGGTTATCCCAAGCCACTTGCACGGATGGTCCGTTTTCTCTCATCTGAAATGAAGATGCAACCTGTGGCCGGCGAGCAGATCAATGCTGCACTGGCGGTTGTCGGTCGACAGCCTGTGGATTACAGCTCCAAGCTTGATTTCAAACTGAAGCCGGGAATGCGTGCAGATGCCGTGACACGAGAGATTCATCTCCATCTGCTGGGCACCATGGAGACCAATCTGCCGGGTACCCGTGCTGATCTCGACTCTGAGTTTCTTCATGACCTGCGTGTGGCGGTGCGACGTACACGTTCGGCGCTGACACAGGTCAAAGGGGTATTTCCAACGGAAGTGGTGGAACGCTACAAAGAACGCTTTGCCTGGGTTGGCCAAGTGACCAGCCCTACTCGTGATATGGATGTTTACCTGCTTGATTTTGATGGTTACCGTGACAGCCTCCCAGAGCAATTCCGTGGTGATCTGGAACCACTTCAACGCTTTCTTCTGAATCATCAGAAGAGTGAGCATCGGGCGATGGTGCGTAAGCTCAACTCGCCCCACTTTCATACGCTGGTAAAAGAGTGGCGCAGCTATCTTGAATCACCTCTGCCTGAACAGCCGGATGAGCCTAACGCCTCCAGTGTCATTAGCGAGGTGGCATCAAAGCGCATCTACCGTATCTACCGGCGGGTGATGAAGGAGGGGTCGGCTATCACGCCCCTATCACCGGCGGATGATCTCCACGAACTGCGTAAAAGCTGCAAAAAACTGCGTTATCTGTTGGAGTTTTTTCAGAGCCTCTATCCACGAAAACAGATACGTCCACTGATCAAGGCGCAAAAGGTGCTGCTGGACAATCTCGGAGACTTTCAGGATCTGGAGGTGCAGGCCAATAAGTTGCGTGACTATGCACACCAGATGATAAAGGAGGAGGAGGTACCGGCGGATACGTTACTGGCGATGGGGATGCTGGTGGACAGCCTGATCAAGCGTCAGCAGGAGGCGCGTGAGGAGTTTTCCACTCGTTTCAATGCGTTCGCTGAGAGGGGAATTCGGGCTACCTTTCAGTCGCTCTTTGCGACGAAAGAGAAGAGGGAGAAACGGGCATGAGAATTATCGGTGTCTATAATATCAAGGGCGGCGTTGGTAAGACCGCCACCGCCGTCAACCTCGCCTACCTCTCCGCACTGGATGGCTATCGCACCCTGGTGTGGGATCTCGACCCCCAAGGAGCGGCAAGCTACTATTTCCGTATCAAGCCCCGGATCAAAGGGGGTGGGCGCAAGATGATCAAGGGCAAGCGGGAGCTCGACGACAGCATCAAAGGCACTGATTTTGAGGGGCTCGACCTACTGCCGGCGGATTTCTCATACCGCAATATGGATCTGATCCTGGGTGAGGAAAAGCGTCCAGCCAAGCAAATGCTAAAGTTGTTGCGGCCACTCTCACATGAGTATGACCGCATCTTTCTCGACTGCCCGCCCAGCATCTCCCTGGTCTCCGAAAATATCTTTCGTGCCGCCGATGCTCTGCTGGTGCCCACCATTCCCACCACCCTCTCTATGCGCACCTATGAACAGCTGGTGGAGTTTCTCGATGGTCACAAGCTGAAGAATGTGAAACGTATGCCTTTCTTCTCTATGGTGGATCGCCGTAAGCGTATGCACCTGGAGATGATGGAGCAGCTGCCTCAGGTCTATTCCGAAGTACTCAAAACACATATCCCCTACGCCAGTGATGTCGAACGTATGGGACTCTACCGTGAACCTCTGGGAAGCTATGCTATGCGCAGTGTGGCAGGGCGTGCTTATCAGCAGCTGTGGGATGAAGTGAAGGCGGAGATGGGTACTTATTAACCCGGTAATTATGGTACCGGATTAATAGCAGGACTCATCTGCAGCGTGTGACAGGAGATGTAACCGGGATGGGTTGTTGTTTGGGAAAAATAAAAAAAGAATTGAACTCCTATTGTTAATTCAAATATCTGTGCTATATAGATACCTCCAGTATGGGATTTATCTAAATAGTTGTAGGGATGAATAATTTAAACATCAGTGATTTGAGGCCTGGAATGGTTATTGCGGAGGGTGTCTTTGATACCTCCGGTCGCATACTGTTGGAAGCCAACACTTCAATCACACCGGAAGTCGTTAGAACTCTTCGTTCATGGGGTATAGCGAGTGTCTCAATAATTCCCCTGGAGGGAGCTATGCAGCCTGTACCTGAAAGTCCAGCTGATACACCGCATAGTGAGATATTGAGGGCTGCTCTTGAGCAGCGTTTTAGCCTGACCAAGCGGGATCACCCGGCAATCCAGGCCATTTTCTCCACCTGCTTCGAATACGCCCTAAGACGCTCTTCCAATGAGTAGCATGAGGCCAAGTGATATTCTCACCCTGGCTTCAGACCTGCCGAGCCTGCCGGAGGTCTATTTTCAGGTAGATCAGGTTTTAAATGATCCCTCCTTCTCTCTGGAGGAGCTGGCGGATGTGATTGAGAGAGACCCTGGTGTCTCGGCGCGTCTACTGCGCATAGCAAACAGCGCTCTTTATGGATTTCCCTCACGTATTGAAACCATACAGCGCGCAGTGACGATGATCGGTACCAGTGAGATAAGAGATATGGTGCTGGCTACTGCGGTGATAAGTACATTTCGCGACATGCCTGTAGGCATGGTCTCAATGCGTTCATTCTGGGAGCACAGTATTGCATGCGGGGTCGCGGCAAGACAGATTGCGTCCTATCGTCTGGAAGCAAATGTGGATCGGTTCTATCTGGTGGGGCTGCTGCATGATATCGGTCGCCTGCTGATGCATATGGCATTGCCTGAACAGATGGCTGAGCTCCTTTTCAGACACCGCCAAGGTGAGGGGCATTTGATAGATCTGGAGCAGCAATCTCTAGGGGTGACTCACGCTGAAGTGGGTGCTGAACTGTTGATAGGATGGGATCTTCCTGCAACTCTGGCTGATGTGGTCAGGCAGCACCATAACGTTGTTGCTGATCCGGAATGCTCTATAGAAACAGCTGTTGTTCATGTTGCTGATCTCCTGGTCAACGCCATGAGTATGGGAAGCAGCGGTACCCGCCTGGTACCAGAGCTTAATGAATATGCGTGGGATAGAGTCGGAATTAATGTTAACGATATCCCTTCACTGGGCGAGAGTACTGCAGAAACCTTCGGTGAAGTGGTTGCTGTTTTTTTTGCATAAGAGGGCTATGTACAATAATTCTGAAAGCCATTTCGATAGAAATAAGGCTGCATTTGTAGGGGTGAACTTGTTCGCGATCAGCTCCGAGGCGCGTTCTTCGCGAACAAGTTCGCTCCTACAATCGACTTCGGGATTATTGTACAGAGCCAGTTTGCATAATTTCAATGATTGAGAGAAGTAAGAATGGTATTGCCGCGCCTTCTTCTGAAGAGCGGCTGATCTCGCTGGAAGAGCAAAATCGCTCCTATGCCTTTACCTCTGCTTTGGTATGGGAGGCAGGACAAGGGCTGGGAATGCAGGCCGATTTTGAAGGGCTCTGTCATGAGATGAATCGTTGTGTGAATTTTATTGTGCCCTGTCACCTCTTTGGTGTTATGCAGGTCAAAAAGCGTGCCTCCTTTGAAGTAGTGCACTGTACACCGCAGGATCGCTATCACGCCTTGAGAGATGACATAAATCAGCTCATTGATAGGGGGTCATTTGCCAAGGCGGTGCGCCAAACCGGTTCTTCTCTCTGCCATATCGACGACCGGACATATATCCTCATTGCACTGCATATACAGGGCTGTGTGCAGGGGATGTTGGTACTACAGGTACGGGAGAAGATTGATCAAAGGATGAGCAAGGTTTTTCACCATCTGGTCAATCTCTTCGCCGTTCACTTTCATAATCACCATCTCCAACGAGAACTATTGTGTCGCCAGGCGCTGGCCGATGATGGCAACGTTGTAAGTGAAGCGGCAGTTCCTCCCTATCGTGCAGAAACTGATCCATTGACAGGACTACTGACACGGGAAGGATTGGAGCGGCAACTGATGCATCGCGTATCACGTGATGCAGAATCCGGCCATAATGCGGCAATGATTTTCTTGGATATTGATGGATTTCACCACCTCAATGAGAAGTATGGTTACAGAAAGGGCAATGTTGTTCTGAAAGGTGTAGCCGGTAGACTGTTAAGCACAATACATACTCAAACCACCTATGATCTATTAGGTATCGATGAAGCGTCCATTTCCATAGCCCGGCTGGTGAGCGATCAGTTTGCAATACTTATCCATCGCTTGGTGAACAGTAATAATTTGGAACTGATTTTACGCGCTCTCAGAAAAGATCTGGGGGAAGGCTTTATGTTTGAAGGGGAGCCGCTTTATCTCACTGCATCTATTGGGATCAGTCTCTTTCCTGATGACGCCGACTCAGTCTCTATGTTGACATCAAATGCCGAGAGTGCGGTTAAGGAAGCAAAAAGACAGGGCCGTAATAAACAGGTCTACTCCCCTCCGGAGACTGATGAGAGTCGCACGGCCATATTTGATATAGAGTGCGCCTTACATACGGCACTGCATCTCAACCACTTTGAGATGTATTACCAGCCTAAGCTCGATCTCAAGTCGAGGGAGGTTGTTGGTGCCGAGGCCCTGCTTCGACTTCCTGATCGTAAAGGAGGCTTTATTAGTCCGGACCGGTTTATACCAATCGCTGAAAGGGTGGATCTGATTGATGCCATTGGTGAATGGGTAATGCGTGAAGTCTGTCGGCAGCTGGCCGCCTGGAAACGAGATAATTTATCCACTGTTCCCATCTCGGTGAACCTCTCAGCTCAGCAACTGAACTATGACGGTCTGGCCGATATATACTCCAGGATAGTTGAGGAGGAGGGAATATCCCCCGGCTCTATAGAGCTGGAGGTCACTGAAACTGCTTTTGTTTGGGATGTGGGCCAGGCAGTAGATAATATCAGAGCGCTCCACAGTGCGGGATTTCGTATCTCCCTTGATGATTTTGGTGTCGGTTATTCATCTTTAGGCCGTCTCAAACGCTTTGTCCTTCATGAGATAAAAATTGATAAATCTTTTATTCAACATATCGATAAAAATAACACCGATGCCTCAATAGTTGAGGCTATTATTCTGCTGGCTAAGCGGCTTGATCTAAAGGTAGTTGCAGAGGGTGTAGAAACTCGTGAACAGCTGGCGCTGCTTGATATGATGGGGTGTGGCATTGTTCAGGGATATCATATCGCCCGCCCCATGCCGGCAGATCATTTCATAATGATGCTTTCAGCACAGTAAGCGGAAATAACTAGCGACACTTTTTACCCCTGCCCATCTGCCTCCGATAGTTATTTTTTTTAGTAAAAAGAATAAGGGGAATAGAAGGAGATTGTTGATGGAAGTGGTATTGATGCCAAACTGAAGCAATAGTTCTTGTTATCCTATGGGGAGCCTCTAAGGAGACTCTGATCAAGTCATGATTGCTTTACGCTGGCTAAAATTGCCCCAATTCGCTCCGAAGATCGCAGCAATAGAGTGGCTATTGCCGCTCACTTCGAAACAAATTGGAACAATTTTATCTCAGCCTAAATCTAACCAGACTTAATCAGAGGCTCCCTAAGAGGTTTCTTAAAGACCCTATTGCATCCTGATCCACAATGAAAATTGGTATCACTGGAAAACTGATCATTGTTCTTCTTGTCACCACGACTCTGTTGGTTGCGGCAATGGCTATTGCTACACGCTGGAGCTTCCAAAAAGGATTTATCGATTATCTGACTGAGGCCGAACTGAGTCGTCTCGATCCAATGGCTGCGGATCTTGCCGAGGCTTATCAGAAAGAAGGTGGCTGGGAGTTTATCCGCAGCAATCATCGTGTCTGGATGAGTTACCTTCCGCATAATCAGCCGGTGCACCCAGGGGTGTTGCCGCCACCATTAGGGCAAAATGGGTGGCGTCGAAATAATGGTAACGATTTGGAACGTCCCAGCATGCCTGCCATGCCCCAAGACCCTGAAAGGCGACAACCTTCGGTGACCGGTGAGGATTACTCACATATGAGCCCACCTGATGGTCCCCGTTTCCCTCCAGGGAGGGGTGGAAGAATTCCACCCGCTCCACCAAATGACAGGTCAGGTCTAAGTACCCGCTTGCGTCTATTTGATGAAAATCAGCAATATCTTATTGGTCCACCGGATATCTCCGGTAAAGCACAGTTCCACCCGATACACCTCGATGGAGTGATTATCGGCTGGTTCAATCTCTCTCCCCTGCCGCTGCCTGCCTCCAGTCTTGAACAAGGCTTTAGGAGTGAGCAGCTCAACGCCATCTACCCTATCGCTATCGGGGCACTACTGCTTGCACTGCTGATGGGTATTCCCATGGGACGCCACCTACTCAGGCCGGTCAAGGAGGTGGCCAAAGGTGCTCATGCCCTGACACAGGGACGTTTTGCCACTCGCCTTGAACTTCACAGCCGGGATGAACTTGGCCGTCTGGCCGATGATTTCAATATCCTGGCGGAGGTGTTGGAGCGCAATGAACAGTTGCGTCGTCAGGGAATGGCCGACGTCTCTCATGAGTTGCGCACCCCCTTGGCGCTGTTACGTGGAGAGATAGAGGCGATGCAGGATGGCATACGACCATTGGATAGTGGGCAGTTGGAGAGACTGCACAGCTCGGTGATGCAGTTGAGTAGCCTGGTGGATGATCTCTATGACCTTGCCCTTGCAGATGCAGGCGCCCTCAGCTATCGAAAGGAGCGGCTTGATCTGGCTGATATTTTAACTCAGGCGGCATTATCTGCAGAACAGGCGATGACAGGCAAAAATCTGAGCATGCGTGTAGAGATTCCCGATCACTTGCCGCTGTTTGCTGACGCACAGCGCATACGTCAGGTGATAGATAACCTATTGAAAAACAGTCATCGATATACTGATAGCGGCGGAAGTATTGTCTTGTCTGCCTGGAGGGAAGAGGGCTATGTCTCCTTTAAAGTGGAAGACTCCGCTCCCGGCGTAAGCAGTGAAATTCTTCCTCGTCTCTTTGATCGGTTTTACCGTGGTGAGATATCACGTAACCGTGCCAGTGGCGGAGCCGGACTGGGGCTCTCCATCTGCCGTAACATTATCGAGGCACACCGAGGCAGGATCATCGCAGGTACCTCTCCATTGGGTGGATTGCAGATACAAGTGACACTGCCTACGGATGAGTGAGTGTGGCCTTATGGATACTTACCAATAATAAAATTATCTATCACTATGAGTACAGAGAACCATATCCTGATCGTCGAGGATGAAATCGGCCTTGCTGAACTGCTGCGTGACTATCTGGAGGCAGCGGGCTACACCACCACTATGCTCCATGTGGGGCAGGCTGTTGTTGAGTGGATTAAGCGGTATTCACCCGATTTGATACTGCTTGATCTGATGCTGCCAGGCAAGGATGGTATGGAGATCTGCAAGGAGGTTCGCGCCTTTTCTGAACTTCCCATCATCATGGTGACCGCACGGGTTGAGGAGATCGATCGTTTACTGGGATTGGAGTTGGGTGCCGATGACTACATCTGCAAGCCCTACAGTCCGCGAGAGGTGGTGGCCAGGGTCAAAGCCGTACTACGCCGAATAAATCCCACCAATAATCAGATGCATCATCAGGCTGGTGGGATTCATCTCGATGAAGCTTGTTTCATTGTTACTGTAAACGGTATGCAACTGGAGCTTACCCCTGTCGAGTTTAGGCTGCTTAAAGCATTTGTGACTCAGCCGGGCCGGGTATTCTCGCGCGGTCACCTCATGGACAATCTCTATACCGACCAACGTGTGGTGAGTGATCGCACGGTGGACACCCACATTAAAAACCTACGTAAGAAGCTGCAACCCCTGCTGCCAGGCCAGGAAGTGATTCACTCGGTCTATGGGGTGGGCTACAAGCTGGAGATTGAGTTATAGCCAGGTAGTCTAATCTCTAATACGCCTTGGTGGCCTTCCGCCACCGGGAGGCGGTCCCTGAGGCGCCTCATCATCAGTAAGGTAGCCATCGTTGTTGCTGTCATGGAATCCGAAGCGCTCTTTGGGGCCGTCAAACTCTGAGCGGGAGACTTTGCCATCGCCATCCCTATCCAATCTTTCGACAAATCCGGGTCTGCCAAATGGTGGTCTGGTGTCACTCCTTCGATCCCGGTTTTCACCTCCTTGTTGCCATGACCCTCTATCAGAAGGTGGCCTGTACTCATCTAATCTGCCTGGGTAGTTGATGGGCTCTCTACCGGATGCTGTGGTGCTGATTTTGACAGCCCCACCCCTGACCAGCCTGACATAGTTACGCACACGCTGGGCATCTCCCTGAGGTCCATGCCAGTTGCCACCCCTTCCTGTTTTTGGGTCACTTTTCTGAGCGCCGGCACCGTGAACATCCATAATCTTGCTACGCATCTTTCCCAGTGCCCTGCCAAAGGCGATATAGATGGCATTTGCTCCCGGCCTGGGGCCGTCGAGGTGGGTGGTGGATGTCCAGTAATAGGGGAAATCTTGCTTACCCGCTTCATTGGTAATGGCGGTGGTGTGAAAGATCGGGTCAATGGCAGGTGAGTAACTGGTATCGGGGGAGCGGGAGTAGTCAACGATATACTGCAACTCCTTCGCGTTGGGCAGTCGCCAGTCATCTTGGCCCGCATAGTTCGATTTTTCAGCATAGCTGAGCGCCTCTTCCCAGTTCATCGCTTTTTTGCTGTCGCTCTGCATCCATATCATCTCGTTCGACTGGTCGGTCACCGTCCCGTCTCCATTATCAACGAAATGGTTCTTACCGTAGCGGTTACCTCTGACGTAACGAACAAAGAACTTTTTCTCACCTCGCTGCCTACCTTGTCTTGAGAAGCCGTATCCCTTTATTCGGCCGTCTGCAAAGTTGACGCCGAACAGCGTCTCGGCGCCATTCATGGTGGTGCTCACATACTTTGTGCTTGAGAGCCACTGGGCATCGATAAAGCGTTCCTGAGCATCTGTATCACCATAGCGAAAGTCGAAGTAGTGGGTATTTATGAAGGGGATTGCATTTGAAGGTACTTCTCCAAACCTATCGCCCCGGCTAAAGCCGACATAGCCTCTGAAATCGATCAGCGAGTAGAGCTCCTTGATGTTGGGGACCCGCCAGTCTGTGTGGCCGGCCAGAGTCATTTTTTGGGCTACTCTTTCCGCCTCCTTCAGGCTCACTTTTCTTTTATCAACCGCCTTTGACCACATCAAGCCGGTCTCCAGGTCGGTCACAGTGCCATCGCCCTCATCCCGGTAGGAGGGGGTGCCGCTCTTGTATTGGGCATCCTGACCGTAAAATGGTCTGCCAGGTTGTGGGCAAGTGATCTCGCCTGAGTTGCCATAACAGCGATTCTGCCCAGTATCCACTGTGGATGCCGACACCGACTGGTTAATGCCTATAACCAAAGTGGTAAGGGAGAAGATAAGTGTAAGTTTCATACGGATGGCTTCCTTACGAGTAGAGATAACCGCTGGACCAGACCTTGTCACTCCGTCGCCGTCCTTTTCCCTTTCTTCTGATCACTTTATCGGTCTCCAAACGGAGGTCAATACGCCGGTCGAACTCAATACGACGAGTGTAGTGGCGGCGGTCAAGAATTAATACCTTCTTACAGCTGCACACCCCTTTGGTACAACTCTTGAATGGCAGATTAACGATATCTTTGGAAGCGAAGGTGACATCCTTCAGCACTGATGCCACCTGACAACAGTCACTATCAGTAGTAATAGAGAAACCACGGAATCTGGCTATCTCTCTATTCTCACCATTGAATGTAACCTCTTTAGTCGGCCTGGTATTGTTCTTATTTCCCACTGGAGAAAAACGGGTTCTTCTCATGTGCATGTAAATAGCGATAAGCACGCTGGTGATCAGTATGAGTACGGTAATTGGATGCACAGTGCTTCTCCTTTTTAGCCGCTCCAGTGTGCTTGCAGTAATTGGCGACCCACGTTTTGTTTACTTGCTAAGAAGAGTAGTGGGTGAAAAAGAAGGAAAAATGGGGGAAAGATGAAGAAAATGTGGAGATTGAATATTTTCTGTGGGCTAAGGCGTTCTTTTACTCAAGCAGGGAATTGCATCAATTCAAGTTACTGTTGACCCTCTTATTTTGCTGTATGTGATTGGAAAGCCAAGCTCACGGTAGCTACAGAGTGCTTTGTTCTTTATGGACATAAAAAATTAGATAAAAGTATTCCCTCTCCCCACGAGGGAGAGGGAGAGGGAGAGGGAGAGGGAGAGGGAGAGGGAGAGGGAGAGGGAGAGGGAGAGGGAGAGGGAGAGGGAATAGTATGGGACGGCAGTGAATATAAAATATTAAAAATAATTGATTTAAGAGGAGTTAGCAGAAGTACTATCGAATTGGTATTTGTTCAGAAATCGAAAATAGGGGTACAGGAAAAGCAGAGTGCGTAGAGATTATCTGATGAATTCAGAAGTTCATCTCTGTGCACTCTGTATCCCGCTTTAGGTTACTTTCGTATGCCCTCAATAGAGAGCATCATCTCCACCTCTTTGGAGGCGGGGCCAAGATTGGCGTTGATGTCAAAATCAGCCATTGCGAAAGTGGTCTTGCCAAGGAAGCCGCGACGATAGCCACCCCAGGGGTCTTTACCGTGGCCGATATGCTCGATATCGATGGTGATATTTTTAGTCACTCCATGGAGTGTCAGATCCCCTTTCAGTATCGCTCTGCCGTTGCCGGTCTCTTTGAATGAGGTGCCAACAAAACCGGCGTCGGGAAACTGGGCTACATCAAGGAACTTCTTACCGCGCAGGTGTTTGTCCCGTTCGGCATGGTTTGAATCGACACTAGCCGGGTCGATATTAACCTGAACCCTCGAGGCGGAGGGATTGTTCTCGTCATAGCTGAAGGTGCCGTCAAAGGTGTTGAAGCGGCCATAGAGCCAGCTATAGCCGAGATGCTTTATCTGGAACTGGATAAAGGCATGAGATCCCTTGGTGTCGATTAGGTACTCATCGGCATGGACAGTTGGGCCGCTCAAGGCCAGTAGGGTAAAGACGAGTGAAAGCAGCAGTTTTTTCATGGTTTTCTCCTTTGGTAAATTGATGTGAAGCTATAATTTTTTGGTGGGTTTAATCATTCGGATCAGGGTGTTGTCCTTGTCGATAACGTGATGCTTTATCGCTCCGGCAGCGTGCAAAATTACCAAGCCGATTAGGCTGCTCGCCAGATAGAAATGGACTACTCCAGCCACCTCCTCCTGTTGAGGTATAGAGGTGATGGTCGCCGGTATGGTAAAGAGGCCGAAGATATCCACTCCTCGGCTGTCGGCGGTGGAGATGAGATAGCCGCTGAACATGATGGTAAACAGCAGTAGGTAGAGCAGGGCATGGACAGTGTGTGCCAGTCTCACCTCCCACCTTTGGTGGTTGGCTGGTGGCTCCGGTGCCGGCTGGCTCCTGCGCCAAATCAGTCGCAGGGTGGTGAGGATGAACAGCAGCACACCGATGGCACGGTGCAGGTCCGGACCCTTCTTGTACCAGTCATCGTAGTAGGTCAGCTCCACCATCCACAGGCCAAGACCGAATAGAGTGAATACGGTGACTGCGGTGAGCCAGTGAAAAAGTATGCTTGTCCAGCCCCAGCTGTTCTTTGAGTTATTCCAAACCACGCCTACCCCTCCTCGATAAATCCGAACTTACCGGCACGATAGTCTCTGAATGCTTGTCGGATCTCCTCTTCGCTGTTCATTACGAAGGGACCGCCTCTAGCCACCGGCTCGTTGACCGGGCGGCCTGCTACCAGCAGAAAGCGGCTCTCTTCAACGGCATTCAGTTGAAGGTAGTTGCCGGCATCAAGAACCGCAAGTTGTCCGGCTGAGATTCGGCTGTTACCGATGTTGACCTCACCCGCGATCAGATAGAGAAAGGCGTTGTGGCCGCTGGTCACAGATTCGATGTACTCGATTCCGGCCGGGACCGAGACATCAAAGTAACTTGGGTCTGTCTCCACTTCGGTTACCGGGCCTGATGTGCCCTGGCTGGTGGTGCCGGCGATCACCTTCAGTGTGACGCCATTGTCACGGGTCTCTGTGGGTACCTCTTCAGGCTCAATCTCCTGATAACGGGGAGGATCCATCTTTTTTTCCGCCGACAGGTTGATCCAGAGCTGAAAACCGGACATCTCGCCATCCTCCTGGAGCGGCATTTCCGAGTGCTCAATGCCACTTCCCGCCGTCATCCACTGTACACCGCCGCTACGCAGCAATCCCTCATGGCCCGCGCTGTCTCTGTGCTG
Organism: Sedimenticola sp.; assembly: GCA_040505895.1. Taxonomy (GTDB): domain Bacteria; phylum Pseudomonadota; class Gammaproteobacteria; order Chromatiales; family Chromatiaceae; genus Vondammii. The sequence continues at coordinate 60,148 of JBEVXU010000005.1, read as the reverse complement.
CATCTTGCCCGCAAGCAGATAAGTAACGGTTTCAAAACCACGGTGGGGGTGGGGGGGGAAGCCACCGATATAGTCATCAGGATTATCTGAACTGAATGCATCCAGCAGCAGGAAGGGGTCGAGCATATCCAGTTCCGGCGAGGCAATGATACGGCGCATGTTGACCCCTGCGCCATCCGAGGTCTCCTGACCATGGACTATCTGGTGGACACCACGTGGGCGGTAATCTTCAGGGGAGAGTGTTGCAGTAGCCATCTTTATGCTCCTAAATACCAACTGTTTTAGTGAGATGTTAAGTAACAGTATATAGTTGCGATTAAAAGAATAAAGATGATAATAAAGAAATCACTGTTCTTGAGATGTGAACAATGGATCGATTTGAAGAGATGCATACCTTTGTGCAGGTAGTGGACTCGGGCAGTCTCAGTGCCGCCGCCGAGAAACTCTCTGTTGCCAAGTCGGCAGTCAGTCGGCGTCTTGCCGATCTGGAAGGAAGACTGGGGGTTCAACTGTTGAACCGCACCACCCGCAGGCTCAATCTTACCGAGTCAGGGCGTAGCTACTATCAGCGTTGCCAACGTATTCTGCTGGAACTCTCCGAGGCTGAGTTGGCGGTGAGCAGTGAGCACAGGCAACTGCGCGGCACTATCCGTGTCGCTGCGCCGCTCTCGTTTGGTATCGGTGATCTCTCACCTGTGTTGAACAATTTCATGAAAGAGCACCCGGAAGTGGTACTGGATCTGGAACTGGATGATCGAACCGTTAATGTTATGCAGGAGGGGATGGACCTTGCTATTCGGATCGGTTCTCTGGCCGACTCCACCTTAGTTGCGCGGAGGCTTTTTTCTGTCAACCGCATGTTCTGTGCCAGCCCGTCCTACCTGCAGGAGTATGGAGAGCCTGAAACACCAGAGGCGCTGGAGAGGCACTGGGGTTTGAGTTACAGCCTGATTCCCGACGAGCAGATCTGGTCGTTCCGTCAAAACGATGGAAGTCGGGTCTCAGTCAATATTCCCATTCGTATGCGCGCCAACAATGGCGACATCCTCTTAAAGGCTGCTATTGACGGCTTAGGTATAGCTCCCACCCCCGACTTTATCTGTAAAGATGCGGTGAAAAAGGGGCTGCTAATTGAGATTTTGACTGACTACCCAAGGGAGGAGATATCAGCCTACGCCATCTATCCGGCACAGCGTCACCTGCCCAGCCGGGTGCGGGAGTTGATTGACTACCTGGTGGCCTCTTTCTCTGCTGATAAATAGTTTACTGGCCTCTGCAGAGACTTTTTAGGGAGAATGAAGCAGCGATATCAAGCGGGTAAAATTAGTCACTCTGCTCGTTATCTGCGTTGAAAAAATGGATGGTATTACGGCCATCCTCTTTTGCCTGATACATGGCGATGTCAGCCTGCTTGATAATCCCTGAAGGTGTCGTTTTATCATTGGGGTAGATTGTGATGCCTGTGCTGATAGTGATTGAGAGGGTCAGTCCGTCGATCTCATAGGGTTCACAGAGTGCAGCATGGATCTTGTTTGCCACCTGTGTGGCTTGCTCGACCAGAGACAGCGGCCCCTCTTCGAGCTCTTCCAGCAGCACCACAAACTCATCGCCACTGAGACGTCCCCCTGAGTCGTCGGTGCGCAGTGTCGATTTTAGCCTGCCTGCCACCTGTTTTAGAAGTTCATCACCCACTGCGTGACCGTGGCTGTCGTTTATCGCCTTGAATCGGTCGAGGTCGATAAACAGCAGCGCCCCATGGTGCCCGTGACGTTTGGCATGGGCATCCGCTTGTGCCAGTCGTTCTGTAAAGGTGCGCCTGTTGGGTAGGTCGGTCAGCGGATCGTAGTGTGCCTGGTGCTCTATGATGGCGGTTGCTTTCAGTCGTTGAGTAATATCGCGCGCCAGCAGCACAAAACCGATCAGTTCTTTATCTTGAGTCGTGATGCCGGAGATACGCACTTCGGCAGAGCGAGTGTCTGTCGTACCGGTGAGCTTCAGGGTATATACATACTCACCTCTCTGGGAGATTTTGTGGCTTGCTTGCTTAAAGCGGAAAACATCAGCACAGCCTTGCGGTAACTGAGCTATCTGTTTGCCAAGCACGCCGGCTCTTATATAACCAAAGAGCTCTTCGGCGGCGGCATTGTAGTAGTCGATGCGAAAATCGGGATCGGTGGCGACGATTGCCATATCGGTGGATGAGTAGAGAATACTATCCAGATAGGCGCCTTTCTCCGCCAGGGCGTATTCAGACAGGTGCAGTTTAGTGACTGCAGCGGTAATGCGGGAAGCACCTAGGCCTATACTGGTCAATCCAAAAATCCAAAACAGGGCATGAGCGGTAATCAGTGATTTCTGGTGCCTGGCTGAAATCTCCAGTAAGTGTTGTATCGGTACGGAGACGCTGATGCCACCCCGAATGTCACCCTCCTCATAACCCTGTTTTTCATGGCATTTGAGGCAGGGTGACTCTGTCAACAGAGGGCGCATCAGGCGCATGTAACGTTTGCCGTTGATGGTTTCGAGTGAACTCATCTCTTCGTCACCCCGTTCAAAGGCGACTAGTGCTTCCCTCTCCCAGACATCGGGCTCGTTTTCCGGTCGGATCGGTTTGGTGCTGGTGATATGACCACGTAAGCCGAGCGTAAGCTCCTGTAGTTCATGCACCTGGCGTGTCATGTAGGCGGGATTTACCAGGGTCAGCTTCCGTCCAGAGGGCGTTTCGATATTCTGTTCCGCCACCTCCAGATGGGGATTGGGCTGGGTCTCCTCGGTGATCGGGACGTACACGCCGCCATGGGAGGCGTTCCAGCGGCGGAATAGTAGATCTTTCTCGAAAGCGGCACGGGCCTGGGCACGGGCGATTTCGAAAAGTCGATGCTCTTCCTCCTGTAGCGACCAGCCCAGAGAGATTCCTAGCACCAGCGTCCAGAAGATGGTCAGTAGCCAAGCGTAACGCTGAATGCGCCTCTTACTCGATCGTTGCGGCGTTGCGTTGGTACGGTTGCTATCCATGTTGGTCGGGCGCAGAGCTACCCCTAAGTAGAGTCGAAAGTCTGACCACAATTATAGTACACCTGTAGGTGGGCAAGTGTCGCCGACGACGTGTCTTGCTTGGTTCTAATCCCCTCCCAAGAAAAGTCTATAAAATCATTATAGTGGCCTCGGATAGGCTCCTAGTTACTACTGGGTATCACATAGAAGAGTACGGCAAAGAAATGGAATGTACTGCCGGCCAAAACAAACAGATGCCAGACGGCATGATGGTAGGCCAGTGATTTCCATACGTAGAAAATCACACCCAGGGAGTAGCAGAGGCCGCCAATCAGTAGAAGAACCAGGCCACCGGTAGCCACCGTCGACAGCATTGGCTCGATAGCAATCACCACCAGCCAACCCAACCCAAGGTAGAGGCCGATGGAGAGACGGCGGTAGCGCTGCTTTGTGACCAGTTCCAGTACCACGCCGGCAATCGCTATTGCCCAGACCAAACCAAACAGCGTCCATCCCCAGGGCCCCCGTAGATTGACCAGCGTGAAAGGGGTATAGGTGCCGGCAATAAGAATAAAAATGGCGGCATGATCGATTTGACGCAGAATCTGTTTTGCCTTGGGTAAGGGGATGCCGTGATAGAGGGTCGAAGCGGTATACAGAAGAATCAGCGTTACCCCATAGATGCTACAGCTGGTGATATGCCAGGCGTCACCATAAAGTGCTGAGAAGGCCACGAGTATCGCCAAACCGGCAATACTCAACAGAGCTCCCAAGCCGTGGGTGATGGTATGGGCGATCTCTTCGCCAGGGCTGTATCCTGCCGTACTTGATGAAACTTGCATTGGTCTACCCTGACTGGAGTTAATCTGTTTGGTTCAGATGGTTATTAAGTCTCTGACATATTTAATAAAAAGTCCATTAGGAGCCTAATGGCACTTACTTAAGACTAATTTCTCGCGCAAAGGCGCAAAGACGCCAAGGGCACTAACGAGAATGTCTATGCTAAACCTAATTGGTTTCGTTAATCCCATGATTCATATACAACCATATACCAGCTCTCTTTGCGTCTTTGCGCGAAATAAAAGGTGTGTGGGCGACAATATGGGCTAAGTAAGTACCATTTCATTAGGAGTTCTTTGACAAAAAATGGCTCGCCTCTATTGCCGGGACGGGCCGGCTGTAGAGAAAGCCTTGTACATGATGGCACCCCTCGTTAGCCAAAAATGCCTGCTGTCTCTCGGTTTCGACACCTTCTGCAATTACATCCAGATTGAGACTTTTCCCCAGTGCAATTACCGCCCTTGTGATCGCCATATCTTCTGGGTCATCCGGTATGTCACGGACAAAGGAGCCATCAATTTTTAGTCGGGTGATAGGAAAACGTTTCAGATAAGCCAGGGATGAGTAGCCGGTGCCGAAATCATCAATCGCAAGATCGATTCCCAACTCTCTGATCTCCCCCATAATGTAAATTGATTGCTCTGGCTTCTTCATCAAATAGCCTTCGGTTACTTCAAGTTCAAGCCAAGTTGGATCGCACCCGGTCTCTTCCAGAATTTCATTAATACTGGAGAGTAAATTTTCGTTACCAAGCTGCTTGGCTGAAAGGTTGACTGCCACCTTGACAGGGTTAAACCCCTGTCGCTTCCACTCCACTATCTGCCTGCAAGCACTGCGCAGCATCCATTCTCCGATCTGGATAATCAGCCCGGTCTCTTCCGCCAAAGGTATAAAACGTGCCGGTACAACCAGTCCCAGTTCTGGATGTTGCCAGCGTACCAACGCTTCCATGCCGATCAAGTTACCGCTAGTGGAGTTGAATTGAGGTTGATAATAGATTGCCAGTTCGTCTTTCTTGAGGGCGTTACGCAGGCTGACCTCCATGAGGATGCGTTCGAATGCTTGTTCCGTCATATTCTCCGTGTAGTACTGGAAGGTGTTACGCCCCTCATCCTTCGCTTTGTACATTGCTGTGTCGGCATTCCGTAGCAGGGTATCTGCACTACGGCCATCTTGAGGAAACAGACTGATACCGATGCTCGCGGTTAGATAGAATTGGTGTTTATCGATGACAAAGGGGTGTTCCAGACTGTTGATCAGCTTTTGTGCCATCGCTGTGGCGTGTTGGGGGGTATGCAGCGCATCCATGATGATGGTGAATTCATCGCCTCCCAAGCGAGCTACCGTGTCATTTTCCCTGACACACTGATTAAAACGTACCGCCACCTCTTCCAGCACCCGATCACCGAAAGCATGTCCAAAGCTATCGTTGATCTGCTTAAACTGGTCGAGATCAATAAAGAAGATGGCTACCTGCTCATGGGCGCGCCTGGATTTGCTGATGGTTTGCTCCAGGCGATCAAGAAAGAGGACGCGATTGGGCAGGTTGGTCAATGAGTCATGGTGTGCTAAATGGTTGAGGTGATCCTTCTGCTGTCTTACCTCGTCGAGCAACTCCAGATGGTCGGTAATATCACGTGAAACCTCGATTACCCCCTTTAGAGAGCCATCACTGCTATGCAGAGGCGATGTCACCAGCTCTAGCCTTATGGGCACGTCGTCACCGTACATGTGGCCGTGGATCACAGAGGCCCGCTTGCCCGTTCGTAACGCCGTTTTTAATGGGCAGGGGTGATCATCTCCTGAACAGGGTGCATTGAACTGGTAAGCGATCTCAAAGCATTTGGGATGGGTGGCATCTGCAGAAAAATGTGTGTCGTAAGACTCTCTAGCCGCATCATTCATCAACTGCACTTCATAGTTGGCATCGATAACCATGATCGAATCACCGATACCGTCAATCACATTTTGCAGAAAATCACTCTCATCCTTGAGTTCCTGCTCCATCTCAATGCGTTGCGTTACATCATGGGTTACGCCAAGAAGACGAGTGATTTTTCCCTCTGGGTCGCGAAAGGGCACAGCGTGTGTTTCAAGCCAGAGGGAACGTCCGCTCAAGCCCGTAGCCTTAAAAATCAGGGTGCCCGGTTTTCCTTCAAATACTTGTTGAGAGAAATCGGAAAACTCTTTCCGGTAAGCTTTGTCCACTAACTCTACGATGGGTGTGCTTGATATCTGATCGATTGATTGGGCATCAAACATGGCCAATCCGGCGGCATTCATACTGATTAATCGCCCTCTCTTGTCCACTGTCTTAACACATGCGGGCTCAGCATCAATCAGAGTGCGCAGGTGTTTCTCACTCTCACGGAGCTTTATCTCAATCGCCTTTCTTTCGGTGATATCCCGCACAAATGCCAGAGCCGACATCACCGAGTTATCAGGGTTATGGAGTGTTACTGCACTGAAATAGGTGGCAATATTGTGGCCATCTTTATGCTTGAGCGCGATTTCGTACGAACGGCGCTCTGTAGTCGATATTTTTGCCGTCTGCTCCAGAAAAATGGCTCGATTCTCCTGGTCGGCAAAATCCATCGGTGTTTTTCCGAGCATCTCGCTCTCGCTATAACCGAGAATTCGGCTTAAACACTCATTGATTCTTAGGGTTTTTCTATCTCTGTCAATCAGCCATATTCCCTCGGGAGCGGCATCAAAAACAGTACGGTACCTCTGTTTACTCTCCTCCAGATCGAATGTTTTTTGTGTGATTACACGCTGCATCTGTAGCAGGATCAGCAGTAGGATGGCGATACACAGCATCACGGTACCAGCGGCAAAAACCAGCCAGTTTTTCTCTATCCAGAGTGCCCATCTTGGAGCCGGCTCATACTTCTCTTCATAGATCAGCCCGGCGATGGAGCTGTTCGGAGGGATAAAGCCCAGCTCCTCAAATATCTCCTTGATGTGCAGCCATCGGTCCGGGTGCATAAATCCGATAGGCACAAGAAGCGGCTGAATCAACTCCTGAGAGGTTCTCGCTTCATAGCTGAGATGCTCCCAGCTCATCTTCTGGGTATTGTATCGGCCGCTGATCAGGTTAATCAGCTCGTTGGGATGTTTAAGCGCATACTCCCAGCCCTTTAGGCTGGCCTCTCTGAACGCTTTAACCCTTTCAGGATGCTCACGTATCTCCTTCTCTGTAGTGACAAGCGTGTCACCATAGAAATCAACACCATGGTGTTTTGGAAGTAGGTGGTTGAACTGTACCCCCGCCTTCTGCAGTAGGTATGCCTGATCAGTGATATAGGCGTTGAAAGCGTCGGTGTCCCCTTTTATCAGGGATTGAATATCAAAACTGGTTTGTAGCCGGATCAGGTCTTCATCGTCTACGCCGGCACGCCGCAATAGTGCCTGTAGTGCGGCGTCCTGGACGCCTGAACCGATCATGACCCGGCGGCCGGCAAGGTCTTCCGCACGTTCGATTCCAGATGCTTTGGACACAAGAAATGCGTAGGCACTGTGCTGGAAGATGGTGGCCAAAGCCACCACAGGTCTACCCTTGGCACGCTCAATCACCACATCGGAGCCACTGACGGCATAATCTGCGCCGCCCTTAAGCATGACCTCTATTGGGGAGGCTTTACCTTTGTGCTCAAGGATAGTGACATCTAGCCCTTTTTCACGAAAGTAGCCTTTCTCATGCGCGGCGTAGTAACCGGCAAACTGGAATGCATGACGCCATTTAAGCTGTAGCCTAACGGATGATTGTGTGGACGCAGACGGCTCCATGGCGTTTTGTGCGGCGGCATCGAAACAGGTCAATGGGGTGACTGCAAAGCCGTAGAGCAGCAGTGAGAAGAGGCGCAGGAGATCTTTTAATGTTTTATCGGTAAGGACAAAGAGATTCGACAATCTGTTTATACCTGTCCCGGTTATTGCTTCCTTCAAATTCCGGAACGCTATAGTTATCCGGGCATGGCGGGCAACCATCCTCCCACTGCCGATCTACCAAGACTAGCAGAAAAATGAAGACCTTTACTTTCTATTTTTAGATGGTGCTCTTTGGCCTAATTTTTCCACCGAGGTGTAGCCGATGTGCTGGATTGCCCGAAATGCCAAATGAAGCGGGTAAAGGCTTCGGTGGAGCTGGTGCTGTCATCGGTCACACCCAGTTCGAATTCAAGGTTGTTGCTCGGATTCATTCGTACTCCCAGGCTGTGACCGCCTGTATCGGTACTGTTTTCATTGCTCCACTCAAAACTCCTGAAACTGAGTCGTGCACTGGGTACGTAGGGTAGAGGGGCTTCCAGTTCCACATTCCAGCCATTAAGTATATTCTCGCTGGAGGAGCTGTTTAGGGGTGAAGAGGCCGCTTTCCAGCCGCTGATGGCGCTGTAGTAGTTACTACGCAGCGTGACATGTTCGCCAATCGCCTCAACTCCAAGACCAACATGTTCCTGATCAAAATCAAAACTACGGTCATACCAGGCGTTTGCACCCAGCAACCAGCGTTTGCCCGGTATCAGGTGGCGGTAACCCAGGCCGAGATTCAAGTTCTCATCGCTGCTGTAACTTAACTGCCCCTGAAAGAAGAAGCTGTCTCGATCCTTTGTGTAGATTGGCTGGAACCAGAGGATGGGCTCATCCTGCTGGGAGTTGAAGTCGAAATTGATATGGGTGCGGCGCAGCCAGGTTGGCATATCGGAAGAGCGCAACAGGTCGCCGCTCATATCGGTGGACCGGCTCGATCCCGTCTGATCGCCGGTATATGCCGGGGCCGGTGCTAGTAGCAGCCAGGCTGATGTGATAATTGCCCAACCTTTCGGGTTCATCAAAGTATGCCGTGGATCAGTTAATCGGTAATCAAATCATAGACCAAAACTATTGCCAGTAAGTGTGCTGGTTGTTCAGAATGTGAGCACTGAAGCAATATCGCAGGACTTTGTTCACAGAGTGCGTTATCTAATGTGATGCGGTGAGCGATTGTTATGAAATAGGTTGGGAAGGAGAGTGGTCGCGAGAAAATAGCCGATAGACGGAAGGCACCAACACCAGACTCACCATGGCCGAGAAGAGTAGGCCGGAGACGATGGTAACCGCCAGGGGCTGCAGTAGCTCAGCGCCTTCACCCAGGGCCATGGCCAGAGGTAACATGCCAACGACAGTGGTGAGAGTAGTCATAAGGATAGGGCGCAGGCGCAACCGAGCGGCCTCAACAATGGCTTCCCTCAGGGGCAAGCCCTCATCCCGTTTAATCTCGATATACTCCACTAGCACGATGGCGTTGTTGACGACGATGCCGGCGAGCATGATCAGCCCCAGCCATACCGGCATGGAGAGGGGTAGTTGTGTCACCTCCAGGCCAATGGTGACGCCGATAACGGCGAAAGGGACACTGAGAATGATCACCAGTGGATTGCGCAGGGATTCGTACTGTACCGCCATCACCACAAAAACCAGGAACAGCGCCAACCCAAGCAGCTGTCGACTGAGGTTTTTGCCCTCTTTTAGTGTCTCGAGATTGCCGGCATCGTAACGGTTATAGCCCCGGGGTATCTCCATATCCTGCAGGGCGATATCGGCGGCGGCGATCACCTCGGAGAGGGTTTTGTCACCGGTGAGGGAGGCGCCGATCTCGACGAAGCGCTGTTGGCGGTCACGCTGAATGGAATCCGGTGTCGGGATGATCTCTACTTTTGCCAGGTCGGAGAGGCGTACCGGCACCCGTGGCTTGCTGTTACTGAAGAGCAGAATCTGCTCTATATCCGCCGGGCTTCGCAGCTCATCCCGCTTTAGGCGCAGCAGTATATCGATGGAGCGGTCACCACTGATAAAATCGGTTACACGGCTTCCCTGGAGGGCAAATCTTACCGCCTTTCCGACATCCTCAACACTCAGTCCATAACCGGCAGCGCGGTTGCGGTCGACTTTGATCGACAGCTCCAGATTTTTGCCCTCGGCGCTGTGATAGAGACCGCGTAGTCCCTCGATGCCGACCAGACGATCTTTTGTCTCATCGGCCAGTCGCTCCAGTACCGCCAGATCCGCCCCCTTGATACGGATGGCAAAGTCGTCATCACTACGGTTAAAACGGATGCCACGGATGCCGATACTCCTGATACGGATGCGGGCCCCCGCCAACTGCGCCTTGTTCACCTCTTTCTGTACCCGTTTGATCCAATCCTGGCTGCTAATGCCCATGCGTTGGTCGCGGGGTTTTAGCAGCACCTTGATGCTGCTGCGGTTAGCGGCCTCATGCTGGGAACGGCCGAAGACATTGCCACCGACGATGGTAAAGATGCTCTCCACTTCCGGTTGAGTGGCGATGATCTTTTCCACCCGCTCGGTTAGGGTATTCATCTCGGCGACATTGATGCCACGGTCGGCAGTGATACGGATACTGATCTGTCCCTCGTCGAGGTTCGGCAGAAAGATTTGGCTACCGCTAAAAAAGGAGGGGGCAGTGGCTGTCAGCCCGCCGATGAAGAGGGTTAGTGTGAGGAAAATCAGTGGCAGTTTGAGCAGGTGCCCCAGCAACCAGGCGTAGCCGTTCTGCAGCATCTCCATCAGCCGGTTGATACCACGTCGCAGCAGCCCCTCACGCCCGACGGGGATGCGGCCGCTGAGGGCCGGCACCAGGGTCAAGGCCACCAGCATAGCGGCGAAGATGGCGGCTGAAATGGTGAAGATCAGCTCACGGAACAGCAGGCCCACCAAGCCGGTAATAAAGAGAAAGGGCAGTACCGCCGCCAGATTGGTGGAGGTGGAGGCGATAATGGCACTATTGACCTCGTTGGCGGCATGAATCGAACTGTCGCTGCCCGACTCCCCCTGCCGTTGGTGACGGTAGATGTTCTCCAGCATAACTATGGTGCTGTCCACCAGCATACCTACACCCAGGGCGAGACCGCCGAGGGTCATGATATTGAGGCTCAGTCCGCCGATCGACATCATGATGAAGGTGACCAGAATGGCGATGGGGATGGCACTGCCAATCACCAGGGTACGGCGCAGACTGCCGAGGAATATGTAGACCACCAACATCGCCAGGACCGCTCCACTGACAGCGGCGGTAGTTGCGTTGTTGAGGGAGCGGCGGACGTAGCTTGCCTGATCTGTCACCGGGTGTATCTCGATGTCATCCGGGATCAGGCCCTGCTGTTTAAACTCGTCTAACTGTTGGGTGACCCGGTCGACCACACCGACGGTGTTGGCTTGGGGCTGTTTCTGAATCGAGAGCTTTATGCCGGGGAGATCGTTGAGGCGGATACGCAGCCGCTCCTCCTGGGAGCCGTCGATAATCTCCGCCACTTCGCTGAGGTGGAGAGTGCGGGAGAGGCCGCTCTCGGAGCTGACAGGAATAGGCAGATTGATCAGCTCGTTGAGGTCGCCAAAGCGGCCGGCGGTACGGCTGCTGATCTCACCCTGAGACATCAGCAGGCGGCCACCGGGTGTCTCGATATTGCCGCTCTCCAGGGCGGTTGCAATGTCCAGCAGATCAAGTCCCAGCCCAGCCAGCCGCTCCTGATCGACCTCCACCTGGATCTCTCGCAGCAGGCCGCCACCAACTTCAGCGGCGGCCACGCCAGGCAGATTGAGCAGCCATTTACCCAGGTTGTAATCGACCCAGCCGCGCAGCTCTACCGGATCGCGCAGGGTGGAGCTGACGACATACTCGGCAACGGGGATTTGTGAAGGATCGCGTTTGTAGATGACCGCCGGTTCAATACTGTCGGGGAGAAAACGTTTGGCGCGGTCGAGTCGGGTGCTGGCATCACGCAATGCAAGATCGATATTCTTGCCGTATTCGAAGGAGAGAGAGACGGCGCTACGCCCCTCGGTGGTTTGAGACTCGATGTGGATCGCATCTTCGGTGACCGCCAGCTGCTCTTCAAGCTGACGGGTGATCTCGTCCTCCATGATAGTCGCCGGTACGCCGGGATCCATGATTCGTACCCGCACATCGGGGTAGATGATGTGGGGTAGCAGGTCGATATTGAGGCGTTCCAGGGCAAATACGCCGAGCACCATCACGGCGAGGGTGATCATCACCACGCCGATGGGGTGGCGGATAGACCAACCGGCAAGGCCGATAGCGTGTTTGCCGGTCCGTTTCATCGCTAGGGCTTGCTGATCTTCTCTATTGCTGCGGGTTGGGAGCCGGCCACCTTGACCTTTTTACCCTCCCTCAGGCCGAGAAAACCGCGTTTAATAATACGCTCTCCAGGCTCGACACCATCGAGAATCTCGATTTTGTCGGCAATATGGATCCCGCTATGCACTGGCGCACGTTTGACCTCTCCTTTGTTGTCCAGACGGTAGACAAATTCACCGGTGTTATCACGGCGGACAGCGGCAAACGGCAGCAGCATTCGCTCAACCTGGGCGCTGGTCAGTGTCACCCGGGCAAACTGTCCGGCACGGGCGCCGGTAGGTACCGGGTCCAACGCCACCTCCACCTTGCCCTGTCGCGTCACCGCATCCAGCTCAGGATGAATGCGCTGGATACGGCCGGCGAAGCGCTTACTACCGAGGGCATCGATACGTACAGCCACTGAATCTCCCGCTTTTATGTGAGGCAACAGTAGCTCCGAGACATGGATCTCGGTGACCATTGATTGGGGGTCGGTAAGGGTGAGCAGATGGCTGTTTTTCGAGGCGATATCCCCCGGCTCCATGAGACGCTCTGTGACGATCCCGCTAAAGGGGGCGGTGATGCGTGTGTAACCAACACGAATGTCGAGCATGCGTTGCTCGGCGTGAGCGATATCCAGTGCAGTAGTGGCCCGACTCAGCTCATCCTTGGAGATGGCGCGTTTCTTGATCAGATCCTCGATTCGCTTCATATCCAGTTTCGCTTGACGACTGGTGGCGTCGGCCTTGTCCAGCTGTGCCCGCAACAGGGCATCTTCCAGCTGTACCAGAGCCTCTCCCTTCTCTACCTTGTCACCTTCGTAGAAGGGAAGGGTGGTGATGCGTCCCTCCTCCTGATTATGAATGCGTACGCTGCGGCGGCTGCGAAGGGTGCCGATACGTTCATGGGCGCTGCTGACCGGCTCTTTTGACACTTTTACCACCTCTACCAGATGTGGTGGGGGCTTGGGCTTTTTGCCCTTTGCCTCTTTGGTAGGTGCGTCATTACAGCCGTTGAGCCCGAGGAGCCCGAGGGCAGGCAGGAGAATCAACAGCGGAAGGAGGCGTGGCAGCTTCATTTATTTAAGCTCAACGCCGTTATTGGGTTCATAGGGCTTGTAGTGCTTCACCTCGCGACCGACATTGCGCTGAACGATCACGCCAACAATTTTATATTCACCTTTTTTCAGCTCGACTGGCGGGTAGTCACCATTCACCGCCAGCAGTCGTTCACTGCCGTCATCATCGCGGACGAACTGGCGGAACCAGCGATCCTCCTCGGCCTCGGCCACCACATAGGCGCCGTCGGCACAGGCCTCCGAGGGCTCAATGACGATTACACACTTCTCTGGAAATTCCGGCGCCATGCTGTCATCCAGCACCTGCAGGGGGTAGAGCTCGTTGTAACTGCAATCTTGGGTCATTTGAATCTCCGATACTAATCCGCTGATTATATCGTAAAGAGGGAGATTATGAGTAACCTGGTAAATTAGGAGGATAGACTACCTTACACCCACTTCTATTCCGGGGAGTGCCCTGCAAGGTTCTATTAGCTGGCGGCTGACTGGCTGGCTGGGATAGGTTCGAGCTGCTGGTGAAGATAATAACAGCAAAATGGTGCCGAAATTTCAGGTTTGGGCTGAAAATAGGGGGGTATTTATCGGCAGGGGGTGAAATTCTGCTCCTGAAAATGGAATCATCCACAGCTATTCAATCACCCAGTATGAAAAGTTTCTGCAAACATGTCGGATGACACTTGTGCGAGGATTTACTCGATACTATAAAGAATCCCACGAATCTGCCGACAAAGAACTAATGTACCTTTCATGGGTGGGAAAATAATGGTGGGTTTGTCAGCAAGCCGTTTTCGTGTGCTATATCTGGCGGGTTTTTTGTGGAACGCCCTTATACTCCCAGAAGCTGCAGCCGAAGTTGTGGTGCTTGAGGTCTCCCCTGGTATTATGGCCACTGCTGAATTCCAGCAAGGCGAGGCAGATTCGCCGGTCATCCTTATCCTTCATGGCTTTCTGCAAACCCGGGAGTTTCCAACGGTGGTCGCATTGGGGGAGTCGTTAGCCGAGTCTGGTATGACTGTACTTCGCCCTACACTCTCCCTGGGAATAAACCGGCGTGATAAGAGCCAGGCATGTGAGGCGATACACGTCCACTCCATGGAGATGGATACCCGTGAAGTGGCTGCTTGGGTGGAGTGGCTGCATCAGCGAACCGGCAGGAATGTGACGTTGGTGGGGCATAGTACCGGGAGCACTCAGTTGCTCTCTTATCTTTCGACTGCCCAAGTGCCACCGGTAGATAGCGCAATTCTGGTCAGCCTCTCCTATTTTGGTCCTGGCAGGGCGGCCAACGAGTCACCAGAACATGCTGCACTTGCCGGCAAACGGCTCTCCAGGGGCGCGCTGGGACCGGCTGAATATGGTTTGGCTTTCTGCCCCAGTTACGTAACCCCTCCTGCTGAATACCTCTCATACTATGGCTGGGATAAGCAGCGGACACTGGTTTCTTTGGAGGGCTTGAGCATAGACACCACCGTCATTATCGGTGAGGCGGATCAGCGTATTGATACGGGCTGGATCGGTATATTGAGGGAACGAGGGGTGAAGTTGGTCTCTGTGGAAGGTGCCAACCACTTTTTTGTTCAGCAGCATGAGTTTGATCTGTTGGATCTCATTGAGAGGATACTTTCGCAGGGCGAAGGGTGAGGTAGGACGTCTCATGATCAGCTTCAGCAAGCTTTCCATTCGGCACTATGCTTTCCTTTTCGCCGGATTGACCCTGATGATGTTTATTGTATTTGGGCTGTTCACCTATCATGAAGTGGAAGTGTTTCGAGATGAAGTTGACACGACCAGCCGGGTAGCGGCACAGCGGGAGTTGCTAGAAGGTCTGGAGAAGGTGCTTGATCAAACCTATGCCATCAGTCGTCGGTTCGGTGATTGGGATGAGGTTCATCAGCAGTTACAATATCCGGGCTATTACGCTTATTGGCAAAATCATCGAATGCGCAGTGCCAATGTGCTGCCGGACGATGTACTGCATGCAGAGATTTACCACCCCGATGGAAAGCTGCTGGCTGTTACAGCCAATACGCTTTTACCCCACCGTATTGATCCAGACGATCATGATGCCTATATCGACCTCAAAGATGGGAAATCTGCTCTGATACTGTTTGAGAGGATTAAAAGTAAGGAGGAGGGAAAAAGGACGATTGGTTTTGTTGGTTTGCAGGTCGCTTTTATGCCGCTTCTGTTGCACTTGAATCAGTTCCAATATCTGGATAGTGACAGCATTCAATTTGCACCCACGCCAGATGATCTGGTCTTGATAGAGGACTTTATAAAAACCATTACCTTTGAACCCCGAAAAAACCCTGCCACCGATGCAGTAGAGACTGTATTGGCCTCAGCTATCTCCAAGCTGGGATTTGTAGTCGGCATCCTCTCATTGCTGTTTTATCCGATGTTGGTCTACCTGGTAGGCAAGCCTTTGCAGCGGCTCTCTCAACATATTGATCATCTCAGGGGCAGCCCAGGCGGCGTGCTTCTCGATCAGTTGAAGCATCATCTTCCGATAAGAGAGTTGGAGAAAGTGCGCATCTCTCTCAACGAATACCAGACCCAGCTGGTCGACGTACACAACAGTCTTGACGAGAAGAACAAGGAGTTGTGGGACCAGGCACACCATGATCCACTGACGGGGGTACTGAACCGTCGTGCCTTTGACGACTTTTGGCATCAGATGAATGAAATTCTGGTGGATCGTCGCCTCTGCGCCTGCCTTATTCTGTTTGATGTTAACCACTTCAAGGCGATCAATGACACCTATGGGCACCAGGTAGGTGATGAGGTACTCAAGGGGATTGTCACTAGTATCAACGGAGTGCTGCGCAAGGGAGAGCACCTCTACCGCCTCGGAGGGGATGAGTTGGCGACCGTATTGATTGACAGTGAAAAGGAGTCTGCGCTTAAGCTGGCTAAACGTTGTGAAAAGGCCATCAGTAATTATCCCTTTTCCGATCTTGGCATTAAGGAACCGGTTAAAGTCAGCGTCGGCCTGGCACTGGCCGATGCCTCCTCTGGAGATGAGTTGGGTAGCTTGCTGTGGAAGGCGGATATGGCGATGTACAGTGCCAAGCGTCCTGGTCAGTCTCATGTCATGTTTTTCTCTAAGGAGATGGCCAGTGATGCGGGGAGCCTATTCTCCAGCTGGATCAACAATGCAGTATTCGATGCGATCAACAAGGGAACCGGACTGACGATGTTTTACCAGCCGATAGTCGACTTGAAGCATGATGTGGTTGCCTATTATGAGGCCTTGGTCAGGATTCACTACGAAGATGAGTGGATACTTCCCGGGAGCATTTTTCCTCTGGTCGAGGCGCGTCGGCTTGAAGTTGAGTTTGACCGGGTGGTATTGGCCAAGATCCTTCAGGATCTGGATGCGAACTGTATCCCTGCTGGAAAAGGTATCTCCATCAACCTATCCGGCCCTATGATTATTAACGAGAAGATACTTGAGTGGTTGGCACCCTATCAGGCGTACATGGAGAGTTACCAGTTTACCCTGGAGGTCACCGAGACCACCCTGATTACCCAGCTGAGCACCGCTACGAAACATCTGGTAAAGCTACGGAAAATGGGTTTTGCCATAGCTCTCGATGATTTCGGTAGTGGCTATTCATCTGTACGCTATCTTGCCAGTATGCCGGTAGATATGGTGAAGTTTGATATCTCTCTTATCCGCTGTCTGGATGATGAGGCGCAACGCTCAATTATCCAACATCTGGCGCAGATGATTATTGAATCAGGGTACCGTCTTGTAGCGGAGGGTATAGAGACCGCCGAGTTACGTGAGCAGGTGATCAGGCTGGGTTTTCACTATGGGCAGGGGTATCTGTTCGGGAAGCCGGACCAGCTGCTGCCAACTTCTTCTGGCAGGGGCAGGGGGAGGGTGAGGAGTATGGGCAGTCATTGAGTTGTAGGATCTTTGCATAGATATTCCCCTGCCCCTGTTATTAGCTACGAAGTCAATCACGAACAGTTCGCTTCTGCATGTGCGCCCGCTCAATGAAATGGAGTTCTCCTCGCGACATCGCAGGAGTGGTGTCGTACGTTAAAACATCCTCCGTTGGGTTGTTCACGGGTCCTGCCTTGTAAAAAATTCGGACACCGGGTGTAGGAGCGAACTTGTTCGCGAAGAACAGCCCCCGGAGCCGGATCGCGAATAGATTCGCTCCTACAGGTGCACCCTGCCATTGGGAGTTCGGGGTGGGCGCCAGGTAAGCACCTTTCAACTTTCCCCCTGTCCGGCACACCGTTTTTACTTCCACTGTTTGGGGTTACACTCACTCCTTTAAAATTTCCCGGTTTCCCCGGCATAGAAGTAGCCCATGGCCCACAATCGTCAAGCCGAGTCCCGCCCCCACAGTGATCGTCGCGACTGGCACAATCTGCACAAAATGCTCCCTTACCTGTGGGACTATCGTGGCCGTGCTCTGCTTGCGCTAGCCTGTCTGGTATTGGCTAAGTTGGCCAATGTCGGCATTCCCTTGGTTCTCAAAGAGATTGTCGACCTGATGGAGCGTAACGGCGGGGTGGAGCTGGTGCTGCCGGTGGCTCTGCTGCTTGCTTACGGCGCCCTGCGCCTCAGCAGCACACTATTCAATGAGTTGCGCGATGTGGTGTTTGCCCGGGTGCGTTACCACGCCATGCGGCGGCTCTCCACCCAGGTATTGACCCATCTCCATAATCTCTCCCTGCGTTTTCACCTGGAGCGCAAGACCGGTGCCATCAGCCGCGACTTGGAGCGAGGTACCCGCAGTGTCAGCTCCATCCTCAACTACATGGTGTTCAGCATCATCCCCATGTTGGTGGAGTTTTCCATGGTGGCGGTGGTGCTGCTCTCCCAGTACGCGCTGATTTTTACCCTGATCACCTTCGGTACGGTTGCTATATATATCGTCTTCACCCTGATGGTGACCGAGTGGCGTATGGACTACCGCCATACCATGAACCGGCTGGAGTCGGCCTCCAACGGCCAGTCTGTGGATAGTCTGATCAACTATGAGACGGTGAAATATTTTGGTAACGAGCGCCTGGAGCTGGAGAAATTTGACAGCACCTTAGGTGAGTGGGAAAGCTCAGCGGTGATGAGTCAGACCTCCATGTCGCTACTCAACTTTGGCCAGGGTTTGATCATCGGTCTTGGTGTTACGGCGATCATGTTCTTTGCCACCGACGGGGTGGTGGACGGCACCATGAGTATTGGCGATCTGGTGCTGGTTAACGCCTTTATGCTGCAGCTCTTTATCCCCCTCAACTTTCTCGGCATGGTCTACCGCCAGATTAAGTACTCGCTGGCGGATATGGATCTGATCTTCAAACTGCTGGAGACGGAGCCGGAGATCACTGATCGACCCGGGGCTCCAACCCTGAGACTGGAAGGTGGTGAGATCCGTTTTGAACAGGTGACATTTTCCTATCAGCCGGATCGTGAGATTCTGCAGGGGGTGGATTTTACCGTACGCCCCGGAGAAAAGGTTGCCGTGGTGGGGCATAGTGGCGCCGGTAAATCGACTCTGTCGCGGCTACTGTTCCGCTTCTATGATGTCACCGGTGGGCGGGTGTTGGTGGATGGGCAGGATGTGCGGAAGGTGACCCAGGAGAGTCTGCGTGAGGCGATCAGTATAGTTCCTCAGGATACGGTGCTGTTCAACGATACCCTCTACTATAATCTTGCCTATGGTCGCCCTGATGCGAGTCGTGAAGAGATTGAGGAGGTAGCGGAGATGGCCTGTATCCGTGAGTTTATCGACTCTCTACCTCAGGGCTATGAGACGGTAGTCGGTGAGCGCGGCCTGAAACTCTCCGGGGGTGAGAAGCAGCGCGTCGCCATCGCTCGCGCCATGCTCAAACGGCCCCGTATTCTGGTCTTTGACGAGGCTACCTCCTCTCTCGACAGCAAGACCGAACAGTCGATTCAGGAGACCCTGGGGCAGGTGTCCCGGCACCATACTACTTTGGTGATTGCCCACCGCCTCTCCACCGTGGTCGATGCGGATCGCATACTGGTAATGGAGAAGGGGCACATCGTTGAGCAGGGGGCGCACCGAGAACTGCTGGCGATGGGTGGTCTCTATCAGGAGATGTGGCGATTGCAGCAGGAGGAGCGGGAACTACAACCACTAACACAGGGGGAAGAGGGATAGTGAAAATTTACCTGGTAGGAGGTGCTCTGCGTGATCGATTACTCGACCTGCAGGTAAAGGATCGTGACTGGCTGGTGGTGGGGGCTACAACCGAGGAGATGTTAAAACTTGGTTACCGTCAGCTAGATGCCGATTTTCCTGTCTTTCTCCATCCGCAGAGCGGAGAAGAGTATGCCCTCGCCCGACGTGAGACTAAGAGCGGCACCGGCTACAAGGGCTTTGAGGTAGTATCCGGCCCGGGGGTGACTCTGGAGCAGGACTTGCTGCGTCGTGATCTAACCATCAACGCCATGGCTGAGGATGAGCTCGGCAATATTATCGACCCCTTCAATGGCAGGGTAGACCTTGATGACGGTCTGTTGCGTCATGTTTCCCCTGCTTTTTCTGAAGACCCGGTGCGGCTGCTTCGTATCGCCCGCTTTGCCGCCAAGCTGGGGCGCTGGGGCTTTCGGGTCGCCCACTCCACCCACAAGTTGATGAAGCAGATGGCGACCTCAGATGACATCACTGCACTCAAGCCTGAAAGGATCTGGCGGGAGATGATAGGGGCACTTGGTGAGGAGCAGCCCTGGCGTTTCTTTGAAGTACTGCATCGCTGCTCTGCACTGGAACGGATTCTACCTGAGTCGGCCCATGCTATGGGCAGTATGGATGGGCATCCCAAGGAGTGGGATTCCCCGGCGATTTCCGCACTCAAACGGGCCGCCAAACAGGGTGATAGCCGCATCAGTTTTGCAGCATTTTTCTACTATCCCTCCGTTGTGGATGAGGTAAGGAAAGCGTTGATGCAGCGGTTGCGGGCAGAGCGAGACTATAGTGATCTATTGACGCTGGTTTTAACTCTTGGCCCAACTTACCAAAGGCTGATCCAGGCAGATGCCTCGGACTTTATGAGACTCCTTCAGCAGGGTCGGGCGCTGCAGCAGCCGGAACGTTTTTGGCTTGGCATGGGTGCCTGCGAAGCGATCTGGCCGGAGCAGGCTGAATCGAATCGAAGCCTGATTAAGCGAGCACTTAACACCGCCGTAGCTATCACGGCAGTGGAACTTCAGGGTCAAGGATATCAAGGGGCGGCTCTGGGGGAGGCGCTGACTCAGCGCCGATTGCAGGCAATTGCTGCGATATTGCCCTCTACCCATTGACGGGCTGCTGTCAGGTACAACCTACGCAGAGCACTATTGCAGTACCCCTCGCGTGGAAGAGGGAGATCATCAGGCGGCCCATGTCGTGCTACCATTGAGGTCCTCATGAAGCCGATCCGGTCGTTGCAGCAAAAACCATGATTGACGATGTCAAAACAGACAGCAAGGTGAAGGAATCCCCGGATTCTATAGCTGCCATGAAGGGTCCTTCATCGGCTCTTCGCCTGGCCTTAGCGGGACACCTGCTGGGACCATTGGGGCTACTTGCGGCTTCGATGGTATTTAATCTTGTGCTTGTATTGCTGCTATTGAGCGGTATTGTCGATGAGGAGAGTTTCGCCGCTCTGCTTCTGCTGACCGTCCTTGTCTCACTCAGTTCACTGCTGGTTGGTGTCGGACGCTTGCGCAATCAGTTGTTAAGGCCATTGGCCCAGTTGGAGCAATCAGTAGCAGGTGTGAGCGATGGTGACCCCTGGTCAACGCTGCCCCTGGATCATGTCGGGGTCCTGGGACCAGTGACTCGTGATCTCGATAATCTCAGTGGCGAATTGATCGACCTCTACGATGATATGGACAATCGGGTTGCCTGGCAGACGCGGCGCCTCTCCCATCAGACCTCTTCGCTAAAAATTCTCTATGATGTTGCCGCCAGTATCAACAAGTTTGATGATACCGATGAGTTGTTACTGCGTTATCTTCGCGTGCTCAGAGATATGGTACGGGGTGTGTCGGCAACGGTTCAGCTGACCAACCAGGACGGTCGTATGAGACTGGTGGGGAGTCAGGGAGCGGACGACCGTCTGCTCACAGAGGAGCAGCAGTTACCTATTCCCCTCTGTCAGTGCGGCAGAGCGCTCTCAAGCGGTGACCTCCTGTGCGAGCATGATGCAAAGGAGTGCTCTATCCGCAACGGGCGGCGGATGTACAGCAGTGACGAGATGGAGCAAATTGATATCCCCCTGGATCACCATGGTGATCAGCTTGGCCTCTACCGGATCTACGTAAAACGGCCGGCCCTGAAGGGGAGGGAAGATCTTCTCGACCTGCTACCCACCATCGGAAACCATCTCGGCTTTGCCATTGCCAAGCAGCGTTCTGATGAAGAGGCGCTCTGGTTGTCGATCATCCAGGAGCGTACCACTCTGGCCCACGAGCTCCATGACTCCCTCGCACAGACCCTCGCCAGTCTGCGCTTTCAGGTTCGGATGCTGGATGAGACGCTGGAGCAGGAGAAGCCTTATCGCCATGCCCGGGATGAGTTGGAGCGTATTCGTAATGGTCTGGATGAGGCTCATACCGAGCTGCGCGAATTGCTCAACAGCTTCCGTGCTCCGGTAGATCAACGGGGATTGGAGCCGGCATTGGAGAAATTGACTGAGCGCTTCAGCCAGGAGACCGGAATCGCCACCTATTTCCAGCGCAGCTGTCGCCAGATCAATCTCGATACCAGTGAAGAGATGCAGCTGCTGCGTATTGTTCAGGAGTGTCTGACCAACACCCGCAAACATGCTCAGGCACACAATGTCAGGGTGCTATTCAACTGCAAGCAGGATGGTGAATACTTACTGTTGGTGGAGGATGATGGTGTTGGCTTTGATAATATACAACCTCACGGTTTTCCTGGAGAGCACATCGGTTTGTCTATTATGGAGGAGCGGGCGCACCGATTGGGGGCGAATATTAAAATCGAGAGTGAGCCGGGAGAGGGTACCCGAGTGGAGCTGGTATACAGCAAAGGGGAATCATCTCCCCAGGAGAATGGATAGTGCGGGTACTACTGATTGATGATCACGCGCTCTTTCGGATTGGGCTGCAGGAGTTGCTGCAACGCCGTGGCATCAATGTGATTGGTGCTCTGGGGGATTGCCAGGCGGGAATAGCCCTGGCGGCTGCAGAGATACCGGATGTGGTGCTGCTGGATATGCGGATGCCGGAGATGAATGGAATTGAGGTGCTCAAGGAGTTGCGTTCAAGAAAGCTGTCGATGCCGATCGCCATGTTGACCACCAGCCGCGAGCAGTCTGATGTAATCAACTCTCTGCAGGAAGGGGCACAGGGCTACCTGTTGAAGGATATGGAGCCCGATGACTTGATTGCTGCACTGGAAAATATTGTCAACGGCACCACAGTTGTCGCCAGTGAATTGACCAGCGTGCTGGCTAAGGCGGTGCAGGGTGTAAATGAGGAGGCCTCGGTCAAGAGCGCTTTCTCAAACCTGACCCCCCGTGAACGAGAGATTCTCTGCCTCCTGGCTGATGGTCAGAGTAACAAGGTGATTGCGAGAAACCTGGGCATCTCCGATGGCACGGTAAAACTCCACGTCAAGGCGATTCTGCGTAAGCTTGATGTCCACTCACGGGTGGAGGCGGCAGTTATCGCAGTAGAGCAGGATCTTTGTCAGAGAGATGGATAGCCAATACCCCCTTTTAATTTACTGACCCCTTTTAATTTATTCTGTGGCCTCTGAACGATCCCAGCGCACTCTGCATCCCATTGTTGATTTAGTTACACTCGCCTGCTATCTGTACTGTCGCAGATACCACCACTCAAAGAACCGTTTTATCCAGTGGAACGCACGCATTTGTGGTAGCACGATGTTGTGTTTCATGGTGCGCATCACCAGGCCACCGGTGGTCTGGCTGTCGATGATACAGAGCAGCTCGATCTTGAAGGTCTCAGTGGGTGTGCCGCCGTTGAGCTCGGTGATCAGATTGGCTGCTGCCGCGGCCGCCTGAAGATCCGCCATATGGGCCTGTTTCGGCATCCACTCCGGTCCCGGAAAACTGCCTGAGTCGCCGGCGACATAGACCTTCTCCATTCCCTCTACCCGACACTCCTTATCGGCACGAATCAGCCCACCCTCTGAGCGGGGTAGTTCAGTCTCATCGAACCATTTGTTGCCGGTCATGCCGGGCATAAATAGAGTCAGGTGGGCATCGAATTCACCCCCTTCGGTGACCACTTTGTTTTCGGTGAATCTGACCAGCTTGTGCCCCAGATGGGTTTCGATATCTCTCGTCTTCATCTCCTGCATCAGCCCTTTCACCGCCTTGGGACCGAGACGATTACCGGGGGCGGGAGCAGGAGTGAAGAAGATTAGTTTGAACCGGTCACGCCTGCCTTCCAAGCGCAATGTGCGGTCAATGCCAAAGAGAAACTCGAACATGGGCCCACCACGCATAGCGCTGGGCTCTTTCGGGTTACCGGCAAAGCCCATGGCGATGGTGCCGCTCTTCATCTGCTTCAATCGGTCACGGATTTTTACCGTGGCGGAGATGCCTTCACAGGGGGTGATGGCGTGTTCAATACCGGGGAGCTTTTTAATGAATTGGCCGCCGGAGCAGATGATTAAGCCATCGTTGCTGATCTCGCCACTGTCGGTGACGAGGGTGCGGCCACCATCCTTGAGGCCGGTGGCGGAGCCCTTATGGTAGCTAACATTCATCCGTCGGAAGAAGTTGTCCAGAGGAATCACAAGGTCTTCGGGTTGTCGCAGACCGGAGGGAATCCAGATAGTACCGGGGAGATAGATGAATTCCGGCCTGGGAGCAACCAGAGTGATCTCCACGGTACGGTCGGCTGCCCGTAGTTTTTTTACTGCGGTGAGGGCTGAAAACCCTGCGCCTACAATGGTTACTCTCTTCATATTACGCTTTCCTGTCTCTGTTGAGTTGGAATGTTAGCTTATTGTCTGCGATGTGCCAAAGAATAGGGAATAGGTAGAGACCTCTTGTATACAGACTGCCCGCCACCATATAGTCGGAATATCACTACCCGCATCCAGATGCTACCAATATGAACGCACTCTCCATACGTAATCTGTACAAGCGCTACGGTACCGGCCTTGAGGCACTGAAGGGTATCGACCTCGATGTGCAGGAGGGGGATTTCTTTGCCCTGCTTGGCCCCAATGGGGCGGGAAAATCCACCGCTATCGGCATTATCAGCTCATTGGTGAACAAGAGCAGTGGCAGGGTGGAGGTGTTTGGCTACGATCTCGACCGGGAACCGGAACGGGTGAAGGAGTCTATCGGGCTGGTTCCTCAGGAGTTCAATTTCAACGTCTGGGAGCCGGTGGCGGAGATTGTGGTTAATCAGGCCGGTTATTACGGTATCTCACGCCCGGAGGCGTGGCGTCGTGCTGAGGAGAGCCTCCGTCAGCTCGATTTGTGGGATCGGCGTACTACCATGGCGCGTAATCTCTCCGGCGGTATGAAACGTCGCCTGATGATCGCCCGGGCGTTGGTGCATCAGCCCAGGCTGCTGATTCTCGATGAGCCAACCGCCGGGGTGGATATAGAAATTCGTCGCTCCATGTGGGAGTTTCTCAAAGAGCTCAATCGTCAGGGCACGACGATTATTCTGACCACCCACTATCTGGAGGAGGCGGAGAGCCTCTGTCGCAATATTGCCATTATCAATCAGGGGCGGATAGCCGAGCATAACAGCATGGGCAAGCTGCTCGATAAGCTCCATACCGAGACCTTTGTGTTGAATTTGAAAGGTACCTTGGCGGAGCCGCCGGAGTTGGGTGGGTATGTGCTTGATCGCCTTGATGACTCTACCTTGGAGGTGGAGGTGAGTCGTGAGCAGGGGATCAACGGACTGTTCGATGCCCTGTCACGTAACGGTATTGAGGTAATCAGTATGCGCAATAAACAGAATCGTCTGGAACAGCTGTTTATTGACATGGTGGCCGCCAACCGTAATGGAGGCAACAAGTGAATCACTATAGCCGCTACTGGACCGCCTACCAGACTATCGTCACCAAGGAGTTCCTCCGTTTTATACGCATCTGGCTACAGACGGTGTTGCCGCCGGTGATTACCACCTGTCTCTACTATCTGATTTTTGGCACGCTGATTGGCGAGCGCATCGGTGAGATGGATGGTTTTTCCTACATCGAATTTATTGTGCCGGGGCTGATTCTGATGGCGGTAATCACTAACTCCTACGCCAATGTGGTCTCCTCTTTCTTTAGTAGTAAGTTTCAGCGTCACATCGAGGAGTTGCTGATTTCGCCCGTGCCCAACTGGGTGATCCTGGCAGGCTATGTCTCTGGTGGTGTTGCACGGGGTGTGGTGGTGGGAGTTGCCGTTACTGCAGTCTCCCACTTTTTTACCGATCTGAGTATCTACAGCTATGGTTGGACCCTGGTGGTGTTTCTTCTCACCTCAGTGCTTTTTGCACTTGCTGGCTTTATCAACGCAGTCTATGCCAACACGTTTGACGACATATCCATTATTCCCACTTTTGTATTGACCCCTCTCACCTACCTCGGCGGCGTCTTCTACTCCATTACCATGCTGCCGACCTTCTGGCAGAACGCCTCTCTGGCCAATCCGGTGCTCTA
Source organism: Sedimenticola sp. (assembly GCA_040505895.1). Taxonomy (GTDB): domain Bacteria; phylum Pseudomonadota; class Gammaproteobacteria; order Chromatiales; family Chromatiaceae; genus Vondammii. The sequence goes on along the minus strand of JBEVXU010000005.1, from coordinate 34,461 downwards.
TATGGTGAATGCCTTTCGTTACGGGCTGTTGGGGGTGTCGGATATTCCGATCAATATGGCTCTGGGAATTATCCTGCTGTTTATCTTCGGTCTTGCCGGCTACAGCCTTAACCTGCTGAAACGGGGCGTTGGCATCAAGAGTTGAGGTTTTTTGGGCCGAGGTGAGGCGCAGTATCGGTTTGAGTCTCTTCCTGGGTGACAGTGGCGAGTAGCGGCCGCTCTCCAGTCAGCATGGCTCTGAACACTTCTGCTGTTACCGGCGGGCTGAAGAGGTAGCCCTGTATCTGCGCCACCCCCCGCTCTTTCATGTAAGCCAGCTGCTGATGGTTCTCAACCCCCTCCGCCACTACCTGCAGGTTGAGGCTGTGTGCCATGGCGATGATGGCATCGACCAGGGTTTGGTTATCACCTTTCTCAGACAAGTCGTTGACGAAACTACGGTCGATCTTGAGTATCTGCAGAGGGAATCGTTTCAGGTAACTGAGTGATGAGTAGCCGGTGCCGAAGTCATCGAGAGAGAGTCTGACACCACGCTTTTGTAGCTGGTTAAGAATTTCCAATGTTTGTGGTGCATCTTGAACCAGCAGGCTCTCGGTGATCTCTATCTCAAGGGCGGCGGCGCTCAATCCACTGATTCGCAGAGCGCGCTCCACTGTATCCAACAGGCGGTTACCACGGAATTGACGGGATGAGACGTTGACCGCCACATGCAGTGAGCGATCACACAGTGCGTGCCAGCCTTTGGCTTCGGCACAGGCCTCTTCCAGTACCCAGGCACCGATGCTCTCTATTAATCCCGAATCCTCGGCAATGGGAATAAACTGGTCAGGAGGAATAAATCCCAGGGCCTCACTGTTCCAGCGCAATAGCGCTTCCGCCCCCAGTATTTGCCCATTGGTCGCATCTACCTTGGGTTGGTAGACAACCGAGAGTTCCTTGTGTTCCAGAGCACGATGGAGATGGGATTCAATGGTCATGCGTCCTTCGGCGGCGGTACGCATCACGCTGGTAAAAAATTGGTAGCCGTTGCGGTCGTTTGCTTTGACCTGATACATGGCGGTATCGGCGTACTGCAACAGTTGATCGGCAGACTCGCTATCGTTGGGAAAGAGGCTGATGCCGATACTGACGCTGGTATAGATCTCCCGTGAATCGACGGTGTAGGGCTGTTTGAATGCACGGCTCAGTTTGCGGGCGACTACACCTGCATCTTCATCCTGCCTCAGACCCTCTGCCATGACCAGGAACTCGTCACCACTCAACCTCGCTGCGGTATCGACTTCCCGGAGTCTGTTACAGATACGCCCCGCCGCCTGTTTCAATAGTTCGTCGCCGGCACGGTGCCCCATGGTGTCATTGATGTTTTTGAAGTGGTCCAGGTCGATATAGATCAGAGCCACTTTCTCCTGTTTCCGCTTGGCCCGGTTAAACGCCTCGGAGATCAGCAGCATCATATAGCTTTTGTTGGGCAGCCCGGTGAGTTCGTCGTAGTTAGCCTGACGTATCAGCTCCCGTTCATGCTCCTTACGCTCGGTGATATTTAGCGCAACGCCGATGGCGCCGATCAGGTGGCCATCCTCAATCTGTGGTGTGTAGCGAATCTCATAAGCTGAATCATTGAGTTCCAGGTCAGAGCGAAAGCTTTCGCCTGCGAGAGCGCGGTGGGCTTCATTGACGATCTGGGGTGTGTCTGCATAGGTGGTAAAGATATTGTCGCCGGGTTTTGCTCGGATAAAGTTTCTCGGGTTTTGTGTGCTGCCGGCATCGGTGAAGGTGAAGTTACCCTGAGTATCCAGCGCCCACAGCACCACCGGTGCCGAGGAGAGTACCGAGTGGATCATCGCCTGCTTTTCTCGTACCGTACGCTCAGCCTTTTCGCGCTGGGTGAGGTCGAGCACCGTGACTACGAAAACAGGGGGGTGCTCAAGCTCTGAGAGCTGTATTTGCGCCTCAACCGGGTAGGTGCTGCTGTCGCTACGTTGGTGGTAGCCACTGAGGGTGATGTACTCCTGCTCCTGTGTAAGCAGTGGCTCCACCAGCTGTTTGAAATGGCTGGAACTCATCTCCACCAGGATATCCTGAATTTGCTTACCCTCAAGCTCAAGAGGGGAGTATCCCAGGTTTTGTGCAGCACCGGCGTTGGCCTGGAGGCAGCAGAGGGAATCGGCATCAAAGATGTAGATTTCACTGGAGCTATTGTTGAGAATGCGCCCAAGACGATTGTCGAGGTGGTCCTTCTCCTCGGCCAATTGGGTTACCAGTGCCCGGTTCTCGTAGCGCAACCTAAGTGAAGTGATGAACGATTCGCTGAGGTTCCTGGCCGCCCTCTGCAGAAAGGCCAGCAGGGCGATGACCAGCGTCCCCATGCCGACATGCAGAGTATCACCTTGCCACAGGGAGATGAGGGCTACAGGGAGCAGGGCAAACCCGGTATAGCCGAGAAAGGAGGGGAAGTCGGCTGCCAGCACCGTAATGGCCCCGGCCGCCAGGCCTGCCAGTACCAGCACCGTGAACGTCTGGTAGGCGACCTGCTCACTTGGGTAGAAGAGCAGGCCGGCGAGCCCCCAGATTATTCCGGCTGACCAAACGCCGACACGGAATCGCCAGCGCCAGGCTTTATAGTCTGCGCCGGGTGAAACGTGGTGAAGGAAATAGTACCCTACACCGCCACGAATCAACATTATGATGGTGAGGGTCGCAAGCCAGCCGTAGAGTATTTTCGGGTGGTCATGGGAACTGTGGATGTAGGTGAAAATCAGCGCTACCGCGAGGGTGACAAGCACCGATGTCCCAATCCCCTGGTAGAGCATCGATACCTGATCGGCTCGAATCTCTTGCTGGTGGCGGTGTCCCTCGCTTATCACGTTGTGACTTCCCTGGTTTTTCGGTCCAACTAACAGTGCTCTGAGCTTCCCGTACCCTCATGCCCTTTGGCTTAGGTATCACCCAATATGCAGGTGGTCGTGGCACGCACTACATATTGAATATAGCGGAAGATAGAAAAAAATCTTCAATAACCCCATGATTTGTAGAAGCTATTAGGTCAAGCAATCGTTGGAAAGGTAAGGGTGAAGCCGACCCCGGAGCCATCTGTCAGGTTTTTGGCAGCCACCTTGCCTCCATGGAACTCGCAGATCAGTCGCACCAGATAGAGGCCCAGGCCGAGGTGGGGCTCTGTCCCTTTTTTCGGGCGCAGGGAAACCATGGAATCAAACAGGTTTTGACTCAGCTCAGAGGGGAGCAGTGGCCCCTGATTGTGGATCTCCAGTTGAACCGTCTTCTGACTCTCTATAAGTTGCAGTTCGATTGGAGTGTTTGGGCTATGGAAGTCGACCGCATTGCTGATCAGTTTATCCAATGCCTGGCTGATCAGGTCGGGTGCGCCTGTGAGCATTATCGGATGGGAGGGTGAATGGAACAAAAAGTGAGTGCCGGGGAAGGCTTGATGGTAGTTTTCCGATGCTATCTTGATCAGGTTGGCCAGATCGAAACGCTCAGTCTCTGTCTGCTGCATTAGCTGTTCGAGACGTGTGGCTTCACGCATACGGTGGAGGATCAGGCCGAGCCGTTCTGTTCCTTCTCTGGCACGATCGATGTAGCGTTGCCGTGAGTTCCCACTGCTCTCCACTTCAAGGTTATCAAGAGAGCCTTTAACCACCACCAGGGGAGTACGCAACTCATGTGCCAGCCTTGATGCCATCGCTTCCAGATACCGGTTGTACTCCTCAAGGCGATGGAAAACGTTGGAGAAGCTGCGCTCCAGATCGCCGATCTCATCCTGTGAGGGGACTCCCTTCATAGTTCCAAGTATGCGGCCGTCCGGACTTACCGCTTCTTCCACCCGGTTGCGCAGGCGATGTATGCGGCCGGTCAACAGACTGGCAAAACCCAGCAGCGCCAGGCCGGTAAAGAGAAAAAAGGTGAGGGTGACGGCGAATAGTCGCTCAAGTGCCTCGTTTTGTAGACTCAATATCTGATTGGTAGTCTGCTCCACCAACACTGTGCCGATGATTCCTTCAGGTGAGTGGATCGGCCAGGCGGCTGAGAGGATAACCGCCCGGCCATCGGCGGTTGAGCGGCGGCGTGCCTTCGCTTCCCCGGTCAGTGCCTGAGTTATTTCAGGGCCCTGTAGGCGGGAGCGACCACTGAACTCATCCTCAAATTGGTCAGTTGGCTGTACCAATATCAGCTGGAACAGCAGATGTAACAGGTTGCCGGGGATGGAGTCGGGTGTTGTCTCGTTAGTGGGCTGGTCCGGGGTTTTCAGCTGTCCACGTTGAGCAAGCACCCGTCGGTTGCGGTCGAGCACCCAGATGCGGGCATTTTCATGCTCCAGACCACCAATCAGCTGTTCAATCACCGGATTGGGACGAACCAGTTGTCCCAATGTGGCCAGTGTAGTCATGGGCGCTGTAGCAGTCTGTTGTACCAGGGCTCGGCTGATTGGATCATCGACATCGGCAATGCTGAACGCAAGGCGGTCGCCTATCAGGTAGCGAGGAATTCTCAGCTCCAGGGTATAGCCCTCTCGGGACTCCTGCCACTCACCCTGGATACGCACCTCTGTGACTACAGGGTAGGCTGCCCGACGGTTTTCGGGCATCTGTTCGGCATTGACCCACCCTGGTGAGGTGGTGGTGATGCGGTAGCGCTTCAGTTCCCCTTCAGGAGATTCCATGGCAAGCTCAACGTGATCACTATGGTCCATTCGCCGTTCCCCCGGGCGCTGATAGATAAGTCGATCATCACGTACTTGCAACAGCAGGTAGATATAGCCTCCCTGCTCTCCCAGCAGGCTTTCAAATACCACCTCCCCCTGCTCCGGGTGGGGTCTGATATTGCGCAGATGGCCTTGCCAGTCGTCAGTGTAGCCGTCAAGCTGGATGTCAGCGTTAAGGGGGTTAACGTAAAGGTGGGTGTCCGTTTTTTCAGATTCCCGGTTGCCGGCGGCGGAGATAAACATCTCCTCGTGGTTGTGCAGAATTGCAGCCACCGCCTGAGCGGTTCCCAGCAGCATCGTCTCCTGACTGCGGCGCAGGAATATCTCGGTCTCCTGGATGTAGCGGTAGCCGGCCCAGGGGATCACCAGCAGGGTGAGGGAGACCAACGCCAGCTTGAAGCGGATGCTGTGAAAAAAGGGACGCCGGTATTCCTGCATGATTTCTCAGTGGTGGTCGGGTGATCGGTTGTCGGCTGTTTTTTTAGGTGCTGTAATCGTAACGGTTCTGTATGAATAATCCAGCAAGTGCCGGTTGGAGGCAAATCAACTTTGCTTTCCGTAAGCTTGACTTGATCAAGGTTGTGGGCCGGGAACAGCCGGTGCTTATTCGTGAGTTGCTGGGTGAACAGAGCCTTCTGTCCCAGACTTGTTTAGATGAACTGGCCGGCTATCATTCTGCCCTTGATCACTATTTTGCCGCTGAATTCAGAGCTGCATTGGCACTTTTTAGGCAGCTCTCTGATAAGAGATATACCAAACTGCATCAACTGTTCATTGATCGTTGCCTGCACTACATCGATCATCCTCCAGTCGAGGGCTGGGACGGAATCAGCCGTTACACATCAAAGTAACCCACCGGTTACTACAAGCAATTATTTTAAATGGCTATGCACTACGTTACTGTTCCACGAAGATAGCTTGTTGTTTGCAATGAAATAAGCTCGATTGTGATCTCATTTGTTCTAAGTCACTGAATTACAATGCCCTCTGTTAGATTTTGCCCCGTGAAACAGTAAGTTAGTGCAGGGCCAAGAAAACTAATTTCCGACATGCTGACCGTATATCGCCTCAAACTCCTCGATATGCTCCAGCATCAGGTCGGTGAGTAGAGGGTCAAACTGGGTACCCCTCCCTTCACTAATGATTTTGCAGGTCTCCTCCTGAGTAAAGGCAGGTTTGTAGACGCGCTTACTCAGCAGTGCATCGTAGACATCAGCCAGGGCCATTATTCTGGCTTCCAATGGGATTCCCTCTCCAGCCAGTTTGTCTGGATAGCCGTTGCCATCATAGCGTTCATGATGGTGCTGTGCGAGGTTTCGGCCCATCTCAAAGGTAGGGAATGCGATTTCGTCGAGTACCTTGGAGAAGATGTCGCCACCAATCTTTGAGTGGGTCTGCATCACTGCAAACTCCTCCTTTGTCAGCTTTCCTGGTTTTAATAATACCGCATCGGGGACACCCACTTTTCCAATATCATGCATCGGTGCGACGATGTGAATACTTTCGATGAAGTGTCTACTGACTTGCTCGCTGAACTTCTCGTGTGTAGAGAGCTTGGTGGCGAGGAGCCGGCAGTAGCCCTGAACACGGTGCAGATGGCTTCCGGTCTCATTGTCACGTGATTCGGCCAGACTTGAGAGGGAGAGCAGCAGTGACTTGTACGCTTGGAGAATATAGTGGTTGGCGTTCTCCTCGGTGTTCTTGAGACGCTCAATAAGGGTCTGCAGGATCTGGCGCTCAACCTTTCGATATCTGTTGAGGATCTGGTTGAAGTTCTCTTTTGAGACCTCCAGGCACTCAGTAGCACAAGTTGCCTTGGCTGTTGCCGAGCGCTGGTCTTCGGTAAGAATTCCCATTTCGCCAAACATCTCTCCAGGAGAGAGGTGTTTGAGTTCTCGCTCACCCCCTCCCATGTGGCGATGAATGAGAATACTGCCGGAGACCAGGATATAGAGCCCGGTGACGGGATCGCCTTCATTGAAGATCACGTCATTTGTCTCGAAAGTGATGCTGGTGAAGAGATCCCTAATCTCACCTATCTCCTCCTCACTCAATGAGGAGAAGAGTGAACTCTGCTTAATGAGGGTGATCAGCTCGGTCATTTTTCCGCGGCTTCCATATTGTGGGGTTAAGTTGTAGCACTCCCAAAATTATAGGTTATTGACTGACTGTGGGTTGAGTCATCTTTTTTCCTTTTATCCACTGAATTATTGGGTGGCTACCCTGAACTAAGCAAGTATTACTTTACCTTCCAGCGGTAACCCATGCCATAAACGGTTTCGATGGCATCAAACTCGTTGTCCACCACTTCAAATTTTCTCCTGGTACGCTTGATATGGGTGCTGATGCTGGTGCTGTCCACCAGGATATTGGCTGCTTCCATCAACTGGTCACGGCTACGAACATGGCCAGGGTGGTTAGTGAGGGCGTGGACAAACCAGAACTCTGTCACTGTCAGCTCAACGGGTTCCCCCCGCCACTCCACCTGCAGACGATCCCGATCTAAAAGCAGGGGGCCACAGTGAAGAATACGCTCCTGCACCACCGGCTGCTTCAATGCATCCATACGACGGAATAGTGCTGCAATACGGGCTGTGAGGTGAGCCAGACTGATATCCTTGGTCAGGTAGTCGTCGGCTCCCAGTCGTAAGCCGGAAACGGTGTCGAGATCACTGTCTCTGGCGGTGAGGAAAATGATCGGGAGGGTGGGTGAAAGGGCGCGTAACTCACGGCAGATTTCAAACCCGCCCTCCATGTCGTCACCCAGGCTGATATCAAGGATAGCAAGGTCGGGTAGATGTTGGCGGAAGGAAGTGAGTGCCTCCAGGCGGTCGCCAAAGCCGCGCACCTCGTAGCCCTGACGCACCAGTGCGTCGCTGTAGTTTTCCCGAATGGCGGCTTCATCCTCAACGATGGCGATCTGTCTGCTCATGGTGACTACTCTATAAATCTCGAGCCTCGGAGTAAACAGCGGGTACAATTGAACTTCATAAGCAGTCGGTGGACTAACAGGTGTTTCTTTTTAATTGTGCTGCAAAATCCAGTAACACGATGTAGGAGCGAGCTTGTTCTCGATTAGCTCCGTGGCATATTCTTCGCGAACAAGTTCGCTCCTACAATCGACTTCAGGACACTGCTGTCCCACTTATTTTGCGGTATGTGAACGAAAGGCTAGGCTCACGGTAGCTACAGAGTGCTTTGTTCTTTATGGACATGAAAAATCAGATAAAAGTATTCCCTCTCCCCGAGGGAGGGTGTATTAAATCAATAAGTTACCTATTGATCCCCCTCACCCTAACCCTCTCCCTGGTGGGGAGAGGGTACTTTTACAACACCCACCGAGGGGAGAGGGAGTATATGGAACCGCAGTGACTTCAGGGCTATTGTGCAGAGCCATTTAGCCAATTTCTTTTTATACTACCCAGCTTAGAACGGCTGAAAAGAACAATTGAAGTGGAAGAGATGACACATCAGGATTCGATAGATCAACTAAAAAGCCATATTGAACAACTTATTATCGGTCAGGAAGCTCTGGTCGATCGGCTACTTGTCGCCCTGCTGGCGGATGGTCACCTGTTGGTGGAGGGCGCACCGGGATTAGCCAAGACGCGGGCGGTGAAAAGTCTCGCGTCGGGGTTGGAAGCGGATTTTCACCGAATCCAGTTCACTCCCGATCTACTGCCCGCCGATCTTACCGGTAGCGATGTCTACCGGCCCGAAGATGGCAGCTTCCGCTTTCAGCAGGGGCCACTGTTCCACAATATTCTATTGGCGGATGAGATCAACCGGGCACCGGCAAAGGTGCAGTCTGCGCTACTGGAGGCGATGGGAGAGGGGCAGGTGACTGTCGGTGCCAAGACCTATCCTTTGCCTGAACTGTTTCTGGTGATGGCGACCCAGAATCCGATTGAACAGGAGGGCACCTACCCTCTGCCGGAGGCGCAGTTGGATCGCTTTATGCTGCATGTCATGGTGGGTTACCCTAATCGTAAAGCGAGTCATCATATTCTGGCGCTGGCCCGTGAAGAAGCACTAGGCAACTCTCACCAGGGTGAAGCGTCACAGCGTCTTCTTCAGGAGAGTGTTTTTGCCGCCCGTCGTGAGGTGATGGAGCTCCACTTGGCGGAGACGGTAGAGGAGTACATTATCGAACTGGTGGAGGCGACACGATCGCCTCAACACTATGGTAGTGACCTGGCAGGCTGGATTCGCTGGGGTGCCAGTCCCCGAGGCGCTATTGCTATAGAGCGAGGTGCGCGTGCATTGGCATGGCTTGCCGGTCGCGACTTCGTTACACCGGAAGATGTACAGCAAATCGCTCCGGATGCCTTGCGACACCGGCTGTTGCTCGGTTTTGAGGCCGAGGCGGATGGTATCACTCCAGATTACTGTATAGAGCAGCTTCTTAGTCGCGTTCCCTCGCCATAAAATATGTCTGCCGTACACGCCACACTGGATGAACTGATCCGGCTTCGGGGTAACTCCCGTGGTCTGGTATTGGGCTCCCAGCGCAGTTCACTCTCAGCTCAGTCCGGTGGCTACCTCTCGGTTTACCGTGGCCGCGGCCTGGAGTTTGATGAAGTACGCGCCTATCAGCCGGGAGATGATATTCGCACCATCGACTGGCGGGTGACGGCCCGCCGTGGCCGCACTCACACCAAGCTGTTTCGTGAAGAACGTGAGCGGCCGGTACTGCTGCTGGCCGATTTTCACCCAGGGATGTACTTCGGTAGCCGACAGCAGTTCAAGTCGGTGTTGGCGGCCCGTGCCGCCGCCCTCGTTGCCTGGTCTGCCGTCCGTGCAGGTGATCGGGTCGGCGGTGTGGTCAGTGGTGTCGAGGGACACAGTATTATCCCTCCCCGTTCCCGCCAGAAGGGTGTTCTAGCACTACTGAAGGTACTCGAACAGCAGCAACCGACAGCACCTGGCGAAGTCGTTGACGGACGTCTTGATCAGGCGCTGGCGCAGCTTCGTCGGGTTGCTCATCCAGGCAGCATGGTTCTACTGCTCAGTGACTTTTCAGAACTGGGTGAGGAGGGAGAGCATCACCTCTCTTCACTCTCTCGTCATTGCGATGTGTTACTCGGTTTTATCCATGATCCGCTGGAGCTGTTACCGCCTCGGGCCGGGCGTTATCGTCTAGGGACGCCGGGACATCAAATAGAGCTGAATACTGCGTCATCGGTAGTTGTTGATAGTTGGCGAAGTGGCTTTGAGCAGCGGCAGCAGCGGTTACAACTGCTGTCACGCCGCTATGGCTTACCGCTGATGGAACTGTCTACAGCAGAGGAGACGGTGGATGCGTTGCGCCGGGGTATGGCGAAGCATGGAAGGCGGATATGAACACCACTACCGATCCGCTGCAGTCACTGCGCCCCCTGCATCTGCCCGATCCCATCTCCTGGTGGCCTCCGGCACCGGGCTGGTGGCTGGTCGCCCTGCTTGTGATTCTGCTGATCTTTTTGATCGCTTACTGGTGGCGGCGAAATATTGTTCGACGTGCCGCCTTAAGGGAATTACGTCAACTGCAACGCGGTGTTAGAGATCCCCAGCAACGGCTCTCCTCGCTGGCGCTGCTGTTGCGCCGCTATGCTATCGCCTCCCATCCCGATAAGGGTGTGGCGGGTCTGGCAGGGGAAGCGTGGCTTGAGTTTCTTGATAACCATGGGGGTGGTGGAGAGTTCAAGCGTGGTGCCGGACGCTGCCTCCTTGATGCTCCTTTTAAAAGTGACGGCAATATCGATGACACGGGGTTGCAAACCCTTGTCGCCCGTTGGATCCGTGAAAACAAGGTGGCCCGATGATCCACTTTGCCTGGCCCTGGATCTTCCTGCTGATACCACTGCCCTGGCTGGTGCGCCACTGGATGCCGACAGCAACACCTACCAGCGGTGGCGTACTCTATGCCCCCTTTGCTCCGGCGTTGGAGGCGGCGGCTGAGAGTGCTTCTGACCGTTTGTCTCCGGTGCGTATGTCTGTTCTGCTACTGATTTGGCTGCTACTGCTTACCGCTGCCGCCCGTCCCCAATGGCTGGGAGAGCCTACAGAGCTGCCCGAGACCGGCCGCAATCTGATACTGGCGGCGGATCTCTCAGGCAGTATGGAGAGTCCCGACCTCGATATTGGAGGTGAGCAGGTGACCCGTCTTGATGTAGTCAAAAAGGTGGCGGGAGCATTTATCGAGCGGCGGCAGGGGGATCGTGTCGGTCTCATCCTCTTTGGCAGTCAAGCTTACCTTCAAGCACCCCTCACATTTGACCGTACCACTGTGCGTCACCTACTTGACCAGGCGATGATCGGTATTGCCGGCCGGGAGACCGCCATCGGTGATGCCATTGGGTTGGCAATCAAACGTCTGCGCCAGGCCCCGGAGGGGATGGCAGTACTGATTCTGTTGACCGACGGAGCCAACACCGCCGGTCGGGTACCGCCCCGTCAGGCGGCGGATTTGGCGGCCCAAGCAGGATTGAAGATCTATACCATCGGTATTGGTGCGGAGAGGATGCGGGTGCGGGGGCTGTTTGGCAGTCGTACCGTCAATCCCTCCGCCGACCTGGATGAGGAGATGCTCACCTATATCGCTGATACCACTGGTGGGCACTACTTCCGCGCCCGTGACCTGGAGGCGCTGCAGGCGGTCTACCGACAGATCGATACTCTCGAACCTGCGGCGGGGGGCAGTCGGGTAGTGCGCCCGATTACCTCCCTCTACCCCTGGCCCCTGGGCGCTGCTCTGTTGCTGAGCATGATCTTTGCTCTCGCCGCTTTGCGGTCGCCGCTACAACAGGGGGCGGCTCAGTGATCTCTTTGGCTGATTTCCACTTCCTCCGACCCTGGTGGTTTCTGGCGTTGCTTCCGGCGCTCACACTGCTGATCATCCTGTGGAGGCGACGTAGTGAAGGCGGCTCTTGGCGGGAGGTTTGCGATTCAGAGTTACTGCCCCACCTCCTGCTGGAGGCCGGTGGTAGACCTCGCCGATTACCTCTGTTGCTGCTGGCGATTGGCTGGCTGCTGGCGGTGATGGCACTTAGCGGCCCGGTATGGGAACGTCAGTCGCAGCCGCTGTTCCAGGTGGCACTCTCCCGTGTTGTGTTACTCGATCTGTCGCCATCAATGAATGCCCAGGATCTCAAGCCGAGCCGTCTTGAGCGAGCGCGCTTCAAGCTCCAGGATATACTTGAGAAGAGTCGTGAGGGGCGCACTGCTCTGGTGGTTTTTGCCGGTGAGCCTCATCTGGTGACACCGTTGACTGACGATACTGAAACTATTGCTGCTATGGTGCCGGTGTTGTCGGTGGATATTGTTCCCGCCGAGGGGGATAACTTGTTGCCGGCTCTGATGTTGGCCGAAGAGCTGCTTTCCCGGGGTGGTAGTGGCAGTGGCGAGATACTGCTGATAAGTGATGGTATCTCTGATCTTGCCGGCAGTCTGCCTCTGGTGGCTCGGCTGCGCGACCGTGGAGTGCGTCTATCGGTGTTGGGAGTGGGCACCGCTGAAGGTGCCCCTGTACCCGGCTCATACAGTGATGACAGGCCTGAGATTGCCCGTCTGGATAGGTCAGGATTAAACGGTCTCGCCGGGGCCGGGGGTGGGGTATTCACCCCAATTACCGCCGGTGGCAGGGATCTGGAGCTTCTTCTTGCGACTGCTGCCAACCGTACTGTGGATGAAGCGGAGCGGCAGCAGGGTGGTATCGAAAGATGGCTGGAGCAAGGACCATGGCTGCTGTTACCACTGTTGTTGCTGGTATCAGCAGGTTTTCGTCGGGGTTGGCTCACTCTTTTTTTTGTCACAGTAATGTTGCCTCCAGCTCCAGCCCACGCCTTTGATTGGAGTGGCCTGTGGAGTCGACCTGATCAAAAAGCCGCTGCTGCTTTGGCTGCCGGTGATGCTGCTACTGCCTCCACTCTTTTTCAACAACCGGATTGGCGGGCGGCTGCACACTACCAGGCGGGTGACTATCCGGGGGCGGCTGAAGCCCTGGCTGCCGCCCAGAGTGGTGACGCCCTCTACAACCGTGGCAATGCTTTGGCTAAAAGCGGTGCACTTGAACAGGCACTGGAGAGTTATGATGCCGCCTTGAAAGTACTGCCGGGAAATAAAGATGCACTCTTCAACAAGCAGTTGCTGGAGGAACTGTTGCGACAGCAGCAGAAAAAAGAGCAGGGTGAAGGTGAGGGTGGCTCGCGGGATGAAAACGGGGAGCGGCCACAGCAGGATAAGCAGGGAGAGCATGGCGAAGGGGAGCAGAACGAAAGCAAGGAGCAAAGTTCACCTACCGACTCATCAACCGGGGAAAAGGAGAAGACGGATGCACCTCAGGGCGATGAGGGGAGTGATGAAGATAGTGCCGATGGTAAACAGCAGTCCCAAGGGGAGGATGAGAGTGCAGCTCAGGAACATGGAGATGCTGATTCTCCCGATTCTATAGGGCGGGAAGAGGAGAATGAAACATCTCAGGATTCAGCTGCAGCTGCACGCCATGATGTTAAGCCGTCAAAGGAGAGAGGGAAGCCGATCGAAAAACTGCATGGTGTTACGGATGACCAGTCTCCACTGAAGGAGCGTGATCTCGCACTCGAGCAGTGGTTGCGGCAGGTGCCGGATGACCCTGCAGGGCTGTTACGGCGGAAATTTATGTTGGAGCACCTACAGCGACAGCAGGGTGAAGAGTGATGAGAAGATATCCGTTTCTATTATTTGTCGGCCTGCTGCTTACTCTGCTAACGATGGCCCTGAGTACTGCTCAGGCTGCTGTGGATGCCTCTCTTGATCGTCAGGTGATAAGAGAGGGTGAGACAGTGCAACTTACTCTGGAAGTGGAGGGTCAGAGCAACAGCCAACCCGATACCTCGCCACTGGAAAGGGACTTTGATCTGCTCGGCACCAACAGCAGTAGCCAACTGAGTATCATCAACGGTCGCGCCAATGCCCGTACCCGCTGGACAATTACGCTTAGCCCAAAACGGATGGGTGAGCTGGAGATCCCTTCTCTGCCGATCGGTACTCAGCAAAGTCCTACCCTGAAGCTGAAAGTTGAGAAGGCTTCAGCCCCTTCACTGGATGACCGTGCAGATATATTTATCGAGAGTGAAGCGCTGTCGACAAACCCTTATGTGCAGGCACAACTGCTGCTGCGGGTTCGGCTTTTTCATGGTGTCGATATCAGCAAGGGTTCACTCAGTGATCCATCGGCGGAGCAGGTATTGGTGCAGCGTATTGGCAAGGATCGTCGGTTCACTACCTATCGGGGTGGGCGTAAATATCAGGTATTTGAGCGCCTCTATGCGCTCTTTCCTCAATCCAGTGGTCAGACGGAGATTGCAGCGCCGGTGTTCGACGGCCAGGTTCCTGATCACCGACGGCAGCGCTCACGCTCAGGGCGTATCTTTGGTAACGATCCCTTCGGCGATCTCTTTCCCACTACCAAGAAGGTAATGATACGAGGTAAGCCGCTGACGGTAGAGGTGCGGTCTCAGCCGGTGGAGGCGGGCGGAAAGTATTGGCTACCGGCGACAGCGGTTGAGCTGAGTGAGAGTTGGAGTGAAGAGGGGGATAGAATTCGGGTGGGTGACCCTTTGACCCGAACCCTGTCGTTGACGGTACAGGGGCTGACAGCGGCACAACTCCCTGATCTGACAGAGACATCACCGCCAGGGGTCAACAGCTATCCGGATAGGGCTGAGCTGACAACTGAAACCGAGGGTGACAAGGGGGTTATCGGGCGGCGGCAGCAGAAAATTGCCTATATTCCCACCCGCCCGGGTTCCTTGGAGTTGCCTGAGGTGGTAGTGGAGTGGTGGGACGTCGAAAATGACCGGCTGGAACGGCGTGTTCTGCCCGCTCGTCGTCTGCAGGTGGTGCCGGCTACTGATACGCCGATAGCGGCCGGGCCACCCGCCGACGAATCAGTAACCTCTGGGTCGTTGCCGTTATCGGTATCCTCACCATCGCCTGCCGGTGTGAGTACAGTGGTGTCTGGGGCAGCTCCCGGCTACTGGCCCTGGATCGCTGCTCTCTTTGCTCTGGCCTGGCTGATTACACTGCTGCTATGGTGGCGGAGCGGCTCATCCGTCGATCAAAGTATCGAACCTGATAGTGTACCGGCGGTGGATAGTGCAGCTGCCCGCAAGCGCTTCAGAACGGCCTGTGGTCGCAATGACCCTAGTGGAGCACGTGCTGCTTTGATCGCCTGGGGGAGGGTGGAGTGGTCAAAAGCCCCGCCTTCCGGGCTCGATGATGTAGCGGAGCGGTTTGAAGGTGTGGAGGTGCGAGAGCTTATCCAACAGCTTGATCGTCACCTCTATAAAGATGGTGATAGCTGGGATGGGGCTGGGCTGTTATCAGCTGTAAAAAAATTGCCGCCTGCTAAACCGCATGCGGTTGACGATTCAAGCAGGCTTCCACCGCTCTATCCGAAGAAAAGTCACCTCTGAGCTGAGCTGCTCTGCTGTACATGCGACTGTCTGAAGGCAGAATATAGGGGATGGGAGAGCATATCCGGTAGATGAAGGCCTTGAATGCCTGCTGCGGTAACCCCGTGGAACAAAGAGATCCCAGGCATTGGCAGCATTGCCGTGCTTTATAAATATCTCTCTGCAATACTCTAAAAAATCAGTTGATTACTGCTACGGCGCATCAGAAAAACATTAAATAATAATACGCTATATCTCATTGATTGCCATTTGATGACGGGCTATGATCGGGCGTATATGGCGGAAAACCACAGTATGTGTGACAGGTTTCCGCTAGCGATTTAGCCGTGCGGTTTCTCTTGTGCCTGAAGTGCCGGAGATAGAAGTAGACATATGCAAATCGTGTCAAATCACTTGAGGCTATGCGCCATAGTTAGCGGGAATTAATCATCCGGTTGAGGAAAGTGCTCACTTTGACATAGCTCATATCGTCAGTTGTGTCAGGACGGCTAGGATAGCTTAAGATGGTCAGGTCCGACTCGCCAGTCATCATTGGTGTTTACCTGTAGGGGACGTAATGCTGAATCCCATTAATATGGGGTGGCATTAAATCAGAAATAGTAAAGAGGTTGCGGAATGAGAAGAATAATCAAAGCCATGACAGTGATGCTGATTATTATGTTTGCGCTGGGTATTGGTACAGTACATGCGAACATCGATAAGGCATCAGTGACCGCAGAAAAAACGTCCGTCAAGAAAAAGATTCCGAATAGAAAATGCAATAAGTGCCACGCTGATGATGATGAGGATGAACAAGTCTGGGAGTATGACGATGGCACGACCAAGTTTATCTTCGTCGATCCTGAGATGTTCGAGCACAGTGTGCATGGTAAGGAAAATTGTACCGGTTGCCACACCAATGTCAGCCTGAAAAAAGGTGAGCATGATGAAAAAATTCCTGTTGTCGTCAGCTGTGTGCGTTGCCATCAGGAGACGGCGGAAGAGGAAAAAGAGAGTCCGGATCCCGAGCATAAACGATTGGATACCGTGCTGGAGCAGGTTGAAAACTATATGCACTCGGTTCATGCCCGTCCCAGTCTCGATGATCAATCCAGAACCAACGCGACTTGCTACGATTGCCATGATGCCCCTCACAATATCGGTACTCTGGATAGCAAGCAACGTGCTGAACATCGCCTGAGGAATCCGGAGGTTTGTGGCAAATGCCATGAAGAGCAGAAGAATGCCTACATGACCTCTATCCACGGTAAAGAGGTGATGGATAATAAGAACGGTGAAGCTGCTGTCTGTTCAGATTGTCACTCCACTCACAATATTGAATCAACGGAAGAAGATTCAATGAAACTCGCTATCACACAAAATTGCGGCGGCTGTCACGAAGATTCACTGAAGACCTATATGTCTTCATACCATGGCCAGGTTAACCGACTGGGCTACACTCATACCGCAAAATGTTACGATTGCCATGGTGGTCACGAACTGAAAAAGATCGATGACCCAACCTCAACCGTACACCTGGATAACAGATTGGAGACCTGCCAGAAGTGTCATGAGGATGCACCTGAGGGATTTCTTGGCTTTCATGCCCATGGCAACGCCGATGATTTCGATCGTTACCCTGGTATATGGATAACTACAAAATTCATGCAGGTCTTGATAGTCGTGGTATTCCTGTTCTTCTGGACCCATGTCATGTTCTGGTTCTACAGAGAGTATCAGGATCGTAAGCAAGGCAAAGGCTATATTCCTCCAGTGGGTGTAGAGGAGACGGTCTATGTCCGACGCTTCACTGTTGCCTGGCGTATCATTCACCTGCTGTTTGCGCTAAGCACCATGACACTGGTCTTGACCGGCTCCAGCCTGCTGTTCTCCCATACGGATTGGGCGTCGGTTGTTATCAACTTGTTGGGCGGACCCCAGATCGAAGCGATTATTCACCGCACAGCGGCGACCATCTGGTTGAGTGTGTTTGTGGCACATGTCCTCATTGCCGGCTACAACGTCTTTGTTGTCAACCGCAAGAGTTTCCGCTGGTTTGGTCCGACGTCGCTGATACCTAACTGGCAGGATTGGGATGATCTCAAAGCGATGTTCCGCTGGTTCCTTGGCAAGGCTGAACGTCCCAGCTTCGACCGCTGGTCCTATTGGCAGAAGTTTGACTACTGGGCCCCCTTCTGGGGTGCGGCAGTTATTGGTTTCAGCGGGTTGATGCTCTTCTTCCCGACCAAAACGGCCATTGTTTTGCCTGGATTTGTCTTCAATATCGCGACAATTATCCATGCGGAAGAGGCCTTGTTGGCCACTATCTTCCTGTTTACGGTGCACTTCTTCAATGCTCACTTCCGTCCGGACAAGTTCCCGATGAGTACGACTATATTCACGGGTGCCGTGCCACTTGAGGAGTTCAAACACGAGCATAAGTTGGAATACGAGCGCCTGGAAAAGAGTGGAGAGCTTGAGAAGTATTTGGTGAGTAAACCATCAAAGAGAATGCGGAGCGGTTCAAATATCCTCGCCGTAATCTTGATCATCATCGGCGTAACACTGTTGACACTGGTGTCGATTGGTTTCCTCACCTCTTAAAGTGGTTCACCGAAATTATTTGGACGGGGCATGCCCCGTCCATAAGTGTATAGAAGTGTGGTTAGCCAGTAGTCGCTTCTTACTGATAGCACCTGAGCAAGTTATTCAATCAGGTGTAGAGTAGTTATATGTAGATTATTGATTATCTATTATTACTAACCGCTAACTAAAGTGAAGCCTATGTATCGTTTAACAATAACATTCAGTTTATGTCTGATTTTTTCTGCTGCTTGCAACGCAGACGCTGAAGTAAAACAAAAGAAGGTAGATGAGGCAGCCGAGCAGGCAATCAATGCCGTGCCTGATCTTGAAAACGGAAGAAGGTTATATCGTAATTGTGCGGTATGCCATACTCCGGAGGGTTGGGGGTCACCTTCAGGGCACTACCCTCAAATTGCAGGCCAGCATCGCAGCGTGATTGTGAAACAACTGGCCGATATCCACAAAGGTAACCGTGACAATCCCACCATGATGCCTTTTACAAGACCCCTGTTTAGGAAAGGCACCCAGGCTTTGGCTGATATATCCGCCTATGTAGAACAGCTACCGATGGTTCCCAATAATAGTATCGGTAATGGTATGCAGCTGGAGAAAGGTAAGCAGCTATACAACGACAACTGCAAGAAGTGTCATGGTGAAAATGGTGAGGGCGATGCCAAGGAGTTTTACCCGCGACTTCACGGCCAGCATTTTAATTACCTTTTGCGGCAAATGCAGTGGGTGAAATCAGGAAAGCGGAGAAATGCTGACAAAAAAATGATGGAGCAATATCAGAGATTTAGCTCAAATGATTTGTCAATTATTGCTGACTACACTTCACGATTAAAACCGGATAAATCGTTGGTTGCAGACCACGCGGACTGGAGAAATCCTGATTTCAGGTCAAATTTCAGGTCGGCCCCAAGGAGACGATATTAAAAGTCACGAGAGTGAAAGCTATTTATTGATTAGTACCGATACAACACGAATTAAAGAACAGGCCGGTAAATATTTTCATTTGTGACTAATTACCGGCTGCGATCTGCATTGATATGCGTGTAATGAAATATATGAGGCACTAACATGCTTGGTCATACAAAACTTTTGGCAGTATTTGTTTTGAATCTATACATATGCTCAACAGCATGGGCGAACGGCTCACTTGAGCAACAGCTTCGCGATGTTGCAGCAGGTGGCAGTGTTGAGCAACTTGATACATTGATTGCCAAAGGTGCAAATATTGATGCTCCGGGGAAATTTGGAAAACGGCCGCTAATGTTTGCCTCAGAATCCGGAAGCACGGATATAGTGGCGAGCCTGCTGTCACATGGTGTGGAGGTCAATGCCAGAACCAAATTGGGTGAGACAGCACTGGTACTGGCTGTTGAAAACAACCATCCTCAAATAGCCGCTTTACTTATCGAGTTGGGAGCCAATGTTCACGATCGCACAAGAAAAGGGCTTGATTCATTGATGATTGCTGCAAAAAATGGGAATGAAATCATCACCGCCCAGTTGTTGGCCTTTGGCGCCGATGTTCGATCATCTGACCGTAACGGCAACTCAGCTCTGATGCATGCCGTTATGCTGGGACATACAGCGGTGGTAAAAACCCTGTTCAGGTATGGCAGCATGGTTAGCCCAGGCTTACCTAATAATGCAGGTCTGACGCCATTGATGGTGGCAATCAATAGAGATCGGGAAGAGAGTGTCGACGTACTGTTGCCAAAAACAAGGAATCTCAATTTCCAGGATAACTTCGGTGCCGGTACTATTCACTACGCAGCCGAAAAAAATAATCTTAAAGTGATTAACTATCTTGTTGAGAACAGAGCTGATATCAATTTACAGGATGCAGAGCAGTCTACGCCCCTTATGTATGCGGTAAGGGCCGGCAGTATCGAAGCTGTCAAATATCTATTGGCGAATGGCGCGGATAAAACGATTAAAAACGATACCGATCAAACAGCTCAGCAACTTTCGGTTGAAACAAAAAAGCAGGCGATTATCGATCTTTTTAAATAAGGATCTAGTGAGTCGGCTCTTAGGGCCTGTTAACACTATGCGAATATCCATCGACGGATCAATTTTTTTGCAGGACAAGGCGCACTGAGAGCCACCGCTGGGTATTCGCATGGTGTTGGCAGGCCCTAGGTGTGGTATCGGTCTAAACATGGAAATGTTGGCACTGTATCCCCGGGTTTCGCAAGCTCAACCCGGGCTGCCAATTTAGGTCATGGATAAATCTGCACGGTGGCCTAAGCGCGTCTTTCGACCCGTATCCTGACTTTCAGTCCGTATTTTCAACTCACCAGCTTTAGCTGGTGAGTTGTTGAGTGTTCTCCCTTCTCGAAGCCTCGAATCTGTGGCATTGCCTCATTTAGATTCATTAGATTACACCCTTTCTTCTAGTCGCCCACTATTTATCGTCATCGGCGCACTGCCATATTTTTGCCTCTTTCTGCCACCACTTTGCCCTATTGTCGCAAGGGGTATGCCACCTCGTTCCGCTTTAATTCCTTTACATACAACGAGCACCCGGCGCTGGCAGGTAAGCCGCTTTCACCATGGAGGGTGCGCTGGTCCAATGATGATAAGGAGAAGAGATGAAAAAGTTACTGGCTGTTTCCGCATTGACGGGTTTGGTTCTGGTCTCCCCGGTAGGGGCGGTGGAGAGCGGGTCTGACTCTTTGAAAGAGGTGGAACAACAGGAGTTGCAGGGGATGGGTGCAGGTGCCTTGGCGGGTGGCGTGATTGCTGGTCCTGCCGGGATTGTGATCGGTGCTATCGGTGGAGCTTTGGTGGGTCGTAGTAATGGGCTTGAGGAGGAGCTTGGTAAGGCACAGCAGAAGCTGGCGCAATTGGAGATGGAGTTGAGTCTTGGTGAACGGCGTCACCAGGAGTTGAAGATGCGGCTGGAGGATAACGAATCACAGCTGGGCGGACTCGATAAGGCACTGAGCAAGAGTCGACAACAGCACTCCGACCAACTCAATGCGATCACCGAAGGTTTTGTTCTGGCAATACATTTCCGCACAGGTAGCGCTGAACTTGAAGTGGGATACGGCGAACAGCTTGGCCGGCTCGCCACAGCTCTCAGGCGCCTGCCTGAGTTGGATGCCCATATCGACGGCTATGCCGATATACGGGGGCAGGGTGATCTCAACCTCTCACTCTCAAAGCAACGGGTCGAGGTGGTGAAACGGCGGTTGTTGGCTCATGGGCTTGGCTCTAGCCACCTGATCGAGCGTACCTATGGCGAGAGCAAGGCCAGGTATGCGGTAGAAGATTTTGAGGGTCTTGGTCTTGATCGCCGGGTAGTGATTCACTTCTGCCGGCGGAGTGGGACATGAGCAAAATCATCCAACCGTTGAGTGAAGCGTTTCTTTACGGATCACCTGAGCGAGTATGTCGTTCAAGCTACCGTTTGGTAGCGGCGTGGAAGAGTTCACAGGGAAAAAAGAGAGACAGGAGGGCTCACTATGTCCCAAGCAAGAAGCGTTGATACTTTGATGAAAGATATGCTGATAACTCTCGTTGCATCTATCTCTGTTGGACTGCTGGTAGCGCTGTTTTCAGCTTTTGTCATGCTGGTGATCAGTTTGCCGGTTCAGGCGGGGGTGAGTGAGCAGTTGAGTGTTACACAGCCCATCGCTATAGATGGGGTACAGCGTGGCAGCCTGCTATTGAAACTTGCGAGCGGTGGAGTGAGCATCGATGCACCCCAGCTGAGTACTGATGTGGTGATGAATATCAGTGGTATGTCGGCTCGCGTTAAAGTGAAGCAGCGCTTTCGCAATCCCGGTTCCGGTTGGGTGGAAGGGGTGTACGTTTTTCCACTACCGGAAAATGCGGCGGTTGATCGGATGAGGTTGCGTATCGGTGAACGGCTTATCGAAGGAGAAATCCAGGAGAGAATGAAAGCTGAGAAGATCTATCGGCAGGCCAAGCTGGCGGGTAAAAAGGCGAGTCTGCTGAGTCAGGAGAGGCCCAATATTTTTACCATGGCGGTAGCCAATATCGCGGCAGGGGAAGAGGTGACAGTTGAAATCGAGTACCAGCAGACATTGCGTTATGATCAGGGACGATTTTCCATTCGCTACCCATTAGTGGTGGCACCACGCTATAGTCCCGGCATCCCAGTGGGGAAGTCAGCGGTTGAAGGGTTTAGCGACAGTGGCTGGGCGGACAATACGGATCAGGTGACTGATGCTTCTCGTATTACACCATCGGTTGCCGATCCGGCTGAAGGCAAAATCAATCCGCTAACCATTCAAGTCAACTTGGCGGCAGGTTTGCCGTTGGCTCGTCTTGAGAGTACCTACCACAGCATAGAAACGGTGCGGGATAGTGGAGAGATCCATCGCATCAAGTTGAAGGAAGGTACTGTTCCGGCAGATCGTGATTTTGAACTGACCTGGGTGCCGCAATCTGGAAGAGCGCCATCGGCGGCACTGTTTACAGAGGAGTGGCGGCAGCATCAGTACGCTCTTTTGATGCTAATGCCGCCGCTAAAAAATGATCTGTCGGCAGTGCGCCCAGACCGGGAAGTGATCTTTGTTATCGATACTTCCGGCTCTATGCACGGAGACTCCATAGCTCAGGCAAAAGGGGCGCTGAAACTTGCGCTGCAGCGACTGACGGTGACGGATCGCTTCAATATCATCAGCTTCAACCACCAGACGCATGCGCTATTTGGCCAAGCCATAGCAGCAGAAGATGGAAATCTGCACCATGCCATACGTTATGTTGATGGGCTTGAAGCCGATGGCGGCACTGAGATGCTGCCGGCCCTGGAGCAAGCTCTCGCCGGCAATCCCTCAGAAAACACTCTACGTCAGGTAGTGTTCCTCACCGATGGCAGTGTCGGTAACGAAGAAGCGCTATTTTCTGTGATTCAGCGGCGTCTGGGAGAGAGTCGCCTTTTTACCATTGGTATAGGGTCAGCACCCAATAGCCACTTTATGACACGTGCCGCCGAGTTCGGTCGTGGTGTCTTCACCTATATTGGCAAGGTGGGAGAGGTGAAGGAGAAGATGAGTGCTCTCTTTGCCAAACTTGAATCACCGGTACTGACCGATATCAACCTATCTTGGGCGGATACCTCGATCGAGATGTGGCCACAACGTATTCCTGACCTCTATCTGGGGGAGCCGGTGGTAGTAGCGGTTAGACTCGATGGTGAGGTTAAGAGCGTGGAGGTCAGCGGTAGATTCGGCGGAAAACCCTGGCATCAGCGGATTGCCATGGATGGTGGTGGAAAGAGCAGTGGCATCCATCTGCTGTGGGCGCGTAGCAAGATTGCCGATCTGATGGCACAACGTAGTCGCGGGAGAGAGGAATCGGAGGTGCGTGGCGCTGTGCTGGATATCGCGCTGGAACATCAGCTGGTGAGCCGGTACACCAGTCTGGTAGCGGTGGATAAGAGACCCGTGCGGCCACAGAGTGAGGGCTGGTCGGAAAAAGAGGTGCCTACCAATCTTCCCCAAGGATGGAGTGCCGGCAAGGTGTTTGGTCAACTCCCTCAGACCGCTACGCCGGCGGCACTGAAACAGTTACTCGGTCTATTGTTGCTGCTGATGGCAGGTGGAATTTGGTGGCTCACAGTGACAGCCAAGCACCGGAGGTTGGCAGCATGAAACAGCTACGGTCACTGTTGGTGGGTGCATTTCTCGTCGCCGGCTCCTGGCTATTGGCTGATGGGATCTATATTGAGGCCAAGGCGTGGCTTGCCCAACGGCTGTTACAGGATGCCTGGTTAGAGACCCGCTCAGGGGCTGAGCGGGTCCGTCCATGGCCCTGGGCTGACACCTGGCCGGTGGCGCGGCTTCAGGTCGAGCGGTTGGGGGTGGATCAGGTGGTGCTGTCAGGAGCAAGTGGCCGTACATTGGCTTTTGCTCCAGGACATATTGATGGAACCGCCACACCGGGCCGTGGCGGCAACAGCGTCATCAGCGGCCATCGTGATACCCACTTTCACTTCCTACGGTCCCTACGGCGAGGCGATATTATCGATTTAACCCTGCCGGATGGGCGTGGACTGCGTTATGCCGTCACCCGTCGGTCGATCCACGATGAACGGGATACCTGGCTACTTGATCAGTCCCTAACAAGGCTGACACTGATCACTTGTTTTCCATTCGATGCACTGGTTCCAGGTGGAGAGAAGCGTTACGTAGTGATTGCCAAGCCTGTGCTGATCTGATTTTTACAGTTGTTAGTGGTCTATGAATGATCCATAAGTTATGGATATAAGGTTTTTGGCGTATTTGTGTGAAATATTTGATAGAGTTCGGTCAGGTAGCAGATTCATATCCTTGACGGCAGCTAAATGCTGATAGTCAGGTATCTGGTAAGATGTGAATAGGCATAGGTAAACTCCCTAGCTTGCCGGTGTTGAGACAAGGCGTATCTTTGGGTGATCTGTTGGTGGGGGTGCCCACTGTTTGTACAGAGATGCCCTGGTTGCCTTGTGTGTTGGAGTGTCGTGAACAATAATTATAGATCTGGTGCGATAGGCTCCGAAGCAGAGTCTCGGCCATGCGACTAACTCAATAGTGATTGGTATAGCTCAATAAAGATTGAAAAAGAGAGGATGAAACGTGTCGCAGAGATACTCTTTCAAAAAACTAATCACCCTGGCGTTTGTGCTGGGGTGTGGCTCAGTTTCAGCCACCAGCCCTGTCCAGTCTGGTGGAGAGTACGAACAGGCCCTCAACCTAACCCCCAATCTGGAGAACGGAAAAAAAGCCTATTTTATGTGCACCGTCTGTCATCGACCCGAAGGATGGGGCAGCAAAGATGGTGTGTATCCACAGGTTGCCGGGCAACTGTCCACTGTAACCATTAAGCAGTTGGCGGATATACGGGCACGTAACCGCGACAATCCCACTATGAGGCCGTTTGCCTCTATTCGCCTGCTTGGTGGTGTTCAGGCGATTGCTGATGTGGCTGCTTATATAGAACAGTTACCGATGGCTCCAGTCAACGGCGTAGGTCCAGGCAATGATCTGGTGTATGGAGAGGCAATCTACAAGAAAGAGTGTGACAATTGCCATGGTGCTCAGGGTGAGGGTGATCTGAAAGATCACATTCCAGCAATACAAGGACAGCATTATCATTATCTGGTGCGTCAGTTCGAGTGGATTCGCCATGGTAAACGACGCAATGCCGATCCTAAGATGGTGAAACAGATTCAGCGTTTCACTGCGCGGGATGTGATGGCCGTTATGGATTATGCCTCGAGGATAAAACCTCCGGCGGAGAAGGTTGCAACACCGGGTTGGCAGAATCCCGACTACCCTAAGTATGCCCGTCACCCCATGCCATACACTCCGCATTTCCAGCGGCCGACTCCTCCACAACGGCCGGTTCCTCCACAACGCCCTGTGCGGAGCAACTGATTCTGGGTTACCTGATTCCCACGGCTCTTCGTGGGAATCCCGGCCCAGCCTAAAAACGACGGTTGCTGCTCTCCGGTCTTTCGGAGAGCGTGGCCGTGATGCCCGCATAGCGATCTTCTGATAGAAGCCAGTCAGGTATCTGTTTCCATACTGAAGTCCGGGTGGGAACTGGATATTACTTCTATAATAGCGGTGCCAGGCTACTGCTTTCCTCACCCATTCAGGACCAACAACCACAGTCATAGATAAATCTGACCGCCTGAAGGCTGTGGCTTTGAGCTTATCTCGGAACAAATAAAAACGGAGCCCGAAGGCCCCGTTTCTATTGCAGTTCAGACTAAAGAGTCTTTGAGGAGTCTCTGAACAAGTCATGGTCGATTGCCTTGCACTCAGGCGATGCAAACTCTACGTTGAAAATCTTGCTAATAGCCTGCTATCAGCTGCGATCTTCGCCTTGATTTTGCATCTCCTGAGCACAATTCAATTCGCCCAGACTTATTCAGAGGCTCCTTAACAAATCAGCCGAAGCAGTCATCGACGATGTTGTTGAACCAGCTGTGGGCATAAGCCACTTCACGCTTGAACTGCTCTGCGCTTGCATCTCCCGGAGTCAGACCACCGGATACCTTGGTGATCTTGGAGCCATTCTCAGCCAGACGGTAGACCGCGGCCACAGAGAAAGCGTAGTCCCTACCGGCGATTGAGTAGCAGGTGTTGACGTAGGAAGGTGTACCGGGCTCCTGACCATTGAGCATGGCTATCACAGCCGCGGCGCAAACCTTGGCTTGTGAGTTGGCCGCGTAGCCGGACTTCGGCATACCGGTAGCAACACTGGCGTCACCAATGACGTGGATGTTGGGGTGAATCGTGGACTCAAACGTGGCCAGATTAACCGGGCACCAGCCCTTGTCATTGGTAAGACCGGCGGCAAAGCCGATATGGCCCGCTTTCTGAGCAGGGATCACGTTCAGCACGTCAGCCTTGTGGGTGTCACCGAAAGCAGTAGTCATTGAGTTATTGGCAACATCAACACTCTCTACACCGGACTCCTCAGAAGCACCGTGCCACTCGATCATTGAGTTATCGGTTCCGTAACCGTACATCTTCTTCCAGGCACCGGTGAAGAGGCCCATCTTGGAGAATTTAGGCTTGGGATCAAAGATAAGTACCTTTGATTTTGGCTTCTGCTCTTTCAGATACATGGCGATCTGGCTGGCACGCTCGTAAGGCCCAGGAGGACAACGGAAGGGATTTGGGGGTGGTGCGATAACCACGGTACCACCATCCTTCATCGCCTCAAGCTGCTTGCGCAGAGTGGCGGTCTGAGGACCCGCCTTCCAGGCGTGGGTGACCTTGTGTGAGCCGGCTTCATCGTAACCTTCGATAGCGTCCCATTTGAAGTCGACACCTGGAGCTACGATACAACGGTCATAGTTGAAGCTCTGACCACCGGCGGTTTTAACCGTACGGCCTTTGGCATCGATACCGGTCACTTTATCGTGAACGACTTTGACGCCGTGCTTGGCAAGACCGGCATAACCGAACTTGATGCTGTCCATGGAACGGTCACCACTCAGCACTTCGTTACTCAGGTAACAGGTGTAGTAGTGCTTGTTGGCTTCGATCAGTGTGACATTAGCTGAAGGATCAGCCATACGTACGTACTTGGCAGCAGTTGCACCGGCGGTACCACCACCGACAACAACTACGTTTTTGCTGGCGCCCAATGCGATGTAGGGAACACCAACCATGCCGGCTGCAGTTGCAACACCTGCAGTCTGTATAAATCCTCGACGAGTAATTTTCATGTTGATATGTCTCCTACCTTATTTCTGCTGGCTAGCGTAGTAGTTAAGCAGGGCGCTGATACCTTTGCTGCCCTCTTTCGCTACCAGTTTGTTCAGCTTCTTTTTCATTTTTTTGCCTGCGTCACGTTCACCGGCTTTGAAGTCAGCCAGTGACCAGTTCAGGTAAGTCGTCCACTGACCGGCGAGCGCTGCGCCATCTTCAGTGTTGACGCCGCCATCAGCGTGACACTTCTCACAGTATTTATCGTGCAGCTTGGCGCCTTTTTTAACCTGTGCGGCATCAAAGTTCTGTGTCGCCATGGCGACAGGCACCTTGCTGTAGAACTCGGCCATCGCTTTGGTTTCAGCTTCATTGTAGCCCTTGGCAATGCGCCCCATGATAGTTGAGGGGGTATCACCACTGGCAAAGTCCGCCATAACCTCTGTCATAGACTCTGCTGACATGCCGGCGATACTGGGTGCGGCAGGTCCCTGGCTTGCGCCGTTTGTGCCGTGACAACCGGCGCAGGTGTTGGCGAGCATAGAGGCACTGGCCCCCATCATCAATTTTGGCTTATCTGCGGCGCTGACAGCAAATGTGGCGCCGAGAGTAAGGCCAGCGGCCAGAATGGCCGTTGTTATGGTTTTATACACCATGATACCTCCTTAGGTTTTCATGTTTTACGTTCTGAAGAGCGGCTAGAATGCTCTCTGTTATTTATGTGTTAGATCCGGCAGTCCCGGCTCTGACAACATCCCTATGGCTATTGCGGATGGTTCCGCAAAGCCTGATTTCATTAACATGAAGTGTGCTGACTTCATTGAAAGAAAGCCCCGGACTCTATAGCTCAAGCTGAGGCACTCAGAATTATTTGGAGCATTGGTTAGTTGCTGCTTTTTAGCAGTTCAATAACGCTCTTGTTCCGTTTTTTCTTCGCTATATCGTGAGCAGTACGATCACGGTTATTCTTGGCTGAAACATCTGCACCATTTTGCAGAAGCAGTTTTACCATCTCGATAGAGCGGATTGAAGCAGCCTCCATCAGTGCAGTGACTCCGTCATTATCTGGCTTGTTTACATCAGCTTTTTTCTGAATCAGCTTGGTTGCTGCACCAATATGGTCCTGACCTACCGCCCAAATCAGGGCGGTGGCGCCGTCATTATCGACAGCATCGATATTGGCACCGTTCTGCAGTAGAACGTCGATGACGTCAATTTGCCCTTTATCGGCTGCAATGATTAGCGCTGTCGAGCCGTGTTTGTCACGGAGTTCAATTTCTGAACCACTCTTTATCAAATAGGCAGCCGTTTCCGGGTGGCCCTTTTCCGCCGTGTGCATCAGTGCGGTACGCTTGTTGTTATCACCAATATTGGGGTCGGCACCTTTGTAAATCAGTTGATCTACCAAGTCGGTAAGGCCGTAACGCGCAGCGGTGGTCATCGCATCATGGCCGGCATTGGTGCGTGCATAGAGGTCTGCACCGCGCTCAAGCAGCATGGCCGTTACCGCGAGGTGTCCGTTTTCGGCGGCGAAGGTTAGAGCGGTGCAACCCGCTTCGGTGGTCGCATTAACATCAGCGCCACGGGCCAGTAGCAGTACGGCGGTGTCCATAATGCCGTTTTCAATGGCCATCATCAGCGCTGTCTTACCCAACGAGTTCGCACCATTGATGTCAGTACCCTGATCAAGCACTTTTCTTGCAGTTACATTATCGCCGATACTGGCAGCGAGGCGTAGCTCTCTCTCATCCTCTCTGCTACCCGCATACAGCGGCATGCTGAGAAAAAGAGCGAGTAGAAGAGCGATGGTCTTATTCTTCTTCATCGATTACAACCCTGTCGATTCCATATGGTGGAAGGTGAACGTTAGAAGCTCTCACTTACTCGCTCTCTTTCTCTTCCGGTTCTTCCGGCTCATCCGGCTCTTCGTGAGCAATACCTTTGTGACAGTCAATACAGGTTTGGCCTTTGTCAGTTGCGTTGCCGTGGCGTTTTCTGGCACTTCGATCCTGTTCGGCAAGATCCATGTTCTCAAAGGCGTGGCAGCTACGGCACTCGCGGGAGTCATTGGCCTTCATCTTGTCCCAGACTACATTTGCCATTTTCCACCGGTAAGCCTCGTATTTCTCTTTGGTGTCGATGGTGCCCAATAGCTCGTGATAGACATCCTTAGAAGCCATGATCTTGGCTAGCATCTTCGGAAAAAATGGCTTGGGGACATGACAGTCAGAGCAGGTGGCCCGTACCCCGGAGGCACTTTTGTAGTGGGGGGTCTCCTTGTACTCCTCAAGTGGAATCTTCATAGTATGGCAGTTCGTACAGAACTCCATTTCATTGGTAGTTGCGATGCCAACATTGAAGAGACCGGCAAAGATAATGCCGGCTGCAAAAATAGGGAGGAAAATAAAAAACAGCTTTTTCAATAGACCCTTATTACCATTATTACTACTTATCATGACCCATCCTCAATAATCCGACAGTAGTACATGGTTCCTGGGTAGGTGCGGTCATTTACAGCAGATGTATTAGCAAATAGTGTAAAGCCGGGCGCACCTACATGGTGTTTGTAGGCGCCGTTTCTTACGAACGACCTCTGGAATCCTGTCCCTGTTGGACATTATTTATTAATTATGCGGCCGATGTTAAGTGATATCCAGGGCTTTTGCAAAGCTTCTTGTGGAAAATACCTACATGAGAAAATCCGATTATTATAAAGTACTTGTAGCTCTTTAATCCTTCGTCAGACGAGCATAAAGCAAGGGTAGCTCCTTTGGCAGCTGTGATGGTTTATGAATGACGACATAGCCACCGCTACCAAAGAGGTGGGGCAGGTAGTCGTTGGCCTGTGCATCAATGGTAACGCAGAAAGGCTGCAGGCCGAGTTGCCGCGCCTCGTGGATTGCCTGGCGGGTGTCTTCAATACCGTAGCGGCCCTCGTACTTGTCCAGATCATTGGGTTTGCCGTCTGTAAGAATCAGCAGTAGTCGCCGCCCGGCAGGTTGGGCTGTCAGCAGGCTGCTGCTGTGACGAATGGCAGCGCCCAGACGTGTGTAATAGCCTGGCTTAATAGCACTGATGCGGCCACGGATATTGCCGCTGTAGCCCTCATTAAATGCCTTTATCTGGTGGTAACGGATGGGATCGCGCCTGCGTGATGAGAAACCGTACATGGCAAACTGGTCGCCGGTTGCCGAGAGGCTTTCTGCAAACAGAAACAGGGAGTCCCGGATTACGTCGATCACCCTGGTTTGGTTGTTTATCCAGGTGTCGGTGGAGAGGGAAAGGTCGGCCAACAGCAGGCAGCAGAGGTCTCGTGCACCGATACGCAAGTCACGGTAAAGACCATCGGCGGTGGCGACCTGACCGGCTGCACGGTCGGTAGTAAAACGCAGGTAGGCATCAAGATCGATCTCACACCCCTCTTGCTGTGCCCGATGCCAGATTCGGGCAGGCATCAGTTGCTGAAACTGAGCGCGCAGTTTCAGTGCAGTTCGGCGAAGGTGAGCGGGTAGGTCGCAAGACTCGGCATCAGCCGCCATCATCGGCACCAGGCGACAGAGATCCGGTAATAGCTGCTGTTTTTTATAGTCCCACTCCGGCAACAGAATGCCCTCACTAAGCACCAGGTCGTCTTCGGCGGCAGAGGGCAGGTCGAGGTCAAAGCGTAGCTTGCCTGCAGAGGCCTTGGCATCGCGACTGATGCTCATGGTCTCCATTTCGTCCACAGCGTCGGCGGCATCGTCAAGATCATCATTCTCCTCAGAACCACGGTCAAGGTTGATGAATTCACCCCAACTGAAGATATTCTCCATGCGGATGGTGATCAGCCCCTGGTCCTGTTTCTTCGGCTTTTCAGCTCGTTCCGCCTTGCGTCTTCGCTGATCCTCAAGCTCCTTTATTTCGCCTTGGCTCGATCCCTCTCCATCCTCACCATCACCGCTGGGCTTGATTGCGGCAATGGGTGGAAAAGGGTGAAGCCAGAGTGGTACCGGTTGTGGCGGTAGTTTGGCGGCGGACAGTTGTTGCTGACTTCCCGGATCGACCAGTGCCTGGCGTATGGCGTGCTCCTGGGCGGCTTCATCGGCGGGCATTTTTTCAGGAGACATGCGCTGGGCGATGTGTACCTCAGCCAGGCGTTGATAGCGAGGGCGAAGTCCCGGATAGCGATCCAGTGTTTGCACCGTGAGTCGCTGGTTTTTTCTGAACCAGGGCTCCTCCTCATGGGACTCTCCAGTGGCTAGGGCGGCGAGCCAGATATAGAGGTCCCTGTTGAGGGTTTTGTCAGGAAAATAGTCGATCACCGCCGGTAGGCGTAACGACTGTTCATCCCGCCATGCAAGTTCCACCTGCCGATTGCTACCGGCGATTCGTTGTAGCAGGCCGCGCCTTGCGCCATGAGCACTGGCGTTGGCTGCTTCCACCTGCAGGCCGCCATCTCCACCCAGGGCACGAAAGAGGATGCCGACAGTGGTGCTGACAGAGTCCAGAGTCACTGCCGCTTGTGGATAGCGGGTATCCGCCATGCGAGTGATGATACGATGCCAGAATTCGCCGACTTTCTCTTCCATTGCTATGTCTCCGAATCTTTGCCGCTGGGGTGGGGGACGTTCTCTTTTTCGCTTGGCTCTTTGCCGTCATCCGCTCTAGTTACCGCCACAGCTTCTTCATTCTGCACCCATTTGAGCAGGGTGATATCACTCTGAAAACTCTGCACCTGCTCACAGGCAGAGATGCACTGGGCACACTCGGTACAGGTGAACATGCGGCGCTTGATACTGCGGGGTTTGAGCCGCATTGGACAGATGTTTTCACAGGCATTGTTGCAGTTACTGCACTCCCTGGCGCGTTGTTTGTCGAAACCAACCACCATGCCGCGGTCATTGCCCATCCATGCCAGGCTCTGAAACAGGCCAACGGCACAACCGAAGCGACAGAAGAGGTGGCGGGCGAACATAAACTCGGTAAACAGGAGTGCACTGCCGACAGCCAGAAAACGGAACTGGTTTGGGGTCAACTCACCATGGAGCAGATTGTGATAGAGCTCGAATGGTGGCAGCAGATAGGAGAGCAGCGCAAGTGCCCAGACGAATGCAAAGAAGAGGGCGGCGAGTGCGGTCAGTGGCCAGTACCAGCGGTTGGCGGTGATGTGGCTGCCGTCCGGTTGCAGGCGAGGTAGTGGCCTTTTCTCCCAGATGCTTGGCTTGCCGCTGGCACGCAGCATCAGGTGGTTGATCATCTCCACCACAGAGAAGTGGGGGCAGAGCCAGCCGCAGTATAGACGGCCAAAACGCCATGCGACCCAGATCAGGCTGCCGCCAACAATAGCGAGCGGAAGAAAGCCACGAAAGATTATATTGAGTGCGGCCTCAGTCGATCCTATCTCACCGGCAATGAACGCATCCAGGCCCAGAGTCCAGTGCATCCCAAGAAAGAAAAAGTGGCCCTGGGTGAGGTCATAGCGGAACAGATCGAGTGGCGGTGCCAGGATAAAGAGCAGGAAGAAGCCCGCCTGAAACCAGAGGCGACGGGACTGCAGTGTGGTCGAGCGACTCATTGGCTGAGGAATCTCTGGGTTTATTCTGGAGACAGGATGCGAATTGACGAATTGATTAGAGGTTCACTGAGTTATCCAAAGGTGATATCGACCACTTCCATCAGTGCCTTGGTGGTCTCTTCATCATCGGTGAGTGGCTCAACCAGGGCGGCACGGCACGCCTCTATCGGTTCGTAGCCACCTAGAATCAGTGTGGCGGTATAGATCAGCAAGCGGGTGGAGGCAGCCTCTTCCAGGTCGTGTTCCTTGAGAGCGCGCAGGGCGGTGGCGAGGTTGACCAGGCGTTTTGCCAGTGGTGCATCGGCACCCGTCTCACCTTGGAGGATCTCCTGTTCAAGAGCCGGCTTCGGGAAGTCGAATCGGGTGGCGACAAAACGCTGTCGCGTGCTCGGCTTCATTCCTTTCAACAGGTTCTGATAGCCCGGATTATAGGAGACCACCAGCATAAAGCCTTCGGGAGCATGAAGTGTCTCCCCGGTACGCTCAATCGGCAGGATGCGCCGGTCATCGGTAAGCGGGTGGAGTACCACGGTAGTGTCCTTGCGCGCTTCCACCACCTCGTCGAGATAGCAAATTGCACCTTCACGCACGGCACGTGTGAGCGGGCCATCACTCCAGTAGGTACCGTTTTCACCGATCAGGTGGCGCCCAACAAGGTCCGCTGCGGTGAGGTCGTCATGGCAAGAGACAGTATAGACCGGCCTCCCAATGCGAGCCGCCATATGATTAATAAAGCGGGTTTTACCACATCCTGTAGGCCCCTTGATCAGCAGGGGTAGCTGGTGCTTGTAGGCGTGCTCAAATAGAGCGATTTCATTACCCTGGGCGCGGTAGAAGGGCAACTCTGCCTCTGTGCTGCTTGCTAATATTTCACTCATTATTCGTTTCGACTCTATATCAAACAGAAAGGTAGAAGGCGGTGCTGATTAAGATACCCGGTATAAACAGCCAGATAAAGACTGGCCAACGCCACAAGCCACGCAGCCGACCGAGTCCCATGAAATAGGCACCTACCAGTTGCCCCTTGATCAGGGCTAATAGTAGCACCAGAAGGGAGACCGTAAGCCCGCTGAATCCCATCTGTCCAACCATGAAGGTGACCAGAGTGAATCCCATAAGAAGGATATAGACCCAAGTGCAGGGACGTATGCCAAGCGTGTTTTTCCGGTCCATAACCTGTTATCTCATGACGTAGATTAGAGGGAATAGGATCAGCCACACCAGATCCACCATGTGCCAGTAGGAGGCTCCGGTTTCCACACCGGTATGCTCCGATGCACTGTAACCCCCCTTGTGAGCCTTTAGTGCGACCGCTCCAAGAATTACCATACCCATGATGACATGCATAAAGTGAAAGAAAGTGAGGGAGATGTAGAACATATAGAAGGTATTGGTACTGAGATTAATTCCTTCACCAAAATGATGGGAGTACTCAACAACCTTGACGATAACAAACACCCCTCCCATAGCAATTGCTGCCAATAGCCAGCGAACACAGAGCTGAATGCTGTTCTCCCTGATGGCGGCGACCCCCCGCACGACAAAATAGGAGCTGGTGATCAGTGCCAGAGTGTTGATCAACGCCGCCCGGGAGTCCAGATGCTGCTGATACTCGTTGAACAGTTCCACATTATTCATGCGGGTAAATGCATAAGCGGCAAAGAAGATCGCAAATACCGACAGCTCGGCAAGAATAAAGATCCAGATAGCGAGATCGCCTGGGGGATATCTGTCCGAATTTTCGAGTGTCAGAGTAGAAGTTTGTTGGGTCATTAAAGGTTGTTTCTGATGATGCAGTGAAGTGATTTAGAGAATGATCAAAAAATAGCAGATGCTGTTGGGGGAATCGTTGATAAATGTTAAGGAGCCTCTGAATAAGTCTGGCATAAATATGAGTTGAGGACACAAAAAAGGCCGGCACAAAGTGCCGGCCTTTTTATGGGGGGGATTAGCCCCCAGGGTCTACTTACGGTTATTCAGAAGCAACCGCCTCAGGCT
>JBEVXU010000004.1:0-178847 GCA_040505895.1 Sedimenticola sp. | reverse complement strand
ACAGTAATGTGACATGTCAGTCTCCTCATCTTCGTGAACAGCCAGTGTAACAACTGGCTGCGAGGAGGCTGGCTAGAGGATTATCAGAGTACTTGAAAATAGCATTCTGTTGAGTATGAGGTTAATCTAATAGGAAATTAATACGCAAAGGAATGCGCAGTGGCTAGACTACCAAGATTAATAGTACCGGGATTACCACATCACATCATTCAACGAGGAAATAACCGTTCACCGGTTTTCTTTGATGAGTCAGATTATTGTGCGTATTTAAGTTGGCTTTACGAGGCGGCGAAGAAACATGGATGCATTATCCATTCGTATGTCCTTATGACGAACCATGTTCACCTGCTGCTTACCCCAGGCACCGACAATTCCGTTGGGAATACACTGCAAACTCTTGGTAGACGCTATGTGCGATACATCAATGGCACATACAGTCGCACAGGGACATTGTGGGAAGGGCGTTTCAAGTCAAGTGTAATACAAACAGATCGTTACCTTTTAACCTGCTATCGATATATCGAGCTAAATCCAATACGGGCTGGGATGGTTGATCATCCTGGTGATTACCGCTGGTCAAGCTATAGGTGCAATGCAAATGGAATAACTGACAGTCTCATCAAACCTCACGAGGAGTATCTCCGTTTGGGCTCAGATAATACAGAGCGCCTACATGTATATCGCTCACTTTTTTCCAGCCACATTGATCCAGAAGAAATGCAAAATATACGAGCAAGTGCCAATAGGGGAACTGTACTTGGTAGCGATAGATTCAAGGACCTCATCGAAGCACAAGTGAAGCGGAGAGTGAGGCTCTATGGGTTGGGTGGGGATAGAAGAAGTGTGGCATTTTTGGAAGGCAGGTGAGCTTCAATTACTCTGACCCTTTGCTTTCCTGACCCTTTGCTTTGCTTTTCTGTATGGGGGCGCTTTGGGTAACCGGGCATCCTACCTTACGGGCTGTTAAAACTGATCGTAGTGGCCACCAATAGCAAATATGTAAATGTATTTACTATCGTACTTATAAATAACGCGATCTTTTTGGCTAATGCGGCGAGACCATATACCAGAGAGGGCATGTTTCAATGGCTCAGGCTTACCAGTTCCAGTGGCAGGATCATTGCGAAGCATCTCTTTCAGCACACGGCAAAGGGCTTTGTGCAACTTTTTATCTTTCCGTCTGAGTTCTTCGTAAGTAGCCCATGTATTGCCTTCAAACACCAGTGATCTCATCAACTTCCTCGGCTGTTGGTTTATACCCTTTACCACTCTTATGGGTACCCATTGATGCAGCAATTTGTCTCATTAAGTCACTGTTTTGTAACACATATAATGTTTCTTGGTCGCGTTCCCAATCATCGGCACTAACCACTATAAAATCCTCTCCGGCACGGCGAGTTACTTTTATAGGCGCGTGTTGGCTAACTACCTGTTCTACAAAGCTTTTCAGGTGGTCTCTGAATTTGTTTACACTAACTGTATCCATTGGAAGGCCTTCTGTAACGTACGGTAACACCGTACATCGTAGTAGAAAAGCCCTAACAAGGCAAATGCACTCGGATGTCAAAAAGCGCAGTTCCATCGTCGCTCTGCTTTTTTCCACCGGTGATTTGCGGCGTTCAGTGCAGATAGATGACCAAGGGATCAGAGTAATTGATAATGGGGAGTAGGGGGCAGAGTAATTGAAAATGGAGTTGTGGTGGCTATGTAGTCAATCGAATAGGAAAATGGCAATCAAGGACCCTCGTCATTTCACTGGGTAAGTGAATTTCAGTTACTCTGACCCCGTGAACCTTGACCCCGTGAACCTGACCCCGTGAACCTTTGACCCCGTGAACCTGCCGTGAACCTAACGACTATAATAAGGATATCGCCTTGATCTTCCATCAACACGATTTTGATTAACAGCCCTGAGAGCTGTCGCTTCGGCGACGGTGATATTGGTGAGATGATAGGATTGGAGGCAGCTAGTCGGGATGTGTGTGAGTTAATGATTCTTTGCACAGGGCAGCAGGGAAACTGGGGCTGTCCCCTGTTATTTTATAGTCATAATGACATACCGGAGGTCAATCATGGTTAATACCCGTACTCTTCCCCCTCTGCCAAGTAGCAGGGCCTTCACCAACTTTCCGACTTTCTCCCAGTGGAAGAGTGCGAGCAAGGTGGGAGGTAGACTCGGAAAGCCGTACCGTCGTGAGGACAAGGCGCTCCTCCGCATCGACCGTATGGTGAAAAGTCTGAATCGGCGTCTGGCAGACGGTGCGCGTTGTTACCGTCTGGCGGGACTCTTCTTCACGACGATGTGGTGGGTCAACAACCACAAGTACGACCCAAAAATGCATCTCGACCGGCGGCGGGCGATCCTCAGTCTGAACCTGACCGTCAGCCGCGACCTCTCGCGAGCTCTGGGGTGTGGGCACAATGTACTGGCGACGCGCCTGCAGGAGCTATACGGCACCGGCATGTCCGATCACGGCGTCCAGACAGATGCAGCCGAAAATCCTGAGTACATGAGTGCCGCTGAGCGAGAAAGCTACCGCGTGATCTTCAAGGGCGGCCGGGCGTACCACTTCAAGTACGACAACAGCAGTTCCACGCCGGAGCTTGTCCCCCACGATACGCAAAATCTGATATCCACTGAGATGGACGACAACAATCGCGATGGGATTATTTTTGTCATGTCGATGTCGCACCAGCTCTACGCCGGCATCTCTGGTTCTGGCGGAGTGAGGGAACCAATGATGGATGAAGCTCAACCACATTACCTTGGCATGAAAAAAGTGATTTACCACTCCTGCTTCCTTCGTGGCTTCTCCGTGCTGTGCGCCGGCACCATCAGCTTCGACAATGGGATCATTGTCGGCATCAGGAACGATAGCGGTCACTACCAACCAAGGGATACATCGATGGCAAAGATGCTCCAGCACCTGAAGACAATCGGAGTCGACATCAGTAAAATCACTGTCTTCCAGGAAAAGAGACACATCGACAAGCAGCAGGGGTTCATTAATAGCGCGATAGAGCATGCAAAGGCCACCGACACAGAACTTCAGGCAATGATGCAGCCAGAACACAGGGATCACAACAAACAAGCGATCGGAAATCGTTTGACTAAGGCAAGGAAAGCCGGCGCCCATGCGGCAGAAGCGGATGCCACGTGTCCGGGCGACGTATTCCTTAGGCACTACGGCGACTGGGACGCGATTCGGGGGTAGGTATAGAAAACACTCACAAAACTACTAGGGCCGAAGGAGATAATGGGTCTAGATAAGGGCTCTGACCCCTTAAACTCTGACCCCTTAAACTCTGAGCACGGCGTTATATTTTAAGAAGGAGCAATATGCTTCGAATATTAACTGTTGTAATTTTGTTGATATCACAGAACGCTTTCGCCTTAAACTTTGAAAGCGAACTTGTAGAGTCAGCAATTGAAAGAACTCGGTTCAACGTCCAATATGATGGCTCCTACTTTCCTATCGGCTATCCCAATGGCGATGTCCCTGCAAACATCGGCGTCTGTACCGATGTAATAATTAGATCTTATCGAAAAATAGGAACTGATTTACAACAGTTAGTTCACGAGGACATCGCAGCCAACTTTTCAGCCTATCCTTCGAAACGAATATGGGGATTAAGTAAACCTGATAAAAATATCGACCATCGTCGAGTGCCAAATTTACAATCATTTCTTAAAAGGCATGGTGAAGCCCTATCCGCATCAAGTAAAGCCAGTGACTATAAGCCAGGCAACTTAGTAACATGGATGCTTCCTGGCAATTTACCTCACATAGGTATTGTTACAGATCGGATTAGCGGGGAATCTGGTAACCCCCTAATAGTCCATAATATAGGTAGTGGTCCACAGCTAGAAGATATGATATTTAGCTACAAAATTACGGGGCATTATAGGTTTGTGCCACAAAAATATAACAAGTTGCGCAATGCGGATTGAAATACCTTTGGCTGAAAAACACCAAACCCATTTCAGACGGTTCGCAAAGCGTTAGCGCGCCAAGCGAAGCTTGGTGCATCTTGCAGGGTGAAAGTCTCTGTCGGGTAAGGGTTGGCTCTATGGACTGGGTGGGGATAGAAGAAGTGTGGCATTTTTGGAAGGCAGGTGAGCTTCAATTACTCTGACCCTTTGCTTCTGACCCTTTGCTTCTGACCCTTTGCTTCG
The DNA here is from genome assembly GCA_040505895.1 of Sedimenticola sp. Lineage (GTDB taxonomy): Bacteria > Pseudomonadota > Gammaproteobacteria > Chromatiales > Chromatiaceae > Vondammii. The sequence continues at coordinate 174,670 of JBEVXU010000004.1, read as the reverse complement.
GCTTCGCTTTGAGAAAATCCAGTGGATGCAATAAGGCGCACCATTGATTTAGGCGTTGAAGCTGTAGGGAAACCCCTAAAATAGATTTTTTTGATAAAAAATGAAACTACGGCAGGGCTCTGATCTCTCAAGCTGGGGATGCAGCTATTTGCCGGGCAACCGACGATATGCTGTATAGCAGAAGTACTTTCAGTCAGTCGTTTTGGTACGTCTAAATTAAGATCGGAAACCGGGTCTCTTAAAAGCTTGATGATACCCGTTTTGTCGTTCTTACTTACGCTTCTTTTTTCTGAAACTGCCGCCTAACAATGTATCGCAATATTCAGAGATGATCTCTGCGTCATAATCATTCCGTTTCTTGTCAGATTTCAGAATCCTGTACGCCTCTCCAAGCTCTTTGAATTTAGCTGTGGCTTCAGGCGAGGGATTACGATCAGGGTGCATATCCTGAGCTGACTTGCGGAATTTTTTGCGGATCTCTTTCAAGCTCGCATTTTTCACCACCCCCAAGATGGAGTAGTAATCCTTCAAGGGCTTGTGACTTTTTTTCTTCCCCATTTCTCACCTCTGTTTCAATGCTGACGAGGCAACGGTCCAAGTTGTGACCTCCGCTTTCACCAGATGCCCGATTGCCGGGCATCTGGTGTCCAATGTTGCACAAGCGGTATGCCAATGATCCCAGCCGGGATGGCCGGGATCACGGAATGGCCTGTTTAGTCCGCGACCACCATTGAAGTGGAGCTTCCTTCCTTGCGGGTAACCAGCTTGGCTATACGCTTGGTATGTTCATAGATACGTTTGAAGTTCTCCATGATATCAGTCTGTAGCGTGAAAGCCAGCATCTCTTGAGGCGTGTGATCGCCCTGCAGCAGATTTAGTTGACGTTCCCGCACCAGTCGATCCATACCACCGATGATTTCATCCTCCATCTTGAGTATCGACTCGGCAGCACCTCGACGGTCATGCTCAAGGGCGGCCATGGCTGATTTGAAGGCACTCATCACCTTGCCGTGGAATTCATTGAGTGAACTCAGTTCCACGTCGTTGAACTTGATCTCGCTCGACGACATCATATTTGCCAGATGGGACATGTGGATCTCAACGATGTCACCGATGTTTTCCACCTCTGTCGAGGCGGTGGCGACCATCATGGTCTCATCAGCTTCTACTGCGGTGAGATCCTGCCTTCCCAATTTACTGAGATAGCGGCTGATAGCGGCATACAGAGCATCCACCTGATCATCCGCTTCACGCAGTTTCGCCATCTTGTCGACACTTCCGGTAAAGACTGCATCGGGAATACCCTTCAGCATGTCTTCAACCCCTTCACCCATACGACGGGCCTCGCGGCGCGCCATGCTGAGGGCCAGAGGTGGGCTTTGCAGCATGCCGTCATCAAGATATTTAGGCTTGAATTGAGCGACCATGGCCTCTTCTGCAGTGGCTTCCTTGATCGGGACCAGTTTCTGCGCCAGAGTTGCAAGTAAGCCGGCGAACGGCAGGAAGATCAGGGTGTTGGCGATGTTAAACACGGTGTGAGCATTGGCGATCTGACGCGGTGCTTCTGCCGCCATCTTCGCCTGACCGGTCAGGGTGGCATCCGCCGCCGGTGACAGCCAGACAACAAAGTCTGCGAGATAGGGTATGAAGAAGAACCAGAGAACCACCCCGAAGACATTGAACAAGAGATGGACCATAGAGGCTTGGAGCGCAACTCGTGGCTTGCCGATGGAGGCCAGCAACGCGGTGACGCAGGTACCGATATTGGCACCGAAGGCCAGAGCAATACCCGCCGGGAGACTCACCAGACCCTCCGTCGCCATCACGATGACAATACCCGTGGTCGCCGAGGAGGACTGAACCAGTCCGGTGAATGCCGCCGCGATCAGGATGCCAATCACAGGGTTTTCCATGGTGACCATGAGGTCCAGGAAGGGCTGGAAGCTGCGCAGTGGCTTCATCGCGCCACTCATTACGCCCATGCCGAAGAATACCAGACCGAGGCCCAACAGCATGGTGCCCCAATGCTTGGTCTTCTCTTGACGACCCATCATCATCATGCCGAAGCCGCCCGCTACCATCAGCAGGGCATACTTGGTGACCTTGAAGGCCACGATCTGAGCCGTGATGGTGGTACCGATATTGGCGCCCATGATGACACCAGTGGCCTGAGCCAGGTTCATCAAACCAGCGGTAACGAAGCCCACCACGATAACGGTGGTGACCGAGGAGGACTGAACCACAGCGGTCACGCCGGCGCCGGTGAGCACCCCCGCGAACCGGTTGCCGGTCAGCTTCTCCAAGATCATCTTCATCTTGTTACCAGCCACGGCCTTCAGGGAGTCAGTCATCAACTCCATACCGAAGAGGAAGATCGCCAGGCCGCCAAAAAGCGTCATTGCCATCTTAAACCAGTCAACTGCTTTGCCGGGTTCTCCGGCAAAAGCGGGTGCTACAAAAAGTAGCGCCAAGACAACTGCGATGGGTATCGCAACTGATTTCTTGGTGATATCCAAGTTTCGAAATAGTGCAGCCATGGTAGTGGTTCCCCCCAGGGTGATTTTATAAACGGATTAGAAAACAAACTTTTCCAACAGAGGGCAGCTACAGTAAAGACTGTCCATCGCCACAAATACGGCGGTACATCCCGTTCGAAAAGCAACGATTAACAGTAATGAATAATTATGATATTTTCGTGAACGGTTTGTAACAATCAGGTAAACTCTGGCCTGTTTCCGTTATTTAGATTATTGTTATTTCTGTGAATTTAGGCCTGTGTAGACGTGTCCAGAAGCCTATCAGATTGTGCGGGAGTGAGGCGAAATAATGGACCACGCTTTTGTGGTCGGTTCACCCATAATCCGGCGTGTTCCTAAGCAGGGAAGTGCACGTCCCTTGAAAAAGCTGATGGAGATCTATTATTTCTCATCTTATCCTCATAGTAGAGGACGAACAGGATGCCGTCCAAATTCTGGAATATAACCTGAAAAAGGCCGGTTTCCAGACCCGCTCCGCCATGGATGGGAGGGAGGCGCTGGAACAGGCCTTTCAGGAGCCGATTCCCGATCTTGTTCTGCTGGATCTGATGCTGCCCGATATCTCCGGCACGGAGGTATGTCGTCAGTTGCGTGCTGACGAGCGAACCCGGGATACGCCGGTGATTATGCTGACCGCAAAGGGAGAGGAGATTGACCGGGTGGTCGGCTTCGAAGTAGGGGCTGACGACTATGTGGTCAAGCCCTTTTTTATCCGCGAGTTAATTCTACGTATCAATGCTATTTTGCGGCGCGTGAATGAAGTACGGGAAACTTCCGGGGCGAGTACATTCGGCTGTCTTAAACTGGACACCGAGCGCTATCAGGCGTGGGTGGAGGGGCGGGAGATCCGCTTGACGTCCCTTGAATTTCGGCTGCTGGAGACCCTGCTATCCCGAAAAGGTCGTGTGCAGTCACGTGCCGTCCTTCTGGACGACGTATGGGACATACAGAGCCATGTCCAGACACGCACCGTAGATGCCCACATCAACCGGCTGAGAGAAAAACTGGGGAAGGCGGGTGCCTATATAGAGACACTCCGTGGGGTCGGCTACCGCTTTTACTCGTCACCGGAGCAAGTGCAGGAGCAGGAGGATTGAAGGTCGGTGTTCGGGTAAAGCTTTTCCTCGTTTCACTGCTGTTGATGCTGTTCATCGGTCTGATTATCGGCATCTACCTGGAAAACGCCCAACGTGATTGGGCGGAATCCCGGATCGAATCAGAACTACTGCACCATGCCAAACTGGTCCGGGAAGCGATACTTATCTCTGACCTGGCCGCTACCATTCCCATTATAGATTCATTGGCTGATCGTTTCGGCCAGACCATTAATCAGCGTGTAACTATCATTGCCGGCGACGGGCGGGTGCTGGGAGATTCCGATCTGGACGAGGATCAGGTGCGCCGGATCGAGAATCATGGCAGCCGGGCGGAGGTGGTGGCCGCCAAAGCTGAGGGGATTGGTGTAGCACGACGCTACAGCACCACCATAGGAACAGATATGCTCTACGTCGCAGTCCCGTTTCAGCGGGAAGAGAGCAACGGTGTGGTACGGGTGGAGGTCTCCCTGCAGCAGGTGGAGAGCACCATCCTGGAGCTGAGAACATTTCTGTTTTTTTCCGGTCTGCTCGCCGGTCTGGCTGTCCTTGCGGTGGCGGTTGTGATTGCGTTTGCCTCTTCCCACCTGTTGACCCGTATCCTGCGGAATCTGTTGGAACATGCCCGGCAAATAGCACCCGGCGTACTGGGAAAAAACCTGCAGGATTCATCCATGGATGAGATCAGCAGTCTGGGTGCCGCTTTTAATCAAATCACCCTTGAACTGGACCGGACGGCCAAGACCATGGCCAAGGAACGCTACCGTTTCGAGGCGGTGTTGGAGGGCATGAGTGAGGCGGTCTTCGCCCTGGGAGAGCGGCAGCAGATCACCCTGGTCAACCAGGCTGCATTCACTATGCTGGGGTTGACGGACTCCCCTCTGGGCAGACTGCTGGGCCAGGTGATCCCCGTCAGGGAGGTGGTGGATCTGACCAGAACTATAGACTACGAAAAATCCGCTTCGGTTCAGTTTGACCTGCCCGGATCGGAACAGCGCCGGGTTTTGGCTCGGGCTCAAGGAACTGGTCAGGGTTGCATCGTAGTTATCCATGATATTACAGAGATATACCGCCTGGAGGAGATGCGCCGGCAATTTGTGGCCAACGTCTCCCACGAATTGCGCACCCCGGTCAGTGTTATTCAGGGTTATGCCGAGACTCTGCTGGACGGTGCTCTGGATGACAAGGCCGTGGGGCGGAGCATGCTGGAATCACTGATGCGCAATGCAGTGCGTCTGACCAGTGTCATCGAAAACTTGCTGGACCTCTCACGACTGGATTCCCACTGTTATCAGCTCGCTCCAGAGGCGGTGGCTGTTCTGGATGTGGTGGAGGAGCTGAGGGAGACTGTTGCCCCGGTGGCGGACAGAAAGGGTCTTCGTCTGGAACTGGATATCGATCCGAACCTCAAGGTGTGGGCCGATGCCAATGCGCTGTCTCACGCCCTCCGTAATTTTCTCGATAACGCCGTCAAATACACACCGGATAAGGGGCGGATTGCAGTGCGGGCACAGCACAGTGATGGATTGGTACGTATCGAGGTGCAGGATGATGGAGCGGGCATCGAAGCATGTCACCGGCCCCGGCTGTTTGAACGCTTCTATCGGGTGGATACGGGTCGCTCCCGGGATGTGGGCGGTACCGGGCTCGGGTTGGCCATTGTCAAAAATCTGGTGGAAGCTATGGCGGGCCACGTAGGTATGGAGCCGGTCAAGCCGAACGGTTCCATCTTCTGGATGGGACTGCCGGGTGTACCCGCTACCCCCATGCAGACCGCTCCCAAGGCTTTGGATACGGACGGTTAGCCCTATCACTTTACGTTAGCTCTAAACCCAACCAAGATACGAAGTTCGAGCAAACACACTCTGCGCAATAAAAATCATGGCTCTTCCCCTGAGGGAGTGGTCAGGTGAATTCTACCCACTCGATCAGGGGAAGAGCCATAGTGTTAATGCCTTCGCGAAAGGATCTCTGTCGAAGTGGATTGGTGTTATCGGTTCTATTTTTATCCATCACCCGTTTTCCCGGTATTACAGAGTTCAAGTGGCTAACGTATCAGGCATGCTGATTCTTGTGCCATCCACCACGACAACTCGACGATTCTTCCACCCGTCGCGGTGACCTTTTTTCTGTAGGGTATCGGCGGTGTGCGCCAAAATCTTTTCCATGCCGCTTTGCTCAAGCTTTCGGCGGGCCTGACAGTAGGCAGAAGTAGACGCCGATGGTGTGGGCAGAGATTGCTTGGCGGCGAAGGCCTGTACTTTGCGTACTACTTCCTGACAGCCCCCATCGGCATCCAGCACCTGAGAAAAGAAAACCCAAAATGTGTTTTCTTTGCTGAATAGCCGACGCCGGCTGAAACTACCAGAGGCACTCACGCCCAGCGCTTTGAGCGGAATGAATGGGCCGAAACAATCGCCCATTTGGCTGATTGTATGGCGACGGATCCGTGCTCTTTCTTCAGCTAATTTCTTACGGGCGGAACGTGGTTTTCGACGCATCGTGGAGAGGTGGAATCCAGGCAGATACAAGGTGCTATTTTTCATGCCCTATTGTCTCATTTCGGACATGCTCTAGCATTAGGTGAGGCCCTGCTGAAGGGGCTTAACTTAGTGCCATTCTGGTCTGTCCCCGATTTTTTGCACTCATGTTTTAATGAGGCGCATTCCAGGCTGCAGACAGGGATAGATGCTTCGAATCCAGACCTTCCCCTGTTTTTCCTGATATGCTTACTTTTATAGGGAATTTAGATTTCTACTCCTCAATTTGGGTTACTTATGACAAACAATGACGTTCTACGCCGCATCCGCTATGTCTTTGATTTTAGCGATTTAAAAATGGTTTCCATATTTAGCTTAGCTGATGAGCAGGTGGAGCTGGGAATGATTCGTGGATGGTTTAAAAAAGAGGAAGATTCCGGGTACCGGGCTTGTAGCGATACTCAGCTGGCGCTATTTCTAAATGGTTTGATTAATGAGAAGCGTGGCAAAAGGGAAGGGCTTCAGCCAAAACCGGAGAAGCAGCTAACTAATAATATTATTCTTACGAAGTTGAAAATTGCTCTGAATTTAAAAGCAGAAGATGTACTGGAACTTCTGAGCCTAGCTGATTTCACTATCAGTAAACATGAATTAAGCGCCTTTTTCCGTAAGCCAACGCATAAACACTACCGTGAGTGCAAGGATCAGATTCTGCGTAACTTTTTAAAAGGTATGCAGCTCAAATATCGTCCCAGTGCTGAATCAAAAGAAAGGTCCGTATGGAAGTGAAAATAAATAGATATGCAGGATCGCTAGTGATAAAGCACTTGTTATTATTCGGGAACATTCTATGAAAATTGTAATTACTCTTATTGTTGTTCTAGTGATAGTACTCATTGTCCAGCGTATGCGTGCAGGAAGTGGTAATGCAGAAGAAAATATACAGATTGGCGCTGATTTTCTCAGTAAAAATGCATTAGAACAGGGAGTGCAAGTAATCCCTTCTGGTTTGCAATACCAAGTGCTTAAGGCAGGAGATGGTGCACTTCATCCGACGGCAACTGATCGGGTTACTGTGCATTATCATGGGACTTTGCTTGACGGTACAGTGTTTGACAGTTCAGTAGAACGAGGTGAGCCCATAGCCTTTGGACTCAATCAGGTGATAAAAGGCTGGACTGAAGGTCTACAGCTGATGGTGGTGGGGGAGAAGACGCGGTTTTTTATCCCGAGTCAATTGGCTTATGGAAATCGTTCGGCGGGTAAAATTAAAGCAGGCTCTACGTTGATTTTTGAAGTTGAACTTCTCGGGATTAACGACTAATACTCTAACTCTATGCCGTGTGATAATTAAGGAGCCTCTGATCAATTCATGAATTCGTGTCTAGTGTCCAGAATGCCCGGGGCCTGCGTTGTAAATCTTCGCCATAGCCTGCTATTACGTGCGATTTGCGCCTTGCCCCAAGCATTCTGAATCACAATCCACTTTATCCAGAATTAATCAGAGGCTCCTTAAGAATTCAGCCCCAATATGGTATATAGAAACAAGGCGAGGTCAATCAAGAAATAGGGAACAAAATCTTTGGCGACAGGGTCAATTCTTGCCTTTTTAAGTTAAATGCCTTCAACCTAAGCGGACTGTCAAAGTTTATTGCAACTGCTTCCAAATTTAACCCTCTGCCGTCAGTCAGGACTCAGTGCATCAATGACAGCTCATCAAGCGAAAGCGGAAGTTCGCATGTATCTGACTGGACAGCCGAGTTTGGCAAAAGGTGACCTTCAAGACGTCTGGAAAGAGCCGGAATTACACAGAACCTGTGCGGTGTAAAAAACAGAACTTTAATTAGTAAAAATTTCGCTATCTGGTTAGCGAGGCGATCATCAACGCGCCCTTGGTTCATGCTGCACTGCGGTAAGGTGAATTCTGCGCTAGCAACTATCACGGCAAGTTTTTACCGCTAACCTATACTGAAAACATTCTAATGCCTGTAGTTCCTATGGAGTGCCGGAGTTTAAAAGACCGGTATAGGTGGATGGCGCAAGGACGGAAGATGCATGAATGTCACGCTAAACAAGATATCCAAATACCCTCTGATCGATGACCTCGAGATCCCATACACTGTACTGAGCAATTGGCAGGGTACAGCGGACCTGCTGGCGGAGTTGGTGGGTGTCCCATCCGCACTGATCATGCGTGTCCATCCCCGAGAGATCGAGGTCTTCGTCAGCAGTCATAGTGAGGGAAACGTATACGAACCCGGCGAACGGGCCCCCCTCGACAGCGGCCTCTACTGCGAGACCGTGATGGACAACCTTCGGGAACTGCTGGTGCCCGATGCGCGCAAAGACCCAGCGTGGGACCACAATCCAGATATTGAGTTGGACATGGTCTCCTACTGTGGCCTGCCGCTGACATGGCCTACGGGGGAGTTGTTCGGCACCATCTGCATGCTGGATAACAGGGAAAATCCCTACTCCAATCAGTACCGGGAACTGCTGGCACGTTTTCGCGACGGTATTTTGCTGAATCTGCAAACCATCTACCGGGCAAACCAGTCCAGGCAAAAGCAGGAGAAGGCTGAGAGTTCAGCCCGGTTTTCAGAGGCCAAATACCGCACGCTGGTTGAGACCGTACCGGCAGTTATCTATACCGCCTCGGCCGATAGCGAAGCAAGGGGGCTGTATGTCAGCCCTCAAATCGAGTCGCTGCTCGGCTTTAGTGCGGAAGATTACCAGGGGGAGCGAAATATCTGGTTGGAGCAGCTCCACCCGGAAGATCGCGAGCCTGTGCTTCAGAAGATAAACCAGGCATACAAGAGCGACATACCCCTCGATTCAGAATATCGGTTGCTTACCCGCCAGGGTGATGTGGTCTGGGTAAGGGATGAAGCAACCATCATCAGGGACGAATCCGGCAAGTCTAAGTTCATGCAGGGGGTGTTGACCAACATCACTGAACGCAAACGGATAGAGCATGCGCTGACGGAGTCGGAACACAAGTTCAGGATAATCTTTGATCACGCCAGTGATGGCATCCTGGTAACGGATCTTGAGACCAAGGGATTCTATGCGGCAAACCAGACGCTCTGCCAAATGCTGGGTTACGCAGCGCAAGAGCTAAAGCAACTGTCCGTTCTGGATCTTCACCCAAAGGAAGCCCTCCCATTCGTCCTGGAACAATTCGAAAAGGAGACAGCAAAAGAGATTGGCTTTGTCCCCGATATACCGTTTCAGACGAGAGACGGGACGGTGTTTCACGCCGAAATCACCGGGTCTCGAATAACAATTGAAGGCAAAGCTTACTCCTTGGGAATGATTCGTGATAACACCGAACGACGGCAGGCTGAGGCGGAACGGCTCCAATATGCGGAAAAACTGCAACAGGATCACGATCTTCTCGCCGCCATCAGCCATCTGCGTTCACTCTATATTGGTGATCAGCCAAGTGAACTGGTGTTCGACAGCGCCCTCACCGATATCCTTCAGCTCACCAATAGCAGCTCCGGTTATATCGCTGAGCTAAGGATCGATGAAAATGGCCGGCGCTATCAGCAGGCCCTGGCCATCTCTAATGTCGCCTGGAATGAGGAGACCAGGCGTTTTTATGAGGAGAATGCGCCATCAGGCTTCCGTTTCTATGAATTCGACGGACTCAATGCTGCGGCTATTGTCACCGGCGGTCCGGTAATCGCCAACGATCCGGCCCAGGATACCAGGCGTTGCGCTCGTCTGCCGGAGGGACACCCCAGCCTGGATACCTTCCTCGGTCTGCCGCTATATCGCGGGGAAAAGATCATCGGCAGTATCGGATTGTCCAACTGCCCAGGAGGCTATGATGAGGCCATAGCGGAATATCTCAAGCCTCTGCTGGAGAGCTATTCCCAACTTATCGACGCCTATGGTGCGGACCAGGCAAAGCTGGAGGCGGAGCGCGCAGTGCACGAGAGCAGCGAACAGCTGCGCACTATCACCTCATCCGCCAAGGATGCCATCGTCATGATGGATCCGGCCGGCTGTATCTCCTACTGGAATCCCGCCGCCGAGAAAATCTTCGACTACACGACCGAGGAGGCACTGGGCCACTCGGCACACCATCTGCTGGCTCCTGAAAAGTACAAGGGGGCCTTTGAACAAGGCATCGCCAGATTCCTGGCTACCGGCGACGGCATGGCCGTAGGCAAGACATTGGAGCTCACCGCCAGACGCAAGGGAAACGAAGAGTTTCCCATCGAGATCTCGCTTTCAGCTGTCCAGCTGAAGGGGCAGTGGAACGCCATTGCCATCATCCGTGACATCACCGAGCGTAAAGTCGTCGAGACACGCCTGCACCAAGCCTCCACGGTATTCGACAGCAGTCACAATGGGGTGATGATCGTGGGTGCAGACACCAACATTGTGGCGGTCAATAAGGCCTTCACCCAAATTACAGGGTATTCGGAGGCTGATATATTGGGGAAAACCCCCCGCATTCTCAGCTCGGGACAACATGACCGCGCCTTCTTCCAGAGTATGTGGTCGGCTATCGCCGAGTCCGGCAGCTGGTCCGGAGAGATCTATAATCGCCGGAAAAACGGCGAGATCTATCCCCAGTGGCTTAGCATCAGCAGCGTCAACAACGATGCAGGTGAGTTGACCCAGTACGTAGCCATATTTACCGATCTCTCTCAACTCAAGCACTCAGAATACGAGTTGCAGCGCTATATGCACTATGATCCTCTCACCAAGCTTCCCAATCGGCGTCTGCTGGAGGAGCGGTTAAGCCACGCTCTGGAGAGAGCGCGCCGTCGGAAGAGAGGTCTGGCGGTCATGCTGCTGGATCTGGACCGTTTCAAGGAGATCAATGAGAGCTTCGGAATGACCACCGGCGATGCACTGATCCAGGAGGTGGCGCAACGGGTCTCCGCTCGTCTGCGCAAAGAGGACACCCTGGCTCGGCTGGGAGGTGACGAACTGCTGGTGGTGCTGGAGGATGCCGGTGAATCCCATCATGTACTGGAGGTTGCACACAAGACCCTGGCGGTTCTTGAGCCATCCTTCCGGATTGAGGATAACGAGATCTTTCTCACCGCCAGTATGGGGATCAGCCTCTATCCGGACAACGCCGATACGGTGGCGTCACTGATCGGCATGGCAGATACAGCCATGTACCGGGCCAAGGGACAGGGTCGCAACTTCGCTATGTTTTATTCGGATGAGCTATCTCAGTCTACCTTCAAACGATTATCCCTGGAGGCAGATCTGCGTCATGCCCTGGAGCGCGGTGAACTGGAGTTGTACTACCAGCCCCAGCAGTTCCTGGCCGATGGGAGCTTGGCTGGATTGGAGGCATTGATGCGCTGGAATCACCCCACCAGGGGGATGATCTCCCCCGGTGAATTCATTCCGGTTGCCGAGGCTGGCGATCTCATTGAGCCAATGGGAGCATGGGCGCTACAGGAGGCCTGCCGACAGATGGCGGCTTGGCGTAGTGCCGGCATCGCAATTCCCCGGGTGGCAGTGAATCTCTCGCCCCGTCAAATTGGTGAACCGTTGGTGCAAAACGTCACGAGACTGCTTCAGGAGCATGCCCTACCCGCGAGCGCCCTGGAGTTGGAGATCACCGAAAGCGCCATCATGGATGATCCGGAGGCGGCGGGACGTACCCTGGCGGCACTCAACAGCCTGAATGTCGAATTGGCCATCGACGACTTCGGCACTGGCTATTCGTCACTGGCCTACCTGCAGAGATTCAAGGTGCAGCGACTAAAGATCGACCGGGCCTTTGTATCCGGTCTGCCCGGGGATGAGAATCAGGCTGCTTTATGCCGTGCCATCATCAGCATGGCAGAGGCTCTCAGGCTGGAGACTGTAGCCGAGGGCATTGAGACACCGGAACAGCGGAAATTTTTGGAGCAGGCGGGTTGTAACATTGGTCAGGGCTTCCTGCTAAGTCGGCCAGTGCCGGTAGCGAAGTTGGAGGGATTGATCCAGTCTTGGCAGATATAGACGGCAATGTTGACTGAAGGTTGTCGAGTATAATTTCGCATCCCAGTTTGGTTGTCTATTCCGAAAAAAATACGGTTTATTCTTTTTGTCCGCTTCGGATCGATTTCAGCCTGTCGGGTAGAGCCTTCCTAAGGTCTGCTTATGGCTGGAGCTGTCATTTATACTTAGAAGCGTGACCGGAAGCTCACGGCAGTAATCAGCAGTATGGCTCAAAACAGATGAAGGTCGGGTATTGAGTGGGATGCAGTGCTATTGCACCTTTATAGGGGCAGTGAATAAAGAAAAAGGCGCATCCATTTCTGGATACGCCTTTTTTTACTTTTGGTTGGAGGGATCTAAGCTAGGCCGGATCCCCCAAGCCGCTCTGGCTATATACTAGAGGTTAGCCAGAATCTCTTCGACACTGGCTTTTGCATCACCAAACAGCATACGTGAGTTCTCTTTGAAGAAGAGCGGGTTCTGTACGCCGGCGTAACCGGTGGCCATGCCCCGTTTCATCACGATGGATGTTTTTGCTTTCCAGCACTCAAGTACCGGCATCCCCGCGATGGGGCTCTCCGGGTTGTCCTGAGCATCCGGATTGACGATGTCGTTGGCGCCGATTACCAGCACCGCATCTGTCTGTGGGAAATCGTCATTGATCTCATCCATCTCCATTACGATATCGTAAGGTACTTTGGCTTCAGCCAGCAGTACATTCATGTGACCCGGCAGACGCCCGGCCACAGGATGAATGGCAAAGCGGACTTTGACACCCAGGGCCTGCAGTTTCTTGGTCATCTCAAAGACCGGGTACTGAGCCTGAGCTACCGCCATGCCGTAGCCTGGGATAATCACCACCTCAGCTGAGTTCTTCAGAATCTCCGCCGTTTCGGCTGCCAAGACAGGAACGACATCGCCCTGATCAACAACCTCGCCTGAGGAGGTGCCGCTCGCTGTACCAAAGCCACCGGCGATTACTGCCAGGAACTTGCGGTTCATTGCGCGACACATGATATAACTCAGAATGGCGCCACTACTACCCACCAGTGCGCCGACAACAATCAGCAGATCGTTGGCAAGCATAAAGCCTGTGGCTGCCGCCGCCCAACCGGAGTAGCTGTTGAGCATGGAGACAACAACCGGCATATCTGCACCACCTATGGCCATGACCATGTGGACACCGAATATCATGGCGATCAGCGTCATGATAATCAGCGGCATCATACCTGCCGAATGGGATTCAGCACCTACAAACTGGGTACCGAGAGCGATGCAGGCAACGCCAAGGCCAAGGTTCATCCAGTGACGGCCCGGTAGTGTCAGCGGCTTGCTGGTGATAATGCCTTTCAGCTTACCGAATGCAGCAACCGAGCCTGTGAATGTGATTGCACCGATGAGTACGCCGATGTAGATCTCAATCTCATGGATGGTGCGCTCGACACCTTCAAGATGGGAGTTGGGGTCGAGATAGCTGGCGTAACCCACCAGTACAGCGGCCAAGCCGACGAAGCTGTGGAGTATCGCCACCAGCTCCGGCATCTCGGTCATCTCTACCCGTTTCGCCAGGAAACCACCGATAACACCACCCACGACCATACAGCCGAGAATGGTGGTGTAGCCGGTGACCTGAGCCCCCAGTATCGTGGCAACAATGGCGATTGCCATACCGGCAATACCATAGATGTTTCCGCGTTGTGCACTCTCTTGATTGCTCAATCCGCCGAGTGCGAGGATAAATAGAACACTAGCTGCGATATAGGCAACCGTAATCATACCTTCAGTCATTTTTTTACAGCTCCTATTTCTGGAACATTTTCAGCATGCGCTGGGTGACAAGAAAACCACCCGCGATGTTGATTGTGGCGATAAGAATAGCGACTGCCGCCAGACCTGTAACCAGCGTAGAACTACCCGATACTTGCAAAAGCGCACCGATAACGATGATGCCGGAGATGGCATTGGTGACACTCATCAGCGGCGTATGCAGTGCCGCCTTCACATTCCAGATAACCATGTAGCCGATAAAGCAGGCCAGAACGAAGACGGTGAAGTGGGCGAGAAAATCTGCCGGGGCTACAGCGCCGACACTAAGCAACAGAAGAGCAGTAATACCCATGCCGATTACCGCTTTTACGCCACTGGGTTTTTCTTCCTCTTTTGCAACAGGAGGCGCTACGGTTGCCATCTTCTCTTTGGGAGGAGCAGCGGAGATTTTCGGTGCCGGTGGCGGCCAAGTGATTTCGCCCTGGTCGATGACTGTTACCCCACGAATCACCTCATCTTCCATGTTGACGTTGATCTGACCATCTTTCTCAGGGGTCAGGTCGGTCAACAGGTGTCTCAGGTTGGTACCGTAGAGCTGGCTCGACTGAGTCGGCAGGCGACTCGGCAGGTCGGTAAGACCGACAATCGTTACGCCGTGCCTGGAGATGATCTTACCGGGTTCGGTGAGTGCGCAGTTACCACCCTGTTCAGCGGCGAGATCGATAATCACGCTGCCGTCGCGCATGGTCTCAACCATGCCGGCAGTGATCAGTTCAGGAGCCGGTCTGCCGGGAATCAGGGCGGTGGTGATGATGATATCCACCTCCATCGCCTGATCGGCAAAGAGCTTCATCTCAGCTTCGATAAACGCTTTGCTCATCACCTTGGCGTAACCGCCTTCACCGGAGCCGTCTTCCTCCTCCTCGTAGTCGAGTTCGAGGAATTCGGCACCCATGCTCTCTACCTGCTCTTTTACTTCAGGGCGGGTATCGAAGGCGCGTACTATGGCACCCATGGAGCCGGCGGCACCGACTGCGGCAAGACCCGCAACACCGGCGCCAATGACCATGAATTTGGCTGGTGGCACTTTACCGGCGGCGGTGATCTGACCGGTGAAGAAGCGGCCAAACTGGGCGGCGGCCTCGATAACAGCACGGTAACCGGCAATATTAGCCATGGAGCTGAGGGCATCGAGCTTCTGGGCGCGGGATATGCGTGGAACGCTGTCCATTGCCATGATTGTGGCTTTACGCGCCTTCAGCCTCTCCAACAGCTCTTTATTTTGAGCAGGCCAGATAAAGCTGATCAGATTGCCGCCTTCACGCAGCAGCTCTGACTCGTCGATACCGAGGGCGGGGTGGCACTCCGGAGCGCGCACCTTCATAACGATATCGGAACCGGCCCACAGTGCTTTGACATCTTCAACGATCTCAACGCCTGCTTCACGATAGGCTTCATCAGTGAAATGCGCCTTCTCACCCGCTCCGCTTTCAAGCGCTACGGAAAAACCCAACTTCTGGATCTGTTCCGCAGTTTCCGGGGTCATAGCGACACGACATTCACCATCATGGACTTCCTTTGGAACTCCAATCTTCATGGACATACAGCTATCCTCCTGTCTATTCAGTTCAATTTTTTTGCCAACTGCAACTGCCCTGATGGGTGGCTGTAGGAGGCATATACTTTGAAAACTCAAGTTTTGGGCTTCATTCGCACCTTCTCCCTCAATAGGAGGGTGTCACAAAAGTACCCTCTCCCCGCCGGGGAGAGGGCTAGGGTGAGGGGGATCAATAGGTAACTTATTGATTTAATACACCCTCATCCTAACCTTCTCCCTCGTAGGGAGAAGGGACGGTCAAATTAAGCTCTGTTATGTCATTTGAATACCGAAACTTAAATTTAAAAACTTAGTGTATGGCTTTAAAGTAGGGCAGGGCGCCACCTGCTTTCAGGATGGCCACATCCTTCTCTTCAAAAGCCGGGTTCAACGAAATCTTCTCACCGTTGACCTCAAGGAACAGTTCACCCTCGAGATCCGAGACTTCGATCGCAACCTGATCGCCCTGGTTAATCTTTGCGTAGTCATCAACGTTGGCGAATGTTAGCGGCACGATACCAAAATTGACCAGATTTGCCACGTGAATACGGGCAAACTGTGAAACCACTACCGCCCGGATACCGAGCCAGCGAGGACAGAGTGCGGCATGCTCACGGGAGCTGCCCTGTCCGTAGTTCTCTCCACCAACCAGAATACCATGACCACCTGCATCACGATGTGCCACAGAGCGCTCTGCAAAGGTGGTATCGACTTGGTTGAAGGTGGCCTGCATTGCGTACTCCTTAACATTGGAGCGCAATGGTAGATAGATACCGGCGGGCTGAATATCATCAGTGCTGATATTGTCCCCCAGCTTGAGCATCACCTCACCTTCAAGCCTGTCAGGCAGCGCTTCGAAATCGGGTAACGCCATGATGTTGGGGCCACGAATCACCTCCACCTTCTCCGCTTCTGCCAAGGGTGGTGGGGTGCTGAAGGATGAGGTGTCATCCACCTGAGGTGTCTGCTCAATCTCAATGTTTTCTGTGGGCAGGGTGATCTCACCGGTCAATGCACTGGCCGCCGCCACCAGAGGGCTGACCAGGTGCACTTCGGCGTCGGCTGTACCGGAACGTTTGGGGAAGTTGCGATTGAATGTGCGCAGGCTGAGCCCCTTGCTGACAGGAGAGCCGCCCTGGCCGATACAGGCGCCGCAGCCGTTCTCCATAACCCGTACGCCGGAGGCGTAGAGTGAACTTAGGTAGCTGGAGTTGGCTAACTGCATAGCGACCGCCCGGGAGCCGGGATAGAGTAGGGTATCCACCACCACACGCTTACCTTTCAGCATCTGTGCAAAGCTGGCGATATTCTCGTAGGAGCTGTTGGTGCAGCTGCCGACACAGACCTGATCCACCTTGGCACCTGCGTGGTCTGAAATTTTTTCTACGTTACCCGGTGAGGGGTAGATGGCAATTAGTGGTTCAAGTGCATCGAGATCGATCTCGACCGTGTCGACATACTCGGCATTCTTATCCGCTGCCATCGCTTTGTAGTCGCCACCGCGTCCGCGACTCTCTAGGTACTCACTGGTGCGCTCGTCACTGGGGAAGATGGAGGTGGATGCCCCCATCTCAGCACCCATATTGGTGATGGTGGCACGCTCTGTGAGGGATAGGCTGGCGACACCTGGACCGGCATACTCAAAAATCTTACCCTTGCCGCCTTTAACGCCGACGATAGAGAGCATCTTGAGGATGATATCCATAGCCATAGCACCGTCACGCAGGGCACCGGTGAGGTTGACCTTGACCACTTGGGGCATGGGGAGCTTGTACTCACCTGTGGCCATCGCCAGGGCGACGTCATAGCCGCCGGCACCAAAGTAGATAGCGCCCATGCCACCTGCGTTTACCGTATGGCTGTCGGCGCCGATGCCGGTCATGCCCGGTTTGACGAAGTTCTCAATGTTGAGGAAGTGACAGATGCCGGTGCCGGGAGGCGAAAAGATGATGCCGAGCTTATCTGAGACGGTTCTCAGATATTGATGGTCATCAGGGTTTCTGAAGCCGGACTGCATCATGCTGTGATCAACGAAGTTGACAGAGAGGGGCTTGACCCGCTCAACGCCCATCGCCTCAAGTTGTAGCATGCACATGGTGCCGGTGGCGTCTTGGGTGAATGCTTCATCGATGCGAAGGGTAACCACTTCACCCGCTGCCGGAAGATCGCCGCCGCCAACTTGATGCTCGGCGAAGATTTTTTCTGTCAAATTCAAGGGCTTCATCTATCTCTTCCTCTATATATTATGTAGAGACGGTTTTGTAAGGCTCGAAAAAACCCTTCTCCTCGAGGAGAAGGGTTTTTTTCTAAAAACTCGAGATTGCTCTTTAATATCTCAACAGTCCAAGTGAGAAAACCTAGCAACCACAGCTTGTATACCCATTTTTGCCAACAAACACAATTTTTTTGCGGGAAGTAGTAAATTTCTTTACAAGACCGGAGAGTACGTTGTTTTGGCTGATATCAAGCTCAGTTTGTTAAACGGTATGGAGTATGGGTGAGAAAAAAAAGCAGTCAGATAAAAATTCCCGGATGAAAAGGTCATCACAGCTTACTGCTCCCGTGGAGATATCTGTTACTGAGCTTGTACGATGAATTATCAATTACTATCAGTGAGATAGATACAATCTTCAGTGCCGTTAATCTACGATGGGAGCAATGATACTACGTTTTTTGTGGTACTACTGACCACCTTATTTCTTCACCTTGACCAATAACTGCTTATGCTATTTTTAGAAACAGGTTACCCGTTTTGAATAAGCATAAAAAAAGCTTTAATTATAATACTGATAAGCATATCTGATGGCTGATCGGGTACAATCTAACCCATAATGCCGGGCTACGCAGTAATGAGAAAAGTGCATGGGTGAACAAGCAGAAGATAGCGGAAGAAGTGGCGACCAGGTCAACCTGACCATCAACGGAAAGTCGATTTCCGCACCATCTTCACTCTCGGTGATCCAGGCGCTCTGGCATACCGGTTATCCGAGGGTAAAAAGTGTCGGCTGTCTGGAGGGGGTTTGCGGTTCCTGCCGTGTCATGGTTCGTCGGGTAGACAGCCGTGAAGTGACTACAGAGCTGGGCTGTCAGGTGCTTATCGAAGAGGGGATGCAGGTCAATTTCCTACTTTTCCCCACACCGACCCACCATCGCTATCAACTTGAAGAGATCAATAGCTCCTGGGAAGTACAGGGGAAATTCCACAAGTTCTTCCCCGAAGCGGAAATGTGCAGGCATTGTGGTGGCTGTAACCAGACCTGCCCAAAAGGGATCAGTGTAGAACTCGGTGTGGAGCTCGCATCCAAGGGCCGTTTTGAAGAGGCCGGGGCACTGTTTATTGAGTGCGTCCTATGTAATCTCTGCCAAACGGCCTGCCCTGAGTCTATTGCTCCAAATCATGTCGGTCTCTTCTCCAGACGGGTGTCTGCCTATTTCCATATTCGGCCATCGAACCTGATCAACCGCCTTGAAAAACTGCGTAAAGGCGAGCTGGAGATTATCAAATAACTCCATGGCATCCATCAAAAGCACAATTAACTCATGATTAACGGCATCCCATACGCCACTGCGCTAGAGCAGTATGAGCCCAAGGCTGAACGCCCTCTACCTGATCAGGAGATGAGCGGCGAAGAGCTGCGACGCGCCTATCATCCTGATCACTATGCAGACTCCATCGTTGAACTGAATGTCGGCACCAACAGGGGCGATGCCTGCCATCGGCAGTTGGCAGACATTCTCCAGGCCGACGCCCGTATTGACGAAGCGGATCTTGCAGGAGCGCCCATTGTAGAGACCGATGTACTGGTCATTGGTGGCGGTGGTGCGGGCTGTGCGGCTGCGCTGACGGCATCCAGAGGTGGTGCCGGCGTGATACTGGCGACCAAACTACGCATTGGGGACAGCAATACCGTGATGGCGGAGGGGGGAATTCAGGCCTCTATCGAAAAGGATGACACCCCCCAGATGCACTACGATGACACCCTCAAGGGGGGTCATAAGAATGTGAACCAGGATCTGGTGGCCAAGTTGGTGATGAACGGGCCTGATGTGGTTAGGTGGCTGATCCAGCAGGGGATGCAGTTTGATTTGGATAAGTACGGCGATCTGCTGACCCGCAGGGCCGGTGGCACCTCCGCAGACCGAATCGTCTACTATCGTGACTATACCGGCCTTGAGATGATGCGGGTTCTCCAGGAGGCGGTACGCACCAGTCGTATAGATGTCTGGGACTACAGCCCGGCGGTTGAGCTGCTCTCTGATGAGTCGGGCCACTGTGCCGGTGCCGTTATCTCATCTCTTGAAGATAACCGCTATAAGCTGATCAAAGCCAAGTCGGTCATTATTGCTACTGGTGGTATCGGTCGTCTGCACCTCAATAAATTCCCTACCTCCAACCACTTTGGCGCCACCGGTGATGGTTTGGTATTGGCCTATCGCCTGGGTGCCAAACTGCAGGATGTGGACTCTTTCCAGTACCACCCTTCAGGCCTTGCCTATCCACAGCATCTGGTTGGTACTCTGATTACAGAGGCGGTGCGCTCGGCGGGTGCTTACCTGCTCAATGGTAACGGCGATCGTTTCATCGAGGAGCTTCAGCCCCGCGATCAGGTGGCGGCAGCGATACTTCGTGAGTGCGCAGAGGGGCGGGGTGTCACGGTTGACGGTGGAGGGCAGGGTATCTGGCTCGACACACCAGGCGTGGAGCTGCGTGAGCCGGGTATTTTTGATGCCCGTTTTCCGAAACTGATTGAACTGGGGAAGAAGAGTAATATCGATCCCAGAAAACAGCCGCTGCTGATCTACCCAACACTTCACTACCAAAACGGTGGTGTAGTTATTGACGAGAATTGTCAGAGCACCGTGCCTGGACTCTACTGCGTGGGTGAAGTCTGTGGCGGTATCCATGGGCGTAACCGTCTGATGGGTAATGCTCTGCTAGAAATTATCGCATTTGGTCGTATTGCCGGGAACCATGCGATGGAGACCGCACCTTCGCATAAACATAAAAAGTCCTCGATTGAACACTTGAGCCAGTTGCGTCGAGAATTGACCCTGGCCAATATGCCAATGGATAAGCAGGGGCCGGCACTCTTCCCCAGCTACGCCAAATTCGAAAATGATTCGGACTACGGCGGTCTGCACAAAAACACCCAGGTGGAGAGCTGATCGATGCCAAATGATGTTCTGAATCAGGTACTGTTCCACCCCGATAGCCGTGTAGGCCCGGACCTGAGCGCCTGGCTGAAAGGTTTTGGCGGTGAAGGCCTGGTGAATGCGTTGGGTAATATCGATGCAATCACCCCTGAAATTAAGCGTGCCGGTCTACTGGGGCTTGGTGGCAGCGGTTTTCCCACCTACTTCAAATGGGAGAAGGTGGCGGCTCAGGAGAGCCAGGAAAAATACCTGATCTGTAACGGCAACGAAGATGAGCCGGGTACTTTCAAGGATCGCGTCCTGTTGGAGGAGACTCCGCATCAGGTGATCGAGGGTGCGACCATCACCGCACTGGCTACAGGGATAAACCGGATTGTCTTCTATATCAATCCGCACATGACAAAGCCGCTGGAGAGTATGCGTCAGGCGGTGGCACAGTGGGAGGAGTCAGAGCTCTTCTTTACCGCCTCGAAGAAACTACAGCAGCCACTTAGCTATCACATCGTTCCCAGTTCCGGCCACTATATCGGTGGTGAAGAGACCGCAGCGATTGAGTCGGTTGAAGGTAAGTTTCCTTTCCCTCGTGGCAAGCCGCCGTATCCCGCTGAGTTCGGTGTTCATGGGCAGCCGACCCTTATCAACAATATTGAAACCCTGGCCAATGTCTCCCATATCGTCCGTAACGGTGCTGAATGGTACCAGGGGCTGGGACTTGGTGAAGCCAACGGTACTAAGATCTACTGTCTCAGCGGTGATGTTCTTAGACCCGGAACTTACGAACTGCCCATGGGGACGCCGTTGTCGGAGCTGATCAACGTCTACGGCGAAGGGATGCTGGTGGGGAAAAAGCTGAAAGCGGTCTTTACTGGCGGACCCTCCAATACCATCCTTACCCCCAAGGATCTGGATGTTCCTCTCGATTTTGACTCGGTGAAAGCACGTCGCTCGGCACTGGGTACAGGGGCCATGATCGTGGTCTCCCAGGGTACCGGCATTGTTAAACGGGTGGCGGAGTATGTGGACTTCTTTGCCTCCTCCTCCTGTGGTCAGTGTCCCCCCTGCAAGACGGGTACCTATTACGCCTCCCAGCTGTTGGGAAAGATTGACACTGGGCAGGGCACAAGGGCGGATCTGGATACATTGATCAACCTCTGTAAAATTTTGCCGGGTGCAGGCAGATGCCACTTGTTGGATGGTGCCATCAAGGTCATCGATAGTTCGCTCTATCACTTCATGAGCGAGTATGAGCAGTCGTTGAGAAACTGAACAGGTAGCTCAACAGTCAGTAAATTCGTATCCTTGCCGGCAGCCGTTGCCATGGAATACGCTGTGCAAGCACCTGGATCTTCTCCCTCCAGTCGGGGAGAAGGTAAATTAAGTGGCTATGCACAATAGTCCCGAAGCACTATCTTCATAGAAAAAAGTGCATCTGTAGGAGCGAATTTATTCGCGATCAGGCTCCGGGACATGTTCTTCGCGAACAAGTTCGCCCCTACACCCGGTTCCCGGATTATTGTGCACAGCCATTTTAAATTAACTCTAGTTAATATAGCGCTGTGCTCATCTTTCATTGTGTGTGGTGTTGAGTGTCTGACAATTGATTTCTTAATAGTTGTGAAAGTTGCTCTCCCATAGCTCCACTTTCTATCTCATCAATCCTTTATCGGATCAAAATCCGAAAATTTTGAACTCCAGTGCTATTATTTAGCTAGGTTCTGGGGCTCAGGGAAGCTCTGAACAAGTCATGATCGATTGCCTTGCACTCAGTAGAAATAGATCAAAGGCATTCAGCTGCGCTGAATACCATCACCGAAAGCAGTGCTTTCGTGTTGAAAATCTTGCTAATAGCCTGCTATTAGCTGCGATCGACCCCTTGATCTTGCGCCTCCTGAGCACAATTCAATTCGGCCAGACTTATTCAGAACTTCCTTAGTGACAAGTCAGGGGTATAGCATTGGTTATCTGTTTTCTGTGGCAAAGGATTTTTTTTACCTTTTCGACGGCCGTTGGTCGTACACGTCTCTCCAGTATTCTCTCCATTCTCCTACTGCTCCCCCTCTACTCTCCTCTGTCGGCGATAGCCGTATCGGCTGAAACCTCCAACGGTGCAGCTACTTCCGGGCAGACCCTCTCATTCGGGGTGTATGCACATATCCGCTCTACCGAGATGATAAAAAAGATGCGTCCGCTCCTGGAGCATCTGGAATGGAAGCTTGCCCGCAAGGGAGTTCCTCACAAGATCAGGATGAGGATCTTTCCCACCTATGACGACGCGATCCATGCATTGGTGGAAGGGTGGGTGGATTTCGTTCGTTTCGGTCCGGTCAGCTATGTTTTGGCCAAGCAGAAGAACCCGGGAATTCACCTGCTGGCGATGGAGAGCAACAATGGGAAAAAGTGGTTCAGTGGGGTGATCTCGGTGCCTTTGGACTCTTCCATTCGATCTCTTAATGATCTGAAAGGTAAACGTTTCGCCTTTGGCAGCAGGAGTTCCACCACCGGCCGTTATCTTGCTCAGGCTGCCTTGGTGAAAGCAGGCATCCGGGCCGATAACCTCGCTGGTCACACTTATCTGGGGCGACATGACAAGGTGGCATTTGCAGTAGCTTCAAAAAGCTACGATGCGGGTGCCACCAATGAGAACACCTACAACAAGTACGCTGAGAAGAAGGGGCTGCGCAAAATAGTTGAATTTCCCTGTGTCACCAAACCTTGGGTGGCTCGCGAAGACCTTGATGGGTCGATTCTTTCCGCCCTTGGCTCCGCCCTGTTGACGTTGAGTGATGAGAAGGCTCTGGAGGCGATCAAACGTAGCGGATTATTACCGGCTGAGGATGCCGATTATGATCTGATCAGGGAGGGGATGGAGACCTCCAAGCGGTTTGATTCGAAGCCATGAGTCTCTCGCTCAAGATTCTTTCGATTATCCTTGCAGTATTGGTTTTTCTACTCTCCCTCTTTGGCTGGTTTTCTGTATCCAATGAGCAGCAGAGCCTTAGGAACCTGTTGGATAAACAGGGAAACGCTCTGGCACAGGTGGTTGCGGCTTTTAGTATTGAGAGCCTGTTGATGGAGGATTATCCGGTACTTGAGACGGTCCTTGAAACCATCGGAAGTCAAAACCCAAACGCTCTCTCTATGGAAGTGGTGCATAAAGAGCGGGTGGTTGCAGCTTATCATGCGGGGCGTGGTGAAAGTGGATCCAGGTTTCAGGCTGAGATCATTATTCCCGCAGCAGACGGTACGTCCGGCACAAAGCTTGGGGAGGTACATCTTATCCTCTCCAATCGTGATGGCACGATGCATTTGGCTAGCAGGAAGCGGGATGTTCGCAATTCATTTGTGTTGATCACCTTTGTGCTGGGCTTTGTGCTTATAGTGATTTTGCGTAGAACGGTGTTGAAGCCTGTAGAAGGGTTGACTGACTACGCGGAGCGGATTGCATCGAATCGGGTATTGCAGGGTGACTCAACCCACGACTCGCCCGTTGATACTGAACAGGTGACAGATTCCGCTCACCCGAAAAGTATCTTTCATATTTTGAAATACGATGAAATCGATCGTTTGAAAAAGAGTCTGGAGTCCATGCACCTGGCTGTGGACAAGAAAGAGGAGCAGCTGCGCTGGCACAATAAGAATTTGGAACTGTTGGTCTATGAACGTACCAGCGAGTTGTTGGAGGCAAAGGAGAAAGCGGAGGTATCGGATCAGGCCAAGAGCCGGTTTCTTGCCAATATGAGCCATGAGATTCGGACACCGATGAATGGGGTGCTGGGATTTACCCGACTACTCTCGCGTACCTCTCTCACAGGGCAACAGGATGAGTACACTCGTACCATTTCAGCCTCGGCTGAGAATCTCCAGGTGATCATTGATGAGATCCTTGATTACTCCAAGATCGAGGCGGGCTACATGGTGTTTGAGGAGCAGCCATTTGATCTGTTGGAGGTTATCGATGCCACAGTGGCAATGTTTGCGCCCAGAGCGCTGGATAAGGGACTTGAGCTGGTGCACGGCATTCATAAGGATGTGGGGTCGAGGTGGATTGGGGATCGGGTTCGACTCCGGCAAGTGATATCCAATCTGCTGGATAACGCCATCAAGTTCACTGAGCGCGGCATGGTCTCCCTCTGGGTGGAAGCTGATGCCGATGATGTTGCCGAAGGCGGGCTCCGTTTCATCGTCAGGGACAGCGGTATCGGTATCGATGCAGCATTACAGGAACAGATGTTTAGACCATTTTCTCAGGGTGACAGCAGTATGACTCGCCGTTTTGGCGGTACGGGTTTGGGTTTGGCCATCTCCAGCCAGTTGGTGAAGGGGATGGGCGGTACCATCGGTGTGGAGAGTACAGAAGGGGAGGGGGCGCTGTTCTGGTTTACGGTTAGGCCGGAGCCTCAGTCAACCACGGAAGCCAATGAATATACGGACAAGTTATTTCAGGGGACTAATGCGTGGGTATATGACCACAATCCCATCGGCAGTCAGACACTGAGTCATCTCCTTCAGAGGATGGGGGTCACCGTGCAGGTGTTGGAGCAGGCGGTGATTCCTGAGAAGCATGAAGCGGAGTTCGGATTACTGCTGGTGAATGGCGGCGGATGTGCGGAAGAGCAGGAGAGGATTAAGACGCTTTTGATCTCACTCGAGAAGAATGAGCGAATAGAGACAGTACTTTTTACCAATCGTCCAGATGAGAGTATCGCCTCCCACGGAGGATTCAAAGCATCATTGATTCTACCAAGGGTAATCGGCTTTTACCCCCTTAAAAAGGTATTGATGGATCTATTGCAGGAGTGCTCTACAGATGGGCAGACCCAGACGGCGTCGGTCATCTCTTCCACACAATCTGCACCGCGATATGAGGGGATCAATATTCTGATCGTAGATGACAATAACATTAATCGGATGTTGACCAGGACCATTCTCTCAGAGCAGGGCGCTGAAATTGTCGAGGCGGTAAACGGTCAACAGGCCATTGACGCGACGAGGGAACAGCGCTTCGATCTGATCCTGATGGATATACAGATGCCGAATATGAGCGGGACCGAGGCGGCCAGGAGGATTCGTCAACAAGAGCAGGGATATCGCACTCCCATTGTGGCGCTGACAGCCCACGCTATGCCGGAAGAGCGTGAGCAATTTCTGAATGAGGGACTGGATGCCTGTGTGGTCAAGCCGGTTGATGAGCCGGCGTTGAATGATATTCTGAAGCGTTATTGCGGAGTCTCTCAGGAATAGTGGATCCACTTTCTGTGGTTAGGGTATCTAGTTGAGTCGGAGTGGAGATCATTTTATTGGTAACTATGTCTCAGTAAGTCAGCGCCGGGTATTCCTAGCGGATAGAATTACCGGCTTATTCCCGTTCAGAGGGCACCGCTGATGCGTACCATATTTGGCTGGGCTTCCCCATTTCACTGGCCTCGATCCAGACCAAGTGCAGGTTGCCGGCTTCGTCCATGGCAATGCTTGGGTTGGACTGTTCCCCTGGGCCTGAGGCAACCGGTGGGGTGAAATCCTCGCTCCACTCCATATCGTCTGTATAGGTGCTTAGCTGGATATCTGATGTCTTGCTTCGGTAGTCGTCCCAGGCAACAATCATGGCGCCGACCGAATTGCCTGCCACAGTGGGGTTGTAGTGGGGCAGTTTGTCTCCGCTCTTCCCCTGTACTCTCTCGTTTGGTCCATACTCTTCTCCGCCGTCATAGCCGAGAGAAGCGTAGATGCCGTAGCCTGTTTTGCTGCGGCGTTTATCCATCCAGGTGGCGACAATCTCATCTTCACCAAAGGCGGCTATAGCAACGCGGGTGACACCATTACCCTTGTCGTATTCGTTACGGTTGGAGCGAAATTTATTGAGGTTGCCGGGCTCTGAGAAAGTTTTTCCATCAGTTGTGTGACTGAAGAGTAGACGGGTATGGCCCTCCCGGCGGTCTTCCCACGCAATAGCTATACCGGCGGCACCGGCTGCGATGGTTGGATAGAGTTGAGGTGCGTTGATGCTGTCAGGTTCGACAGGAATGGTGTTGCTGACCGTAAGCACTCCTGTTTTGTCAGTTGTAACTTGAGTGAAGTGAATATTGGGATAGCGCCCCCGCTTCTCCCTCCATGCAATGTAGGCCTTGCCATTGAAGCTGTCGGTGGTGGCGTGGCCTGCTGCACTATTGGATAGTTTAGCGACAGGGCCAAGTCTGGCACCTTTGGCTGTTCTGGCAACCACAGCGCCGTCTTCTTCCCAAACAAGAATAAAGTTACCGTTACTTACCCCCGCTATAGCAGGCTCATAGGCATCTCTGTTATTACTGATCTGTATCGGTGAGCTGAAGGAGCTACTCTCTACTGATTTGACGGCGTAGTAGATTTGGGGCTTACCACTGCGGTTATCTTCCCAGGTGACTGCCACCTGATCACCGGAAAGAGCAACGCTTCTGCGTCCGGCCGAATCGAGATGATGAAAGCGACCGGGCAGTGGTTTTTCGGTGACCGCGATCTTTTCAGAGAACTGCCATTGGGGAGCCGCCTGCAACGGCAGTGGTAACAGTAACAGCGGTATCAGAAGGGTTGCGTATCTCATTGGGCTGCTTTATATGCTTTAAAACTTGTTGTTTTATGGTGGCCGCCATTGATGTAGTCGTCGTACTGCTTCATCCTTTCAATAGTTCTGAAGCCTGCGAAATTGAGCAGTTCCGTCTCATCCGGGTTTTTAAAAATAAAGGTAGGTGTACCGAGAATTCTTGAGCGGGTGGCAAACTGCATATCGGTGATACGCTCACCATTTGGCAGGGTGATGCGGTTACCGCTTTCGGTATCCACATAAGCCAGGATGTAGTGGTTGTTGTATCGCTGCTCTATCTCTTTATTACTAAACACCTCTTTGTGCATTTTGCGGCAGGTGCTGCAGCCATAGCGGCCATAATAGAGAAAGACCGGTTTGCTCTCCTCTCTGGCTTTGACCATTGCCTCTCCATAAGAGAGGAAGTTATAGCCTTCAGGAGGCGCCGCTTGTACCTGAGTGAAGAGGGTAAAGCCGAATAGTATGGCTACACTCTGCAGCACAGTTTTTGGCCATCTGATTTTGTAGCTGTTTTTCATGGTGGTTACCATTGATTGAAGCAGTTCGACCAAGAGTAGTGGAATAGAAAGTGGTTGCCAATACCCACACTTTCTGTATCAGCGTTATTAGCGCTTGGTCCCGGGCAACACATTCGGCATCATCTGCCCTGGATTCCACTGCTGCATCTGTTTACTGCCCTGACCCAAGGCCTGCCCCATATCTTTAATGCTTGACTCCATACGGACCATGCTCTCGCTCATTGCTGTAGTCGAGAGCGACATTTTGCTCATAGTTCGGTTCATGGAAGAGACGTCTTTGGTAAGGGAGCTTATGTGGTGAGTCATTTCGGTCATTGATCCACTCATATCACTCATCAGTTTGATCATGAAAGAGACGGTAACTACAGCACCCAGGATGAGAAGTGCGGGTAGGATTTTTGAGTTCATGTTATGGGCTCTCTGTTGTTTTGTTCTATTGCACAAAATTGTAGTGGAAATCTTGTTCACCCCTCATGCACTATCATGTTGATAAAGCACTTGTGCCACATGTAAGTTATCATTGATAGGCAGTAATAAAATAGTGGCAACCAATCAGGGGGATATTGCCGTGAAAAAAGTGATCATCGGAGTCGTCGCACTCATTGTTTTGATAGGGGTGGCAATGCTCTTTTTTGTCAGCTCACTGGATTCAATTGTCCAGACCGCCATCGAAGAGGTTGGCACTAAAACCACAAAAACTCAGGTAAAAGTAGATGGGGTCAGCATCAGTCTTGGTGATGCCCAAGGGGCGCTGAAGGGCCTTTCGGTGGCCAATCCTGCTGGATTTTCCAGCAACAAAGCGATCTCTCTTGGTCAGATCAAGGTTAAGCTGGATGCAGAAACGCTAACCTCAGATACCATTGTGATTAAGGAGATCGTGATCGACAAGCCGTCGGTTAACTATGAATTTGGTAAGGAAGGCAGTAACTTCGATGTGATCAAGAAGAATGTTGCCGGGGGGGGAGGTTCAAGCACCTCTGAATCGTCCGAAAGTGCCGGCCCAAAACTGATTATTGAGAATCTCTACATCAATGACGGTACTATCGCGGTGACCTCTGCATTGACGGGGGGTAAACCTCTGAGTGCACCACTGCCTAAGATTCACCTCAAGGATATCGGTAAGAAGAGTGGTGGTGCTTCAGCTGAAGAGGTGGCGCAGCAGGTGATCTCCAGTCTTACCAAGGGAGTAGGCTCTGCTGTCGGTAAATTGGATCTGAGTAAGCTGAAAGATGTCGGTGCCGCTCTGAAAGAGAAGGCTGGTGGCTCTACTGAAAAGGTTAAAGAGAGCCTGGGTGGAGCGGGTGACCAGTTGAAAGGGCTATTCGGTAAATAGCGCCTATCTGGAAATGCACGAGATAAGGGGTAAGTAAGCCGGCTCGGACAAAATATCCGAGCCGGCTGATGCTCACTAATAAGCTGGAGTTTCGCTACGATACTCCAGTCCCTTTTTTCCCGCCTGATCCTTGATGGTACTGAAGAGCTTGTAGTCCAGGGAATCTTCCACACCCTCACTCTCCTCAACTTTCTCTTTGATAAAACCGCTACGCTTCTCTGATAGTGCTTGGATCTGTTGTTGAAGCTCCCGGCGTTGTTGTGCTCTGTTGGCAATAACTGCTTTTTGCTCCTCCGGTGCCATCGCTTGCATAGGTTCGGGCAGCATCTCGGGATTAATGTCCTCTATATTCACCTTGCCGTCAGTAATATCGTCAACCAGTTCTCCCTCACCAAGGAAATTCTTCTTGCCGCTCTCAGATGAGTTATAGGTTGCCCTGCGGGCACGGGATGCGATAGAAGCACCTGCATGGAGCTTATCCGTGGCTGCAGTTTTCCGCTGCTGTTTCACCTTCTCCTCGGCACTGCCGTAGTAGAGGCGTGTCTCATCGAGCTTGGCTGAGAGGGTGGCGAGTTCACGGTCGAAAGGCGTGGTGACGGCGATTGCTCCACCATCCTGCTCGACCTGGAAGTAGCGGCCATCACCCAACTGGGCCATCTGCCGCCATTTTTGTGTGGTGGAGCGGTTCTCTCCACACTGAATAGCGTTGACAAAGATATCTTTCGACTTTGCCTTGGCAATGGTTTCCGGGTACTTTACATCGTCTTGATAATCCATGTGGGGCGGTGCATCACCGACCAGAAAGAGCACTTTGTAGGTCTGCTGATTATCACTCCATGAGATTTTGTTAACGGCGTCATCAAGGGCCTGATTGACACTCTCCGGGCCGTCGCCACCGCCTGCAGCTTCGAAGTCCATAAGGGTGGCGTACATCGAGTCGAGATCTTCCGACAGGTCGCTGACACGGGTGACATACTTGTCACCACGATCACGGTAGGCGACCAGCCCCATTCTGATATCGGGGGCGTTGTTGGCTGATGCCATATTGGAGGCGATGGACCAGATCTTCTCCTTGGCGGCATCGATCAGACCACCCATACTGCCGGTGGTATCGAGTACAAACACCACCTCAATCGCAGCCTTCTCCTGGATGATCGGGAGGGTGACCGGTGCAATCGGCAGTTGTTGGGTTGTGGCAGTGACAGCATTGACGCTGCCAATATGTGGGAAGAGTGCCACTGTTGCCGTGGTGGCTGCGAAAAGTGCTACTGCAATCATTTTCTGTTTCATTATCTTCTCCTGATAATCAGTGGTTGGCCGAAAGTTTTCTTACAGCAGCCTGGGCGGCTTGGTGTGCCTGGTTAAAACGGTCTGTCTTGGTCTGGGTATGCCCGGTTGATGTGGTTTTCTCCTTCATGCTTGGCGGAATATAGACAAATAGTGCTTGGGTTAGAAAGAAGCTCCAGAGGGTTAGAGCAATACTCTGGGTCTGGATAAGTACCCAGTAGGCCGCCGCCAGTGCGAGTATGTTCAATCCAAGATCTGCCAGGGTCGGGAGTAGGCTGCTATAGAAATAGAGGGAGCGCGTCAGCCAAATCATGACTATCTGCAACAGCAGGTAGAGGGGTAGTTGTACCCCGCTGAACCAGGCAACCATACTTGCTGACAACCAGAGCGTAAGGATGACGATGCGGCCGACCGATTGAGTGCTCCGTTTCAGCAAATAGATCAGATAGAGAGCGGTGCCAACCGTAATGAGAAGATACAGAGCTGCTTCAACGGGCAGAATCGTATTGATAAGGGTGAATAGCAGGGTGCCGACCACTGCGGCTGTAACAGCAATAACTACCCCATCGGTAAATGTTGCCGTTTTCATGACTTGCTCCTTTTCTGCTTTTCCCGCAGAAGTGCTATTTCCACATCTGCTTTGTCGATGCTGAATTCGGTAGTATCGAAGAGGGTTTCATTAGTAGTGTGTTTGTTGCTCTCCGCCAGTAGATCCGCTTTCTGCCGCATACTCTCCAGTCGGCTACGGTTCTCCCTGATACCTGTGTTGAGATCTTCGAGTGAATGACCCAGGCTCTCCTCTCTTCTGTGAAGAAAACTGACTGCCCTTTGCGACTCCAGTTTGCGTTTTATCAGGGTGCGGGCCAGCTCTTCGTTGTCAGCCTCGAAACAGATATCCAGCTCCCCTTCTATACTGTTGAGAGACTGTTCGATGTTGTGCCTGCGCTGGAGCAACTGCTTCGTTTCATGGTCAAGTAGTTTGCTGCGCTGTTCATCCCGGTTGAGTTCATCCTCCATCTCATGAACCGCGTGCCTGAGCAGCAACTCCGGCTCTTCGATGCGGTCGAGAACGGCGTGAAAATCGGCTTGAAAGAGCCGTGATACACGATTGATAAGGGCCATCTGTCTACTCCTTTTTTCTCAATTGATCTGTTGGTATCTTCAGTCTAGGGGTGAGTATGGATCTGGAGTAGACAGGGTTTTGTAAAAGATGCTGCAGGAAAATTTACAAAAGATTTACATGCTGTGATCACGACATGCTGATAGGCTTTAGATTAAGATGAAACGAAAGATTCGCCTATTGATAGTAGAAGACGAGGCCGCCATTCTTACCGGCCTGACGGATCTCTTTGTCTTTCACGGTTACGAGGTCGATAGCGCCGATAATGGTAATGAGGGGCTGGATAAGGCCTTGAGCGGACGCTATGAGCTGATCCTGCTGGATATCATGCTGCCGGGTATCAACGGCTTTACCATCTGCGAGCGGGTAAGAGAGCAAGATCGAGATCAGCCAATCATCATGCTTACTGCAAAAAGCGCGGATGAGGATGTGATACAGGGGCTATCCTTGGGCGCGGACGACTATGTTGCCAAGCCCTTCTCCGTTGCTCAACTGGTGTTGCGGGTAGAGGCGGTGTTGCGCCGCTCCAATAGAGTCGCCGCGATGGCGGAGGCTATTCATCTCGGGGATGATGTTGAGCTGGACAGCCTCAATCTCTCTGGTCAACGCAATGGTGAAAAGCTCACCTTCACCCGGCGGGAGATGGAAATAATTCAGTACCTCGATGCCAACGCCGAGCGTCCTGTTTCCCGGGATGAGTTGTTGACCCAAGTGTGGGGCTACGCCAAGGATCTGGAGCTGGAGACCCGAACCGTCGATATACATATTGCCAAAATCAGGCGCAAGATAGAGCAGGATCCAGCCCACCCCCGTTATCTGACGACTGTGAGGGGCAGAGGCTACCGCCTGCTGTCGAGATGATATGCGCAGCGCGCTGCTTTCAGGTATGAACCCCAACCGCTTGCGTTTGTCGCTGTTGTTGTTCTTTCTCGCCTTGCTGATACCTACAGTTGTGCTGATTATGCAGGCGTATAGCCAGCTGAAATGGGAGGCTTTTCACCACCATCAGGTAGAGGCCGAGTCACTTGCAGGACGCATTAATGAGCATCTTAGTCGTTTGATTGAGAGGGAGGAGCGGCGTCCTTTTGCCGATTTCCATTTTCTGGTGGTCGAGGGTGACTCTTCGAGCAATTTTCTGCAGCGTTCACCACTCTCTGCTTATCCTGTGGACTCTGAGATTCCCGGCCTTATCGGGTTTTTTCAGGTGGACAGTGTAGGCCGCTTTTCTACTCCGTTGTTGCCATTAACACAGGACTCCAATCTCTACGGTGTCTCTCTCAGTGAATTGAAGCTGCGCAACACTCTGCATGAGCGGATACAGAAGGTTTTGGGTGATAACCGCCTGGTTCAACAACGAAGGCAGGTTCTGGACAAGGGTGATGAGAAAATCGCTGCTGAGTTATGGGGGGCAGTTGTTGTAGGGGCGGTTAAAGACCAGGTGGGTGAGGAGCCCATGGAGATGGAAATGGCCGCGGCTGATGAGGTTATGCTAGAGATGCAGGTGCAGTCGCAAGCTGCATTTGATCAGCTCAATCGGGCACCTCTAAAAGGATTGAAAGAGAAAAAACGGGCTACCGGGGGCCTCGGTAGGGTAGAGGATCTGAAGCTGGAGTATAGCTACAAGCAGGCTGCACCGGCAGCGCCTGTAGCGAAGAGGGTGCCTTCGATAAAGCGTTCCCGAGTGGCGAAAAGCCGCCTGCGGAGAGAGACCAGTCAGTTGCCGGAAAAGATAGAGGAGCTAGCTGATAGTGTTGTTAGTAGTGCTTCCGACGATGCCACAGGTCTGCGTATCACCACCTTTGAGAGTGAAATTGACAGTTTTGAACTTAGCCTGCTGGATAGTGGGCATCTGGTACTTTTCAGAAAGGTGTGGCGGGATGGGCGACGTTATATCCAAGGTGCCTTGATCGAGCAGAAAGGATTTATAGACGGCGTGATTGGTGCTGTTTTTCGCGAGACTGCACTGTTGCAGATGAGCGATCTGGTTGTGGCTTACCGAGGCGATGTACTTTCCGCTTTCAGTGGAGAATCCGGCAGAGGTTATCTCTCCACTACCAAGACACTTTCCGGGGCGCTTCTCTATCAGGCGCGACTCTCTGCACCATGGAGTGACCTGCAACTTCTGTTTAGTATCAGAGAGCTTCCCGCCGGTCCCGGTGCGGTGGTGCTCTACTGGGTTGCCGCCATTTTGGTTATGGTGCTCTGTGCAGGATTTTCCCTGATGTACCGGCTGGGACTGCGACAGATTGCACTGGCCGAACAGCAGCAGGATTTTGTCTCGGCGGTGAGTCATGAGCTGAAGACTCCACTGACATCGATTCGTATGTACAGCGAGATGTTACGTG
Organism: Sedimenticola sp.; assembly: GCA_040505895.1. Taxonomy (GTDB): domain Bacteria; phylum Pseudomonadota; class Gammaproteobacteria; order Chromatiales; family Chromatiaceae; genus Vondammii. Next base: position 140,900 of record JBEVXU010000004.1, on the reverse strand, counting down.
AAGGTTGGGTTACGGAGGAGAAGCGGCTCGGATATTACGATTTTATCCATGATGAGAGTGAACGTCTGTCGCGGTTGATCAACAACGTGCTGCAACTGGCACGTATGACCCGTAACTCCCTCCATATCGAACTGAAACCGGTCACTGTCAACAAGCTGATTGATGGTATTCGCTCCAAGGTGTCATCGCTGGTTGAACGGAAGGGTTTTGAGCTGGAACTCTCATGGGATGATGAAATCGGCACAACACTGGTTGCTGTTGATGAAGATGCCTTTAGCCAGGTCATTATCAATCTGGTGGATAATGCGCTGAAATTCTCAGCTCATGCTGACAGGCGGGTGGTGAAGATAAGCTGTTATAAATTAAAGAGTAGCGATATTTGTTTCGCTGTCCGCGACTATGGTCCTGGTGTGCCGAGGGATCAGATGAAGAAGATATTCCAGCTCTTTTTTCGTTCTGAAAGCGAGCTGACGCGTGAAACCTCCGGCACCGGAATTGGCCTGGGACTGGTCAAACAGCTGGTGCTGGCGATGAACGGCAGCGTGGATGTGGTCAACCGTCAACCGGGGGTGGAGTTTACTGTCTCCGTTCCTTCTCAGACCCACTGAAGTACGAATATTATTCTTTTTCGCTTTAGGCTTTAAGTTCTGTGTCTATACCCTAAGCGGGTAGGTTGTTGTTCCTTTTTTCGGCAGGTTTTCCATAATGAGACCACTCAGTTGGTTCAGATTATCCGAGATGCACTGGTGAAAAGAGTGGGAAGTGGGTAAAAAAGACATCTGATTGATATTCATCAGTGATACCTTAGATTCCTACTTGACGGTTAGTAATACCAGAGAGTATAAGAATATCAATATAGACTTATATGCAAATGGGCCAGCGGTTAATCGTCGTTGCCGACACTATGGAGAAAGGTAATGATCAAGGCAGTAGTAGGCTTCGTAGCAGGCATCCTTCTCACCGCTATCACTGCACTGCTATTTGCAGGAAGCCTGATGTTCAATGAGTACCAAAGTCCCTACGGTGTAGATGAGACCGCAGCTCGTATTCAAGCCAATATAAAGGCATCGTCAGAGAACGGTTGGGCTCTTTCCGGTCTGCGTGATCCCTCGCGTGCGGTCGCCGCCGCCGGTGGCAATGTGCTGCCGGTGTTGCTGGTGGAGGCGTGTAGCACTACCTACTCCAAGCCGTTGCTGAAAGATGATGACACCAGGATTCTATCTATCCTCATGCCCTGCACCATTAGCGTCTACAAGAAGGATGATGGTAAGACCTACATCGGTACCATGAATGCGGGGTTGATGGGCAGGCTTTTCGGTAGCAAGGTTGCGGGAATTATGGCCAAGGTGGCGGCAGATCAACAGAAATTCATCAGGTTCGACCCCAAGAAACCTGCACCTCCTCTGATCAAGTTACGCCCTGGTGGAAGTGGTGGCGGTAATGGTGATGTCAGCGGCTGCTGAGAGTAAAGAGTGTAACCAACAAAGCAAGTCAGTAGTTTATCTGGAGAGTGAAATGAGAAAGGCGGTGATTAGGAACCTGTCCGAGAATAGGACACCTACTGAGGAAACCCCGTTTTGGCCCTTTTTTCCGCTCACTTTCGTTGAATAAGAGTAACTATTCGCCTCAAATGACCAAAAAAAATGACTCAAAATGGGCTTTCCTCGCCACGGAGCCTATTCTCGGACAGGCTCCTGGGCGAGGGTGGTGGCAGCTGGCTTTTGTTGCGTCAATTCTCTTGCTGCCTGCAGCCATGACTGTTGAAGCTGAAGCCGGCAAGGTAAGTGTTGGGTCAACTGCGGACCATTCGAAATTTGAAGAGCTGCAAGCCGACTTCAAGAGTGGGCCGGAGGTAACTCAGGCGTGTCTGAAGTGTCATACCGAGGCGGCAAAGCAGGTGCACGCCACCAAACACTGGAGTTGGGAATTTATCAACCCACAAACTGAGCAGCGGCTGGGAAAGAAGCATGTGATCAACAACTTCTGCACGGCAACCGCCACTAATCAGAGCTTTTGCAGTGCCTGCCATATCGGCTACGGATGGAAGGATGACAACTTTGATTTTACAGCAGAAACCAATGTTGATTGCCTTGTTTGCCATGATACCACTGGGAGCTATAAGAAAATCCCAGGACTTGCCGGTCACCCCAACTACAATGAGATGGAATTTCCTCCCCAGTCCGGCAGGTTTCGCAAGGCTACTGACATGGGTGAAATTGCCAGGAGTGTCGGTAAGACCAGCCGTAAGAGCTGTGGCGCCTGTCACTTTTATGGTGGAGGCGGTAACGCGATTAAGCATGGTGACCTGGATAGCTCACTCAAAGAGCCGGGGCGCTATCTTGATGTCCATATGGATGCCAAGGGGCTCAATTTCTCCTGCGGTGTCTGCCACCTGAGTGATTCCCACAAAGTTAGTGGCAGCCGCTATACCCCCACTGCAAAGGATGATGAAGGGATACTGATTCGCGGTAAGGGCGGAGATCGAAACCCCTCCACTTGTCAGGCGTGTCACGGTAACAGGCCTCATAAGGAGGGGATGAGCAAACTCAACGACCACACTGACCGCCTCGCCTGCCAGACCTGCCATATCCCCGAGTATGCACGGGGACAGCCGGCTACCAAGATGACCTGGGACTGGTCGACAGCGGGCCGCCTTGATGAGAATGGCAAACGGCTACAGATCAAGGGCAGTGACGGCCGAGTGACCTACGACAGCAGGAAAGGTAATTTTACCTATGACCGCTATGTAATTCCCGAGTATGTCTGGTTCAACGGCAATATTAAATACACCCTGTTTGGCGACAAGGTTAATACTGATGAGGTGGTTAAGATCAATGAGTTCCTTGGTGGCCCGGATGATCCCGATGCACGTATCTGGCCGGTAAAGGTGTTTCGCGGTAAACAGCCCTATGACTTGGGTAATGAAACCTTGGCAGTGTTCCATACGGCAGGCAAGGATGATACTGCTCTCTGGGGCAATTATGACTGGGATAAGGCGCTTAAGGCGGGGATGGCATCAACAGCCATGGAGTACAGCGGCAAGGTGAAGTTCGTCAGTACCGAGATGAGTTGGCCTATCACTCATATGGTGGCACCGAAAGAGGATGCGCTCAGCTGTCGACAGTGCCACAAAAAGGGTGGCCGTCTCGAAGGTGTCGGCGGTATCTATGTGCCGGGCCGTGATGCCAATCCGCTGCTGGATAGGCTCGGTTTTGCTGCTGCACTATTGGCACTGATCGGCGTACTGATCCATGGTGGTATTCGTATCGTTATGAGTAAAAGGGGTTAAGCAATGAGTGAGCGTATCTACATATTCAAGCGCTTCGAACGGTTCTGGCACTGGTCCCAGGCACTGCTTATCATCTTCATGATGCTGACCGGCTTTGAGGTCCACGGGAGTTATCAACTCTTTGGTTTTGAAAAGGCGGCAAATCTGCACACCACGGCAGCCTGGATACTGATCACCCTATGGCTCTTCGCCATCTTCTGGCACTTTACCACTGGTGAGTGGAGGCAGTACATTCCAACCCTGGATAGAGTGGAGGCGGTGATACTTTACTATCTTACCGGTATCTTTACCCATGCCCCGCATCCGTTCAGACAGACCACTCTGCAAAAACACAATCCACTACAGCGTCTCGCCTATCTGTTTGTCAAGTTGATGATTAACCCCATGTTGTGGTTCAGTGGACTGCTCTATATGTTCTACAACGACTGGGGTAATTGGGGGCTTGGCTGGCTGCCCTTGGAGTGGGTGGCGACAGTACACTCCATTGGCGCTTTCATGATGATGATTTTTCTGGTGGTTCATCTCTACCTGATAACTACTGGACACACTCCCACGGCTCACATCAAGGCGATGATTACCGGCTGGGAAGAGGTTGAAGATTGAGCGGGTGATCTCTTGGCGATACGCTTTCATTTAGCCATAGACACGGAAAGGCACCCATTACAGAATTTGGTGCCCTCCCTTCTTGTTCTGTTTCTTATGTTTCCCTCCGTTGCTACAGCTTCCGGTTTGGGAGATGCCGCAGCGATTCCTCATGTGGATGGCAGGGCTCAAGAGGGCTACGTCAATTACAGCTACGCCTATGAGCATAAGGCGTTTGCTATCGCACCGGGGGGGAGTTGGGCCTGGCACTCTGATGCTTCCTCAGCTACTGAAGCTGGAGAACTGGCCCTCACGGACTGTTCCCAGCGAACGCGGCAAAAGTGTGCCCTCTACGCCATTGATGATCGAGTGGTCTTCAATGCCGAGAGATGGCGAGGCCTGTGGGGACCCTACCTGACAGCGATTGAGGCTGCTGCATTACCTGTCGGTGTCGAGGTTGGTGACAGGCTTTATGACCTCACCTACCTTGATGTCCGGGGGGGGCGGAGAAAGCTGTCAGATCTCAAAGGGAAGGTGGTTTTGGTTCACTTATGGGGCTCCTGGTGTCCTCCATGCCTGCGAGAGCTTCCACGGTTGGAGAAGCTTCAAATTGAATTGAATAATCACACCTCCAGTGAGGTGGAGATGGTGCTGCTGCAGGTGCGTGAGTCCTTCTCATTATCAAATGACTGGTTGCAGAGCAACGGTCTAGCGGGGCTGTCATCATACGACTCTGGAGTGAAAGGGGAGGGGGATGAGACACTCTCTCTAGCTGATGGCTCCACTATCACCGACCGACAACTGGCTGCAGCTTTTCCCAGCAGCTACATCATCGACGGCAATGGCGTTATCCTCTTCAAACAGCGCGGGCCGGTGGCGGACTGGCTCGAGTTCTTGCCGTTTCTTCTTCATGCCGCCGGTTATTGATGTGACTTGGCGCCGCTCTAAAAATCCCATTAAAACAGATGGTTGGCTCTTGTTTGCGGTGTAGAGTGTGGTCGGATCTCAAAATGCCCGACAATGAAGTATAATTGCTGGTTACGTCTCAGCAACATGAAGAAACGGTACATGCACAAATTTGATAACTATTTTACAGAATTGGTTCGAAGCAAGCCTAATGAGCTGCTGACCAAGCTCCCTCCACTCAGTCTCGATGCTGACAGCATAAGTGACCAGTTTAGGCACTATTTCTCCCATACACTCGGTCGCGACGGCAGCGCCCATACCACCCACTATCCCTACAAGGCGATTGCCATGGTGGTGCGTGATCGGCTGATGGAGCGATGGAAAAACACCCAGATGGCCTATGAGGACGGGAAGGTCAGGCGTACCTACTACCTCTCCCTTGAGTTTCTGATGGGGCGCGCTTTGGGTAATGCCATGCTCAATCTTGGAATTACCGATGTGGTGACTCAGGCACTTCATGATTTTGGCATCGAACTGGAAGAGATTGCCGAGAGTGAGCCTGATGCCGGTCTTGGTAATGGTGGTCTTGGCCGCCTTGCGGCCTGTTTTCTCGATAGCTGCGCCACCCTGCAACTGCCGGTAAAAGGGTACGGTATCCGTTATGAGTACGGTATGTTCAGACAGTATATGGAAGATGGCAGGCAGGTTGAAGAGCCTGATCACTGGCTGCGTGACGGCAACCCTTGGGAGTTGGAACGTCCTGAGTATACCCAGCGTGTCTCCTTCGGAGGCCGTACTGAGTTCTATCCTGACGAAGAGGGTAATTTGCGCATACGCTGGATTGACACCCACGATGTGCTGGCAGTGCCCTATGACACCCCGATTCCCGGCTATCAGAATGGGACGGTGAATACTCTGCGCCTGTGGCAAGCAGCGGCCACTGACGAGTTTGACCTTAATGAGTTTAACGCCGGTAGCTATACCGATGCGGTGGGCGCAAAGAACAGCGCTGAAAATATCACCATGGTGCTCTATCCCAACGACGCCAGTGAGAACGGGAAGGAGTTACGGCTGAGACAGCAGTATTTTCTTGCAAGCGCCAGTGTCAAGGATGTGCTTCGAGGCTGGAAGCAGCAGTATGGTACGGATTTTTCCCGCTTTGCAGAGAAGAGCTGTTTTCAGCTCAACGACACTCACCCTACCATTGCCGTTGCTGAGCTGATGCGCCTGCTGGTGGATAGGGAGGGATTGGGATGGGATCAGGCTTGGCAGATCACCACAAAAACCATGGCCTATACCAACCACACGCTGCTGCCTGAGGCGCTGGAGCGCTGGTCGGTACAGCTGTTCCAGCAGCTGCTACCGCGCCTGTTGGAGATTATCTACGAGATTAATGCCCGCTTTCTTGCCGAGGTGGCGGCGCGTTGGCCGGGTGATACCGCCCGTCTGCGTCGTCTCTCTATCATAGAGGAGTCTGGTGAACCCCAAGTGCGCATGGCCTACTTGGCACTTGTCGGCAGTTTTTCTATCAACGGTGTGGCGGAACTTCACTCCAATCTACTACAGTCTGGGTTGTTCAAGGATTTTTACGACCTCTGGCCGTGGAAGTTCAATAATAAGACCAACGGCGTTACACAGCGGCGCTGGCTGGCACATAGTAATCCCGCCCTGCGGGAGTTGATCAGCGATACAATCGGTGATGGCTGGGTCTGTGAGCTGGAGGAGTTGCGCAGGCTTGAGCCCTATGCGGTCGATCCTGCATTCCGTCAAAAGTGGCATGAGGTCAAGCAGCTTAACAAGCAGCGCCTGGCGGAGATGGTGTTCAATGATACCGGCGTGGCTATTGACCCGGAGTCAATGTTCGATGTTCAGGTGAAAAGGATCCATGAGTATAAGCGGCAACTGCTTAATATCCTCCATGTGATTCACCTCTATGCTCGCATCAAGGCGGGTGACATTAACGGTATGACGCCACGAACTGTGCTGATTGGCGGCAAGGCTGCTCCCGGTTATCAAAGGGCAAAGCTGATTATTAAGCTGATCAACAATGTTGCCTGTGTGGTCAATAGCGATCCTGATGTGAACCGGCTGCTGCGTGTTGTTTTTCTGCCTAACTATCGGGTATCCGCGATGGAGGTGATCTCTCCGGGTACTGACCTTTCGGAACAGATATCAACCGCCGGCAAGGAGGCGTCGGGTACCGGCAATATGAAGTTTATGATGAACGGTGCTCTGACCATCGGCACGCTGGATGGGGCAAATATTGAGATCAGGGAAGAGGTGGGGGATGATAACTTTTTCCTCTTTGGCCTGACCGAAAAAGAGGTGGAGGAGACGCGTGGGCGTTACCAGCCACAGCAGATTATCGACACGGATATGAATCTGAAACGGGTCATGGATCTGTTGGAAACAGGTCATTTCAACCAGTTTGAACCCGGACTCTTCGATCCTATTATTCACTCGATAGGAGATGCCCATGATCCCTGGATGGTTGCGGCTGATTTTTCCGGCTACATAAAGGCCCAGGAGCAGGCAGCAGAGCTCTATCGGGATCGGGAGCGCTGGGTCGCCTGCTCGATTCTTAATACAGCAGCCAGTGGCAAGTTCTCTACCGACCGTACTATGCACGAGTACAATGATGGGATCTGGAAATTGGACGCAACATCTCCCGCCGCACTAGGATAAGTCGGTGCCGTTCGACTCAATACCCCGGTGTGCTCTGTTATAACAGAGTACCGGGGCGTTGATCAGTGAGCCAGTAGAAACGATAGGGGGGGATCACCAACTGGTCCTTGAACAGGGAGGGTGACTCACCTGAACAGATATCCTGCAACTGACCGTGCTGAAATGCGCCCCGATTTCCCAGATCTCCCAGGTTCAGATATTGGGGTGTGGCATCAAAGTTAGCCACCACCAATACCGACTCACAGGCGGTCTCCGGGTGGGTGCGGAGAAAGACGAAGAGATGTTCATTACCGACATCAAGCAGTTCACGATTGTTGAAGTCGGAGAAGGCCGGGGTGACCTTGCGTACGGCAATCATCTTCTTTAAACCATCAAAGATTCTCTGCTCCACAGAGCCGTGCTGTTTACGCAGTTCTGCCTTCTCCCAGTCGATGCGGGGACGGTGCATCCAGCGGTTATCACCGGCCTTGGACTCATCGTCACGGTAACTGCAGTCGTTCAGCGTACCGGTCTCATCACCGTAATAGAGCAGGGGGATGCCGCCAAAGGAGAGAATCATGCTGTGCATCAGCAGGATAAGCTTGACCGAGCGATCAACCGCATCACTATCCTCGTTCTCTATGGCCGACTGTAGCCCCACCAGGGAGGCCAGGGAGCCGGAGATGCGGGCATCACCAGTCTTTTCATTGCGGCCAAAGGGCAGACCCCGTGCCTCAGAGTCCAAGTATTGCCCGGTGAAATACTCCAGCAGAAACTGACGATGAGCCTTTGGCTCATAATCACATCGTTTGATATCTGCATCGTCGAATCCTAGGCCGATATCATCGTGGCAGCGTACATAGTTGAGCCAGGTGGCGCGGTCGAGTTTGGTGGGTAGGCTGCGTACCCCCTGATTCAATAGTTTGGCGTTGCGGGTGGCCACCGCATCCCATAACAGGGCCATGTAGGTGGCGTTATAGGCAATCTCACACTCTTTGGCGATGATGGCATCCTCACCAAAATATTTGATCAGTTCCAGCGGTGCTACGATGGCTTCGGCAATGAACAGCACCCCAGGGGCAGTTACCTGGCAGCAATCCTTCATCAGTTGCAAAATCAGGTGTGCCTCACGCTCATTCTGGCAACTGGTACCGATCTTCTTCCACAGAAAAGCGACCGCATCAAGCCGTAGGATATCCGCTCCCTGATTGGCCCAGAAGAGGAGCACATCAACCATCTCAATGAAGACGGTGGGATTACTGTAGTTGAGGTCCCACTGATTGCTGTTGAATACGGTCATTACCCATCGCTCCATCTCCTTATCCCAGGTGAAGTTACCGGGTGAGGTTTCGGGAAAGATCTCGGGCATGGTCTCCTCGAACATCTCAGGGACGTTGCGATCTTTGAATATATAGTAATAGTTCTGATACTTGAGCTTATTTGCCTTCGCCTTCTTTGCCCATTCGTGTTCATCAGACGTGTGGTTTACTACGACGTCCATAGTGAGCAGCATCTTGCGATGGCGTAGGGACTCAGCCAGCTTACGTACATCCTTCATCTTGCCCATACGCGGGTCAATATTGCGGAAGTCACTGACCGCGTAACCGCCATCACTCTTGCCCTCGGGGCAGACCATGATAGGCATCACGTGAATCATATTGACGCCCAACTCCTGCAGGTAGGGGACCCGTGCTTTTAACCCCGGCAGATCCCCGGCAAAGCCATCTGCATAGAGCGCCATCCCCACCCACTGCTGGCTAAGAAACCAGTTGTGGTCCTGTTCCCGCTCAATATCCAGCTGTTCCAATTCATTGGATCGCTCGATATAGCGGCGGGCCATCATCTCGACCAGGCGGATCATCTTCTGTTTGAAATCTTCCCGCTCTCCATAGAGCTGGAAGAAGAGTGTATGGATAGCATAGAAGTTGGCGCCAAGTCGGGTATAGAAATGGCGCAGATCCTGTTTACGGATATCCTGCTTGAGTGCATCAAGTATTTCATTCAGCAGCGAGTGAGAGACCTGTTCATACATGGCTTATCTTCTTCTTTTTAAAACGGTCGTTGCTATACGGAATAGAACAACTCACAAGGATTCTAGAGTCATAGTGCCCACTGTTCCGCAAACATCCGGTAAAACTCAGGATCATCCACGGTGGCTCCTCGTCTGCCTACCAGTTGCGAGGCGAACTTCTGTGCCCGTTCCAGCGTCTGTTGTAGCGGCCAGCCATGGTGAAGTCCCAAAATCAGGACCGAGGTGAAGGCATCTCCTGCACCGACCGTATCTATGACTTCCACTGCTGGAGAGGGTGTAATGGCTGCAAACTGCTCACCTCCGTCCATGGCAAAGGCACCTTTGTCACCACGGGTGACCACCAGCCCTTCAAGAGCATACTCTTGCCTAAACTGACGGGCGCGTTCCTCAATCCCTCCCTTCTCACCGGCCAGCTGTGTCAGTTCATGCTCATTAAGCTTGACCCAGTGAGCATGGGTTAACATCTCCAGTACCTCCTTTCGTTGCCACCATGGGGGGCGTAGATTGACGTCCAGAAATACACTGCACTCATCGGTCGTCTGCAAGACTGATAACGCCTGCAGGGACTCTCTATTACGTAACGCCAGGCTGCCGTGATAGAGCAGTTGTGGCGTAACGGGTGGAACTGCTTCACCATGAATGTAATCGTATGCACGGTCGGGCAAAATTTCGTAACTGGGTTCGCCGGCCGTCAGGGTGATATCTACCTCACCGGTGGGATGGATGGGATCAAACTGTAGACCCTCGGTGGACATACCCCAGCTAAGCATCGTCTGGTGTATCTCATGACCCATGGGATCATCGCCGACTCTGCTGATGAACAGGGGAGCGGCGGCAAAGGCCTGTAGGTGCCAGGCGACATTGAAAGGCGCACCGCCCAGTACCCGCTCGCCACCGGGGAATATATCGAAAAGCACCTCGCCAAATACACAGATGGAGTGGTGTTTCACAGATAATTCTCCGAAAACCAGCTCATTACAGATGGGTGGAAATGGGCAATACCCTCAAGGATACCGGCGGCATAGTTACCGTTCATACCGAGACCATTTCCATTCGCCAGGTAGAGTTGCTGTAGGTTGCCATTGCGCTCTGCTCCTTGTCGTGCCTGTGTCTGGATATCTTGTGGACTGTTCGCCACCAGCACTGCGGGCAGGTTGCTGACCAGCACCTCCATGTCGTTGCCACTGTCACCGGCAAATACCATTTCCTGCTGACTGAAGCCCTCCTGCCCCATGAGAAACTCTATAGCATGTAGTTTGGAAGCTCGGGCAGGCAGGACATCCAGCAGGCCTATGCCGGCAGGCTCATCCAGGCTCCAAATCAGGTTGGCGCGTACACCAATATGCTCCAGGCGACTCTGCATCTTGAGTAGCAACTGATGGTGATCAGCCTGTAAGGGTAGGTAATAGCTGAGCTTGTAGCGGTTCTGCTTGGATGGCTCTTGAGGTCGCAGATCGCTGAGGTCGATGAATAGCTGTTTTAGCTCCTGATGCGAGCTGCCGCTCCAGTCCAGACCTATTTCTTGCTGCCACTCGGTGCTGGGGTACCACTGCTCGGCGTTCTTTACGCGGTAGAGGGTGGTGCCCACGTCACCGATGACGAAGTCAGGCAGTGGCAGTTCATAGAGGGCAATGGCCTGCTGCACCAGCTCACGATGCCGGCCGCTGACATAAGCCAGGCTCACTTCAGGCCTCGAAATAAGAGTGCAGAAGTGCTGCCGGGCATGGGGTGATTCCGACTGCACTCCATTGGGAATCAGAGTACGGTCGAGATCAGTGCAGACGAGCAATCGTTCCATCACTCCTCTACCGGCATCTCGCAGCTTTTGAAGAAATCATAGTGTTGTATGGCCTCGATAATTCCCAAAGCATGGGCCTGATCAGCGAAGTAAATTCGCTCCTCTTCTACCAGTTGCGATAGCTCCTCGTGATGGCGATTGGCCACCACCACAGCCATGGTGTTGCCGCGCATCATATCCTCATCGGCCCCGGAACCGCCTGCAACCAGGATGTTTTCCAATGGAATTCCCCAACGTTGTGCCACATAGCGTAGGGCCTGGCCCTTGGAGGCGCGTACCGGCACGATATCCAGATACTGTCCAAAGGCATGGATTACGTTACAGGTCAGATCCCGCTGGTGTAGTAGGTCGTTGAGCTCTTCCACCGAAGGTGCTTCGGACTCGTCATAATGATAGGCGATCTTAAAACGGCTCTGCTCTATTTTTTGTTGGGGTTTCAGGCCTGGCAGCTCCTTTAGCAAACGCTGCACAGACTGGGGTTTCCACAGGTGGTCGATGTGCTCTCGCCAGAAGTCGTCAGCGGTGAGTTTCTGTCCATAATGGATCTGGGTGCCAAGGCTGGTGATCAATACATCGGGTCTGGGGATGCCATGTTTCTTCAATATGCTGAGAGCTGAATCGAGGCGACGACCTGTAGCGATACCGAAGGTGCCGCATTTTCGGTTGTCTTTTACTAATCTATTGAACTGCTGTAGCCCCTCTTCGCTACCGAGCAGGTTTTGATCCAGGTCGGTGAAGATGGCACGATCACGATAGCGCATAGGACGTTTTGTTGGCTGCGCTTTGGGAATCGGTTTGTACCCCTGAGGCAGCAGCTTGATCCGTGACATATAGGATTCAGCATGGGCTTGCCAGGAGTAGTGCTCACGGACCTTTTCCATGCCATTCAGAGAGAAACGCTGCCAGCATTCAAGGTCGCACAGGATAGTCAACAGAGCCTCAGCCATGGCGGTTTTATCCAGCGGGTCGATGAGTAAGCCGTTGTTGCAGTTACCTATGATATCCACCGGTCCACCATTCTCAGTGGCAACCAGAGGCAGGCCGGATGCAGCCGCTTCCAGTAGAGTCAGCCCAAAGGGTTCAGTAAGTGCCGGGTTGACAAAGACTCCACGGGAGTTAGCCGCCAGGCGGTAGATCTCCTCCACCTCCTCTGATCGGTGCCGCTTTGGGATCGCCACTTTGCCATAGAGGTCGTAGAGATCGATTAGCAGAAGAATATCTTTGAGGACGGCCTGTGCTCCAGAATCCATCTCCCGAATATCATCACGGGTGCCGGCTACGATGACCAGATTGGCCCGCTCCTGTAGTGCTTGAGATTCACCGTAGGCCTCGATTAGTGTCAGGATATTTTTACGTTCATCTGGGCGCGAGAGCGCCAGCACCATGGGTTTACGCGGTTCTTCCAGAAAACGGGCGATGGTTTGGGAAAATTCAGGCTCCGAGTCTGCCGGTCCGGGCGGATGGAATTGGCTGAGATCGGTGCCTGGGGGGATCACTACCATGCAGTCGGGCTGATAGTAGTTGTAGAGTGCATACTGCTCCTCTATCTCGTTATGGGTGCTGGTGATTACCAAGTCGGCGTTGGCCAGCATCTCCTCCTCGGCATCCACCCTGCGGTCCATATTATAGCGTTGGTTGATCTCCTCTCGATCAACTCCCTTCGCCAACAGTCGCAGTCGCTTGTCACGACCGAGTGAGTGGCCCGTGTGGACCAGAGGAATACCCACTAGATTGGAGAGCCTGACGCCGACGTAACCGGCATCTGCATAGTGACTGTGTACCAAGTCCGGCATGCGCTTCTGGCCGTTAAGCCAGCTGAGCAGGTTGTCCATAAAGCTGTCGAGATGATCCCACAGGCTCTCCTTGGCCAGATAGCCGTCAGGTCCCGCATCAATACGGATGATGCGTGCCTTATCAGAGAGTACTTCCAGCGGTTGGGCATAGTCGGTGCTGATATCAGGATCGACTACGCGACGAGTGACCAGGTCCACCTGGGCCACATCATCCCGCTCCGCCAAGGCACGGAGGAGGTCTACCACATATTTGGTCTGCCCCCCCGTATCCGCATCCCGACCCAGTTCCAGGTCTTGTCCCCGTATCAAACCATGAATGCTGATCAACATCAGGTACATAGGGCTATTCTTATCGTCCATGAGTAGAGTTTACACGAAATATAGCTTTATACAGGCGCAGGGATTAATGAAATCTTATCTATATACCTGTCATCAGCTATGATCTGCGCCTTGATGTTGGACATTCCGAGCACAGCTCAATTCATCCAGAATTATTTAAAGATTTCCAAGGTGTGCCAGACTGGCAGTGGTTTTGGTTAGTAAAAAAGTGACGGGGCTCAGCCAAAACCTTGTTGCAAGAGGACTAGGCTTGCATCTTTCCCACTTTTCTCTACTATTTTCCGCCAGGATTGATGCCGTTGTTTCGACGTGACTATTTAACGTATCTCAGGATGCTCTGCTGCGTTGTTACATTTCAGTTTTCTATGTGGATATAGACACTATCCCAAGGTGTAGCCCAATGCAGTATGGACCAAGAGAGATTATCACCCCTTTTCGACCTATTCCCCTCGATGTACCCGAGGGAATGATGCCCAACGAATTCTTCAATAGCACTGAAAACCTCAATGACCTGATGCATAACAATGGTCTGTTGAAGAATCCTGAGAACCTGTTGCTTTATCGCAAGGCGCTGGGTCATAGCAACGAATTCGATACTTCGATTATCTACAACACCTCGAAGTGTATTCTAGATCCGCTCGGCCGCCCGGTACGTCGCACTCAAGTACCTGAAAATGTTAAAAGTGTCTGGAATAGGATGAATCAGATCATCATCGAGTACATGCTGGAGCAGTATCCGGATCCGGATACTGCCCTGGTATTGGCGGGTGAGGCGAGTCTGGATGCCACCTGGCCGCTCACCTCTCCCGGTGTGCCGAGTATCCGTATGCTGCATAACCACTTCATAGTATTCGACAAAGCGCTTCTAAGAGAGGCCGATCTGGCGGATACCGGCAACCCCAATCTGACGGATGGTGGTCAGCACAGCCTGTTTCAGTCCTATATGGGTGAGGTTTATAGACGCTTTTTTGATCTTCTGGATCTACAGATATTAACGCCTGCAAGTCGTGGCTCTTCGCGAATAGAGTTGACCGGCTATCCTCAGGGGCTGCCCAGTTGGGAGGTGCAAGGGGGGGTTGATGCGCTTGGGGATATCCGCTTCTGGCGTGAGTATGATGAAATACTGAAAGGCTTCATCGACTTCTACAGGACCTTTTTTACCCAGGTCTCCACCCGCAATGCACCCGTTCCAAAAAATGCTTACTTTCCAGATCAGGTCGAGAGTGAACTACTGTTTAATAACCATTTTATGGCAGCCGCAAAAAAGGTCAGAGATCTTGGGATTGCCGATGCAAAGTATGCTAATGCTATCCGTTGGCAACCTGCTTTCAAACAACTGATCTATCGTAATGATGAGGGCAAGCTGATTGTTACCATCAGTCAGAACTCTATCGGCAATGCTATTACCGAGTTACTGGGTGTAGTGGTAAAGCGTGTGCCCGATGTCGAGGCCTATGAGAAGAGAGAACCGGAACTGATAGAGAAGCTGCTGGAGGTAAGGAAGCGTTTGGTGGACGCGGATCTTGGTGATCCCATTGCCACCCAGTACTGGGGTGATGAATGAGTTGCCCTGCTCAGAAGGGTGTTGAAACAGGTTTTGGATACGCACCGACAATAATCTGTGGGCATTACTGGTAGTGTCGGGCGGAGAGAGACAGCTTGTTTGACTTTTTGAAGAAAAGTGAGGTTCTTGACGACCCTTCTGTGCAGTGGCTGTGTGACTGCTTCAATTGGTGTTTAGGTAATTTTGATGCAGATATCTTCCATCACAACACCTTTCTGGTTGTTCCTTCAAATGAGTTCTTCCCTGGAAAGGAGAACAGCATCCACGGTATGGCAAGCCTGATCCTCGGTCAGGTCAAGCAATATGCCGGGGTGGCTCATTGGCCCACAGTGCTGGTCGATCAACGCAGT
This sequence comes from Sedimenticola sp., assembly GCA_040505895.1. Lineage (GTDB taxonomy): Bacteria > Pseudomonadota > Gammaproteobacteria > Chromatiales > Chromatiaceae > Vondammii. Next base: position 125,583 of record JBEVXU010000004.1, on the reverse strand, counting down.
TGTCAACTTGAGGTTCCCCTACGACTTTCTAATCCCGCATTCAAAAGAGCTGTAAAAGGGGTGGTCGTTGAGGGTGTTGAAGAGAGAGAGGCTCTCGTTGTTCCCTACAACCCTGATCAGGTAGGCAATCCCGAAGCGCTGATCGCCTCATTTGCCCACACTTTGGCGCAATATCTAGCTTCAATGAATAATGAGCCGCCACCTGGCGGCCGGGAAAACTGGCCTCAAGCCACTGAAGTTTTGGCTGTTTTCATGGGTTTTGGGCTGATGTTCACCAATACTGCACTCACTTTCCAGCGTGGTGGTTGTGGAGGTTGTGGAGGTGGTGAAAATGGGCGTACGGGCTCGCTCTCCCAATACGACATCACCTATGCCCTGGCCATTTTCTCAGTGTTAAAGCAGATACCGGTGAAACAGGTGACACGCCACATGAAGAGTGCGCTCCGTACTTACTTCAAATATGCCGCTAAGGATATATCAAGGCGAAGTGAAATCCATGACGGTATGATTCAACTCCGGTCCAAATAGTTCCTGGTAGATAGTTTATCTTCAGCTAAACTCAGTATTTGAGTGGTTTTATAGGGAAGTTCGGATTTTATAGCCCAGCGTTTTCGCCGATGCCGAATAAGAACAGGTTTTCTGCTCCCTGTGCTGTCGCGATTGCATGGTTAGGGCGTTATATTCGGCTGTGTTTTGGAATCATTCAAATATAACTTGACAATTTGTGTGGGTAAATGCTAATTTTATTACCAAGTAAATAACTTGGTAATTACCGCTAACTGAGAGCATTAACATGAGACTATCGACCAAAGGCCGCTATGCGGTTACAGCAATGTTGGATTTGAGCCTTCACGGTGGTGAGGGGCCAGTAACCCTGGCGGAGATTTCTGAGACACAGGGTATCTCTCTCTCCTATCTGGAGCAGCTTTTTGCCTGCCTGCGAGGCAAACAACTGGTCAAGGGTGTGCGTGGGCCCGGTGGTGGTTACTATCTGGGGCGGCCTTCTGATGAGATCTCTATAGCAGATATTATCTGTGCCGTGGATGAGTGGGTAGAGTTCACCCGTTGTGGCGGAAATCGTGATTGCCAGGATGGAAAACGTTGTCTGACACACAATCTCTGGGATGATCTGAGTAATGAGATCTACAAGTTTCTACAGGGTATCACCCTTGCTGAGCTGGTTGAGCGTGGAGGCCTGAAGACGGGTGGCTGCATCAAAGAGACTGAGAAAGTTGCTGCTGAAGAGGGTGCAGATGCTGCTGTGGCCTGAGGTCTTGGGTTGCACCATTTATCCAGGGTGGATTGATTCCCGCTGTGAATAAGGACCGCCACCCAATTTACTCAATCTAACAAATTGGGTGAAAGGGCGTTTTGGTAGGAGTGAGAGGGTCTTGAAAAAGGCCCTTTCTACCTATCAGCCAAAGGAAGGCTGACTTTTGCATTGATCTCGCCTCCAGGTGGGGAAGTTATGCATATTTCTCCCCCATGGGCCTCAACCATTCGCTTCACTATACTCAAGCCTAGGCCTGTGCCGCCGCTTTTGGTGGTAAAAAAGGGCTCAAACAGCTTTTGCTGTAACTCTTGGGGGATCTCATCGCCTTCGTTGGTTATTTCGACGACAACCATTCTCTCTTGCTTCTCTTCAGTCAGGCGCCAATTGATCAGGCCGCCCTCCGGTGCAGCTTCACAGGCATTTCTGGCTAGGTTGAGGAAAATCTGAATCAGGCGGTCGCGGTCACCGAGAAGGGTAGCGGAGTGAAAATCAGATGCTAAATCAAAGCGTTGTCCCTTTGCGTTTATCAGGCCGCTGTTGGTTTCACACAACTCCGTAATGATAGTGTGTAAGTCTACTCTCTCTATTTTGAGCTCCAGTGGTTTGGCATAAAGCAGCATCTCTTCAAGCAGACGTGCCATCCTTTCTGCCTCACGATAGGCCAGTGATGCCCGTTTGCTTGACGCTCCAGGTAACTCCGCCTGCTGAAAATAGGCCAGTGCCATGGTGATAGTGGATAGGGGAGAGCGTATCTCGTGTGCGATTCCCGATGCAAATTCACCGATGGTGGCGAGGCGGGTATGCTCCGCCAGTTTTACCGTACGACCAAAACTATGGGTGACAAGGCTTGCGATATTGGTCATCAGTTCGAGATGCTCCGGGGTATAGGATTCCGCCTTGCGACAGGCAAAAGCAAAGACCACGGGGATGGGGCTCAGTTCAGTAACCGGAAGAAAAATGGCGTCACGCTGCCCCTGTTGAATTAAATAATTGAGAAACTGGAACTCGGAATTTTCCATTCCGGTCTCCAGCATATCCGGGATGTGTAACGGCTCGCCCGAATTGAGTGCTTTACGCAGCAGGGTTTTGCTTAGTCTGAAGCGCTTCTTGGGGGCATGGTCGACGAGGCCGTCGCTGTAGCTACGTTCCAGTACAACGGTGCTGTTATCTGCGGCTACAATAAGGACACCGACCCAATCCAGTGGCAGTAATCGGGGGAATGCCTCGGCAACAAATCCGAGCACCTCATTAAGGTCGGACCCCCCTTGAATTCGGTCAATCAGCTGGAAGATGGTATGTAAACGGCCTGAGAGATGGTTGAACGAGTGGGTCATTCGGGCAATTTCATCATCCCTGGTAACGGGTACCTGATAGCCAAAATCTCCTTGAGCTACTTTATTGAAGCCCTCCACAGCGCGTTGCATGGGAACCAGTATCGAGTTTATGAACCAGATAACGATGCCGGAGGTGATTAACAGCGTAACCAACAGCAATCCCCAATAGAGCCGTTTTACCAGCAGCAGTCTATCGTTCACCAGACGTTTTACTTCGGTCATCAGCCGATTGAGCGAGGTAGAGAGGGGGGGGTGATTGTTGTTAATGTAGAGAGCGGCTTCCTCCAGTTGTGGCACGTTGCTGTTTTCTCCCAAGGCTATAGTCAAGCCGTCCCTGAATTCGGCCCATACTTCCTCCACTGTTGTGATCGCATGGTGAGTAATAGGGTCTAGGTTGGGGTGGAAGCTGCTATCTAGGCGGGTCAGAGAGGGGGAGAAATTCTCCCTCATAAAACTCATGGTAATTTCGTCAAATAGCTCAACTTGCGTCATTAGCTCTTGAAAATAAATTCTGATGTCACGCTGGTAGCTACCGGGATTTTCCGGTTTGTTCATGATGTACACCATGGCTTGGGAAACCATGGCTTGTTCAGTCTGCTCCAGCTTGTTTGCCACTGTCAGTAGAGTGTTGTAACTCTGCTGTTCGTCTAGCGCCTTGATGCTCATAGTGAACATACCGACAAACAGGCCCATAATTAGCAGCAGCGCTATAGCTATCTGAAATTTAAGTGTAATTTTATTTTTCCTCGTTCTTGGGCGAATATGATTTATCTGCATTAAGGGCAGGAGAAACAGATCTTATTCTCCAAACCACAACGAGACCGGCTGGCTTAGCCTCCTCCAATAAATTATCTCTGCATCAATAACAGGTTCAGTTTAGCGTCTACCGCCTAAATGGGCTATTATTCGCGATCTTTCCACTGTGAGCCGAAGATGACTCGAGAAACAGATAACCTTGCCACTCTGCGGGACTTTATCCGCTGGGGTATGAGTCGATTCAATGAGGCAGGGCTCTTTTTCGGTCATGGTACAGATAATGCCCATGACGAGGCGGTGGCTTTGGTACTGCATGCGCTTCATCTGCCGGCTGATTTGCCAACCACCTACCTTGACGCGGTGTTGACGACACCTGAGCGTGAGCAGGTCCTCGGGCTGTTGAGCGAACGGGTGGAGAAGCGTTTACCGGCCGCCTATCTGACTCATGAGGCGGTATTTGCCGGCTATAGCTTCTATGTGAATGAGCATGTGCTGATTCCCCGCTCTCCCATTGCCGAGCTGATTGGCTCCGCATTTGAGCCCTGGGTGCAGGCGGATGCCGTTGACCGTGTACTTGATCTCTGCACCGGCAGCGCCTGTATCGCCATCGCCTGTGCCCACTGTTTCGAAGGGGCCAGTGTCGATGCAGTGGATATATCGGCCGATGCCCTGGATGTGGCAAGTATCAATGTTCAACGTCACGATATGGGGGAGCAGGTGGAGCCGATCCTTTCGGATCTCTTCTCTGCATTAAAGGGACGTCGCTATGATTTGATAGTGAGCAACCCTCCTTATGTCAGTGATGAGGAGATGGAGCAACTTCCGGATGAATATCTAAGAGAGCCTGCTCTCGGTCTGGAGGCGGGCCATGATGGGCTGGATATCGTCGCGCGTATTCTGCGGCAGGCATCCGACTACCTTGAACCCAATGGGGTGCTGATAGTTGAAGTTGGCAACAGTACGGAGGCATTGGCCGCACGCTATCCGCAAGTGCCGTTTCTCTGGCTCGATTTCGAGCATGGCGGTCATGGTGTTTTTCTGCTCACTGCAGAACAACTGAGTGAATTTCAAACTGAATTTGAAGAAGGGTAGGGTAAAATATGGCGTTGCAACGTGCGCGTACCCCCGAAGAGTATGCAGAGTGGGTGAAACAGGCGAAATTCGAGATCGGGGATCTGAGAGAGTGTCTGATGTTTGAGATGGAGGAGATGGGCAGCTATCCCGCATTCCTTCAGCCTCTGGAGGAGGGTATCAGTGACATCTATGATGCGATGTGCAGAGGGGAGTACGCTTTTGGAAGGGAAGATCTTCCGTTTATGGATGTTGCCAATCATCACTCTGATGACATACCTTTCCATATTTTGCTGAAACAGATTAATGAGACCCACCGTAGGGGACTCGATGTGGAAGAGGAGGAGTAGATGGACCAGTCGCTGGTTTTTGACCTGTCGTTAATTAATAAGTACGACTATTCGGGTCCAAGATACACCTCGTATCCTACTGCTCCTCAGTTTCATGAAGCGTTTGGTGAGGCTGAGTATCGTAATATTGCAACTCGCAGTAATGAAAAGGGCAGCCCTCTATCGCTCTATTTCCATATCCCTTTTTGCGACACTATCTGTTTCTATTGCGCCTGCAATAAGGTGGCGACCAAAGACCGTAGCATGGGGACTGATTACCTTGCGCGGGTCTATAAAGAGATTGCCATGCAAGGCGAACTCTTTGATCGCAGCCGAAAGGTAGAACAACTGCACTGGGGTGGTGGTACCCCCACCTTTATCAGTCATCAGCAGATGCGGGACCTGATGCGAGTTACCGGTGAGCACTTCACCCTGATGGATGATGACAGTGGTGAGTACTCCATTGAGATCGATCCTCGAGAGGCGACGGCAGAGACGATAAAAACTTTGCGTGAGATCGGTTTCAACCGACTCAGTATGGGTGTGCAGGATCTCGATGAGAAGGTACAGAAGGCGGTTAACCGAGTGCAGTCGGAGGCGGAGACCATGACAGTGCTTGAGGCTGCTCATGATAACGGTTTCCGTTCGGTCAGCATCGATCTGATTTATGGGCTGCCGTTCCAGACCAGTAAAAGCTTTATGTCGACACTGGACAGGATCATCGAAGTCGGTCCTGACCGTCTATCGGTGTTCAATTACGCTCACTTGCCACAGATTTTCAAACCACAACGCCGTATCAATGAGAGTGAGTTGCCGCCTGCAGAGGTGAAGCTGGAGATTCTGCAGATGACCATTGAGCATCTGACGGCGGCAGGCTATGTCTATATTGGTATGGATCACTTCGCCCGGCCGGATGATGAACTGGCAATTGCTCAGCGGGAAGGTACCCTCTATCGCAACTTTCAGGGCTACTCCACTCATGCTGAATGTGACCTGGTGGCTATGGGTGTCACCTCTATTGGCATGATCGACGCCACCTACAGTCAGAACCTGCGTGGTTTGGATGAATATTACCAACAGATAGATAAAGGGCGGTTGGCTGTGTTTCGTGGTCTCGAACTGAATCGTGATGATCTCATTCGGCGTGATGTCATCACTCGTCTGATTTGCCACTTTCAGATGGATTTTTCAGCTATTGAAAAAGCCTGGGATATCAACTTTAATGACTATTTTTCTGCCGACCTGCCGAAGCTTCAGGGCATGGAGAAGGATGGATTGCTGTCAGTAAGTGATGGTCGAATCACCGTGTTGCCGAGAGGCCGTCTGTTGATTCGCAATATATGCATGGCGTTTGATCAGTATCTGCCGCCAGCGGCACAGCAGAAAAACTTTTCGAAGGTGATCTAACAGGCCCCAGGCGGCCCATACTTATTGAATATTGGATCAAGCTTGTTTGCTGCTCCTGTTTGATGGGAAGTAACTTTGTATTCGAGCACCAAATACCCTATATTCCATGAGAAATATTAGGGTGTACCGTGCCTCCTTCTAATTATGAGGCTGGAGAGAAGTGATCAAAGGTTATGGGAATGTTTAGTTTCAGAAATCTCTTTCAGCGCAAGAAAAAAATAGGGACCAAGAGCGCGCCAGAGCGTCGGAGAAATCAGCGAGCCGTTCCCCCCGAGGGTAGCAAGGTACTGGTTGTCGATGACTCCAAGACTGTTCGGTTGGTTCTATTGAAAATGTTGCAGCAGGCGGGGTATGAAACATTGACCGCTGCTGAAGGTAAGACGGCCATCATCACGGCGCAGCAGAAACTTCCAAACCTGATCATAATGGATGTTTTTATGCCGGATATTAATGGGTTTCAGGCTACTCGCTACCTGCGAAAAAGACCGGAAACCAGCCATATTCCAATTATTATTATCAGTGGTAATCCAGAGGGGACTGATAAGCTCTGGGGGCTCAAGGTGGGGGCCGATGCCTTCCTTGTGAAGCCGTTTAGCCGGGGTGACCTCTTTGGGGAGATCGAACAGCTTCTCTACAAGAGTAAGCCGGCGTAGCCACACTTTATGAGGTTCTATGCGGTTGCCGGCCGTCTCCAGAAACGGTAGGCGAGAAGAAGATGGATTAGCAGCCCGGCGGCGGAGAGATAACCGATCATACCGTCATAATAACCCACCAAAAAACTGACCGGGTTGAGGTCATCCACCAACGTGAACTTACGTGTCATCTTAATGATAAAGACAAAGGCGGCGTGCAGTCCTATGCAGTAGGCTATATTGCCGGTTCTTTCACGGACCAGCGCGAAAAACATGCCAAGGACAAACAGTGCCAGAAAGGAGTCGTAAGTACGCCACTCCAAAAATTGATCAAAGGTGCCTGCCAATATTTGCAGTCCACTGTTCCATACTATGGCTTCACCCTGAGGTAGCGCCGGTGGGTCAATAAAGTGCATGGCGGCGTAGAGCAGGCTCGACAGAAGCATGGTGGAGATAAATGTATGGCGTTTGCGAAGCGCGGTAAAGAGACCTCCCCGGAAGAAGGTCTCTTCGATAAAACCGATCAACAGTCCGGCGATGAGTGCAGTAACTGCTGTCTTAAGTAGAAGTGTCACCAACTCTTCCGGGACAGGTTTGAATATGCGGATGCCGAGTGCAACTAGCGCAATACTGAGAACTAAAAGGATCACCAGCCCGCTGAGCCAGCCTCTTAACAACTCGCGAATGAACTCAGGGCGGGGTAGGGCATAGCCCAGGCCCTGTTTATCTGCAATCGATAGATAGCGGATGATGAGAATGAACCCCGGGATGGCAAGCAGTTTTCCCGTAGTGTTGATCAGTTTATTTGGGCCCGCGTTGATACTCTCCCCTACGAGAAGGTAGAGGGGGTAGTTGATTAGTGCACTTAGTAGCAGCGCACCGAGCACCAGCAGGGTGAAAAGGGTCAAAACCCGCATCTTATTTAAGTGCTCCGGTAGTAAATTTAATGATTTCACCTCATTCTAACGGAAAAATGTGGTGTATCAGTGAAAATCACATCATTTCAGATTAGAACCGAGGTCAACCACGATGTATAATGATTGATTGGTTGGCGCTATAATTACACGCAGACTCAAGGCGAGAGTGGCGGAATTGGTAGACGCGCCAGATTTAGGTTCTGGTACCGCAAGGTGTGGGAGTTCGAGTCTCCCCTTTCGCACCATTTTTCATTGCCGCTGCATGGTATGTGGCGGCTTTTTACGATAACGGCTATAGAGATAAGAGTGGCGGCGAGACCGCCGGAGAGGTTTTCATGCAAATTTCGGTTGAATCAAAAGAAGGGCTCGAGCGTCGGATGACAGTGGAGCTGCCTGCCGAGATGATCGGTAAGGCAGTGGAGCGGCGCCTGAAAGAGGTCTCCCGTACCGCCAATCTGGATGGATTTCGCCCTGGTAAGGTGCCGATGTCCGTGGTTCGCAAGAAGTTCACCGAGCAGGTGCGTCAGGAGATCTTTGGCGACCTGGTTCAATCGAGCTATTTTGAAGCTTTGACTCAAGAGAAGCTGGAGCCTGCCGGACAGCCCTCTATCGAGCCTCATGAAGATGTTGCAGAAGGTGCCATGGGTTACACCGCAGTGTTTGAAGTAATGCCTGAGGTTAAGCTCAATGATCTGTCGGCTGCGGTAGTCAACCGTCCTGTGGCAGAGGTTGGTGATGCAGATATCGAGGCGATGATTGAAAAACTGCGCAGCCAGAAAATCACTTGGAATGATGTAGAGCGTGAGTCCCAGGACGGTGACCAGCTGACTATCAACTTCAAGGGCTTCATCGACGGAGAGGCATTTGAAGGTGGCGCAGCAGATGGCGTGCCTCTTGTGCTCGGATCCAGCAGCATGATCGATGGTTTCGAAGCCGGCCTGCTTGGTGCTAAGGCGGGTGAAGATCGGACTCTTGAACTCACTTTCCCAGAGGATTACCAGGCGGAGCATCTGGCGGGTAAAGCGGCAACTTTTGAGACCGAAGTCACTAAAGTGGCAGAGCCCGTGATGCCGGAACTGGATGAAGAGTTTGCTAAATCTTTCGGTACCGAGGAGGGGGGTGTCGAAGCGATGAAAGCAGATATTCGTGCCAATATGGAGCGCGAATTGAGTGAGCGTATCAAAGGTTTGGAGAAAGAGCAGGTGATGGATGCGCTGCTTGAGGCCAACCCAATCGATGTGCCTCAGGCACTGATTCAGCAGGAGTCTCAGGCTTTGCTGCAGCAGACTAAAGCGAATATGCAGCAGAGCGGTCAGGGCAGCAACAATATCGATCTGCCACTCAGCCTGTTTGAAGATCAGGCAAAAAAACGTGTTTGCCTGGGTCTTCTGATCGCTGAAGTAATCAAGGAGAACGATATCAAGCTCGATGAAGAGCTGGTTCGTGCAAAGGTCGAGCAGTTCGCGTCTACCTATGAGAAGCCACAAGAGGTAATTGACCACTACTATGGTGACAAGCAGCAGCTTGCAGCCGTCGAGAATGTGGTTATTGAAGAACAGGTGGTGGATTGGATTCTGGCGCAGGTAAAGGTTGAGGATTCTGCATCCACCTTTGATGCGATCATGAATCCACAACCCGAGGCTGCAGCAGAAGATGCCTAATCATTTTCTACAATAGTTCTGTGGTCTTTTAGGGGTGGCTTCTGCCACCCCTTTAATTTAGGGTATACGCATATCAGCCGTTGATCGACGGGATCAGGGCCTGCACACATTTGGTTAAATTAAGGATTTCTCAGCAATGACCGATATCAGTAATATGGGTGGATTGGGTGCACAAGGTTTGGGCTTGATCCCTATGGTTGTCGAGCAGACTGCCAGGGGTGAGCGTTCTTATGATATCTATTCGAGACTACTGAAAGAGCGGGTGATCTTTCTGGTTGGAACGGTTGAGGATCAGATGGCCAATTTGATTGTTGCTCAACTGCTGTTTCTGGAGTCGGAAAACCCGGACAAGGATATCCATATATATATCAACTCTCCTGGTGGTTCCGTCAGTGCCGGCTTGGCGATCTATGACACTATGCAATTTGTGCGCCCCAATGTGAGCACAATGTGTATCGGTCAGGCGGCCAGTATGGGTGCTTTCCTGTTGGCCGGAGGTGAATCCGGCAAACGCTTCTGCCTGCCCAACTCCCGGATGATGATTCACCAGCCGTTGGGCGGATTCCAGGGGCAGGCTACCGATATTGAAATTCATGCGAAAGAAATTCTGCTTCTGCGTGACCGGCTGAATGGTCTGATGGCCAAGCACACAGGTCAGTCCCTTGAGACAATCGAAAGGGATACCGAGCGGGATAATTTTATGAGTGGCGAAGGGGCGGCGGAATACGGTCTGATCGACACTGTGCTCGAGCGACGGCCGCAGACGGCGGAGTAAGAAATACCACACTCCAGAGTGACGGTTTTTCGCTGGAGAAAGCTGGTCTTTGATGGTGCCGATCCTTGCTAAGCGCTTGTAATCGGATATCATGGGCCATATATGCGTGTAGATGGATCGATTTTCTGTAGATTTGATTTGTGGTTTGAGAGGGTGCCTGTATGAGCGAAGATAAGACCAGGGGCGACGATGGAAAGCTGCTTTACTGCTCTTTCTGTGGGAAAAGTCAGCATGAAGTACGCAAGCTGATCGCCGGTCCCTCTGTCTTCATCTGTGACGAATGTGTCGAGTTGTGTAATGACATTATTCGTGAAGAGATGCAGGAAGGGGAGAGTGAATCGGTTGGTAAGCTACCCAAACCCCACGAGCTTAACGATCTGTTGAATCAGTATGTGATCGGGCAGGCGCGGGCAAAAAAAGTGCTCTCCGTGGCCGTCTACAATCACTACAAACGTCTCGATGCTGAGAACAAAAAAGATGATATCGAGATATCCAAGAGCAATATTCTGCTGATTGGCCCGACCGGTTGCGGTAAGACGCTTCTGGCCGAGACGCTGGCGCGGATGCTCAACGTTCCCTTCACAATCGCCGATGCCACTACCCTTACCGAGGCAGGCTATGTGGGTGAGGATGTCGAGAATATCATCCAGAAACTACTGCAAAAGTGTGATTACGACGTAGAGAAAGCCCAGACAGGCATCGTCTATATCGATGAGATCGATAAGATCTCCCGCAAGTCCGATAACCCTTCGATTACACGGGATGTATCGGGTGAAGGCGTGCAGCAGGCGCTACTGAAGCTGATTGAAGGTACTGTCGCTTCGGTGCCTCCCCAGGGTGGCAGAAAACATCCACAGCAGGAGTTTCTCCAGGTTGATACCTCAAACATCCTATTCATTGTCGGCGGTGCATTTGCCGGTCTTGAAAAGGTGATCCGTGATCGCTCGGAAAAGGGCGGTATCGGTTTTTCCGCCGTGGTTCACAGCAAGGATGAGACGAGCAAAGTGGGTGAGGTGCTCACCGGTGTCGAGCCGGAGGATCTCATCCGTTATGGCCTAATTCCTGAGTTTGTCGGTCGTCTCCCGGTGGTCGCCACTCTGGAGGAACTGGATGAAGAGGCGCTGATAAGAATTCTGACTGAACCGAAGAATGCGCTGGTCAAACAGTACAAACGGCTGTTTGAAATGGAGGATTGTGAGCTTGAGTTGCGGGATGATGCCCTGAGTGCAATCGCGGTCAAGGCGATGGGCCGTAAGACCGGTGCGCGTGGCCTACGGACCATACTTGAACAAGTCTTGCTCGATACCATGTATGACCTTCCGTCGATGGACGATGTCAGTACAGTCGTGGTCGATGGTCCGGTGATCAGGGGCGAGAGTACACCCTACATCATTTATCAAGGCGGAGAGAAGCAACTGGCTGCATCGGATTGATCTGTTAGGTGCAGTGAATTCCGCGTCAGGTAGTTGAAATTCGCCCAGGTAATCCCCACCCTTCATTAAACTGGCCCCGTTGCCGACAAAATCCCGATTCTTTGATGTATTGCAGCTGTTCACTTAATCCAAGTGTCGGCCGAACGGTTTTATTACCGGGTCATCAGAAGTCCCTTTCATAAGGAGTGCCCGCTATGGGTGAAGAGAATAAAGGCACCACCGAGATCATTGATCCTAAATCCATCACCCCTGTTCTACCGCTGCGCGATGTGGTGGTTTATCCACACATGGTGATACCGCTTTTTGTCGGCAGGGATAAGTCGATTAAGGCGCTGGATGCGGCAATGAAGGACAACAAGCAGATCCTCCTGGTTGCACAGATGAGTGCTGAGACGGATGATCCTGCTGTTAAGGATATGCATGGTATCGGTACCATGGCCAATATTCTTCAACTTCTCAAATTGCCGGACGGTACTGTCAAGGTATTGGTTGAGGGTAGCGAGAGGACTAAGGTGGGACGGTTTGTTACCACTGATAGCTTTTTCTCCGCCCAATCGAGCACTGTTCACGACAAGATTACCCTCGAAGAGCGCGAGATGGATGTGTTGATGCGCTCCTCAACAGCCCTTTTTGATCAATATGTGAAACTCAACAAGAAGGTTCCACCCGAGGTTTTAACCTCGCTCTCAAGTATCGACGATCCGAGCCGCTTGGCAGATACCATGGCGGCGCATATGTCGTTGAAGCTGGAAGAGAAGCAGCATGTGCTCGAGATGGCGGATGTGCAGGAGCGTCTTGAGCACCTGATGGTGCTGATGGAATCAGAAAATGATCTGCTGCAGATGGAGAAGCGGATTCGTGGCCGGGTAAAACGGCAGATGGAGAAGAATCAGCGCGAGTACTATCTCAACGAACAGATGAAGGCGATCCAAAAGGAGTTGGGTGAGCTGGATGAAGCGCCTAACGAGATTGAAGACCTTGCCAACCGCATTGAAAAGGCAGGTATGCCGAAGGAAGCAAAAACCAAGGCACAGAACGAACTGAACAAGCTGAAGCTGATGTCACCGATGTCTGCTGAGGCGACGGTAGTGCGCAACTATATCGACACTCTGGTTGGGGTACCGTGGAAAAAGCGCAGCAAAATCCGTCATGACCTGAAGGCGGCGGAAGATGTACTTGAGGCCGACCACTACGGACTCGAAAAGGTGAAAGAGCGGATCATCGAGTATCTTGCCGTACAGCAGCGTGTGCGCAAGCTCAAGGGCCCGATCCTCTGTCTGGTCGGACCTCCTGGCGTGGGTAAAACCTCTGTAGGGCAGTCTATTGCACGTGCCACCAGTCGTAAATTTATTCGTATGGCCCTCGGTGGTATCCGTGATGAGGCGGAGATTCGTGGTCATCGCAGAACTTATATTGGTGCGCTTCCGGGTAAGATCCTCCAGAACCTCTCCAAGATAGGTACCCGTAATCCACTCTTCCTGTTGGATGAGATAGATAAGATGGCGATGGATTTCCGTGGTGATCCGGCATCCGCGCTTTTAGAAGTTTTGGATCCAGAGCAGAACCACACCTTTGGTGATCACTATCTTGAAGTGGATTTTGATCTCTCAGAGGTCATGTTTGTGGCTACCGCCAATACACTGAATATCCCGGCGGCACTGCTTGATCGTATGGAGGTGATACGTCTCTCCGGCTATACCGAGGAGGAGAAGGTCAATATCGCCATACGCTACCTGATCCCAAAGCAGATGGAGAATAATGGTCTTAAGGAGAGTGAGATACAGATCAGGGAAGCTTCCATTCGCGACATCGTTCGCTACTTCACTCGTGAGGCGGGGGTGCGTAACCTGGAACGAGAGATTTCCAAGATCTGTCGCAAAGTGGTTAAGGATATTCTTCTCAATAAACGCGACAAACAGTTGATTATCACCCCCAAGAGTTTGGAAAAATATCTTGGTGTACAACGCTTCCGCTATGGTGAGGCCGAGGAACACGATCAGGTAGGACAGGTAACCGGCTTGGCATGGACCGAGGTGGGTGGCGAGTTGCTTCACATCGAAGCGGCACTGGTTCCCGGCAAAGGCAGACTCAGTCATACGGGTCAGTTGGGCGATGTGATGCAGGAGTCGATTCAGGCGGCGATGACAGTGGTGCGTAGCCGTGCCGGTCTACTTGGCATTGAGGAGGACTTCTATCAGAAGTATGACCTTCATGTACATGTGCCCGAAGGGGCGACGCCAAAAGATGGCCCCAGTGCCGGTGTTGGAATGTGTACCTGCCTGGTCTCTGCGCTGACAAAAATCCCTGTGAGAGCAGATGTTGCTATGACAGGGGAGATTACCCTGCGAGGTGAGGTACTGCCTATAGGGGGCCTTAAGGAGAAGCTTTTGGCAGCTCATAGAGGCGGTATCAAGACAGTCATCATTCCAGATGAAAATGAGCGTGATCTGGTCGATATACCAAGGAATATCAAACAGCATTTGGATATAAAACCGGTACGTTGGATAGACCAGGTATTGGATATCGCCTTGACTCGTATGCCGGAGCCACTGGCCGGAGCGGAAGAGTCGGCTGCAGATACACCTGCAACGGCAAAATCAAAGTCCTCTGCAGTGAAACCGGGAGCAAAGAAAGGTGGTGGACTTACCCAGCACTAATGGCACCAATTCTGCAGAGTGAGGCTGTTTTTCTCAGCCACAAAAAAGTTTTTAACGAATAGAATTACTGTGCGCCTGAAAAGTGCATGGAATTAGGGTTTTTTGACAGGCTTTGCTTGACACTTATTCCTGGGCACTGGTATAAATTGAGCCCGTTTTCGCATACTCTTGCATTTCTGCAAGAGTTAACACGAATGCGCCATAAAGCTGCGCAAACAACTAAATATCCAAAGGGGAGAACACTTAATGAATAAGACGGAACTGATCGACGCCATGGCTGACGCTGCCGATATCTCTAAGGCTGCTGCAGGACGTGCACTAGATGGCCTTATTGGTGGAATTACTGAAGCGCTAAAAAACGGTGACCAGGTTTCTGTAATCGGTTTTGGTTCATTCTCTGTACGTGAGCGTGCAGCCCGTACCGGACGCAATCCCCAGACCGGTGCAACTATACAGATCAAAGCGTCGAAAAATCCTGCATTCAAGGCTGGTAAAGCCCTTAAGGATGCCGTAAACTAGCGCGCCTTCATCGGGTGCTTAGCTCAGCTGGGAGAGCATCGCCCTTACAAGGCGAGGGTCGCAGGTTCGAGCCCTGCAGCACCCACCATTTTTGGAGCGGTAGTTCAGTTGGTTAGAATACCGGCCTGTCACGCCGGGGGTCGCGGGTTCGAGTCCCGTCCGCTCCGCCAGTATTAAAGAGAAGCGGGGTATCGATAGATACCCCGTTTTTTTTTACCCATAACATAGAAGGAATCTCTGATCAATTTCGTGAATTCGAATATTGAGTCCAAAATGTCCAAATTCTTTGTTGTAAATCTTCGCAATAGCCTGCTATTACGTGCGATTTACGCCTTGAATTCGAATATTTTGAATCACAATCTACTTCATTCAGAATTAATCAGAGGCTCCATAATAATTCACGAGTCCCATCATGCTTCAGTCCATTAGGGAAAGCGCTCAGGGAGTGATCGCCTGGGTCATTGTTGTATTGATTAGTGTACCTTTTGCCCTTTGGGGAATTCAGGAGTACCTCGGTGTCAGCTCAGACCCGGTGATGGTCTCCGTCAACGGTCAGGAGATCACTGAGAAAGCGTTTGATCGCGGTTACCGGGAGTTTCGGCAGAATCTGCGGGAACGTCTTGGAAAGAACTACCGTCCGGAATTAATTGACGAAACAGTTCTGCGCAAGGAAGTGCTGGCCGCTATGATCCGCAATAGCTTGATCATGCAGGCGACTGATCAGCTTAACCTCCGTGCCGGTGATGAACAGGTGCGCGGCACCATCCGTAGCATGCAAAACTTTCAGGCAGGTGGAGTATTCAATCAGGCCGCCTACGAGCGTGGAGTCAGCATGCAAGGGCTGACCCAGGCCGGCTTTGAAGCACAGGTCAGAAGTGGTTTGGTAAGTGAGCAACTTCCCAGAGCGATCTCCGTGTCAGAGTTTGTTACCTCTGCCGAGGTCAACGAATTGGTGCGGCTGAGTCAACAGAAACGAGCGGTCGATTACCTGATTGTTCCCAGTGCCCGCTTTACCGGCACAATAGCTGTAAATGAAAGTGACACCCAGAGCTACTACGATGCTCATCATGATGAGTTTATGGCCCCTGAACGGGTCAAGGTACTCTATCTGGAACTGGATCTGGAGAATATCGCAAGCACCTTGGAAGCGGACGAAGAGGCAATGCTTGAATATTACGATCAGCACAAGAGTGACTACATTACAGAAGAGCAGCGTAGCGCCCGTCATATCTTGATCGCTGTTGATGCAACCAATGATGAGGCAGCTGAGAGCAGTGCAAGAGCGCTGGCTGACACCGCCCTTGTACGAATTAATGGAGGCGAGGATTTCTCCGCTGTTGCGAAAGAGTTGTCCCAGGATCCTGGTACTTCCGATATGGGTGGTGATCTCGGTTACTTCGGCAAGGGTGAGATGGATGACGCCTTCGACGCAGCGGCGTTTGCCATGAATGAGGGTGCGATCAGTGAGCCTGTTCGCACCGAGTTCGGTTTCCATATTATCCAGTTGACCGGTATTCGTCCCAAGCAGGGTAAGTCGTTTGATGAGGCGAGGGATGAGGTGAAGGTTGCCCATCTGAAAGATCAGGCCGAGCGACTCTTCTACGAGTATGCGGAGAAGATGAATGACCAGGCCTATGAAGACCCGGACAGCCTGGAGCCCGCGGCTGCCGTATTGAATCTTGAAGTAAGTGAGAGTGGCTGGTTTACACGTGATGGTGGTGAGGGAATCGCTTCATCACTGAAAGTGGCCTCAGCCGCATTTAGTGATGATGTACTCTCCGGTGGACATAATAGTGAGGTAATTGAGCTGGGTGCAGAGCATATGGTGGTGCTTCGCATTCTTGAGCATGAGGAGGCTGCTCTCAAAGAACTTGCCGATGTCTCAGTCGAGATTACGACTAAACTCAAAGTGGATGGGGCTGGGGAGAAAGCCAGAGAGCAGGCCGACACACTCGTTGCACAGCTTAAGGCGGGTGCTGCCATTGATACACTGGCCCAAGATAATGGATTATTGCTGGAGCAGAAAGGGTTGGTGGAACGAGATAGTCGTGATTTGCCTGCTGGACTGGTATCGCATCTCTTTGTTATGCCGCGCCCGGAAGAGGGTAAGGCGAGCTTTGGTCAAGCTCAGCTTGCCGGCGGTAATGTTGCAGTGATTGCCTTGAAGCAGGTGAATGATGGTACGGCTGATGACCTCGCGCAGATAGGGGGCGAAGCTGCAGCACGAAGTGCTCTGCAGCGCTCTCTTGGGCGCAACTATTTCCAACAGATGGTGGAAAATCTGCGTGCAGCTGCCGATATACAAATGGTGAAGAAAGAAGAGTAAATACTCCCTTTCAGCGCACAAAAAAGCCGCTCCGGGCTATAAGTCCGGAGCGGCTTTTTTGTATCACTCTATGGCCGGGTGTGCAGGGCGCATTGCGCCACGGTGGAGTGCAGTCATGGTCTATTAACTACACCCTGCAAAAGTAGATCACGCCATGGCGAGGATATGGTAACCGGAGTCAACATAGAGTACGTCACCGGTGATGCCGGAGGCGAGATCAGAGCAGAGGAATGCAGCGCTGTTGCCCACCTCTGCGATAGTGACATTGCGGCGCAGTGGCGTCTTTGCCTCGGCTTCCGCCAGCATACCCTTGAAACCACCGATACCGGCTGAGGCTAGGGTGCGTATGGGTCCGGCTGAAACTGCGTTTACACGGGTGCCTACGGGACCTAGAGCATCGGCCATATAGCGGACGTTGGCCTCAAGGCTTGCCTTGGCGACTCCCATGACGTTGTAATTGGGTACGGTACGTACGGCGCCCAGGTAGCTCATGGTCAGCAGCGAGCCGTTACGCCCCGCCATCATCTCCCGCCCTGCCTTGCCCAAGGCGGCAAAACTGTAGGAGCTGATATCGTGGGCAATGGAGAAACCTTCACGGGAGACCGCATCCATATAGTTACCCTCCAACTGGTCACGTGGGGCAAAACCGACCGAGTGGACGATACTGTCGAGGCCATCCCACTGTTTACCCAATTCACTGAAGACGTCGTCGATCTGCTGATCGGATCCGACATCCAGGGGTAGCACGATGTCAGAACCCACTTCAGCGGCCATCTTTTCGACCCTCCCCTTCAATTTCTCTGTCTGGTAGGTGAAGGCGAGTTGAGCACCTTGCTGGTGCATGGCCAGGGCGGTGCCCCAGGCGATGGAACGGTTGCTGGCAACGCCAACGATGAGGATGCGCTTGTCTTGTAGAAAACCCATGAAAAATCCTTGATACTCTGTTTCAGACTGGTGTGGTAGGGTAACTGCTGCTTATAGAAAAGGCCAACTGAGCCGCCCTAAATGCTAAGTGATAAGGTACCGGAAAAGAGTTGATTGTAAAAGAACTTCGGGTGCTGATTGTGGTCTGTGAGTAGAATGCCTCGTCTTCTGTATGGTCGTTTATCATTCTGCTGAATAGTTGCAACAACAATATAAAATATTGATGCTTTTCTCTGTGGCAAACAAGATTACTCTCTCTCTACTGTTTCTGCTTGTCTGCAGCCAGGGGTGGGCGACTGTCCATAAATCCCACGCCATCGCTCTCTACGATGAGCCGAAGTATACTGCCGGCTTCAGGCACTTTGACTATGTTAATCCCGAGGCTCCTAAGGGTGGCGTCCTACGTACTGCCACAAAGGGGACCTTTGACAGCTTCCACCCCTATATTCCCAAAGGCAATGCCGTCAGTACCGGCTCGGTAGAGTCGTTGATGGTTACTAGTCAAGATGAACCTTTTACCCAATACGGACTGATCGCGGAGACCATTGAGTGGCCCGATGATCGCTCCTGGATCATCTTTAACCTACGCCCTCAGGCACGTTGGCATGACGGTAAACCAATTACCGCCGACGATGTCATCTGGTCATTCGAGATGCTAACCACCAAGGGTGATCCCCAGTACCGCTTCTACTATTCCAGCGTTGAGAGAGTGGAGAAGTTAGGGGAGCGGCGGGTAAAGTTTCACTTCAAGGAACGTAATAATCGGGAATTGCCGTTGATCGTGGGTCAGATTCCCATCCTGCCGAAGCACTACTGGCAGAAGCGTGATTTTGAGAAGACCACCCTGGAGCCACCTCTGGGAAGCGGCCCCTACCGGGTAGCCAAATTTGAACCTGGGCGCTTCGTAATCCAGGAACGGGTAACCGATTACTGGGGAAGGGATCTGCCGGTGAGGGTTGGAACCAATAACTTCGATCGCATGCATAGCAAGTTCTACCGAGATGAGACTCCCATTCGCCTTGCACTCAAGTCGGGTGATATCGATTACCGTGCGGAGAATCAGGCCAAAGCCTGGGCGGTGGACTACCAGGTGCCGGCGGTGGAGAAGGGGTGGCTTAAAATGGAGCGGGTGAAACACCGCATGCCCACAGGTATGCAGGGTTTTATCTACAATACCCGGCGGCCAAAATTTAGCGACCCTATTGCCCGTGAGGCTCTGGCTTACGCCTTCGATTTCGACTGGACCAACCGCAATCTCTTTTTCAGCCAGTACACTCGCACCCATAGCTACTTTTCCAACTCCGATATGATGGCGGAGGGCTTGCCACAGGGAGCTGAACTGGCGGTGTTGGAACCGTTTCGTGACCAGCTGCCCGCACGGGTCTTTGATACAGCCTACGAAGTTCCCGCTACCGACGGCAGCGGTTGGGCCCGCGACAATCTGCTAAAAGCTGATCGTCTGTTGAAACAGGCGGGTTGGGTGGTGCGGGATATGAAGCGGGTCAACAAGGAGAGTGGCGAACCATTCCGCTTTGAAATCCTGCTGGTCTCCCAGGCCTTTGAACGCATTGTGTTGCCGATGGTGAGAAACCTGGAGCGATTGGGTATCGACGTTGATGTCCGCCTGGTTGACTCGACCCAGTACGTCAACCGTATTCGCAGCTTTGATTACGACATGTTGGTGTATGTTTGGGGCCAATCGGAAAATCCCGGCAATGAACAACGCAATAATTGGACAACCAAGGCGGCCAAGCAGTCAGGTAGTCGTAATCTCGCAGGTATCAAAGATCCGGTGGTCGATCTACTGGTGGAGCGCATGATCGCCTCCTCCAGCCGTGCCGAACTGGTGGCCAACACCAAGGCGCTGGACCGGGTGCTGCTGGCCGGTTTCTATGTCATACCCAACTGGCATATTCCCGCCGACCGTATTCTCTACTGGGATAAGTTCAGTCGCCCCGATGTCACCATCAAGTCGGGTGTAATGACCGGGCGCTGGTGGTACGACGAGGAGAGGGCGACGCAGCTGGCGGCTATGGTGGCGGAGGGAGGTTCTCTGACACCGGTAAATGAGGCGCTTGAATCACCTGCAACACCGAGCTGGCGTACCCTGCTGCTGTTGCTACTACTGGTGGCCGGTATCTGGTCGATGGCGCGTTATCTGCGCAGGAGGAGTTGATATGGGTGCCTATATTTTTCGCCGTCTGCTGCTGATTATCCCGACCCTGCTGGCTATCATGGTGATCAATTTTATCGTTATCCAGGTGGCACCGGGGGGGCCGGTGGAGCAGGCGATTGCCGAACTGACGGGTGAGGGTAGCGCTATCACGGATCGCATCACACGGAGTGGTGGTGATTCTCTGGCGGGTGGTGGGAAGCATACTGTTGATATTGCTGCTGGAGGTGGGAGCAAGTACCGTGGCGCCCAGGGGTTGGATCCAGAGTTTATCAAGGAGCTGGAGGTGCGCTTCGGTTTCGACAAGCCGATACACATCCGCTTTATCGAGATGATGAAAAACTATGTCGTCTTCGATTTTGGTGACAGCTTCTTCCGTGATCGCAAGGTGGTGGATCTGGTGCTGGACAAGATGCCGGTCTCCATCTCCCTTGGTCTCTGGACCACGCTGTTGGTCTATCTCATCAGCATCCCTCTCGGTATCTCCAAGGCAGTGCGGGACGGCAGCCGTTTTGATGTCTGGAGCAGTGTACTGATTGTGCTTGGCACCGCTATCCCCGGCTTTTTGTTTGCGGTCTTTCTCCTGGTGGTATTTGCCGGTGGCAGTTATCTCGACTGGTTCCCTCTGGCTGGACTCACCTCGGAAAATTGGGACGCAATGAGTTGGCCCCAACGTATCGGCGACTACTTCTGGCATCTGGCATTGCCGATCACCGCGATGACCATCGGCGGCTTCGCTACACTCACCATGTTGACCAAGAACTCCTTTCTCGATCAGATCAATCAGCAGTATGTGTTGACCGCCCGGGCCAAAGGGTTGGATGAGGGCAGGGTGATGTACGGCCATGTCTTTCGTAACGCCATGCTGATCGTTGTCGCGGGTTTCCCCACCGCCTTCATCAGCATTCTCTTTACCGGTTCCTTGCTGATCGAGATTATCTTCTCGCTTGATGGACTTGGGTTGCTGGGTTTCGAAGCGGCGTTCAACCGTGACTATCCGGTGATGTTCGGTACGCTCTTCTTCTTCTCCCTGCTGGGACTGGTGATGAATCTGGTGGGTGATATGACCTACACCATCATCGATCCCCGTATCGACTTTGAGAGCAGGGAGGGGTGAGGGGATGAGTGAGGCAGTCACAACCAAAAGAGCACGAAAGATAAATCCCATGACCCAACGGCGGCTGGCGGTCTTTCGTGCCAATCGTCGCGGTTGGTGGTCGCTATGGATCTTTCTTGCACTTTTTACCTTTACCCTCTTTGCCGAGTTTGTCGCCAATGACAAACCCTTTCTGTTGAGCTATCAGGGGAGTCTCTACAGCCCGGTTCTCAATGGCTATCCAGAGACCACTTTCGGCGGTGAGTTGGAGACCGAGACCGACTACCGCGATCCCTACATGATGGAGAAGATCAACAGTGATGGCTGGATGCTCTGGCCGTTGATTCGTTATGATCATCAGTCGGTCGCCTGGAATCTGCCGGTGCCGGCTCCTTCGCCACCGGATGAGACCCACTGGTTTGGCACTGATGACCAGGCACGTGATCTCAGCGCACGGCTGATCTACGGCTTCCGTATCTCAATTCTCTTCGGTTTTACCCTGACCATTATCTCCGCTTTGCTGGGTGTAGCGGCGGGTGCGGTACAGGGCTATTTTGGTGGCAAGGTCGATCTACTCTTCCAGCGCTTTATTGAGGTGTGGTCGGGCATGCCCACCCTCTATCTGCTGATCATTCTCGCCAGCGTCGTCAAACCCAACTTCTGGTGGCTCCTGGGACTGATGCTGCTCTTCTCATGGATGGGATTTGTCGGCGTAGTACGGGCGGAGTTCCTGCGGGCGCGTAACTTTGAGTACGTTCGTGCCGCCCGTTCACTGGGGGTGAGTGATCGGGTGATTATCTTCCGTCATGTGCTGCCCAATGCGGTGGTGGCAACCCTCACCTTTCTCCCCTTTGTTCTCGCAGGATCGGTAACAGTATTGACCTCCCTCGATTTTCTCGGTGTCGGCCTGCCACCGGGCTCCGCCTCTCTGGGTGAAGTGTTGGCACAGGGCAAGGCCAATCTGCAGGCGCCCTGGCTGGGGCTTGCCGGCTTTTTCACTATTGCAGTGATGCTAAGCTTGTTGATCTTTATCGGTGAAGCGGTGCGCGACGCCTTCGATCCACGAAAGAGCGTGGGGTAGAGGATGAGCAATCAACCTGAGAAGAGCGACGGCCCCCTGCTGGTGATTGATAATCTCTCCACCTATTTTCACTCTAATGGAGAAGAGATAGAGGCGGTGAGGCAGGTCTCCCTGGAGCTCAGGCGGGGAGAGACCTTGGCGCTGGTAGGGGAAAGTGGTTCCGGCAAGTCGGTTACCGCCCTGTCGGTGATGCAGCTGCTGCCCTATCCCAAGGCGCACCACCCCTGCGGCAGCATCCGTTTTGATGGTGCTGAACTGGTCGGTGCCAACCGTTCGTTGTTGACCAAGGTGCGTGGTGACCGAATCGGCATGATCTTCCAGGAGCCGATGACCTCTCTCAATCCACTGCACAGCGTGGAGAAGCAGGTCAGTGAAGTGCTGATTGTGCATAAAGGCCTCACCCGGATTCAGGCAAGGGAACGTACGCTGGAATTGCTGCGAAAAGTGCGTATTCGTGATCCTGAAAAGCGCTTGGCAAGCTACCCCCATCAGCTCTCCGGTGGTCAGCGCCAGCGAGTGATGATCGCCATGGCCCTGGCCAACGATCCCGATATCCTTATTGCTGACGAACCCACCACCGCCCTCGATGTGACTATTCAGGCACAGATTCTCACCCTGTTGAAAGATCTTCAGCAGGAGATGGGATTGGCGATTCTGCTGATTACCCATGATCTTGGCATAGTTCAAAAGGTCTCGGACCATGTCGCGGTGATGCAGGGGGGAAAGATTGTAGAGCAGGGACTGACTCAGGCACTGTTCGCTTCCCCTCAGCATCCCTATACACAGATGCTGCTGGAAGCTGAACCCAAGGGGCAGCCGATCACCGGTGAGGCGGATGCGCCGGAGGTGCTTGCCTGCGATAACCTCAAGGTGTGGTTCCCGGTCAAGAGAGGTTTTCTCCGACGCACGGTGGATCATATCAAGGCAGTGGATGGGATCAGCCTGAGACTTCAGGCGGGTCACACCCTTGGGGTCGTGGGAGAGAGCGGTTCAGGTAAAACAACACTTGCTCTGGCACTACTGCGGCTGGCAGAGAGTGAAGGCACGATCCATTTCGATGGAAGTGAAATATCAGCCAAAAATGCAGCAGGTATGAAGGCCCTACGGCGGCGGATGCAGGTGGTGTTTCAAGACCCCTACGGTTCCCTCAGCCCCCGTCTCTCTATCCGGGAGATCGTTGAAGAGGGGCTGACGGCCCACGATATCGGCAACGAGGAGGAGCGTGAGCAGCGGGTAATCGAAATTCTTCAGGAGGTAGGAATCGACCCCGATAGCCGCGACCGTTACCCCCACGAGTTCTCCGGTGGCCAGCGTCAACGTATCGCCATCGCCCGCGCAATGATCATGCACCCCCGCCTAGTGGTGCTCGACGAACCCACCTCTGCCCTTGACCGTTCGGTACAGGCCCAGATTATCGACCTGCTGCGGGATCTCCAGCAGAAGCACAACCTCGCCTACCTCTTTATTAGTCACGATCTCAAGGTGGTACGTGCTCTCAGTGACAACCTGATCGTCATGCAGGAGGGCAAGGCGGTGGAGCAGGGGAGTGCCGAAGAGATCTTCAACAACCCCCAACAGCCCTACACCAAGAGATTGATCAAAGCAGCCTTTGATCTGGAGGCGGATGAGGCGCTATAAAGCGCAGGGTGTTACATCCCTATTGACCTGCTCACCCTCGGTAATCCCAGCCATTTTTAGATCATAGACTGTCTGCAGGTTCATCCAGAACTCTGGCATTGTCCTGAAATAGCGCGCCTGCCTTAGTGCAGTATCGACATACCCCCTTTGCTTCTAAGGCTAATAAAGCGGCGAAACTTCGGGGGCAGATCCGACAGTTCGTAGTCAACAGTTTGAGGCTCATGAGCCTCCCTGTTCACTACCAGATACAGCGAGCTCCAAAAAGCGCAGTGCAATAAACATCCCCCCATAAAGCACCCTTATAAACCTGATAGAACGACGTAATCACTTATCCCGCTACTCAATACATGAAACAAATGTTAACAATTAAAATATCTTATTTCAGATAAGATATTAATCGCCGCATAAATCGCGACATGATAGTGAGATAAATATCTCCATAACACACAACCAATGGCAGGATGGCAATAATGATAGACAGCCAAATTGTTGCGATATTAGTAGAGCAAAAAATATATTTCAAAAATAGCACGGAATGAGGAATTGAGTATGAGAGTCATTTTGAAAAAGAGTGAAGCAAAAGAACCATTCAGCTTCTCGTTTGTTGATGATGCCGGAAAAAGCATCGTTAAAAGTGAGAATTACTCAGCAAAGAAAAGCGCTGTAAATGGAATTGAATCGGTTAAGAAAAATTCCCAAGAACTCGCTAGATACGATCTTAAAGAGTCAAAAAATGGCAAGTTTTTCTTCAATATAAAAGCAACCAATGGTCAGGTTGTTGCAACCAGTGCACTCTTCCCATCTGAGATAGATAGAGAAAATGCAATTGCACTGTTAAAACAAAATGCTGCCTCTGCTGAGTTTGAAGAACTGTAAATCACTACTTAATGATCTGTAGAGATAAATTGCATTTCAAAAGCATCTTTCAGAATTTAGACTAACTACATGGCTGTATTGCAGTTTGCAAAGGGAAAGCAGACAAGCTGCAATCCAGCATATTTTATATCGTAGTGAAATTTCACCGGCGAACATTTCTGGGCGAGAGGCTATTTTGTCTCCACAGTAGGCCTTGATGAGGATATAGTTATTGAATATATCTGAAATCAAGAGAAAACTGATGAGCGGCAGGAGCAATTGCGGTTTGGTGTGTAGCGACGTGCTCGGAGCCCTTTGGAGGAGGAGAGGGAAGTGCTTGGGGAAGCGTGCAAGGGGAACCAACCACAGCGAGGGAACACCCCTTTGCTCTGGAAAAAACCCCTGAAATAAGCACCTTCGAAGAATGATTCAATTTAGGGTATTATTTCCCAAATAACTTACTAACCAGGCCTAGAGCTCCACCCACGCCACCAATGGAATCCAGTAGAGAACCACCACTGCTGGCTTTATCGACTATCTGCGGCATAGCATCCTGTAATCCACCAATAGCTTCTTCTTCACTTAAACCAAGTTGAGAGGCAAATGCTCTAATTTTATCTGAACCTAACAGGTTACTGACCTGGCTTCCTGAAATGGCCTGATTTTGTCCATCGCCGAGCCACGATTGCAGCATGTCCCCCATTCCACCACTTTGCATTCCGCCTACAAGAGAAGCTATATCCACTCCTTTTTTACCACCGCTTAAACCTGATAACGCAGTAGTTAATATATCAGGGTCTAGATTGCCGCCGGCATCGCCACTACCCTGACTTTTCATGAAGGCCTGTGCACCTAGTTTCAATATTTGATTTATATCCATAATTTGCGCTCTCTTTTGATAAAGTTAAGTGTTGTATGTTATTAAGAGACTCTTCCCTGAGTCCAGAAATGAGTTAATAGTATTACCAGGTCTTCGGTGGAATTCGAATTTTCTGGCCAGGGTAAATCAGGTCAGGGCCCTGGATAACTTCACGGTTGGCGGCAAATAACTTCGGATAATCCATCGCATTTTTATAAAAGTTTTTGGCGATTTTGGACAGGCTATCCCCACTTACAATTACATAGTACTCAACTTCTGGAGTTGGAGCCGGTGCATCCAGATTGTCGATTTTGACATCGGTAACACCTCGCACATTGCCTGCCAGTAGTACAGCTTTTTCTGCCGCTTCTGCCGAATCTGCTTTACCGCTTAGGCCGACAACGCCATCCTCATAAGCGACACTAAGATTGGTAATACCGGGGTTGTTAGATTCAATGCTTTGCTGAATTTTTTCAGCTGGATCATCGCCACTTCCAAATAATTTTTTGCCCATGTCTTTAGCAAAATCAAATAAACCCATGTTTTTTTCTCCTGAAAATAATTTAAAAATATCATTGCTTTTTAAATACGATGCTTGTTTCAAATATACAGCAGAGATAATTTGAACCCTATAGGTCAAATGTAACCAATTGTTAACTCTTACTTTACATAAATATGTATGATCTCCTATTGCACTATTAGCTCGCCTCACACGAGACAGACATACCAATAAAAACGATTGATTGGTATGATGTAAAAGCATAATTCATATATTCGATATGACGTGACCTATACGAAATGAATAATTATCGTTATGTGATGCAAAATAAGGTTCTATATTTGTTCTGAATCGTGAAGTTGGGTATATTCTCCGTCCCATCTCTGGAGATGGCGTCATGGCTTGCACGGAAGCAAAGCTCAAAACCGGTGTCTATAGCCCCCGGTCACCACGAATCAGTCCACTCTATCAATGTGTACACAAGCACAGTGACGAACTGGAGAGTAGTAGTGCCATCCATCGGCCGATTGAAAGGCAGGTGTTGGAACGTTTTATCGACTGCGGTGATCTGCACAAGGGGTTTGCCCGCATCTACTGTGACGGCTGCGGTCACGGCTACCTCCTAGCCTTCAGCTGCAAGACCCGCTACTTCTGCCCCGGCTGCCATCAGAAGCGGATGCTTGCCTATGGCGACTGGGTGGAGGAAGAGGTGTTGGCCGCTGTCCCTCACCGTCAATATGTCTTTACCCTACCCAAGCTGCTGCGGCCACATTTTCACCGCCGTCATAGGTTGGGTGCATTTTGCGTCATCGTTTTGCCGGAAGACGTGCTGATTGTTGACAGTGGTGATGTTTGAAGGTGAGAGTAGAACCATAATTCTTATGGAAGCGGTGAAGGAGAAGAAAAATGGCACGGATTCAGAGGCTGGCAGGGGGCGACGTGGCTTCGTTCTCTTCGCTTAGTAAAAGCAGTAAAAGAAAATTCCTATCCCTTTGCAGGCGTGCACCCGCCCATCCCTTGTCACAACCAGAACACCATCCGGTACCCAGTCCAATGCAGTCTGTGAATGCTCTTCAAAATTCATTTTTGCACGCAACCTTTCCCCATCGGTAGAGAAGTCTTGTGTAAAACAGAGGCTTCGCTTGCGCTCAATGCCGCGCCATCGAAACCGTCGACCAGAGCGGCCTCGCTCACCGGACGACCGAACAGGAAACCCTGGAAACCTCGACACCCCTTAGCAACCAGGAAGTCCCGTATTTCATCGCTATCGACACCTTCCGCGATCACATCCAGGCCCAGGCGATGCGCGAGAAGAATGATGGTCTCGACAATGGCCGCGTCGTCGGAAACGCTGGTGACTTCGCGTATGAATGAGCGGTCGATCTTGATCTTGTCCAAGGGCAATCGCCGGAGCTGGCTGAGCGAGGAGTAACCGGTTCCAAAATCGTCCAGGGCGATGCAGATACCCTCGTTACGCAGTCGCTCTATTTTTTTCACTGCCAGTTCGATATCGTCCATGATCGAGCTTTCGGTGATCTCCAGGCATATCAGCCGGTGATCGGCTCCGCCGGTGGCCAAAACATTCAGAATCTGGTCGACGAATCCATCCTGTCGAAACTGCCTGGGACTGACGTTTACGGAGATCCGGATACGCTGGTGCCGGGTTATCTCCGCCAAACCGCGGCACGCCATCTCCAGGACCCGCTCACCGATGGGCAGGATGAGACCGGTCTCTTCCGCCACACCGATGAAGTCAGCAGGCATCACCAGCCCGCGAGTCGGATGGTTCCAGCGCAGCAAGGCTTCAACGCCGATGGTGCGGCCGCCATCATCCACTTGAGTCTGGTAGACCAGAAACAGCTCTTCACGCTCAAGGGCCTGGCGCAGCTCCCGCTGCAGGGTCAACCGGTTGTTCGCCGCTTCCTGCATGCTCGGATGAAAAAATCTGGTGGTGTCGCGGCCGGCCTTCTTGGCCTGGTACATTGCCGTATCGGCGTGGGTGAGTATGGTTTCCGGCCGGTGGCCGTCATCTGGAAACATGGCTATGCCGATACTCGCCGAGACCTGCAGCTCATGATCACAGACGTGGTAGGGAGCGGCCAGGATTCGACACAGGCCAGCAGCGAATTCCTGGGCACGACCGACGGCGTGCCCCTCCTCGCCGTCCACATGGGGCAGCAGGACGACAAACTCGTCGCCTCCGAGGCGCGCCACCGTGTCCTCCGAACGCACACGGGCGCCGATGCGCTCGGCCACCTTCCGCAGCAGCTCGTCACCGATTTGGTGTCCCAGGGAATCGTTGATGTGTTTGAAGTTGTCCAGGTCGATGAACAGCAGCGCCCCACGCTGGCGATGCCGAATGGCGCGTTGCATTTCCTGGGCCAGGCGCTCGACGAAAAAGCGCCGGTTCGGTAGTTCGGTCAACGCATCGTAGCGTGCCTGGCGCAGTGCGATCTTTTCCGCCATCAGTCGGCCGTGGCGTTCGCTCAATGTCTCGGTGATGAACCGGTTCAGGCGGTAAGCGGAGCCGAGCAGGACCAACAATAGCAGTACGGAAAAAAAGCCCACGGCGGGGGCAATGCCGACTTCGTTCGAGGCCAGACGAAGTATCAGGGGTACAGCGGAAAACAGGAGAAACCCCACGGCCACCGGCAGCATGGCGGAAAGCGTGGTAACGGCGCCGGCCAGGATGCCGGTGATGCAAATGACCAGAAGCACCTGGTACACCAGGTTCTCGGGAGGAAACAGCACCAGTCCGGCACTGCCCCAGACAAGTCCCGCTAGCAGTCCGCCTGCCGTCGCCCTGTATCCCCAGGCCAGCGCACGTCGCTGCTTCGACGGCGTCGCCTTGAAACGGCTGTACCAGCCCCAGCGCCAGGTGTTGACCAGATAGGTCAGTGCCAGCCACGTCAAAATGGTGTCGTGACTAATGACCGGCCACAGGACCACTGCCAAAATGGTAGCCACCAGTAAAGTGACCATGATGGCCAGCGGTTGCGAATCGAATACGATTGCAACCCGGCCGGCCTGGATCTCCAACTGCCTGGCCACGCGCTCCTCGTCGAT
Source organism: Sedimenticola sp. (assembly GCA_040505895.1). Classification (GTDB taxonomy): domain Bacteria; phylum Pseudomonadota; class Gammaproteobacteria; order Chromatiales; family Chromatiaceae; genus Vondammii. The sequence continues at coordinate 96,302 of JBEVXU010000004.1, read as the reverse complement.
ATGTGCGGTATCGTCCCTGTCACTCCATGCAGCCATGTCTCTCCTCTGCGATGTGGCCATAGCTTTTCATCCCCTCGACATGTTAACGGGGATAAGTTAGGCCGGCAGGCAGGACGCTCGTCAGGCGCCTGCTTGCACATCCCGTGTCACTAAATAAATGATAGGCTCTACCAGAGTTATCGACCCCCTGACCGGTGTTACGCAGCCAGACAGATCTGCGTTCTCTACATAGGAGCCGCCTTTCTCGTTTACCCAGATACAGGTGTCAAAGCCGCTGACCTCTGCCCCAGATAGGGTTTCACCCGTTTGCCCCGTAGATGCACAGTGCCAATATTGATAATCCCCTGAGCGCGGCTTAGTTCATCTAGGGCGCCGCCGTCGATGTCATGCACAACCAATCGTTGCTTCTGGGTAATGCCCTTGTTTCCGTCGCCCATTCGCAGGGTACCGGTCTCGTTCACCAGCATGGTATCGAAGTGAAGCTCGATCTTTTGCTTCCGGTTTGTGTATATCTCGCCGGTGATGTCGATGGTCGCCACCGGATCGGTGTGGATACCGTTGAGGCGTACCTGATGGGCTACCAGGACACGATCACCATAACCTGGAGTCCTACCCGGATCCCAGGCCGCTGTATCGCCCCAGTCGCCGTCTTGGATGGAAACAATGGTGGGACTATCCGCCAGGTTCTGATAGTAAGCGACTTCATCACTTTTTAGATCGGCCATTGCGGCCGAAGAGATACCTACGATAATTAACAAAAATAGCATTCGCATGATGATTTCTTCTAAGCCTGTTTTATGCTGTTGGGCGGAAAGTGGTTGCCCGCAACAAAAAACTAAGCCCATACAAATAAACCTAATGCTTACACTGTCACAAAGATACCGTAGGTAGACTAAGCCTCAATTAGGTTTTTCTCCTAGGTGATCAAGTGATACTTGGCTTCATCGAATTGTGCCCTCAGAATAGGGTGTGTTAACGAGAAGGATTGGGAAATGAAAAGCCTTGCATCAAGAATCAAACTGGTCATGAAGATGCACGATCTGTCATATCAGGGTTTAGCAGATGTCGTCGGCGTCAGTAAGCAGTCGGTCTACAATTGGCTCTCCGGAGGCAAGATCCGGGAAGAGAACGCCAAGAGGCTCGCTGATCGTTTGAGCTATGACTGGATGTGGATCATGCATGGGGGGCAGGAGGATGACTCCCTACTGGAAGCAGCGAAGCTACTCATACGCACTTCGGGTGGGATAGCCGCGATTTTCCGTGGGTTTGATCTAATATACGTTGAGGCTACCGACCCCGTTGTGCGGTTTACAGGTCGTAGCAGGGATTTCCTCCTGCAGGACTCGTTCTACAACCGAACCTTGGTGCCGAACCGGGAAACGATCGAAAAAGGGCTGAAGGGGCTGGTATCGGGGAAATCAAACGCCTTCAACTTTATGACCCAGCGGGCGTCAGCTCTGGATGGGAATATTGCTTCTCTGTTGATTACGGTTCTCTACCTCTCCGGCGTCAACTCGAATATGCCACATTTCCTGTTTATCGGGATGCCGATAGCAAATAGTGAGGGCCTTGCACCAACGGATGTTTTGGAGACTCCGGTAAAGAATATAATAAGCGCTTGAAGTAATCCGTATAGTCGCACTGAACGCACTTTCGTAGCAACAATGTTACAGAATCGAGGCATCCAAGATCTATTCAGGTAGATATCAACCACTTGATCATGACTATATATGGCACGTTCCGGCCTATCTGCAATTCAAATAGGAGCAACCCTCCCCAATGCCCCACCGGATAGAGTAAGAGGCACAAACGCCCCAAGACCGGCCGCAAGTACCTGCAGATTTTGCATGTCGGTTGATAGTTGCTACCAGCTCACCGTCTGGTCGTACTCTAATTTCGGAACCGGGGCCACGGCATCTTCACCCCACACCTGGCACTGATCCAGCTCCAGACAATAGTCGGGCGGGCCACGGAAGGGAGAGATCTCCGGCGCGTGATCGGCCGCACTGATATGCCGCAGGATACGCCAGATGGGGTCCCTTTCCGTTGAGATGCACTTCCTTGCGGTGATTGAGGAGGTACCGGTAATCGAGCAGATACTTCGTTATGTCGGTGTCTGGGATCCACGGCCGCCACTTCGGGCACCGCCGGCAGAGGATGATTGGCCGCAGAATGGCCAGATACCACTGACTTATGGGCCGTTGCCGGATATCGCCTGAAGAGGTGAGGGGGCTGTTTGTGTCTCGGGTGGTGGAATTGCACTGTTTTGCCGGAAAGCGTGCTGATTGTCGGCAGTGGTGATGGTTGAAGATGAGAGTAGGACCATAATTCTTATGGAAGCGGTGAAGGAGAAGAAAAATGGCACGGATTCAGAGGCTGGCAGGGGGCGATGTGGCTTCGTTCTCTTCGCTTAGTAAAAGTAAATTCCTATCCCTTTCTCTTCGCTTAGTAAAAGCAAATTCCTATCCCTGAAACTATAGTTATTGTAATATAAACTCTAATATAAAAATGTGATTTTGTCCTGCCAATGATTGATCAAAAAATAAAAACAATCGCAGTTTGTGTTTGCAGCTCAGGTGTCAGAATCTCACTGAAAGCCTGTTTAACCTCACTTTTTCAGCAAGAATTACCCGGTTCTTTTAAGATGCTGGTTGTCGTCATTGATAACAGCACTGAGGGAAATATGGAAAACATGCTTAAAGACAGTAATTTTATTAATGAAAAACTGGTTTTTTGTCGTGAAAGTCATCCTGGTATTCCTTTTGCTCGAAATGCAGCAGTGCGTGAAGCAAATCGTCTGGATGTCTCTTATATCGCATTTATTGATGATGATGAAATCGCTCCACCTATGTGGTTGTCACGCCTTACTCAGGGTCTTATTGCTAATGATGCTGATGTCATCGTTGGTGAAGTTGTTCGTTGTGATGGCCTTGATGAAACAATAGAGTCAGCAAACAATTATAGTGCCTCCAGTGATTTGTCAGTTCTGCCTATAGTTAAAACAGCAGTTACAAGTAATGTGCTTTTTGATTCACGCTTGGTAAACGACCCTTTAAACCTGGATTTTGATGAAGATATGGTTTTTGGTGGTTCTGATCGTGAATTTTTTATGCGTGTTATACTTGCTGGTGGTCACATAGTTGCAGCAAAAGATGAATTGGTTTTTGAAACATGGCCTAAAAAGCGACGTCAGATAAGATATCTCTTAATACGCTGGTTTCGTTATGGTGTCAGTTTTAATTACCGTTATTGTAAAAATTATAGTCCTGTTAAAGGATACACACTAGTCTGGTTAATGTCCTTTTATAAAATATTTGGATCACCAGTAAAATTACTAGCAGTTCCAATACGCCGCATCTGGGATAAGCGTTCTATTAAACGCTTAATTGGTACATCCGTTGCTGACATTGCCTACGGCTTGGGTTGTATTGCGCCATTTTTTGGTATTAGTTTGTACAAGTATTATTAGTTGGGAAAAAATTAAATGAGAAATTTAAAAGAAAAATCAGTTTCAGTTGTAATTGAACTTGATAATGCTGCGTTTGAAACAACTACTGTCTGGATGAAAAGGGTTAGGGGCATGCTTGATTGGATCAAACAATCCAGTGAGGTAAATGTCATAGAGATTATTATTGCTCACGGAGAACATTATTCTGAGTCTGTTAAATTGTTTTTAAGTAAACTGCCCAATGACTGGGGAAAGAATGTTTCCTCACTGCCTCTTGTCGATGAACTGGCGTATTATTACTCAATGAAAAATATTGGTGCACAACAGGCAAAAGGAGAAATTATTGCATTTCTCGACAGCGATTTAACACCTGTCTATGGTACTTTTGCAGATCTTATAGCCCCATTATTCAAAGATAAGCAGGTAGCAAGTTGTGGTCACGCTTTTTTTCCAGATGATAATTTTTTAAGTAAATCTTATTCCTTATTTTGGTTTTTTCCTATATATCATGAAATGAACAGTTTGAGTAAAAATTCGCTCTATGCTAATAGTATTGTTTTTAATCGTGACTGGTTCCTTAAAAATATGTTTGAAACCCAGTGTGGAGGACTTAGAGTTAGCTGTTATCTGCAGGCACAACATCTTAAACAGGAAGGTTACACCATTAATCACCCTGATGTCTGGTTCGAACATGCCTTGTGGAATTCAACATTCGGTTTCTTTATTTGGCGTGCTTTTGTTTCGGGTAGAGATGCAAATAAAAAACAGACTATCATAAATTCAAAAAGTCGCATTATACGTTTAAAGAATGCTACTAAATCTTTTCTGCTTGATATAAGACGAATTTATAAACGTCATATCACTTATCGTCATAATGTTAATATGGGATATTTCCAAACAGTAGCATCATTTTTTATTGGTATTGTTTTTTTCTTTTTGTTAAGAAGTTCCCAGTTGTTGTCAATATTAAAACCAGTAAACAACAAACGTGAAACTATCCCCAATAACTATATAACATAACCTTAAGATAATTTTGGAGATAAATTGAGTAAACCAAAGCTTATTTTACATATTGGGCATGGAAAAACGGGCACGACATCATTACAGAATTTTCTAGTAAAGAATTCTTCAAAACTGATCAAACTCGGCTATCTCTATCCAGTAACACGTTCCCCACGACATAATCATGTACTCCTGCCTGCAGGCTTCATACATACAAAACATTTGGTTGCCCACGAACATCAGGTTTATGAAGGGGATGTAAATTGGTTTAAACAGGATTATTATTACTTTTGGACAGCTTTGATAAATGATATCAAACAATATACACCGCATACTGTCATTCTGTCAGCAGAACAAATGTTCAGGGATTTCTCAGCAATATCAAAAATTGAACTTAGGGACTTTTTAAGTGATTATTTTAGTGAAGTAACTGTAGTAGCTTATATAAGAAGTCCACTTAAAGATTATTTGTCACGTATTTCACAACAGATCAGAACAGGTCTAAACAAAATAACCCCTCGAACTCGGTCAATCCGTAATGTTATTGAATACTATGAATCTCAGTTTCCAGGGCAGGTTTATCTTTATGCGTTTGAAGGAAGTCAACTTGTCAAAGGTGATCTTATTTATGATTTTGTAACTCATAATATGCCTGATGCGGTTAAATTATGTGTAGTTAAAAAAACAAGTGATAATAATGTTGCTTTATCATGGGAATTATTGCAAACCTTAAGAAAGCTTCGTTTACAAGTACAGCCAACAGGAAAAGTACCATCTATTTCAACACGTATGTTTATCGCTAGGATTACACGAAGCAACATCCATAATACCAAGGCATCCACTAAATTAAAACCCAAGTTAATACCTGAAGTTCAGGCGTATCTCACTCGTTCATCTATTGATTACCTCTGGCTGCGAGATAAATATAACGTTGTTTTTTCAGATTTAGACTATGATCAGATTAATTCTAGTTCAATGGATGAATATTCTGGAGCCATTGAACTAGAAAAAATTGTAGATCTTTCTAATATACCTGGAATAGAAATTGATACAAAATGGTATTTTGAGCGTGGTATTTCATATTATCTATCTTATTATGCTTTTGTTTTTCGATTACGTTTAAAGCGTATAATAAATCTTTATTTTAGAAAAATTATATCTGTTTAAATCAACCTGTGTCCTTATCTCTAAATAGGATAAATTTATTAATATAGGAAATTTATTTTGCGGCTTATTCTTCACATTGGCAGTAGCAAAACGGGTACTATATCTATACAGAATATTTTTTGTACTCATCATTATAGTCAATTTCCATCTATTGAAACCAGAGATTTAGTACATTTTGCTACAATGCAATATAAGAAGCTTTCCAGGAAATTACAAAATCTGGATAATATTGAACTACGTAATAATATAAAAATATATACTCAAGAATCATTAACAGAATTCCTTTGGCTAAAAGAAAAATATAATACTTCATTTAATGATCTTGATTATTCCAAAATAAAATCCATAGATAATCCCTTTAAAAATATTTTTCTCTTAGAAGATATATGCACTATTAAAGAATCTGTGGACGACAAACAGATTGAAGAGATTAGGTTTCCTGTTAATGAATTCATCAGAGCATGGATTGTCTGTAAGTTCATTATACGTACTCAACTTGAAGGATATTACAGAACAAGATTTGCACATACAAAAATTGCAAAAATAAAACGCTATGTGTTAAACCAGTAGCTATTTGATATACTTTAAGTGAATATTATCCAGAGATACACATGCTTGTCGATATAAAGAAAAACCGCATTGAGTGGTTGATTGTCTCTTTACTAAGTGCCGGTTCAAGAATACTTGAAACTGTTTCAATGATTCTTCCATTAAAAGCAATCTTTGTTATGATGAAGCCAGAAGCTCTTCCTGATATCTGGCATAATTCCGGTTTTGAATTGTTCCACCTTATTATATCTATAATGATATTAGTGCTGATTACATTCCTTCTTGGAAAAATCCTGCATGTGCTTGCCAGACGCAGAGCCCATAATCTTTATATTGATGATGCGCATGGGGATGCTGATAGCATGGCTATGGTAACTATTAAAATAACATCTTCTTTCTGGGTTATGCTTGTTTTTACAATTATTATGGCTATAACAGATATCTATGCATTGGTGTTAATTGCTCTGCTGATATTTTTAAGTTTTATGCCATTACCCATGTTAAAAACAGAAATAAAACAGAATTTCTATAAATTACTGGGGATTTCAAAAACTCAAGACCGTTTCCGTTTTATCTCTCAATTATTATTCCTTGTCTATTTTATGTCTCTGCTGACTTTAATAATATTGCAGGATGAAAAAGTAACCGTATTACTACTTTTGTCTGTACTTATTGGGCGTAAATATTTAATGGAATTTGCAAGATTGCGTGTCGGGTTATTACAGAGAGAAAAACTTAAAAACAACTCTGAAATTGACTTATTTGACTGATACTAACAATCAATATGATAGTGTTTTTGTGTAATAGCTATAGAAATAGAGGTAAGATAGATTTATGCTTTTACTAAATAACGTTATTCTTGATTTTATAACAAAATGCCTGTTATGAATAAGCCAGAACCGAGCAATCATAATAAACTGGTCTCAATCATTACTCCTGTTCGTAATGGACAGCGCTATCTTAACGAAGCTATAGAGTCTGTGTCAGCACAAACCTATCCAGATTGGGAAATGATAATTATTAATGATAATTCAAACGATGACTCTCTTAAAATTGCAAACACTTATGCCGAACAAGACAGCAGGATAAAAGTATTCAGTTCTTCTGAGTCTGTTGGCGCCGCAGGGGCTAGAAATCTTGGTATTTCAAAATCAGTCGGTCGATACATAGCCTTTCTTGATTCAGATGATGCCTGGCTGCCTGATAAACTCAAAAAACAAATTGCTTTTATGCAAGCGAATAATTTTGTATTTACATATACAAGTTATAAAAGAGTTAATGCAGAGGGGAATACTATCTCAGATGTAATTGTTCCTCCTAGCATTGATCGTCAGCAATTACTGACAAAAAGTCGCATTGGTTGTCTGACCGTTATTTATGACACTGATTTTTTTGGTGAAATAAAAATGCCTTTAATTGCTAAGCGCCAGGATTTGGGTTTTTGGCTCTTATTGCTTAAGCATCCTGTGAAGGCATATGGGCTAAGAGAGTGCCTTGGCCGCTATCGTACGCATACTCAATCACTGTCGGAAAATAAAATTTCAGCAGCATTTTATACGTGGAAACTATTTCGAAATCATGAGCACATGCCATTATTTGTTAGTCTATATTATTTTTCCTGGTACGCTGTCGGCAGGTCATTGCAATATACTACGCCTAAATTAGCAAAAAAATTAGGATTTTATTAATGATAATGTTAAATAAAAGGTTAAGAAAATGCATAAAGTATTGATTACCGGAGCTTCTGGTTATATTGGTTAAACATTAATCTCTTTATAATCATGCCGGGTGTAGAGTGGCTGAAACAGTTGATACGGCATATACCCGACAAAGGGGGCAGGCTTCTCGCCACGCACTGATCTGTTCGGCATACAGTCCGCGCTCACGACAGTAAGCGGATAGCTCTGCCTCATTCATTGGTGCCGTCTCAATAACCGCTGCAAACTTGTCTGCGGCACTCCATCCGGTGGAATTGCACTGTTTTGCCGGAAAGCGTGCTGATTGTCGGCAGTGGTGATGTTTGAAGATGAGAGTAGGACCATAATTCTCATGGAAGCGGTGAAGGAGAAGAAAAATGGCACGGATTCAGAGGCTGGCAGGGGGCGATGTGGCTTCGTTCTCTTCGCTTAGTAAAAGCAAATTCCTATCCCTCCTTGTAACCAGTGAATCAGGGATAGTCTTCCATACCACACTCGCCGAGCCCGATTGGCCGCTGAAGATCAGTCGTTCCCACTTGGGTTAATAACACCTTATCGGGCAGTGAACGGCCGGAATTTCACGATCAACAGCGGTAGCAGGGTCAGGTTGGCGATCAGTGCAATCACCATTGCCAGACCGGTCAGGATGCCGAAATAGATGGTGGGTACGAAATTCGACAGTACCAATATCGAGAAGCCGAGGGTGATGGTCACCGAGGTGTAGTAAATGGCCCGTCCCACACTGTCATGGCTGCGCTTGACCGCGGCCCAGTAGTCCCCGTCGATGGCATACTCCTCCCTGAAGCGGTGTACATAGTGGATGGTATCGTCCACCCCGATGCCGATGGTGATGGCTGCAATGGTGATGGTCATGATGTCCAGCGGAATGCCGAGCCATCCCATCAGGCCCAGGATCATCCCCGCCGCCATCATCGTAGGCACCACACCGATCAGTGCCAGTCTTACGGAACGAAACAGCAGGAGAAACATCACCACAATCGCCACGAAAACGGCACTCAGGGTTAAAATCTGGGAACGGAACAGACTCTGCAGCACATTGTTGTAGAGGACCAGCATACCGGAGAGATGGACCTGCTCCTCTCCCAGGCCGAGCTTCCCGGTCAGGTCGTTTCGTATCTTTTTGATCAGGGTGTCGCGTTGCAGATTCACATCGGAGTCGATAATGCGAATCCCGAAGCGGATCTGATTTCCGTCCTTCGCCATGTAGGGATCGAACAGCGTAGCCTTGATATCTTCCGGCAGGCGTTTATGCATCACCGACAGTGTAATGTTATCCAGCGGCTGATCATCGTTCAGCTGTGTCAGCATGGCCATGGTGGTGGAGAGCGAAAGCACCTTGCCGGTTTCCGGCAGCTCCTCGAGATAACGGTGAACCATGTCCACCGTCTCGAGTTCGAAGACATTGAACCAGTAGCTGTCACCACTTATTCCCGCCTCCCCCTCATCCATCTCTTCGAGGTAGGGGTCGATCTCCTCCTCTGCCATTCCATCGAGGTAGGGGTCGGACTCCTCCGCCGCCAGTTTCTCCTCCTCTTCCAGATACTGCAGAAAATCCCTGCTGGGATCGAGTATCACATCCAGAGGCGTGGTACCGCCGAGTTCACGGTCTACCAGCAGCATCCCCTGATAGATCTCTGTTGACTCCTTGAAATAGTCGATGAAGCGGTTCTCCACCGTCAGACGGCTGATGCCCACCACACTCAACACGGCAATCAAGAGATAAACTACCAGTGTCGAATTACCGAAGTGTTCGATCAGGTGGGCGAGTGAACGGGTGATCGCCGCAGTGGGATCGTGTCGCCGCAGAACAGGCGTACCCGGCTTCAGGTAGACCAAGACCGAAGGAAACAACAGAAATGCCAACACAAAGGCGAGGCCGACGCCAAACACCATCATCCAGCCGAAATCGATCACCGGCCGTATGTCGCTGATGATCAGCGAGGCGAAGGCCACCATGGTAGTTAGGGCGGTGTAGAAAGAGGGAACCACCTTGCTGCGCACCGTCTTGCGCAACATGTCGACCTGCCTGGCGGATTGGTCCTCTATATGGAGCTCCTGGTACCGCACGATCAGATGCACCGTCAGCGACAGGGTAATAATCAGAAGCAGCGAGATGAAGTTGGACGAGACCACAGTAATCCGCCACTCCACCAGTCCCAGGTAACCTACCATCACCACCACCGATGTGCCACAGATCAGCATCGGTACCAAGATCCAGCGCAGTCGCTTAAAAGAGACCGCCAGCAAAACGACCAGAAACAGGGTCACCCCGATTCCGAAAGTTCCGATATCGCTTCGGATAAAGTGGATCATGTCGGAGGTGATCATCGGTACACCGCCAAGGTGGATCTGCGCACCACTGCGGTGCCGATCCAGGATTGACCTCACCGCGCCGATATCCGCCGCCACCTCTGTCTGCAACCGTTGGGTGTGGTGTTTGAACTGAAGACTCACCTGTTCCAGTCGCACCTCCTCTTCAGGGGTAAGGGGCGTGTGCAGCTCTTTTTCCCGCAATGTCTCACGCTCCCTGAGCAGTGACTCATAGTGCGGGTCGCGGCGAAAATTGACCAGCATGGCGGTGGTGCCGGCATCCGGGCTAATGATCAGGTTGGGGTAAAGCGGGCTGGTCTGGAATTCGTGGCGGGCCAGATTCCGGTTGGTATCCGGGGTCTCAAGGGTACGGATCTGCTGTGTGATCTCGGACAGATTCGTCCTGGGGCTGTCTATCAGCGGCACATCCAGCAGGCTGGTTACCGATTCAACCCGCTCCAGCGCCTTCAATTCACTCCGCAGGGACTTCAGGTCGGCTAGCGACTCGTCGGAGAAGAGATCGCCTTCCGGTGTATAGGTGACGACCAGGAAATCGTCTGAACCGTAGCGGGCACGGATGGCGCGGTAATAGCGCAGGTCCCGGTCGTTCTCCAGTACCAGGGAATCGGCCGAGGCATCCAGTTCCAGCTTCTGGGCGAAATAGGTGGAACAAGCCAGCACCAGTATGACCAGTGTCCAGATCACAGCGGGGTAGTCCAGCGTCAACCGGTAGTAGAGTGATTTTAGACTCTCAAGCATTTTATTCCGCCTTCACTCTCCTTTTTAAATCAATGCATCTGTTTCAGTACCAACTGTACTACAAGAAACGCTCCGATGATCAATAAGACCGATGGTCTGGAACCGATCAGCTCCTTCAGGGAAGTGCTTCCCGGAAGAGCAGTATTACAACCGCCATAACCATCACCTGTCCCGAATGCTAGTTACTTAAGGAAACTCTGAATAACTCTGGCCCATTACTGTCCCATTAACTCCCTCTCCCCACCGGGGAGAGGGAATGTACTGTTTCAATATGCCATGTTTACATAAACTGCGTGTATTGAAAAAACACTTCACTACCTTCTCGCGTTCAGCTGCAAGACCCGCTACTTCTGCCCCGGCTGCCATCAGAAGCGGATGCTCGCCTATGGCGACTGGGTGGAGGATGAGGTACTGACCGCCGTTCCTCACCGCCAATATGTCTTTACCCTACCCAAGCTGCTGTGACCGCATTTTCACCGCCGCCAACCGCCTGGGTGCATTTTGCGCCATCGTCTCATGCTTGTTGACTCAGGCCTACCGGGGGGCCGCCACTTCGGGCACCGCCTGCAGAGGATGATTGGCCGCAGAATGGCCAGACACAACTGACTTATGGGCCGTTGCCGGATACTGCCTGAGAGGTGAGGGGGCTGTTTGTGTTCGAGACGGCAAAGAGGGGGTGTTTTGCGGAAAAACGTGCCGGTTGTTGACAGAGGTGGTGTTTAGGAGTGAATGTGAGCCCATAATTCATATGGAAACTGTGAAGGAGAAAAAATGCACGGATTCAGAGGCCGGCAGGGGTCGACGTGGCTTCGTTCTCTTCGCTCAGCAAAAGCAAATTCCTATCCCTCATTTTTTAGCTGCCCTCTGGGCACGGGCAGAGTGCCCAGGCTGGAGTTGGTAAATATTTTTACAGCGATCCGGCCGTCGCTGTTATGCTTCATTCGCCTGACAAATTTGCGTGCTGCAGTGTCATGTGTTGTATTTATCAGTGCGACATGGCAAGTCGGAGGTTAAATTCGGCGGCATATCCGGTGTGTAAGGTTACCGATAACAACAGAATAAAAAACAAGGTTGTTCCACTGATGTTCACGAACCTGCATCTCTTCTTCTGGTTATGAGTTACGCTAAGACGTCACCGCCTATTCTGCCTGACCTGTTCAAGAGAACACGATTGTTTGACTTGATAGATCAGTATCGTGACCGACAGGCGATCTGGGTTCAGGGGCAGGCTGGGGCGGGTAAGACATCGCTGGTAGCCAGCTATATCAAACAGCGTGACTTGAATCTGATCTGGTATCAGGTGGATGCCGGCGATGATGATCCGGCTACCTTTTTTCATTACTTCAGTCGTGCTGCCGAGAAGTTGCTTCCAGAGCGGGATAAACAGTTACCTGTGTTGACGCCCGAGTCATTGCCCAGTCTGATGCTGTTTGCCCGGCTCTACTTCCGAGAGCTGTTCGATAAGCTGCCAAAACCGCTACTGCTGGTATTCGACAACTTTCAGGAGATTGCACCAGACTCCGCCTTGAATAAGATTGTTGAGGCTGCACTGAATGAGATCCCGCAAGACATAAGTGCGATTTTGATCAGCCGAAACCCACCGCCCCCATCATTTAGCCGAATGCAATTTAACCGTACTTTGGCGTTGCTGGATCAGAATGCATTGCGACTCACTGATAAGGAGTCGCTCGGCATCGCCCAGCTCTGGCTGTCGGGTGAGGTTCATGCTGAAGCGGTTCAGCGCATGAATGAGTTGGTCAACGGCTGGATTGCCGGCTTGGTGCTGATGCTTGAGTATGGTGGGCAGGAAGAGTCGGCTACGGAGGTTGGCAGAGATCACTTCTTTAACTATTTCGCCAGTGAAATCTTCGATATGCTGGATGCTGATGGGCAGCGGTTTCTGTTGCAGACTGCCTGCCTTACCAATCTGACACCTGTGGTTGTCTGTGAGTTAACCGGGATGGTTGGAGCCGAAGCCATTCTTGAGGATCTTTGCGAACGTCACTACTTCACTAGCAGGAGTAGCCAAACTGAGCCTGTCTATCAGTATCACCCACTGTTTCGGGAGTTTTTGCTCAGTAGAGGGGTGAGTGATCTCGGAAGCGAAGCCTGTCAGCACATTACCGCCAAGGCCGCCCATATTTTGATGCATGATGGTCAATCTGAAGAAGCAGTTCGGTTAGCGCAAATAGCTACTGATTGGCCGTTCCTGTGCAAAATTATCAGCCAACAGGCTCCCATTTTGCTGGGTCAGCAACGCTTCCAACTTCTCGAACAGTGGTTGAGGCAGTTGCCGCAAGAGCAGCTACATGCTTCCCCCTGGTTACTCTACTGGTTTGGTTGTTGCCGTCTTCCTTTTGACCAGCAAGAGAGTGGGCGCCACTTTGATTTGGCTTATAGGGGCTTTAAGGTGCAACAGGAGCAAAATGGCATGCTGCTTTCTGCAAGCGGCGCCATCTTGTCTATCATGACTGAATGGGATGACTTCAGGCCATTGGATCCATGGATCATGGTGCTTGATGAGATGACGCGTGAGACTCCGCCCTATCCATCCGGTAGTGCAGAGGCAATGGTTGTGCTGGCCATGCTCGGTGCCTTGCTTTTTCATAAGCCGCAGCATCCAGATATGGCACGCTGGGAAATACATGCAGATAGGCTCTTGCGTGAAGATGATATTGCGATCCAGTTGCGAATTGATATCGGCAATGTGCTGGTGCATTGGCAATACTGGAAAGGTGATCTGGCTGCTGCAACACGAGTTACAGATATTCTGACTCAACTTATTGAACATGCTGGATCAGTCACGCTGCCCAGACTCCAGTCTGTGATGAATCATGCTATTCAGGGCTGGCACACCGCTGAATTTGACCACTGCCTAGATCTTGTTGCTGATGGGTTGGCCATGGCCGCGGAGACGGGTATTCATATCATGGATGATCGGCTGATGGCGCAAAGCATCTATGCCAGCCTGTCACAGGATGACCTGCAGACTGCCAACCGATTTCTTGATCAGATGAAACCGGTTCTGCAGGGTGGGCGGCGCCTTGCGATTAGTCACTATTACTATTTGAGCAGCAATTACCATCTTATTGCCGGCGATCTGGAGATGGCCCTGCAGCATGGGCAAGTTGCAGTAGAGATCAACCAGGAAGTTACCGCTCCCTTCCCAGAGGGGCTGGCTTGCCTCACTCTGGCTCAGATTCTTTTTGAGATGGGTGAGTTGGAGCAAGCCACTGACTTGCTGACCAAGGTGAGAAAGTGTGCCCAGGATATACGGAGCCGGACCCTGGAACTGATGTGTGAGCTGATCTCTGCCTGGTTTGAACTCCAGCGTCGGAATGACCAGGCGGTAATATCCCACCTGCGGCGTGGATTAATGCTGCAACGGAAAATGGGCTTCTTAAATGTTCCGGGTTGGCGCAACAGTATAATGAAGCCACTACTACTCAAGGCGTTGGATAACAATATCGAAGTGGCGTTTGTCCAGAAGCTTATCTACAAACGTGGCCTGCTCACTGATGCCCCACCACAAGCGAGTGAGGTGTGGCCTTGGCCAGTGAAGATCTACACTCTGGGGCGTTTCTCTCTGATTATCGATGGCCAGCCGTTGCAATTCAACGGTAAGGCGCAACAGAAACCACTGGAGTTGCTAAAGGCGCTGATTGCTCTTGGGGGTCGGGAGGTCAGTAAGGATCAGCTGATCGACGCCCTCTGGCCGGATGCAGAAGGAGACAAGGCACAACGAGCCTTGGATACTACCTTGCACCGGTTCCGAAAGTTGATTGGGCATGAGCAGGTGATCCAATTGCAGGATCGGAAGCTATCACTTAATACTCAGCTCTGTTGGGTTGATATCTGGGCCATGGAACGCCTGCTGGGGCAAATTGAAGAATTTCCACATCAAGCACCTGATGGCTGTGAGCAGGCTCTAAAACTGCAACAACATCTCTTCTCACTGCACAAAGGCAGTTTTCTGCGCGGTGATAGTATGCCGCTTTGCATTGGTAGTTATCGGGATCGATTACATAATCGGTTGCTAAACCGGCTTGGCCTGCTGGGGCGCCATTGGGAAAATCAGACGGACTGGAATCGGGCGTTACAGCTTTATCAGAAGATGCTGGAGATGGATGATCGCCAGGAAGCGATCTATCAGCGACAGATGGTCTGCTACCGGAGTCTGGGGCTCATTGCCGAAGCAATGGCCGTCTATGAGCGCTGCCGCAAGACACTTTTTACCCATCACGGCATTTCACCTTCAGCTGAGACAGAAGCACTCTATCAGCGTCTGCGTTGAACCTGTTTGATGCTTCTAGTTCCTGCTTATGTAAGTTATCTGTAAGACCTCCCGTGCTAACTTGATCAACACTGCTTTTACAGGTGCCGACTGTTAGCAAACTAACACAGTATTCACAATCGGCAGCAAGGACACCCAGCAAAACTACTTGCTGTAGCATGCGGTGAGTGTATGTCAAATGATGGGTGTCCTTGTCATTAGTTGTAACCGCTAATAGATCTATTAGCATGCCTAAAACCCAAATGGATTGATTAGGGGGACTAAATGCATTCACGCCTACTAAGAGCACTCAGTATTTGTATTTTTGCTATTGGGTTGATATCTACAGCAGATGCGGCCTTGGTATTACGCCTAAACGGTCAAGCCGTATACGACACCGATTTGGACATTACTTGGCTAGCGGATGCAAGAGCTGGTGGACATGTAAATTGGGTGACAGCCAATAACTGGGCGACAAGCCTATCGTTTGGTGGATATGGTGACTGGCGCTTGCCAACGGCCCCTAGTAGTGGCACTTGCTCTGGTTACAACTGCAGCGATAGTGAGATGGGGCATATGTTCTATAACGAGCTAACCGGCTCAGCAGGCACAGTAATAAACTCCTCGAATGCACAGTGGTACCATGACCCAGATCTGGCACTATTTACAAACTTGTATAACCATTACTGGACCAGCACAGAATCCGAACCTACGTATTATTGGAATTTCAGCTTCGCAGGCGGTTACCAAGGCACAAGCAGAGGAAGCAATAGTGCTGGTGCATGGGCAGTGCGTGATGGCGATGTCAACGTAGTTCCCATCCCCGCCGCAGTCTGGCTATTTGGTACAGGTCTCATGGGTTTAATCGGTTTCTCCAAGCGTAAGAAAGCAGCCTGATAACAGAATAGTAACCACAATAGACTCCGTTATGGTTTGCCCTAGCGGGTTTTTATTTGCTCGCTATTTGACCGCTCATGGCACACTCCGTAAGCAGAATTAAAACCCACTGGTTCGCTTTTGGCACCATTTTGAAATTTGAAACAAAAATCTGAATGGCTGCTATTAGAAATTGAAACGTAGACAACTGTAAGGTTACTTTTGAACTAAGGAATCTATGATAACAAGAAAAGGGGACAGATTTATTTTCTACCGTTTTACACAGAGGAAACTGAAAAAATAAATCTGTCCCCTTTTTAGAAAAATAAATTCTGACATCCATGATTTGAAAAGATGTTCCTGGTTCTTATGCCGAAAAACTACTGAGCAAGTCATGAGTGATTGCCTTGCATTATTAGATCTTGCCTAAGGCATCCACGGCATCATGCGTCCCGCACGGCCCATTGTGGAATCCACTCCATAAGCCATGACTCCCATCTTCATGTTCATCTCATGCATATCGACGGTCATCTGACTCATGTTGTTCGCCATGTGAGGTACGGCTTCAAGCATCTCTTTCATGTCATGCAATATTACCGCGACGGCATGGGTGGGTTCGAAGACTTCAGAGGTATTGACCCGTTGGCGCACACTGCTGATCATGGATTTGAATTTCTGCCTCTCTTCCCTAACCGATCCAGCCAATTTATGCTCTAAGTTGTTCACTTTAGGGCTTGAAGGCATACACCTTGTCTGGTGCCATGGAAAAGAGCATTCCACCAGAGGCTGCGACATTTCCGACATCTCCTGAGTAGGCAGGCTTTAGTGTGGTTTTATAGTCGTTATCAACGGTTACCGCAATCAAGCCATCTCCACCACAGTAACCATCGGCGATATAGATATGCTTTCCAGCGCGGACAAGATCCTGTGGATAACAGAAGGTACGGTAGTTTCCTTGGAGGGTCATTCTATCCGGTTGTGTTACATCAATCAGTTGAACGCCACCCACACCCGTCACAGCATGCAATAGACCTTTATCCAGTAGCAGGCGCTCTACCGGCCAGTCCAAGCGTAACTCCTGAAGTTTTTTAATATTATCGGGATCGGATATGTCCACGGAAATAATGCCGGCGGAGCCGTAGGCTATGAATGCGGTATTTCCACTCAACAGCAAGTCCATTACGCCGTCGCTACGCTCTATATCCTTGAGCGAGACCTCCTCCTCGACATCTTCATAGGCGGGCAGGTCATCAGCATCATAGTAATTTTCACTCGATCCCATATTTAAGGCACCGCCACCTTCCTGTTCACTGTTGTCGGCAAAGAGGCCATCTGCCTCCTCTTCAGTCAGCATACTTTTTGTTGGTGGTGCATAGGCCTGGAAAGTTGAGACCAGGTGGGGAGCGTGCGGATTCGATATATCGATGGTATGCATCCCATAGAAACCGGAAGCTACATAGGCAAAGTCACCGCTTACCACAACTTTTTGGCTAAACCCTTCCAGTTCAATCGATGCCACTTCACGAGGTTGCTTCAGATTCTTTAGGTCAACGATATCAACACCCATCTCGCCGTTTGCAATCAGCAGAAATTGACCGCTGAGTGCAATACTGTGGGCGTTGCCAGTGGAGTAGTATAGCCCTGACTCTTTAGGCGTACCTTTACCGTGCAATGAAAAAACACGCAGGTCTGGCTCACCCATCTCCGCTTCCCGCGCTGACAGAATCAGATGCTCCTTGTGTATGACTGCATCTTCAAATGCACCCTCAATTTCGAAAAGTGGTTTTGAGAGTGGGGGTTCAGCTGCAGCTGTAATAAACACCAATAGAGAGCCAAGGACGGTGACAAAGAGCCTTTTCATAACTATGTATCAACCTGTGATTTGAATTCGTTATTGACTCTGTAACCAGAGGTGCTGAGCAGTGTACGAAATTAAGAGTGACCCGCAGCAACGGGGGTAAGCCTGGATGACTCTATTTCGTAGTGTGGACCGGGATCAAGACTATAGCGACTGTTCGGTTACATCCACATAGAGTTTCAGCCTCTGTCCCGGCTGCAGGTAACGACTGGAGAGAGTGTTCCATTTTCTCAGATCCGCCACGGTAATTTTAAAACGCTGAGCAATACGTGCCAGAGAATCCCCTTTGCGCACTCTGTAGTTAATGCTGCTGCGTGTGCTGAAGGGTAGTGCGGTTGTTCCAGGACTAGCTCCCGCCACTGCTGTATCACCGGAGCTGTTTTTACGCTCTTTAATCCAGATACTCAGCTTCTGACCCTGTCTAAGGGTATCTCTCGGCGAGAGGCCGTTCCAGCGCGCCAGTGACTTATGGCTGACCTTGTGTTTGTTGGCAATGCTCCAGAAGCTGTCACCCTGTTTCACCTTGTAGACGACTTTTTTCCCTTTGCGTTTGCTACTCTGGATTTTTGCTGTGCGCTGTTCAGCGGAAAAGCTGTAGTGGGCCGGTTGTTCACTGGAGATAGGGATCAGCAGGTGCTTGCCTGCACGGATGTTGTTCCCCTTTATCTTGTTGACCTGTCGCAGTTGGGTGATGGTGGTGCCGTGTCTTTCTGAGATGACACTGAGACTGTCACCGGAACGGATGCGGTAACGTTTCCAGCGCAGTCGTTTCAAGGGATCGAGCTCTGCCAACTTATCGGTAAAGCCGTCGATTTTCTCCAAAGGAAGGTTGAGGCGATGTGGCCCCTCCGGTGGCGAGGCCCAGCGATTAAAGCCGGGATTAAGCTTGTACAGCTCCTCGATGGAGAGCTCTGCCATCTCCGCGGCTAGGGCAAGGTCAAGCTGTGACTCGATATCGACGCTGCCAAAATAGGGAGTGTTGGCAATGGGAGTGAGGGTGATGTTGTGTTGGTCCGGGTGAGCAATAATGCTGGCCATCGCCAGTAGCTTTGGGACATAGCCTTCGGTCTCTCTGGGGAGATCAAGGGACCAGTAGTCTGTCGCTTTACCGCGTTTCCTGTTCTTTCTAATTGCCCGCCGGACGGTACCGGCACCGGCATTGTAAGAGGCGAGGGCAAGCTCCCAGTCACCGTCGAAACGCTTTGCCAGTGCATCAAGATAATTCAGCGCTGCACGGGTCGCAGCGACGATGTCGCGGCGTCCGTCGTACCACCAGTTCTGCTTTAGCCCATAAGCTTTGCCGGTGGAGGGAATAAACTGCCAGATACCGGCGGCCCTTCCAGGTGAGTAGGCAAATGGATTGAATGCACTCTCAACCACCGGCAGCAGTACCATCTCCATCGGCATCTGTCGTTTTTCAATCTCTTCTACAATAAAGTGGAGATAGGGGTTTGCCCGCAACTGCATACGTTGCAGGTATTTACCGTGGGAGGCATACCATTTGATGGATTGTTTCACCCTGGCGTTATCAGGAACCTGCATCTGGTATCCGGCACGAATCCGCGCCCACAGATCGGTATCCGTTTGGGATTCCGGCTCGGCCGATGCTGCAGTCTGCTGGAGTGCCTCGACCTGCTTTACCGTTCTGTCTGTGTCACCGATCTCCTGCAGAGTTACAGTTGCCGGGGTGGCGGGGGCAGGAGCGGTGGAAATCGTCATTGACGGTTTCTCTACAGCAGTCGGATTTTCCGCTACATGTTGATCATGCTTGAACGGCATGAGATTACAGCCTGTAAGCGAGAGCAGGCAGGCAATGGTAAACGGAGTCAGGATTTTTCTAGTGACGATCATTATTAACCTTACGAATTATAGTGCCATCCTGGCTTGATCAACGAACTATACGCAATCAGCGTTTTTTTTTCCATGAAAGGCCCTGCAATTAGCTGTTTTTGTCAGAACGCTTCCTATCAACTTAATGGATTGTCGTAATAGATTTCTCCCTGCTGTGATTGGGTGCGGTGATATGAAAAGTGTAAATGGAAATAAAGTTGTATTTATAGGAGTGAAATTGTTCGCGATTGGCTCTGTGGCGCGTGCTTCGCAAACAAGTTCACTCCTACAGTCGACTTCAGGATTATTGTGCAGAGCCAGTATATGTTTTAATCAGAGGCCATGAGTAAAGGAAATAACTGCAACCCATTGCCCGAGCTGACTAAAGAGCTGAAGCAGTGGCATAAGACCCCACTTGGGGTTGAGCTACTGGCTCAGGAAAAGTGTGCCCTTGAGCAGTTGCTGCCCGCTCTTTTTGGATACTACCTTCTCCATATTCGGCATACGGATGGACTGGGTGATACACCCTCATGTAGCCATATCCGTACAGTGGTGAATTTCTCACGCGATTCAGCCGGATCCACTAACTGTTGTGGCGTGATGGGTGATGCGGAAAATCTACCATTTGCTTCAGACAGCATTGATGCCGTGCTGCTCTCTCATACACTCGATTTCTCTCCAGATCCTCATCGTCTCCTGCGTGAGGTGGAGCGTGTACTGATCCCTGAAGGTAAGCTGATTATTCTCGGCTTCAACTCACTCAGTTTGTGGGGAGTCTGGCGGCTGTTTCATTTGCGTCGGCGGCATATTCCCTGGTGTGGTCGTTTTATCTCTCTCCCCCGGCTTGATGATTGGCTGTCGCTGCTGGGCTTTGAAGTGCAGCAGGTGAAGCGAATGATGTTTACACCGCCGCTGCAGCAGGGGGGCATCATCCGGCGACTGGCAATGGTTGAACAGTTGGGGGGGCGCTATTGGCCAATGTTACCGGGGGCCTATGCAGTTCAGGCGGTAAAACGGGTTTCGACATTGACACCGATAGAACCGGCGTGGAAGCTACGCTCTCGGGTGCTCGGTGGTGGTGTGATCGAGCCGACAACAAGAACAAGTTCGCGGGAGTTGGGTAGTGAGTGAGAGGGTGGAAATTTATACGGATGGTGCCTGTAAAGGTAATCCCGGACGGGGGGGCTGGGGTGCGGTAATGTACTACGACGGCAACCAAAAGCAGCTATATGGTGGTGAGCGGGATACCACTAATAATCGCATGGAGCTGATGGCGGTGATTAAAGCGCTGGAGGCTCTGAAACGGCCGGTTGATATCCGTGTTACCACCGATTCCCAGTACGTAAAAAAAGGGATCACTGAGTGGATTCATAACTGGAAAAAAAATGGCTGGAGGACGGCGGCAAAGAAACCGGTAAAGAATAGTGACCTCTGGCAAAGACTGGATCAGTTGGTGACTGGCCACCATGTGGCCTGGGCATGGGTGAAGGGACACAGTGGTCATCCTGAAAATGAGTTGGCTGATGACCTGGCTAATCGTGGTGTGGAGGAGTTGGAGTGAGTCTACGGCAGATTGTACTGGATACTGAGACTACTGGACTGGAGCCGAAACAAGGGCATCGGATCATCGAAATAGGCTGTGTAGAGATGGTTGATCGCCGGCTCACAGGCAATAATTTTCACCAGTATCTTCAGCCTGACCGCGGTATCGATTCTGCTGCGGTGGAGGTTCATGGCATCACCAATGAGTTTCTTGCTGATAAGCCGCGCTTTGGTGATCTGGTCGATGACTTTATGGAGTATGTTCGGGGGGCGGAGTTAATCATCCACAACGCCCCCTTCGATGTCGGCTTTATCAACAATGAGCTGCAGATGCTGAACAAGGACTGGGAGGCAATTTCCAGTTATTGCGGTGTGGTGGATACCCTGGTGATGGCGAAAAAGCTCCATCCGGGACAGCGCAACAGCCTCGATGCACTGTGTAAACGTTACGATATAGACAACAGCCACCGTGAACTCCATGGCGCACTTCTCGATTCGGAGATACTGGCGGAAGTCTACCTTTTTATGACCGGTGGGCAGACCCTGCTCTCACTCGACGGCAATTCACTGGATGGAGTGGGAGGTGCCGGATCTATCCGGAGGCTCTCTTCTGATCGTCCACCGCTCAAGATTATTCAGGCCTCCGGTGATGAGATCCATGCTCATGAGACACGACTTGAGGTGATCGAAAAAGGGAGTGATGGAAACTGTGTATGGCGGCACTAACTAGCTGATTATGCAGTCTTATTTCCTATAAATCTGCTGGGCCGTTATGGTTCTGTTCGAACTCTTATGGACAGCTACGCTCGCGGCCTTGCCTGTTATCACTGCTAACAATCATGCGCAGACGCTCGGTATCGAGCAGCTGGATATGTTTTCGCTCGACATTCAGTAGTCGCTCATACTGAAAACGGGTGAACAGTCGGCTGATAGTCTCCACGGCAAGGCCCAGGTAGTTGCCTATTTCGTGGCGGGACATGCTGAGAAAAAAGTCGGTGGCTGAGAAGCCACGCCCTTTGAATCTATCCGAAAGACTGAGAAGGAATGCAGCAAGACGCTCTTCGGCATTTCGTTTTCCCAGCAGAGTCAGCATATCTTCGTCATGGCTGATCTCTCGGCTCAGCAGTCGATACATCTGGTGTTGCAGGTTGGGTATACCACTACTGAGTATTTCCAGCTGATGGAATGGGATCTCACAGATGGCGCTAGTCTCTAGTACTTTTGCGGAGCAGTGGTGGCGCTGGTTCTCAATCGCATCCAGTCCGATCAGCTCTCCCGGCAGGTGAAACCCAAGTACCTGCTCACTACCGTCTTCGCTGGGTGCGTAGGTTTTGACGGAGCCGGTTTTGACTACAAAGATGCTATGGAATGCTTCGTCATCACGAAATAGGTGGTCTCCACGATGGAGTGGGCGGTTGCGTTTGACGATGGCATCCAGTTTCTCCACCTCACCTGTGTCCAGGCCCATGGGAAGGCATAGGGACACCAGACTACAACCACGGCAGCTGATTTTAGCGCTCCCAAAAGAGATTATTTTATGCTCGCTCACGTTTGCCCCTACTTCATGTGCACTCAGGTCAGTAAATACATTTTGCAGATAGTCTTGACTTGGATCAAGATAATCTTTCAATTAATTTACAATTCTGAGCTTCCAAGCAAGCCTAAGCATAGTTGAACTGTGTTTGGGAGGAGATAAGATCGCAGCTGTTACTAGGCCGGAAGCGAGGTTTCGACGTGGACCCGAGTGTAGGGCAATCGCTCATGACTTATTCAAGGGTTCTTTGACCAGATGGAGGCAGTGTGTAGGAAGCTCAATGTGGGGCCTCTCAGATTAAAGCCTGGGAGACGGCGTTTTCGATTGAGGAGGGTGGGGGTTTCTGGTAGTCTTTAACACCGTCCTGAATCACTGTATTCAACCCATCACATACACCCGATTAAGAGTCTTATGACCAAATTCGTATTCATCACGGGCGGTGTTGTCTCCTCCCTTGGAAAAGGCATTGCATCAGCATCCCTGGCGGCGCTTCTTGAGGCCAGAGGCCTCAAAGTCACCATGATCAAACTGGATCCCTACATCAATGTGGATCCAGGCACCATGAGTCCATTTCAGCACGGAGAGGTATTTGTCACCAATGATGGTGCTGAGACCGATTTGGATCTGGGCCATTATGAGCGCTATATCCGCGCTGTCATGGGGAAGAATAATAATTTCACCACAGGCCAAATTTACGAAAGCGTGATTCGTAAGGAGCGCCGTGGCGACTACCTGGGCGGCACAGTTCAGGTTATCCCTCATATCACCAACGAGATGAAGGACAGTATTCGTCTTGGTGCCGGTGACGCCGATGTTGCCCTGATAGAAATTGGCGGTACCGTGGGCGATATCGAATCTCTGCCGTTTCTTGAGTCCATCCGCCAGATGGGCGTTGAACTCGGTCATGAAAATGCGCTGTTTATGCACCTCACCCTGGTGCCTTACATACCGACTTCCGGTGAGATCAAAACCAAACCCACCCAGCACTCGGTAAAAGAGCTACGATCCATTGGTATCCAGCCTGATGTCCTGCTGTGCCGTTCAGAAAAGCCCCTTCCCGATGCCGAGCGCAAGAAGATCGCACTGTTCACCAATGTGCCTGAGGCCGCAGTAATCTCCGCGGTTGATGCCGATACCATCTACCGTATTCCCTTGCTGTTGCACCAGCAGTATCTCGATGAAATCGTGGTCAGGCAGTTTGGACTCAATGTTCCCGCCGCAGACCTCTCCGAGTGGTATGCGGTGCTGGATGGGCTGGAAAATACCGATGGCAGCGTTACTATCGCCATGGTTGGTAAGTACATCAACCTCACAGAGGCGTACAAATCTCTCTCGGAGGCGCTGATTCACGCCGGTATCCATACCCGAACCCGGGTGAATATCGAGTATATCGACTCCGAGGTGGTAGAGGCGGAGGGCACCGATTGCCTCTCCGGTATGGATGCTATTTTGGTCCCCGGCGGCTTTGGCGAACGCGGTGTTGAAGGTAAAATCGCAACCGTCAAATATGCACGGGAGAATAAGGTGCCCTATCTGGGTATCTGCCTTGGTATGCAAGTGGCGGTGATCGAGTATGCCCGTACCGTTGCGGGATTGGAGGGTGCCCAGAGCACCGAGTTCAACCGCGAAACACCTTATCCTGTGATCGCTCTGATTACCGAGTGGCTTAATGCAGAAGGAGAACTTGAGACCAGGGATCAGCTCTCTGACCTTGGCGGCACAATGCGCCTCGGCGGACAGGAGTGTCGCCTGGAAGAGGGGAGTGTGGCAAAAGAGCTCTATGGTAATGAGATTATTGTCGAGCGCCACCGTCACCGTTTTGAGTTTAACAATCAGTACCTGGAGACTCTTGAATCGGCGGGTTTGCGGGTTGCGGGTCGCTCCATCGACGGTAAACTGGTTGAGATCGTAGAGGTTTCTGATCATCCCTGGTTTGTCGCTTGTCAGTTCCACCCCGAATTCACCTCTACACCCAGAGATGGTCACCCTCTGTTCTCCGGCTTTACCCGTGCGGCACGTGAATACCAGCGCAATGCGACAAAGCGGGGAGCGAAAGAGTCGTGAAGCTGTGTGGGTTTGAGATAGGGCTGCAGCATCCGCTGTTTTTGATTGCCGGGCCCTGTGTGGTTGAGAGTGAACAGCTGGCCATCGATATTGCCGGAACGCTAAAGGAGATAACCGCTGCGGCATCTATCCCCTTTATCTATAAATCCTCCTTTGACAAGGCTAACCGCTCGTCGGGTGAGAGTTTTCGAGGGCCTGGTCTGGAACAGGGATTGGCGATACTGGAGAAGGTCAAAGCTCAAGTGGGTGTCTCCATTCTGACCGATATACATGAAGATACGCCACTGGACGAGGTCACCTCAGTGGTGGACGTGCTGCAGACGCCGGCATTTCTCTGTCGCCAAACTAATTTCATCAAGTCGGTAGCGGCTCAGGGATTACCTGTTAACCTCAAGAAGGGGCAATTTCTTGCGCCCTGGGATATGAAGCATGTAGTCGATAAGGCGCGCAGCACCGGCAATGAGCAGATCATGGTATGCGAGCGTGGCGCCTCTTTTGGTTACAATAATTTGGTCTCTGATATGCGCTCTCTAGCGGTAATGCGCGAGACAGCCGCACCTGTGGTCTACGACGCCACCCACTCAGTACAGCTGCCCGGAGGGCAGGGTGCTTCATCCGGTGGGCAACGTGAGTTTGTTCCGGTATTGGCTCGGGCTGCTGTTGCGGCAGGCATATCGGGTCTCTTTATGGAGACCCATCCTGATCCGGAAAAGGCGCTGAGTGATGGACCCAACTCCTGGCCTCTGGGACAGATGCAGGAACTACTGGAGACCCTGATGGAATTGGACCGGACGGTCAAATCGCGTCCTTTGGCGGAGAGCGGCTTAACCTAGAATCCTCAGTTGGGCAGGGTGGAGAGTGCACTTGCGGTGGTGCAGTACAAGGCACAACGACACGGAATAGTTGTTCTATTCCAAGGAGTTGTAACGCCGTAATGTGCCGCCGCAAGTGTGCTATCCACCCTGTAGCATAATTCACCCCGAGGGTGAAATAGGTAATCGCAGTCAATGCGATTAAAATCAATACGTCGCCCGTAGAATGGAGCGGTCAACTGAGGAATCTAGGTTTAACATAACTCCTCCATGAGAGGCGTGCCATTGGAATGCCCCCTAAATCCAAGGTAGCGAAACTGTGATATTGGGGATTGAGCAACTTGGGGCATCTGCAATCAACAGCGCGGGTGTAGAAAAATTAAAAATTACTAGAGTGAGCTGTCATGTCTGAAATAGTAGATATTCGAGCCCGGGAGATTCTCGACTCCCGTGGCAATCCCACTGTCGAGGCCGATGTTATTACCGCCGATGGCGCTATTGGCCGAGCGGTTGCCCCCTCGGGAGCCTCCACCGGATCCCGTGAGGCACTGGAATTGCGTGACGGCGATAAGAGTCGCTATCTTGGTAAGGGTGTTCTCAAGGCAGTGGGTAACATCCAGGGTGAGCTGAAACAGGCGCTGATGGGGATGGATGTCGTTGAGCAGATAGCGCTTGACCAGAAAATGATCGCACTTGATGGCACCGAGAATAAAGGGCGCCTGGGTGCCAACGCCACTCTGGCGGTTTCACTTGCGGCCGCACACGCCGCCGCACAGGAGAGAGCGCTACCTCTCTATCGTTACCTCTCCTCCGGCCCCTACCGCATGCCTGTACCAATGATGAATATCATCAATGGTGGTTCTCATGCAGATAACAGCGTCGATTTTCAGGAGTACATGATCCTGCCTGTGGGTGCCGGGTCCATTCGTGAGGCGGTTCGCTACGGTGCAGAGGTGTTCCATAGCCTGAAAAGTGTGCTCAGTGGCCGGGGTCTTAACACGGCGGTAGGGGATGAGGGTGGTTTTGCCCCCGATCTGCCCTCCAATGTAGCTGCAATCGAGGTCATTCTTGAGGCAATCGAAAAGGCTGGATTCAAGGCCGGTGAAGAGATCTATTTGGGCCTCGATGTGGCCAGCTCTGAGTTCTACAAAGATGGTGTCTACGACCTTGCATCCGAAGGGCGACAGATGGGCGCCGCCGACTTTGCCGATTATCTGGTCAGCATGGTCGATCAGTTCCCGATTATCACCATAGAGGACGGTATGGATGAGAGTGACTGGGCCGGCTGGGCTCTGCTGAGTGAAAAGCTGAACAGCCGTATACAGCTGGTCGGTGACGATCTCTTTGTCACCAACACCAAGATTCTGTCACGCGGCATCGAGGAGAAGATTGCCAACTCGATTCTGATCAAATTCAACCAGATCGGTACCCTGACCGAGACTATGGAAGCGATCAAGATGGCCCACGACGCCGGTTATACCGCAGTAATTTCCCACCGGTCAGGCGAAACTGAAGATACTACCATTGCCGATTTGGTGGTGGCAGCTAATACCGGGCAGATCAAAACCGGTTCACTGAGCCGTTCTGATCGTGTTGCCAAATACAATCAGCTGATGCGTATAGAGGACCAACTGGGTGATGAGGCGGTGTATGCCGGTCGGGGCGCTTTCAGTAATCTGTGATAATCACTGCATGCGGCAGCCACGGGGCTTCTCTGCTCTGCCGGCTGTTGTCTGCGGATAGCCTATGCGACTCCTTACAGCACTGCTTCTGCTAATCATTTTGGTGCTTCAGTACCGTCTGTGGGTTGGCGAGGGGAGCTTGGCTGAGGTTCATTCCCTGAAAAAGGATATTGCGCTGCAAAAGGATGAACTCAAGCAGATGCGCCTGCGCAACCGGGCGCTGCAAGCGGAAGTGGCCGATCTCAAGCAGGGATTGGAGGCGATTGAGGAGCGGGCACGCAACGAGTTGGGCATGATCCGGGAGGGAGAAATCTTCTACCAGGTGGTGGAGCCCACCGGAGAGCAGGCTAAGTGACAAGGAAGAGTCTATTTTGGGGAGTGGTTCCTGCCGCGGGTGTTGGTCGGCGTATGGGTGGTGAGATCCCCAAGCAGTACTTGAGACTCAATGATCGGCCGGTTATCGAGCATGCTTTGGCCCCCCTGTTGGCAGATTCGCGGATAAGCCGTATTCTGGTTGCCTTGTCAGATGATGATGGCTGGTGGAGCGAGACCGCCTTTTCCGATCACCCTAAAGTGCAGCGAGTGAGTGGCGGCATGGAGCGCTGTCATTCGGTACTCAATGCGCTTGATGCCCTTGCCCCCGTAGCGGAGGATGATGACTGGGTGCTGGTACACGATGCCGCCCGGCCCTGCCTGCAGCCTTCCGACCTAGATAAGATGATCTCCCAGCTGTCAGGCCATCCGGTGGGGGGACTGTTGGCACTTCCCCTTCACGATACTGTCAAACGGGCCGATCACTCACAGCAAGTGCTGGAGACCCTGCCCAGAGAAGAGCTTTGGCGCGCCTTTACCCCCCAGATGTTTAGATATTCACTGCTGCGCACTGCATTGACTGCCGCTCTTGAGGCCGGTGCGCAGGTCACTGATGAGGCGAGCGCTATTGAGTTTTATGGAGAGTCACCTCTACTGGTAGAGGGCGCACCGGACAATATCAAGATCACCCGGCCGGAGGATCTGCCGTTGGCAGCCTTCTATCTCAGTTCACGCCCATGACATAAAAGTGGGACGTGGAGGATGCAGGGATAATTTAAAAAATCGATCAGTGTAAATAGGGAGGGTTTTGCGGCAAGCCGCTCTCTTTATCTGCCTGACTACGGTTGGTTACATCCCTCCCGCGGCAGGAGCGCCTTCTGCTCCCCTGCTTCCACAACCTGGTACGGATATTGAGTGATGTCTAGACCACTGAGGCAGGGACGTAGAACGTCCCAAGATGCGTTACACTCCACCGTTCAAAGAAAGATGGCCGTAACAGGATAACCATTGAGTAATCCACTTTATGGACAATAATCTCTTGGTCCACGGCACGTTGCTGGGCGAGAGGATCGGTTTGGGGAAATCTTAATCACCAATAACCATCCCTGGTAATTGGCGATATGACCAATCAGGTCAATGGACACTGCCGAATGAGAGATCCAGTGAGTGAGCGGGCAGTGGGATGCCTGCAATCCTGGTCCCCTGCACAACTGGACCATGGGGGAATAGGGTGTATAAGTAACGTTTGCCGCCTTGCTGTTTAAACTCGCCGGTCATCGCTTTCAGCAACAGTCGAGCGCTACAAGTGGTTCCATTGGTCTCGCAGTGGTTGCGGAGGAAATGGATAACTTTCCAGTGTTCACCGGTAAGTTCGATACTCTCTTCCTTTGCCAGTTCGATGGCTGACTCTTCACTCCATTCATCAAAACTCTTTGGCGGCGTGCTGCTTTCAGTGGTCAGTGGGTTGCTGATTGGCATGGTCTCTCTCCTTCGGTCATGAAACCTATTTTTGGGTTTCGTAAAGATCTTATTTAGGATGTCGGGTATTATTTGGAGCAACAACATCAAGTTAAGAATAGTCGCTTTTTTGAAAAATAACACACGAAAATACTAAGGAATTATTTGGGATCATTAGTTTTCGTTATGGATATATCTAACATATTGAAATATATGAATATTATTATTTGTGTTCAGAGGAGGTGTCATGCGAATTGGTCACGGATATGATGCCCATCGGTTTGCTGCCGGTCGGCGCTTGGTGCTGGGTGGGGTAGAAATAGAGCATGAGCTTGGTTTGCTCGCCCACTCAGATGGAGACGTGCTGATACACGCGCTCTGCGATGCCTTACTGGGTGCGGCGGGAGAGGGGGATATCGGGCGTCACTTCCCCGACAGCAGCGACGACTACAAGAGTATAGATAGCCGGATTTTGTTGCGGCAGGTGGTTGACCTGCTTGCCCAACGGGCAATGTCGGTGGGTAATGCGGACGTTACAGTGGTGGCACAGGCACCCAAACTATCTCCCCACATAGAGAAGATGCGAGAGATATTGGCCATGGATATGCGGGTCGATCCTTCAAGGATAAATATCAAAGCAACCACCACCGAGGGTATGGGTTTTGCCGGTCGTGGTGAGGGGATCGCTTGCTATACCGTGGCACTGCTGGAGGAGCACAGTTGAGCGTGGATGACAGCTGTCAGCCTGACCTGTTGATGCCGAAGTTGCCTTACGCATTTGGCGGCCCGTGTGGCAGTGGCTTGATCCGTCAGCAGGCGGAAGATTTTCTGGTGGATGAGATCCCCGTGATGGAGCCGGATGGTGAAGGAGAGCATCTACTGCTGCAGATCGAGAAGCGCAACAGCAACACCGAGTGGGTGGCGGGGCAGCTGGCGAGACATGCTGATGTACCTCGGCGTGATGTGAGTTATGCCGGGCAGAAGGATCGCCATGCGGTGACGCGGCAGTGGTTCTCCGTGCGCCTGGCGGGTAAGCCTGAGCCGGATTGGAGCCTTCTTGAAAACCCCGATCTGAAAATTTTGCAGGCTGCCCGCCACGGAAGAAAGTTGCGAATAGGAGCACTCAGGGGTAACCGGTTTGTTATCAGAATTAGGGAGTATCGTGGAGATGCTGCCGCCCTTGAAACCTGTCTCGCACGGTTGGCCGGGGAAGGGATGCCTAACTACTATGGTGAACAGCGCTTTGGTCGGGAGGGTGGCAATCTGGCCTCAGCCGCTGCGCTGTTTCGCGGTGAGCTGAAACGGTTGAAGCGGCAGAAACGCGGCATCTATCTCTCAGCTGCACGTTCACTGCTTTTTAATCGGGTAGTGGCGGCACGGGTGGCAGCGGGAACATGGGATACGCCTTTGGTGGGAGGGCGGATGATTCTGGCGGGCAGCCAGAGCAGTTTTCTTGCGAGCGAGATCGATAAAGATATTCTCAGGCGTTGCCGTACTATGGATATACACACCTCGGCACCTCTCTGGGGCAAAGGGGATGTGATGACGGCGGGTGT
This sequence comes from Sedimenticola sp., assembly GCA_040505895.1. Classification (GTDB taxonomy): domain Bacteria; phylum Pseudomonadota; class Gammaproteobacteria; order Chromatiales; family Chromatiaceae; genus Vondammii. The sequence continues at coordinate 65,552 of JBEVXU010000004.1, read as the reverse complement.
TGTGGCTGAGCTGGAAGCTCAAGAACTTGCCGCTGATGGGCTGTTTCGAGAGGGATTGGAACGGTTTGGATTGAAGATGGAGCGTCGTGCCATGAGGGCAGCGGTGAACGATCTGCAGTGGGATATCAAGGGAGATCAACTGATTCTGCAGTTCAGCCTGTCTAAAGGGAGCTTTGCCACCTCTCTATTACGTGAGTGTATTGATTACCGTCTGCCGTAAGTATGCTCATCGGCCACACCTTTTCTCGACAGCAGCACGTAGGTTGCGCCGGTCCCGCCGTCAAAGCGCGGAGCTGAGCAGAAGGCAAGGACCTCGTCCCGCTGTCGCAACCACTGATTGACCTTCTGTTTCAGTATCGGTTGTTGTCCTTCGGAGCCGATCCCCTTGCCGTGGATGATCTGAATCACCCGTAGTCGGTGCCTGCGGGCATGGGTCAGGAATCCAGCCAGGGCGGAGCGTGCCTCGACCACCCGCAAGCCGTGAAGATCGACCATATCCTGAGGCGGTATACGACCTCGCTGTAGATCATGGAATAGACGGTTCTGAATTCCTGGACGGACAAACAGCAGCTCTTCCCCTGTCTCCAGGTGCAGATCGACAAAATCATCCTCTTTTACTTCATCTGTGACCCAGGGGTTGGGTGGCAGAGGATGGGGTTTCAGTGACTTTTTAAATGGCGTCTGCCGGTCGTGATCGTGGCGCACAGCACTCTCCATCTCTTTATGGAAGAGGGTGATGTCATCATTTCTGTTACTCTCTTTTCTATGGCTCATGGTCTATATCCTGTCGTACCGATTATACCAGCAGCTGAGGTGCGGATCAGGATGAGTCTGAGCGCCGTTTCCAGTATAGTTTGCACCTTGAGAGATAGAACTGGAATAAGCACCACTGGGCATGAGAATTTTACTAAGTAATGATGACGGTTATCAGGCCCCTGGCCTGAGCATCCTGGCCGAGGGCCTGTCACAACTGGCGGATATCACCGTGGTGGCACCGGAGCGAAATCGCAGTGGTGCCAGCAATTCGCTGACACTTGAACACCCACTTCGGGCTGAACGAACCGAAAATGGCTTTATTCGTGTCGACGGTACGCCTACGGATTGCGTCCATCTGGCGATCACCGGCCTGCTGGAGAGTGAACCGGACATGGTGATTGCAGGGATTAACTCCGGTGCCAATCTGGGAGATGATGTGCTCTATTCAGGTACTGTTGCTGCTGCTACCGAGGGTAGATTTCTCGGCTATCCGGCAATTGCCCTGTCGATGAATGATCATAATCCTCATCACTATGATACCGGTGCCAGAGTGGCTGCGGAGCTGGTTTCACACTTGCAGAGTGAACCGTTGGCAGCGGACACTATCATTAATGTCAATATCCCCGACCTTCCCTATGAGAAACTTAAGGGCTACCAGGTGACGCGCCTGGGACATCGCCATAAGGCGGAGCCGGTGGTTAAGAGCACCGATCCACGAGGGAGGATCATCTACTGGGTAGGGCCGGCGGGGCTGGAACAGGATGCAGGTCCCGGTACCGATTTTCATGCGATACGTGAGGGCTATGTCTCGGTTACTCCGCTACAGATCGATCTGACCCGTCACTCGGCCCTGGAAAAACTGGGTGATTGGTTGAGCAGGATGCCACAATGATCAATGCTCAGTATCGTGGTATCGGTATGACCTCTTCTCGCACCCGGGAGCGGCTGGTCCAGCGGTTACGGGATGAGGGTATCGTCAATAACGACGTACTAAACACAGTACGCAGCACACCACGACACATCTTTGTCGATGAGGCCTTAGCGAGCCGTGCCTATGAAGATACTGCGCTCCCTATCGGTCACGGTCAGACCATTTCACAACCCTATATCGTTGCACGTATGACGGAACTGCTGCTGGAGGGCGGTCCACTCGATACAGTGCTGGAGATCGGTACCGGCTCGGGATACCAGACCGCCATTCTTGCTCAACTGGTGAAGCGTGTTTACAGTGTCGAACGGATTGCAGCGCTGCAGAAGCAGGCGCACAGCCGTTTTCAATCTTTGGGGTTAAGAAATATTCGCCTTCGCCACAGTGACGGTGGCATGGGGATTCCAGAATACGGGCCCTTTGACGGCATTCTGGTGACGGCCGCCCCCGAAGGTATTCCCAGGGCACTGGTTGATCAGCTCAAGCCGGGTGGACGTATGGTTCTGCCCATTGGATTGCGCAGTGAGCAGGTGCTGGTGAGAGTGACCCGCACCGCTACAGGTTATGATAAGGAGCTGTTGGAACAAGTAGTCTTTGTTCCACTTCTGGGGGGGGTATTGTAATGCGGCTCTTCTCCCATCTCTACGCAAAGGTGATGCTTTGGGCACGGCATCGCCACGCTTCCCGCTACCTTGCCGGGCTGAGTTTTGCTGAATCCTCCTTTTTCCCGATTCCTCCTGATGTGATGCTGGCACCAATGACGTTGGCTAATCCCGCCAAAGCATGGAATTTGGCCGCATTAACCACCGTTGCCTCCGTGGTTGGCGGCCTGTTAGGTTACCTCATCGGCCTATTTGCTTTTGACCTGGTTGAGCCGCTACTTCAGGATGGTGGTTATTACCCCAAGTACCTGCAGGCAAAGAACTGGTTTGATGAGTGGGGTTTTTGGGCCATTTTTGTTGCCGGTTTCTCTCCCATCCCCTATAAAGTTTTTACCATCACCGCCGGTGTGATCTCAATGGCATTGCTGCCATTTGTCCTCGCCTCTTTCATTGGACGTGGAGCCCGTTTCTTTTTGGTGGCCGCGCTGATGGCTTGGGGCGGCGAGAAGATGGAGGCAGTGCTGAAAAAATATATAGACCTGATTGGTTGGCTAATGGTGCTGTTGGTGGCAGCTGCCATCGTGATCAGTAAGCTATAGGAACAGGGTGTAATGCGGAGGTACGATTTGCTGGACACAATGCTAAATCGTAGCCCTCTGCGCAACCGCCCTTGTGGCGTAACAGCCGTCTCCCTCGCTTTTGTGTTTGTCATGATCGGATGCGGCCTCTTTCTTACCGCCTGTAGCCCACCCGTGCGAGCACCGGTGGTCTCCAGAGAGAAAACCACAGTAAAACCGCCTTCCAAGCCGACGTACTACCGGGTGGTAAAGGGCGATACACTCTACTCCATCTCCTGGCGCTTTAGATTTGCCCACCATAGCTTGGCAAGATGGAACGGTATCCCCTCACCCTACACCATCTATCCGGGACAGAAGCTACGCCTGTTACCACTTAAGAACGCTCCTTCCAAAAGAGCCGCAGAAAAGTCGAAAGCTAAAGATCGTTCCATCTCCCAGGGTAAAACCACAACAGCCACAAAAAAGAGACAGAGCTATTCTCCCCCTAATCGTAGTAAAAACCCTACTAAAATCACCCAAAAACAGCCAAACAGGAAAAAACCTCAAGAATCGTTAAAGTTCAGCTGGGGTTGGCCGACACGGGGTACGTTAGTGCAGCGTTTTGTTAAAGGCGATTCGTTGCGGAAGGGAGTCAAGTTGCGGGGAAGTGTGGGTCAGCCGGTAAAGGCGGCTGAAGCAGGAAAAGTGGTTTATGCGGGAAGCGGGCTGGTGGGTTACGGTCGCTTGATTATCATCAAGCATAACAAAAGCTACCTGAGCGCTTATGGGCTAAATAGAAGGATTCTGGTGAAGGAGGGGGATCAGGTGTCCAAGGGCACGAGTATCGCCGAGATGGGAGAGGACGGAAGTGGTAACGCCCAACTCCATTTTGAAATTCGCCGTAATGGGGCCCCTGTTAATCCGTTGGCACTACTGCCTCGTCATAACTGAATCGTTGTCTGAATTCACGGATGGTTTTTGAGAGGGAATAATAATGGCAAGAAGTCAGGTTAGTGAGTTGTGTATGGATGACGAGATAGATACATCTTCTAAAAAGAGACGGAAAAGTACGACCGCAGTTAAGCCGGTCGCCCGTGCCAAGAAGGCTGCTAAAAAGCCGTTGAAAACCGGTCCCACACCCACTCCCGCCGCATCAAAATATCAGCCGGCCGCACAGATGGATGCCACCCGCCTCTATTTGAGCGAAATTGGCAACGCCAAGCTGCTTACTGCAGAGGAAGAGGTCTACTTTTCCCGACTGGCTCAGAAAGGTGATGTCCCCTCCCGGCAGCGGATGATTGAGAGCAATCTTCGTTTGGTGGTTAAAATCTCCCGCCGCTATATGAACCGAGGTCTGGCACTGCTCGATTTGATCGAAGAGGGTAATCTGGGTCTGATTCGGGCGGTTGAAAAGTTTGATCCTGAAAAAGGCTTCCGTTTCTCTACCTACGCCACTTGGTGGATACGTCAAACAATCGAGCGGGCGATCATGAATCAGACCCGTACCATTCGATTGCCAATCCATATTGTCAAAGAGATCAATGTCTATCTAAGAGCCGCCCGTAGACTGGCCCAGACTCTCGATCATGAACCTTCAGCAGAAGAGATTGCTGACCTGCTGGATAAACCGATCGGCGAAGTGAAACGAATGTTGGGGCTCAATGAAAGGATCACATCGGTTGATACCCCCTTTGGTAAGGAAGCGGATAAACCACTGCTTGATACCATTGCCGATAAGAAGACCAAAGATCCTACAGTCAATATCCAGAATGATGGGCTGAATGCCAATCTGGATGACTGGCTCAGTAAACTGAATGATAAACAGCGTGAAGTTGTTGAGCGTCGCTTTGGCCTTCATGGCTACGAGAACTCAACCCTTGAGCAGGTGGCCAATGAACTGGGTGTGACCCGTGAGCGGGTACGGCAGATTCAGATGGATGCACTGAAGCGGTTGCGGGTGATTCTTGAAAAAGATGGTTTTTCTGTGGAAACTATCTTTAAATAGGATTCGCCTGTGGATTCTCAGTGAACCTTGTCAAATTGTGGGTGAATAGACACATCAAAGCCGGCATTAGGCTTATGTGAAGTTCTTTTTTTCTGTTTTTATCCCCCTCAATGGATCCAATTAAAGTGTGATGAGTTTCCCCCGGAGGGAAATTCTGGCAAAATCCCTACTAAATTTGTCAATTTACTCTTGGTCAACATTGTGTCTAGTCGAGCGAAGCTACATCTCTGCGCCACCCCAGAATCATCCATACCTGCTGAGGTTACCTGTGATCTTTGTGGCTTGGATCCTATGTGTTCGGTACTTGAGTACGGCGAGAATGAGCAAATAATGCCGGAAGGGGTTCTGCTCCGGCGTCGGCCGGTGTCGCGTGGGGAGACAATATTTCGTAAGGATGATCCCTTCCGCTCAATCTTTGCGGTCAAGTCCGGCTCATTCAAAACCTATGTTCCAAAATCTGACCGTGGTGACCAGGTAGTGGGTTTCCAGCTTATTGGTGAGCTTATTGGTTCCGAAGGTCTGGCCAGTGAGTTCTATCCCTTTACCGCCAGGGCGCTGGAGGAGAGCTGCGTCTGTGAACTTCGGCTAAGCAGACTGACAGAGATCGATTGCGACTTGGAAAAGCTTCAGCAGGGCATTATCCAACTGCTTGGCAGTGAAGTTGCGTTCAACCATGAAATGATCTCATCACTGGTACACCAGGGGGCGGATCAGCGTATCGCCGGTTTTCTGCTGAGCCTGTCCCAACGGCTGGAAAGGCGGGGGATGCAGCAGAAATCCATGCGCCTATCCATGTCCCGGGGCGATATCGGCAACTACCTCGGTTTAGCGAGCGAGACAGTGAGCAGAATATTGACTAAACTACAGAAGTCCGGCTCTATTCGCCTTCAGCACAAAAACCTGGAGATAATCGATAGAGCTGCACTGGCGGAACTTGCTGACATCTGACGGGTTAATAGATAGCTGAATGATGAGTGATTCCTTACGAAAATGCGGATTTTGTCGATTTATGCGTGGCTTGGCATTCAGTGCTATTGGTGCCGGTATCGCCGGTTACACTGCGCTGGGCATAGGATTTGATCGCGAGGATGCAATGATTGCAGCTTTTTTTGGTGCTTTTGCTCTGGTTATCCTGTTGACGCCAAAGAGGCGTCACGGAAGTCGTTGACCTTCATTATTACCCGCAAATCGCTCCCCCTATTGGGTAACTTCCACCAAGTGCATACACAGTACTCTGCTGAATAAGAGCAAGTCCGATATGGCTGGATCCTAATGTCTGGTCAGGAACATCTTCCAATCAACCAAGTCCTTCCCGAGTTGAAATCCGCCTTGGTGGATGTCAATGCGGTGGTGCTTTCGGCACCTACCGGCTCCGGCAAAACCACCTTGGTACCCCTTAAGCTACTGGATGAGCCTTGGCTGCAGGGCAGAATTCTGATGCTTGAACCTCGCCGTCTTGCAGCCAGAGCCTCGGCCGCTCGTATGTCCCAGTTACTGGGTGAGAAGCTGGGTGAGACGGTAGGTTACCGGGTGCGTTTCGATAGCTGTGTCTCTAACAAGACCCGAATCGAGGTAGTGACCGAGGGTATTCTTACCCGGCGGTTACAGCAGGATCCCGATCTGAAGGGTGTCGGTTTGGTGATATTCGATGAATTTCACGAAAGGAGCCTTCAGGCCGATCTAGGTCTGGCCCTGTGCAGCGATATAATGGCCGTTCTACGGGATGATCTGCGTCTGCTGGTGATGTCGGCCACCCTCAATATCGAGTCGATCTCTCAACTGCTGGATGCCCGGGTGGTAACCGGGGAGGGACGCTCATACCCCGTTGAAATTAACTACCTGGACCGTGCGCCTGCGGGTTCCATGGTACAGATCGTGGTGGCTGCTGTTCTCAGGGCGCTCAAACAACAAGAGGGGGATATCCTTGTCTTCTTTCCCGGTACCGGTGAAATTCGCAACGCCGAGCGGCTGCTTGGGGAACTGTCGGCAGACGGGATTGAGATCTGCCCACTCTATGGCGACCTTACCAAGGCGGCCCAGGATCGTGCTATCCAACCCTCGGCCAAAGGCCACAGACGGGTGGTGTTGGCCACGTCCATTGCCGAGACCAGCCTGACCATTGAGGGGGTGACAACGGTGGTGGACAGTGGCTGGTCGCGTCTTCCCACCTTTGATCCCAACAGCGGTTTGACCCGTCTGGAGACGCAGCGGGTCTCTCTTGCCTCGGCCGACCAGCGGGCCGGAAGGGCGGGCCGCCTGGGCCCCGGTGTCTGCTATCGGCTCTGGACGCAGGCGGAGCAAAGCCGGTTGCCACCCCATACACCCCCCGAAATCATGGGAGCTGACCTTGCCCCGCTGGCTCTGGAGCTGGCTAACTGGGGGGTGAGTGATCCATCGACCCTGTTGTGGTTGGATGCGCCCCCCAAGGGAGCTTATGCCCAGGCTATCGAACTCTTGTATGGCCTGGAGGCGTTGGATGGAGACGGGCGCATCACTCCCACGGGATTACGGATGGTCGGCCTCTCTCTGCATCCCCGCCTGGCTCATATGCTCAATTACGCGCGCTCCAGCGGCCAGGCGCCATTGGCGGCTGATCTGGCGGCACTGCTCTCAGAACGGGATCTGCTGAAACGGCGGCGGGGAGAGCTGCCACTGGCGGTGGATATTGAGGAGCGCCTGCAGCTGTTGCAGCTGTGGCGGCGCGAGAGAAAGCGCCTCGACACTCGTGGGAATGTGAATGCGGGGGCCTGCGTTCAGATCGACAAGGCAGCCAGGCAGTGGGTGCGTATGGGCGGGACTGCTGTTGGCGAAGAGCGTGAGCCTCTTTCGCTGGGGGGGCTGTTGAGCCTCGCCTTTCCTGATCGTATCGCCCGGCGTCGTGGCTCCGGCGGCTATCGCCTGGCAGGTGGTCGGGGGGCAAGCCTACCGGAGGCGGATCGCCTGATAAGTGAAGAGTATCTTGTGATCGCTGCCCTGGATGCCGGACGAAGCGAGGGCAGGGTATTTTTGGCAGCTAGCATCACCCTAGAGGAGATCCGGGCCTTACATCAATCTGCCATCACCACACAGGCTTCGGTGACCTGGCAAGTGGATGCCGGCTCTGTCATCGCCCGGGAAGATGAGTGTCTGGGTGAACTCGTCCTTTCCAGCCGGCGCTTGCACGAAGTGAGTCCCGAGCTGCAACAGCAGGCACTGCTGGAAGGCATCCGCAGGATGGGACTCAAGGCGCTCCCATGGAGCCGTGAAAGTGAGGAGTGGTTGCAGCGACTGCGCTGTCTCAAGCAGTGGCAGCCGGAGGCCGACTGGCCGGATGTCAGCGAAGAGGCATTATTGGCAAATCTGGAGCAGTGGTTGGCGCCCTGGGTGGAAGGTGTGACTAAAAGGGATCAGCTGAAACGTCTCGATCTCAAATCCATTCTCGGTTCGATGCTGGACTGGAATCGTCAACAACGAATGGATCGATTGGTCCCGACCCATATCCAGGTGCCAAGCGGCTCGCGTAAGCGCCTTGACTACAGCAATCGGCAGGCTCCGGTCCTGGCGGTAAAACTGCAGGAGATGTTTGGTCTGCAGCAGACACCGACGGTATGCGGTGGCGGGATAAAGGTGATGTTGCATCTTTTGTCACCGGCCCAGCGGCCGATACAGGTCACCCAGGATCTCAGCGGTTTTTGGAAACGCACCTACAGTGAGGTGAAAAAGGAGCTGAAGGGGCGTTATCCTAAGCACTACTGGCCGGATGATCCGCTTACTGCCCAAGCAACCGCTAGAGTGAGGCCGAAGTAGCTGAAATCTATGGGCGGGATACCACTTGAGTGGTTTCTTTGATGAGCTGCTGTTCCACCCGGTCGCGCTCCTCTGGAGTATTGACATTGATGAATGCCTCGGGACAATCGGAGAAGTCCGCTATCACCGACCTCTGCTGCTCCAACCAGAGCTTTATCTTGCGATCTCCTGACTCGAGGAAGTCTATGATGCTGGGAGCCAGGCTGCAGCGGAAGAGGCCAAACACCGGTTGCAGTCGGTCACCATCATGGGCAACGCAGACATCCGCCTTGGATTCGAGCATCTTCCGATAGAGGCGCTCTCCGAGGTCGAGGGGCAGCCAGGGGCCGTCACAGGGTACGGCAAGAAGTATTTCGGACGAGGATTGCTCCATGGCGGCGGCAATTCCCGCCAGGGGCCCGGCAAAATCGCTCCTGCTGTCATGAATTACAGGGAAACCGTAGTATTGATACGAGGTTTCACTTCGATTGGCATTGATTAACAGATTACCCACCTGGAGGGCCATGCTCTCAACCACATATTCAATCATCGGTCTACCGGCAAGCTCGACCAATCCCTTGTCATGGCCCCCCATTCTTCTGGCCAATCCTCCTGCCAGAATAACACCGGTAATTGAACTGCTGTCGTAACCCAACGTTTTATCCTCAAGCTTTGAACTATTGGGATTATACGCAGTTCCTTGACCCACTTGTCACCCATTTCTTGCTTTGTTTTTGGCTTGGAAGGGTGTGGGTGTATCAACAAGGCGCATCATTGAATTCACTGTAGACTCTCACCCTCAATATCGGTGGAGTCGGGTGAATGGATGGCAGTGATCGCAGTGATGGCAGTCTGAACCAGATTCACAGTTGTATTAGCGCATGGGTGGTTTTTCCCCCTTCTTATGGCTGATACCCATTTTTCGGCGCACAAATTGCTATTGAAATACAGTATGACCGGGGCTGAGGTGTAACTCTGAAATAGGAGGGATCCCTCTTTTACCCTGGTTCATCTTTAGTATCAGAGGAGATACAATATGAGACAGCAGAGTGTTGAACAGATGATTAATCATAAATTTGACCATCTATCATTAGCCTGGAAGCCTGAAATCAATGCTGCATGGGTGACATTCAATCATTCCGGGAGACCCTGTTTTACCCGTGGGTTGCTCAATGACTTGACCCGAGTGCAGCATTTGATCAGAGATACTGCCAGGCAGGGTTATGAGCGTGGGACGGCTGAGCGTATCTGTTATCAGGTTTTGGCGTCTGGTCTCCCCGGTGTCTTTAATCTGGGGGGTGATCTTGCCCTTTTTACCCGATTGATTCGTGAAGGTGATCAGGATGGGCTGTTCGATTACGCCAAATCCTGCATTGACATTATCCATGCCTCGACCACCGGATATGGTTTGCCGATCACCACGATTGCTCTGGTTCAGGGAGAGGCACAGGGAGGCGGTTTTGAAGCTGCACTCTCTGCCAATGTTTTGATCGCTGAGAAGGGCGCCCGGTTTGGCTTTCCAGAGACGGTATTTGGCTTGTTTCCAGGAATGGGAGCGTTTAGCTTTCTTGCCAGACGGGTAACACCTGCCCTGGCGAAGCGGATCATTGTCAGTGGAAAGGTCTACACCGCCGATGAGTTGTATCAACTTGGCATCGTCGATCAAGTGGTTGCCAACGGTAGGGGCGAGGAGTCGGTGCGGGCATTTATTCGTCAGCGGCAGAGTCGGGTGACCGGGCTTCAAGGATTGGATAGGGCAATCAATCGGTTTGACCCGCTTAGCTACGAGGAGTTAATCGATGTGGTTTCCATATGGGTGGAGACTGCAATGCAACTGTCGGAGAAGAACCTCAGGCTGATGGAGTACCTGCTCAGGGCACAAGGGAAACGCTGGAACGAGCCAGTGGCAGGCGTACCGGAAATGCTGCAGGCGACAGCGTAAACAAGTGATCTCCAGGGTCTGCCTAAACCCCGCAGACCACCCCTTCTCTGGAGGCATTTTTTCACTGAGGCGTACGCTGTATTTGTTACACCACCTTTGGGTTTTCAAATTCTCTGAATAAGGCCTGTTTCGCCTCTTCAAACGCCTTCTCTATCGACACAAGCAGTTGCCTGCCCTCTTCCTCCATCTGCTCCAGAGAGAGAGCCTCCACTAGCTGGGTCTGCTTATGGAGTTGAGCCAGCCCAAGATTGGCTGCCGACCCCTTAAGCGCATGTGCTAGCGATTTTAGTTGTTCAATATTCCCGTTATTGACAGCATCCGCCATTTCACTGATCAACCGAGCTCCATCCTGCTCCAATTTATCCAACAGCCTGAGTAGAAATGCGTGATCCGGGGCCAGTTCAGTCAATTCCGATAAGATGGTGGAATTGAGCACTGGGCTTAACTCATGTAATTTCCCCTTTTCTTCTTGTTCGGCTTCGGCCGGTACATCGACCGCCATGCCAATGGCTGCGTCAATAGACTCCAGTAGCTTGTTAGATGAGACCGGCTTGGTCAGAAACCACTCTACACCAGCCTCTTTACAGCTCTCTTGTGCCTCGGTGGTGGCATTTGCGGTGAGCATGATAAAGGGTATGGCTTGATCATCCGGGTGGGCGAAACGGTAGATCTTAAAGGCATCCAGACCGCTCATTATCGGCATTTGCATGTCGGCGATTACCAAGTCAAAGGATTCGATCTCTAGTACTTCAAGGAGCTTTTCACCATTATCCACCTGATGAAGCAGGTGTCCCGCTCGCTCTAGCATTCTGCACAAAACCAGTTGGTTGATTGGGTTGTCCTCGGCTACCAGTATCTTTAACGCTCGACTGTCGCTCCCTTTATCCACCAGGCGGCTTGCCAGGGAAACGATACTGTCATCGTTACCGTCGGAAAGATGGGACGCGTGTAGTGCGTTAAAAAGTCTAACTTTGTCGACAGGGCTCTCAAGCCGATGGACTCTGCCATCAACATCTATATTACTTTCCTCTGATTGCTCTGTTCCGGCTAATAGGATGTTAAGTTTTTGACACTCCGCTTCTAGATCCAGCCGGTCAAGAAAGGAGCTGATTTCATCACTCCAGGGGATGTGATCAAGGATCACCACTTCGAACTGCGAGCCTTGATCGCCTGCACACAACAATCGGTCTACAGCTCGTTCCAGGCTCCCCACATCCAGATAAACGACACCCCATCCACGAAGGCTGTGTGAGATGCTCGATTCGGTCTCCGGCGAGGGGCTGATTCGCAGCACCCGGCAGTCACGAATATCGATCATCTCCTGCTCATCAACCAGTTCGTGCTGTCGGCTGAATTTAATATTGAACCAGAAGGTACTGCCGATGCCGGGTGCACTGTTTACACCTATTCTCCCCCCCATCAATTCGACTAACTGTTTGGCAATCGATGTGCCGAGACCCGTGCCGCCAAAACGTCGGGTTGTGCTCCCATCGGCTTGGGTGAATTTATCAAATATCCGTGATTTTTCACTCTCGGAGAGACCGATACCTGTATCGATCACCTCAAAGCGGATCAGTGTGCTCTCTTGCTCGTAACGAAGTTGATGGCAACGGAGTTCAATATGACCCTCGTTGGTGAACTTGATCGCATTACCCAACAGGTTGATCAGTATCTGCCGCAGATGTAGTGGGTCACCGGTGAGGCGATAAGGAATATCCAGGTCAATATGTGATGAGAGTCTAAGTTGCTTGCTTCTTGCTTGGGCCGACAGCATCTCGATAGTGCCGTTGATCAGTGCATGAAGATCAAAGTCGATCCGCTCCAGTTCGATCTTTTCAGCTTCAATCTTTGAGATGTCGAGAATATCTTCTACCAAGTGGAGTAGGGTATTGCCGGAAGTGTAGATGGCATTGACATACTCTCTCTCTTCACGTCCCAGGTGACTTGATTTTAATAGCTCGCTGGTACCAATGATGCCATTGAGCGGGGTGCGGATTTCATGACTCATTCTGGCGAGAAATTCACTTTTTGCCCGACTCGCTTCTTCGGCTCGTTGCCGTTCATTATTGAGTCGCCTGATCAGTACAGCGGTATAGCCGGGAAGGACGATAAGCGCGATAAGAAGCCCGACCGACAATCCAAAGTGCTCTGACCAAAAGTGGGTGGTGGCAATCACATAGGTGAAGCCGATGACCGAGAAGAGGCCTGCAGTGTAGAGGTATTTTTCACCATACCTGAAGCCGTTCCCAAGAGTAATCCAGAGGTAGAGCGGATACCAGGGTGAGCCGGTACCATCGGTTACAGCAAGCCAATAGGTAACGGTGGCGATATCAATAATGATACCCACCACTCTTCTTGCCACAGATGGCTTTGGGTTAATCAGCAGTGCAATGAAAAGGGCGATTGAGAAACAGAGGAAACTACCGAAAACGATACCCAGAGGCCACTCTGCCGATGTGATATCACTGTTTATCCGGTGAACTGCTGTCAGATGAACAAAGGCTACAAAGGAGATGATTATTCGGAAAAGAATCTGCTCGTGCTCAGTATCGGCACGGTTCTCGACTCTCTTGTAGAACATGAAGCAGTTATTTGTGATGTTTCGCACAAAAGAAATAGGATTGATATTCATATATCCGTAATAATAGTGCAATATGGAGATGCGTGTAATTGACAAGGAGGTTTTCTAATTCTTTACGCCACACCAGTGCGTAGTAACAGCAAAATAAGAAGAGCTGATAATGACTATTGATCTAGGTAAGTCCATCAAAGAGGTGATTGCAAATCAGAAATTGCTGGATGTGGAGTCGGTCTCACTTGACTCATCTCTAAGTGATCTTGGAATATCCTCCCTTGATGCTATCACTATCGTCTATGAAATAGAGGAGCTGTTTGATATTGAGGTGCCAAATGAGCAACTGGAAAGTCTGCAGACAGTTCAGGATATCGTAGATGGTATCAGCAACCTTGTTGTGGAAAGAGCATAGTGGCATCAACATCTGTTGTCATCACCGGCCTTGGTTCTATCTCATCCCTTGGTAGTTCAACTGATGCCTTCTGGCAAATGCTAAAAGAGGGCGAGTCCGGTATTGGTCCGCTAAAAATGGATTCTCAAGAGGGGCTGAAGCTAGCCATAGCTGCCCAGATTAGGGGCTTTGTTCCAGAAGATCACTTCTCTTCCTCCCTGCTTGGTTGTCTTGACAGGTATAGCCAACTGGGTCTGGTTGCTGCCAGAGAGGCGGTTGCGGATGCAGCGCTTGATGAGACTAGTCTAGCCACGGCGGCCGTCGTTATTGGCACTGGCTGTGGCGGGAAAGAGACCGATGAAGCAACATACAGACAGCTCTATGTCGACAACAAAAAGCGCGCCCATCCACTGACGATTCCGAAAGGAATGCCCAGTGCGGCAGCAAGTCAGATCAGTATGCAAATGGGGATTACCGGTCCGGCATTTACCGTCTCCAGCGCCTGTGCTTCGGCCAACCATGCAGTTTCACAGGCAGCGATGATGATCCGTAGCGGCCTGGTCGATGTGGCGCTTGCCGGGGGTGCCGATGCTCCCTTCACTTATGGTCTGTTGAAAGCGTGGGAAGCGATGCGTGTACTCTCATCCGATACCTGTAGACCCTTTTCAGCCGATAGGAAGGGACTGGTCTTGGCAGAAGGCGCGGGTATGGTGGTACTTGAATCCCTCTCGCATGCAAAAAAACGTGGTGCAGAGATACATGCAGAATTGGCCGGTTTTGGTATGTCGTCGGATGCCGGGCATATTACCAAACCATCCGCCGAGGGTGCCGCCAGGGCAATTAACCAGGCATTGAAGGACGCCTCCCTCAACTCAGGGGATGTGGGGTATATCAATGCCCATGGGACAGGAACCCAAGCCAATGATGTTACTGAGACAGAGGCGTTGAAGATCGCCTTTGGGTCTAATGCGGGCAAGTTGATGGTCTCTTCAACTAAATCGATGCATGGGCATGCTCTGGGTGCTGCAGGTGGATTGGAGTTGATCGCCACTGTCTTGACAGTAGCCAAGGGTGTTGTGCCGCCGACGGTCAATTTTACAAGCCCTGGAGAGGGGTGTGATCTCGATTATGTACCTAACCAAACGCGTGAAGTAACGGTTGCAGCGGCACTTTCAAACTCATTTGCCTTCGGCGGCCTCAACTCTGTGCTGGCGGTGAAACGGATCGGATAATGGTTTCGGCACTCGGGATCTGGGCTGGACGTTTTCTATTGCAGCGCCTGCCACTCCTCACCCCAACCCTCCTGAGGGAGAGGGGGCTAACGAACTCCGAAACTTGAGTTAAACAGACGTGTCGAGTTGATGCGGTCTACATCAGGTCTACTCTGTTTCAGATGTAATAGCGGTAGAGGTTAGAGTCTGATTTAGGCTAATGATCTGGTCGGCCAACGACTGGCAACCAGCGTACAATATCCCACGATGATTCATGAAAGTGCTATCCAGTCTGTTGAGATCCATGGGATGGCCGTATATATCAGATGCAAGCCCCCCGGCTTCGTGAAAGAGACAGGCGGTAGCGGCATAGTCCCATAGACTGCCACCACTACAATCGCTGCGAGGGTACTTGAAGTAGCAGCTGTTGGGTGTTTCAAAAATGCTGCAGGCGTTCATCACTGCACCTATACGAAACTGAATGTCTGCACCGTTCAAGCCTAGCCGGCGGGCTATACCATTCAGCCCGGTACGGGTCTGATCGAGCCAGGGATGTGTTTCGAAGCTGAAGTCGGTACGCAGGATCAGTGGTTGCTCAGGCTCTGGTTCGGGAATCTCTATGGGCTGTCCATTTTTGTAGGCTCCTGCACGGTGAATGGCGTGAAACAGGGTCTGTTCCACCGGGTCGTAGACCACGCCAATCAGTGGTGTGCCGTTGCGGGCTACCAAAGCAATGGAGACGGAAAAGCCGGAGGTGTCGTTGATAAAGGCCAACGTGCCGTCCATAGGATCGACAGACCAGAAGGCCTGCTTTTTCCTACGATGACCATCGTCGGGAAACTCCTCTGTAAGCAGTGCAAGATTGTGTTCGCTGCAGGTGGGTTTTAGCAGTGCCTGAATGGCTGCTTGGGCTTTGTGATCTACTTCAGTGACCACCTGAGAGGCAGCACTGGTGCCCCTCTCTTTGTGGTGAACTTGGATTTCGCTTTGGCGATGAGCGGTAATGATATCCCCGGCGGTTCGTGCAGCAATGATGGCTTGTTGGGTCAACGCCTGTAACTGATTCATACCGAACATTATGGAGTGGCCCGCAGCCGCTCCACCACCTCATGGGCAAGGCGTTCGCTATATCTGTGAATCTTCCAGTGACCCGGGCTCCAACCTTTGAGGAAACGGTAGAAGTCAGTCCAGGCAACGCCATACAAAGGTCGCCAGGCAGCCTCTACCTCTGCGGCATTGATCTGAGGCTGATGTAGTGCCAGTGCATTTTTCAGTGCAGAGAAGTAGGTGTTGAGCAGAGATATCTCCCCGCGTTCACACTCTTCTTCGTCGAGACAGCTACCAATAAAATAGGCTACGTCCTTCATGCCGCAACCGCCGCCCACATATTGAAAGTCTACTGCCGCAACCTGGGCCCCATTCTGTGAGAAGCAGAAATTAGCCAGCTTGGCATCACCATGAACAAAGGTTGGAAACGGAGCATCATTCAGCGCTTGGTCCAGAACTTCAGCTGCCTGCTTCAGTTCCCCCTCATCCATAGCAGCCAGTTCATCGGGGCGGGTATCCAGATGCCAATAGGTGCCGGTGCCCCATAGCCCTTCGGGTATCTCTCCCATGAATATGGCATGAAAGTGGGCCAGCCAGCTCAGGCATCGGCCCATTTCAGTCTCGGTAACAGAGTCCCTGCGCGCCGGATAGCCGCTGCTATCAAGATCCTCCAGTACCATCAATACCTCATCATCTTGATGCTCCAACGCCAGGCAGTGGGGGATGCGACAGTGATCATCGCACCGTGCGGCCCACTGTTCATACCAAGCGGTCTCTACCTGATAGGAGTGCAGTTTGCGTTGGTGAGAAAGATCAGTGTTCCAGCCACGAGGGTGTCTGCTCTGGTCGGGCAAACGTACGTGTTTGACCACCACTGTGTTCATTTTTGAACCAATCAGCCCGTAGCGGTCGATGCTGCCATAACCACTCCATAGGCTTTGAATGGTGCCGCCAGGGAAGAGCTCATCGGCATTGGTGGCACTGAGGATAATGTCACGCAGGTGTGAGTTCATGGATTAATGCCGGTTTAATAAGTCAGGACAACCATACTCTTAGCTGATAGGGCTTCAATCAGTGGTTGCACATTAGCAGATAATTTCGACTTATCTATGTAACCTGTATTTGAAGTGAGGTTTCTATTGGCCGTTCACCTCATCGGTTAGGTCTCATCAGTTAATCGGTTACGAATAGCAGTCACTTTATCCAGATTATTGAAGAAGGCGTCAACACAGTCGGGGTCAAAGTGCTTGCCCTTTTCTGTATCAAGATATTTAAGTGCACGATCGAGAGACCAGGGTGTTTTATAAGGTCTTTCTGAAAGCAGTGCATCAAAAACGTCAGCCACTGTCGATACCCGCGCTTCAATCGGAATCTCTTCTCCCGACAGTTGTCTGGGGTAGCCACCGCCTTCGAAGCGTTCATGGTGGTTAAGGGCGATTACAGCTCCCGCCCTGACATAGTATGAGGGGCTGTCGCGAAGAATCTCATAGCCGATTTGGCTGTGTGTCTGCATGATCGCCCATTCATCCGGGTCGAGTTTGCCGCTCTTTAACAGAATATGATCCGGGATGCCTATTTTACCGATATCGTGCATCGGTGCCGCCAGCCTGATGATTTCACACTGATGGGCGGGTAGTTGCAGTTCTTTGGCAATCAGGTGAGCATATTCCGACATGCGGATGACGTGGTTACCCGTGTCCTGATCTTTATATTCTCCTGCCTTTGCCAGATGGAGTAGAGTCTCTTTCTCCCGGAGTTCCATCTCATGTGTTTTGCGCTGGACCTCCCTCTCCAACCATTGGGCACGATCCTTGATGATCATCTGTTGGCGGCGGATTTGCAGAAGGTTTCGGCAGCGGGCACGGCACTCGTGATGATCGAATGGTTTTGAGAGAAAATCGGTGGCGCCGGCCTCCAACGCCTTGTATCGGATCGCCTTGTCATCGACACAGGTGATAAAGACCAGTGGAATATCTGAGCAGGCAGAGATTTGACGATGCCTTTGGGTGAAATCGATGCCATTCATAGCAGGCATTTTATAGTCGGTAATGACCAAGTCATGACTATTACTATTTGCCCATTCCAGCGCGGCTACCGGATCGGCAAAAGATTCGACACTGATATCATCAGCGATCGAGTGGATCAGCTCTTCAAGGATCATCCTACTGATCGACTGATCATCTATAACAAGAACTGTTGCCAAGAAACACACCTCGTTTCAACTCACAGGCATCATTCCATTGTGGCCGGTCTGTAGCTGGTTTTATTTCCTTAATTCCTGGGAATATTCTATATGTTAGATCAATAGTAGTGATAAAGATAGACAGCTGAACCTACTGTGTTGTCTCGTTTATGTGCACTCCATGATTGCATACCGGCAGTTCCCCTCCTGGTTATGTATTGTTCTCTATATTCTGATTAGCTTAGGGCATTTGTTTGTGACCGATTGAGAACGGATTAGCAGAATGCGCAACTTTTTTATTATTACCACTGATCGCAATTAAGGGTAAAGGCGCTGCATGGCAGCCTGGAAATGGCGGGGTAGACGGTGGTATGAGATTATCGCTTATCGCCGTAGCGGCCGCTGTACGTCCCAGAGCTGCTTTATCATTCAACTGCTCGGGTTCAAGCGGGTACGGTCTAAGCCCGGGGAGAACGGTTGGCCGCAAATAAACGCAAATCAATATAAATAATTTCTGCAGATGCTGCAATTGAGACAGCGCTGAAAGAAGTCTTGGCCTTAATATGTTTGCGTTTATCCGCGGCTACTTTGTCTACGATAAATCCCTGATGCTAGCTTCCTTAAAAGCAGCTCGGAAAGCATCGTAATCGGTGGCCACCGGAAACTGGGGGAACTCGTCGATCACGTTCTGTGGTGGGCAGAAGAGAATGCCGCGATCCGCCTCGGCGAGCATAGTGGTGTCGTTGTAGGAGTCGCCAGCGGCGATGACTCGGTAGTTGAGGCCATGAAACGCTTTAACTGACTGGCGCTTTGGATCCTTCTGGCGGATATGATAGTCGGTGACAAAACCATTTTCGTCGATGCTCAGTTTGTGACAGAGCAGGGTGGGGTAGCCGAGCTGGCGCATAAAGGGTGCGGCGAACTCATAGAAGGTATCGGAAAGTATCACCACCTGGAAACGCTCACGCAACCAGTCTAGAAACTCTGTAGCCCCATCGAGAGGCTTCATCCCGGCAATCACCTCCTGGATATCGGGAAGCCCCAGTTTATGCTGCTGCAAGATATCCAACCGTTGCCGCATCAGTACATCGTAGTCGGGTATGTCACGGGTGGTTGCCCGCAACTCATCGATGCCGGTGCGCTCGGCAAAATTGATCCACACTTCTGGAATCAGGACTCCCTCAAGATCAAGACAAGCGATTTCCACACGTACTCCCCTCTAAATAACCAAACTGGTTAATATCACTCAGATTCAGCAAAAAACAGAAATGGGCCTGGTGGCCCAGAAATATTAGGTTGACAAGAATACTACAGCTGGCGGCTGTGAAAACAGTACTGTTCCTCTTCTTGAGCAAGATATCTATTATTAATCTACCTGGACCATGCATTTAAAAGCATTTAATAACAAATAGATAAAATATATATTTATAGTTATTTCTAGTTTTAGACTGATGCCGATCTACGCAGCTCGTATGGGTTACGTATACAGATATAGTAATAACATATTAGTTATTTAGTTGACGTATACGTAAACTATGGTCTACTCTTTTTCGAAAGAGAGGAGCTTAAATGGAAAAGTTGTTGACTGTGACAGAGTTGGCCGGGGTGATGGGTATCACACCGCGCACTATCAGGTTCTACGAGACCAAGAAGTTGCTGAAGCCGCAGCGAGTCGGTACCACTAGAGCATACACCTATCGTGACCGTGCCAGACTGCAGTTGATTCTTCGCGCCAAGCGACTCGGTTTCTCTCTCAGCGATATTCATGAGTACCTGGAACTCTACAACGTTGATCCCGATCAAATAGGACAGCAACGGCTATTGTTGATGAAAGTGAGAAAAAGGATCGAAGAGTTTGAACAACAGCAGATTGACTTGGTGGAGAGTCTCCATGAACTGCGTGAGATTGAGCGCCGGACAGCGGCCAATATAGAAGGACCGTAGTGGCATGTCACAAAACCTGAATCTGCTACTGAGTGTTTATCATCAGACAGCTGTAGAACGAGATACTTTGGCATGGATGCCGAAGCGAACTTCATAGATGAAGTGAAGCGATTGCCGAATCAACAACCTAGTGATAAGTGCGGTGATTAAAGGCGTATTGAGCAGTTACAAGTAATCAACAATAGTTTCGGACAAGGCAGAGAAAAGATGAAGAACATAGTGATCGCAGGCTACGCCCGCACCCCCTTCACACTGGCAAATAAAGGCGCACTGGTAAAGACACGCCCCGATGATCTTGCGGCGGCAGCGGTTAGCGGGCTGGTGGAGAGCAGTGGCATCAACCCGGATGATATTGAAGATCTGATTCTCGGTTGTGCGTTTCCTGAAGGAGAGCAGGGGCTGAACATGGCGCGGCTGGTGGCGCTTCATGCGGGGCTGCCGCAGTCGGTGGCGGGGGTCACCGTTAATCGTTTCTGTGGTTCATCCATGCAGGCGATTCATCAGGCGGCGGGTGCGATTCAGATGGGGGCGGGTGACGCTTTTATCTGTGCCGGTGTCGAGTCCATGACCCGAGTGCCGATAATGGGTTTCAACCCCATGCCTAATCCCAGGCTTTCAAAAAATATTCCCGCTGCCTATATGGGTATGGGTGAGACGGCCGAAAACCTGGCAGTGAAATACGGCATCTCCCGCGCCGATCAGGAGCAGTTCGCAGTCAACAGCCAGAGCAAGGCGGCGGCGGCGCGGCAGGCCGGTAAACTGGCCGATGAGATTGTAGCGGTCAACGGTGTTACTGAGGATGATTGTATCCGTCCCGATACCACTCTGGAAGGGCTGGCAGAATTGAGACTCGCCTTTAATGAAAACGGCACCGTTACCGCCGGTACCTCTTCGCCCCTTACCGATGGCGCCTCAGCCGTACTGGTCTGTAGTGAAGCGTATGCCACCGCCCACAGCCTGGAGCCCCTGGCAAAAATACGCAGCATTGCGGTCTCCGGCTGTGCTCCCGAAATTATGGGTATAGGTCCGGTGCTCTCCAGCCGCAAGGCGCTGGAGCGGGCGGGGCTTGCGGTGGGTGATATCGATATCATCGAGCTTAATGAGGCCTTCGCCTCCCAGTCTCTTGCCTGCATCGGTGACCTGGAACTGGATATGGAGAGGATCAATCTGGATGGTGGTGCCATTGCGCTGGGCCACCCCCTGGGTGCCACCGGTGCCCGTATCACCGGCAAGGCGGCACAGCTGCTGAAACGTGAGGGCAAGCAGTTTGCTCTGGCCACTCAGTGCATCGGGGGAGGCCAGGGGATCGCAACGATTCTGGAGGCGGTGTGATGGAGATCGGAAAAGTTGCCGTAATCGGCGCCGGTGTTATGGGGGCGGGTATCGCCGCTCATATCAGCAATGCCGGTGTGCCCGTGATACTCCTGGACCGGGTTGCGGAAGGGACGGATAACCGCAATGCCATTGCCGAGGGTGCAGTAGAGAAGATGCTGAAGGTTCAGCCGGCCCCTTTTATGCACAAGCGTAATGCCCGCCTGATAACTACAGGTAATGTAGAAGACCACCTGGAGTTGCTGGCAGAGTGTGACTGGATTATCGAGGCGGTGATCGAGCAGCTGGATATCAAGCAGGCGCTCTACCGGCAGATCGATCAGGTAAGAAAGGCGGGATCTGTGGTCTCTTCCAATACCTCATCCATCCCTCTGCACGATCTGGTGACAGGGATGCCGGAAGGCTTTTCCGCTGATTTCATGATTACCCACTTCTTCAATCCACCGCGTTATATGCGGCTGTTGGAGCTGGTGACGAGTCCAGACGTTAGACAAGAGGCAGAGACCGCCATTCGCCACTTCTGTGACCATTCGCTGGGTAAAGGGGTGGTGACCTGTAAAGACACTCCGGGTTTTATCGCCAATCGCATAGGTATCTTTTGGATTCAGACAGCTATTGCCGAAGCGCTTTCCATGGGCGTGACGGTAGAAGAGGCGGATGCGGTGATGGGGCGTCCCATGGGCGTGCCGAAGACCGGGGTCTTTGGTCTCTCTGATCTTGTGGGCATCGACCTGATGCCTCACCTGATGGAGAGCATGACACGCACACTGCCGAAGTCAGATGAGTTCCATCACCATGCCGTCATCCCTGAGTTGATCAGCCGAATGATTGCCGATGGTTACACCGGGCGTAAGGGTAAGGGTGGTTTCTATCGCCTTAACCGTGAGGGGGGCAAAAAGGTCAAGGAGGCGATCGATCTGGCCACGGGCGACTACCACCCCTCGGTGAAGGCGTCACTCACCTCAGTGAAGGCGTCACGCAAGGGCGGTCTGCGCGCTCTGGTGGAACACAGTGACCTGGGAGGACGCTACGCCTGGCGTGTACTCTCACAAGTGCTCAGTTATGCCGCAGGTCTGGTACCTGAGATTGCCGATGAGATCGTTGCCGTCGATGAGGCGATGAAGCTCGGTTACGCCTGGAAGTATGGCCCATTTGAGCTGATCGATCAGTTGGGCAGTGGCTGGTTCAGTCAGCAATTGGCTGATGAAGATAGGCCTCTTCCCACTCTATTGGCACAACTCGATGGACGCCCCTTCTATCGGGTGACCGTCGGCCAACTGCAATACTTTGGATGTGATGGCGAATACCACGACCTGCAACGCCCTGACGGTGTTTTATTGCTGGCGGATATCAAACGCCGTAGTGAGCCTCTTGCCGGTAATGCATCTGCCAGTCTGTGGGATGTAGGGGATGGTGTTGTCTGCCTCGAATTCCACAGCAAGATGAACGCTCTGGATCCCGATATCCTGGCGTTGATGCGGCAGTCGATAGAGATCATCCAAGCCGGCTACAAGGCGCTGGTAATCTACAATGAAGGAAGTAACTACTCTGTAGGCGCCAACCTCGGACTGCTGCTGTTCGCCGCCAATATTGCCGGCTGGGATCAGATCGAAGAGATGGTGGAGGGTGGCCAGGAGACCTATCAAGCGTTGCAGCGTGCCCCATTCCCTGTAATTGGTGCCCCCTCCGGCATGGCCTTGGGTGGTGGCTGTGAATCACTGCTTCACTGTGATGCTGTCCAGGCCCATGCAGAGAGCTATATCGGCCTGGTAGAGGTAGGTGTCGGTTTGGTGCCTGCTTGGGGTGGTTGCAAGGTGATGCTGCAGCGTTGGGCAGCCAATAAAAAACGTCCCGGCGGTCCCATGCCGGGGGTGATTAAACCCTTCGAAATCATCAGTACCGCCACCGTGGCGAAATCTGCCGCTGAAGCCAAAGAGCACCTCTTTATCCGACCCGATGACGGTATCACCATGAATCGTGATCGTCTGTTGAGCGATGCGAAAGCACGTGCACTGATGATGGTCGAGGAGTATCAGCCGGCGGAGCCCCCGGAGATCAGCTTGCCGGGTGGTACCGCTTTAACGGCTATGGGGATGGCGGTACACAGTTTCCGTCAGATGGGGCGGGCGACTCAACACGATGAGGTGGTCTCCATGGCGCTTGCCGAGGTGCTTAGTGGTGGTGACACTGATACTACCGAAATCGTCACTGAGGCGGAGCTGCTTCGCCTTGAACGCCAAGCCTTTATGACGCTGGCGAAGCACCCCGACACCTTGGATCGAGTGGAGTACATGCTGGAGACCGGCAAGCCGCTGAGGAACTGAGACTATGCCCAGTTACAAGACACCATTGAGAGATATGCGCTTTGTCTACAATGAACTACTCGATGCCGGTGAGATTCAGTCACTTCCCGCTTACGAAGAGGCGACACCGGATCTGGTGGACGCCATTATGGAGGAGGCGGGTCGTTTTTGTGAGGAGCAACTTCAGCCACTAAACCGTAGCGGCGATGAGGAGGGGTGTCACTTCGAAGCAGGCAAGGTGACCACACCAAAGGGGATGAAGGAGGCCTATCAGGCCTTTACAGAGGCGGGGTAGGGGTCTCTCTCGGCAGATCTGGAGTATGGTGGTCAGGGCTTGCCTGAGAGCCTTAATATGATGTTGGAGGAGATTATTTGCGGCACCAACTTCTCCTTCGGTCTCTACCTTGGGTTTACCGGGGGTGCCTATAACGCCATCAGTACCTACGCTACCGACGAGTTGAAAGCGGCCTATCTGCCCAAGATGGTGGAAGGCCTCTGGAGTGGCACTATGTGTCTCACCGAACCTCAAAGTGGAACAGACCTGGGTCTGGTACGCACCAAGGCGATACCGCAGAACGATTGTACCAATCCCCGCAGCAGCATGGCTCTTTGGTTCCGGTCTCCTGGGTCTAATAGGATTCTCTAAGCTTAAGAAAGCCGCCTAATGGGTTTTATCAGCAATGGACAGCGGGGAAATATGTAATGGAAAAACAGGTGATATACCCATATGGGTCTACCTTGCGTTTTCGAGTATCACATCAAGAAAGATAGCTCTGTTGCTGATTTGGGCGTGTGTAGTATTTTCCATCTATTGCATTCCTTAGCCTCAATTGTTTGTGAGTCAGAATTGGCTTGCAACAGTATTCCTGGTTGATGATTGGAGTTGGTTTGCAATGATGGTTCCAATGACGGTCTGGTATTGGGCGAGCTTATGGTGGATTGATAGTAATTCTGTATGGGAAGACACCTTACAGGATTAAATCTAACCATCCGCAAGGCGTTTTAGCCAATGTGTTGCATCGACCGGTTGAAACCGCAGACCAAAGCCGACCTCCCGGGCTTAAACTGTGAGCGATTCCCTTTCAGCAAAAGCGGACGCTGTTTTTGTGCGGCGCTATAGGCAGAGAACGGCTATAAGCCATCATTGAATCCGAAGAGATACTGAATTCGATGTAATATTTTTGTTCTATAATCAAATAAGTAATACCAGCTATTTTTTATTCAAAGCATTATTATTTTCCGGCTTGACTATTAGAATATATGCACTTTAAGAAAAAGAACCCTTACCAGGAGAATACAGATGCAGCGATGCAAAATGACTGTGACAGCATCAATCTTAGTATTGGTTATCGGTTCTTTATTCAATTTAGAGCTAAAGGCTGATGAGGCGTCATTAGCAAACGAACAACCCACAAAAAAGCTGGTCTACCTCGTTTCCGATGCCAGAATTCCGTTCTGGGAGATCATGAGCCGTGGTGTTAAATCCGCAGCCGAGTCATTGGGATACAAGGTTGATACCTATAGTGCCGATAACAATGCAAAACGAGAGCTTGAGAATACTATACGGGCCATAAAAGATAATGTATCGGGAATAATTGTCTCACCCACTAACTCATCAGCCAGTGCCACTATTCTCAATTTGGCAAAGAAAGCCGGTATTCCCGTTGTCATATCGGATATAGGGACTGATGGTGGAGAGTACGTATCATACATATCATCAAATAATAAAACTGGAGCCTATGAAATTGGTAGGGTTCTGGCAAAGAGGATGCATGAGCTTGGTTGGCAGAACGGCAGGGTGGGAATCATAGCCATACCTCAAAAAAGGGCGAATGGTCAGGCGCGGACCGCTGGTTTCATGAGGGCTATGAATGAAGCTGGTATCAAAGGTGCTGATATTAGGCAGCAGGTAACCTTTTCATATCAAGAGACGTATGATTTCAGCAGAGAGCTAATTGGAAAATACCCAGACCTTCGTGCGATATGGTTACAAGGATCTGACAGATACCAGGGTGCACTTGATGCTATTGATGATGCCGGGAAAAAAGGCGATGTTTTATTGATCTGCTTTGATGCTGAGCCAATTTTTCTGGAATTGATTCCACAGGGAGTTCTTGTCGGTGCCGCTATGCAACAGCCATACTTGATGGGGGCGGAGGCGGCTCGTGTTATGGATAGGCACCTGAATGGCCAGAAGGTTGAGAAAAACATACGTTTGGATATCCTGGCCATTTCTGAAGAAAATATAGAAGAGAAACTTTCTATCATTCATGAAAATGTTCTCGGTATAGAGAGGCGGTAACATTTGGGATGGTATTGCAATGAAAGTGAGTCTTCGTAAGTCATCCCTTTATTTCACCCTGGTGGGGGTGATTGTCGCAACAGTTGTTATCGTGATGGCTGTAAATGCGGCATATAACTATAAGACGACAAGGGATGAACTTGTAGCTGACATGACAAGGAAGTCCGATATCAGCATTGCCTCACTACAGAATAATATTGCTGGATTAATAGAGTCCTATGCTGTTAATGAGTATGCAAAACTGGTGCTGACAGAGATAGAGCAGCGATCTCATTTTGCTATTGTTGTAGAAGATTACAATATGGGAAAAATTCTTGGGACAGGTTCATATGTTAGCGGAAAGACAAGAGATAACGATGGTCGCATTACAGATTATGACCTAGAAAATATAGAGCAGGTGAACAAACTCGAAGAGTGTTACTACTCGGATAAATCAAAAATCCTCAGTTCATCAGGCGACCAGCTTGGTTCAATCACCATCTACATATCAGACCAGGCGATGCGTACGGAGTTGAATGAAATAATCATAAACAACCTGATAAATACCATCGCTTTCTCCTTATTGCTTATTGTCTCGTTGTTTATTTCTATACGGCGTTTTGTCACGAGCCCCCTGTCGAATGTTATCGATAGCCTTGACCACGGCGACAAGGATGGTATTCCTATTTTACCTATTCCCGAAGAGGGCCCAGATGAAATAAAGAGGCTGTCCGGTACCATGAATCGAATGATAGGTTCCATCAAAGATTCAAGGTTGGAGTTGCAAGAACAGCAAAAAGAATTAGCAGAAGAAAAAAATCGCTTTCAGTTGGCAATCGAAGGAACCCATGACGGATTATGGGATTGGGATCTGAAAACTGATGTGGTTTTCCGATCCGCCCAATTCGAAACGATGCTGGGCTACGACGAGGGAGAACTGCCGGACACTATTGAGTGTTGGTCTACTCTATTGCATCCGGATGACGCCCAAAGCGCCCACAAAAAAGTCGAAGATTACCTCGAGACCAAGGGGAAAGATCCATATGAAAATACCTTCAGAATGCGCACAAAAACGGGCCAATGGCGCTGGATTACCGGACGAGGCAAGGCGCTCTTTGCAGATAATGGAACACCTTTGCGTTTTGTTGGCTTTAATAGCGATGTCACGGGCCAGATCAGACACCAGGAGGAGCTGGAGTTCAGTGCGACACATGACAGTTTGACGGGTCTTCCCAACCGTTTTCTATTCAATGAACTGATACAAAATACCATGTATCACTGCAGTCGCAACAATAAGCTGCTTGCACTCTTATATATTGATCTTGATAGCTTTAAGGATATAAATGATTCATATGGGCATGAAAAGGGGGATGCCGTACTGGTTAAAACAGCACGACGAATGCAGGAAGTACTTCGTCACGAAGATGTTGTTGCCAGGCTGGGAGGTGATGAATTTATCATTGCCATCTCCGACCTTTCGCACGTCGATGAAATCACTCCCTTACTTCAGCGTCTGTTAAATGATCTCAATGAGCCTGTCATTCTCCATGAAGACGCTGTCTATAAGCTGCAGGTATCTGCCAGCATCGGCGTGACTGTCTATCCACAAAGTGAGGACCTTGGCCCGGAGGCATTATTACGTCAAGCTGACCAAGCGATGTACAAAGCCAAATCATCGGGGAAAAATCAGTATCGCTTTTTCGATATTGATTCAAACAGTTCGTTAAAAAGACAACAACAATGTGTAGATGAGCTTGGGCGCGCCATTGAAGATGAACAGCTAGAGCTGCATTATCAGCCGAAAGTCGATATGTCCAATGCCAAAGTATTAGGTTTTGAAGCGCTGCTACGCTGGAACCATCCTGAAAAAGGATTGCTTTACCCCGACAGTTTTTTACCGCTGGTGCATCATGAGAGAAAGCTGATGCTCGTTCTGGGTAAGTGGGTCATTGGCAGTGCGTTGAGGCAGCTTTCAGAGTGGGTGGTGGCAGGATACGATTTTGATGTGGCGATCAATATCAGCGCCCATGAATTCAATAATCCCGATACCTATGCTTTGCTCAAATCTTTACTCAAGCGTTATCCTAATGTTTCGCCAAACCATGTGGAGCTGGAGATTCTGGAAACCAGCGCACTCGACGATACTCATCAGGCAAAGCAGATGATAGAGGCATGCCAAAAGCTGGGAGTCCGGGTTTCACTCGATGACTTTGGTACAGGATATTCGACGCTCAGTTATCTAAAAGATCTGCCGGTTAATACACTTAAGATCGATAAGAGTTTTGTGATGGACATGCTCGATGATAGTGCCAGTTTTTCTATCCTTGGGGCGGCGATGGGATTGGCTCAGGCTTTTAGGTGCCATGTTGTAGCTGAAGGTGTTGAGAGTATTGAGCATGGTAAGCTGCTACTGCGCCTGGGCTGCCGTGTCGCGCAGGGCTATGTAATTGCAAAACCAATGTCGGTTGAACAGGTTGTGCCATGGCTTAAAACGTATAAGGGGTATCCGACTTGGCGCAACATACGGCGGATTAATAACAAAGACTGGAGCATCCTTTACGCCATTGTTGAACACCGTCACTGGCTTAAAAAGCTTAATAATATTCATGAATCTCCAGCGCAATACAGCATTCCAGATCTGGATGATACGCGGTGCCAACTTGGGAAGTGGTTGCGGGATAAAGCCGGATCTAATTACCGAAACGATGCTGTGTTGGAGGAGGTCATTGCAACCCATTCTGCGCTACATAGACTGGCCTCTGAACTGGTTGAAAACAAGGCGGTATTATCAAAGAGTAGCCAACTTGATGAGATCAATATATTACATAAGAAAATAATGAATCAAATTGATAAGCTTATTTGATTCATCAATACATATTGGCCTTGCGGACTGTTATGGGTCGATTTTGGTAGTTGGCGCTGCTCCCCCGAATATGTGCTTTTGAGTAGTCAAAACCACTCGTCATATGCGTTCCGTACTTCCACTTTTAGCCGGTTAGCGACCCTATTAAGCCAATCCTACCGTGATTTTACCCTGGAGGTCACTTTCGTGACCAGCGGAAGTTAGAAAATAAATCTGTCCCGATTTTTGGCCGGGCTGCTAATTCAGATGTAAACGGTGAGGCCCGGGATCTGGGCTTCGAGATAGGCCTTTCCCGCGGGCGTCACCTGTGTGTTCTCGGCAAAGAGTTCCCACATCCCTGTCAGGGGAACGAAGCTTGAGAGCCCTGAATCAGTCAACTCGGTTTTCCGCAGCGAAAGCGTTGTCATCATGCTTAAGGCACCGATGCCTGCCAGGCCCATATCCGTCAATCCATGGCCGTGCAGGGTCAACTCCTCCATCTGAGTAAGATTGCCGATATTAGCCATGCCCGCGTCATCGATGTCCTGGGATGTGATGCTGAAACTGCGCAGGCTTGGTAGTGCGTTCGTTAGTGACAACAGTGTCGCATTCTGTATCAGCCCTCCTTTGTTGTCCCTGAGATCCAGAACCTTCAATGACGTCAATGCACCCAATTGCGCAGCACCGGAATCACTGATGTGGGTCTCGTCGAAATCGAGTTCCACCATGGATGGACGCGAGATCACCTGCGCCACTGTGTTATCCGTCACCCCGAGTTGTTCCATGTGCAATCCAGTCATAGAAGGTGCCCCGGAAAGCAGTGTGGCGATACCGACGTCATCAACAGATGTCCGGTTCAAGTAGAGTCTTTTTAGACCTGCCAATGCAGCCAAGTGTGGCATGCCGGCATTGGAGATGTTGGATGAGGAGGTCAGCATCAACTCCTCAAGCGAAGCAAGGCCGGTCAGTAACGAGAGTTCGGTATCGGTAATCCGGTGGTTGTTGTCGATGATGAGTGTGACAAGCTGGGTGAGCTCCTGGATGCCGGCAAGTGATGTCCAGTCTGTCCCAAGGCCCAGGGTGGTCAGGGTGGGTGCACCGGCGAGTTGGACAAGGTCACTCTGCACCAGCTCCCCACGGTTCAGGATGAGAGAAGGTACCGAATGATCATTGATATCCATCACCAGTTGTCCGAGGTCGGAAGATACGAGACCAGGCGCATACAACGTCCAGGAGTCGCCGGGGTCGAGATTGAATGCAACCGGGTTGTCTCCAGGTGTTCTGCCGACAACTTGGGCGTTGCCGGTGGCTAGGTACTTGATCACAAAAAGTGACAGGGGTGAGTCAAAGGTGACGGTTTGCCTGGGACGTATGAACACCTCATCGGGTTTGAAGTAGCATCCCAGAGAATGAATGTACTCGAGGGATCTGTCGTCTAGGTTCTTAGCGTCGGTGCGAATATCCATCATTGTTGTTGATTCCCTGCTTTTGTGAGATCCGGAGGTATAGTGTACACCGAGGGTGATTTCCAGATGGAGTGGGTATCGGGGGTTTGTTTTGATGTTCATAATCAGCGACTATTTCAATAGTTGTGTTCATGCGCGTTTATTTTCAGCCCATAGCGCAGAGATTGAGAATGCTGGTGGTTCGGCCTTCCCCCTGGAGGTTGATATTCGTGATGAACAGCAGGTTGATCGTGCGGTTGCTGATGCGACCGAGTATTTTGGTGGTATCGATATCCTGATCAATAACGCCAGTGCCATCTCTCTCACCGGTACCCTGGATACATCGATGAAACGTTTTGATCTGATGCATCAGGTTAACGTCAGGGGTACCTATCTTGTCTCACGGGCTTGTCTGCCTGAGTTGTTGAAAGCGGATAATCCACACATTCTAAATTTGTCGCCTCCTCTCAATATGGACCCTGTCTGGTTTGAGAGCCACTGTGCCTATACCATGGCAAAGTATGGAATGAGTATGTGTGTGCTCGGTATGGCGGAGGAGTTCAGAGCAGAGGGTGTGGCGGTTAATGCGCTATGGCCTCGCACGGTAATTCTTACGGCAGCAGTCAATATGCTGGGTGGTATGGTGCAGCCGGAGATGTGTCGCAAACCTGAGATCGTTGCCGATGCCGCCCACGCTGTCCTGGTAAGAGAGAGTCGTGAGTGCAGCGGTAATTTCTATATTGATGAAGAGGTGTTACGGGAAGAGGGGGTGAGTGACTTTACAGCCTATGCCGTTGATCCTGAATTACCGCTGCTGCCGGATTTGTTTCTCGATTTACAAGAGAATTGAAGATTAACTGGAAAGGTATTAGGAATCTTCCCGGGCAGTTACAAAAAAACAGAGAGGGATAAGAAATGAAACAACTGTTTCAGTTATTGGCTGTGGTATTTCTGCTGGCTACGGCACCTGCAGGCGCGAAGGATATTGCCGGTGTGGAGCTGGCTGAGAGCGTCAGACCCGTAGGTTCGGATAGGGAGTTGTTGCTCAACGGCGCCGGTATCCGCAGCAAGTTTATCTTCGATGTCTATATCGGTGCACTCTATCTCGGGAAAAAGGAGAGGGCTGCTGAGAAAATATTATCCGATATTGGTGCCAAACGGGTGTTGATGCACTTCATCTATGACAAAGTGAGTAAGAGTGATCTGGTTGATGCCTGGTGGGATGGTTTCAAGGACAACCTTTCAGAGGGTGAACTACAGTCGTTGTCAGAGCGAATCACGGCCTTTGGCGCACTCTTTCCCGATGCCCATAGGGGAGATGTGTTCTTGCTCGACTACCTGCCGGGTGAGGGTACCCGGGTTTCGGTGAACGGCACGGTGGCAGGCACTATTTCCGGTGCAGATTTCAATCAGGCACTTCTCAAAATCTGGATCGGTCAGGATCCGGTGACTCGTAGTCTGAAAGAAGCGATGCTTGGGGCGGAATAGAGAGGTTTTTACACGCCCCGTAGCTATTAACCCGGCATCATTAAAACCTGACTATATCTCCAACTTCAGCTCATCCGCATCCTGGGAGAGCACCGCCGCACCGAATAGCAACGTAAGATCCTCTCCGGGGTCGCTGCCATACATCTGTGTCAGTTCCCACCGAATCGCCTTGGCCATCTCCGCCGTCATATGGATGCCCGTCACTTGGCTGCCGTCGGCTTCTGCCTCGTCAATCTTCTTTTTTAGCTCATTAACTACTTCAGTCATGGTTTTATTAAACCTTTAATTGGCTATGACAATCAAGTGCAGGTTGAGCAATCAACAATCGTGATCTAGTCTCTTGGGTAGGAGTCCATGAAAAGTAAGGGTATTTACTTCCTGTACATCCGTGCGAATTGAATGGTTGAGTGTAATTCAGTGGCGCGGACTCTTTTACCTGGTCTCAAACTAAAGCGGGATCCAGTCCCGGCCGGCGCATTTCCCGCCAGTGTCCAAATAACATCGACTCGATGTGAGGGAGGATACGG
This sequence comes from Sedimenticola sp., assembly GCA_040505895.1. Taxonomy (GTDB): domain Bacteria; phylum Pseudomonadota; class Gammaproteobacteria; order Chromatiales; family Chromatiaceae; genus Vondammii. The sequence continues at coordinate 33,429 of JBEVXU010000004.1, read as the reverse complement.
GGATGACAGAGAACAATACCCCCCCCTCAGATTCAGACCAACAGGGGGGTGAGTCACAACAGAAAAAGCCTGCTCATAGCGGGCTGGCCGGGCGTATTGCCGGCCAATTTATCAATACCCCCGTCACCCCCATGCTATTCATTGCCGCCCTTTGTATCGGTTTGCTGGGACTGCTGTTTACCCCGCGACAGGAAGATCCACAGATCTCCGTTCCCTTAATTGATATTTTTGTGCAGTATCCAGGCGCCTCTGTTGGTCAGGTGGAAACGCTGGTGACCAACCCACTTGAACGGATCATGAAAGAGATTCCCGGCGTACGCCATATCTATTCCGCCTCTATGCGCGATTCCGCCATTGTTACCGTACGCTTCTATGTGGGCGAGGATATGGGTGAATCCATCGTCAAGGTGCACGATAAATTGCAATCCAATCTGGATCGTATGCCTCCCGATGTGAAGATGCCCCTGGTCAAGCCGGTCAGTGTTGACGATGTGCCGGTGGTTACGGTGACGCTCTGGTCGAAACAGGTTGAAGACGATCAGTTACGCGTCCTTGCCCACGATGTGCTGCAGGCGTTGGGAACTGTACCCAACACGGGTAAAGGTTTTGTGGTCGGGGGACGGGCTGAGCAGGTACGTATTGATGTAGAGATGGACCGCATGGCCGGTTATGGGGTTACTCTTGATCGCATCGCGAATACGGTAAAGAGTGCCAACGCTGAAATCCCCGCCGGCTACACCGAGTCGGGAGAGGGGACCTTTCGGGTTGCCAGTGGTGGCTTTCTTCACAATGCAGAGGAGATTGCAGGTCTGGTGGTGGGCAGTCGGGGTGGCAGCCCGATTCATGTACGGGATGTGGCTGCTGTCAGCCACAAAGCAGAGGATGCCAGGCAACTGGTTACACACTTCACCGGTCAGGCATACGCAGGTGCCCACCCTGCAGATGGTGAACAGGCGGTGACCATTGCACTGGCGAAGAAAAAGGGGAGTAACGGGGTCACTGTTACCCATGCCGTACTGAATAAACTGGAGTCACTCAAAGGTCACTTGATTCCAGCCAATGTCAATGTAGAGATAACGCGGGATTATGGTAAGACCGCCAATGATAAGGTAAATGAGCTGCTGCAGGCGATGTTCGAAGCGGCGTTTATTGTTGCAGTACTCTGTCTGATAGGTCTTGGTGCACGCGCTGCGTTTGTTGTGATTATGGTGATCCCGATGGTGATTCTGCTTACCATCTGGTGGGCCTGGATGATCGATTACACCATCGATAGGGTAAGTCTCTTTGCCCTTATTTTCTCTATCGGTATCCTCGTGGATGATGCAACGGTGGTCGTGGAGAATATCTTCAGACACTGGCTGGAAGAGGACAGTACCTCGATCATCCGTGCTGTTAGGGCCGTGGATGAAGTTGGCAACCCGACCATTCTTGCCACCTTCACCATCATTGCAGCCCTGTTGCCAATGGGATGGGTCAGTGGGTTAATGGGGCCTTACATGCGACCCATTCCCGTATTGGGTGCATCTGCGATGTTCTTCTCGCTCATTGCCGCCTTTATCTTCACACCCTGGTTTGCCCTGCGTATGCGCCCAAAAATGGCGGCCCTGGTCAAAGCTGAGCAGCGGGAGGCCAGGACCCGTGACCTGGTCAACCGACTCTACCGGCCGGTGATCGACCCACTAATCAACAGTTCCACTCTGGGCAAAGTATTTCTTATCTCCACCATTGCCCTGACTGCCATGGTCTGTGCTCTTTTCTACACCCAGACCGTACCGGTGAAGATGCTTCCGTTTGATAACAAACCTGAGTTCAGTGTGGTGGTCAACCTGCCTGAGGGTACACCTCTACCCAGAACTGCTAACGTGGTTCGACAGTTGGCACTAAAGGTAAGGGAGCTGCCAGAGGTGGTTGCAGTACAGGCATACACCGGTACAGCACAGCCTTATAACTTCAACGGCATGGTGCGCCACTACTACCTCCGCAACCGTGCTTGGGAAGGCGATCTGCTGGTGATGCTCAAGGACAAAGAGACGAGAGAAAAGGGCAGCCATCAGTTGGCCGTAGAGACGCGCCGACTGCTTACGCCAGTGGCTAAGAACCTGGGAGCGCGTATCGCGATAGTGGAGATGCCGCCGGGACCACCTGTGCTGCAGACCGTAGTGGCTGAAGTCTATGGCCCAACCCCTGAAATTCGTAAGCGCCTGGCCGGTGATCTTACCCGGATGTTTGAAAAGACGGAGAACATCGTCGACGTCGACAACTATATTATTGAACCCTACAACTACTGGCGCTATGAGGTAGATGTGGAGAAAGCGGTACGTCGCGGCATCTCAGTAGACGCCATTAACCAGAACCTTGCCATGGCGATGGGGGGCTTCAAACTGGGTGATATTAAGCGCGGTACGGTTCAGGAGCCGACCTATATCGTGCTGCAGGTGCCACTGGCCGCGCGTGCCGATCTGACCCGAGTTACCACTCTGCCGATTCAGTCAACCAAAGGTCAGACTGTACATCTGGCAGAACTGGGACGGTTTGTAAAAGAGAGTGAAGACCCGATTGTCTTCCATAAAGATCTGCGATCGATGGAGTATGTTGTTGGCGAAATGGAGGGGCGTCTGGGAGCACCAATTTATGGCATGTTCGGGGTTGAGGAGCAGTTGGCTGAGTATACGACACCGGATGGTATAAAGATTAGCGGTATGCCCATGGGGCTGATCGGACCACCCGAAAGTGATTCCCGCTCCGGCTTTGAATGGACAGGTGAGTGGACTGTTACCTATGAGACATTCAGGGACATGGGGTTGGCATTTATTGCTGCGTTGGTACTTATCTATGGTTTGATCGTATGGGAGTTCCGTAATTTCGCACTGGCGGGGCTGATTATGTCGCCTATCCCTTTAACGCTGATTGGCATCATTCCCGGGCATTTGATCATGGGCGCGGACTTTACCGCCACTTCCATGATTGGGCTGATTGCTCTGGGCGGTATTGTCGTTCGCCAATCGATTCTGATTGTGGAGTTTGTGAAGATAGAAGTTGCAAAAGGTAAGTGTGTTCGTGATGCCGCCGTTACCGGGGCCGAGATTCGCATGCGTCCAATCTTTATCACCTCACTGACGCTGATGGCTGGGGCCTGGGCGATTATTGATGATCCGATATTTCAGGGGATGGCGGTAAGCCTTCTGTTCGGTGCCGGTGTTTCGACCCTGATGGCGGTTGTGGTCATTCCGCTGGGTTGTATCAGTGCACGCAAACAGTTCTATCTGCACGAAATGGAGAATGGTGACCTGCTTCTCTCCCCAGACTTTTTGACTATCGAAGGGATCTCCCCGGAAGATTGCCCGGTCCTCAATGCAAAACCGCCAATTGGATTAAGGCTCTGGCAGGGATTGATTTCTGTCGTGCTTTGGGTTGCTGGTCTGGTTGGTCGTTGGCTCAGCGCCCGCAGAGGGGGTCAGTGAAATAGTAAATGGCTCTACACAATTATTCTGAAACCAGTGGTAGGAACGAACTTTTTTGCGAAGAATATACCCCGGAGCCAATCGTGAACAAGTTCACTCCAACATGCGTAACTTTTTTCTATCCAGATAATTCTTAGCATTATTATGCAGATTCAGGAAAAATTATAGGCTGAGTAGGTTATGCCAGCTTTGTGTCAGGCTCTCTTCATACCAAGGTGAGATATCCACTGATGGGGGCAAACCACCGTCTAACCATCGCCCCAGTCTCTCCACTAGTGTGTTCATATCGCCTGCGGGATAACGGTAGAGATCGCCGTACTGCTCTGGATAACAGAGTGCATCGGGTACCAGAGGGCGGGCACCCGCACTGGCTGCCTCCAGTATCGCCAGCCCCTGAAATTCGTGGATCGTTGTGCTTACCACAATGCCCGCTTTTCCCAGCAACTCTCGGTAGTCATCAGGTGCCACCTTGCCATCGACAAGGATACGGTCTGGTAACTGCTTGCGCAGTCTGGTTAGTGAGGGAGGGGATTTTTCCGGACGGCTGCCTAACAGTGCTAGCTGGAAATCGTGGCCGTGTTCAGCAAGCTCAATCATGGCAGTGGCAAATAGATCGGGAGCCTTGTCGTACTCCCAGCGGTGGTTCCACAGGATAAGCTGTGGCTCTTTCTCGGCTGCTGCCGCTATCGGAGTGATAGGCACCGGACAGATGCTGTTTTTGTCCCTTATTCTGTCGCTCACCCCAGGGGGAACGCAATCAGGCATTTTTGCCAACAGCTGATCGATACCGTTGAGGAATGATTCACGGTTAAAGCTGGAGTTGAATGCGACACGATCTGCGGCCAAGGCGCCGTAGAGCTGCACCATCTGTGGATCAACCGAGCGAAACTGCTGTTCGGTAACAGGATATGCAAACTGGTTTTCGTGGAAGTAGTAGAGGCAGGGTACTTGGGCCAGTCGGGGGTGGAGCCCCTTAAGCGTGGCCAGATCAACCATTGAGGTGGCGACAATCAGGTCAGGGGGTGTTTCCGGCAGCAGATCGAGCCAACTGAGGGGGTTGCCGCGAATGCGCCAGCGAAAGTGACGGCCAGGCAGCTCGAATCGCTGCCACTCATACTGCTGCCGGCTTGATACCAGCCAATCACCCCAGGCGGCATGACTATCGGCGCGGTAGGCTGAGAGTAGCCATGCCATCGGTTTTTTCATTGAGAATCAGACCCTAAATTCGTATCAGTTCGGAAACAGCATTTATTGGACGAAGAGGTTTCCTCGTAAAAATGAAAGCTTTTCTCTGTGCCCTCTGCGACCTGCCTTTTGGTTAGTCATGATTAGGTTACCTACACCCTTGTGCATACAGTATCAGGGAAAAGCTGCAGAAACGTCTAGACTTACCATCGGGCTAAGTTGAAAAGCAGTATGAGGCGGGTCTGCCTCGTGAGACTAGTGCTTGGTGGTGGGATTAAAGAGAAGGAGGGGACAACAATGATTGCACAATCAGTGATGGATGCTCTAAACAAGCATCGAGTGGAGTATCAGACGGTCTCTCATCCAGAGAGTTTCTCAAGCGCGGAGACGGCAGTTGCTGCCCATATACCGGACGATCATATCGCTAAGGGTGTATTGGTGAAAAATAGTACGGGTTACCTGCTGGTGGTGATACCGGGAGACAAGTGGGTAAACTTTGAGCGCCTGCAGGACGAGCTTAATCGAGACTTTGAGCTGGCGCCTGAAAGCGAGGTGGATAGACTCTTTCCCGACTGTTGTCCGGGGGCTGTTCCACCGCTGGGCTACGCCTACGATATTGAAACGGTACTCGATGAGGGGCTTACCACACTTTCCAGAGTCTTTTTTGAGGCTGGTGACCATGAGCAGCTGATCCTGGTACAGAATGACCAGTTTCAAATTCTTATGGGTGGCGTCAGACACGGCCATTTCTCACAGTCGGACTGAATAAATGGTTGCTGAGCTCTAAGGAGACTCTGATCAAGTCATGATTGCTTTACGCGGGCTAAAATTGTCCCAATTCGCTCCGAAGATCGCAGCAATAGAGTGGCTATTACCGCTCACTTCGAATCAAATTTGAATAATTTTATCTCAGCCTAAATCTAACCAGACTTAATCAGAGGCTCCCTAACACCCTCTGCCGATAAATCAATAGAATATTCGGTAGTGCTGAGTGAAATAGTGCCACCAAACCGGGATCAAAAAGCTTTTCGCTACCTTTATCGATAAACCGGACTGCTCTACTGATAGACCAGGCCTGTTTATAGCTTCGGGCAGTGGTGAGGGCATCGAAGACATCGGCTATAGCGGTGATTCGGGAGAACAGCGGAATAGAGGAGCCGCTGATCCCGTCAGGATAACCACTGCCATCCCATTTCTCATGGTGTGTCAGTGCTACGATACTTGCGGTGTGAGAGTAATTGTTATCGATCTCGCTTAACAGCATGGCGCCAAGGTGGGTGTGGGTGCCGACCGTATTACGCTCGGTGGTTGTTAACGCTCCCCTTTTACTCAGAAGCTTACGTGGAAGCCGCAGTTTTCCAAAATCGTGAAATAGTGCGGCGTTGCAGAGCTGGGCCATCTGCAGTGAGGCCAAGCCTAGAGCAAGCCCGATGCAGGCGGCGTAGCGGGCGGTTCGATAGCCGTGACCGGTATCAAAGTGGCGATCTGCCAGGTATATGGTGAGTTGTTGCCGGTGCTCTACCGGAATCAGCATCTGTGACTTCATCTCTCTACCTCCTCCTGGATTGGCTCAGATCCGTATACCTCAGGAGAGTGTGAATATTACGCAGCATAATGTGTTCCATTCGCAGAGACCTGTTAGGCTAATAAAAATTGCTGAATAATTAGTGAGTTGTCTAATGTGGGTCTTTCAGCGTCAGATAGTTGTCACTACAAGTGGCTGATCATTGCCGCCAGGTGGCAACTACCCTGTGTGGATAAAAGGCGTTAACGAACCTTAAGAGTTGGGTTATAACTGGTCTGAAGAAAAAGTATAAATAATTAGGAGCAAGTGAGAGATGCCATTGTCTCAGCATAACGACCCGAAGAGTGATATCCAGATAGCCCGTGAGGCAGCGATACAGCCCATCAAAGATATTGCGGCACAACTGGGTATTGGGGAGTGTGACCTGTTGCCTTACGGTCACCACAAGGCCAAGGTCTCTATGGAGTACATCGACTCTCTGAAAGACAGGCCAGACGCCAAGCTTATCCTGGTAGCCGGCATCAACCCAACCAGGAAGGGTGAAGGGAAGACCACCACCACTGTTGGTTTGGGTGACGGATTGCAACGCATCGGCAAGCGCAGTGCTATCTGTTTGCGTGAGCCCTCCCTTGGTCCGTGTTTTGGTATCAAGGGTGGTGCCGCCGGCGGCGGTTACTCTCAGGTATTGCCGATGGAGGATATCAACCTTCACTTTACCGGCGACTTTCATGCCATCAGTTCAGCGCATAATCTGCTCTCTGCCATGGTGGATAACCATATCTATTGGGAGAACGAACAGCGCCTGGATATGCGGCGTGTTGTCTGGCGGCGGGTGGTGGATATGAATGATCGCGCTCTGCGTGAGATAACCAACGGCCTGGGCGCTATCACAAACGGTTTTCCCCGCTCGGATGGATTCGACATCACTGCTGCATCCGAGGTGATGGCGATCTTCTGTCTGGCTACCAGTCTCACCGACCTGCAGCAGCGCCTCGGTAATATCATCATCGGCTATCGGCGTGATCTGACCCCGGTCTATGCCCGTGATATCAACGCCCAAGGGGCAATGACCGTACTCTTGAAAGATGCCATTCAGCCTAATCTTGTACAGACCATGGAAGGGACCCCCGCATTTGTTCATGGGGGGCCTTTTGCCAATATCGCTCATGGCTGCAATTCGGTGCTGGCCACCTCAACGGCACTGAAGCTGGCCGATTATGTCGTTACCGAGGCCGGTTTTGGTGCTGACCTCGGTGCCGAGAAGTTCTTTAATATCAAGATGCGGAAGTCGGGGCTAACACCGGATGCCGTAGTCATTAACGGTACCATCCGCGCCTTGAAGATGCATGGTGGTTGTAACGTAGAGTGCCTTACCCATGAGGATCTGGGAGCCTTGAGTAAGGGTTTTGCCAATATTGCTCGTCACGTTGAAAATGTACGCAAGTTTGGTCTGCCGGTGGTTGTCGGGATAAACCGCTTCAGTGAAGACCGTGAGGCGGAGATCAGCCTGCTGCGACAGCTGTGTGCTGAGATTGGTGTTGAAGCGATCATCTGTGACCACTGGGCAATGGGTGGGGAAGGGGCCACTCAACTGGCAGAAGCGGTAGTACGCATGATCGATACCAAAACATCCAATTTCCGCTTCCTCTACGATGATGAGATGCGGTTGTGGGATAAGGTGAGAACGGTAGCCCAGGAGATGTACGGTGCCCAGGGAATCATTGCGGACCAAAAGGTACGGGATCAGTTTGCTCATTTGCAGGATGAGGGGTACGGTCATCTACCGGTATGTATTGCCAAGACGCCACTCTCCTTCTCCACCGACCCTCAACTGAAGGGCGCTCCGTCTAATCATGTGGTACCGATCAGGGAGCTGCGTCTCTCGGCCGGTGCAGGTTTTCTCGTTGTGGTCTGCGGTAACGTAATGACCATGCCGGGATTGCCTCGTAAGCCGACGGCAGAGCAGATATTTATCAACGACGAGAGTTATGTGGAGGGATTGTTCTGATTGCCTTTATCAAAAGATACCTGTCTCTCTGCCTGATTTTACTGGTGCCGCAGACTTCATGGGCGGCCGGCCCTCTTCAATTCACAAATGAACAACTCGAAGATAAAGTAAAAGCCAAGGGTTACGGTTTTCTGCTTATCAAGGAGACGGCTGATCTCTTCCGCCGTGAAGCAGAGAAGAAGTATGGCGAGATAATGAATGAGCGCGGTTCCAAAGAGGAGAAGAATCGTGCCTACTGCCTGGAAAAACAGCGCTGGCTATACCGCCAGGATCTGTTGATAGATGAGTTGGCCTGTGTCAACGCTACCAGTACCATCCCCACCAATATGCGCAACCGTCTACAGAGTGAGATGCTGGAGGGTGGGGTGATCTATGTACGGGATATCAGGCGTCCCCTGCTTGGCTTGTTGTCATCCAATGTATTTACCGGTTTCTCTGAGGAGGTCTACTCGCTGGAACAGGTTGCGGAGGTGTGGAGCGAGGTGGATATCTTGATCACCCAGCAAAGGCCCACCCATATATCCAAGGAGAGGGTGGTTATTAATCCCAATGATCGACGGGGGCGCCTTTTCACCCTTAATTTCAAAATCATGCTCGCCTCGGCAGTGGTAATGTTTGATAGCTATGAGGCGGTATTGAGTAAGTACCTGTTCGATGAGGAGATGCGAAAATCCTTCCGCTATATGGATGGCCGCTACCGGGATGTAAGTCAGGAACTGATCACACTCTGGGACAGGGTCGAGAGTGGTGATCTGCTGGGGCATCTCTCTCAGGCCGTCAGCCACTATGATGTGATTGGTAAGGTGTCAAAGGGCTCGAAAGGAGATCATCTCATCGATGATGAGGCGATGAAGATGGAACGCAATCTGGACAGGGTGATTCGCAACTCTATCGCCTACCGTTATACCAAGGAGTCACCGGAAAAACTGGCCCAACGTAAGGGTCTCTCACTCTGGTGGAACAAGAACGTCGATAGTTTCAAATCGTGGTGGCGAGACCGCGCCCATAATTTGAGTCAACTGTTTGGAAATCTGGCGGGGCAGGGGCAGTGCCGCAAGGGAGTGATGTATAACGCCTATCATGGGGAGCAGCAGGCATTGGACCGGCTATCTGGTGAACTTAGGGCGGGTGACATCCTGCTGGAGAAAACGCCGTTTCGTTCCACAGATAAATATATCCCGGGTCACTATGGCCATGTTGCGATCTGGACCGGCAGCAAAACGGAGCTACAGGCCAACGGTATCTGGGAACAACTCCCTGCGCTACATCAAGAAGCAGTAATATTTCACAACTATCCGAAGTCTCCTACATTTCAGGAGTCGGTTGAGGCGGGAGCTCGAATTATTGAAGCCCTTAGATCAGGGGTCGAATTCCATACGTTGGAACACTTTTTAGATATCGATGACTTGGGTGTGATACGCCCGCAAACTTGCGATGGGGAGGGTGAGAGTAATGATCCAAATAGTAGCGGTTGCAACACTATGGCCGAGATTCGTCGCGCGTTGATCAATAGCTTTCAGCAGCTGGGAAAGCGCTACGACTTTGCCTTCGACGCCTTTACTAAGGATAAAATTGTCTGCTCGGAACTGGCTTATCAGGCCTATGATCATGTTGAATTTGAGATCAGCCCTTCCCTTGGGTCGATGGCGTCGATCAGTCCCGATCAGGTTGCCTTTAAAGCGGATGGTCTGAAAGAGGGGAAGAAGTTACATGACCCCTTCTATCCGGCGATTCTGTTTCACAATGGCACCCGTATTGTGGGTGAGCAGAAGTTCCTTACCCAGGTATTCAACAAACTGCTGGAGGCGACAGATGAGAGCTATCGCTGGGTGCATAAAAACACCCCATCGAAGGCGTTGGCGCGCTGCTTCTAGGACGATATACAGGAGAAACTGAATGGTTAATTTTTATCCATGTACCCCATAATGGGCTATATATTTCTAATAAATCGGATGATGGAGGTGTTTGATGGATATTCTCAAATATGCTATGCAAATTGAGAAAGAGGGCGAGGCGCACTACCGCAAACTGGCGGAGCAGACCGACAGCTCAGGAATGAAAAGAATATTGACGGAGTTGGCGGATTCTGAGGTAGAGCACTTCGAGGTATTCAAGGCATTTAGGGAAAATGTGGAAGTACCTGGAATTGATGAAGGTATGTTGCCCAACATTAAAGAGATTTTTTCCAAAATGAGGCCGGATGGAGCTCATGTGGCTAATGAGGATGAAATAGGTCTCTATCGAGCCGCCCAAGTCCATGAAAAGAAGAGTCAGGAATTCTATCAACAAAAGGCAGATGAGACTGATGACCCCGCCCTGAAAGAGATGCTGGTAAAAATTGCAAGGGAAGAGGGGAAGCATTATCAAGTGCTTGAAGGAATTATCGATTTCCTCTCAAGCCCAACTCAATGGTTGGAAAGTGCTGAATGGAATCGCACGTTGGATGAGTATTAGGGGATCTTTATTTCACGCTTCTACAGATCGACGTATTGCTACATGTATGGCTGAAAATTTAGCCATAAATGGTGGTGTGGCAGGGGCTACTACCTTGCTGGTAGCCCTACTTTTCACCCCACCTGCTGTGGTTGCAGCCGAATTGAAACCATTCGTCAGCGATGGGTGCAGCTCCTTTCCCAATGGCACCATCAGTCATCAGTCGTTGTGGGTGAGTTGCTGCATTCGTCACGATCTCAGCTATTGGAAAGGCGGCACCTACGAAGAGCGGCTTAAGGTAGATCAGGCACTGGAGCAGTGTGTTGAAAAAGTGGGTAAACCGAAAGTAGCCAAGCTGATGTTGGCCGGTGTGCGTGTAGGCGGTTCTCCATACTTTCCAACCAGTTATCGTTGGGGATATGGCTGGCCCTACCTGCGTGGTTACAAGGCATTGAGTGAGCAGGAAAAAGGTGAAGTGTCGAGTAAGCTGGAGATGCTTGGGGTGATGATAAAAAGCATTTCTCAAGAGCTAAAGGTAAGCAGATCTTCAGCGGAGAAGTGATTCTTTAAAATGGCTGTGCACAATAACCCGGGAACCGGGTGTAAGAGCGAACTTGTTCGCGAAGAACATGCCCGGTCGCTTGATCGCGAATAAATTCGCTCCTACAGATGCACCTTTTTACTATGAAGTTAGTGCTTCAGGACTATTGCGCATAGCCACTTTTTTAATTAAGCCGGGTTAGCTGTGCAATCGTTTCCGGGTAGGCCTGTACAAGTACAATCAGTAGTGGAATGACATAAAAGTAGGCATTCATCATAGTACGGATGAAACGATTTGCATTGTGCAGCTCCATGAAGCGTTGCACTACCATGCGTCCTTTAAAGGCAACGGATATTGCGACAACCACGGATACCATAAATCCGCCATCAGCCGTTTCGGCAATCAGTGCGTTGATCACTGTGATGCTCATAAGCAGCATCCAGATAAAATCGATATTCCGAAGGTTTATCCGCATTTTTCGTTTCTATCTCAATACATATAGCAGTGGGAAAATCACGATCCAGGCAAGGTCGATCATGTGCCAGTAACTGGCGATCGTCTCAAGACCTTCATGCTCTTGTGCACTGTAAGCACCAGTCTTTAGCCGGTAGATTCCCCACAGCAGGGCACCGCTTCCCCAACCTACATGGAGGAAATGGTTGAAGGTGGTGTAGTAGTAGACGGTAAAGAAGAGGTCAGTTTCAGCACTGTATCCCTGGGCACTGTTCCATTGAAACTCCCAGTATTTAATTACCAGATAGAGTGCACCAGCAGCCACTGCTCTCCACATCCAGCGTACTGATAGATCTGGGCGGTCAAGGCGAATGCAGTGGACGGCTTTGACTACGAAGTAGCTGCTGGAGAGCAGGGTAAGGGTATTGAGCATTCCCGCCAGGGTATTGAGCTTGTCTGGCCCTGCAGAGAAAACTTCCGGGTTATGCACCATAGCGAGGAATATGATGATAAACATCATGGCGAACTCGCTCATTTCGGAAAAAATGGCTACCCAGATTGCCATATTGCCAGGCACTCTGCCCGGTTTAGGGTCGGGGACGACAAGACCTTTTTTGAAACCTTTTGGTGAGGGTTTGACCGTGAGTGTACCGTTCATTGCCTTGCCGAATGCTCTGTAAAATACTCTATTCAGGGGTTCTGTGAGTTACCGAACTTCCCGCATGGTCTACTAGGGGAACTGTCTGTGATAAAACACTTATTCTATTATCCGCCAGGGCCCCTATGTATGTTCTAAGTCAAAAGCGTTAACAAGTAGAAAACCCACCTTTTAGGAAGTGTGATCTTCTGCTGAATTGGATACGGCCGTTCTGTTCGGGGTTACTCAGAAGTTACCCTTGTTGCGGTAATTCATTCTTACTCTTCCCCTCGTATTGCTGCCTGAATCTGCCGGCAAAAGTGCAGTAGCACAAAAAAAGCGCAGAGAGTTTGAGCTCTCTGCGCTTCTTAGTGAGTGGTTTGCGTTATACCAGATCAGTTACCGGTAGCCCATTCTGCTTCAGAGTGGCGGTGTAGGTATTAAGTAGCAGACAGGCGATGGTCATGGGGCCGACGCCACCGGGTACCGGAGTGATAGCCCCCGCTTTCTGGCTGGCGGACTCAAACTCCACATCACCCACTAGTCGGCTTTTTCCTTCACCGGCATCGATGCGGTTGATACCGACGTCAATTACAGTCGCTCCCTGCTTGATCCAGTCGCCTGTGACCATTTCAGGCCGGCCGACGGCAGCAACGACGATATCTGCACGAAGACACTCTCCTTGCAGATCTTGTGTACGAGAGTGGGCGATAGTAACGGTGCAGCTCTCTTTTAACAGCAGACTTGCCATCGGTTTGCCGACGATGTTGGAACGCCCGATTACAATCGCGCGTTTACCACTGAGGTCACCCAGGTGACTCTTCAGCATGGTGATACAGCCAAGTGGAGTGCAGGGAACCATGCCGTCGCCGGTGGTGGCAACGCGTCCGACGTTGATCGGATGGAAGCCGTCGACATCTTTCTCCGGGATGATGCTGCTGATAATGATATCTTCGTCGATCTGGGGGGGCAGCGGCAGTTGAACGAGGATGCCGTTGACCGCAGGATCCTGATTCAGCTTCTCTATCAGCCCAAGCAACTCCTCCTGCGGGGTGTCAGCAGAGAGTTTGTGCTGAAACGAGACCATGCCGCACTCTTTGGTCTGTTTCGCCTTCATGTTGACGTAGACTTGACTGGCAGGGTCTTCACCCACAAGCACCACGGCGAGGCCTGGCTGAATTCCCTGATTCTGCTGTAGCTGGGCAACCGCACCGGCAATGGTATTACGGAGGTCTGCGGCAATGGATTTCCCATCGATTATGTGTGTCATGGCGCTCTTTATCACTCAATAAGGCGGTCTTAAGGGGGGCTCTCCCCCCGTCAACCGGGTGTTGTCATTCCCCATATTCTACTCGACTCTTCACCACAGTGCCTCATTAGGGAACCTCTGAATGAATCTGGTCACAGCAGATTGGTGATCGGAATTTGTCAATTTGAGGCGTGAATCGCACGTAATAGCAGGCTATTGCGAAGATTCACAACGATAAAGTGGCAAATTTCGGCGCCAAGATGCGTGATCATGATTCGTTCAGAGGTTCCTTAGGTGAAAGGTAAGATCGAGGGAACCTTTACATCTACATTACCAGGTTCATCATGGCGATCATTACCACAAGAAAGAGAATGGTCATAATGCTGCCGGCTTTCATAAAGTCCGGTACCCGATAACCACCAGGCCCCATAATCAAGGCGTTGACCTGATGGGTGGGGATAAGGAATGAGTTGGATGTCGCAATGGCCACCGTTAGGGCAAACATGGCTGGATCGGCGCCGGCGCCGATAGCAATATTGACCGCCAGGGGCACCAGCAATACAGTAGCACCGACATTGGACATGACCAGGGTGAAGAAGGTGGCCAGTGTGGCCACTGCCGCCTGAATTACCCAGATCGGCATGTCGCCTACTACTGACAGTGTCTGGTCGGCGATCCACTTGGCAGTACCGGTGGTTTCAACCGCCAGCCCAAGTGGAATCAACGATGCCAGGAGGAATACGGTTTTCCAGCTCACCGCTTCATAGGCTTCATCGATGGAGAGTACACCGGAGAGGATCATGCCCACCGCACCGGTTAGTAGCGCGATAGAGAGGCGAATATCGGTGAACAGCACCATAAAGAGAGCGATGCTGAAGAAGAGTCCGGCCCAGCCCAGTTTGTGGGGGCGAACTTCTTCCTCACGGGGATACTCGGTAGTGACCACAACGAAGTTACGATCCTTTTCCAGGCGCTCCAGGGCTACCCAGGTGGTGTGAACCACCAAGGTATCGCCAGGCTGGAATGGCATGTTGCGGATATTTTCTCCTTCACCCAGTGTTTCGCCGCCACGGTTGAGGCCTACCATCGCCAAGCCATAGACTTTGCGCATCCAGACGTCACGGGCACTTTTTCCGATCAGTTGGGAACCTGGTGGAATAACCACCTCGGCAATACCCGCCTTGCGGCTGGATAGGTCATCGATGAAAGTGCGCATGTTTTCACGCAGTTTCAGGCCTAGGGCCTGCACCATGGTCTTAAGATCATCGGGGGCGGCTACCACACCCAGCACCATACCGGCCTGGATGCTGGTATCACGGGCCAGGGCGCCTGGGCCGACACGGTTGGCCTCGCCGGGAAGCTTGGTGGCGATAATGCGTACACAGAAGTCTGACTCTACCTTGCCGATCATCTTGCCGATCATCTTGCTGTTATCGGTGACTACCACCTCTCTGACCTTGTACTCCAGGCCATAGACGTCATGAAAGTATTGCATAGGGTCGGCGGCGGAAGTGCTGCTTTCGACTTTAGATGTGGGCAGAACGAAGCGGCCGGCAATCACAAAATAGAGAATACCCGTTACCATCAAGGCGAGGCCGATAGGGGTTACGGAGAAGAGTCCCCAGGTCTCCATCTGCTGGGATTCTGGTAACGCCGTATTGGAGGTGAGTATCAGGTCGTTGAGCAGAATGAGGGGGGATGAACCGACCATGGTGACCGTGCCGCCGAGGATGGCACAGAAGCCCATCGGCATCAGCAGACGGGACATGGGCAGACCGGAGCGGGCGGAGATGCGAGAGACCACCGGCAGAAAGAGGGCGGCGGCGCCGACGTTCTGCATAAATGAGGAGATGATACCGACGGTGCTGGAGATGATTGGTATGATGCGGTTCTCTGTTGAACCACCTGCCTTGAGGATAAAGCCCGCAACCTGGCTCATAATGCCGGTGCGGTCGAGACCGGCACCAATGATCATCACCGCAATAATGGAGATCACAGCATTGGAGCTGAACCCGTCAAAAAGGTGTTTGCTATCAACCAGCGCCTGGTCGAGGCCCATGACCGGTGCCAACAAGCTGGTGAGTCCAAGCAGAACCATTACAGTGACAGCGGCAACGTCAACACCAACCACTTCAAAGGCGAATAGGTAGATGGTGAGCATCAGAATGGCACTGACCCAGGCAATCTGAATAGTAGGTACAACCCACGCCATCATCAGGGCTGCAAGGAAAAACAGACCCCCCGCTATCCACTGGGTTTTTGTAAGAGCGGGTTTCTTTTTTTGTTGCCCATCATCAGCTGCTTGTATCACTTCAGTTCCACCTCGCGTTGAAAAAGAGATGCCCGGCCCATTTTCCGAGAGAGGAACAAGAAGATAGGCATCCTGGCTATTTAGGGTCGCGCCTTGACGGCGCGGTCATACAATGGAAACAGTCAGCCGGTGCATCTCGCTAGAGCGCATCTTTGGCATCAAGGCCAATATTGATTGAGGCCGATGGCACGGCGGTGCCGTGGAGATCAGGCGTGTTTCCGGGCAGGTAGTGTGTTCACCTGCGCATTGAGCTGAAGGGGGAAACCCGTCCAGCACTTACCCCCGTTCGGATCACGCTACTGTACACTATATTAGACCGAATTAATATACCGATATTGCAGAAAATCCAGCCTCATCTGAGTACAATTCAGTTTATCCACATATAATGCAAAGGCTCTTTGGTTCCAAAGTCACATAGGCATAATCATGTTTGAAACCACTACATTGTTGCTGTTTATAACCTCTTCGGTGCTGCTGGCACTCTCCCCCGGACCGGATAATATCTTTGTTCTCACCATCTCTGTTGCCAGAGGTTCACTTGCAGGCACAGTTACTACTCTGGGGCTCTGTAGCGGCCTGGTTTTTCATACCCTGGCGGTTGCCATGGGCGTGGCGGTTTTTATCCAGGAGTCGGCGTTGGCTTTTTCACTACTCAAATTGGGCGGAGCACTTTATCTTTGCTGGCTGGCGTGGAAGATGCTCCGTGCACCGGCAGTAGCTATTGAGGGAGAGAGGAACGATGAGCGTCTCACAAGGCTCTATTTTCGTGGCGTGGTGATGAACGTAATGAATCCCAAGGTCTCTCTCTTTTTTCTCGCTTTTCTGCCCCAGTTCACTGACCCCGTCACAGGGGATGTCACGCTACAGATCGCTATCCTCGGGCTACTGTTTATGCTTTCGGCGCTAGTGGTATTTGGTGCTATCAGTCTGTTAGCAGGTCGCATAGGCGAGCGTTTGCGCATGGGGCGAGGTGGTGAGATTCTCAACAAACTGAGCGCAGGTATATTCGCTGGGTTGGCGATTAAGTTACTGCTCTCTGAACGGTAAGTTCTCCCTACCATGAAACGATTGCTGGTTTTTCTCTTAGTCCTCTATATCGGAGCGTTGGCTTATCTTTTTGCCAATCAACAAGCATATATCTACTTCCCCCAGATGACAGCCAGGGTGATGGTGAAGAGCAACTATCAGTTGCTGAACCAAGGGGTAGAGCTCAATGGCTGGGTGCTGAACCCCGGACAAGAGCGAGGAATTATCTACTTTGGTGGTAATGCGGAGAGTGTTGAGGGGAATCTACCACTATTTGAAAAGCTGTTTGATCGCTATAGCATCTATCTGTTGGCTTACCGTGGCTATGGAGAGAGTGAGGGCGAACCATCGGAAAAGGCGCTCTACTCAGATGCGTTGGCACTCTATGACCGGATCAAAAAACATCACAGGGAGGTTGCTGTTATCGGCCGTAGCCTGGGAAGTGGCGTTGCCACCTATCTGGTATCAGAGAGAGCGGTGACAAAAATGGCACTTGTTACACCATTTGACAGCATTGAACATCTTGCAGCTGATCTCTATCCCATTTTCCCGATTCGACTACTGCTGCAGGATAAGTACGATTCCGTTGGCAGGGTCGGCGCCATTACAGCAGAAAGCCTGGTGTTGTTGGCGGAACAGGACCGGGTCGTGCCGCGCGCCTATAGCGAAAATCTCATAGCTGGCTTTGCCCCCACTAAACTGGAAGTGCAGGTGATTGAGGGGGCAAGCCATAACTCAATTTCGTCATATGAGAGCTACTTTAGTGCCTTGGATCTCTTCTTCAACCGATAATCCTAGGATAATGCCTAGAGCAGCTCCAGCAGTGTTTCCACCTCCTGGAGAAAACCGGGAATGACTTTTGGATCATGCCGCTGTGCGAAACGGTAGAAGAGAAGGTCTTGCCCCCGGGACTCAATAACAAGGTTGGGGCGTGCGGCAAGTTGGTCGATCAGCTGTTGTGAGAAGAGTTGCCGTAGCTTCTCCGTATCTCGACCAAGCAGAGTGTACTGCCTGTTGAAGTTGTTTTGTCCATCCAGTGTCACTTGAGTGAGACCGAAGCGTGCTCCCACTGTTCGCTTATGTATGCGTTTTGGGCTGAAGTCGAAGTCCGGAAGTACTTTTTTCTGCCGTACCCAGATTACACTCTGGTTGCGGGTCTCCATGATTTCCTCGTCACCAACAGGTATATCATTTATCCCTTCATCACCTTCCGTGGCGATATAGCTAAAGTCAAAAATGGTCATTTCGCGATCATTTGAGTAGCCGGTCATACGGTTTTGTATATTTGGAGGCCCTTGGGTGAATAGATCAAAGCCGATTTCCCCCAGCTCATCCGGTAGTTTGTGCTGCCCGGAGAAGAAGGTGAATCCCAACCGGGATGCGACGCTGGACAGATTGTTGCCGCGGCGCTTTTCAAGGTAGAAGGCACCAGCAATGATGGCGATGATAATAATGATGATCAGTTTTGACATGGAGAAGAAGCCTTGTTGTTTTGACTAGGAGCCGGAATTTGAATCAAGATCACAGAGAGCGCAGAGATGCACAAAGGACACAGAGTGATTATGAAGGTCACCAGGACAACCTATCTGAGGTGATGACGTGCAATGGTTGAAAAAGCTCATGGTCGGAAAGTTCCATGTAAACAGAAGCTGTTCTCTGCATACTCTGTGGTTCTTTGTGTCCTCTGCGTTCCTAAAGTGTCACCTATTGTACGACATCTGCGAGCCTTTTTTGAAAGCCGCAGAGTCCCAGAGGACCGCCGTTGTAGAGAATCAGCTGAGCTCCCTCAGGTGGACTTACTTCCATGGCGCATTTGACGGTGTAAAGGTGCTTGGCAGAGTAGACCGGGTCCATGAGAATGCCTGTCTGCCGGGCGATAGTCGCAGTTTCTCTCAGCAGGGTTTTGTTGACGCTGCCGAATGAGGGGGCGGTAGCCGGTTTGTGAAAATCAATTACAGGTCCTTTTTTAGGGACAGCCTCTTGCAACTGAGCCTCAAGCCACTGCTGGTGGCGCAGGTAGCGCTCGTGGAACTCCCGCTCACAGCCGGCAATCAGAGTGATATGCACCCGCCGCTCCACCATTCCCAAAAGTCGCAGTCCAAGCAACAGGCCGATACTGCTTACTCCTGTGCCGCTGTCGGTCCAAATGTCGTTAAACAGGGTGCCAAGCTGCTGCTCATTATGATAGAGATCCTGTGCCAGGGTCAGGGTGCCGGGAAGCACATCGGGGTGGTCACCGCCTTCAGGGATTACTACCACAGTTTTACCCTGCTGCTCCCGCTCAACCGCCCACTGCTGTGCAATGGTCTCGGCCTGGGGCCACTCGCTGTGGCTCAGGTAACGGATATCTCTATCATCGACCAGCATTCGAAGAAGAAGGTGGTTGCCGTTTAATTCATTACTGCCTGGCTGTTTGACACAAGCACTGACACCGATCCCTCGTTCAATCAGTATCTGCGCCAGCCCCATAACATTGTTGGAGTGGGCGCTGCCGATCAGGATAGCCTCATCAGCTCCAAAATGCTCAAGAGCAGGCAGTAAACTGAGGTATTTTCGCCACTTACTACCAACTACACCTGCATTTAGCTCATCCTCCCGCTTGATGTAGTGGGCCGTATTGTCGAACCGGGGAAGATAAGCGTTGAGCCTATGGATACGACTGCTGCATGTCAGGTTTGGGTCGGTTTTTACCGCGATCAACCGATCCAGTGGTCTCTTATTCTGCATAGTTTGGCATTGCTGCATTGAATTCCGACTGAGATACGCCTAAAGTTTCCTTGAACAAGCCAGTGTGCTGCTGGCAATTACTCATTCAGTACCGCAGGTATCATGAGCGCTCGTTATCGGCCTGTCACATGGAGTGTATGCTAGTTTGCACGAAACTGACCCCATCGGCGACGATCCGTTGGATCTGGATCTACTCTCCCAGTTTGAGACCCTTAGTCAGCGTATCGCTGAGCTGACCCATCTTGCTCATCTGAAGCTCGATCCGGATTCGAGTGATCAATCCGAACCAATTCAGCTTTCCGCATCCTCAGTTTCCGAGCAAGATCCAACACCGGAGATTGAGCGCCTCAAACGGAAGGTCCAGAAGCTTGAGGCGGTCATTGAAGCGAGCACTGACGCCATTTTGGTGTTTGACGAGAAGGGTCTTCCGGTGCAGCACAACCACCATTTTTTGGAAGTGTGGGGCGCATCTGATAACGCTTTTCTGAGTGTGGGTGAGAGCTGGAAGTCAGCTATGGCGGCACCTCTGCTGGAGGGTGACGGACGGTTTATCCTGCAGATGGGTGTGCTGCTGGATTCTCCCGAGGCTGAGACAAGGGATCTGTTACGTTTTACAGACGGTAGATTGTTTGAGTCCACCTCCCAGCCCCAGCGGGTGGCGGGAGAGGTCGTCGGCAGGATTTGGAGTTTCCGGGATGTTACTGAGCAGCAGCGTGCCCGGGAGCTGGTGGAGTACCAGGCAAACTACGATGCCCTTACCGACCTGCCCAGTCGTCGCCTGCTTCTCGACCGCTTAAATCAGATGCTCTCCCGTTGCCGACGCCATGACCGGATCGGTGCCCTGCTGTTTCTCGACCTCGATAATTTCAAGACAATTAACGATACCCTCGGACACCCCGTGGGTGATGCTCTTTTGCGGAAAGTTGCCGGGCGTCTTAATTTTTGTCTGAGGAGTGAGGATACAGCCGCGAGACTCGGTGGGGATGAGTTTGTACTGCTGCTATCGGAGGCGAGTGGAGGCCATCAAGATCTTTCTGAGCAGGCCGAAATAGTGGCGAAAAAGGTGCTAAGCACCCTTTCTGAACCCTATCAGATTCAGGGGCACAGGCTCTATTCGACCCCCAGTATAGGTGTCGCGCTGTTCCCGGTTGGCCAAGAGTCTGCGGATGATGTATTGATGCACGCCGATACCGCCATGTATCGGGCAAAATCGGCTGGTCGTAACACTATTCGTTTCTTTCTTCCGAGTATGCAGCAGGAGTCCGAACAGCAGCTACAGGTTCAGGGGGATCTGCGATTGGCACTGGAGCGGGATGAACTCGACGTCCACTGGCAACCGCAGCTTGACGGTGCCGGCAATACAATAGGTGCAGAGGCGCTACTGCGTTGGCAGCATCCCACGCGTGGGATGGTGATGCCTGCAGAGTTTATTCGTGTCGCGGAAGAGATGGGTATCATCGGCAGCCTCGGTGACAAAGTGCTGCGGGAAGCTTGTAGTCTGCTGCGCAAACTGGGTGACGAGGCACCGGAAGTGGGGCCGGTCTACCTCTCCGTCAATGTTAGCCCCCAGCAGTTTCATCAGGCTGATTTTGCAGAACATGTTGCCGGGTTACTAGAGGAGTCGGGTGCTAATCCATCGCGTCTTACACTGGAGCTGACAGAGAACATGCTGGTTTCGAATCTCGACAGCGTAATGGTGAAGATGATTGAACTGAAGCGTCTGGGTGTCCGCTTCTCGATAGACGATTTTGGAACTGGTTACTCTTCACTGGCCTATCTCAAGCGGTTGCCACTGGATGAGATCAAAATCGATCACTCTTTTGTCTGTGATCTGGTGAAGGACCCTGATACGGTCTCGATTGTTGAGGCGATCATCACCATGGCATCGAAATTGGGGTTGAGTGTGGTGGCCGAGGGCGTCGAGACTCGCAAGGAGTTCCACTTCCTGAAGAAAAGAGGCTGTAAATTCTTCCAGGGTCACTTCTTCTCCAAAGCCATGAGCGAAGAGAAGTTGTGGGAGTTTCTGGCACTGGAGTGTATTCAGGCCAGCGGCGAAGGTGGGCTGCAGAGTGCATTTGACGGATTCTGACCAAGAGTGGTTGACCGCTAGAGGGTAGACCGGGATAATCCCGCCACTGTTTCGAGTTATGGTGGCCTGTATCGGTCCCCTCGCAACGATAGATTGTGAATCCGGTCAGGCCTGGAAGGGAGCAGCCGCAGCAGTTGACTCGTGTGCCGGGGTGTGGCTGGTACGGGCCGCCGCCTTTTTGGCCGCCACTGAACAGCACTTGGGTGGTTGTCTTGTACTCAAAAGGCACTGTTTAATTCCCCGGATTTATTCAGAGTTTCCCTAGCTCCCTCGCTGTGAATTGCCCCGCGTATTGGGTAAACTCTCCTTCTGGTTTTCCACTTTTTGAGAGTTCTAGACACAGCCCATGTCATATCAGGTTCTGGCCCGTAAGTGGCGACCCCATATCTTCAGCGAATTGGTTGGTCAGGAGCACGTGGTACGCGCACTGAGCAATGCCCTGGACAACGACCGGTTGCATCACGCCTATCTCTTTACCGGTACCCGGGGGGTAGGAAAAACCACCCTGGCGCGTATCTTTGCCAAATCCCTCAATTGTGAACACGGCGTCGGCTCCACCCCTTGTGGCCAGTGCAGTGCCTGTCAGGAACTGGATGAGGGACGTTTTGTCGATCTGCTGGAGGTGGATGCCGCCTCCCGTACTAAGGTGGATCAGACTCGTGAGCTGCTGGAAAACGTCCCCTACGCCCCCGTCAGGGGGCGCTACAAGGTCTACCTCATAGATGAGGTGCACATGTTCTCCGATAGTAGCTTTAATGCACTGTTGAAGACGCTTGAGGAGCCACCGCCCCACGTTAAGTTTCTACTCGCCACCACCGATCCGCAGAAAGTGCCGATGACCGTGTTGTCGCGTTGTCTGCAGTTCAACCTGAAACGTATCCCGCTGGAACAGATTCAGGGCTACCTGCAGACCATTCTTCAGAAAGAGGGGATCGAGCACGAGATGCCGGCTCTGGCCAATCTGGCCCGTGGGGCGGATGGTAGTATGCGTGATGCTCTCAGTTTGATGGATCAGGCGATCGCTTTTGGTGGTGGCCGGGTGATGGAGGACGAGGTGAGGACGATGCTCGGCACCATCGCCCAGGATCGCGTTTACGAGTTTATTGATGCACTGGGGCGGGGCGATGGCAGTGGCCTGATGTCACAGGTGGCTGAGATGGCTGAGATGGCCCCCGATTTCGGTGGTGTACTCCAGGACCTGCTCTCCCTGCTTCACCGTATTGCCCTGGCTCAAGCGGTTCCTGATGCCGTGGATAACAGTGCAGGAGATGAGGAGAGAGTCACTGCACTGGCAGCTGAGCTGACTCCCGAGGATGTGCAGCTGTTTTACCAGATTGGTTTGATCGGTCAACGTGACCTGCCACTGGCTCCCGAGCCACGGGTAGGGTTCGAGATGATCCTGTTGAGAATGCTGGCGTTTCGTCCGCTGAGTCTGAATTCTGATGATGCGCCGATAGTTGGTGAGAGACGACCTCAGCCTGTAACAGCAAAAAAAAAACTCCCTGAAAAAAAACCACTATTAGACAGGCCGGCTGTGGTGGCAGAGAGTGCCGTGGTACAACCGGTGGCGGCACCCGCAGCGCCTGTGGCTGCGATACTCCCTCAATCCATGGACCTGAGTAACTGGCACCAGGTGGTGGAGTCGCTACAGATCGGAGGTATCGCCCGACAACTGGCCAATAATAGTATCTATGAGAGCTGGGATGGCTCCACTCTGGTGCTCAACCTGGATCCAGTACATAAACATATGCAGGTAGGGAGTTCCGAGCAGCGTCTGTGCAAGGCGTTGGAACTCTGCATGGGACAGAAAATCCAGTTAAAGATTGTGCTTGGCTCAGCGGATGCCGTGACACCGGCGAAGAGTCAGGCTATAGCGGCCGCAGACAGACAGAAAGATGCGGAAAACAGCATGGCTGAAGACCCGCTGGTTCTGGCCATGAAGGAGCGCATGGGCGCCCGCTTGATTCCGGGCTCAATACGTCCTGTTGATGAATGAAAAAGTGGTCAGTTTGCAGTTGTCAGTGGCGGATTGAATGAGTACATACCAAATAGACGGGGCTTGCAGGAATTAATTAGGTTTAGTGACTATGCACAATAGACCAGAAATAGGATGTAGGAGCGAACTTGTTCGCGAAGAATGGGCCTGGGAGCCTGATCGCGAATAAATTCGCTCCTACAGGGAACCTTTTTCTCTGATATATCCTGCTTCAGGATGAGTGTACATAGCCAGTTTAGGTTTTAAAGAGAAAACCTACCATCAGACTTGATGGCCTCAGTAGAGAAAAAACAATTTTCTGACAACTGACAACTGACAACTGACAACTGACAACTGACAACTGACAACTGACAACTGAATTTGCAATACGAGGAGAAATCAATTGATGAAAGGTGGATTAGGCGGCCTGATGAAGCAGGCCCAGAAGATGCAGGCGGATATGCAGAAGGCACAGGAACAGCTGGCTCAAGAGGAGATTACCGGTGAGTCTGGTGGCGGCATGGTGAAAATCACCATGAACGGCAAGCATGAGGTGCGCCGCGTGGAGATCGACGATACCTTGACAGGTGATGATAAAGAGATGCTTGAAGATCTGATTGCCGCGGCGATGAACGATGCGGTCCATCGCATAGCCGATAAAACCCAGGAGAGCATGGCCGGTATGACTTCCGGCATGGGCCTGCCCCCCGGCTTCAAAATGCCGTTCTGATCAATGTCCCAGCTACCTCTCCTCAATCAGTTGATAGATGCGCTCTGCTGTCTCCCCGGAGTAGGGCAGAAGTCAGCGCAGCGTATGGCGTTCTATCTACTTGAGCGGGACCGAGAGGGCGCTCGTCATCTAGGTCGGCTTCTGGAAGAGTCGATGGAGCGGATCGGTCAGTGCAGCCGCTGTCGTACATACACCGAGTCGGAGGTCTGCGCTCTCTGCGCCAATCCCAAACGGAGCGACAGCCAACTCTGCGTGGTTGAGACGCCGGCGGAGGTGGCTGCCATCGAGCAGGCGACTGACTATCGCGGCCGCTATTTTGTCCTTGGCGGGCGACTTTCTCCTCTGGACGGTCTTGGACCGAGAGAGATTGGTCTTGATCAACTGGCCCTGATACTCGACGAAGGCGAGGTGCGTGAGTTGATACTCGCCACCAATCCGACAGTAGAGGGTGGGGCAACGGCCCACTACATCAGCGAGATGGCGAAACAGCAACAGATAACGATTACCCGAATTGCCCACGGGGTCCCCCTGGGCGGTGATCTGGAGTATGTGGATGGGGGGACCCTCTCACACGCCTTTACCGGGCGTCGGACATTTTAGGCGTCCCAAATTGAACTATGATTGACAGTGGTGCCGGTGTGAATCGTGATTTTACAATAATAAAGAGATAATTTGAGGTAAAACAGATGGATGACTGCCTTTTCTGCAAGATGGTGTCCCACGAGATTGAACCCGATGTGGTCTATGAGGACGAGGATGTGCTCGCGTTCAGAGATATCAACCCTCAGGCACCGGTGCATATACTAATTATCCCCAAACGACATATAAGCACACTTAACGATCTACAGGCAGGGGATGCCGAGTTGATGGGCAAACTCTATCTAACGGCAACCAAGGTGGCAAAGTTGGAGGGTATCGCCGATGCCGGCTACCGCACTTTGGTCAATTGTAATGAAGAGGGTGGGCAGGAGGTGTTTCATATCCATCTGCACCTGGTAGGTGGTCGCCGCATGAGCTGGCCCCCGGGCTAACAGAGAAGGCGCTTAGCGAATAAGAACGATTGCCATGAGTTCCATAGACTCCATTGCCAATCCACTGATTGACCCTGCAATATCCCGGTCGTTGCAGCCGGTGCGGCCTGTCGTACAGACAGGCAATACTCCAGAGCAGGCCCCAAATAAAAAGCCACCACCGGTCACTGCCACCAAGGATATGCTGGCAGGTCTTCAGATAAGTGCGGAACTGCTGCAAAAGAAACACCCGATGGCGGAAGGCAGCAGCGCCCGTAGCCGCCATGCCATCGGGGCCTATCGTGCGCTAGGCAACAGTGAGGAGCGTGAGCGAGTCAGCACCCTGCTTGGCATCGATGAGTACGCCTGATTTCCCGATTACCCACCTGTTTTTTCACTGATGGCGGCCTACGCCTGAAATCATTCACCTTCTCTTCGGGTCTGTTCTATTATGAAGTTATAGGCAGAAGCATTTCTGGGTGAGTTGTGGGCTTGTTTCTGTGGTTTGCGCGATGAAAATGAAGACACCAAAATAAAATTGAATAACGGTGGCACATTATGACAAAAAAACCAGGTATGTTGCTACAGCATCAACTGGAGAGCGAGTTTTCCAATTATCCCCTGTCGGATTTCAGTGATAGCGATATTCAGCAGATCAACACACTGCTGGCTGTCTATTACCGTTACACGCCCGCTGTAGAACTTGAGAGTGAAAGTGCCTCCGATCTTCTGGGTGCCGTTATTGCCCACTGGCAACTGCTGAAGGAGAGAAATAGCAGTGTTCCGGCGGTACGAGTCTACAACCCCTCCTTTGAGGAGCACGGCTGGCAAAGTTCCCACACCATTATTGAAGTTGCCTGTGATGATATGGCTTTTCTGGTCGACTCTCTGTCGATGGGAATCAACCAAGCGGGTCTGACGATTCATCTGACGATTCACCCCGTGATCAAAACACAACGAAACAAGGCAGGGGAGTTACAGTCGCTCTATCTCTTTAGTGACACGCAAGGTAGTGCTGAATCTCTGATCCGTTTCCATGTCGAGAAACAGCTCTCCCAGGATCTGTTGGATGAGCTGCAGAAGATGCTGCTTTCCATCATCAACGATGTACGCTGTGCCAACCAGGGCTGGATGGATATGCGGTCACGTATCTCCTCGGTACGGGATGTAGTTGCCGCCAATCAACTTCCAGTGTCCAGTGATGAGCTGGTTGAGGCGGTCGAATTTCTTGAGTGGCTGCGTGATGGACACTTTACCTTTCTGGCGTACTGCGAGTATGAGTTGGACAACGAAGGTGAGCGTACGCAGATGCTGCTCTCCGAGTCTTCGATACTTGGATTTTTTCGTGAACCGGGAGGGGGTGTCCACAGTGTTGAGTCGGTGGTGCCCGATTTGGGTGAGACACTTTCAACCATGCCCTCTCTTGTTGTTGTGACAAAAGCTAATGTACGATCGACCGTGCACCGACCGGCCTACATGGATCTGGTGGCAGTCAAACGTTTTGATAGTGATGGAAATATTGTGGGGCTCTACTGTTTTGTCGGTCTGTTTGCCTCAACCGCTTATAGCAGTCCACCAAGAAACATCCCGCTGTTACGGAAAAAGATGGTGGAAGTGGTGGAGGGGGCCGGGCTCTCCTCCATGGGGCACTCTGAAAAAGCGCTGACAAATCTACTCGATACCTATCCCCGTGATGCGCTGTTCCAAGTGCCGACCGATGAGCTGAGGGCGATGGCGATGGATATCCTCGGCTTGCAGGAGCGGCAACGGACTCGCCTATTTGTCACTCAAGATCCCTTCAAGCGCTTTTTCTCCTGCTTAGTCTATCTTCCCCGCGAGAGTTACAGTAAAGAGTTGAAGGTGTGTGTTCAGGGGGTGCTGGTAGAGGCATTTCAGGGTGTCGAAGTGGAGTTTGCCACCCGTTTCTCAGAGTCGATATTGGCGCGCCTCTCTTTTATCGTTCACTCTCCTCCGGGCGTCGATATCGAATACGATAGCGATGAACTGCAGAGCAGGGTGGTGGAAGCGACCACCACTTGGCAGGATGGTCTGCGCGATGCACTGATGGAGTTGTATGGCGAGACCCTGGCATCGCACTATCTCCGCGAGTATGCACATTCGTTTCCCGGAGGCTATCGTGAGGATTTCTATCCACGTACCGCCGCCGACGATATCGCCAGAATTGAGACTGCACGGGAAAGTGGCGAGTTGGGCCTCCATTTCTACCGTCCCATTCTAGAATCGACCGATAAAATTCATTTTCGCCTCTACTCTTTGGCAAAAACGGTGCCCCTTTCTGAAGTGATACCGATCCTCGAGAATATGGGGCTCAGTGTCTTTGGTGAAAGACCCTATCATGTGCGCCATCAATCTGGAGATGTCTGGATTCATGACTTCTCCATGCGTTATCCACGAGGGCTGGAGAGTCTGGCAGATGAGGAGAGTCGTCGGCTTCAGGAGACCTTTCTCAAAGTATGGAAAGGTGAAGTAGATGATGACGGCTTCAATCAACTGGTGCCGGATGCCGGGCTCGGCTGGAAACAGGTAGTGCTGTTGCGTGCCTACAGCCGTTATCTGAAGCAGATAAAAGTCCCCTTTAGCCAGCCCTACATTATCGACACCCTGGCCCAGCACAGTACGATCACCTGTCATCTGGTGCAGCTGTTCGAACTTAAATTTTCTCCTGACAGCGGTTATACAGAGAGAAAATTCAACAAGCTGTTGGATAAGCTAGTGGTGCTGTTGGAGGGTGTAGAGAGCCTTGATCAGGACAGGATTATTCGTAGCTTTATCAACCTGATTCAGGCCACTCTCCGCACTAACTTCTTTCAGAGTGCCGATGGTGGAAAAGTAAAAGACTATATCTCCCTCAAGATAGACTCCAGCGTAGTGGTGGGCATGCCTCAACCGGTGCCGATGTTTGAGATCTTCGTCTTCTCATCCCGCATGGAGGGAGTGCATTTGAGGGGCGGCAGGATTGCCCGGGGCGGTCTGCGCTGGTCAGATCGCATGGAGGATTACAGAACGGAAGTATTGGGGCTGATGAAGGCCCAAATGGTGAAAAATACCGTTATCGTTCCGGTAGGCTCCAAGGGAGGATTTATTGTCAAGCGGATGCCGGATACGGATAACAGGGAAGAGCTGACGGCAGAGGTGATCTTCTGCTACAAAACCCTACTTATGGGTATGCTCGATCTTACTGATAACCTGGTGGCGGGAGAGGTGATGCCACCACAACAGCTGGTACGGCATGACACTGACGATCCCTATCTGGTCATTGCTGCGGACAAGGGTACGGCCACCTTCTCGGATATCGCCAACGGCGTTGCCGAGGCATACGATTTCTGGTTGGGTGATGCGTTTGCCTCTGGCGGCTCAGTGGGCTACGACCACAAACGGATGGGCATTACCGCCAAGGGGGCTTGGGAGTCGGTGAAACGTAACTTTCGGGAGCTGAGTGTTGATATTCAGACCACGGATTTTCGGGTTATCGGTATTGGCGATATGGCGGGTGATGTATTCGGCAACGGTATGTTGCTCTCCCGTCATATCAAGCTGGTAGCCGCATTCAATCATCAGCATATATTTCTTGATCCAACCCCCGATCCCGAGGTCTCGTTCGTGGAGCGTGAACGCCTCTTCCTGTTGCCACGCTCAACCTGGAAAGATTACGACAAGCAGCTGATCTCAAAGGGTGGTGGTCTCTATCTGCGGCGCGCCAAGTCGATCACTCTGACGCAGGAAGTTAAGGAGATGTTGGGGATCAAGGATGAGCGGATGACACCTAACGAGCTGATCCATGTGCTGCTCAAGGCCCAGGTCGATTTGCTCTGGAACGGTGGTATCGGTACCTACGTCAAGGCTGAAAGCGAGAGCCATGAAGATGCCGGTGATAAGGCCAACGATGCGCTGAGGGTCAATGGTGGGGAGCTCCGCTGCAAGGTGGTGGGTGAGGGAGGAAACCTCGGGTTCACCCAGTTGGGACGGATCGAATATGCGATCAAGGGGGGGCTGATCTATACCGACTCCATCGATAATTCCGCCGGCGTCGACTGCTCTGATCATGAAGTCAATATCAAGATTCTCCTCAATCAGATCCTCGCCAATGGTGATATGACCCGCAAGCAGCGGGATAGCCTGCTCGAAGCGATGACCGATGAGGTGTCACAACTGGTATTGGCGGATAACTACGCCCAGACCCAGTCTGTGAGTATGGTGGCATCTGAGGCGCCCCAACGGCTTTATGAGCACTCCCGCTTTATCGACTTTCTCGAACAGAAAGGCATGCTTAACCGTGAACTCGAGTGCCTGCCCGATAAAAAAGATATTGCCCAGCGGCAGGCGGCCGGCACCGGTCTTACAAAGCCGGAGATTTCCACCCTTCATGCCTACAGTAAGATGACCTACTACGATGCACTGATCAACTCGGATATCCCGGATGATCCCTTCCTGCTATCGGAACTGGTCGACTACTTTCCAACTGAACTTGGTAAACGTTTCCACCAGGAGATGCTCTGCCACAGTCTGAAACGGGAGATCATCGCGACGCATCTCACCAACGGTATTGTTGACCATATTGGCCCTGGATTCGGCTACAGAGTGCGTGAGGATGTTGGGGTTAATATTGCAGGAGTTACCCGCGCCTATCTTGCTGCCAGTAAGATTTTTACCACAGATGTGTTGTGGAAGCAGATTGAACAGCTGGATAACCGGGTATCGGCCGCAGTTCAGGCTGAGATGATGTGCATGGTCTCAGAGATGCTGGAGCAGACTGTTTCCTGGATACTGCGCTCACGTCGCAACAATGTGGTGGTGCGTGAGTTGGTCGATTATTTCCAGAAGAGCGTAACGGAGCTGACGGAGAGTCTTCCTAAGCCACTGGCGGCAAAAAATCGTCTGGATCTCAATAAGCAGATCAAGCACCTCGTCAATGCCGGGGTGCCGCGTGAGTTGGCACAACGTGTCAGCGCCGTCGTGCCTCTGACAGCTGCGCTGGATATTGTCGAGATCGGTTGCCAGTGCGACAAAGAGACACCGCTGGTCGCCTCTCTCTACTTTAATTTGGGCAGGTACCTGGAACTGCACTGGCTACACAAGCAGATCGATCACCTGGAAGTACAGACCCATTGGCACAATCTGGCGAAGAGGCGTATCACCGATACCTTAAATGCCCACCAGCGAGAGTTGACGGCACAGGTACTGAAAACGGTTAAGCCCTATAAGAGCAGTAACCGGATGATTGACCAGTGGGTGGCTGAGAACAGTTTCGCCTGTGATGGGCACCACCGCATGATCTCCGATCTCAAAGCGAGGAGCTCGGTCGATTTTGCCATGCTGTCGGTGGTGGTGGCCGGGGTTGGTAACTTGCTGGTTGCAGATCTCTGATTATCAAATGGATATGTTAGGCAATAATTTCCGTCACGACCTCTATTTTAACTGAGTTAGCAATAAAACAGTTTTCATGAGACATATGATGTCTTTTTTCTAGTTGTTCCAAGTAACCTCCAGCCGCAGCGTAGAGTAGGCTGTCCGAGTGTGCGACAGCGAACGATGTTGACTGCTTTGTTAAATGCTCTACACTGTGCATAACAATGCGTACTATCATGCGCACTTGACTTTGGGGATTTCATGCACCATTTATATGACGAAAGCGCACCAAAAAAACCTACTAACCTTAGTTTAAACAGTGACTTATTGTCTAAAACAAGGGCCATGAAGATAAACCTCTCAGCTACTTTGGAACATGCACTGAAGCAGGAATTAGCTAAGGCAGAAGCTGAAAAATGGGCCAAAGAGAACAAGGCCGCGATAAGGCTATATAACGCCTTCATCGAAGAACATGGTTGCTTCGGTGATGAATTTAGGGAGTTTTGATGGCCCAGTTTGATATTTACCAAAACCCGAGCACAGCAAGTAGAAAACATTACCCTTTCCTTGTTGATATTCAGAACCCATATATAGAGGAGTTGGCGACGCGAATAGTTATACCCCTCGGAAGAGCTTCGTTATTTAGCGATACAGCCATGAAGCGATTAACCCCAGTGGTTTCTTTTCAGGATGAAAAGCTGATTGTCCTTACACCCCAGATTTCCTCTATTTCAAAACATCTGCTTAAAGAACCCATTGGCACAATTTCCCACCTCAGGGAGCAGTTAGTTAATGCACTGGATTTCGCCATTTTTGGCATTTAACGCCAAAGCTCCGTAAGCGATCAATAAACCACATCTTTTTTGCCTAGTCACCCCGCTCTATTATTCCCCAAGAAGTGAGTTGAAGTGAGTTGTGGATGAGTTGTGGACACCCACAAATTCAGTGTAAGAAGTGAGTTGTGGACACCCACAAATTGACTTACAGTTCGGGTATGCCATAATGAGAGAACATGTAGAAAACATCAATCTCAAGGAAAGAGCATGCCAAAACCAAGGAAGAGCCTCATCAGGCTGGATACCACCCCCTACTATCACTGTGTCTCACGCTGTGTAAGGCGCGCCTTTCTCTGTGGCACTGACCAGCTCACAGGGCGCTCCTATGAACACCGTCGAGGGTGGATTGAAGAGAGACTGCTGGAGTTGCCCAACTACTTCGCTATCAAAATTTCTGCATTTTCAGTCATGTCAAACCATACCCATGCCATACTTTTTATCGATGCAGAACGTGCTGCCGGCTGGTCGCTGCAGAAGGTCATAGAGCAGTGGCATGGCCTCTTTAACGGTAACCTGCTGAGTCAACGTTTTCTCAGTGGTGAGGCAATGAGCAAGGCTGAACAAGCCAAGGTTGAAGAAATTGCAGAAATCTGGAGGGAACGCCTTTGCTCGGTGAGTTGGTTTATGCGCTGCCTCAATGAAACCATTGCGCGTCAAGCCAATGAAGAAGACGGCTGCACAGGGCGTTTCTGGGAAGGCCGATTCAAATGCCAAGCGCTTCTTGATGAAGCAGCACTTATCGCTTGTATGGCCTATGTCGATCTCAACCCTGTTAGGGCGGGAATGGCGGAGACACCGGAATCATCAACCTACACATCGATACAACACCGTATTCAGGCCCTGAAAAATCCAGGTGATACAAACAGTGAGATTACAGAACCAAAAAGTCCCACTCAGCCACAGGAACTCCAACCATTTGTCGGTTATCCACGTGAGCCTATGCCAGAAGGGCTGCCATTCCGCATCGAAGACTATCTTGAGTTAGTTGATTGGACAGGAAGGATTTTACGGGAAGATAAACGTGGCGCTATCCCCTCTGACCTGCCTCCCATTCTTGATCGGCTGCAGATTGATCCCAAATCATGGATCACCATGACCACCTCGTTCGAAAGCCGGTTCAAATCACTAATCGGACGGGCGGATCAGATCTATGCCGCTTGTGAGGAAATGGGGCAACGGTGGGCACATGGCATTGCTGCCTGCCGACAGTTAATGACAATATGAGACGCCTTCGCTCCACAATCTATTTACAGTGACCGGCTAAACCTTCCGGGTTTTGTCACGCCTATAACTTCGAATCTAGCTGTAATCTTCCGCAATAACACCCTTTATCCCCGACCTCTCTCTGATGAAGGGGCTGCCCACTCTCATCAATGGCTATAGGGACGTGAAAATTACACATTGATGCAATATCAAAAGATGGGTGTCCTGTTTATCACCGCCTGCCGACAGTTAATGACAATATGAGACGCCTTCGCTCCACAATCTATTTACAGTGACCGGCTAAACCTTCTGGGTTTTGTCACGCCTATAACTTCGAATCTAGCTGTAATCTTCCGCAATAACACCCTTTATCCCCGACCTCTCTCTGATGAAGGGGCTGCCCACTCTCATCAATGGCTATAGGGACGTGAAAATTACACATTGATGCAATATCAAAAGATGGGTATCAAAAGATGGGTGTCCCGTTTATTTCATCAAAAGATGGGTGTCCCGTTTATTTCATTTATTTACACATTGATGCAATATCAAAAGATGGGTGTCCTGTTTATTCCAGGGCAGA
Source organism: Sedimenticola sp. (assembly GCA_040505895.1). Lineage (GTDB taxonomy): Bacteria > Pseudomonadota > Gammaproteobacteria > Chromatiales > Chromatiaceae > Vondammii. The sequence goes on along the minus strand of JBEVXU010000004.1, from coordinate 83 downwards.
GGGGCGACCCGATGTCTGAAAGAAGCCGGAGTGCAAACCTGCGAGCTGACGAACAGAAATCGCATATAAGGCCGAACCCCTGG
>JBEVXU010000003.1:0-1116 GCA_040505895.1 Sedimenticola sp. | reverse complement strand
CCTTGTCAGGCGGTGGTCGTATTGAGGCGAATGGGGGTTCGAGTGGGAATGGTGTAGGTGGTGGAGGTGGTGGTGGTCGTGTAGCGGTCTATTATGAAAACTCTTCTTTTGACTTTATTAATGTTGTCAGTCTAGGTGGTATTGGGCAAAGCCAAAACGGTACTGATGGATCTGTGTACCTCCCACAATTTGTACGCCCAGTTGTAGTTTTAGACACTATGCCGCTTGACGGATCGGCACTGGATTCACCGTTAGCCGCCTTTGATATACGTTTTGTCTATGCAATAGATAATGCGACATTTGGTGCCGAAGATATTGTTATCACGGGTTCACAGGTTCCTGCTATTGAAAGCATCACGTCACTTGATGGTATTAATTATTCTGTCACATTAGCCGGGGCCATCGACACCGATGGTGACTACAGCATTGCTATTGGACCGGATATTCTCTCAAGCAGTAATCGTGGTATGGACCAGGATCGTGACGATATTGATGGAGAGGTCCCGGACGATGTTTTCACCATAGACTTTAGTCTGGACCAAGTTGCACCGGTTGTAGCAACGGTGACTTCACACACGTTATCACCCGCAGTGCATCTGCTTAATCGGCGACAAGTCACCCTCACTGGTGAACGAGAAGACAACACGGCTATCTGGATCAATGGTGTATCTAAGGTGCCCTCTGGTTCAGGTAACTGGGCAGTTGCTGACTTCCCATTAGTGGAAGGTAGCAACAGCTTGTCACTGGAAGCTAGAGATGCGGCGGGCAATATCTCTACCCCGGTAGAACTGCTATTAAACGTAGACAGCGTAGCGCCAGTAATAACCGCCATCACCCCCGTTACCGGCAGCTACCTCAATACCCCCCCTGCGAGCATTGACGTGAGCGTAGTGGAGGCGGGTAGCGGTATTGATGTTGATGCTTCAACCCTCACCCTCACCCGCGGCACCACAACGCTCCCCGGCAGCTGGCAACTCACTGGCTCACAACTGCGCTTCACCCCAGATATCGCCTTTACCGAAGGAGTCTACCAACTGCGTGGCAGCGTAAAGGATCTGGGCGGCCTGGCCTCCACCGAGCACACCTCCCTCTTCGTCATCGACCAGACCCCGCCAC
>JBEVXU010000002.1:0-343602 GCA_040505895.1 Sedimenticola sp. | reverse complement strand
ACCTGCCCCCTCAATGTGGCTCTGTGTTTGATTCAACTCTCAACATAACCCACGATGTTGAGGTTGGGCAGGTCAATCCATAATGTCTACAAACGTTATTTTATCGCTGTCGAGATTGGCCTCAGGATTATTGTATATAGCCACTTAAATTTTTCTGACAGCGCCCTAATATTCCCTGGCTATACGGAAGCCCTGAAAAGCGTACCGAAGGTTACGATAGTTCCAGCCACGATTAGAGGGGCGGAGCCTCTTCGGTATGCTGCTCCATGAACCGCCACGAACAACTCCGCGACTGCAGTCTCCGCTCTGCCAGGCGGAGCCGTCTCTTGGTGCTTCCTCGTAATTGTCATTCCAGCAGTCATCCGTCCACTCCCAGACATTGCCGTGCATGTCGTACAATCCAAAAGGGTTGGCATGGAGGCTGCCCACAGGTGCCGTGAAGGCATGACCATCGGTGCAGCTCATTATTTCCCATTGCCAGCTGGGTATCCTTCCTTTTAGGGTGGCATCCGCTCCATTGGCGTGGAGGCAGAGCTCCTCCTCATCGTTACCAAAACTGTATCTGTCATTGCTGCCACCACGTACTGCATACTCCCACTGTGACTCCGTAGGCAGTCGGAAGCGTTTGCCTGTCTTGTTGCTGAGCCAGTCGATATAGACTTGGGCATCGTTGTGGCTTACACAGATAACGGGATGGTCATTGCCCTGATCAAAACCGGCGTAGCGCCAGCTCATTCCCCGTACCCAGCCAAAATTGGTGCCTCCCCGGTAGGAAAAACACCCCTTCTTATCGCCGCTGTTTTTCTCGGCATCGGTCTGATAGCCAGTCTCTTCGACAAATATCGCAAACTGGCCCCTGGTCACTTCATATTTGGAGAGTTCAAATGAAGGCAAGGTCACCCGGTGTACTGGTTTTTCATCACTGTCGCCGCTATTGGAGCCCACGCGGGCGCTGCCGCCGGGGATCTTTACCATTTCTGGTAGAAACTCTATGGGGGCTTCTGTCTTGGGGGAGGGGGCTTCCTCTGCCGCCGTGATGGTTGGGAATAGGCTGTTAAAAAGGGTGAGGCAGATCCAGCAAAGTAGGCTAAGGGACGCTCTGTATGAGAAAAGTTTTGATTGGTACATTAGGTGTTCCTTAACGGAGAAGGAGTGTTGTTTGTCGCTTCTCATGGCTATTAATTAGGAAGCACGGGCATTTTCCCTCAATGGTTCGGCCATGGATATCGCCAAGGCGTTTGTCCTGATCATCATAAGCACTTGGGCCTACTTCTTGTTGTTGAGTGGCACCTGAATCGGCAAACTGAAAGGCCTGTTTGGCACCGCAAGGCGGCCACTTGAGGTTTGCGGATGTCCGGGTCTAGAGATCCTTGGCGATGCGGAATCCGAGACTGAAGTGCCGGATAGTGGAAGCACTGGATTTGCGGTTGGATGGGCGAAGGTTCCAGGGTTCGCTGCTCCAGCCACCGCCCCGTACCACGCGGAGGGAGCAGTTGCCGCTGTTCCATGCTGTGCCGTCCCTGGGTGCCTCCTCGTAGTTGTCGTTCCAGCAGTCGTTGGTCCACTCCCAGGCATTTCCATGCATGTCGTGCAGACCGAAGTCATTGGCCTGGTAACTGCCAACTGGTGCGCTAAAGGCATGACCGTCAGCACAAACATTGACCGGTTGGTCCCAGCGGGGCATTATCTCTTTCAAGTTGCTATCTGAGCCGTTGGCGTGGAGGCAGAACTCCTCCTCATCGTTGCCAAAGCTGAATTTGTCGACACTGCCCCCACGTGCTGCATACTCCCACTCCGCTTCTGTGGGAAGGCGGTACTGCTTGCCGGCTCTCATGCTCAGCCAGTTTACATAGGCCATGGCGTCGTTGAAGCTGATGCAGATGGCCGGGTGATCGTCTTTCTGGGCAAAGCCTGCAAAGCGCCAACTCATCCCCCGGGTCCAGCCAAACCGGATGCCGCCCTGGTAGGCATAACAGCCCTGGTTGCCTCCGCTGTTCCTTTCAGCATCGGTACGGTAACCGGTCTCCTTGGCAAACTGGCGATACTGGCCACGGGTGATCTCGTGTTTCGACAGCTCAAATGCGGGAAGGGTAATTCGGTGGACTGGCCTTTCATGGCTGGTGCCTGTGTTGGCCCCCATGCGGGAACTGCCGGCGGGAATCGCAATCATCTCCGGCTCAAAATTCACGGCCATCAACTGGCTACAGTAAAGAGCAAGGAATATCGAGAGTAGAGAGGTTTCGCGTCCCAATCTGCGGAAAGATCCAGACTGGTAAACCCGATCTCTGCCTGTTTTGGCGGTGGTAGCTGAGAGCATCGTTAGTTTGAGCGATGTTAATACGCCGGGTAGGTTATGACAGGTGCAATTGTACTTGTATCCGATTCGTTGGTACAACATGCGTTCTACAGAAGCAGAAAAGCCGGGTGTTTACATAACCCCCGGCTTTCTGTTTTGTGTGACGAGCTGTCTTTGAGCTGTCTTTGAGCTGTCAGCTATGTTGATTGGCAGCTTTGCGACGCCGCATGCCAATGAATCCAAGCAGTGCTGAGCCGAAAAGCCACGCAGATGCAGGCAATGGCACTGCTTTCGGCGGTGTAACTGTGTAGGGGGTACCATCCCCTGTAATACCCCACTCCTCAAAGCCGGACTCGTGATCACCCTGATTGTCGGCGTATTCGATACCAGCCCTCATGAACAGGCTGACATAAGTACCGGTGAACAGGCTCTTGTCAACCAGTAGCACGAGGTCAGGATTACCACTTCCCGCATAGTTTGAGTAGTCGATGAGCAGGTCGTGGTCAAAGATGTCGTCCATGTCCCATACTGCGCCTAAGCCCCCCAGCGTCTCGTTGGCATCGCTATAAGTGTTCAGGTTGGGGTCTTCATGGGAGTAGAATCTGAGCTCGTTGATTGCCAGATAAGGATCACCACCGTTTGGCTCATTGGCATCCATCAGTACCTCAATGAAGTCCCTGTTGTTGATGGTTACCGTCGGAATATCAGCCAGGAGAAGAGAGTGCGTATGTTGGGACGAGTTGTTTGCGTCCTGGGTGACCTCGTTTTTGTTGATGGTGTCACTGTTGTAACCCACCGTGGTGTTAGGAACGTTGTTATTGTTGGAAGCAAGCTTGAGGAACGATGGAAATACGCCTGTACCGCTACCGCTTGATACCGTGGGCACATAGGCCAGACCCGACAGATAGCCGCCATCGTTGAAGTTGACCTGGGATCCCACCGCGGTCATGTCATGAAAAACAATAGCTGCATGACTGCCGCTGCTGAGCAGCAGTAAGAGCACTGGTGCAACGAGCCTGGCAAAATTTATTCTTCGTTTTATCATCGTTACTTCCTGTAATCCCTGATTTCAGGTTCTGATGCTGACTTGCTCTAGATGTTTGAAAAGCCGAATCTCTATAATTGCGAACCGTATCACATTTATTAAGGCTATTACAACACTACTATGCCCGCTAATTTACGAATAACTTATTGAAATATCTCGCAAATTAGTAATATTTTTCCTACTTGACGGATTTACTGGGACAGTTCAGGTAATAACATCAGGTTTTGCCCTACCGGTGATCTCTCTGATTTCAGCCAATTGATCCGCCAGTTTTACCAGTGGTGCGAGTGCTTGTGCTGTTTCCTGGTTATGCAGTGCGGGATCAGCCTCGAACGACTCGATATAGACCCTGAGTGTTGCTCCAACAGTACCGGTGCCGGAGAGGCGGAAGATGATACGGGCGCCGTTTGTGAAGCCAATGCGGATACCCTGGTTTGCCGAAATGCTGCCGTCAATGGGGTCGGTATAGGTAAAGTTGTCGGCATAGTCGACAGAGTAGTCACCGAATGACTCACCTGCCAGGCTTGCCAGTCGGGATTCCAGGTTTTTCATCAGCGTCTCGGCTGCGGCCTTATCCACCCCCTCGTAGTCGTGGCGGGTGTAGAAGTTGCGGCCGAAGCGACGCCAGTGATCGGTGACAATCTTGGCGACTGACTCTCTCTTTACCGCCAGCAGATTGAGCCAGAAAAGTACCGCCCAGAGACCGTCTTTTTCTCGCACATGGTCAGAGCCTGAGCCGAAGCTCTCTTCACCGCAGAGGGCGATTCTGCCGGCATCCAGCAGGTTGCCGAAGAATTTCCAGCCGGTGGGGGTTTCGAAACTCTCGATACCCAGCGCTTCGGCCACTCTATCGGCGGCCTGGCTGGTGGGCATGGAGCGGGCAACACCTGGAATACCCTGTCTGTAGCCGGGTATGAGGTGTGCATTTGCCGCCATCACCGCCAGGCTGTCGCTGGGGGTGACGTAGAAGTGGCTGCCGAGGATCATATTACGGTCGCCGTCGCCATCGGATGCGGCGGCAAAATCCACCGGATTGGCACCACTGGTCATCTCGACGATCTCGTGGGCATGAACCAGGTTGGGGTCGGGGTGGCCTCCGCCAAAGTCTTCTAGGGGCTCGGCATTGATTACGGTACCCGGTTCCGCTTTGAGCCGCTCTTCCAGCATCCTTTTGGCGTAGGGGCCGGTGATGGCGTGCATGGCATCAAAGCGCATGCGAAAGTTGCCGGAGGTGAAGAGGGCCTCTATGGCGGGGAGGTCGAACAGGGTGGACATCAGTTCGGCATAGTCATCAACCGGGTCGATAACCTCTACCTTCATATCGGCAACCTGTTGACTGCCTGGGAGGTCAAGGTTGATGTCGGGGGTGTCTGTTATCCGGTATTGGCTGATCTCCAGGGTGCGCCTGAAAATCTCCTCGGTAACCTTTTCCGGTGCCGGTCCGCCATTGGCGGAGTTGAACTTGATGCCGAAGTCCTCGTCCGGACCGCCGGGATTGTGGCTGGCTGAGAGGATGATGCCCCCTTGGGTGTCGTATTTGCGAATCACGCAGGAGGCGGCTGGGGTGGAGAGTAGCCCACCCTGACCGACGATCACCCTGGAGATACCATGGGCAGAAGCCATCCGCAATATGATCTGGATTGCCTGGCGGTTGTAGTAGCGTCCGTCGCCACCCAGTACGAGGGTGCCACCGACAAGATCACTCTGGCTGTCGAAGATTGCTTGAACGAAATTTTCCAGATAGTGAGCTTGCTGGAAGGTTTTGACCTTTTTGCGTAGACCGGAGGTCCCTGGGCGCTGATCACTGAATGGACGGCAGTTGATTGTATTGGCGTTCATGTTTTCCTTAGCCTTGAATATTCCACAATAAGCCCCATTATCGATGAATTGAGATTCCCTTGGGGTTTGTGGGGATCTGGTGCATAAAAAATTAATAGATCACATTATATATACTGCTAGCCCAGGAGGCGACGAAATCATGACGGTTGATGCTCACAAGGAGACTCTGGAATTTCAGGCGGAAGTAAGCCAGGTGTTGAATCTGGTAATCCGTTCTCTTTACAGCAATAAGGAGATCTTTTTGCGAGAGCTGGTCTCCAATGCTTCGGATGCAGCTGAGAAGCTGCGTTTTGAAGCACTTACCGATGATGCCCTGCTGGAAGAGGATCCCAATATTCGGATTCGGGTCTCGTTTGATAAGGATCGGAGAACAGTCACTATTTCCGATAACGGCATTGGTATGAGCCGCCAGGAGGTCACCGAGACCATTGGTACTATCGCCAGCTCCGGGACACGAAAATTTCTTGAGGCGCTCAACAGCGATGCGACTCAGGACAGTCAGCTGATTGGACAGTTCGGTGTTGGTTTCTACTCCGCCTTTATCGTTGCCGATAAAGTCACGCTGGTCACCCGTCGTGCCGGACTTGGTAGTGAACACGGCGTCAGCTGGGAGTCGGGAGGTGAGGGTGCCTACACCATCGAGACGGTGGAGAAGGCCGGGCGTGGCACCGATATCACCCTGCACCTGCGCGAAGATGAGGATGAGTTCATCGATGGTCACCGTCTGCGCACCATTATCAGCAAGTTTTCCGACCATATCTCGATACCGATCGAGATGCTGGAAGAGCAGCATGGCGAACCGGAAGAGGGTGAGGAGAAAAAGGAGCCCGAGTGGGAGCAGGTCAACAAGGGCACTGCGTTGTGGATGCGCAATAAGTCCGAGATCAAGGAGGATGAGTACAACGAGTTCTACAAGCTCATCGGCCACGATTTTGAAGACCCCCTGGCCCATGTCCACACTCGGGTTGAAGGCACCAATGAGTACAGCTCACTGCTCTATATTCCTGGTCGGGCGCCCTTTGATATGTGGGAGAGGGATCAGAAGCATGGGGTAAAACTCTATGTGCGCCGTGTCTTTATTATGGATGAAGCGGACAAACTGGTGCCTCACTACCTGCGTTTCGTCAAGGGTGTGGTCGATTCCGATGACCTGCCGCTGAATGTCTCCCGAGAAATTCTCCAGCATGACAGGAAGATTGACACTATCCGTACCGCCAGTGTCAAACGCGTGCTCACCCTGCTGGAGAAGATGGCCAAGAACGATAGTGAGAAGTACCAGACGTTCTGGAAAGAGTTCGGCAAAGTGCTGAAAGAGGGACCGGCGGAAGATTTTGCCAACAAGGAGAAGATCGCCGGTCTGCTGCGTTTTGCCACTACCAAGTCAGAGAGTAAGGAAGAGACCGTATCACTGGACGACTATATCGGGCGTATGAGTGAGAAACAGGAGAAGATCTACTTCATCACTGGCGATAGCTATGCGGCGGCAAAAAACAGTCCCCATCTTGAAGTGTTCAAGAAGAAGGATGTGGAGGTGCTACTGTTAACGGACCGTGTCGATGAGTGGCTGGTCTCCCACCTGACGGATTATAAAGATAAACACATGCAGTCGGTTGCCAAGGGGCAGTTGGACCTGGGTGAGTTGGAAGATAAAGAGGACAAGGAGGCCCAGGAGAAGGTTGCCGAGGAGCATAAAGGGCTGGTTGATCGTGTCACCTCTGCCCTTGATGGACAGGTTAAAGAGGTGAAAATCAGCCATCGTCTGACCGAGTCTCCGGCCTGTCTTGTGGTTGGTGACTACGATATGAGTGCTAATTTGCAGCGGGTACTCAAACAGATGGGGCAGGATGCCCCGGATTCTCAGCCGATTCTGGAGATTAATCCAACCCATCCACTGGTTGAGAAGATGGACCAGGAGCAGGATGAGGATCTGTTTGTGGATCTGGCAAAAATCCTGCTGGATCAGGCTAAACTGGCTGAGGGTGGCCAGTTGGAGGATCCTGCATCCTTTGTTCACCGACTCAACAAATTGATGTTGAGCCTGTCAGCATAGGCTGCGAGTCCATAAGGCCAGTGTATTCATCTATTTGCATAGCTGAATAGCGGTTATCCGGTGGCTATGGCAGACTCGAACTACACAAAACCTTAAGGAGTCTCTGATTAATTCCGGCGGAAGATAGAAATTAGCGAATTGATCAGAGACACCCTCCACTAGAGAAGAGGATAGAAGCGATGCGCGTAATTCTGCTTGGCGGCCCTGGCGCCGGAAAAGGTACACAGGCCAACTACATCAAGGAAAAGTACAACATACCCCAGATCTCCACCGGCGATATGCTGCGTGCTCACGTCAAATCCGGCTCAGAGCTGGGTGTGGCGGCAAAAAAGATCATGGATGAGGGTGGTCTGGTCTCTGACGACATCATCATGGGTATGGTCAAGGCCCGGATCACTGAAGCTGATTGCGCCAACGGTTACCTGTTCGACGGTTTTCCCCGTACCATTCCCCAGGCTGAAGCTTTGAAAGAGGCCGGGGTGGCAGTCGACGCAGTTGTTGAGATTGATGTTCCTGATGGAGAGATCATCAAGCGTATGTCGGGTCGCCGTGTACATCTGGAATCCGGTCGTACCTATCATGTGGTGTTCAATCCCCCAAAGGTAGAGGGTAAGGATGATGAGACGGGTGAAGATCTGATTCAGCGTGATGATGATCAGGAAGATACCGTCAAGGCGCGCCTTGACATATACCATGAGCAGACAGAGCCGCTGGTGGCGTTCTATTCAAAGCAGGCTGAAGCCGGTGACTGCAACTACGTCAAAATCAATGGCGTAGGTGGGGTGGATGATATTCGTGACCAGATATTTAATGGTCTTGGATAGTTATTAGATTTTATTAGATCTGCAGAAGAGCCGGGCATGCCCCGGCTTTTTTGTGGGCGGTATTGGCTGAAAAGTAACCGTTCTGAGACCACAGTATTCATTATTCAGATATATGAGATCGCTGTGGTTCAGAGATACATCGTCTTTGGATCAAAGGATGAAATCCAGAGCAGTGTTGAGCTCTCGGTATACCAATATTTGTATGGATGGCGTGATTCAACGGACCTGTTTCCGGGCAGAAACTGAATAGAAAACCACGTCTACATCAGCAGACTTTATTTATTAGTTACTTCTGATATACTCCGGCGATTCTATCGCATATTAATCAGGGGGCCACGTGGCCGTTATCGAGCTGACAAAAGATAATTTTGAAGATACCGTTTCCAATAATGATTTTGTCATTATTGATTTCTGGGCCCCATGGTGTGGTCCCTGTCGCTCTTTTGCACCGACTTATGAAGCGGTCTCTGAAGATCATCCCAATGTGATCTTTGCCAAAGTAAACACCGAAGAAGAACAGGAGATCGCCGGACACTTCCAAATCCGTTCTATCCCCACTTTGATGATTTTCCGTGAGAAGGTGATTATCTTTAGTCAGGCGGGTGCATTGCCGGAAAGTGGTTTCCGCGATTTGGTGGGAAAGGCCAGTGAATTGGATATGGCTGAGGTGCACAGTCAGATAGAAGAGGAGAATAAACCCTCCTAAGTTACAGGGGGTGACGCCGGCCTCTTGGGGGCCGGCTGTCTACTCGGATAACCATGGTGAGTTTCCAGCTAACTCCCCGTCGAGAGCTGTGACCACTGCACCGATATAAAGCATCCCAAACCAGTAAACCCCTGAGCAAGTCATGACCGATTGCCTTGCACTCAGGAGGTGCAATATCCGCGTTGAAAATCTTGCTAATAGCCAGCTATTAGCTGCGATCGACCCCTTGATCTTACACCTGCTGTGCACAATTCAATTCGGCCAGACTTATTCAAACGCCCCTTAGAGACCCTTGTCTACGCATAAATAATTTCCTGATTACCCCTGAAACTCAGCCGGAAATGAACGCCAATAAATGCGGGTATGACTCTCATTTCCCTCTTCGCAGATAAATAGCCAGGTATTGAATGTGAATAATCACCAAAGGCGTGTTTAGGAGCTTCGCAATATGGAGAGTGTTGTAAATATTTGCATTCATACGCGTTTATTTGCAGTCAATATTGACTCAGTATTCTTCTATCATCGGCTGAATATCAAGGGTGGCCAGAAATGATTTTTTCTGCATGTGAAAGGTTAAATCCTCCTGAGTTGGCTTTTCCTAATTAGTTATTGGGTGGAATATATTTGAACTATATTCACTCTTTTATCGTAGTTGCAGCTCTGATAGAGAGCTCGAATTACATTCAATAATTAGTAATAGTTAGACTTTGAATTGTATTAACTAAAATATTATTGAAATTATTTTTTGTTTAAATAAAAAATTATTCCTATAATAGACAGTGGTTGGCATAATAATTATCGTTATTTGCTGGTTGGTATGGCAGGTGTTTCTGTTTGGAGTACATTAATCGTATTCACTTATTAAGTTATTGCAGATGGAAATGCAATAGATTGCTGAGTAGTTTTCAAGCAGTACTGGAACTTAATACTAAAGTCACCTTGCTGAGTATGTAGGGGAATTCAACAGTAATTCAATATTGTTTTGAATTTTTCAAGAGTTTCTAAATTGTAATTCACAACGGAAAATGACTATGGCGATAAAGAAAACGGCAAAAAAACGTGTCGCAAAAAAGAGAGTTGCTGCTACTACTTCGGCAGCACCTAAGCGGCGTGGAAGGCCGCCTGCGGCAAAAGTGACACCAAAACGGCGTGGGCGTCCGGCCGCGGCCAAGAAACTTGTTTCCAAGGAAAAGGTCGCTCCCAAGGCGAAGGCTGCTCCCAAGGCGAAGGCTGTTCCCAAGGCAAAGGTCGCTCCCAACGCAAAGGTTGCTCCTAGTGCGGCTGGGCCTGTTGAAAAAGGCCGGCGTGGGCGTCCGGTAAGTATTGAGTCACTGCAGAGAAAACTTGCTGTTGCTCAAATCGCACTCAATGAAGAGAAATCAAAAAGACGCAAACAAGCAGCTGAAGCTCGTGGTAAAGTCGCCTCACTCACATCAGAGAAGCGTAATCTTAAGACCGCTCTTGAGGAGGCTAAGAAAACACTGGATGCCATTGAAAGCACCAGAAGAAGTGCTGAGAAATCTGCTAGAGAAGCTGAGAAGTTGCAAGCGGCACGTGAAGCGGCAGTTGCTAAATTCCTGGCAAAGTGGGAAAAGAGCCATCAGGTAAAGGCGACAAAGACAACGCGGAAAAAACGTGGTCGCCCTCGTCGTGCAGGCTGACCCTCCATATATAAGTGGGGATAATAGGGCGTGAAGGTGCCCTATTATCCCTGGGCTCTCAAATCACTTCTTGACGGGCGCCCCAGTATTGGCTCGCTGATGGATCTGTGTGATGAGAACTACCATCATCTGTCACGCTTGGCACCCACTTTACGGGAGATGCGAGGGCGTTATCTTTCTGAAACTATCTGTTCAGTGGCTCTTTATCTTGAGATTCTCGAACAGACTCCTTACACCACCCTAATCCACCTTACCTACTACTTCTTTGACGGGTCAGAACAGAAAGCGGACCCAGATGCCACACTGCGTATCTATCACGACTCTCGGCAGGCAGAAGTGATTAACTTGAAACAGCGTGCCTTACCCCTGGATCGAACCTTTGAATCACCTGCACTCGATCAAAAGTGGAAAATAAACATGTTTATCTCTAAGTGGCTCTCTTACTGTGCCGGCCAGGGACACAGCTTCGCTCCTCTTGGTGCTGATGGCGCACTCAATCACCCTGTGTTGGAACAAGCATAAACCCCTAACTCTTCCTAGTTACCCCGTGATAACCGCTACGGTGCCGTACCCATTTCTACAATGAGTAGCGGATGATTGTAAATTAATAAAAAATTCAAGAAAACATAGAGATAGCCAATTTATTTCGAGCAGGCACACTGCTAGGAGGTACCTGCTATCTTATTAAAGAGCTCTTTGAAGAGCCCAAGCTTGATGGGCTATGCATAGCCGCCATTGAAGCCTAGTGCAGTCTGCTTACTCGCTGTGACAGCCTTAATACAAGCCGACCCTGATGGTCAATAAGATTATTAGTATTTGTTGATCTACCGCAATTAACTCAGTTGCCATTTATAGATTTTATATAAATCAACGTGTTACAAATTCTCTATACATAATTTTTATGAGGTTTTTTATTGTTTTTAACTTGACATTTATCAAGCCATGGAGTGTTATATGCCGCACTCAAGATGAGTTTTCAGGGGATTTTGAGTGGGGGAATTCATAGTCATGAATTCATATAAATATTAGTTGTTTGCCCATCTTACAAGGGGGGGGTCCATGGACGCCACAGCTGAACAGAAGTACAACTTTGACGTTGTACGCTGGTTCACCGTCATGGCAGCAGTCTACCTAGCAGTAGGCGCTTTAGTCGGGGTATATATTGCCTCGGAGCTGGCATGGCCGTTTTTGAATTTCGATATACCATATCTTACTTTCGGGCGTCTTCGTCCGCTTCATACCAACGCAGTCATTTTCGCCTTCGGCGGATGTGTCCTTATGGCGACAGCCTTCTACAGCGTACAGCGTACCTGTGGTGTTCGCCTCTGGAGCGACAAAATGGCATGGTTCACCTTCTGGGGTTGGAACCTGATCATTGTCTCTGCGGTTATCACTCTGCCTCTTGGTCTGACAGGTGGTAAGGAGTACGCTGAGCTTGAGTGGCCTATCGATATCGCAATTGCGGTGGTTTGGCTCTCTTACCTGATCAACTTCATCATGACGCTTGCCACACGGAAAAGTTCGCACATTTATGTGTCGAACTGGTTCTTCCTCGGCATGATGGTGATGATCACCTACCTGCATGTAGTTAACAGCCTTGCCATTCCTGTTGGCATGTTCAAGTCCTACTCAATCTTCTCTGGCGTACAAGATGCCATGATTCAGTGGTGGTGGGGACATAACGCGGTTGGTTTCTATTTGACGGCGGGTTTCCTGGGCATTATGTACTACTTCGTTCCGAAGCAGGCAGGTCGTCCGGTCTACTCTTACCGCCTCTCCGTGATCCACTTCTGGGCTCTGATGTTTGGTTACGTATGGTTGGGTGCTCATCATCTGCAGTACACCGCGTTGCCTGACTGGACCGGTTCTCTGGGTGCGGCTGTCTCTATCGCTATGATTATCCCTTCATGGGGTGGCGCAGTGAACGGAATGATGACCCTCTCCGGTGCATGGGACAAGTTGCGTACTGACTATGTTCTGCGCTTCCTGATTATGTCTCTGGCGTTCTATGCCATGTCGACATTTGAGGGTCCGATCATGTCCATCAAGACGGTCAACGCACTCTCTCACTACACCGACTGGACCGTTGGCCATGTACACTCCGGTGCACTGGGCTGGGTTGCCATGGTGGGTATTGGTGCCATTTACCATATGATGACCAAGGTTTTCCATATCGAGATGTGGTCTGAAAAACTGATCAACGCTCACTTCTGGACTGCCACTATCGGTACGGTTGTCTACGTTGTTGCCATGTGGGTATCCGGTATCATGCAGGGTTTGATGTGGCGTGCCTACGACGACTACGGCACTCTGGCATTCACCTTTGCAGAGTCAGTGGAAGCGATGCATCCATATTACGCCATGCGCGCTATTGGTGGCATGATCTTCCTGGCTGGTGCTGTGTTGATGGTCTTCAACGTTATCATGACCGTCCTCAAAGCTAACTCTCAGGGCACCGTGCAGACGGCACGTACTGCCGCTGCCACTGCTTAATCAAGGAGTTATCAAAATGGCACTTCAAGAAAGCCTAGAAAAAAATGTCTGGGGATTTACCATCGTTACCGCCATTGTGCTCTCAGTCGGTGGCTTGGTCGAAATCGTCCCTCTGTTCTACCTTGACGATACAATGGAGCATAACAAAGCACCTGAACTCGTCTGGCAGAGAGACGGCAAGAGCATGAGTGAGTGGAAAGCCGGCGATGGCGTTCGCCCTTACACCGCACTTGAACTCGCCGGCCGGGATGTCTATACCCGCGAAGGCTGTTACACCTGTCACTCACAGATGGTTCGCCCCTTCCGTGATGAGAAAGAGCGTTATGGTCACTATTCACTGGCCTCTGAGTCTATGTACGACCACCCCTTCCAATGGGGTTCCAAACGTACCGGCCCGGATCTCGCTCGCCTAGGTGGAAAATATTCCGACGATTGGCACCGTAAACATCTGCGTGCACCACGTTCGGTTGTTCCCGAGTCGGTTATGCCTAACTACTCCTGGCTGAAAGATAGCCTGGTAGATGGCGCTACCATCCAAGCGCATATGCGTGGTCTTGCTATGATAAACGTTCCCTATACGGAAGCAGATATTGAGGAAGCGGCAGGGTTGGTAGAAGGTAAGACCGAGGAGGACGCAATGGTCGCCTTCCTGCAGGTTCTCGGCACCATGGTGAAACTGGACGAAAGCAAGGCTTACCGTGAGTAGTCTTACTGACTATTTCCGTACCGATTGGGCGGCGATGACCACTAACGACTGGGTGGGCACCATCCTGACAGTGGTCATCTTCCTCCTGATGGTAGGGCTGTACGCTTACGTCCTGCGTCCAAAGAACCGGGATAGACTGGAGTCACAAAGGTTTATCCCGTTGGACGATGAACAGATAAATAGTGGAGATAACAATGTCGGATAAAAATCCGTTTCCGGGCGAAAATAATACCGGGCATATCTGGGATGATAATATTCGGGAGTTGGACAACCCGCCACCAAGGTGGTGGATGCTGGCTTTCTGGGCCTCTATGGCCTGGGTTCTCGTTTACGTTGTCCTCTATCCTGCGATCCCTGGTATCACCAGTTACACCAAGGGCATCATGGGTTGGACTTCGATTGGCGAGTATAAAGAGGGGCTTAGTGAGGTCGTTGAAGCGCGCTCTGAATATGAGGCTCGTATCAAGGACAAGTCGGCTGCCGAGATATTGGCTGACCCCGATCTGAAAGGTTACACCTTGGCAGCTGCAAAAGTGCTGTTTGGTGACAACTGTGCATCATGTCACGGCTCAAAAGGCCAGGGTGGCCCAGGCTTCCCTGTACTGGTAGATGATGACTGGGTGTTTGGTGGTTCTGTTGAAACGGTCGAGCAGACCATAACCAACGGTCGTAAAGGTGTGATGACTGCCAATGGCAGCACTATGTCGGGGATTGAGATCGACCAGATGGCTCAGGACATCCTAGCCGGCAAGGTCACTTCCAATCCGCTCTATGTAGCCAAGGGCTGTATCGCTTGTCACGGCGTCGACGGCAAAGGTATGCAGGTGCTCGGTTCAGTCAACCTGACCGATAAGATCTGGCGCTTTGCTGAAGAGGATCAACTGGCCAGCATCAAATACACCATTACCCACGGTGTTAACTTTCCAGCTGACAGCCAGACCCGCCAGGCTGAAATGCCAGTCTTCGGTGATCGTCTCTCCAAGGGTGAGATCAAGAAGCTGACAGTTTACGTCAAAGACCTGACTGGTGGTCAGTAACGGCGGTTGACTAGCTGTTGCAATATAGAGCTACCGGAAGAGTGTCTCCTCCGGTAGCTCCTAATAAAAGAGGATCTAGTTATGCACTTAGACGCAGTTTTTTGGGGATCCATCGCTTCAGTTGCGGTAGCCTTGATTGTTTTTGTTTTCTTGATATTCAAGATTAAGTCACTTATGGATAAGGATGCTAACAGCCACAGGTAATTAGCGCGTTTTAGCCATATAGAAAAAGGGGGATATTGCTTCCCCCTTTTTCTATTGTTGGCGCTATAATTTTCTTATTAAATTTTATTGATAATTCTCATTCTCCATTGCATCGGGGATTCAGTAGACTCTTGCTCTGCTTCTTGGGTTACAGCTGTATATATTTACTAATTGGTTGAATGGCGACTATCCCGAATAGAGTTTGTCCTACCATGAGGAGATTTTTACATTGAGTGATAATCAGAACACGAATCGTGATGCCTTACTTGATGAGCTCTATGCAGATGCAGCTCATGCAAAGCTAAATGTTGGCGAGGAGACCATTCACGCCAAAAGCATACCGGGTAAGTGGCGGAATCTGAAGTGGGCCGCTAATGCATTATGGGTTCTATTCTTCCTGGGCCCCTATCTTCGCTTGGGTGATCGCCAGGCGGTGTTGTTCGATATACCCAATCGCCAGTTTCACATTGGTGGTTTTACCATTCTGCCTCAAGATTTTTGGATGTTGTCGCTTCTGTTACTCTTTTTCGCCGTTCTGCTGGCGGTGGCTACTGCACTGGCAGGACGGGTCTATTGTGGATTTTTCTGCTTTCAGACGGTCTGGACTGATCTCTTTACCTGGATTGAGGAGGCCCTTGAAGGCACGCCTGCAAAGCGGCGTAAACTGGAGAAGGCACCGTGGGATTTTACTAAGATCCGCATCAAAGGGACAAAGCATATCCTTTGGTTGTTGATATCTGTTTGGACCGGCATCGCTTTTGTCTCCTGGTTTGTCGATGCCTATCAGTTGTTGAATGATTTCTTCACTTTCAATTTAGGAAGTACCGCCACCACAACCATCGCCCTGTTTACTGCTGGAACTTATGTCCTCGCTGGTTTTCTGCGCGAACAGACCTGTCTCTGGCTTTGCCCCTATGCCCGTATCCAGGCCGTAATGGTTGATAACTCTACGGCGGTTCCCACCTATGACTTTCATCGTGGTGAACCCCGAGGCCGTGTTAAGAAAGGTGAGTCTGAAGCGACACGTACCCATGGTGACTGTGTAGATTGCGATCAATGTGTCGCTGTCTGTCCTACCGGTGTCGACATACGTCATGGGCAGCAGGAGGGGTGCATTATGTGCGCTCTCTGTATCGACGCCTGTGATATGGTAATGACAAAGCTTGAGCGTCCCACCGGGCTTATCCGTTATGAGTCTCTTGATGTGCTCAACGGGAAGGAAGATCGTCCTCTGGTGAAGCGTCCTCGGGTTTGGGTCTACGCTCTTGTTCTATTGCTATCCCTCTCCGGCATTGCTTATGGTCTGTCGACGCTGGATGCAATTGAAATTAAGGTGATCCGTGACCGCATGCCACTGTTTGTGATGCAGAGTGATGGTTCAATTCAGAACAGGTACACGTTAAAAGTCCTGAATAAGATGACGGCTGATATGGATGTTGTTGTCACCGCTAAAGGGCCGGAGGGTCTTGTTATGATAGGGGCGGACAAAGCGGTACCTTCTCGTCATGGCAGGGTGACCCCACACACCGTATTTATACGGGTGTCACCAGAGAGTCTGGATGCTGAATCGGTACCCATTACCTTCAGGGCGGAAGGTAAAGATGCTGAAGGAACGCTTTTTGTTAGTGAGCGTGATAGCGTATTTATCGGCCCAAACAAATAAACCGGCAGTACTGGATTACAGGGGGGCGGGCCGATTGGTCCGCCTTTTCTACATTTAATGTGAATTTATTTTTTCCTGCAGCTTAGGGAAGCTCTGAACAAGTCATGACCGATCGCCTTGCACTCAGTAGACGCAATATCTGTGTTGAAAATCTTGCTAATAGCCTGCTATTAGCCGCGATCTTCGCCTTGATCTTGCGCCTCCTGAACACAGTTCAATTCGGCCAGACTTATTCAGGGCTTCCTTAGTGGTGAGAAATACAAATATGGTTTGTACAGTGAGCCTGTTATGAGTGAAAAACAATCTCCTTGGCGTAGCCCCTGGATTATTGGCTGGATGTCGATGCTGGTGATCTTTGTGGCGGCAAATATTGTCATGATCTATCTGGCGATTGATGACGGTCCGGGTCTGGTGGTCGATGACTATTATGAACGTGGACAAGACTACGAAGAGAACATGCTCAAACGACAGGCACGTGATCCGGGTTGGAAGATGAAAGTGATCGCCCCGGAATTTGTCGACATTGGTAAGCCTGCCCTGTTTTCTTATAAGGTGACCGATAAAGAGGGAAATCCGGTGACACCGGATTCAGTTACCTTTTATGTCTACCGGCCGGCAGATAAAGATCTTGATTTTTCTGTACCCATGAAGCAGGTTGAAGTGGGGCTTTATCAGGCGGAAGTCTCCTTTCCTCTCCTTGGCGTATGGGACATATTGGTCAGTAATAAGGTTGGAGAGGATGAGTACAACCAGCCTTACCGGATCAGTGCCGGTGTCAAGTAGTGTTTGCCAAAAAACATAATAGCGGAACGCAGAGAACACTGAGAAGCGCAGAGAAAAGCTTTTTGTTTTTTATAGGTAATCTCTGTGGATTCAGCTCGCCTTTGCCGTCTCGGCGATCTGTTAGTGCTATTTCCGAGCAGATGCTTGCTATTGCTCCTGGAGTAAGGTTGTTCAGTTGAACTCTGAAAGTGAGCAGCTCTGTTTCCACTGTAATCTTCCGGTTCCTCCTGCAGAGGAGATTCTTACTGATATCGTGGGCGAGCAGCAGAGCTTCTGCTGTATCGGCTGCAGATCGGTCTGTGAAGCAATTTATGCTGCCGGTTTGGAAGGATTTTATCAGCGTACCCTGGATGGCACTCAGCTTGCGCCACCACCTGAACTGCCCAGTGAGTTGGCACTTTATGATCTTGATGAAGTCCAGGAAGAGTTTGTCAGTAGCCTGGGTGAGGTGCGTGATATTGACCTGCTGGTGGAGGGGATTCACTGTGCCGCCTGTGTTTGGTTGATTGAAAATACCCTCCAGGGGATGCCAGGAATCATCGAGGCGAGGGTCAATCTGACCGGCCGCCGCCTGCATGTAAAGTGGGATAGCGCTCAACTGAAGCTCTCCACCATCATCCAGCGCTTGGGGCAGATCGGCTACGCCGCTGTTCCCTTTGATCCTGAAGCGGCAGAGGGGCGGCTCCACAAGGAGAACCGGCGTCTGCTCTACCGTATGGGGTTTGCCGGGTTTACCATGATGAACCTGCTGTGGGTCTCAATCGCCCTCTACTCCGGTGCCGACAGGGGTGAGTTTCGCACTCTTTTCCAGTGGGTCGGTTTTGCTTTAGCGACGCCAACACTGGTTTACTCCGGCTATCCCTTCTTTAAAGGCGCCTGGTCAGGGCTGAAGAGTCTCCATTTTGGCATGGATCTGCCGATTGCTATTGGCTCGGGGATCACCTACATCTATTCAGTCTACGTCATGCTGGCAGGCTCAACGGTGGGTGAGGTTTACTACGATACCGTAGTCAATTTTATTTTCGTTATCCTGGTAGGGCGTTATCTTGAGGCGATATCCAAGCGCCAAGCGGTGGCCTCTTCCCAGCGTCTTCTTGATCTACAGCCACGGGTGGCGACACTGTTTGACGAAGGTGAAGAGAAGATAGTTCCGATCCGTTCGATCAAGCCGGAGCAGTTGGTACTTGTGAAACCTGGAGGGCGGATACCGGTTGATGGCGTGGTACTGGAAGGAGAGAGTGCCGTTAATGAGGCGATGCTCTCCGGTGAGGCGGAGCCGGTTGTTAAACTGGCTGGAGATCGGGTCTCAGCAGGCACCATTAATGGTCACGGCGTGCTGCAGATTCGTGTTCAGAGTGTTCTAAAGGATACCGCCCTTGGCCGAATTATCCGCCTGGTGGAAGAGGCGCAAGCCAGTAAGGCACCAATTCAGTGTGTGGCCGATCGTATTGTCCCCTGGTTTGTGGCGGCAACTATCGGACTGGCAACGGCCACTTTTCTCTGGTGGCTGGACGTCGATTTTGAAAAAGCTCTGATGGCGGCGACTGCCGTATTGATTATCACCTGCCCCTGCGCTTTCGGGCTGGCAACACCTATGTCTATTGCTGTGGCCTCGGGGTTGAGTGCAAAATACGGCATTCTGGTAAAGAATGGCGAAGTCCTGGAAACCTTGTCATCGATCAACCACTTCGTTTTTGACAAGACCGGCACCCTGACTGAAGGCAGGATGACAGTCACTTCAATTACCACAGCCCAGCATCAATGGTTGCATGGTAATCCGGTGCCGGAAGAGATAAGCATTCTACTGAAAGATCTGATCGCCCTGGAACGCTTTTCAGAACATCCGGTGGCGGCAGCCATTATCTCCTGTGGTGAGACGCTTGGTTTGGACGGCCGCCATCTTGAGGTGGTGGGTTTTAACAACCGTCCTGGGTTTGGTATCACCGCAGAGGTAGCAGGACGCAGTCTGGTGGCCGGTAATAGTGCTTGGTTGGATGAGTTGGGAGTGAGGCGTCAGCCACAGCTGGAGCAGGAGGTTGATCGCCTCGATTCTCACGGCATCGGCTCTCTACGTTGTGCGATAGATGGGTGTGAACTGGCCGTAATTGGGGTCGAAGACCCGATTAGGGAAGATGCTGCAGATCTGATTGCAAGGTTGAAGGAGGAGGGTATGCAGCTGACCCTGCTGAGTGGAGACCGGCGCCACACCGCCGAAGTGATCGCACAAAGGTTGGGTGGTATGGAGGTGATAGCCGAAGTTCTGCCGGAAGAGAAAGATCAGGTTATCGGCGAGTTGCAGGCGGGTGGTCACAAGGTGGCGATGGTAGGTGATGGCGTCAACGATGCCCCTGCACTGGTGAGGGCTGATGTTGGCATTGCGCTCGGTTCGGGTACCGATGTCTCTATTGCCAGTGCAGATATTGTGCTGATGAGCAGTGAACTCCAGAAGGTACACCTTGCCTCGGCGCTCTCCCGTCGTACCCTGCGGACTATTCGGCAGAACATTGGTATCTCGATCACGTATAATCTAATTATGGTACCACTCGCTATGGCGGCTTTTGTCACCCCACTGGTGGCAGCTGTCTCGATGCCGGTCAGTTCACTGCTGGTGATTGCCAATGCAGCGCGAATACGCACTCTGTTTCGTGGAATCCGGTAACGGTTTCATGTAACACATTTGAGGTCCCGATATGGATGTAATCTACGGTTTGATTCCCGGTATGCTTTTGCTCGGCCTGTTAGGGGTCATCGCTTTTTTCTGGGCGGCGCGTAGTGGTCAGTTTGACGATATGGAGGGTGAGGCAAATCGTATTCTGATGGATGATGATATCAGGCCCCAAAAGCCATCTGAAACGAAAAAGTCGAGTGAGGCTGAAGAAGTTAAGGCAAAAGGCGAGAGCTGACGTTACTGCTTTTATTGACCCCCGTAGCGAGCTATGAGGTATTAGAGCAGCCAAAATTCCGTTATTGACTACGACAGGCCTCGACCATGGCGCGGGCTGCATTTGATAGTGTACGGTCCCTGTGGGTGACGGCCCCAAGCTGGCGGCTTAGTTTTAGCTCCTGAATGTTAAGTACTCGCAGATTGTCACCCTTAACCATGCTCTCCGGTAACAGACTCCATCCGAGGCCGATGGAAACCATCATTCTCAATGTTTCAAGATAGTTGGTTTCCATGCCCACCTGCAGTGGCAGCCCGATCGGTTCAAGTGCCTGCTCAAGAATCCCCCGTGTATAGGTCCCTTTGGCGGCTAGTACCGCTGGGTAGTGCGTGAGATCTTCCAGCTTTGGTGTGGTGATTGTTGCAAGTGGGTGATCCCGTGCAATGACAAAGAGCAGGGGATCCGACCAGATGATAGAGGTTGAAAGCTTGGGGCTGGAACTTGTGGGTAGCGTCACGATAGCCAGCTCCAGTTCGCCATGCTCCACCTCATTGCAGGCTGACTCTGAGTCCATGAAACGGATATCCAGGCTGACCTGAGGGTAGCTCAGACTGAACTCTTTGAGCGCCGGAGGCAGACGACGCAGACCGATATGGTGGCTGGTTCCCATAATGAGCGTACCGCTTACCTCACCAGTCAGGTTGGAGATACTGCGTCTGATATCAGCCATCTCAAGCAATATATGCTGTGCCCTCGGCAGTAGTTGACGACCGGCTTCGGTAAGGCTGATTTTATGTCCTATTCTGTCGAAGAGTGGGGTTTCAAGCTCTTTCTCCAGTGTTGCTACTCGTTTGCTTACCGCCGGTTGGGTCAAGTGAAGCTGTTCAGCAGCAATAGAAAAAGAGTCATTTTTGGCTACGCAGACAAAGGCCTGTAGTGCACTGGTGTTCATGGCTCGATTCCATTGGTTGTCAGTTGTCAGTTGTCAGTTGTCAGGTGTCAGTTGTCAGGTGTCAGGTGTCAGGTGCGGTGTTGGTTGCCGGAAGGCTGAGGCAGACTGAAGACTGACAACTGCAAACGGATAACTTTTTAAGTATTCCAGTATGGAATTATAAACATAAAAAACATGAATTTGTTTTATTCTTTAATCAGGATTACTCTTCAGGTTCCATAAACAGGTAACTGAATCATGAGCGCAAAAACACTCTACGATAAAATTTGGGAAAGCCACTTGGTCAGAACCGATGAGGACGGCACCGCACTTCTCTACATAGATCGGCAGCTGGTTCATGAGGTGACTTCTCCTCAGGCGTTTGAGGGGCTGAGAATGAGCAATCGCCAACCTTGGCGCCCGGATGCCACTATCGCCACGCCTGATCACAATGTGCCTACACTGGGACGTGCCCAGGGCATTGATGATCCCATTGCGCGACTACAGGTGGAGACGTTGGATAAGAACTGCAGCGATTTCGGGATTACCGAGTTTGGCATGAATGACATACGCCAAGGCGTAGTCCATGTCATGGGTGCGGAGCAGGGGCTGATCCTGCCGGGTATGACCGTGGTGTGTGGTGATTCCCATACAGCCACCCATGGCGCCTTTGGTGCTCTCGCCTTCGGCATTGGAACTTCCGAGGTTGAGCATGTGCTGGCAACCCAGTGCCTGATTCAGAAAAAATCAAAATCGATGCTGATCAAGGTCGATGGACAACTCGGTAGCGGTGTTACCGCTAAGGATATCGTACTTGCAGTTATCGGAGTGCTTGGAACAGCCGGTGGTACCGGTTATGTAATTGAGTTTGCCGGTGAAGCGATTCGTGGATTGACCATGGAGGGGCGTCTGACGCTCTGTAATATGGCCATTGAAGCGGGTGCACGTGCAGGGCTGGTGGCGGCTGATGACACCACCATCGACTACCTCAAGGGGCGGCCATATGCCCCAGAGGGAGATGTTTGGAGCCAGGCTGAGGCTGCCTGGCGTCAACTGCACAGTGATGAGGGTGCAGTATTTGATGCTGTGATAGAGCTGGATGCCGCTGCTATTAATCCTCAGGTCACCTGGGGAACTTCCCCTGAGATGGTGGTGCCGGTGGGTGGCGTAGTACCCAACCCGGACGATGAAACTGATGCAGTAAAAGCTGATGGTATGCGCCGGGCCCTTCAGTACATGGGGCTGGAAGCGGGTACGCCAATCAACAAAATTCAGCCTGACAGAGTCTTTATCGGCTCCTGTACCAATGGGCGAATCGAAGACCTGCGGGCTGCAGCTGATATCGCTAGAGGGCGCAAGCGGGCAGACAATATCACCCAGGTGATGGTTGTTCCGGGTACCGGCTTGGTGAAACAGCAGGCTGAGGCCGAGGGGTTGGATAAGATCTTCATTGAGGCAGGTTTTGAGTGGCGTGAGCCCGGCTGTTCAATGTGTCTGGCAATGAATGCTGATCGCCTTAATCCCGGAGAGCGCTGTGCCTCCACCTCCAACCGCAACTTTGAGGGGCGTCAGGGGCAGGGTGGGCGTACTCATCTGGTAAGTCCAGCTATGGCAGCGGCAGCGGCGGTAACCGGTTATTTTGTCGATGTCAGAGAGTTATAGGGTCTAGTTATGGATAAATTTAAAATGATTAACAGCGTCGCCACTCCCTTGGACCGTGCCAATGTGGATACTGATGCCATTATTCCGAAGCAGTTTCTAAAATCGATCAAGCGCACCGGATTTGGTCCCTACCTGTTTGATGAGTGGCGCTATCTGGATCACGGTGAACCCGGGATGGATTGTAGCGGGCGTCCACTGAATCAGGAGTTTGTACTCAATGATTCACGCTACCAGGGATCCAAGGTGCTGCTGGCACGGGAGAATTTCGGCTGCGGATCTTCACGTGAGCACGCCCCATGGGCGCTCGAGGACTACGGTTTCAGGGCGATTATCGCTCCCAGCTATGCCGATATATTTTTTAATAACTGCTTCAAGAATGGGATTTTGCCTATTTGCCTGGATAGCGATCAGGTGGATGAGCTATTCAGTAAAGCTATCGGGGATCAGCCGCTTCAGATAACAGTGGATCTCGAAGCTCAGGTGCTGCGGTTGCCGGATGGCGAGATTATTCCATTTGAAGTGGATGAGTTTCGTAAGCACTGCCTCCTGGAAGGGCTGGATGATGTCGGTCTGACACTGCATCACAGCGATGAGATCAAAGCATTTGAAGCACGTCATCGTCAGCAGGCTCCTTGGGTATTTTCAAATTAACTAATTGCTTTGGTAGTGGATTTATCAGGGTGCGAATTCAAATAGAGCGATAAAATAGATAGGTATCGAGATGAGTAAGAATATTCTGATTCTACCGGGTGATGGTATAGGCCAGGAGATCGTGACCGAGGCGGTAAAAGTGCTGGCTTGCCTGCGCGACGATTTTGGTCTTGATATCGAGATGGATGAGGCGCTGATAGGTGGTGCCGCCTACGATGCCACTGGCACGCCACTACCCGATGCTACCCTGGATCTGGCAAAAGAGGCTGATGCCGTACTGCTTGGGGCTGTTGGCGGCACCCAGTGGGAATCGTTGGATATCTCGGTACGCCCTGAGAAGGGACTGCTCGGTCTGAGGAAAGAGTTGGGACTGTTCGCAAACCTGCGTCCGGCGATTCTCTACCCCCAATTGGCGGACGCATCAACACTGCGCGAAGAGGTGGTTTCAAGTCTCGATATGATGATTGTTCGTGAGCTGACCGGTGGTATCTATTTTGGCCAGCCTCGTGGTGTCCGTACCCTTGAGAGCGGTGAGCGTGAGGGTTACAACACTCTGGTTTATCGTGAGTCCGAAGTGGATCGTATTGTCCGGGTGGCGATGGATATCGCCATGAAGCGCGGAAAACGGGTCTGCTCGGTGGACAAGGCCAATGTCCTTGAGTGCACTGAGATGTGGCGGGAGACAGCCATTCGAGTGGGTGATGATTACCCCGAGGTGGAGCTCTCCCATATGTATGTCGACAATGCCGCCATGCAGTTGGTGCGTGCTCCCAAACAGTTCGATGTAATGGTTACCACCAACATGTTTGGCGATATTCTCTCTGATTGTGCCGCTATGCTTACCGGTTCAATCGGTATGCTGCCGTCAGCCTCTTTGAATGAGAATGGTCGTGGTATGTATGAGCCGATTCATGGCTCAGCTCCGGATATTGCGGGTCAGGGTGTGGCCAATCCGTTGGCTACCATTCTCTCCGTCTCCATGATGCTGCGTTACTCACTTGATGAAGGGTCAATGGCAGATAAAGTGGAACAGGCGGTGATGAACGTGTTGGATGCCGGCCTGCGTACCCCTGACATCTACTCCGAAGGCTGCAAACAGGTGGGTACGGAAGAGATGGGTGATGCCGTGGTTGCTGCGCTGAAAGCAGGGTGATTTCAGCTGGTAGCCGGCAAGGATGCCGGTACCTCAATGGCTACTTCTATTGTAGTTGAGATTCAGTCTTTATCATATTGATTATATTCATATTATCTAGGTAATTATATCATGAAACGGGTAGGTTTTGTCGGTTGGCGCGGCATGGTGGGTTCAGTCCTGATGGAGCGCATGCGCGCTGAAAAAGATTTTGACCATATTGATGAACCGGTCTTCTTTACTACTTCCCAGGCGGGTCAACAGGGTCCGGATATAGGAAAACCCATTCCGCTGTTAAAAGATGCCACCGACATCAATGAGCTGAAGCAGATGGATGCCATCGTCTCCTGTCAGGGGGGCGGCTATACCAATCAGGTTTTTGGGCAACTACGGGCGACCGGTTGGCAAGGCTATTGGATTGATGCTGCTTCCGCCCTGAGGATGAAGGGGGATTGCGTTATTGTGCTTGATCCTGTGAATCTGAACGTAATCACGGATGCTCTGCGGGCGGGTGTGAAGAACTACATCGGTGGTAACTGTACCGTGAGCCTGATGTTGATGGGCTTGGGCGGGCTATTTCGTGCCGGTCTGGTGGAGTGGGCCACGGCGATGACCTACCAGGCCGCATCCGGTGCAGGCGCTAAAAATATGCGTGAGCTGCTCAGTCAGATGGGCAGCGCTCATGAGTCGGTAAAGCCGTTACTGGCTGATCCCTCGTCCGCCATTCTTGAAATTGACCGTCTGGTGGCCGAGCGTATGCGTAGTGACCAGTTTCCAACCGATAATTTTGGTGTTCCCTTGGCGGGTAGCCTGATCCCCTGGATCGATACTCGGCTGGAGAATGGACAGAGCAGGGAAGAGTGGAAAGGCGGGGTTGAGAGCAACAAAATTCTCGGCCGTATCGACAATCCGATCCCGATTGACGGGCTCTGTGTCAGAGTCGGAGCAATGAGGTCTCACAGTCAGGCACTGACGATCAAGCTGACCAGGGATCTACCCCTGGATGAGATCGAAGATATTCTCTCCTCCGCCAATGAGTGGGTAAGAGTCATTCCCAACGAGCGTGAGGAGACGGTTCAGTCACTGACGCCAACAGCAGCCACAGGAACACTTGAGGTGCCAGTCGGAAGGCTGCGCAAACTGGCAATGGGTGATGACTACCTGTCAGCATTTACTGTCGGTGATCAACTGTTGTGGGGTGCTGCTGAACCATTACGCCGGATGCTGCGTATTCTGTTGGAAGATTGATATTCAGCAAATATCTGTCGTTTGTAGATAGAGCTAATCTACAGGTTAGATCAAGGGGCGGGGTCACGGCTTGGAGAGCCGGGGCTTTGCCCCTTCTTCGTTGAAACCTGGACGTTTCAATTAATCGCTATAAGATCTGTTGGGTAAAGCCTGTATATATTCAACATAAACAGTATATTACGATATATTTATGAGGTTGTATGCTATGTCCTCTTTAGAGGAAGATATGAGGGGGCGTCAGGAGAAGAGACTCGTTTCTGAGATAGTATTTTGTGGAGCTTAGTTGCAGTTGATGGCTATACAGAAGGCTGGAGTTTCTTGATCTACGCTGTTTTTTGGCGCTCTTGCCCGCCAAAATAGGACCTTTATGCAAGGTCAGTATCAAAAAATGTTTCTAAAGGTGCGGTACTTAACACTATTGAGATCGCCGAAGTTTTTGAAAAAGATTATTTATCAGTTATAGTTAGCTGATAAATATTAAGTTCATTCTACTCTGGGGCTTGTGCCG
This sequence comes from Sedimenticola sp., assembly GCA_040505895.1. Classification (GTDB taxonomy): domain Bacteria; phylum Pseudomonadota; class Gammaproteobacteria; order Chromatiales; family Chromatiaceae; genus Vondammii. The sequence continues at coordinate 317,281 of JBEVXU010000002.1, read as the reverse complement.
TGGTTACCTTGGCGACAACCTCACCAGAGCAGGAATATCAAATCCACAAGTTGGTAAATTTAAGGTGAAGACATGGTCCGCAAATTATCCCTTGCTATAGCACTTGCAATAGGGATTGTGCCATTTGGTGCAAACGCATTGGGTCTGGGTGATATCCACCTGAAATCAGCCCTAAACCAACACTTCAGTGGAGATATCAATCTACTGTCGGTGACTGCGGATGAGATTCCGGATATCAAGGTAAGACTTGCCTCACAGGATGCCTTTCAGCGTGCCGGCATCGACCGGCCATTCCTCCTCACAAAGTTAAGGTTTAAGCCAGTCGCTATGGATGATGGCTCTTTTGCCGTTAAGGTCAGCAGCCTGGAACCGATTCGTGAACCTTTCCTCAATTTCCTGATAGAGGTTAACTGGCCGAAAGGGAAATTGGTTCGTGAATATACAGTGCTTCTGGATCCTCCAGTCACACTGGATCGTAAGCCTGCGCTGGTAAAGACCGTCTCTGCCGGTGCAGCCAGACAGACTGCAGCACCTACCCAAGCCCGAACGTCAGCTGTTGCGCCTAAAGATCTCGCGTGGGCAGGTAGCGGATCATCTCAACCCGATTCTGAACCTGCCGTGGTCGAGACTGAGGCGGCACTAGGCGAATATGGGCCGGTGCAGAGAAATGACACCCTATGGGGTGTGGCAAAAAAGACCCGCCATCAAGATGCCACCATGAAGCAGATGATGATCTCTCTGTTCCAGGCCAACCCTCAGGCGTTTATCAGAAACAATATCAATAACCTCAAAACCGGTCAGGTGTTGAGGGTTCCATCACGGGATGAGGTTCTGAGACTTACTAAGCGCGAGGCGCAAACTGTCTATCGTGAGCACCTCAACCAATGGCGCGCCGGGCGTAAGCCTGCGGTGATGGAAGAGAGTGCTATAGCGCAAACTGAGTCTGCACAAGCTGTTACCGGTGAAGTTGCAGAAGAGGCTCAAGCGCCTCAGGCAGAGTTGAAAATAGCTTCGGCACGACCTGAAGGGAGCGGTGCTGCCGGCTCGGGTGACAGCAAGGACAAAGAGCAGGTTCTGGATCAACTGAAACAGGATCTGTTGGCATCCCAGGAAGAGGGGCAGAGTGTAATCCGTGAAGGCGAGGAGCTGAGAACTCGTGTTGATGACCTGGAGTCACAGCTTGAAGATCTTCAGCGACTACTGACTCTCAAGAACGAGCAGTTTGCACAACTGCAGGCGGCTGTAGCGGGTCAGGTCGAGGCTGAAGAAGAAGTCATTGCGACGGCAGAGGATGCGGTTGAAGCTGTAGCAGAAACGGCTGCTGTAGCGGAGCCTGCTCCAGAAGAGGTGGAAGCTGAACCAAAGGTGACGGCACTGCAGCCGGTTGTCGAACCTGCGCCAGTAGTTGTACCTGAGTCAGTGGTTGAGCCTGAGCCAGTAGTTGAGCCTGAGCCAGTAGTTGAGCCTGAGCCGATGAATGCGAAACCAGTGGCGGCTCCTGTAGCAGTAGAAAAGCCTAAGGTGGCGGCGAAGCCGAAAGAGAAGGGCCTCATCGACAAGGTGCTTACGGACCCCACTCTGTTGGGAGTGATTGTGGCTGTTGTTGTCGTACTCCTTGCTCTGCTGTGGGTGATTATCAGTCGGCGTAAATCCGGTAGTTCAGATTTCCAAGAGAGTATTCTGGTCAGCACTCTCGATGATGCCGACTCAGAGCAGCTGCCTGGTGATAGGGTAGAGCCTAGCTCCCAATCCGCTGATGAGACCTCATTCCTCAGTGATTTCTCGCCAAGCGATATTGATGCGCTTCAGGATGAGACCGGTGAAGTCGATCCATTGGCTGAGGCCGATGTCTATATCGCCTACGGTCGCTATCAACAGGCGGAAGAGTTAATCCGGCAGGCGATCGAAAAAACACCTGAAAGGAGTGAGCTGAAGTTCAAGCTATTTGAAATTCTCTTTGCCACCAAGGACAAAGCGGGCTTCATTGAGTTGGCTGAGTCAGCTTCTGTCGAGGGCTTGGATCAGAAAGAGAGCGTATCCTGGGGAAAAGTGATGGCAATGGGCAGTCAGCTTGCCGCCGGTCACTCACTCTTTACCGGTGCGGGCGAATCCTCACTTGAGAGTGCGATGGTGGGTGAGCTGGACTCCCTGAAAGATGAAATCTCCCCTGATCAGGGAGTTGACCTGGATGATCTGGACCTTGAAAGTCTGACGGATCTGGGCGACCTTGACCAACTCCCTCTCGATGAAGATAGCATTGAGTCAGATGCAATCGATGACGACAGCCTGGTACTCGATCTCAGTGAACTCGACACCATCGATGATGATAGCGTCATAGATGACCTGGATCTCAATCTGGGCGATCTAGGCGAAATCGACCAAAATGCTATTGGTGAAGAGAGCGCCGTCACAGGGATGGTTGATGGCGATAGTATTAATTTAGATATTGATCTCGGTGATCTGGATAGTGCAGAAGAGGAGGCGGACCTTGATGACCTGGACTTCGATCTGGGTGACCTTGGAGGAGAAGTAGTCAGTGCTGACGAGACCGTACTGACGATTGAGGATACGCTGGAATCAGCTGAAATTGGTGAGCTTGAAGTTGATAAGGATCTGACGGTTGCTGATTTTGGCGATGATGTGAGATTTGAGTTACCTGAGGAAGATCTGCAAGACGAGCTTGAGGGTCAGGCTTTCAATCTCGATAGTGATAGCACACTAGCCACACTGGGTGAAGATGAGGGCGCGTTCGCCCTTGATCAGATGACTGAGGTGGATAGCTCACTTGACCATGAGAGTGATGAGGTAACCGACGAGGTCAACACTAAGATGGATCTTGCCCGTGCTTATATTGACATGGGGGATGAAGAGGGTGCTCGCAGTATTCTGGAAGAGGTGCTGGGTGAAGGTAACGAAGGGCAGCAGCAGGAAGCAAGGAAACTGCAGGAGAAGCTGAGCTGATTCTGCCTCTTATCGGTTAATCTTAATGAGAACGAGGCGTACCCCATGTCCGGGTGCGCCTCGTTTCTTTTTGGTCATAAGGAGCCTCTGAACAAGCCATGAGCGACTGTATTGTGCTCAAGAGCCGTAATATCTGCGTTGAACATCCTACTAATAGCCCGCTATCAGCTGCGATCTCTGCCCTAATGTTACGCCTTTCGAGCACAATTTAACTCGTCCAAACTTATTCAGAAGCTCCCTAAAGCAATATTTTGGGGTTTTAACTAATGCGTTTGGCTATGGGGGTGGAGTATGACGGTTCCTCATATCATGGATGGCAGAGGCAGAAGGGCGGTGTGGCTACTGTTCAGGATCGTGTCGAAAAGGCGCTCTCCAGGGTGGCCGATCATCCGGTCTCAATATTCTGTGCCGGACGGACCGATGCCGGTGTCCATGGTCTGGGACAAGTCATACACTTTGATACAACCTCAGTTCGCTCCTATAGGGGCTGGCTGCTCGGCACCAATGTCAACCTTCCACATGACATCAACCTCACTTGGGTGAAAGAGGTCTCCGAGCTGTTTCACGCCCGTTTCTCTGCGGTTAACCGGCGCTACCGCTATGTGATCCTTAACCGTAATGTACGCTCTGCTATCTGGTGCAATCGGACGGTTTGGATTCACCATCCTCTGGATGCAGAGAAGATGCATGAAGCGGCTCAGTCCCTTGTCGGTACCCATGACTTCTCCTCATACCGTGCTCTTGGCTGTCAGGCGAAAAGCCCGATAAAGAGTGTCATCCACCTGAATGTCTCCCGTCAGGAAGAGCAGGTGATTATTGATATTAAAGCGAATGCGTTTCTTCATCATATGGTGAGGAATGTTGCGGGTGTTCTTATCGCTATTGGTAAGGGTGATAAGCCGATATCCTGGTCTGAAGAAGTACTTGGGTACCGGGATCGGACTCTGGGTGGAGTCACAGCTCCTCCTGAAGGGCTCTACTTCATGGAGGTGGGTTATCCTGCGGAGTTTGAACTCGCACAAAATACGCCATGACCTACCTCCCGGTCAGCGCTAATAAAAAATGGTTTAGTCAACAGTTTTCGTTTCCAATATCTTCCGCAAACCTGTGCGATACTGTATCGTTATGCGCCCAATGAGAGTGCGAGTCAAAATCTGTGGTATTACTACTCCTGAAGATGCCCAACAGGCGGTCAGTATGGGTGCGGATGCCATTGGCCTGGTCTTCTATCCTCCCAGCCCACGAGCGGTATCGGTAGAGCGGGCAGCAGAGATTGTGCGTGATCTACCACCGTTTGTGACGGTTGTTGGTCTGTTCGTTAACGCCGGCCGGGATGAAGTGGCTGATATACTTGCCACTACGCGTTTAGACTTGCTGCAGTTTCATGGGGACGAGACACCGGAGGCCTGTTCCGGGCATGGTCGGCCCTTCATCAAGGCGCTACGGATGCGTGAGGATCTCGATCTGGCAGCTATGTGGAAACACTATAGCAATGCCGCCGGTCTGTTGCTCGATAGCTACCAAAAAGGGGTGCCGGGAGGTACAGGTGCCACATTTGACTGGGAGAGAATTCCCCAGCAGATGGCTGGTGAGATTATACTCGCCGGTGGTTTGTCGGCAGAAAATGTTGAGGATGCCATCCGCCGGGTCAGGCCCTATGCCGTCGATGTCAGTGGTGGTGTTGAACGGGGGAAGGGAATAAAAGATGGTTCAAAGATTACCGCATTTATGCGAGGAGTAGAGCTTGCCAACCAGTAGCCAAAATGATTTCACCAATATGCCGGACGAGCGCGGGCATTTTGGACCTTACGGTGGGCTGTTTGTAGCCGAAACCCTGATGGAGCCCCTTGAAGAGCTGCGTCTGGCTTATGAAAAGTATATGCAGGATGATGACTTCCTGGCTGAACTGGACGCCGATCTGGCTCACTATGTGGGGCGGCCTTCACCGCTTTATCATGCCCAGCGGCTGAGCAGGGAGACGGGAGGGGCGCAGATCTACCTCAAGCGTGAGGATCTCAATCATACCGGTGCGCATAAAGTAAATAACACCATCGGTCAGGCCTTGTTGGCAAAGCGCATGGGTAAGACCCGAATCATTGCTGAAACCGGTGCAGGTCAGCATGGTGTAGCCACCGCCACCGTTGCGGCCAGGTTGGGGCTTGAATGTGTGGTCTATATGGGGGCGGTGGATATCGTTCGGCAGGAGGCCAATGTCTATCGCATGAAGCTGCTTGGAGCCAAGGTAGTGTCAGTAGAGTCCGGCTCCAAGACACTCAAAGATGCACTGAACGAAGCGATGCGTGACTGGGTTACCAATATCGATGACACCTTCTATATCATAGGAACAGTTGCCGGGCCTCACCCCTATCCCGCGATGGTACGGGACTTCCAGACAATTATTGGCCGTGAAGCGCGTGAACAGATTCAGCAGCAAGCGGGCCGTCTACCGGACACACTGGTCGCCTGCGTTGGCGGTGGTTCCAATGCCATCGGCCTGTTTTATCCTTTTCTCAATGATGAGAAAGTGGAGATCGTAGGCGTTGAGGCTGCAGGCCGCGGGCTGGAGACAGGAGAACATGCGGCCCCATTGTGTGCCGGGAAACCAGGTGTGCTCCACGGTAACCGTACTTACCTAATGGAAGATCCCAACGGCCAGATTATCGAAACCCACTCTATTTCAGCCGGCCTCGATTATCCCGGAGTCGGGCCTGAACATGCTTGGCTGAAGGATACCGGTCGTGCCCGATATGTGGCTATTACTGACGATGAGGCGCTGGATGCCTTCCATACTCTGACAAGGGTCGAGGGCATTATTCCCGCCTTGGAGTCGAGCCACGCCATAGCTTATGGCATCAAATTGGCGCGTAAGATGCGTGAAGATCAGATTGTCCTGATCAACCTTTCCGGCAGGGGAGACAAAGATATGCATACGGTAGCAGCGCTCAATGGGGTGCAGATATGAGTCGTATCAGTGAACGCTTCAAACAACTCGATGCAAAAAACCGTGTTGCCCTGATTCCGTTTGTGACTGCCGGCGACCCGACACCGGATGTGACCGTCCCCCTGATGCACTCTATGGTGGAGGCGGGCGCCGATATCATTGAGCTGGGTGTTCCGTTCTCTGACCCTATGGCCGATGGGCCGGTGATCCAGCGGGCTAACGAACGCTCGCTCCTATCCGGAACCTCTCTTCGTGATGTACTCGATTTGGTACACCGCTTCCGTGAAAATGATGGCGATACACCGGTCATCTTGATGGGTTACCTGAATCCTATTGAAGTGATGGGTTACGATCTGTTTGCTCAGTCCGCTGCTGAGGCGGGGGTCGATGGAGTAGTTACGGTGGATATCCCACCGGAAGAGGCGGATGACTACCTTGAACAGTTGCGTGGCCGCGAGATCGACCCGATCTTTCTGCTATCGCCCACGACGACAGAAGAGAGAGCGAGAAAAATTTGTGCTGCCGGTAGTGGTTTTGTCTACTATGTCTCAGTCAAAGGCATCACCGGAGCGGGGCATCTGGCAATAGGCGATGTGGCGGCAAAAACTGCCAACATCCGTAAGCTTACGGATCTGCCCATCGGTGTGGGTTTTGGCATTAAGAGTGCGGAAACTGCCCAAGCTGTAGCCCAAGTGGGTGATGCGGTCATCGTGGGTAGCGCAATCGTGAATTTGGTGGAGGAGTTGCAGGAGACGCCGGAAGAGATTGCTCCGGCTATCGCACGGTTGCTCTCTTCCATGCGTGAAGCGATGGATCTAATTTAGGGAGCCTCTGAACAAGTTATGAACTATTGTTTCAACAACGCCTCAATCAGGGGCAAAAACTGAGTAGGATTTAATCCATGAGCTGGTTTGAAAAACTGATGCCTAGCCGTATCCGTACGGAGGGTGGCAGCAAACGTACTGTTCCTGAGGGACTGTGGACAAAATGCCCTGGCTGCAGTGCTGTTCTCTATCGTGCTGAGATGGAGCGCAATCTCCATGTCTGCCCCAAATGTGATCACCATAATCGTATTGGGGCGCGTCGCCGACTGGATATCTTCCTTGATGCCGAGCCGCGAGAAGAGATTGCAGGTGATCTTACACCGCTTGATCCACTGAAATTCAAGGACAGCAAAAAATACAAGGATAGGTTGACTCAGGCACAGAAGGCGACTGGCGAGAAAGATGCGCTGGTGGTGATGCGTGGCCAACTGAAGGGGTTGGAGTTGGTTGCGGCCGCCTTTGAATTCAGCTTCATGGGTGGCTCAATGGGTTCGGTTGTTGGAGAACGCTTCGTCCAGGGGGTAAATGTTGCCCTTGAGCGTGGTATTCCGATGGTCTGTTTCTCAGCCAGTGGTGGTGCGCGCATGCAGGAGTCGCTCTTCTCCCTGATGCAGATGGCCAAGACCAGCGCGGCGCTGAACAAGATGCGCAATCGCGGCCTACCCTATATTTCCATTATGACCGACCCCACTATGGGCGGTGTCTCAGCCAGCTTCGCGATGCTTGGGGATGTTAATGTTGCTGAGCCCAATGCCTTGATCGGTTTTGCCGGCCCACGGGTGATTGAACAGACGGTGAGAGAGAAGCTGCCCGAGGGATTCCAGCGCAGTGAGTTTCTACTGGATCACGGTGCTGTCGATATGATCATCGATCGCCGTCAGATGTGTGATGAAGTTGCCTCATTGCTGAGTGTCCTAACGCACCAGCCGCGTCCCTGATTACTTCTGCAGACTGGAGAAGCCGGATCACAGAGTACGCAGAGGACCACAAAGAACACAGAGCCTTTTTATAACTTTTCAACGCTATTCTCGGTGTACTCTGCGATTCTCTGTGTGCTCTGTGTGCTCTGTGTTCCCAAACAGGAATCCGTAGATACTGAATTCTCATGCGTTTTGATACCCTCCAGGCTTGGCTTGACTGGCAGTCACAGTTACATCCCAGCGAGATAGAACTTGGCCTGGAACGGGTCGGCTCAGTCTGGTCCCGACTTCATCCGGATCCTCTCCCATGTAAGGTTATTACCGTTGCCGGTACCAATGGCAAGGGCTCATCGGTTGCTTTTCTTGAGGCGATATTCAGGGCGGGAGGGTATCGCGTCGGCTGCTACACCTCGCCCCATATGCTTCGATATAACGAGCGTATCCGCCTGGATGGCATAGAAGTGACAGATGAGCAGTTGTGTCGCGCATTTGAACAGGTGGACCAGCTTCGTGGGGATACTCCACTAACCTATTTTGAGTTTGGCGCACTGGCGGCACTGGTCATCTTCTCATCCGAACCCCTGGATGTAGTTGTGCTTGAAGTGGGGCTGGGGGGGCGGCTCGATGCAGTCAATATCATTGATGCCGATGTTGCTCTTATCACCACGGTGGATATTGATCACAGTGATTGGCTGGGCGATACAAGGGAGAAGATAGGGCGAGAAAAGGCCGGTATTATGCGTCCTGGCCACCCTGTGGTTTTTGCCGGCTCAAACCCTCCTGAGTCTGTTATTCATGAGGCTGAACGTCTTAGATCCCCACTTTTCCGTAGTGGTGATGATTTCACTTTTCATACCGATCAGCAGGGGTGGAGTTGGCGTGGAAAGCGTCAACGTCGCCACGCACTTCCCTATCCGCATCTTCGCGGTTCCCATCAGTTGGCCAATGCCGCCGCCGTATTGATGGTGCTGGAGTGCCTGGAACAGGCGCTGCCCCTTGATCAGCAGGCAATACGTGCCGGACTACAGGAAGCAAGGTTGCCTGGGCGCTTTCAAGTGGTCGGCGGGACGCCGGTGACTATTCTCGATGTTGCCCACAATCCGGAGGCGGTAAAGACGTTACAAAAAAATCTGAATGAGATGGGTTGTTCCGGAAGAACGCTGGCTGTCTTCTCAATGTTGGAGGATAAAGATATCGATGAAGTGGTGCGGATCATAGCTCCCACCATTGATCATTGGTATCTGGCGCCTTTGACTGTTCCCAGGGCGGCTACAATCGAACAGTTGACCCTGGCACTTACGGCGTCCGGAGTGGGGGAGCAGCAGTTTGACTGCCGGCTGAGTGTTGCATCCGCACTCCAGACGGCAAAGGAAGAGGGGAATGATGATGACCGAATTGTTGTTTTCGGTTCTTTCTTTACCGTCTCAGCTCTTCTTGACCTTGTTTGATACAGCACACCAAGCTACGGCTCTAGTGGTATAATTTGCACATCTTAAACTTAACGGGTTTCTGAATGTGAATGAGGGGCTGAAAAAAAGACTGGTTGGAGCAACCGTACTGGTTTCACTAGTGGTTATTTTTGTTCCGATGCTGCTGGAGAAGGAGCCTGTGCTCAGTGGAAGCATTACTGAAAGTAATATTCCTCCACGTCCGAATACCGATTTCACCTCTCGGGTGCTTCCTCTCGAGAACGAAAATCTGGCAAAGCCGTCCGTACCGGAGGTTTCCACAGGGGTGACGACCTCGTCTGATACTCCACCTCGGCCTGTAGCGACTCAGACACAAGTAACGCCAAAAACCAAAAAATCGGTGGCTCAGACAGCGGCCAAGCCTCAACCGGCTACTAAAGTTGAGCCTCGTGTTGGACTCTCTGCCTGGGTCGTTCAGGTAGGGAGTTTTTCTAAACGGGAGAATGCTGCGCGAGTTGAGAAGCAGCTTAAGAGAGAGAAATTTCCTGCATTCATTGAGCAGGTGGGTATCGACGGCAAAAATCTATTCAGAGTCAAGGTGGGTCCTGAGGTTGATCGTAAGTTGGCAGAGAGTCTGTTGAAACGAGTCAATGAGTCACTCACAACACTCAAGTTACAAGGGTCTTTGACTCGCTACCAGTAGTCATTGCAAGATGTGGAGTAGAGTGATGCTGTTCAGCCCGCATGTGAATTTACTTGGTCTGCTCTATGCCGCTTCTGCTGCTGTCCCAGCTCTGATAAACTCCCTCTTTACCATCACGAAGGGGCCTTCGGCTCATGGTCTCAACAGTGGATCAATTGCATGATCTGGATTGATTACGGCATTCTTGGCGTTATCGCCCTCTCCTCATTGATAAGTCTGGTTCGTGGCTTTATGAGGGAAGCGCTTTCCCTTGCTGTGTGGGTGCTGGCGTTCTGGGTCGCCTGGATGTTCTTCCGTGACCTGGCATTGCATCTGGAATGGATCAACCTTCCCTCCGCTCGATTGATTGCCGCCTTTGCGCTCATTTTTGTTGCCACCCTAATGGTTGGAGGGATGGTCAATTTTCTTATGTGTCAGCTGGTGGACAAGACAGGCCTCAGTGGTACTGACCGCCTTATAGGCGCGCTCTTCGGCGCCGCCCGTGGTGCTTTGCTGATTGCCATACTGGTGCTGATGGCGGGGTTGACCCCATTTCCCAACGACCCCTGGTGGCAGGAGTCCCAGCTGATCACTCATTTCCAAGAGCTGGCGATATGGTTGCGTGGTTTGTTGCCGGCGGATATTGGCGATATGTTTCACTTCAGTTGAAAAATTGATAGCTCGCGAGAGAGATAGAAATTATGTGCGGTATTGTTGGGGTCTTTGGTAATAGTCCGGTCAATCAGACGATCTATGATGCTCTTCTGGTATTGCAGCATCGTGGACAAGACGCCGCCGGCATTGTCACTATGGATGGCCGTAAGCTGCATATGCGCAAGGATAATGGCTTAGCGAAGGATGTGTTTCGCACTCGCCACATGATTGATCTACAGGGGAATATGGGAATCGGTCATGTACGTTATCCCACAGCGGGCTGTTCGTCTTCCGCTGAAGCACAGCCCTTTTATGTCAACTCCCCCTATGGCATCACCCTTGCTCACAACGGCAACCTGACCAATGCCGATGAGCTGAAACACGATCTCTACCAAGAGGATTTGCGCCACATCAACACCTCTTCGGACTCGGAGATCCTGCTTAACATCTTTGCCCACGAGCTTCATACTCAGAACAAACTGCGTATCACCGAGAATGATATCTTCAAGGCGGTAACAGCCGTTCACCGACGCTGTCGCGGCGGCTATGCCGCAGTGGCACTTGTTATCGGCTACGGTATGCTCGGTTTCCGCGACCCCCACGGTATCCGCCCGGTGGTATACGGCAAGCGGGAAACAGAGCAGGGGACTGAATATATGATCGCTTCAGAGAGTGTTGCGCTCGATGCCCAGGGATTCGAGTTGGTACGCGATCTGGCGCCCGGTGAAGTGGTCTATGTCGATATGGAGGGACGGTTACACAGCTGTCTCTGTGGTGGCACCAAGACCAAACCCTCTCCCTGTATCTTCGAGTTTGTCTATTTTGCCCGACCCGATTCCATTATTGACGATATCTTTGTTCATAAAGCACGTTCCCGAATGGGCACCAAGTTGGCCAAGAAGATCATGCGGGTATGGCCGGATCATGGAATCGACGTGGTGATTCCCATACCTGACACGAGTCGCACCGCCGCCCTGCAACTGGCTAATATCCTTAAAGTTAAATACAGAGAGGGCTTTATCAAGAACCGTTACATCGGTCGCACCTTCATCATGCCCGGTCAGCAGGTGCGGAAGAAATCGGTGAAGCAGAAACTGAACGCCATCTACTCTGAGTTCAAGGGTAAGACAGTTCTGCTGGTTGATGACTCTATCGTCAGAGGAACCACCTCTCAGCAGATTGTGCAGATGGCGCGTGATGCAGGAGCCGACAAGGTCTACTTTGCCTCTGCCGCGCCACCGGTACGTTACCCCAACGTCTATGGCATCGATATGCCCTCGGCAACTGAGTTGGTGGCTCACGGACGTAGTGAAAAAGAGATTCAGCAGCTTATCGGCGCGGATCGTTTGATCTACCAGGATTTGGCAGACCTGATCGTTGCTGTGAATAAAAAAGGTAAATCGGATCAGATCAGCTTCGACACCTCAGTATTCAGTGGCAAATACATCACCGGTGATGTCAGTGATCAGTACCTGGAGCAGTTGGAGCTGTTGCGCAACGATACCGCCAAGCAGACCCGGGAGAGCAGCAACGAAAACACCATTGGTCTCCATAATAATCCCTGATCTGTAGCTTGATGGTCGCCGGGGGTAAGGGCTCACGAAACAATAACTCCCTGTTTTGGAATGCCGATCCATCCCGCCTGGCTGCGTTGTGAAAACTTGAAAGATACTGATATTCCCGCGTTTTCACGCCTTGCCAGACGGGCGCCTCGGCGCTCCAAAATCATGTACTTATTATTTCGCGAGCCCTATGTATCTCAGTTGCTACGCAAGGGTTCAGTGACCAGATCGAAGTGGGCCGGTAGTATGTATTGGAACACCTCTTTGCCATCCGGATTGACTGCGATATCCAGGCCTTTACTCGGATAGAGCCAGTGCGTTGTTTTAGAGTCCAACTCTTTTAAACGTTCAGCAGGCTCCCCAAATCTACTTAAGACAAGATCTTCATCCAGGTCAGTTGCCGGAATGTAGGTGATATGGCTGATCTTCGCCTGCTTTATACTCTCCAGGTCATCGCTCGACAGGTTCACCTTCTTTGCGCCGTTGCTGATGTTGCTGATTCTAATCCCTCTGTTAAACATACCGTCAATGGTGGTTTTATCAACATCCAGTGTGGCGACCAGATCAGCGCGGATACTACTTAGATGGATACGTTGAAAATACGCTTCGATGGCATACTCACCGTCGGCAGAGCGAAATAGTGTCACTTTTGCTCCCGCCTTGAATATGTTTTCCGCCTCTCCAAGGGTACTTTGCCCGAGGGTAATCCCCATGACACTAAGCTTTTCAGGTGACTCTACATCGATAATCCAGGGTAGTTTCGGCTCGCTGTCTACCGTCCTTCCACCTGGTAACAGAATGGCGGCGGCGAGAGCGAAAAGAGTGATGCCGAGAATACCAAGTAACATGTTGCGATCCATAGGGATTACCTGAATAGTGAGGATGTGGGGGTTGTCTGTTACGACATTTCTGGTCAGGGTAACAATGTAGTAGTGTACCCGTTTTGAGAATTGTCATAGCTGGAATACGATCTGGAACCTATTTTATCCTAGGAGCCTATCCGAGAATAGAAAACCTACTGCGGGAAAGCCCTTTTGGCCAGATTTTCCAATTTAATTCGTTAAACATGCCCAATATTTGCCTCATTTAATCGAAAAATCTGACTCAAAATGGCTTCCCCTCGCTACGGCCCCTATTCTCGGACAGGCTCCTGTAAACAGTGAGAGGAAAACGTCAGGAATAAGCAAGGTGATCGAGTCGGGAGTAGATGAAATCGTGGCACCTAAATGTTAGCCTACTGGGCTTCAGTTTGCCCCGGAGCCCTGAATGATACTCGACGTTAGTGATGAAGAGAGCCAAAAAGCTAAAATTCCCCACGAAATTTTTCTCTCCAACTTGATTGGCAACCATATTCTCTGGTTTATCGCATCGTTGGGACTGGTGGGGTCATACTGGCAACCTCTGGCGTTGGTCCCGATCGTATCCTTCAGCGTGTTGATCTATATACTGTGGCGTGCCAAGCGTTCCAAAACCAGTGATAGCTGGTATGTCATGTGTCACTGGCAGATATGTGCCAAGCGTGCCCGTATCATTCTCTATATGATGCTTGGGCTTATCTCTGTCGCTTTTCTTGGTTGGCTCGGCTTCACATACATGGGCATGATGGAGGTGGCGGTTTACGCCATGATTGGTGGTATGGGGGTTTTACCGGTGATGGTAACGGTGCTGGTGCTGATCGTCATGGAGCAGGATATCATGCATCAGGCGGCACAGAAAAAGTTGCCTGATAGCATTGTTGAAGCATTTCCAAATCCTGGTGTTCGGGTACTTGATGAGGCACCGGTTCCGGAGGCCTGAGGTTTCTACTTTAACAGCAGTGCGGCGGCAGCTCGGCGCCCTTCCGACAGCAGGATATTGTAGGTGCGACAGGCTGCCGGGGTTGTCATTATCTCTACACCGATCCCTGCGCGAATCAGACTCTGATAGAGTGCAGGAGAGGGGAACTGCTGGCGTTCGCCGGTACCCAGTATTACCAAGTCGGGATTGAGTCCATCAAGTATTGAAAAATCACTCATCTCCACCGTTTTGAGGGAAGTTGGACCCCAGGGTGCGATAATCCTGTCGGGCAGGACGATAATGCTTGAGTCGTAAGTATTAGAGTCAATAACAATACCTCTCTCCGAATAGGAGTGAATGGTATTACCCAAGGATGGATCGGCCAGTGAAAATTTCATCCGCGGAAGATAGCAGGGGCTACCGCCAAGTGCAAAGTGGTAGACCTGGCCATAAGGATACAACTGCTAAAAGATGACGTAGTATCCATTTAATTTTATTGACATTTTATGTCTTACTCGGGTAATTTACTCGTTTTTCCCCGCCCTTGGCAATTATAGTAGAAGAGGTTCCTGTGTCGACCCCAGAGATGGAAGAGTTCCCTAGAATCAGGCGCTTACCGCCTTATGTTTTCAGTATTATTGGCGATCTGAAGGCTGCGGCGCGAGCTCGGGGCGAGGATATCATCGACTTCGGCATGGGTAATCCCGATCAGCCCACTCCTCGGCATATTGTCGATAAGATGGTTGAGGCGACTCAGCGCAAAGATACCCATCGTTACTCCATGTCTAAGGGAATCCCTCGCCTACGCCGTGCTATCTGTAATTGGTATAAGAATCGTTACGATGTAAACCTCGATCCGGAGTCTCAGGCAATCGTCACTATTGGCTCCAAGGAGGGCTTGGCCCACCTGTCGCTGGCATGTATGGGGCCGGGTGATTCTGTGTTGGTGCCCAACCCTGCGTACCCGATCCACCCCTACGGGTTTGTCATTGCCGGTGCCGATATCCGCCATGTGCCACTGCTCCCCGGAGTCGACTTCTTCAGCAAACTTGAAGAGACGATTCTCGGCTCCTGGCCGCGCCCGAAAATGCTGGTGCTGAATTTCCCTGGCAATCCCACCGGGCAGTGCGTTGAGCTCGATTTCTTTGAAAAGGTGATCGACATTGCCAAGGAACACAATATCTGGGTGATCCACGATCTGGCCTATGCTGATATCGTCTTCGATGGTTATAAAGCACCGTCAATTCTTGAAGTGCCCGGTGCTGAAGAGATTGCGGTGGAGTTCTTCTCACTTTCGAAGAGTTACAATATGCCGGGATGGCGTGTCGGTTTTATGTGTGGCAACAAGACCCTGGTAGCGGCGTTGGCGCGGATGAAATCCTATCTTGACTACGGCATGTTCACGCCGATTCAGGTAGCTGCCATTGCTGCCCTGGAAGGGCCACAGGAGTGTGTTACCGAGATCAGGGATATGTACCAGAGCCGTCGTGATACTTTGTGTGACGGCCTCAACTCTGCCGGTTGGCCGGTGGAGAAGCCAAAGGCGACGATGTTTGTCTGGGCACCGATACCCGAGCAGTATCGAGAGATGGGCTCCTTGGAGTTCTCGAAAAAATTGCTGACAGAGGCAAAGGTGGCGGTCTCTCCCGGTGTCGGTTTTGGTGAGTATGGCGATGACCATGTACGTTTTGGTCTGATTGAAAATGAACACAGAACCCGCCAGGCAATACGCGGCATCCGCGAGATGATGCGCCGGGATGCGAAGCAGGGTTAAGAGCGAGTTGACGAGCCGAATATTTTTCAGCGAAAAGCTGAATCAGGAGAATCAGGTGGAAGCAGTTAAAGTAGGTCTTTTGGGTCTTGGTACGGTGGGTGGCGGTACGGTTAATGTGTTGGGCCGTAATGCCCAGGAAATTGCACGGCGCGCCGGTCGCGATATTCGTATCACCCATGCCGCCGCTCGTGAATACAATGCGGAGGATATTAACGGTCTGGATCAGATTGTAATCACTGACGATGCCTTCGAAGTGGTCAATAATCCTGAGGTCGAGATAATCATTGAGCTGATCGGTGGCTACTCACCCGCTCTTGAGCTGGTGATGCAGGCGATCGAAAATGGCAAGCATGTAATTACCGCCAACAAGGCGCTGATTGCACTTCATGGTAATGAAATCTTTGCCGCAGCCCGGAAGAAGGGCGTAACTGTTGCATTCGAAGCGGCGGTCGCAGGCGGTATTCCCATCATCAAGGCGATGCGCGAGGGCCTGTCGGCCAATCGTATCGAATGGGCGGCGGGTATTATCAACGGCACCGGTAACTTCATTCTCACCGAGATGAAGGATAAGGGGCGTGATTTTGCCGACGTACTGGCAGAAGCCCAGGCTCTGGGTTATGCCGAAGCCGATCCCACCTTCGATGTTGAGGGTATAGATGCGGCTCATAAGCTGACCATTATCGGCTCAATCGCCTTTGGCATTCCGCTGCAGTTCGATAAAACCTTTACCGAGGGTATCGGTGGTATTGATCGTCAGGATGTTACTTATGCTGATGAATTTGGTTATCGCATCAAACACCTTGGTATCGCTCGCAAGACCGACAAGGGGATCGAGATGCGAGTGCATCCGACGCTGATTCCCGAGCGTCGCCTGATCGCCAATGTAGATGGTGTGATGAACGCGGTGTTGGTGAAAGGTGATGCTGTTGGACCGACACTCTACTATGGCGCTGGTGCCGGCGATGAGCCGACGGCTTCTGCGGTAGTGGCGGATGTGATTGATGTCGTACGTACCCTCACCACCGACCCTGAGAATCGGGTCCCTCATCTGGCCTTCCAGCCAGATGAACTGAGTGATCTGCCGATTCTTTCAATGGATGATGTGGAGACCGCCTATTACTTGCGCATGCAGGTGGCTGATAAGAGTGGCGTGATAGCTAGAATCGCCGGCATTCTTGCCGAGCAGGATATCAGCATCGAAGCGATCAAGCAGCAGGAGCCTGCAGAGCCCAATACTACAGCGACGCTGGTGATGTTTACCCATCAGGTATTGGAGCGGCAGATGAACCAGGCGATCGAGATGATAGAGGCGCTCGATACGGTAGAGGGACGGGTGACCCGTATTCGCGTTGAGCATCTGGATGGTTGATTGTTACCTATCCGGTTGAAACTACCGGGCCATGGTGAGGTTGCTCTCACCGTGGCTTTTTCATTTTTATACACTTTGAATCTAAATGTCAGTCATGTCGAGTAACGAACGATCCGTTCATCTACTGGTACCCGGCCTGCTGGGCCCGATGCAGCAGTTGGAGCCTCTTAAGCCACTGCCACAACTGGAAAGACTCCTCTCTAAGGCCGATATTGGGCAGGCGCCGGGTAATGATTTGGAGTCGACTCTTTTTCCTCTGTTTGGAATAAGTTCAGAACCGGGTAGGGAACTGCCTGCTGCACCCTACCGACGTATCGGCGATGGCTCTCCTCGGGATGACCGCTTTTGGCTCCAGGCCAATCCTGTCTATCTGCGTCCTGACCAAGACCGATTGCTGTTGTTTGATAGTGAAGACCTCGGCTTTGGTCAGGATGATGCGGAGAGTCTGGCACACCTGTTCAAAGAGCACTTTGTTGCTGAGGGGTGGCAATTGGAGACACCTACAGCTCATCGTTGGTACCTTGCCCTCGATAGAGCTCCCTCGCTCACTACTACCGCACTTTCACAGGTATTTGGACGCAATATTGACAGCTTTTTGCCCCAAGGTGAGGAGAGTATGCGCTGGCACGGCATTATGAATGAGGTGCAGATGCTCTTCTTCTCCTCCAACCTCAACTTTGAGCGAGAGAGTCGAGGCAAGCTGCCGGTCAATGGCCTATGGTTTTCCGGTGGTGGCAATCTGCATGATGCTATCAGCACTCCTTTTCAAACTGTCCATACCGATGACTCTCTTGCCAAGGGGCTGGGTTTGACGTCGGGGGCAACCATTGAAGCCATTGCGGCTGATGCGTCAACAGTTAAGGCGGAGGGGAGGGGAGTGCTTGTGACCTATGGCCGAATGGAACGCACTGTCTGGCGTGCCGACCCCTTCGATTGGGCTGACGAGCTGAATCGCTTTGAGTCGTGGCTGCTGCCTATGGTTGACGCTCTGCGTCAAAAAAAGATTAACCAACTCTTCATCTATCCCTGTAATGGAACTCAGTTCCGGCTTAGCTCCAGTGCATTGCGGCGATTCTGGCGGCGGCGCAGAGGATTTAGTCAATGGCTCGAAGGCTGACTTAACTGATACAGCCGCCTACTCTTTCAAGGCTTTGCCACAGACTCGGCAGCGATAGACCTGACTCGCAAGGACGCGGCGGTGGCGAATGCTGGTCAGTTGATGTGTCGTGCAGCTGCAATGATAGGTGAAACGTTGCAGACGCCGTCTGATGGAACGGCTGGTATCAAACTGGTGGCGATGTTGGATATCAGCACCAAAGAATTTCATCACTCCCTGCCACTCCTTACCATGATGACGTATCCCGCTACCGAAGAGAGTGCGTGACGCCAGGTGTGTAGTTTCATGAGGTAGTCTCTGCAGCACATTATTTTAGACCGCACTCGAACTCTTTGGGTGGCTGGTGCGGTGAAATATGTTGATTTTATGGGTTGAACTTCCTATTCTTTTGCCTCCTTTGATTATTATCGTCTGCGCCTAGGGGAGAAGGGTATTTCTACTAGTAAAGAGTTCCGTAGGCGGCTTCCCGAAGAGGCGGGGGTGGCGATATTCCCAGGCGGTGACCTCCTGTTCGTTTATTAAACACTAGACCTGAAAACAGAACAGCTGAGCAAATGGTTTGGTATAGCGGAGCCGGAAGAAAAGATTTTACAACAAGAGAGGATTTATCCAGGGTGGTATCTGATGAGCCTGTTTTTCAGTTATCACTTTTGGCTAATGGGTCGGATGGCCGACATATTTTAGAGAAAACTAAGGGAGACTACTCAAAATGTTCATCAAACGGACAATAACTTCAGCACTGATGGTAGCTGGAATAGCCTTTGCAGCGGGCGCTGCAAATGCCACATCTTTTATCACAATTGGAACCGGTGGTGTCACCGGTGTCTATTACCCTACGGGTGGTGCAATTTGTCGGCTGGTCAATAAGGGCCGCAAAGAACACGGCATACGCTGCTCTGTTGAGTCTACCGGTGGGTCTGTTTATAACCTGAATACCATACGTGCCGGGGAGCTGGATATGGGGGTGGCGCAGTCAGATTGGCAGTTCCACGCTTATAATGGCACCAGCAAATTCAAAGATATGGGGGCCAACAAGAATCTGCGTGCCGTCTTCTCAGTTCATCCAGAGCCGTTTACCGTTGTAGCTCGTGCTGACTCCGGCATCAAGAGCTTTGGTGACCTGAAAGGAAAACGTGTCAATATTGGTAATCCGGGCTCTGGTCAGCGTGGCACCATGGAGGTGTTGATGGATGCGCTGGGTTGGAAAAAGTCCGATTTCACCCTGGCCTCTGAATTGAAGGCTGCCGAACAGTCAAAGGCGCTTTGCGACAACAAGATAGACGCTATGGTCTATACCGTTGGGCACCCGTCCGGTTCCATTAAAGAGGCTACTACGACGTGCGACACCATTCTGGTTTCTGTAACGGGTCCGGTAGTTGAAAAACTGATATCGGATAACGACTACTACCGCACTGCAACCATCCCCGGTGGCATGTATCGTGGCAATCCCAATGACACCCAGACCTTTGGTGTGGGTGCTACTTTTGTCTCTTCCACCAACACTCCTGCCGACACCGTTTACCAGGTGGTCAAGTCTGTATTTGAGGATTTTGACGGTTTTCGCAAGCTTCATCCCGCTTTCAGAAATCTCGATAAAGCACAGATGGCCAAAGATGGTCTCTCTGCGCCGATTCATGATGGTGCAGCCCGCTACTACAAAGAAGTAAATCTACTGTAGTTTAGTATGGGAGGCAGGTGGCATTTTGCCACCTGTTTTTCCCCATATTCAGTTTCAAACAGAGAATGGATGTTGGAGGGCAAGGCTACTATCTGTGCCCCTGCCAATAGATGCCGGCGGCTATTTTTCCTTTGCTGTATTCAACTGGGACCATTGTTGCATTGATAGTCCACAGTGGCAGGCATGATGAAAAGGCGGCAGGAGTTGTCTTTACCGTTCTCTCTTGAGGTTGTTCCAGTCAATCCGCGCTGTGTATCTCACAACAGGACAGGAGGGCATGATGAGCGAGCAAAACAGTAACCAAGAGAGTATCAGTGACCAGGAGTTACAAGAGATGGTCGCCCAGACGGATAGTGGCGCACGCCATCCCCTTGGCAATGCAGGGAAGTTGCTTTTTGGGGCGGCGCTTTCCTGGTCCCTGTTTCAGCTCTGGGTGGCATCACCCCTTCCTTTTTCCGTTGGCTTTGGTGTCTTTAACGATACAGAAGTGCGCGCTATTCATTTGGCATTTGCCTTTTTCCTCGCCTTTACGGCCTATCCAGCATTTAAACAGTCCCCAAGAGAGGTGATTCCGTTACAGGACTGGGTCTTTGCCGTAGTCGGTGCCTGCAGCGCGGCTTATCTCTTTGTCTTCTATGATGAACTGTCAGGACGCTCAGGTGCACCGACCTCCCTGGACCTGGGGGTTGGGGTCTGCGGTATGCTGCTGTTATTGGAGGCGACCCGCCGTGCCCTGGGGCCGCCGTTGATGGTTGTGGCGATCGTCTTTCTCACCTACACATTTGGCGGCCAGTATATGCCCGATGTTATTGCTCACAAGGGGCAGAGTCTCTCCAAGGTGATGTCCCACCAGTGGCTTACCACTGAGGGCGTTTTTGGTGTCGCCCTGGGTGTGTCGAGCAGCTTTGTCTTTCTGTTTGTTCTGTTTGGCGCCATGCTGGAAAAGGCGGGTGCCGGCAACTATTTCATTAAAATGGCCTTTGCCCTGCTTGGACACCTTCGTGGCGGGCCTGCCAAGGCGGCGGTGGTCGCCTCTGCGGCGACAGGGCTGATTTCAGGCTCTTCCATCGCCAATGTGGCTACTACCGGCACCTTTACGATTCCCCTTATGAAGCGTGTCGGCTTTCCTGGTACCAAAGCCGGGGCCGTTGAAGTGGCGGGCTCCACCAATGGACAGCTGACACCACCGGTGATGGGTGCCGCAGCATTCCTGATGATTGAGTATGTAGGTATCAGTTATATCGAGGTGATCAAGCATGCGATTTTGCCTGCGCTCATCTCCTATATTGCACTTTTCTATATTGTTCATCTTGAGGCTTTGAAGGCCAATATGGAGGGACTGCCAAAGCGGGTTCAGACCACTTTGTCTGAAAAACTGATGACCTTCGCGGCTGTTGTTGCCGGTATCTGCTTTATTGGCCTTGCGGTTTACTACGGTATCGGCTGGATAAAAAGCTACACTGGAGATGCGGCTATCTATATTGTCGGGCTTTTGGTGCTGGCGGCCTATATCGGACTGGTTAAATACTCGGCGCGATACCCTGAGCTGGAGATGGATGATCCCAACTCCCCGATCGTCGAGCTGCCGGAGACCGGTCCCACCGTCAAGGTCGGGCTCTATTTTCTGCTGCCGATTGTGGTGCTGATGTGGTGCCTGGTTGTTGAGCGTTTTTCACCGGGTCTCTCGGCGTTCTGGGCGACCCTGTTTATGATCTTTATTGTGCTTACCCAGCACCCACTCCATGCGCATTTTCGCGGAGAGGCTGCAGAGGCACCGCTGAAGCGCGGCATCAACGACTGTATTCAGGGCCTGGTGACCGGGGCGCGGAATATGATCGGTATCGGTATCGCCACTGCGGCTGCCGGTATTGTTGTCGGAACCATTACATTGACGGGTATCGGCCAGGTGATGATCGAGTTTGTTGAGCTGATATCAGGGGGTAACCTGATATTGGCCCTGATCTTTACCGCCATGATCTGCATCATTCTCGGTATGGGGTTGCCGACCACAGCGAATTATATCGTCGTCTCCAGTCTGATGGCGCCTGTGGTTGTTGCTTTGGGGGCCAGTAACGGCATGGTGGTGCCTCTGATTGCCGTTCATATGTTCGTCTTCTATTTCGGCATCCTTGCGGATGATACGCCACCGGTGGGGTTGGCGGCATTCGCCGCCGCCGCCATCGCCAAGAGTGATCCCATCAAAACGGGTATCCAGGGATTTGCCTACGATATACGTACTGCCATTCTACCCTTTATGTTTATTTTCAATACACAATTGCTGCTGATCGGTATCGGTAACTGGCTTGAACTGCTGGTGGTTATTGTCAGTGCGACCATAGGTATGCTGCTGTTTGCCGCTGCAACTCAGGGTTACTGGCTGACCAGAAGCCGTCTCTGGGAGTCTGCTGCACTGCTGTTGATTACATTCACCCTGTTCCGGCCAGGCTTCTGGTGGGACATGATCTATGAACCGGTGGTGTCGATGCCGCCCAGTCAGATTGTTGAGATGGCGGAGCAGGTGCAGGCAGAAGGAAAGCTGCCGATGATGATAGCGGGCGAAACCATAGATGGTGACTATGTCGAAAAACTGGTGGTGCTACCACTGGGTGCTGCGGGTTCAGGTACCGTGCGCCTCATGGTGGCTGGGCTGGAGGTGCGGATCGAGGGGGATAAAGTGTTTGCCGATAATGTCGCTTTTGGCAGTGCGGCCCAAACAGCAGGCCTTGATTTTGACTGGCAGATCAACAGCATTCAGGTTGCTGCAGACCGCCCACCCAAACACCTGATGTTTATTCCGGCGTTGTTGCTGCTTGTGTTTATTGGACTGATACAGCGTCGCCGTGATACCGATATGCCTCCTCTGTCAACCAGTGAGGCTGCGTCATGAGAGTAGTGATGCCAACACAAAATTCCTCTCTGCTAATCGTTTGATGAACATAAAAAAGGAACAGCCATGTTCAAGAATATTCTGATGCCGATCGATCTGCAGGAGACACATCTTGCTGTCAAAGCTGTCAAGATTGCCATTGATGAGGCACGTAAGCATCAGGCTGAGATCCATGTGATGACGGTGATCCCAGGCTTTGGTATGCCTCTTGTAGCCTCCTTCTTTCCCGATAAGGCGATGGAGGAGGCGATGAAAGAGGTTGGCAGGGAGCTGAAGAGGTACGTGGCCACCAATATACCTGAAGATGTCAGGGGAAAGCCGGTGATCGCCGAAGGCAATCCTGC
This sequence comes from Sedimenticola sp., assembly GCA_040505895.1. Taxonomy (GTDB): domain Bacteria; phylum Pseudomonadota; class Gammaproteobacteria; order Chromatiales; family Chromatiaceae; genus Vondammii. Next base: position 294,383 of record JBEVXU010000002.1, on the reverse strand, counting down.
TGAACGGGTGCTGGCCCAGGCAAGAGAGGTTGGTGCTGACCTGATCATTATCCCCTCCCATACTAAAAGCCTTGAGCAGGTACTTCTCGGATCCTGCGCCTCCAAGGTGGTGGAGCAATCGACCTGTTCAGTGATGGTGGTGAAGAGTGCCTGATTAAGCACCAAAGTGATTCCCCCTGGCAGTGTGTGATCAGCGCTGATCAAGATGTTCGATGGGGTAGCCGTCGGGGTCTTCAACAAAGGTGATGATGGTGCTGCCGGCATTCATCGGCCCCACTTCCTGAGTGATCTTGCCACCTCTCTCCCTGATGACATATGCAGCCCGGTATATATTATCCACCTGTATGGCGATATGGCTGTAGCCATTGTCTATGTCGTTATGATCGCAGAGGATTTAATCAATAGCTCGAAGGCTAACCGAATGGGTACTACAGCCTACTCTTTCAAGGCATTGCCGCAGGCTCGGCAGCGATAGACCTGACCGGCAAGAACTCGGCGGTGGCGAATGCTGGTCAGTTGATGTGTCGTGCAGCTGCAATGATAGGTGAAACGTTGCAGGCGCCGTCTGGCAGAACGACTGGTATCAAACTGGTGACAACGTTGGACATCAGCACCAAAGAACGCCATTACTTCCTGCCACTCCCTGCCATGGGGACGTATTTTGCTGCCGTAGAGGGTACGTGCCACCAAGTGCGCAACCTCGTGGGGCACCGTCTGTTGTATGAACGGTTCCGAGTTCTCACATAACAGTACCCAGTTGTAGCGGATTACCGCTTTACCCATGGGTGGGAAAACGATCATTCCGGCCGCTCGTCCTGTGAGGTCGAAACGGATCTCCACTTCGGGTAGAGAAGTATTGTAGTGGCCTGTTGCCAGGTGCAACAGCCGTTGGGTTTCGCTTATGCCGAGCTGCGCTATCTCCGGACTTTGTAGATCATGATGACTCATATGAGATACTACTTTGAACACTGTTTTTCCACGTATGCTTTAAATTGCTGACATTGGCTAACAGCCTATCGAATCTTAAGACAATAGAATGACAGGTCGTTAATCCCCACTATTGAGGCTGTTGATGCTGTCCAGACGGATTTCATGGGAATCGCCGGAGGTGGTTTTCAGCAGGAGGTATTCGACCCTCTCCCGAGTGTAGATATCCTGGATTTTTCCCATCAGGCGCTCATGTTTTTCAGTGAGTTGTAGATAGACAGTTTTCTGTCGCATGGCCAGGAGTTCGTACTCGCTGTGCAGTTCGCAGGAAATGGGTTGGTAGTCATTCATAAACTTTGTCGTGTTAACAGGCCTAAATTAGAGGGCAACAATCGGGTGGCTCTATCCCGGCTGCATGTTAATCTTATGTCAGAGCAACGCAATAGGCCAACGCTGTGCCATCAGATTACCACCGAATCGAACAGGCTTTACACTGGCTTGCCGAACATGCCGGCGAACAGCCAGAACTCGTTGACCTCGCAGGTTTTCTCGGGCTTAGCACCTATCACACTCAACGCCTGTTCAGTCGTTGGGCCGGAGTCACTCCCAAGCAGTTTCTTCAATACCTTACAGTAGGCTACGCCAAACAGCTTCTCGATGAGTCCATGAGCGTGCTGGATGTGTCGCATGAGGTGGGGCTGTCAGGTCCCGGGCGCTTGCACGACCAGATGATCAATATTGAGGCGGTCTCTCCCGGTGAGTATAAACAAGGGGGGAGCGGACAGGTTGTTCACTTTGGTTTTCATGACACCCCCTTTGGTGAATGCCTCATCGCCTCTACCGTCAGGGGGGTATGTCATCTTGTCTTTGTCGAGCCGGGTGGGCGTGAATCGGCACTTCAAGATTTGAAGTCGCTCTGGGTCAATGCCGTTTTTGAGGAGCATCCTCAGCAGACCTCTCTATTGGTTCAAAAGGCATTCGCGCTAGAGGGCGACAGGCGGCAGGGTATCAAATTGTTAGTGCGTGGAACCAATTTTCAGGTCAAGGTGTGGCAAGCACTGCTTCATATTCCCCAGGGATACGCACTGACCTACGGAAATATTGCGGCATGGGTAGGTTCCCCCAACGCCTCACGCGCTGTGGGTAGCGCCATTGGCAAAAATCCCGTGGCTTATCTCATTCCCTGTCACCGTGTTATCCGCAGTAGCGGTATTACTGGCGAATACCACTGGGGCCGCGACCGTAAACGGGCCATGATTGCCTGGGAGGCGGCTCGCAGGCAACAGAGCTGATTCACCTCAGGGTAACAACCCATAGCTCCTTAAGTGTGAAAATCTAGACGTGATCTGATAGACAGTGCCCGATGACCCCAAAATTAATTTCTGCTTTTGCTTTTGGTGCAATCGATAGTCTTGGTCCGCTGTCACCGGTAAAGGCAGGCAACACTACAAAGTGGAAGTAACAGGGTATTACCTTCGCTATCCACAATACCTGTTCCTTCTTCTGTGGATAACCTGTGAGTGCCGTCTTGGATGGGCCGGTGTTGCTGGATTGTTACGTCATTGTCTATTTATTGGTCAGCTCCTGGGTGGTAAGCCGCGTGTGGGGATATGTGGCACCAGGTGAGGCCAGATTCGTACTGAGGGTGTCAGTTCACCAGTCCAAGCTCTGCAGCTATTGTAGGAGAACGGTGCTGTCCGTACACAGCATGGCTATACCCCGGTCGAAAATGGCCAAAAGCGATAGTTTGGGATACCTACGGTGATAAACAGCTAGCACCCTACAGCGTACATTGGTGAAAATGATTCTGTAGGACATGAGTATGGGTTGGCCTATCTTGAAGGTGGTTTGGGGTCAGAGCAAAAACTATTCAGCTTATTTCGCCTGGTCCGCTTTGGTCGCTCAATAGACCTTACAGGGCGATGCTGCGGATCACCAGCTCAAAGGGTCTGTGACCGGCAAGGAACAGGCGGTCGAGTTAGACATGGAATAAGGGCGCGGCCCCTGAAATTGAGTCGCTAACTAATCACTTAGCGCAAGGCTTGCCATTTTTATAACGCTTTCAAATGATTCAGCACCAGCGATAAATAAACCGTTATGGCAGAACATGGCGTCAGTGATCCCCGTCACTTCCTGAAGGTCGTTTTCTGATAAACCTCCCCAGGGTGAAGGGAGTGATTTTTTGTTTTCAAATGATCCTGGCTCTACCGGTACGCATTGAATTCGCCACTGCCCAGTTTGAGAGGGGTAAACCATATACAAGGCATCTTCTGATAAGGCATGAACCGTTCTTTTCCATGGCGTGAATTTTTCCAGCACAATGACTCTCGGGTCTTTTGCTTTTTCTATGGCCTTTGCAACGATCTCTTTTGCTTTAACGCTACCTGTGGCTGAAGCAATGAATCTTTTCAGGATACGAGAGGCGAAAACAATGGCTTCATCGAAGCACTGGTCGACGTCGTCATCTTCTTCCCAGGTAGGGTTAAACATGGAAATACTCTGGCTCAGACTAATGCCTTCTGCCACCCCTTCGACATAACCGCAATCGATGGCGTCGATCGTCGAGACAAGGCCTGACTCGACAGCATTAGCTACATCTTGGTCACCACCACAAATCTGAATACCATATTTCTTCCAGATAAGACCGAATGATGAGTAGGGAATACCATTTTCACGCTCGCCGGCACCATCGCGTTGGTGATGGTCGAAGCGATTCTTGTCAGCGTCATACTGTCCGCCTACGTCAACAACGATATCAGCCTCTGTAATTACGTTTGAATCGCGTGTGCGGACGAGATTAAAAGAGGGGAGTACCTGCTTCAGCGCAGCGATGCTGAAAACATCATCTGCGTGAAAGATACCGTTGTGTGTTGCTACCGTCACTCTGTTCATAGAGAGAGTATACTACGCCAAATGCAACGGACTCTCGCCTATTATCCTCAGGGGGAAATACCCAGACCGGAAGCTAGGCCTTAGCACCATCCATGCAGTACCGCCGCCTTCCAACCAGAAGGTTGTTAAGTCTGCTTTGGATGTAGGAAGCAACTAAAGGCAGAAAACACCACAAAGCGGCCGTAAGGAATTTCAGTGTTTACAGCCACAATGTGGCTTCAATTGTCGCTATGATTGCATCGCAGACCCAATGACACAGACAGTCTGTGACAGATCAGGTCTGAATTACTACAGCTAATGAGTAGCCCGCCACCCGTTTTGGTTATTTTAAACTCCTTTTAGTTTCGCCTTCCCGCTTCTTCCCTTTTGGCTTAACCTCTTCCCGATTTATCACAGTTATCCCTACAGCGTTATATAAGGGGGTATCACAAACATGACTTTTTATTAGACTACTCAAGGGGGTACGGGGTTAGAGTCAAATCGCCTGATCGCATTGATTTTATCCACCACCTGTTGCGCGGTTTGACTACGACCCCTACCGTCTCCCTGTAGGAGCGAATTTATTCGCGATCAGGCACCCTGCCTTCGCTGATCGCCATGGAAGGCTGAAAGCCGAGGCGATTAGTCCCCGATAGGCGTAGGCGCGGTTGTATGGCCGGAATTGCGACCGATAGGGAGTGATGTAGGGCATACAAAGAGCGCATCCGAAACGCCGTAGAGTCATTGAGGGAGTCATGATGGAGTAGTGCACAAGCAGCTCTGCTGCAATGTGCAATACGGAATCGTGGCGGACGCAGGACGGTCGGGGCATAACGGCTGTCGCGTAGGCGAGTTGATTTTGGGGACTTGGACGTCCCAAAATCTTTCACGAGGTAGCGACACTCTTGACTCTTTGTGAACAAGTTTGCTCCAGCCAGTCTCAGATTATTGTGTATAGCCACTCAATATAAAGCATTCGCAAAGCGCAACTCCTTTTGCAAAAAATCCAGTTACGCACCCCACCCATAAAGCCACTAACGCACTGATTATATAGATAATATAAAAGTGGCCCGGTTCCTGCTCAACCTCATTACACAGGTTTCATCAGGAGCAGACCATGCAAGAGATTGTGAACCATAGCAATACCCTATAGAGGGCAAGATCGACCTTGTTGAGGGTCAGAACCGACCACCGAAGAGCGAGAGGGCTGCCGATACATCTCACAGAGCCAAAGACGGGTCATAATCTTGCCGAACGCCTGTTCATTGCGACCCAACCGCTCCAGGTAATCTTCCAATAGATGAAACTGCCCGAGTGCTGTGGTGAAGGAAAATTCCACTCCCTCTTTCTCCTCAAAGGCGGTAAGTGGTCTGTCACTCTTCAGCCATGCCATGACATCATGCTTAAATTTACCACGAGTGGTGATAGTGCGGCGCTCTGGATTAAGAAACTCGGCAAAGAGCAACCGGTAATAATGCCTCAGATCCGCAACTTGATCTGTAAATGGTGGTGAAGCGGGACCGACCTTGAGCATACTGCCAGCGATTAGCGCCACCAGGCACTCACCGTAACGCATATATACAGTACTTGTGTATTTTTGCAGCAGGTTACTCCCCCGGGAACCATCGAACAGCTGCTGAAAGTGCTCGTCTTCTGCATAATAGTGGCGTAATGCCTCCTCACTGGGGAACAACTCACTGCGGGTCTCATCCAGAAATGCCTTGTTGAGTGCAGAGAACGCTTCTGAGATGATAAAATCATCAAGCAGGGTGTTGATAAAGCACTCCAGGTCCAGCCCCCACTCCTCCTGCAAACTGAAGAAGCCTTCGAACGCCTTTCCGTTATAGAAAATTGAGACCAGCAGATGCATCTGACGCGCCTTGAGGTACGCCTCATAGGGCATATCCTTGGTGGCAACGACAATCTCCTCCACCTCAATAGCCCGTCCCAGCCCCGCCATCTCCGTGAAGCTACGAGGCAGGATACGGAAACCCGAGATCAGTTCAGGATCACGATGGGCCACCACATCCACCATCATCTCAGAACCATTCACAATCATCAGTTGATAGCAGACGATCTGGTCGATCTTAAGTGCCATCAGCTGAACCAGAGAGCGTATATGAGTTTCCAGCGTCTCACCGGGCAGGCTCAGGATCAGCTCCGACTTGGTCGTTGACTGAATCTTTGCGAGGCGCTGCTGTACATCGATCATGGTGGAGAGATCGATATTTCGCCGCTTGATATTATCGAGCACCTTTTCCGTAAGCGATTGGGCAGACATCCAGATGGGCATGGAGACATCTTCCAGGGTAAGTGAGATGTCGATGATACGGTCTGTAATATTTTTTGCCGTGGTGGCAAAAACGGTCTTGGGGTAGCCATGCTCTTTACGTGTGGCAGCCAGTTCAGCGGCAAACTTCAGATCACGGGGGAAGACACCAAAATTGGGGTCGGCCACCAGAAAATTGGTCACCTTACTCCCTACATGGCGGGCAATATAACGGATATCATCCTTACAGCGCTGAGTAGAAAAGCGATGTATTTTTGTATAGCTCTCATGCCCTTCGTGGCAATAGGTACAGCGAAATGGACAGCCTCGGTGAGTCTCAATCATCGGTGACAGTGTGTCATCAAAGAATTTATCAAGCACCCCCGTCTGATAAGGGGAGGGGTAGTGATCAAGATCCTTCATCCGGGGTATCGGCTTATAGGAAACATGCACACCCTTGTGCATATAGATCGTGCCGGCAGGCTGATCTCCCTTCATGGCAGCAATATCAAACCCCTTATCAAAGGCACTCTTGAGCACCTCAGTAAAAGCGGTTTCACCCTCATACAGGCAGTAAAAATCCAGTGCCGTCCCTATTTTACTTAGCAACTGCTGCTGATCAGCCGGATCATAGGGCATGTTAGGGCCACCCATTACCGTGAGCACCCGCTGATCCTGTTTCTTCACATAATCAATAAAGGCCGTGCTGAGTGTCAGGTTCCACGGGTAGTTGGAGAGGCCCAATAGATCCGGCAGTTGCTGAGCCAATGCCGCCATCAGATCATCGGGATATTTGAATAGTTGAATCTCAATCTCAGGAAACTGCGCCTTTGCATAAGCGGCAACCATACCGATATTAAGAGGGAATGAGTCATTGGATACCGTCACTGTGGTATGCGTCAGGTCGGCAAGGTAAACAAGTGTCATCGCAGCTATCCTGTTGAGTACAGCCAAAATTCTAGCATCTGGTCTCTTATTTCACACACTCTTCGACACAACAACCAAAGATATGCATGGCTCCCAACAATCTGCCGAATAGTTACAATCATGCGCTCTAAATAACAGGTTGACATTAAGGTTATGGACAGGCTTTTTGCCACCGTCATTGGCTGTTTATGGGCATCTATTGCATTGGCAGGCTGATCACCCACTGCCGTACCGGTACCTGTGGGAACAGGTGGTCTACCTGGTGAGCCGCCGTCTCGACCATGCGCCTGGTGTTACAGGAGGGGCAGATGCCACGCCCTTTGCAGGAGTAGGCGATCAAGAAATCATCGCCACACTCGTCACAACGGGCACGAGCAAAGCCGTAGGCTAGGATGCCGCACTCAAGGTACTTTCGCAGATCCCGCTCTACGTACCGGGGAACCGGATCATCATCCGGATAGGCCTCCCGCTGATGGGCCAGCCAGCTCTCTAGGTGATGCTGCACCGCCTGGTAGGTGGCCGTGCGCTCTGGTTTGCGGCGCTGGTATACGCGGGGTTCAGGGGTTGGATTGTGATGGTGCTCTGCAGCACAGAGTGACATCCTTGTCGTTCCTGTCGATTGATCGGCCCACAATCACAGGGAACCTACAGAGAACGCGCAGGGCGAAAGCGCCGAAAAGCTGCATGAGAGCAGGCGGGAGTCCGGGGAATGGCACTCCGGAAAGATAACGTCAGCTATGGTGTGAGTGCCAAGTAGAGCGCCGCAGAAAGGCACGTATCTTATGGACTTCGGTGGTGACTTAGGGGTGGGTGGCGCAAACCGGCTCAAATAGAATGGGTAAAGCGGCAGCAAACATGTTCACGAAGTTCAGCAGGGTCCTGATCCCTATTGAGCCTGCACATAAATGTAATCGACCTCCACTTCCTCATATTCCGCTTAGGTCGTTAACCGGCCAATAGCGGCTGTAAGTGTTTGGATGAGCTTAGTCCGCTGTCAGCACAAAGCAGACGTAATGGATACTGGGTCAACTGGCCTGCAACGACCATAGGCGGAAGTTCGAAGTCCCACAGATAACTAAGCGTTAAATATCACCGCGTGAATCTTCATTGATCAATCTGTAACAATCGACCTGGCTGTATCCAGTATCAGTTCCCTGAGTCACTTATGAGCCAGGTCGTCATGATCACGCTGATGCCATACCATGTACATGGACAGGCTCTTGGTCTTCATCGGTAAAGGACTAGAGTCGAGATCTTTCAATACACCAAGACTCATGAATCCCAGTTGCGTAGTGATCAATTTTGTACCTTGTATGAATGCTGGCAGCAGGCTGAAATTGGGTACGGCTACTGTTGCTGGATTCTTTGCTGATCTATCCAGTGAAGGTAGGGCCATCACTGAGGTTTCCGTGTGACTGAATTGAACCTCTACATATCGGCTTTCATCAAACTATTTCCGCGTTTTGGCGCCTTCCTCATGTTACCGTCGTAGAAGACCACCATTTTTGACTGAAACAATTCCTGTTTAATGAGGTCATTTCCTTTGGACGGGGCTGGTGTTATCAGTAGTTAGCAGCGCAGAGCTCGGCGAAAATTCGCCGGGGGGTGTCCGGAAGGAATAAAACGCAACCAGGGCTTGATGCCTTCAGCGTATAGGCCCTGAAGTAGCGTCGGAAAGATCAGCAGCATTGGCGGATCGTTTACTACAATGGTGAACTCGATTGTTTCAGTCAATGGATCGAATTCATGCTCATTGGTGAGCGCCTTTAGCTCATCCAAAATCGCTTCGATGGGCTCATGCAAAGACTTCGTCTTGGCGGTTGGAATAATGCCGCGTCTGGAACGAACGAATAATGGGTCATCAAAGGCTGAGCGCAATTTATCGAGGGTATGACTAACGGTGGACTGTGTGATGTCCAACCTGGTGGCGGCTTTTGAGACAGAGCTCTCCTCCATTACGGTGATAAACGTTCTCAGCGCGTTGCCATCCAGCCCCAAATAATCGAAATTACTCATAATACAAATGAGTTTATTTGATAAATGAAGATTTTAAAAAACCTCCTTGGATATTGCACTACACTTCAATCTAGGGTGCTAACAACAAGTATTTTAAGGGGATTAATTCCTTCTGCGCACATGGAGTTTCTATTTATTGATGAATAGTAAGAATGCCCTCTTCTGGTGGGATTTGGGTGGTTGTTTGCGATCAGTCCAAACGGCTTTGCCTCTCCGGTCACTGCAACAGACTCGGTGCCCACATCCTCTTCCATCAAAGTGGCCTATTGTGAGGTTTGCGTTCCCTTTTATTTCCAGGACTTCGCCTTGGCGACAGGAATAATGCAGTGGCCGGCACGATTAGCATTAGGGTTACGGTATGATTCCTGAGAAAATAATTCCCCATCGCTTTTCAGGCAACACGATAGCTGCGTTGATAGGCTCACTCTGCTTGTTTCTAGCCTTGCTATGGCCAACAGTGGTGAATAGCGCGAGTGACGACAAAGTATCCATTCAGCTCAAGTGGTTCCATCAGTTCCAGTTTGCTGGCTACTATGCTGCTGTGGAAAAGGGATACTATGCCGAGGAGGGGCTGGAAGTAGAACTGAACGAGCGCGACCCATCAGTCAATAATGTCGACCAGGTACTGAACGGGGAGAGCGAATACGGTGTCGCCGATACGGGCCTGAATTTGGCGCGTCAGCAGGGCCAGCCGGTGGTGCTTTTGGCCCAGATTTTCCAGCACTCGCCACTGGTCTTTCTTACTGCACGTGAATCAGGGCTTCGCACACCCTATAATCTTAAAGGCAAGCGGGTGATGTTCGATCCCGCCGGCGCTAACGATGCCCCGTTGATGGCCTTGATCGTAGAAACCCTAGGCAGGTTGGATGCGGTCGAAAGCGTGCGCCAGACCTTCAATCCCGAGGAACTCTCGCAAGGGCGGGTCGATGCCATGCTCGCCTATGCAACCGACCAGCCATTCTGGTTTAAGAGCCATGGTTTCCCTGTCAATATAATTGACCCCCGTGATTATGGCATCGACTTTTACGGTGACAATCTGTTCACTACCGATGAGGAGATCCGCAAACACCCAGAGCGGGTAGAAAAGGTGCGGCGGGCCACCCTAAAGGGATGGACGTATGCCTTGGAAAACAAAAACGAAATCATCGATTTGATTCTGGAGAAATACAACACTCAAAATTTCACCCGGGAGCACCTTGTTTTCGAGGCCGAGCAGACTGAAAAACTGATCAATCCCCGTTTCGTAGAGATCGGCCACTTTGAACCAAGCCGCTTTCAAAAGGTTGCCGGAATTTATACACAGCTCGGACTGGCCGATAAATTCACTTTCGACGATGGTTTCTTCTATCAACCCCAAATAGCCAGGATTGAGCTGACACCGGAGGAGTCGGCTTGGCTCAAGGCACATCCGAAGATTCGCCTTGGAGTTGATCCCAACTACCCACCCTTCGAGTTTATCGGCAGGAGTGGTGATTATGCGGGCATGGCGGCCGATTATCTGGCCCTGATCAATGAACATCTTGGAACGGATATGCAGATCGTTCCAGAGCTGAGTTGGTCCGAGGTGATAGACAGGGCCAAAAAGCACGAGATCGATGCGCTGCCTACGCTTGCAAAAACCGAAGAAAGAAGCGCCTACCTCAACTTCACCCAACCCTACATGAAGTTTCCGGTTGTTTTCCTGAGCCGCAAGGACCAGGAACCGGTAAGTGACTTTAATGACCTGTCTGGAAGAAAACTGGCCCTGGTTAAGGACTATTTCTATGTGGAGGAGGTTCGTCGGAAATACCCCGATATCGAACCCTATTTCGTGAAAACACCGCTTGAGGCCATGAATGCGTTGTCGGCAGGTGAGGTGGATGCCACCATCGCCAACTTTGCCGTCGCCAATCACCTCATCCTGAAACACGGTCTAGGCAGCATTCGCATGGATTCGGAAACGGATCTCGTCGGCAGCGAATTTGGTTACGGCGTCCGCAAGGACTGGCCGGAGCTGGTCGGTATCCTCAACAAGGCGCTCACCTCCATCAGCGAGGAAAAGCACCGGGAAATCCATGACCGATGGATAGCATACGATCCAAGAAAACAGTGGGAATCCGGCAAAAAGGTTGAACTGACTCCCGAGGAATCGGTTTGGCTCGAGGCCCATCCAGAGATTGAGATCGGAGTGGATGGAGCATGGCCGCCGATAGATTTCATGGACGGTGAAGGGATTCATTCCGGGATCGCCGCAGACTACCTAGAGCTGATCGGCCAGCGCCTGGGCATCCGGTTCCAGGCGCGATCCTTTGCCTCGTTCGGGGAGATGTTGAACAAGGTGAAGGATGGGACGCTGAATGTTGGAGCCACCATATCGAATAAGGGTGACCGTGGTAGCTATCTTTATTTTACCGATCCTTATTTCAAAGTGCGCTATGTCATCATTACATCAGATGACAAAAAGGAGATAAGTAATCTTGCCGATCTTGCAGGGCTTACAGTAGCTGTTGAGGATGGCTACTGGATACTCGACAAGTTAAAAACCAATTATCCGAACATCAATCTAGTCACCGTGAAAAACACCCGGGAAGCATTGGAGCATGTCTCCTGGGGGAAGGCCGATGCCTATGTCGGCAACCAGGTCGTCTCTTTCTGGCTAGCTCAGGATCTGCAGCTCACCAACCTTACTGTTGCCGCAAATACTGGTTTTCCACCAAACCCACAACGGTTTGCTGTGCACAAGAAGGATTCACTATTGCCTTTGGTGGGGCTGATCAACAAGGCGTTGGCTAGTATTGATGTTTCCGAACGTCGTGTAATTGAACAAGTCTGGTTGAGCGGATCCAAGGAGAAAAAAACTCCCCGTGTTGCCCTGACAGAAGAGGAACGTGCCTGGCTGCAAGACACCCCCATGATCCGCGTCCATAACGAAATGAGCTGGCCGCCCTTTAACTTCAATGAGGAGGGGCAGGCACGAGGACTTTCTATAGATTTCATGGATCTGCTGGCAAGCAAGGTGGGAATGGAGATCGAATATGTCTCCGGCCCCTCCTGGAACGAATTTCTCGAGATGATGAAGCTCGGTGACCTTGATGTGATGCTCAATATAGTCAAGACGCCAGAACGTGAGAAGTATCTGCTCTATACGCCACCCTATGTTGACAATCCCAACACCATCCTCAGTCGTGAGGATGTTCCATACCAGGACATAGAACAGCTATTTGGTAAGACGGTGTCTGTTCCCAAAGGATTCTTCTATGAGGAGGTACTCAAGAGAGACTACCCCAAGATCAAAATTCTGGCGGTCAAGGACACGCTCGAGAGCATGAAGGCCGTGAGTTTCGGCAAAGCCGATGCTGCATTTGGTGAGTTTGCGGTGTTTAACCATCTGATGACTGAGCACATGATGACGGGACTGGTGGTGTCGGGTGAGGTCGAGATGGGTAATCCGGAATTTACACTACTGAATATTGCTACCCGTAAGGATTTACCGATTCTGGCATCAATCCTGAAAAAGGGGATGGCAGCCATAACAGAAGTAGAAAAGCGGGTGATTTATAGTGACTGGATCGCTATGGCAGAGAAGGTGGATTCCATCGGTCCCAACCTTGGTTTGACCGAAGAAGAGAAGCAGTGGCTAGAGGCGCATCAAACCATATCTGTCGTCGATGACTTTGCATGGCCTCCCTTTACCTTTCAGGACGGAGATGGGAAATTTGCAGGTATTGCCGCCAGCTACTTCGAGATGTTCACAGAAAAACTAGGGGTTAAATTCCAGCCTCAGTTTGGGCGTAGTTGGGCGGAGGCTCTTGATGCGATCAAATCACGTAAGAGCGATATTCTTCCCTCTCTGATTCGAACTCCTGAGCGTGAAGAGTATATGAACTTCACCAGACCATTCATCTCCTTCCCAGTCATCCTGGCTACCCGTATCGACAGCCCCTTTATTGATGGTCTAAATGACATGGCCGGAAAACGTGTCGGTGTGGTAAAAGGTTATCTCATCGAAAAGAGACTGACAGAAGGATTTCCCCAAATACAAGTGACGCCCTTTGCAAATGTTGCAGAGGGGGTGGAGGCCCTGGCTGAAGGAAAAGTGGATGCTTTTGCCGGAAATCTCGGTGTTATTAGTTACGAAAAGAATCGGTTGGGGCTGGATGACATCAAAGTTGCTGCGCCCACCTCAATAGTTGATGAACTGAGTTTTGGTGTTCGGAAGGATTGGCCGGAGCTGGTAAGCATTCTTAATAAGGTTATCGATTCGATGACTGCTCATGAAAAGGCTGCCATTAAGAACACCTGGATGGGGATTACAGTACAGCTTGGTACTCAGCTTACAACCGTATTTAAATGGGCCATTCCCATTCTGCTTATTGGCTTTGTCATTATCACCTTTATTGTGATTTGGAATCGGCGATTAAAGAATGAGGTGGTAGAACGGATAGAGGCAGAGCGGCGTCAGGATGAGTTGGTGTTTGAGCTCAATTTCCAGAAATATGCATTAGATCAGCATGCCATCGTCAGCATAGGTGATACAGAGGGCAACATCACCTACGTCAATGATCACTTTTGCGATACCAGTGGTTATACAAAAGAGGAGCTGCTTGGGCAGAATCACCGCATGCTTAAATCCGGTCAACACTCGGATGGTTTTTACAAAGAGATGTGGGAGACCATTAGCAGCGGCCAAACCTGGCATAGTGAGGTATGCAATAAGAGAAAGGGGGGGAGGCTTTATTGGGTAGACGCCTCTATGGTTCCCTTTATGGGTGACACAGGTCCTGAGCGTTATATCTCGATTCAAACAGATATCACCGAGCGAAAGATGTCTGAGGAGGCAGTGAAACAGGCTGAGGAACGTAGCCGTTTGCTGTTGGAATCGGTAGGCGAGGGAATATTCGGTATCGGGGAAGATGGATTGGTCAATTTCATTAATCCTGAAGCTTCCAAACTACTGGGTTATGATGCAGATGAACTTCTAGGCCAGAAAACCCACCCGATCATTCATCATACCAAGGCAGATGGGTGTACTTATCCCATCGATGAGTGTCCGATGTATAAGTCATCGACTGAAGGGACCTTTCACAAAGTTGATGATGAACTGCTGTGGCGCAAAGACGGTTCCAGTTTTCCAGCTCAATACAGTAGTGTGCCAATCTATAAAGAGGGTAAATTGTCAGGTGCCGTCGTGTTGTTTAGTGATATCACCGAGCGCATTAGTATCCAAAGAGATATGGATCAGTTCAAAAATACACTCGACCGAACACTGGACTGCGTCTTTATGTTTGATTCGGAAGAGCTTAGTTTCATTTATGCCAATGAAGGTGCATTGCAGCAGGTAGGGTATACGCATGATGAATTGATGACCATGCACCCTTATGATATCAAACCTGATATTTCTGTAGAGGAATTCAAAGATTTGATTAATCCGCTTCTATCCGGTGACAAAGCATCACTTACCTTCGAAACTGTACATCAGCACAAGAACGGTCAAAAAATTGAGGTTGAGATCTTTTTACAATACATGTCGTCAGAAAATGAAGAGTCACGCTTCGTTGCCATTGTTCGTGATATCACTGAGCGAAAACGTGCTGAAGAAGAGCTTCAAATTCAACAACAACGCTTAGATATGGCGTTGCAAGGTGCTAATGCAGGTTTTTGGGATTGGTCAGTAACTTCTGGAGAACTGATTACAGGTGATACCTGGAACAGCATGCTGGGCTATTCCAGAGAAGAACTAGATGAGCGCTATGGCGATACTGCTGAACGATTTGGAAAGCTTCTCCATCCCGATGATGCAGCTTTCGTTTGGGAGCAGGTTCAGAAGCACGTCGATGGGAAGACAGAATTATATAAAACAGAATTTCGCATGTTGACAGCGGATGGTAGCTGGAAATGGATATTAGATATCGGTAAGGCCTCGGAGCGAGATGCTGATGGTAAAGGAAAGAGGCTGGTCGGTATTCATTTGGATATCGATGAAACCAAGAAACTGGAAGCAGAAATACTAAATTCCAAGAATACTGCAGAAGAAACTTCGAAAAAATTACAACTCAAACTAGATGAACAGGAACGCTTTGAACGTTTGGTGGTTGGAAGAGAGTTAAAAATGATCGAGCTTAAAAAAGAGATCAATCAATTACTGCAAGAAACAGGGAAGGATAAAAGGTACAAAACTGAAAATGCTGAATAAGATGCAGTCGGTTTTTCATGAATTATTAACAGGGGATATAGATGTTTATTTCAGCCGTTGGTCATAGTGAAGATCCTGATGCTCAAGGAGCAATGGATGAGATTCGTGAACAGTGCGAAAAGACTCTTTCCGGGCATAAGCCAAAGGCTGGTATTGTATATGCTGCCATTGACTTTGATCACGAGGAACTGCTTACCATCATCGATGAATTCTGGCCCGGCCTTGAGCTTATTGGTTGTACTACGGATGGAGAAGTTTCTTCCGAGCTTGGGTTCAGTGAGGACTCTATTGTTTTGCTACTGTTTGCTTCCGACACGATTGATATAACCGCAGGCATTGGTGAGGGCCTCAAGGATGATACGAAAACGGCCTGTCGTGAGGCAGTTGAAATGGCTTCAGCTAAATCTGAAAAGGATTCTGCCCTGTGTATCACTCTACCTGATGTGCTGACTGGTAGTGGACAGGTTGTTGTTGACTCTCTCGTTGCTGAGTTAGGTAAGAGCATTCCGTTAATTGGTGGCGCTGCGGGAGACCAATGGCAGTTCCAGAAAACATTCCAGTTTTATGGTAAACGTGTTCTGAGTGGTGCCGTTCCCGTTTTACTCTTCTCGGGCCCGCTGGAGTATTCCTTTTCACTTGGGCTGGGATGTAGTCTGCTCGGAAGTGAGGGGAGTGTCACCAAGTCTGAAGGGGCTCTATTACTTGAAGTTGATAATAAACCGGCTGCTGATTATTACAGAAAAATGATTGGTGAAAGTGCGACGATTGGTTTTGAATTTCCACTGGCTGTTCTTTCGGAGGATGGAGGCATTGATTATTTACGTACACCAGCGGGCGATTTTGATCCAGAAACTGGTGCAGTAGCCCTGTTTGGAGATATCAAGGAGGGTTCCAAAATAAGGCCCAGTATGATAAGCAGGGATTCAGCATTGGCCAGTTCTGCTCAGGCAGGTGAAACGGTGGTATCAGAATACCCCTCTGGTCAGCAACCCAGTGTTGCACTTATTTTTTCCTGTGCCGGAAGGAAAATGTTGCTGGGCACACGAACACAAGAAGAACCGAATGGTCTTGATGGGATGCTTGACTCAACTATTCCCTATGCTGGTTTTTACACTTACGGCGAGATTTGTCCATCGATACCCATTGAGGATGGGGCAAAATTGCATAACCACTCCTTAGTCGTTGCTCTGCTAGGTGAGCGGAATGAGTGATGAAGACAAGAAGACGATTTTGCGTCTTGAACGCGAAAACCGGATTCTGAAAAAAAAGCTGAAGCGATCTGAGAACAACAGAGTAATGTTTGAAGAGGCTCACGATCGGTCAAATATTGGGCAACAGAATTTGATCATAGAGCTGGAACAGAAAAGCGCTGCACTTGCTAGCAGTGAAGAGGAGATGCAGTCTAAGCTTGTCGCGCTGAATGAAACCCGCTCAGCCATGATCAATATGCTGGAAGATCTTGATGAAGAGAAGCTCAAAGCTGAATCGGCCACAAAGGCAAAGTCTGACTTCTTAGCCAACATGTCTCACGAGATCCGCACACCGATGAATGCAATTATAGGCATGAGCCATCTGGCGTTGCAGACTGATCTAAGTCCCAAGCAGCATGATTACGTCATCAAGATTCACAATGCATCCAACTCACTGCTGGGCATCATCAACGATATTCTCGACTTCTCTAAGATTGAAGCCGGTAAGTTGGAGATGGAAGCAATCCCATTCCGCCTGAGTGATACGCTGGATCATTTGGCTCACTTACTTACCGTCAAGACACAGGAAAAAGAGCTGGAACTACTCATAGACACCAATTCCAAAGTGTTTGACGGCTTGGTAGGGGATCCGCTTCGCCTGGGTCAGGTTTTGATCAACCTTGCTAACAACGCGGTCAAGTTCACTGAGGATGGCGAGATCCTTATTCGTGTCGAACCAGTGGTTGCTTCTGAAGATCAGGTCACGTTGCAATTCTCTGTTATCGACAGTGGCATCGGCATGACTGAAGAACAGGTCGGTAAATTGTTCCAATCGTTCAGTCAGGCCGATACGTCCACGACTCGTCAATATGGTGGAACGGGCCTGGGTTTGGCCATCAGTCAATCACTCATCGAGATGATGGGCGGTGAGATTAAAGTCGAGAGTACCTTTGGAAAAGGCAGTTCCTTCATCTTTACCGCTAACTTCGGATTATCGAAGAAGATTGAGTCTGCAGTACAACTACCAAATCCGGATCTGCGAGGTCTTCCTGTATTGGTGGTAGATGATAGCGCTACAGCCCGGGAGATCATGCAGCATCTGGCTGAAAGCTTCACCTTTAACGTGGAGTTGGCCACCAATGGCAAGGAGGCATTGGAACGGGTACGTCGGGCGGATCAGACGGATGCGCCTTTTAAGCTGGTGTTTATGGATTGGAAGATGCCGGGCATGGATGGCATTGAAGTCAGTCGCCAGATCAAGAAAGGCATGAATCTGAATACGCCTCCCAAGGTGGTAATGGTTACGGCCTACGATCGGGATGAGATGCTGCTCCAGATGGGCAACGTGAAGGTAGAGGGCTTTTTAAGTAAGCCGGTTTCAAACTCAACTCTGCTAGATGCTGCCATGGTGGCCATGGGATACGAAGAACCGAAGCCGCACAAGGGTCGAAACGACATTGGGCTAGACACAGTGGCTGCCATCCGAGGCGCACGTATTCTGCTGGTAGAGGATAACGAGATCAACCAACAGGTGGCCACTGAATTACTGGAACTTGCACAGATGGTAGTGACCACAGCAGAAAATGGTTTGAATGCTGTTAATAAGGTTAAAGAAGAGTCGTACGATGCTGTACTGATGGATGTGCAGATGCCGGTGATGGATGGTTACACCGCGACCCGGGAGATCCGTATGGATCCCTCATATAACGATCTGCCAATCATCGCCATGACCGCCAATGCCATGGCGGGTGACCGTGACAAATGCCTGGATGCGGGAATGAATGATCATGTTTCAAAGCCCGTCGATCCCCAGGAAATGTATAACGCGTTAGCCCGATGGATTAAACCGGGTGAACGGGATGTTCCTGTCGAACTTCAACAGCGGCTGGCAGAGTTCGAGCCGGCAGGCGAAGAACCATCCATTGAACTGCCGGGTTTTGATGTTGAAAGTGCGATAGCACGTATGGGTGGCAGTACCAGAGCTTACCGAAAGACCCTGGCCAAGGTTGTAGAGGCCGAGTCGGATGCCATGGATCGTATTGCAAAGAGCCTGGATGAGGGCGAACAGGAAGCTGCTGTACGGGGTGCACATACCTTGAAGGGAGTTGCAGGGAATATTGGTGCCACCGCTCTTCAAGCCGCTGCCAGGGAATTGGAAGAGGTGCTTTCCACGGGCGAAGGCACGCACCCCAATGAATTGATGTCACGCGCTAAGCAATCACTGGATGAGGCCCTGGGTGCCATCAAAATTGCTCTGCAGACTGGAGTGGAGGTGGGTGCCGTTTCTGATCCCGGCAGGACGACAGAGATTGATGTGATTGGCGAACTCAAGGCGTTAGCGGAACGCATCGAGAACTTTGATTCCACTGCGGAGGAGGCAGTAGAGGAATTTCTTCAGAAGGTAAGTGAGTCAACGCTTCGTGACTCACTCGGCCAGTTGCAAACGCATCTCGGTAATTATGATTTTGAGACTGCCGCATCGCTTCTGGACGAAATAGTAAAACGTTATCCCGACGAACAATAAGAACATGGGAAGTAGAGCAGTAATTTTTATGTTATGAACAGGATAAGGCAATGAATAAGGATTTATCCAGGTTAACCATTCTTGTTGTGGACGACACGCCTGTCAATATTGACGTGGTTAAGGGTGTTCTATCGAACCGTTACTTTTTACAGGCTGCCGTCAATGGAAAAATGGCCCTGAAGATCATCGAAAGGAAAATACCTGATCTGATTCTGCTTGATATTATGATGCCGGACATGGATGGCTATGAAGTGTGTCGGCAGCTTAAAGCAGACGAGACAACACGTGACATACCGATTATCTTTCTGACCGCAAAGGTCGAGGAAGAAGATGAAACCAAGGGGCTAGAGCTAGGTGCAGTTGATTACATCACCAAGCCAATCAGCCCCTCTATCCTTAAGGAGCGTGTCAAAAACCATCTGGAATTGAAGCTGGCAAGAGATTATCTGAAAGGACAGAATGAAATTCTTGAAGAGAAGGTGATTGAACGCACCCGGCAGATGGAAGAATTGCAGGATGTTGCCATGGTGGCCATGGGATCCCTGGCAGAAGCGCGGGATCCTGAAACAGGTAATCATATTCGTCGCACTCAGCATTATGTGAAGTTACTGGCGACCCAACTCAAAGATCATCCGCGCTTCAGTCACTTTTTAACGCCCGAGAATATTACAATACTTTACAAGTCAGCCCCACTTCATGATATCGGCAAGGTCGGTGTTCCTGACCATATTCTTCTCAAGCCAGGCAAGCTGACAGCGGAAGAATTCGATGAAATGAAAAAACACACAACCTATGGTCGTGATGCCATTGTCTCTGCTGAAAGAAGTATCTCCACTGCCGACAATTTTCTTGTTTTCGCCAAGGAGGTTGCCTATTCCCATCAGGAGAAGTGGAACGGCTCCGGCTATCCTGAGGGTTTGGCAGGGGATGATATCCCGATCTCTGCGCGATTGATGGCTGTAGCGGATGTCTACGATGCCCTTATCAGCCGGCGTGTCTACAAACCACCATTCCCACACGAAAAAGCCGTGGCCATAATCCAGGAAGGCAAAGGAAACCATTTTGATCCTGATATGGTTGACGCCTTCATGGAAGTTTCTGATGACTTTTACGCGATATCTCAAGAATTCGCTGATTCAGAAGAAGATGTTATAGCAAAAGCCAGGAAAGACTGACGTTATCTGATTGGTAATAGCAATCACCCCGGCCCCGGCTCCGTTGTTTGGGATTGCCGCGGTCGCCAGGGCTCCCTCGCAATGACGGGAGGTGGAGCAGCGCATCTACAAATACCTCTGCGTCTCTATAGTTCAATAACTTCCGCTTTGGTTGCGAAGCGGGTTTCTTGGCAGGCCACTCCTAATGTCTGCTCATGGTTAACTCCGGCCATCCTTCCTGAAATCCCTGACGTCCGCTGTAGGGTAACTGCGGGCATTAGCCAGTTAGTACTTCAATACCCGCTTTTGTCGCGTTGCGGACTCAACGATCTGACAGTCTGTGTCAGGTCGTGTCTGGATTACTACACCTTAAGTTGTTAACACCAAGCGACTTTGTCGTACCTTAAGTGACACCCCTGTTTCCCATTATTTACGGGAAAGATCCGTTCTCGGACAAACTCCTAGCTAAGCACATCCTCCAGCTCTTGATCGGTGAAACCGGCTTCGGGACCGTAACTCTCCATCAGGTCTCGATTGGCTTCCCTACGGGCAACGGTCTTGGCTTTATTCAACTCAAGATACTGCTCATAGCGGCTCCGCAGGAATCCCGCTTTCTGCAACGCATCCCGAGAGGCTTTTATAGAAACGGATTTCTGGATGTTTTCCAAAGACACTGCCTCATTCTTTTTCGATTCCTTGCCCTTTGATCGGCGTTGCAGGCCTTTAATCTTTTCATCCCGCTTCGCCAATTTCTTATCCAGCTGGGCAATTTCCTGCTGCAGCTTATTCACCTTCGCCTCGGCCTTGAGCACTTTCTTTTTAAATTGCTTGAGTTCTTTTTTTCCCGTTTTCATCTTTGCCATGTCTATTCTCTTCCCCTCTTCGATATATCCCATCGGTGAGATCAGGGTAACGGTCATCTTCCTGACTCCGAATACTGTACATGGGGATTACTGCAGGAGTCCATGACCGATGCGGTTCACTATAGATCGGAGCACAGAACAACACCCTAATTTCCCCATGTTTATTTATACGTCCCCTGCATCTATGCTTGAAGGATTATAGAGAGGAAAGTTGATCGGGCCACAGATGCAGCAAGATATTGTTTTCACTATATTTTTGATCTTTACTGGAGCCGCCGTGCTGGCGACGGTTGCGCTCTATGCACGTCAGGCGCTGCTGGTGGCGTATATAATGCTGGGTGTCTTGCTGGGGCCATCTGCCCTGGGGTTGGTTGATGATCCTAAACTGATTGGCGATATTGCCCATATCGGCATCATGTTTCTGCTTTTTCTCATGGGATTAGAACTGAATCCCAGAGAATTTCTGCTGCTGATGCACAAAACCACCGTAGTCACACTAATCAGCTCCTCTCTTTTCTGGGGTGTCGGAGGAGGGCTTGCACTGCTGTTTGGCTATAATTTTCTGGAAGCCCTGTTAATCGGTGCTGCGGTGGTCTTTTCCAGTACCATTATCGGCCTGAAGCTTCTTCCTACCACTGTGCTTCACCATCAGCGTACCGGCGAGATCATCATCAGTATTCTGTTGCTGCAGGATTTTATCGCCATACTGCTGCTGCTTTTTCTCGAAGGAAGCTCATCTCCAGATCACCCGATGATGGAGTTCGCCAAACTCGTCATGGCACTGCCGCTACTCATTGGCTTTGCGGTGCTCTTTGTGAAGAAAGTTCTTCTGCGATTACTTCAGACCTTCGATACCTTCCATGAATACATATTTCTCCTGGCTATCGGCTGGTGCCTGGGTATGGCGGAAGCAGCGGCAGCATTGGGCATCTCCCACGAAATTGGAGCCTTTGTGGCTGGTGTAACCCTCGCAACCAGTCCTATTTCCCTCTACATGTCCGAGAAACTGAAACCCCTGCGGGACTTTTTTCTGGTGATGTTCTTCTTCTCCCTTGGTGCCGGTTTTGACTTGGGTATGCTCACCACCGTTATTCTCCCTGCGCTGCTGTTTGCCCTGCTGACGATACTGGGTAAACCGGCAGTAATCAGCCTACTGCTAAGAAAGCAGGGCGAGGATGAGGCGCGTTCAAAAGAGGTGGGTGCGCGCCTTGGACAGCTGAGTGAATTCTCGCTGCTGATTGCCGTACTTGCTCTGGATAGCGGGCTGATTACGGCTGAGGCGAGCTACCTTATTCAATTGGCTACCCTGTTGACCTTCCTGGCCTCCACCTATCTGGTGGTGAATAGGTACCCCACGCCTATCGCTCTTTCTGATGAGTTGCGACGGAATTGACAGCATGCACTCAGGGTTAGGTAACGAGGCACTGCTGTATGATCCTAGAATCCTCAGTTGATCGCTCCATTCGACGGGCAACACATTGATTCTAATTGCATTGACTGCGATTGCCTATTTCACTCTCCGGGTGAATTACGCTACAGGGCGGACAGCACACTTGTGGCGGCGCATTACGGCGTTACAACTCCTTGGAATAGAACAACTATTCCTCATCGTTGTGCCTTGTACTGCACCACCACAAGTGCACTCTCCACCCTGCCCAACTGAGGATTCTAGGATGAACCTGCGGCTGTCGAATCGATCAGTTATAATCACCTTTTAAGCTAATCCATCGCAAAAACATGCAGTCTGCTCCCAATCTCTTCTCCTACCGCCACTACTGGGCGAAACGTTTTGGTACCGCCCCGGTACTACCCATGTCTCGGGAGGAGATGGATCAGCTGGGGTGGGACAGCTGCGATATTATCATCGTCACCGGTGATGCCTATGTAGACCACCCCAGCTTCGGTATGGCGCTGATTGGTCGTCTGCTGGAGGCCCAGGGTTTCCGGGTTGGTATCATCGCCCAACCCGACTGGCGGTCAGCGGACGCCTTTAGGGCATTGGGAAAGCCCAATCTCTTCTACGGTATCACTGCGGGCAACATGGACTCCATGGTGAACCGCTACACTGCCGACCGGCGTATTCGCTCCAATGACGCCTACACACCCGATGGTGCCGGGGGAAAACGCCCTGATCGTTCGGTGGTGGTCTACGCCCAGCGTGCGAAAGAGGCATACAAGGGGGTGCCTGTGGTCATTGGCGGTATCGAGGCCAGCTTGCGGCGTATCGCCCATTACGACTATTGGTCAGACAAGGTGCGCCGCTCGGTATTACCGGACTCTAAAGCGGATCTGCTGATCTATGGTAATGCGGAACGGGCCATAGTCGCCCTGGCTCATCGCCTTGCGGCCGGTGAAAAGATTGGCGAGATTACCGATCTGCGTGGTACCGGCGTTATGCGCCAGGAGATACCTGATGAGTGGCTGGAGATAGACTCCAGTGAGCTGGACCAGTCGGGCAGGCTGGGGCCTAAGCGGGACCCCTATCAGGAGAGCCCCGATTGCAGTGAGAGCGACAGCGATACATCCAGAGTCGTCGGATTTCATCAGCGACCAAAAGCAGAGGATCGCTCGAAGTGCGTGGTGCGTCTTCCTTCCCATGATCAGGTGAGTGACGACCCTGTGCTCTACGCCCACGCTTCCCGGGTGTTTCATCTGGAGACCAATCCCGGAAATGCCCGTGCCCTGGTGCAGCGCCATGGTAAGCGGGATGTCTGGCTCAATCCGCCACCGATTCCACTGGAGACAGAGGAGCTGGACCGGCTCTACGAGCTGCCCTATACCCGCCGACCACATCCGGCCTATGGAGATGCAAAAAATCCTGCTTGGGAGATGATCCGCTTCTCCATTCCAATCATGCGCGGTTGTTTTGGTGGCTGCACCTTCTGTTCGATCACCGAGCATGAGGGGAGAATTATTCAGAGCCGTTCGGAAGCGTCGGTGCTGCATGAGATTGAGACGCTACGAGATAGCTCTCCCGATTTCACCGGTATTATCTCGGATCTGGGCGGGCCGACATCGAATATGTACCAAATGCGCTGCAAAAATGAGCATGTCGAATCCTCCTGCCGTCGTCTCTCCTGTGTCTTTCCCGGTATCTGTAAGCACATGAATACCGATCACAAGGCACTGACGCAGCTCTACCGTCATGCAAGGGCACTTAAGGGGATCAAGCGGGTCTTTATCGCCTCCGGTCTGCGCTACGATCTGGCGGTACGAGACCCCGAATATATCAAAGAGCTGGTGACCCACCATGTGGGCGGTTACCTGAAGATCGCCCCGGAGCATACTGAGGCGGGTCCCCTCGAGATGATGATGAAGCCGGGTATCGGCACCTATGACCGTTTCAAACGGCTGTTTGAAAAATACTCGAAAGAGGCGGGGAAGGAGCAGTACCTGATTCCCTACTTTATTGCCGCCCATCCTGGAACCACTGACCGGGATATGCTTAATCTGGCGCTGTGGTTAAAGGAGAATGGCTTCCGACCTGATCAGGTACAGGCATTTCTTCCCACTCCTCTGGCCATTGCCTCGGCGATGTACCACACCGGTCGTAACCCCCTGCGTAAGGTGAAGCGGGGCAAGGAGAGCGTCGCTGTACCCCGTGGGACAAAACAGCGGCGACTGCATAAGGCGTTTCTCCGTTACCATGATGCTGAAAACTGGCCGCTACTGCGCGAGGCGCTGAAAGCCATGGGGCGGGCGGATCTGATTGGCAACGGTAAGCGCCATCTGGTGCCTGCCTGGCAACCGGCCGGTACGGCTAAGGAGTATCATGAAAGGGGTGGTGCCGCTAAGCCTGCAAAACGTCAGGTTAAAAGGGGCGGTCGGAAAACCGGGAAAATAGGCAAGAGGCGGGCAAAGAGAAAGCCTTCCCGTCACCGCTGAGCTTCCCTATGCTATTAACACACTTTTTTGCTACGCTCAGAACTACCTGACAGGCTGTCCATCTGATTAATCCGAATAGAGAGGGACAATTGTCGGGTGTATGACTTCTTCTGAATTTTATCCGGTTTCTCACTACTGGTAAAATAACCACGGTTATCTATTCTTCCCCTATGCATCTTTGCGATCACCACTCCACTCAGCTCCCCTTATGCAGCGATTTCTGAATCTTTGTGCGGCACACCCCTGGTGGGTTCTCAGTCTACTGCTGCTGTTCACTCTGCTGGCGGGGAGCCAACTGCCCAACGTTGAGGTACAAATCTCTGCAGAAGAGCTGCTGGTGATGGACGATCCTGAGCGAGCCTATTACAGTGAGATCAGTCGGCGCTTTGGCGATGAGAAAGTGGTGCTTCTGTTTCTCGAGGATGAGAATTTACTTGGATTGAAGAAGCTGAAGGCTCTGAAACAGGTCATCAGTGAATTGGAGAAGCAACCCTTCGTTGAGCGGGTGGAGAGTCTCTTCTCAATCCCTCACCTAAAGAGTGTGGATGGCTATCTGGACAAAGAGCCCTATCTGGCTACTTTGCCTACCTCACCAGAGGCTGCCGCCAAGCTGCTTAATGAAGCCCAGCAGGATTCATTTATTAAACAGGTGCTGCTCTCATCCGACAACCGGGTAATGGCGGTAGCGATCATACTTCGCAAGGGGGTCGATGGTAGTGATGACCTGAACGTAACCGCTACCATTGATCAGGTGACTCAGCCATTGGTCAACCTCTACGAAGAGGTATTCAATATCGGCTATCCCTTCGTCCGTAGTGCCATTTCGGAACAGATTCAGCAGGAACAGGGGAAACTGTTTCCACTTGCCATAGGTACTTTATTGGTCGCCCTATTCCTCCTGCTGCGCCAGTTGGTGGATGTGCTTACCCCAGTGCTGACCGCCGGTGTCAGCATCATCTGGATGCTGGGGCTGATGGGGGTCACCGGTATCCCCCTCAACGTGATTACCTCCATAGTACCTATCCTGCTAATCGTGGTGGGTTCCACCGAAGATATTCACCTGCTGTCTGAATTCCGCCAGGGTCAGCGGCGCGGTCTGGAGACGCAGGCTGCTCTGAGTCACATGTCTCTCAAGATGGGTCGTACGGTACTGCTTACCTTCATTACCACCTACATGGGCTTCCTCTCTGTGGGGATAAGCAAGATAGAGGTGTTGTGGCAGTTCGGTATCCTCGCCTCCACCGGCCTGCTATTCAATTTTATCGTCACTATCTCATTGATTCCTGCGCTGTTGAGCATCACAGGAAAGTGGCAGCTGGACGGCAAATCACGTCTTGTCCGTAATAGTGGCAGTACCCTGGCAGACCGCTACTGGCAGTGGCTGCGCAGTAATCGCTGGGGAGCTCTGGCGCTACTTGGTGTCTGTACCCTGGTGGCGGCTCTTGGCATACCTGGGATTCAGGTCAATCACAGCACTATCGACAGTCTTGGTCAGGGTTCGGAGGTACAGCGGCAAGTGGCATCAGTGAATAGTCAGCTGGCGGGGCTGGAAACTTTCTCCATCATCGTCGATTCGGGCATCCAGGACACCTTTCTCAAGGTGCGTTACCTGGAGGAGATTGTGGAGATTGAAAAGTTTATAACCTCCCAGGGCTTTGCCCGCTCCACCACCTCCTTTACAAACTATCTCTCCATGCTCAACCGTGCCTTCCAGGAGCTACCGCTGCCACAGCTGCCACTGTCTGATGACGAGATCAATGAGCTGATGATCTTTCTGGATTATAGCCATGTGAAGGCCTATGTCTCGGAAGACTATAGCTCCGCCCGTATTCTGGTGCGCCATGACATCTCCTCCACTCGGGAGCTGCAGCACTTTGTCGATAGTCTAAACGCCTTTTTTGCACAGAATCTTGACCCAGGGCTGGAGGTGCACATCACCGGCTCTTCCGTGCTCACCCTATCCGCTACCGATGCAATGATAGAGGGGCAACTGCACTCGATCACTCTTCTGTTGCTGTTTTTTATTCTGATCATATCGATACTCTTTACAGACTTGCGGGTGGGGCTGCTGGCAGCTCTGCCCAACGCCTTTCCTGTCGTTGTGTTGTTTGGCACCATGGGCTATGGGGAGATCCCGCTGAATATCGGTACCGCCATGGCTGCAGCTATCGCCATTGGTATTGCGGTGGATGACACCATGCATTTCATGCTGCGCTACAACCAGGAGTTGAAGACCACCAAGAGCCAGTCCCGTGCCATGCACGTCACTATTCAGAACGAGGCCCTGCCGGTATTCGCCACCTCTATCGCCCTAATCGCCGGTTTTCTCACCTTTACCCTGTCGGACTTCCAGCCTATCGCCCAGTTTGGCATGCTCAGTGCGCTGGTGATTGCCTCCGCACTAATAGCCGACTTTGTCATCACCCCACTGGCCATCTCCACCCTGCGACTGGTTAGTTTGTGGGACATGCTCTCCTCCCATCTGCGACAGCAGGTAATTCCGAAGAGCGTACTTTTCAAGGGTATGAAGCCGTGGCAGATACGCCGCTTCATCCTCTCCAGTACGGTATTGGATTTTTCCGCCGGTCAAGCGGTATTCTGTCGTGGTGACGAGAGCAATGAGCTCTATCTGGTGATGAGCGGGGCGGTGGAGGTGGTTGTCCCCGGCGGCAAAGGCGGTACCGAAGATCTGGTTGTAGATCAGTTCGGAGCGGGCGAAGTGTTTGGTGATGTGGCGGTACTGGTCAACCAGTCGCGTCTGACCAATGCAATTGCCATCGTTCCCACCAGTCTGCTGGTAGTCCACAGGGATGCCCTGCAGAACACCACTTTCCTGCATCCTATCATTGCAGGGCGGCTATTCCTCAACTTGGCCACCGACGTAAGTCGGCGCTGGGTGGTATTCGTGGAGCGATTGCGCCAAGATGAGCTGCAGGAGAAGCGCCCCTCAGGAAAAGATAAAGAATAAAATGGCTGTGCACAATAATCCGGGAACCTGCTGTAGGAGCGAACTTGTTCGCGAAGGACATGCCCGGTCGCCTGATCGCGAATAAATTCGCTCCTACAGATGCACTTTTTTCTATGAAGATAGTGCTTCAGGGCTATTGTGCATAGCCACTAAGAATAATAGGAACGAATGGAGGAGAACATCAGATGTTCCTGCATCAAACCCGTTTACTCACATTAGCGCTGCTGTTCCCTATCTGTACAGCTATGGCAGATCAGATTCAACCGAGTTTTGCTGAGCCCCGCAGTGGCAAGAAGGTCTCCAGCTACAGTGTGGATCTGCCCATATCTCGTAGCGAGAAAAAGACCTTTCACATTCCTACCGACTGCAAGGCGGCGGTAGAGAGTGCCTGGTTTTCCGGCGCCCAGCAGTGGGGTGGTCGGGTAGACCGCAGTACTTGGTGGAAAGTGCGCCGGGACTGTGACTACATGGACTTTCTTCGCCGCTCACCACGCCCCCCCGAATATGACTTTGTCAGTGGTTACGACTTCCGTAACGCCTACCTGAAAGATCTCTCTATGAGGCTTGGTTGTGGACAACAAGAGGAGAGTGATTGCACAACTCGACAGACAGGGAATGAGGATATCACGTCACTTTTGCCGATAGTGGAGCAGGTAACCGAGAATGAGCCTGAAGTCGCTCTTCAGCCCTGTCAGTTCGAAAATGGAATGTTTCGGGGAAAGATGCTGAAAGGGTCCTCTGGGCTGAACTGTGTGACTGACCCCCTGTCCGCCGGATTTCGGATCATTGCCGTGGACTATGCTGATGTGAATGGTGATAATTATCAGGATGTCATCCTGCGCCTGATCCCAATAGGCCCCGGTCTGCGCCGAGCACCAATGATCGTCCCGCTTACGCGCATGGAATCTGGTGGCCCCTTCAGTATTCCAGGAGGCATTACCATTCCTTCCCGCCAACCCCATCGGTAGGTGAGTGGCCACTGTTGCAGGTAGGGCTCTATTTTCTGAGTCGTTAATCAAGCCATTCCAGCAGATAGAATAGCCTTATACCCTCCGATGAACGGGAGGGACCAACGACGATGGCGGGATATTTTGCGCTATCACTATCTGACATATCCAACGCCTCTTCTTCGGAAGTCACAATCTCAACACAGTTTTCCGGGAAGCGTTTACGGCCTCTTTTCTTGGTGTAGACAACGGCAAATTGCCTTTTTACCAGAGTGCTGTCGGGGTCTTTCGGTATCATCGGCATAATGGGTAGTCTTTAATTAGTTGGTCCGGATGAAGTGAAAATAGTTGAAGTGTTGCTGCACCCCCGATGGTGTTTGGTGAAGTTCGCTGATGCTCTCCAATAACTTGTAATCGCTGCCCAGTGTCTGCTGAATAGCGTTGCCGTCGTACTGCACTATATCCAGCCCACTACACTTTGCCGGCCCTTCTGGAGAGAAGGCGGCCATGATGAGATGCCCCCCAATGACAAGGTATCGTTGCAGATGCTCCAGGTAGGCTTTGCGGTCCTGGGTAGTCGTGAGGAAATGGAAAACTGCACGGTCATGCCACAGTCTGACCGGTTGTTCGAGGGTAAACTCGGTAACGTCATTCACCAGCCAGTTGACCTTTTCTGCACGCTTGCCGAGACGGGTTTGGGTTGCTTCCAAAGCTGTGGTCGAGATGTCCAGTACACTAAGGTTGTGGTAGCCTCGCTCAAGCAGGGCGTCAATCAATCGTGAGGCGCCTCCACCCACATCGATGATAGCGTCATCGGGCGCGATACCTGCACTCTCTATCATTTTCAGTGAGAGTTGTGGAGAGGGTTGAAACCAACCGGTCTGGTCATTCGGCTTTGACTGATAGACCTTTTCCCAATGTGCCTTTCGTTTGCTATCCGCCATTAATTCTCTTCAGAACCTTCAAAGGAGTAAGGGAAGGCGCTACGAGAATTCTCATCGATACTGAGCCTGCGGGAGAGTGGTGGGAAGGCGCGTTGTGGACACTCATGACGCTCACATACCCTGCAGCTGACACCGATAAGCTCAACCGCCTCAGTATCTTCCAGATCAAGGCCGGTGGAGTAGACCAGCTTATCGGCGTGGCGGATCTCACAGCCAAGGCCGATAGAAAATTTGCGCTGGGGTTCGAGGTAGCTGTTACCACTCTCAAATACCGTGCGTGCCAGGCAAAGATAGGTTTTTCCATCCGGCATCTGTGCCAGTTGGGTGAGGATGGTGTTGGGGTAGGAGAATGCTTCATGCACATTCCATAACGGACAGACACCACCCAGCCGGGCGAAATGAAAACTGGTAGCACTCTGACGCTTGGATATATTGCCGGCAATATCGACTCGTACAAAGTAGAAGGGGACGCCTTTGTTATCTTGTCGCTGCAGTGTACTTAGACGATGACATACCTGCTCGAAGCTGGTGCCGTAGAGTGCTGATAGACATTCGATATCGTAGCGCAGTCGTTTTGCATCTTCGAGAAAACGCTCATAGGGCATCAATAGGGCGCCGGCAAAATAGTTTGCCAGACCGACACGGCAGATGGCCCTGGCTTGAGTGCTTCCGAGGTCCGCCTCTTCCAGCTCCTGTTCAATCATCTCACCATAGAGCAGCCGGCCGATCTGATGTGCAATGTGAAAGGCGCGGCGGGTTGAACTTGAAGGTTTTGCCAGATAGAGGGTGCGACTCTCGGGATCATACTGCTTTTGTAACCGCCCATGAGCTGAAAAATCTACCATTTTGATGCTGATTTCGTGCTCACTCTTCAGGTATCCAGTGAGGTCACTCAATAGGCTGTCGATGGTAAAGCCGTTCTTCTGAAAGAGTGTCTCCGCCGCATGGTCGAGGGTTTCGATATGGTTGTTTCTGTGGTAGAAAAAATCCCGTACCTCTTCATATGGAAACTGGGCGCCGTGGAGTGCTTTGATGCGCTCTTCCCCTGCAATCGACTCTGCCAGTGTTTGGTAATCAGATTGAAGTCGTTGATGAGCACTGAAAAGTTGCAGCAGGCGGTCAGCCATGCGGGGAGAGGCTGAGACCGCCTCGCGTAGTTCGTGAAGGGGTAAACCGGCGCCATGAAACAGGGGGTCATTCAGCGCCTCTTGGAGCCGGTTGGCGCAACGATCCTCGTCTTCTGTCCAGTCAGTAAAGTCGATGCCAAGTGCCAGTTCAAGTTTGGTCAGCACTCTCTTGTTGAGGGGGCGGGCATCGTTCTCAATCTGGTTGAGATAGCTGGGGGATATCGCCATCTTAACCGCCAGGGCTGCCTGGGTCAGATTTCGCCGTTCACGCAGTTTCCGAATACGGCTGCCGAGGTTGATCAGTTTTGTCATCTAACCACCTATCGTTCCATCGTTATTTCAGAATATGCGAAGAATATCGCATAAAAACAGCTAAATCTCAATGAGTTAAAACCTGTCGTTTCTAATCGGCTGATTCTTTAAGGACCGTTGAAAAGGACGATTTCACACGGTAAAACAAAGGGCTGCAGCCGGACCTGAATGCGCAATGCAACACTGCTATAATCAATCGCTGTCTATAGATAGGATCGAGGACGATCAATAATGCGTTATTTGAGTACCCGTGGCGGCGTGGAGCCGGTCAGTTTCTCCCAAGCTGTGATGATGGGATTGGCAACCGATGGCGGCTTGTTGCTGCCCGAATCAATTCCACAAATAGATGAAGCCACATTGGCTCGCTGGGCAGAGCTCTCTTTCAATGAGCTTGCGGTAGAGGTGATGCTGCCCTATGTCGAGGGTGATATTGGGCGTGAGGCGCTGGCAGACCTGATTACGCGTTCTTATGCTGTATTTGCCGACGATGAGGTGACGCCGTTGGTGGAAGCGGGGAATCTGAAGATCCTTGAGCTGTTTCACGGCCCGACCGCTGCCTTTAAAGATGTCGCGTTGCAGTTTCTTGGCAATCTCTTCGAACTGCTGCTGGAGCGTGATGGTGGACGGCTGAACATCATCGGTGCTACCTCAGGCGATACCGGCTCTGCCGCAATTTATGGTGTGCGTGGTCAGCAGTTGGTCGATATTTTCATCCTTCACCCCAAGGGTCGGGTGTCGCCAATCCAGGAGCGACAGATGACCACAGTGCTGGATGCCAATGTTCATAACATTGCCATTACAGGTACCTTCGATGACGGCCAGCGAATCGTCAAAGAGCTGTTTAACGACCTTGAGTTCAAGAGTGAGTACAGCCTGGGTGCGGTCAACTCCATCAACTGGGCACGAATTCTTGCTCAGGTGGTCTACTACTTCTATGCCTGGGGTAGAGTCAGCGGTGGTGACTGCAGTAGAAAAATCTCTTTTTCTGTTCCTACAGGAAACTTCGGCGATATCTTTGCTGGATATATAGCCAAACGGATGGGGCTGCCGGTGGATCGTCTGATCCTCGCCACTAACCGCAACGATATCCTCACCCGATTTGTCAACACAGGCATTTACGAGGCGGGAGAGGTATTCCCGACCATCAGCCCATCGATGGATATCCAGGTCTCCTCCAACTTCGAGCGCTATCTCTACTTCCTGATGGATGAGGATGCATCGCAAGTACGATCCCTGATGGAGCAGATGGCTAAAGAGGGGAGGTTTGAGATACCACAGGCAAAGCATGCCCAAGTGGCTGAGACCTTCACCGCGACCGCGAGCAATGAAGAGGAGACCAAACAGCAGATCAAAGAGACCTATGCACAGAGCGGTTATATTATTGATCCTCATACCGCTGTTGGTGTCCATGCCGCCCGCGACTTCCCCGACGCCATCTGCCTGGCGACTGCCCACCCGGCAAAATTTGGCGATGTGGTAAAAGAGGCGATTGGGGTCGAGGCACCTCCGCCGCCATCACTTCAGAACCTGATGGAGAAGGAGACCCGTTGTGAAACTCTGGCAGCAGACGGTGACGTGATTCGGGACTATATGAAGACGACACTCGCCGCCAAGTAACTATAGACGGTAAAATACTAAAATAGGGTCGGTCAGTGTTAGCTGGCCGACCTTTTTTATGGTTCAATTAGACGCTTACATTCTATCTAAAAGTTGGCTACCCAATGGCAAAGAAACGGCATATCGCTATCCTGGATACTACGCTCAGGGATGGGGAGCAGACCCAAGGCGTCTCTTTCTCTCCGGCGGAGAAACTGAACCTGGCAAAGGCGCTACTGAAGCAGTTACGGGTAGATCGAATCGAGGTCGCATCCGCTCGGGTTTCGGAGGGTGAAAAAGAGGCTGTGGCACAGATTATCTCCTGGGCGAAAACCGTCGACATGGCAGAGCGGGTTGAGGTGCTGGGTTTTGTCGACTTCAAACGCAGTGTCGATTGGATCAGAGAAGCGGGTGGGCAGGTGATCAATCTGCTCTCCAAGGGAAGTGAAAAGCACTGCCGACAACAACTGAAAAAGACCCTGGTCCAGCATGTCGGGGATATCCGAAAAACCGTCAATTATGCTCTCAAGCAGGGACTGTCGGTCAATCTCTACCTGGAGGATTGGTCTAACGGCTACCTGAATAGCCCGGAGTATGTTTATGAGATGATGGAGCGGTTACAGGATGCCGGTATTGACCATTTCATGTTGCCTGACACCCTCGGGGTGCTGACTCCCGACGAAGTGTTTGAGAGTCTCTCCGATATGATAAGGCGCTTTCCAGACTGTCGCTTCGATTTTCATCCCCACAACGATTATGGCCTGGGCACCGCTAACGCGATGGCAGCGGTAAAGGCGGGTGTGACTTCCATTCATTGTACTGTCAACTGCCTTGGGGAGCGGGCAGGAAACGCCTCCCTGGCTGAGGTGGCGGTCAACCTGAAAGATCGAATGGCGGTCAAGCTCTCCATCAATGAATCCCACCTCGAACGCCTGAGCAGTATGGTAGAGAATTTCTCCGGCAAACGTATTGCCGACAACGCACCGATCATAGGTGCGGATGTCTTTACCCAGACCAGCGGTATTCATGCCGATGGTGATAAGAAAGGGGGGCTCTACCAGACCCGACTCAGCCCTGAACGCTTTGCCCGCAGGCGCAACTACGCCCTGGGTAAGATGAGCGGCAAGGCATCATTGCAGAAGAATTTGGATAAGCTCGACATCTCCCTCTCCGACGAGAATCTGGCTAAGGTACTGCAACGGGTGGTGGCACTGGGCGATTCGAAAAAGACCATCACTGCCGACGACTTGCCCTTCATTATCGCAGAGGTACTTGAAAGCCGGGATTACAACTATGTCGAACTGATCAACTGCTCTATCACTTCGGGATTGGAGTTGGAGTCTACTGCCAGTGTGCGTATACGGGTGGGTGATGAAGTGCTTCTGTCGGCGGGTATAGGTAACGGTGGTTTTGATGCCTTTATGAATGCCATCAGCAAAGTGCTGCGTAAGCAAGAGATCAAACTTCCTGATCTTACCGACTTCGAGGTGCGTATTCCTCGTGGTGGTAAGACCAGTGCACTTACCGAGGCAACCATTACATGGAGCGACAATGAGGGTAGCTTCAAGACCCGTGGTGTTCACTCAAATCAGGTGTTTGCCGCCATGAATGCCACTATTCGCATGCTCAATCGGCAGATACATAATATGCACAGGGCGGAGAAATAGTGTACGCCTTGAAAGCAAAAAAGTGGAACGCTGAGAACACAGAGGCGCGCAGAGTTCACAGAGAAAAACTTTAACTTTATGCAGGAGATCTCAGTGTCCCCCTAGTGCTTTCACCCATCAAGCAAGACGAGTGACCAAAAAATGAAAGATGCAGTAAAAGAGTATTACGGACAGATTCTGCAACACAGTAATGACCTCAAGACCGATGCTTGCTGTACCACCAGCGATATGCCTGCTCACCTGAAACAGGCTATGGCAAACATTCACCCTGAAGTCTCTTCCCGCTACTACGGCTGCGGTCTGGTCAGACCCCAGAGCCTGAAGGGAATGCGTATACTTGATTTGGGTAGTGGCTCCGGTCGCGACTGCTACCTGCTGGCCCAATTGGTGGGGGAGGAAGGGTCTATCATCGGTGTCGATATGACTGATGAACAGCTGGAGGTGGCAAATCGTCATATCGACTGGCATCGCGATAAATTTGGTTATGCAAAATCCAATGTAGAGTTTCGCAAAGGCTATATCGAGCGGCTGAATGAGCTTGGGCTGGAGGATAACAGCTTCGATATTATCGTCTCCAACTGCGTTATCAACCTCTCTCCCGACAAGGAAGCGGTGCTGCGTGAGGCATACCGTCTGCTGAAGCCGGGTGGTGAACTCTACTTCTCCGATGTCTATGCCGATCGCAGGGTGCCTGCTGAACTGGTTCAGGATCCGGTGCTCTACGGTGAGTGCCTGAGTGGGGCTCTCTACTGGAATGACTTTATGAACCATGCCAAGGACGCTGGCTTTCTCGATCCACGGCTGGTTGAAGATAGGCCTCTGACCATCGATAACCCGGAGATCGAGGCACGCATCGGTCATATTCGCTTCTTCTCTGCCACCTACCGGCTGTTCAAGCTGGATGGGCTGGAGAGCCATTGTGAGGATTATGGTCAAGCCGTACGCTACAACGGCGGCATCGTCCACCACGAGCAACTGCTGATACTCGACAAGCACCATGAAATCGAGAAGGGACGGATATTTCCTGTCTGTGGTAACACCTACCGTATGCTCAATGAGACACGTTTCGCCGGCCATTTTGAGTTTTTTGGTGACATGAGCAGCCATTATGGTATCTACCAGGACTGTGGTACCGCACTACCGTTTGACAGCGCTGGTTCGGAGCAGACCGGAGCAGGTGGCTGCTGCTGACTCCAGGGCAAAGTGAATAAAGATAGACTCTGCTCAGTCGCTAACATTGAAATAGATCAAAATAGCAAGCCAAGAGACCGGTTCTACAGATGAATATAACGAATAAGCTGTTTGAGGCGCTGGACGCTGGCGCAACACGGCTTGAAGAGCTTCTCCAAGAGTACCCTTACCTTTCTACAACAGCGATACGGGAGAGTATCTCTGACTGGCATAAGCACAAGATTCAGATCCGTCTTCAGCAGATGGGAGAAGGGGGGAATACAGAGGTCCATGAGGCACAGAATATACGTGAGTTGGCAATCGATCTGCTTGGTAAAAACGGCCTGGAGGATACTCTGGATATCCTCTTATCCAGACATAATGTTGAGATGACCATGCCCAAACTGGTGCATATGATTGGTCGGGATGTCTACATTGCAGAGCTGCGGCAGGATGCCCAAGCGTTGGTGGCGAATGCGATATCCTACGAGCAGATAGCCAGCCTGTGGAATGATCTCGACCGTCCTGCGTTGGGCGGGCATCCGAGGTGGAGCGGGCGCAATGTGTCCATCCTTGTGGATTAAAAAACACCTGAGAACATTTATGTAGGCTGGAACATGAACTGAAATTCGTTGCCCTTAACAATAATCCATTACAATAGACTTATTCATATCGGGAGTGGGCTGCCAGGTGGCCATGAATTCTGAAGATAACAGAAAGTTCGACATCAAGGCATTTGCCATTGGTCTGCGTGAGGACATTGATCAAAACCGGGTCAAGTTACCGACCTTGCCAACGATCTCACTTGAGGCACTGTTGGTGGTCAACGATGCCGACAGCTCCATGGCTGATGTTGCCAAGATAATAAGTAAAGACACTGCCATGGCGGCCCGCCTTGTCCGCTATGCCAATAGTCCTCTTTATCAAGGGATCAGTACCGTTAGCTCAGTAAAGGGGGCAATTACCCGGATTGGCTTTGATGCGGTCAAGCACGCCATACTCAGTTTGGCGATGAGGGATGTGTTTACAACCGCATTCAAATCGATACGGGAGCGTATGGAGACCCTTTGGAAACACAGCGTCTCGGTTGCCGCCAAGTCCGCCGTACTGGCGGGGCACTTTCACCACCTCAACAGTGATGAGGCGATGCTGGCAGGGCTGATTCATGATGTCGGCGTGATCCCAATTCTGCTGAAAGCTAAAAATTACGAGGTGCTGCTGGAGAAGGAGCCCTACCTCGATAAGGTGATCGCCCTGCTGCATATGAGCACCGGTAAGTTCATGCTTTCACACTGGAACTTTGATCCGCTGATGATCGAAGTGGCGGGAAACTGCGACCGGCTTGATCGTGAGCCGAAAGGGAGTGAGGTGGACTACGTGGATATCGTTCAGGTGGCCAACATTCTCAGCTCCAAGGGGAGTCATCGGCAGTATGACAAGCTGGTGCTGGAAAATGTGCCTGCGGCTAAAAGGATAGGTCTCGAGATTATCAGGCGGATGCAGGAGGAGATGGAGAAGAACGAAGAGGAGATGGCGCTGAGTGCCATGCTTCACTGATGAGCTTCACCACTACATATTAGAAATAAAAAGGCCTGAAACCGTAAAGTTTCAGGCCTTTTCTGTATTTGGAGCGGGAAACGAGATTCGAACTCGCGACCCCAACCTTGGCAAGGTTGTGCTCTACCAGCTGAGCTATTCCCGCATCAATTGAAGGCCGGTATTTTAGTGGTTGCCCACCTTATGTCAAGCACTCAATTTTTCACCTAGCGAAAAAACTACATTATCGCTATTCACCACTCAAAAGCAGCTTCAGGCTGATAAGAATAGTGATACTAACGATCAATGGTCGGATCAGGCGCGCACCTTTAAGAACCACCAGTTTTGCCCCCAGGCGTCCACCGATCAATTGACCACATCCCATTGTCAGCCCAAGACTCCAGATCACCTGACCTCCAAGGATAAAAAATAGCAGTGAAGCGATATTACTGGTGAAGTTGAGCACCTTGGTGTACGCAGTCGCTTGGGTGAGACCATAGCCGAGGAGACTGACAAAGCCTATGGCGAAGAATGATCCGGCACCCGGACCAAAAAAACCATCGTAGAAACCGGCACCAAAGCCTACAGTCAGGGCAAAAAGATTCTCTCCTATCCTTTTAACAGCACTTTCATCACTGATACCTGGTGATAACCAGAAATAGAGGGCGATAGCAATCAGTAGCAGAGGAATGATGCTGTTTAGAAAGCCGGGATCAATACGCTGTACCAACAGGGTCCCCAGTGCGGAGCCGATAAATGTACAACCGATTAGAAATCGGGCACCTTTCAGATCGACTAATCCGTTGCGAATAAAGTAAAGGCTGGAGGAGAAGGTACCGAAAGAGCCTTGAAGCTTGTTGGTTGCCAGGGCTTGGGCCGGAGGTAGGCCGATGGAGAGTAGCGTGGGTAGAGCGATCAGTCCACCGCCGCCGGCGACCGCATCGACCATGCCGGCGATCAGTCCGACGCTAAACAGCAGCAGCAGGAGTTCCGGAGTGAGGATTACATCAGGCATCGTGCAGGTTATTCGTGAGTTTTTACGCTACGTTTTACACCACCCTGTTCCAGTACCAGGATTTCACCCTCATCAAGTGGCCGCCACGACTCATCGCTCAAAGGGACACTGGCGACTAGAACCACCTCTTGAGCCCGGGTGTTGTAGGTCATGTTCAGGCCGGCAATCTCCTTAGCTTTTTGCGGAATGCTACAGGCTCTGTGCAGAAGGTAGAGTCCCGGTGGCTCAATCTTGCCACTGACGACCTGGGTGCGCTTGTGACCATGGACAAACAGATATTGGCTATCTGAGTAGACGAAGTTTGCCGGTCCCAAGGGTCGGATCAGTTCTGCGAAGTTGCTAATAACGGCAAGCCGATCATCAAGGCTTGGGACGGTGCCATCTTGCCACAGTGGTTGCATTAGCCCCATTAGATAGCAGAAGGCATGCTCCGAGTCAGTTTCGCCAATGGGGAGAAAACGGCTGAGTGAGAAACGTTCATTTTGTTCAATGCCATCCAGGTCGCCGTTGTGGGCAAACAAGTGGACACACCCTCCCAACTCACGACTGAAGGGCTGACTGTTTTGCAGGTCATTCCCCCCTTGAGTTGCCAGGCGGATATGGGCGATGGCAATCCGGCTGGTGTGTGGGTGGTCCCTAAGAAAATCTATATAAGGGCTGGCGGCGGCAGATCCGGCTTCACGGATAATTTTTGCATCCATGCCTTCATAAAATGCGATGCCCCAACCATCTTTATGGGGGCCGGAAACACCACCATGCCGGGAAAACTCATCAAGAGAGAAGGAGACCGAGGCAGGCTCCAGACTGGACATGGCGAAGAGTTCACACATAGGGCGGCAGAGAAGAGTCGTTATTTACAGTAGCGGTTGAACATATTTTGATCCTTTTTAGCGTGTTCCGGGTCACCACGCTCTGTTGCGCGTTTGACTGCGATCTGCCAGTGGTCACAGGGGGGTGGGAACGTCTCTTCCATAATATAGGCGGAGATATTCTTCAGCATATCATCCGGCAGAGGCATGGGGCGCATCAATCCAAGTTGTTTGAACGCCTCATCATGCTTTACCGCTTCTATCTCTGGCGCTTTGACAAAATCAACCATGCTATCGACAAAATCTTCGTTATCCAGGGTTCCATTTTTGTAGCGCCTCTGTACCCCCCACATAGGTGGACCCAAGGGGGGATCTATCTCTTGATTATGGCAGACATCACAGGCTGCGTAGAATGCTTTGCCTTCGAGTGCTTCGGGACTCATTGCGTAACTGGTGCCGACGAATATCAGTAGTGACACAAGCAGCGATAATCTACTTAGAAACATGAACCAACCCTTAATATTACTTTTTACTGGTCACCAGCTTAAATGATCCATCAGCCAGATCAATCAACTTTTTCTGATCAGCTCTGATATTTGGCTGCTATACGCATATACTCAATTTTCTACACACGGATATGGTCAACAAATAATGATTTCCAGCAGTAAATGGTGGCGGCGGGAGGAGGTACTTCTGCTGTTGATGGCGATAGCCGTGCCCCTCAGTTTTGCCGCATGGCAGACCCTGTTGAATAACTTCGTTATAGAAAAGGCGGCATTTACCGGTCGTGAGATCGGAATATTGCAGAGCCTCAGGGAAGTGCCGGGTTTTCTTGCTTTCGGCGTTGTTTTTCTGTTGCTGCTGGTGCGAGAACAGAAGTTGGCTTACATCTCCCTGTTGTTGCTTGGGGTAGGGACTGCGCTTACCGGTTTTTTCCCCAGTGTCATTGGGCTCTATCTGACCACAGTTTTGATGTCCACCGGTTTTCACTACTATGAAACTCTGCAGTCATCTCTCACTCTGCAGTGGATAGAGAAGGAACACACGGCTGAGGTTCTTGGCAAGCTGATTGCCGTCGGATCTCTCGCTTCGATTGTCACTTTTGGCTTGATCTGGTTTGGCGATAAACTACTGCAACTGGAATACCGCTGGTTGTTCCTCTTCATGGGTGCTTTGACTGTAGCTATTTCTCTGACGGTATGGCTGCTCTATCCCCATTTTCCTGAGAAGACCGAGCAACATAAGCATATGGTACTGAGACGACGTTACTGGCTCTTCTATGCGTTGACCTTTATGTCAGGAGCGCGCCGTCAGATCTTTGTCGTCTTCGCCGGTTTCCTCATGGTTGAGAAATTTGGTTATTCCGTGGCCGATATCGCGCTGCTGTTCGTGATCAATGCGAGCCTGAACGTGGTTTTCGCCAGGCGTATCGGTAAACTTATCGGTCGTATTGGTGAGCGTAATGCTCTGCTGTTCGAGTACGGGGGGCTGATCTTGGTGTTTTGTGGCTATGCCCTGGTCGAGCAAGCGAATGTAGCGGCCGGACTCTATGTTCTCGACCACCTCTTTTTTGCAATGGCGATTGCGCTGAAGACCTATTTTCAGAAGATAGCCGAGCCAAAAGATATCGCCTCCACTGCCGGTGTCAGCTTTTCAATCAACCATATCGCAGCAGTTGTGATCCCCGCTGCTTTTGGTTTGTTATGGTTGGTTTCACCGGCTCTAGTCTTTTTTCTCGGTGCTGCGATGGCCACGGTTTCACTACTGCTTTCCCTGCTGATACCTGAGCAGCCCCAGCCGGGACGGGAGACCCGTTTGGCCTCAGTGGCTGCCTGATCGATTATTCTAGAACCCGCAGTTGGACAGAGTGAAGTGTGCGTTTGCGGGGGTGCAGGGCAAGGCACAACGACGCGGAATAGTTGTTCTATTCCAAGGAGTTGTAACGCAGCCATGCGCCACCACAAGCGTGCAATTCACCCTGTAGCGTGGCTCACCCCACAGGTGAAGGCGTAAATTGATACCAATGGCATTCATATCAGTAACTTAGCCGCAGAATGGAGCGGTCAACTGCGGTTTCTAGGATTATTGAATAGGATTCTAAATAGAGAACCAAAAGAGACTCTATTCACAGGGTAGTTTTCTGACCTGCTTTATATACTATGTTACGAAACCATTCGAACAAGCAGCATCATAAAAATCATGTAATACATTGAATAATATAAATATGTACCTATCTGTATAAAAAATAGACAATTTAACGTCAAGAGTGAAGTGTTACCGGCTTGGAGCATTTTTCTGCATCTTATACACAATGTTATCCACAGAAGCTGTGGACGAATTTCTGTTGTGCACTGCAAAAATATAAATGAGCGAATAAAATGCCCTATAAACAATGGGGTGAAACTATTTCAGCCTTCTCCCGGTCCCACTCCGAGTGGGTACTGAACTTAATATTAGGGTAAAGATTGAAGCATGAGTCGAATTATTTTATTGCTGACTATCTGTGGATTGCTGCTATCAACCATCTATGTCATCGGTGCTGAGCATAAGCCGGTGACCGCTGAGATGACCGCTGAGATGACCGCTGAGGTGGTAGGTGAAGTGGTGGATGGGAAAACGGCCGTGGCTACTTTTGCCGGTGGTTGCTTCTGGTGCGTCGAAGCGGGATTTGAAAAAGTGCCCGGCGTGGTGAAGGCGGTTTCCGGTTATAGTGGCGGAAAATTGGCAAACCCGAGCTACAGCCAAGTCGCCTCTGGGCATACTCGGCACGTCGAGAGCGTACAGGTCTATTTCGATCCCAAGAGGATTAGCTACGGTGAGTTGATGGAGGTGTTCTGGCGTGAGGTCGATCCTACAGACCAGGGTGGTCAGTTTGCTGATCGTGGCCCACAGTACCGCACACTGATTTATGTTCACAATGAGGAACAGAAGAAAACAGCGGAGGCGTCCCGAGCTGCTTTGGAGGCCTCAGGGCGCTACACTAAGCCGGTGGTTACTGAAATCCAGATGTTTGAGGATTTTTATCCGGCTGAGGAAAACCATCAGGACTACCACCGGAAAAATCCACTGAGGTACAGGTTCTACCGTTATGGGTCAGGGCGTGATCATTTTCTTAATAGGGTATGGGGTAAGGAGTTAAGGGTGCCATTTACAACCAAGAGAGAGACATCGGGTAGGTATAGCAAGCCCTCGGATCAGGAGTTACGCTCAACCCTCACCGATCTGCAGTATCGCGTCACCCAGGAAGAGGGGACAGAGCCGCCGTTTAACAACACCTACTGGGATGAAAAACGGGATGGTATTTACGTTGATGTGGTCAGTGGTGAGCCTCTCTTCTCCTCTCTGGATAAGTATGACTCAGGTACCGGCTGGCCCAGCTTTTCCCGCCCCCTCAAGCCTGAGCACGTGGTTGAGACGCGGGACTTTAAGCTATTGCTGCCGCGTACAGAGGTGCGCAGTCGAGATGGTGACTCTCACCTGGGACATGTTTTCAATGATGGACCTGACTCGACGGGGCTTCGCTACTGCCTAAATTCAGCATCCCTGCGTTTTATCCCCAAAGAGGAGCTGACAAATGAAGGCTATGACGAGTTGCAGAAACTGTTTGAGTGACTGCTGAACTTATTCTTTGTTCCCGTCTCTAAATTGACCATTGGACCGTTAAGGCGTATCAGATAGACTGTTCTAATAATAATACTCGCCCCCAATTTGGTGTGGCCGAGCAGTACTACAACTTCTTAAAAATTAAGGAAATCACTTGATGAATCTTTGTCGTATCGCAGTAATTACAGGGCTACTTTTATCCTCATTTTCTATGACCGGCTGGGCTGAATCTTCCACCGCGGCAAAAGTGGGTGACTGGCAGGTGACGGTTGAAGATGTGGATGCTGCACTGGGGCAGAAGCTTTATGAGCTGGATAAAAAGCGCTACCAGCTGCGGGTGATGGAGGTTCAGAACCGTTTGAATCAGTACCTGCTGGAGTCAGAGGCGAAGGCTAAGTCCACGGATATTTCGGAGCTGATAAAAGGGGCGATTATAGAGAGGGCTCAGAAAGTCAGTGATGAGGATGCTAAATCATTCATGGCAACTAATGCCGGACGGATACCAGAGGGAGTAACTGAGGCACAGGTGAAGGGTTTTTTGCTGGAGCAGGAGAGGAAACGTGTGCTGGGGGGCTATATTCGTACCCTACAGGAAAAATATGGTGCCGAAATATTGCTAGAAGAGCCTTTGGCGCCCCGGGTTGAGATCCGTGGTTCTCAGGAGCTAAGCAAGGGGCCTTCGGATGCGAAGATTACTATTGTGGAGTTTTCCGATTTTGAATGCCCGTTCTGCTCCAAGGTACAGGGTACTCTTGGTGAGGTATTGAAGGCCTATCCTGAAGATGTACGGCTTGTCTACCGTCACTTCCCCCTCTCTTTCCACCGTAATGCCTTGACAGCATCAGAGGCCACGATGTGCGCACAGGATCAGGGTAAATTCTGGCCGATGCATGATGAAATTTTTTCAGACCAGAAAAATATAGCCGTTGATGACTTAAAAAAACATGCTGAGACCATTGGCTTGGAGATGACGGAATTCAACAACTGCCTCGATCAGCGCACCCACAAAGAGTATGTTACTGCGGATGTTAATGAAGCCAGTCGCATTGGTGTCTCAGCCACCCCGACCTTCTATGTCAATGGTGTTAAGCTGGAGGGCGGGTACGATATGAGTAACTTCAGTAAAGCCATCGATAGAGAGCTGAAAAAAATGTAGCTCTCTTAAAAGGGTCAGCACAGAGAGCCTGGCGGTAATCCCAGTGTCTGCTTGACAGGGGCATCTCAGCTCTCTAGGCTCATACTCTGGCGCCGATTTATCTCATATTGCGGGCGCGATAGAAATACAGCTAAAGCGAGGAATACCTGCTTTAGCTAGAGCTGAGCAGGTTTTTTCTTGTCTG
Source organism: Sedimenticola sp. (assembly GCA_040505895.1). Lineage (GTDB taxonomy): Bacteria > Pseudomonadota > Gammaproteobacteria > Chromatiales > Chromatiaceae > Vondammii. Next base: position 250,551 of record JBEVXU010000002.1, on the reverse strand, counting down.
GTATTAACTTTATAAAGATTGGCAAACAGATGACGTATGATGATCAAGAGTGGGGTCTGGCAACACGTGGCGTAAGGGCAGGGCAGGTACGTACAGCCGAAGGTGAACACTCGGAACCGATCTTCACCACTTCCAGTTTTGTCTTCAGTAGTGCGGCAGAGGCGGCAGCGCGCTTTAGTGGTGATCAGCCTGGAAATATCTATTCAAGATTTACCAACCCTACAGTGCGTACCTTCGAGCAACGGCTTGCCGCTCTGGAAGGTGGAGAGAGCTGTGTCGCCACTGCCTCAGGTATGTCCGCCATTCTGGCAACCTGCATGGGGCTGCTGGAGAGTGGTGATCATATTGTCTCTTCCCACAGCGTATTCGGTACTACCATTGCGCTGTTCAACAAGTATCTGGGTAAAGTCGGTATCGAAACCACCTTCGTACCGCTGACGGAAATTTCCGCCTGGGAGGCGGCGATTCGCCCGGAGACAAAATTCCTATATCTGGAGACGCCGTCCAACCCTCTTACCGAGGTGGCGGATATTCGTGTGCTGGCTGAGTTGGCGCATAGTCACGGCGCCCTACTGGTGGTGGACAACTGCTTCTGCACTCCGGTGCTACAGCGGCCTCTGGAGTTAGGTGCTGATATCGTTATCCACTCCGCCACAAAATTCCTGGATGGCCAGGGGCGCTGTATGGGAGGGGCGGTTGTTGGTGACAAGAAGCTTGTCGGTGAGGAGGTGTTTGGTTTTCTGCGTAGCGCCGGTCCCACTATGAGCCCTTTTAATGCATGGGTTTTTCTCAAAGGACTAGAGACCTTGAAGCTGAGGATGAATGCTCACTCGGAGAGTGCTATGGCGTTGGCTGAGTGGCTGCAACTGCAGCCGGGTGTCGCTCGAGTTCACTACCCGGGTCTCGAAAGCCACCCACAATATCAGTTGGCATGTCGTCAGCAGTCGGCGGCTGGCGGTATTCTCTCATTTGAAATGGAAGGGGGGCAGGCGGCCGCCTGGAAGCTAATCGATGCCGTTCGCATGATCTCGATCACCGCCAATCTGGGAGACACCAAGAGCACAATTACTCATCCGGCGACCACCACTCACGGCCGCCTGTCGGATGAGGAGAAAGCGAAGGCGGGAATTACTCCTGGGCTGATCCGTATTGCGGTAGGACTTGAGGAAATTGAAGATATCAAACGGGATCTACAGTTGGGGAAATAGTGAGCCATGGACGACACAAAGCAGCTTGCCGAGAAGTGGAACCGACGCTATGCCGAGGCGGATGGTAGTGGAGAACCCGCCAGGGTACTGACTGAGAATATTCATCTTCTTACCCCGGGGGGCAAAGCACTGGATCTCGCCTGCGGCCGGGGCGCCAATGCCTTGATCATGGCTGAGAACGGCCTGGATGTGACTGCTTGGGACCTCTCCCCAGTAGCGATTGAGCGGCTTAGGTCAGATGCTGAGGCTGCTGGATTACAGGTTACAGCGGAGGCCAGGGATGTTATTAGCCAACCACCGGTCGCGGCATCGTTCGACTTTATCCTGGTCAGTCATTTTCTTGAGCGTTCTCTGGTGAGTGCAATTATCGCTGCACTCAAGCCTGGAGGACTGCTCTTCTACCAGACCTTCAGTCAAAGTGCCGTCAGTGACAGCGGGCCGGCAAATCCTGATTTTCGTCTCGCCGACAATGAACTACTGACGCTGTTTCAACCACTGCGTCCTCGTTTTTACCGTGAGGAGAGGAAGCTTGGGGATATTGCCCGGGGTTGCAGGGACCTGGCCATGCTGGTGGCGGAGAAGGCGTAGTGTGCTATTGGATTTCATGGTAAAAATATAGGCACAGTAATTCTAAAAACAATCTTGAGGGGGAAAGGTAGTGCCTGTAGGAGCGAACTTGTTAGTGATCTGTTCCGAAGCATACTCTTCGTGAACAAGTGTGCCCCTACGTGCGATTACCGGACTATTGTGCAGAACCAGTAAATGTAACTGTGCCATCAATATAGAGGAGAGCGTTATGAGTGATGCCGGTAAACGAGTGACAGTTCGCGATGTAATGAAAACCAAGTTTTCGATCATCGATCGTGATGCGACTATCCTGGATGCGCTGAAGATGATGAAACGGCAAAAAACAGCCGTATTGGTGGTGGAAAGACATCATGAAGATGATGAGTACGGGTTGCTGCTGGTCTCCGATATCGCCCGAGAGGTACTGGCAGTGGATCGCTCTCCTGAGCGGGTTAATGTTTATGAGGTGATGGCCAAGCCGGCGATCTATGTCGAGCCATGGATGGATATTCGTTATTGTTCCCGCCTGTTTGCCCGTTTTGACCTGATCCGAGCACTGGTGGTGGATGACCGTAAGCTGATGGGAACGGTCAGCGCCTATGCCCTGGTGCTTGATGGCATGTGTGGGCAATTTGAGGTGTAATTAGTGGCTAGGAGCCTGTCCGAGAATAGAGAACCTACTGCGGAAATCCCATTTTGCCCCTTTTTCCTGCTCATTTTCGTTGAATAAGAGTAACTATTCGCCTCAAATGACCAAAAAAAATGACTCAAAATGGAATTCCCTCGCTACGGCTCCTATTCCCGGACAGGCTCCTATTCGCTTTAGCATGAAACTCTCAGCAGAAAAGTTTCTTCGTTATTATAAAGGTTCCGCCCATGCGGTGATTGTCTATGCAGATGACGGCCGTAAGTTGCAGGTGCCGGCAAGACACTTTCGGCCGTTTATTACTGATGATGGTATTTATGGTCGCTTTGAGCTTACCCTGGATAATAATAACAAGCTGTTAGAGATGAAAAAAATTTCGTAGCTTGTTTCCACACACTCTTTAAATTTGGTACCTGAGTGCTTACCGGCAGGCGACATTTATGATCCTATCTATGTCTACTAAGTATCGTTTACCCCATACACTCTATCGGGCTGAGCAGGTCAGAGAACTCGACCGTATCACTATCGAAGAGCAGGGCATTCCCGGTATTACACTGATGGAGCGGGCGGGTGCGGCTGCTTTCCATCTGCTACGCAGCCGTTGGCTCGATATCTCGGAAGTCACTGTGGTTTGTGGTATCGGTAATAACGGTGGTGATGGTTATATCCTTGCTCGCCTGGCACTTGAGGCGGGGCTAAGCGTGAGCGTGTTGCAACTGGGAGAGAGTGACCGCATTCAGGGGGACGCGCTGCTCGCGGCAAAGGCATACCGTGCTGCCGGTGGTAGTGTTTATCCGTTTCAGGAGATTCCACAACAAACGGATGTGATCATCGACGCTGTTTTTGGTACTGGACTCGAGCGGGAGGTCAGTGGGGAGTGGCGGCGGGTGCTGGAGGCGATCAATGGCCATCACTCGCCGGTGTTGGCGCTCGATATGCCTTCCGGTATTCACTCCGATAATGGTCAGGTGCTGGGTGTGGCGGTGAGGGCGGCGGCAACCATCAGCTTTATCGGCCTCAAGCAGGGGCTGTTCACCGGTGACGGCCCTGACTATGGCGGTGAGGTGCTGTTCAGTACTCTCGACGTACCGGCGGTGGTCTATTCACAGCAGCCGGCCTCGGCCCGCAGGGTAGACTGGTGGCAGCAATACACTAAATTGGACAGGCGATCGCGCACTGCACACAAAGGAGTGTTTGGTCATCTATTGGTAGTAGGTGGTGAGCGGGGCTATGCGGGTGCCGTCAGAATGGCGGGTGAGGCAGCGGCCAGAAGTGGTGCCGGTCTGGTAAGCATCGCCTGCCGTCGGGAGAATCTACCACTGGTTTCGGCTGGACGACCTGAGTTGATGTGTCATGGTGTTGAGCGGGGAGTTGAATTAGCGCCGCTGTTGCGTTGTGCCACGGTAGTCACCGTTGGCCCGGGATTGGGACAGGGCGACTGGTCTCTCGCTTTGTTACAACAGGTATTGGCATCCCGTCTGCCGCTGGTGGTCGATGCCGATGCCCTCAACCTGTTGGCAGCAGAACCGCTACATCGGGATAACTGGATTCTCACTCCTCACCCGGGAGAAGCGGCCCGTCTTCTTGGTTGTTCGACAGGTGAGATTGCAGCAGACCGTTTTCGTGCGGTAACTGAGTTACAGAAAAAATTTGGTGGTGTGGTGGTGTTGAAGGGCGCCGGAAGCCTCATCGCCACAGGAGGAGAACTGCCTCCAGCACTCTGTACAGATGGTAATCCAGGAATGGCCTGCGGTGGAATGGGTGACCTGCTGGGGGGTGTTATCGCAGCCCTGGTCGCACAGGGGGTCGATATAGACCGAGCCGCCGTTATGGGTGTCTGCCTGCACAGTGCTGCCGGAGACCTGGCTGCACGTCAGGGTGAACGGGGCATGCTTGCCAGTGATCTTATGCCTGCTATCCGCAGGCTAATCAATCCGGAAATCATCTCTTGAAGCTGACAGCAGAAAATGAATCTGAACAGGAAGTTATTGGCGCGGCTTTGGCAAGGGCCGTAGCCAATGCCTGCATTATCTATCTTGAGGGTGATCTCGGTGCAGGTAAGACCACTTTAGTGCGGGGTTTTATGCGTGGCCTGGGCTATCAGGGTGCAGTGAAGAGCCCCACCTATGCCATGGTGGAACCCTATGAACTGGCGGGTCGACACTATTTCCATTTTGACCTCTATCGCTTAGCCGACCCAGAGGAGTTGGAGTACCTTGGTGTGCGCGATCTTCTTGACGAGGATGCTATTTTGTTGATTGAGTGGCCGGAGAAGGGGAAGGGAGAGTTGCCACCGGCAGACCTATTGATCACCATCAACTATCAGGGTCTGGGGAGGGAGTTGCAGCTGGAATCCACAACAGCCGTTGGTGAGAGAGTAGTGGCACGGCTTGAATTTGATATAAAATCGAGAAATTAGCGCTATCTATCAGATTATGCTGGAAAAATATAAAAGCACGTGCTATGTTTGTTAACAATAATAGCAACAGCCTCTTTCTTGAGAGTTATAAATGGCAAGAGTTCTTACGCTACTACTACTCGTAGTCATCAGTCAGGCGCCTCAGGCACAACAGGCGAGAATCGATGATCTTCGACTGTGGGCCGCTCCTGATCACACCCGACTGGTTTTCGATACCAGCGCATCCGTGAAGCACGCTCTGTTTACTCTGAAGCAGCCCAATAGGCTGGTTATCGACATTGAAAACGCCGGGCTCCAGGGGGCACTTCCCACAACTGCAGACAATCCGCTGATTCGCCATATGCGCAGTGCCAAGCGTGATAACGGTGGCTTGCGGGTGGTGCTCGATCTCAAGCAGCCAATCAAGCCAAAGAGTTTTGTCCTCAAACCAAATCGTCAGTACGGTCACCGTCTGGTGGTGGATCTTCACCAGATAGATGGTAGCGCCAAGGGGCGGCAGCCCCAGAAGTCGGTTAAAACCATAGCGCAGAACAGTATGCGCGATATTGTCGTCGCAATCGATGCTGGTCACGGTGGTGAAGACCCCGGGGCCAGAGGAAGAGGCGGTATCTATGAAAAGACCGTGGTGTTTGCCATTGCCCGTAAACTGGCTTCTTTAGTTGGTAAAGAAGTGGGGATGAAGGCGGTGATGGTCCGCAAGGGTGACTACTACCTCGGACTGCGTAAACGGATGGAACTGGCGCGTAAGGAGAAGGCAGATCTTTTCATCTCTATTCATGCCGACTCTTTCAAGGACCCTCGGGCCAGGGGGTCATCGGTTTACACACTCTCTCGTCGTGGTGCCTCCAGTGAGGCTGCTCGTTGGTTGGCAGAACGGGAGAATAGCTCCGACTTGATTGGTGGCGTAAAGCTGGAAGACAAGGACGATGTGCTGGCGTCGGTACTGCTCGACCTTTCCCAAACCGGTGCTCAGCAGGTGAGCCATCAGGTGGCCAATAAGGTGCTCAGGCAGCTGAAGGGTGTCGGGCGTCCTCATAAGCGAACGGTTCAGCAGGCCGGTTTCATGGTACTTAAATCCCCGGATGTACCCTCTGTTCTGGTCGAGACAGCCTTCATTTCCAATCCCTCTGAGGAGAAGAAACTACGCGACCCTGTTTATCAGAAAAAATTAGCGGCTGCCCTGATGGGGGGTATACGCACCTATTTCAAGAATAATCCGCCACTGGGTACGCTGCTGGCCCATCATAAAGCGCGTAAACATATCATTGTTCGTGGTGATACCCTGGGCGCTATCGCACGTCAGTACCAAATTAGCCTGAGAGATCTCCGCTCCACCAATAAAATCAATGGTGATCATATCCGTATCGGACAGGTATTGCGTATCCCAGAGACCTGATAGTCTCCCACTCGTCATACTGTTTCTCTGCAAAGCGCGGCTTCAGCCGCGATGAACGGCCAACCAGTGCTGATCGCGGCTGAAGCCACTCCTACATTTGCCATCTTGCCGGCTGTGGCGGGTATAATCACCCTTCACTCTTAAACCCGGTAATCCAGCAAGTCGATGCGTATCCATGCCCTGCCACCCCAACTGATTAACCAGATTGCCGCCGGCGAGGTAGTTGAGCGTCCCGCTTCGGTGGTGAAGGAGCTGGTCGAGAACAGTCTCGATGCCGGTGCTACACGTATCGAAGTGGAAGTGGAGCAGGGTGGTGTACGGCTGCTTCGGGTAAGGGATAACGGTGGCGGCATCTATCATGATGACCTGGCCCTGGCTCTCTCCCGTCATGCTACCAGCAAGATCACCAGCCTCGAAGAGCTAGAACAGGTACGGAGCATGGGCTTTCGCGGTGAAGCGTTGCCGAGTATTGCATCGGTCTCCCGGCTCACCCTCTCATCGAAAGCGGCTGAAGAGGGTAGTGGCTGGACCGTCAACGGTGATGGTGGAGAGAAGGTAGCGCCACCGTCACCCAGTGCGCATCCTCAGGGAACCACAGTGGAGGTGAGGGATCTCTTCTACAACACCCCGGCCAGACGAAAGTTCCTGCGTACCGAAAAGACCGAATTTAGCCATATAGAGACACTGGTGAAGCGGCTTGCGTTGAGTCGTTTCGATATCTCTTTCCAGCTTCTTCACAACCAGCGTGAGGTGCTCTCCCTGCCTCTCGCAGACCAACGGCGGGAGCAAGAGCGGCGGCTGGTCGAGTTATTGGGGCGGGGCTTTCTCGATCAGGCACTCTATATCGAGCGTGAGCAGGCGGGACTGCGTCTTTCCGGCTGGGTTGCCCGTCCCGCTTTCTCCCGCAGTCAGGCGGATATGCAGTACTTCTACGTTAATGGGCGTATGGTGCGTGACAGACTGGTAACCCATGCCGTGCGTCAGGCCTACCAGGATGTGCTCTACCATGGCCGCCACCCCGCCTATGTTCTCTATCTGGAGATCGATCCGGTACTGGTGGATGTCAATGTTCACCCTACCAAGCATGAGGTCCGTTTCCGTGATGGACGGATGGCTCACGATTTTGTCTTCCGCACTCTGCACAAGGGGCTGGCTGAGACAAGGCCCGGGCCGGAGATTGATACCGAGACCGGTGAGGTTCTGACACCTGATACCAGCTCCGCTTCGCTTCAGACCGAGGTGACCGAAAGTACCTCTACCGATAGGCCTGCCGCCTACCAGCGCCCCCTTGGTCTGCAGGTGCGAGAGTCATCCCGCGGCTATCAGGCCAGCTTCGATATACAGCACCCGGCCCTGTCAGGAAAAGATTCAGCACCAGATGGGGTCATAGTTGATGAAAATGTACCGCCTCTCGGTTATGCACTGGCCCAGCTGAAGGGGATTTATATCCTGGCTGAAAATTGCGAGGGATTGGTGTTGGTGGATATGCATGCAGCTCATGAGCGTGTCACCTACGAGCGTTTCAAGCAGGCGCGGGCGGATAATAGTATTGCCAGTCAGCCCTTACTGGTACCGGTCTCGGTGGCGGTGAGTCGGCGTGAGGCGGATATTGCTGAACAGCACCAGTCACTTTTTGCTGAGCTTGGCTTAGAGGTGAATCGTCTCGACCAGGAGATGCTGGTGGTTCGCGCCATTCCCATACTGCTGCAAGGAGCCGATGCAGAGAAACTGCTGCGGGATCTGCTCTCCGATATCGTCGTTTACGGTAGTAGTGAGCGAATTAACAATGAGATTAACCAGGTGTTGGCAACCATGGCGTGTCACGGATCAGTACGGGCCAACCGTCGCCTCACAATTGCGGAGATGAATGCCTTGTTGCGGGATATGGAGCGTACCGAAAGAAGTGATCAGTGTAATCATGGCCGCCCAACCTGGACACAGCTCGATATGGCCTCGATGGATCGACTCTTTTTGCGGGGGCGTTAATGGAGAGTGACGCAACAAAGGAGTTGCCGCCGGCAATTTTTCTGATGGGCCCAACCGCATCGGGTAAAACAGAGTTAGCCATCCGTTTGGTGCAAGAGCTGCCTTGTGAAATCATCAGCGTTGATTCGGCGCTGGTCTATCGTGGCATGGATATCGGTAGCGCCAAACCTGATGCCGAAGAGTTGGCGGCGGCCCCGCACCGCCTGATCAATATCTGTGACCCGGCAGAGCCCTATTCGGCGGCAAATTTCAGGATGGATGCTCTGAGAGAGATGGCTGATATCACTGCTGCCGGAAATATTCCCCTGTTGGTGGGAGGGACCATGCTCTATTTTCGTGCTCTGGAACAGGGACTTTCCAACCTGCCTGACGCTGATAAGGGAGTGCGCGCCCGCCTGCAGCAAGAAGTGTCATTGCATGGTTTGGATGCACTTCATCGACGGCTGGGCGAGGTTGATCCCATCTCGGCGGCACGCATACATCCCAACGATCCTCAGCGTGTTCAACGGGCGCTGGAGGTTTATGAGCTTACCGGGCGACCTCTTTCCGACCTGCAAAGGGAATCTGTCGGTGAGCGGGTGCCTTATCGTCTGATTAAGCTGGCACGGGCGCCCAAGGATAGAGCGGTGCTGCACGGACGGATAGCTGAACGTTTTGAGATGATGTTGGATCAGGGCTTCGAAGAGGAGGTGCGCCGACTACTACAGCGCGGGGATTTGTCACCGGAACTGCCGTCGATGCGTTCGGTGGGCTACCGTCAAATGTTGAAGTATCTTTTGGGCGAGTGGGACTGGGAGACGATGAAGGAGAGGGGGATTATTGCCACCCGGCAGCTGGCAAAACGCCAGTTCACCTGGCTCAGGTCAGACCCCGAGATACACTGGCTGGATGAAGATTCAGGCAATATTCTTGAACAGGCCTTGAAAATTATTCGCCAAAGCCTCACCTGATAGGTATATCATTGATTTATTCTACTATACTTAATTTCGTTGAGTAGATTTTTTTACCCGGACGCCTTTTTGTTCCGGTATCTATCAACCAATAAAATACTGGAAAAAACAAGGAGAATTTAGATGTCCAAGGGGCAGAGCTTACAAGACCCTTTCCTCAATGCTTTACGAAAAGAGCGGGTTCCCGTCTCGATCTTTCTGGTGAACGGAATCAAACTGCAGGGACAGATAGAGTCATTTGACCAATTTGTGGTGCTGCTGAAAAACACCGTCAGTCAGATGGTCTACAAGCACGCGATTTCAACTGTGGTGCCGGCACGCAATGTCAAACTTCAGTTGAATCCCGAGCACACCTCAACGCCAGAGTCGGAGTCGGAGCCGGGCAACTATTGACCGTAATCGATTGACTGAGGTTAGACTCTGCTATCATCTGAATTGTTTTTACGCCGATCTACATCCCTGGACGTTATAGATGTTTGAACGCCCGAAGATTGGCGAGAGAGCCGTTCTTGTACATATAGACTTTGGCAACAAGCCCGATCCTGAGGAGCTTTCTGAATTTGAGGATCTGGCAGTCTCTGCCGGTGCTCTGCCTGTAGCTTTGATTGTTGGTAGTCGCAAGGCCCCCGACGCCCGCCTCTATATCGGGCGGGGTAAAGCAGAGGAGGTACGGCAGACCATTCTCGCAGAGGAAGCGGAGTTGGTGATTTTCAGTCACGAACTGTCGCCGAGTCAGGAGCGTAACCTGGAGCGTGAGTTTCAGTGTCGCGTGGTTGATCGTACCGGATTGATTCTCGATATTTTTGCCCAGCGGGCACGCTCTTTCGAAGGAAAGCTGCAGGTTGAACTTGCACAGCTACGCCATCTCTCCACTCGTTTGGTGCGCGGCTGGACGCATCTTGAACGTCAGAAAGGCGGTATTGGTCTGCGTGGCCCGGGTGAGACTCAACTTGAGACCGACCGACGGTTGCTGAATAACCGTATTTCCCAGATCCGGCGCAGGCTGAGAAAGGTTGAAGGTCAACGGGATCAAGGAAGAAGGGCCAGAGGTAAGGCTGAGATCCCCACCGTTTCACTGGTGGGTTATACTAATGCCGGAAAATCAACGCTATTCAATCACCTTACCAATTCGGGTGTTTATGCTGAAGACCAGCTGTTTGCCACCCTCGACCCTACCCTGAGACGGGTTGAACTGGGCTGCGAGAGTGCTATGGTGCTGGCTGATACGGTTGGTTTTATCTCCCATCTGCCTCATGAGTTGGTGGCAGCCTTCAAGTCGACGCTGCAGGAGACATCCGAGGCGACTCTTCTGCTACATGTTATCGACTCTGTCAGCCCGCAGCGATCGGTCTGCGTTACCGAAGTCAACAGTGTTCTAAAGCAGATTGGTGCTGATGAGATTCCGCAGATCGAGGTCTACAACAAGATTGACCTTGATGAAGGATTGGAACCGAAGGTTGAAAGGGGAGAGGATGGGCTGATTCGACGGATCTGGCTTTCCGCCCACAGTGGTGCGGGTACTGAACTGCTTCTGGAGGCGCTGGCTGAATTTTTTCACCAGGAGCAGGTTCATAAGGTATTACACTTACAACCTACAGATGGACGATTACGTGCAAGGTTGTTTGAACTCGGTGGAGTCGTTTCCGAGCAGATTAACGACACGGGGGGGTGGGAGCTGGAGATAACGCTGCCAAAGAAGATTTACCAGCAACTGGCCCGGAAAGAGAAAATGTTAGAAGTACTAGCCTGATCGGTAGATAAAGTAATAGAATCCAGAGCTGTCGGATACGTCGCATGAGGTGTTGGGCAGTCTACATAGACTAACTTATCATTAAGAAATTTGGAGTGTTCGATGGCCTGGAATGAACCGGGTGGGGATAAAAAAGATCCCTGGAGCGGAAAGGGCGGCGACCAAGGGCCGCCTGATCTTGACGAAGTGGTAAAAAAAATGCAGGAGAAGCTGGGAGGCATCTTCGGCGGAAAAGGCAACGGTAGCGGTAACGGTGGAGGTGGCTCCATTACTGCACCGACTCCCGGCGGCAAAGGCATTGCGGTATTGGTGGCTGTCGCTGTTCTCCTACTTCTGGCCTTCAAGAGCTTTTATACGGTGGCACCTGCAGAGCGCGGTGTGCTACTGCGTTTTGGTGCCTATCAAGCAGTGACAGAACCAGGTCCACACCTGCTCATTCCTTTCGCCGAAGAGGTGCTCAAAGTCAACGTCGATCAGATTTCATCCTTCCGTCACAAGGCGTTGATGCTGACCAAGGATGAAAATATCGTCGATATCGAACTCACTGTGCAGTCACGTATCCAGGATGCGGCCGATTACCTGTTTCAGGATCAGTCCCCCGATAAGACGATTCGTGATGCAACTGAGACAGCAGTGCGTGAAACTATCGGTAAATCAGACCTCGACTTCATTCTCACCGAGGGGCGTGGATCTACTGCCAGCGATATTAAACGGCGTACACAGGATCTGCTCAATAGCTACCGTACCGGCCTGGAGGTGACCAGTGTCAACATCGACTCGGCGAAGCCGCCTGAGCAGGTAAAGAGTGCATTCGATGACGCTATCAAGGCGCGTGAGGATAAAGAGCGCAAGGAGAATCAGGCGGAAGCTTACTCCAATGACGTGGTGCCGAAGGCGCGTGGTGCCGCATCTCGGCGTCTCGCTGATGCCAACGCTTATCGTGCAAAGGTGATTGCGGAGGCTCAGGGTGAGGCTTCGCGTTTCCAGGCGGTTTTGGCCGAGTACAAGAAAGCACCGGAAGTGACCCGCAAGCGTCTCTATCTGGATACGGTGGAAGAGGTGCTGTCGAATACCAACAAGGTGATTATGGATGTGAAGAGTGGTAATAGCCTGATGTATCTGCCGCTGGATAAGCTTATCCAAGGAAGCAGCACCCGTGAAACTACGAGTAGTAGTGTGACAACTATCAATACAACCGGGTCAGAGCGAAGAACACCTGACACCGACATGGATGGCAGCCGTAGCAGGAGGGTTCGCTGATGAGCGGGAAAAGTACGTTTACCGGGGTCCTAATCGTTCTGGCGGCCGCCTTCGGCCTCTCTTCACTGTTTATCGTCAACCAGTGGGAACTGGCACTGAAACTCAGACTGGGTGAGATTGTCGATGCTGATTATGCTCCGGGTTTACACTGGAGAGTGCCGATTATTCACGACGTGAAGAAGTTCGATGGCCGTATCCAGACACTCGATACCCGTCCTGAACGCTTCCTGACGATCGAGAAGAAGGACGTGATTGTTGACTCCTTCGCCAAGTGGCGTATTGCCGATGTAGCTCAGTACTATCGTTCTACCGGCGGTAACCCGAACACCACAGGCCGACTGCTGGCAGAGCGTATCAATACCAGCCTGCGTGATGAGTTTGGTAAGCGCACCATTAAGGAAGTGGTCTCGGGTGAACGCTCGGAGATCATGGCCCTGCTGACAAAGGATTCCGATGAAAAGGCGGGGGAACTAGGTGTTGAGATCCTTGATGTGCGGGTAAAGAAAATCGACTTGCCTCAGGAGGTGAGTGGTTCGGTTTATGATCGTATGCGTGCCGAGCGTGAGCGTGTGGCTTCCGAGCTGCGTGCCCAAGGTTCTGAGATTGCAGAAAAAATTCGTGCCGATGCCGATCGCCAACGTATTGTTATCCTTGCAGATGCGTACAAGACAGCGGAGGAGTTAAGGGGTGAGGGCGATGCAAAATCGACTGCGGTCTATGCCGCCGCCTACAATCAAGATCGCGAGTTTTATGCATTTTATCGCAGCCTGACCGCCTACAAAAAGGTCTTCAGCCAAGGTGGCGATATGATGGTGTTGGAGCCGGACTCTGAGTTCTTCCAGTATTTCAAGAATCAGGAAGGTCGTCAGTAATCGTACCCCACTCCGGTCTCTTCTCCGGGGTGGGGTGCTGGTTGCGATCTGCTCACAGACCCGCGTCCGCCTGGACGTAAGCTCAACTTGGTAAAACCGGGTTTTGAAATAGACAATCTATATTAGGGATGCGACAATAAGCGGTCTGTCCTCAGAGACTTCATAAACACGCTGGGTATGCTATCCCGGCTTTTTTTTGGACAGGATTATGTGGCACGAACTGCTAATTGCATTTGCTCTGCTAATGGTAATTGAAGGTTTTCTACCTTTCCTTAGCCCTAACGGCATGCGGAAAATGATGATGACAGCGGCTAAAATGGACGATCATAGTCTGCGTGTCGGTGGTTTTGTGAGCATGGTGCTGGGTGTTGTCACTCTCTATCTTGTGAATTGATGAAAATGAATAAAACAGAGCACTGGCTGTTGCCAGAGGGGATTGCTGAGGTACTGCCTCCCCAAGCCCAGACACTTGAGAAAATGCGTCGAGAACTGCTCGATCTCTTCCATAGCTGGGGCTACGAATTGGTGATGCCCCCGCTCATTGAGTATCTGGAATCGCTGCTTACCGGTACCGGTGGTGATCTTGATCTGCGCACCTTCAAAGTTACGGACCAGATCAGTGGCCGGACTATGGGTATTCGTGCAGACATCACCCCGCAAGCGGCTCGGATTGATGCTCACCAGCTACGGCATACAACACCGACCCGACTCTGTTACCTTGGTAGCGTTCTCAATACCCGCAGCAGCGGTTTCTCTGGTTCCCGCTCACCACTTCAGGTTGGTGGGGAGTTGTATGGCCATGCCGGTGTCGAGAGTGACCATGAGATCATCTCCCTGATGATCCAGACACTGCAGCAGTCGGGCCTTGAGAATCTCTACATGGATCTGGGTCATGTCGGCATCTTCCGTGGTTTGAGTCGTCAGGCCGGACTGGACAAACAGCAGGAGCATGCGCTGTTCGATACGCTGCAGCGCAAGGCGGTACCGGAGATCGAATCGCTGCTGAGCGAATTTGATATTACTGAGAACATGCGACGGATGCTGGTGGAATTGCCCCATCTGAGTGGTGATGATGCGCTGATCCGAGCAAGAGAAGTTTTGGCGGATGCCAATGAAGATGTAATATCTGCGCTGGAACAGTTGGAACGGCTGTCGTCACTCCTCGCTGAGCGACGCCCTGAGTTGCCGGTTCATTACGATCTGGCTGAATTGCGTGGTTACCACTATCACACCGGCGTGGTATTTGCCGCCTTTGTGCCCGGTGTGGGCGAAGAGGTAGCGCGCGGTGGTCGTTATGATGATATTGGCCATGTATTCGGCCGGGCGCGCCCAGCCTGTGGCTTCAGTGCCGATTTGAAACAGCTTTTCCAGTTGCGCACCGTCGAGGATGATAAGCAGGTAACAGGTATCTTAGCGCCCCTGTTGGAAGATCCGGCATTGCGCAATAAAATCGATGAGCTACGGAGCCTTGGGCGCCGTGTCATCAACGTACTGCCTGGACAGTCAGGTGGGCCCAGGGAGATGGGTTGTGGGGAGATCCTGGAAAAGCAGGGTGATGATTGGGTTGTCGTGGTGGTGTGAATTTCGCCAAGGCTCAAAAGAATACTTTGATTCTAAAGAGAATAAATGATGGGTAAGAACGTTGTTGTTATCGGCACCCAATGGGGTGATGAAGGTAAAGGCAAAATTGTTGACCTGCTTACCGACCGCGCTGAAGCGGTGGTTCGATTCCAGGGTGGACACAATGCCGGCCATACACTGGTAATTGATGGTCAGAAGACCGTCCTTCACCTGATTCCTTCGGGTATCCTGCGTGAAGGTGTCCGCTGCCTCATCGGTAATGGCGTTGTTCTCTCTCCCGAGGCGCTGCTCGAAGAGATGGATATGTTGGAGAAGGGCGGTATCCCGGTCTCCAGTCGTCTCGGTATCAGTGAGTCCTGCCCGCTCATTCTGCCTTACCACATTGCGCTCGATCAGGCGCGTGAGCACGCCCGTGGTAAAAAGGCCATCGGTACCACCGGCCGTGGTATCGGTCCCGCCTATGAAGATAAGGTGTCTCGCCGTGGGCTGCGCTTTGGTGAGATGCTGGATACCGAGCACTTTACCGAGCGTCTGCGAGAGGTGATGGAGTACCATAACTTCGCACTGGAGCATTATTACAAATACCAGACCGTCGATTACCAGATGGTGCTGGATCAGGCACTGGCCCAGGCTGAGCGTCTCACCCCTCTGGCTGAAGATATTACCGGTACCCTGCACAAGATGCGTGCCGAAGGCCGCAGCATCATGTTCGAGGGTGCTCAAGGTGCACTGTTGGACATTGATCACGGCACCTACCCCTACGTTACTTCTTCCAACACCACTGCCGGTGGCGCAGCCAGCGGTTCCGGTATTGGCCCCCGTCATCTCGACTACATACTCGGCATTGTCAAGGCTTACACCACTCGCGTGGGTGCCGGACCTTTCCCCACCGAGCTGTTCGATGAGGCCGGTCAGTACCTGGGTGAAAAAGGGCATGAGTTTGGTGCCACCACTGGTCGTCAGCGCCGCTGTGGCTGGCTTGATGCTGTTTCATTGCGCCGCTCACTGGATCTCAACAGTGTCACCGGCATCTGTATTACCAAGCTGGACGTACTGGATGGTATGGAGACACTGAAGATCTGCACCTCCTATATGCTGGACGGAAAAGAGGTTGATGCTCCGCCCGTAGGTGCAGACGGTTTTGAGAAGTGTGAGCCAGTCTATACCGAGATGCCGGGTTGGAGTGAGAGTACCGTCGGCACCAAGAACATTGACGATTTGCCGGAGAATGCCCGCAGCTACCTGAGGAAGGTTGAGGAGTTGACCGGTGTTCCCATCGATGTCATCTCCACCGGTCCTGACCGTAAAGAGACACTTATCTTGCGTCACCCGTTTGCTGAGTAGGTGCCCTAAACTGACATCTGTCGGCCTTGGCTAACAATAACCCCGTGTCTTTTTGGTTCGGGGTTTTTTGTGGCCGGCCCACAAGAGAAGGAATTATACGCCTGGGATTTATCGTACGGTGGCATGATGACCTTAATTGATCTAGGTTATAAGGATGCGGGGGTTTTCCGTAATTAATAGTTGGGCTATCCCTGCTTTGAAGAGGAAGAGCTGTTAAGCCAATTGCAGGCAGAGATCATACGAAAAAATTGTATTCTCAGGATAAAAACTCAATGAGTATCGAAAGAACCAGATGAATTTCTCGCGCGCCCTATTTGCGCTTCGGGCACTTACAGTTTTAATCATCTCTTTGGGTTTAGTGCACCTCTCTATCGCCGACTCCATGCCGCCACAAAAAGTTCGGATAGGCGTCTTGGCAAAACGTGGTGAACAGGTGGCCCGGGTCAAGTGGCAGGCAATGGCAGACTATCTCACCGCCACAAGTTCAAAACGGCAATTCGAGATCGTTCCCCTGGACTTCGATGAGATTCCTCCGGTTGTCCACAACGGTTTGATTGATTTTGTTATCGTCAATTCCGCAATCTATGTCGACCTGTCAGTACATTATGGCGCTAGGCGTATTCTCACTATGAAGAATCGTGTCGCCAACAACCAGTCCTCCAGTATGTTTGGTAGTGTGGTGTTTGTTCGTGCTGACAATAAGAAGATCAGTAGTTGGCAGGATCTGAATGGCAAGCGGTTGGCGGCGGTACACGAAACATCCCTGGGAGGCTGGATTCTTGGGCGCTATGCCATCGAGAAGGGTGGGGGGGATATAGGTGACCTGGATCTACTTACATTCTCCGGTACCCATGACCAGGTAGTAAAGGATGTGCTGGCAGGTAAAGTGGATGCGGGGATTGTTCGTACCGATACCCTGGAACGGATGGCAGAGGAGAGTCAACTCGACCTCGCTGCAATACGTGTTCTTAATCGACGCAACAGAGAGGGCTTTCCACTGCTGCTGAGTAGCGAGTTGGTGCCGGAGTGGCCTATCTCTGAATTGAAGCATGTTACGGATGAGCTGTCTCGCGAAGTGGCGCTGGCACTGCTGCAGATGAAAGAGACGGATCAAGCTGCTGTTAATGCCAAGATCAGTGGTTGGAGCATCCCGCAGAACTACCAGAAAGTACATGATATTCTCAAGGCGATGGATCTGTCACCTTATGACCGTAATAGCGATGTCAGCCTGCTGTCGGTTCTGCAACGTTACTGGTACTGGATACTCATCTTATTAGTGGTACTGATCACCCAGAGCGCTCTAATTGCAAATGTAGTTCGACTTAACCGTCGGTTGCACCGTCAACGTGAGTCCATGGTGGAGAGTGAAGAGCAGTTTCGTTCTCTGTTCCAGCAAGGTGCGGTGGGTTTTGTCTTTGCTACTCCCACCGGTGCGATAATAAAGGCCAATCACCGTCTCTCCCAAATCAGTGGTTACAGTGAAGTGGAGCTGCGTCGGATCAATGTTACCGACCTACTTCACGCAGAAAGCCTACCGGTCGTAACCGCTCGTTTTGAATTGATGCGCCGCGGTGACACCAGTCAGTTTATGGTGCAGACCCAGATCAAGTCCCGCCATGGCGGGAGCACGTGGGTACAGTTTACGTTGAGTGCGGTGCGGGATGAAAAACTTAATATCAAATATCTGGTCGGGGTGTTTGATGATATCGCCGACCTTAAGGCACTGGAACATGAACTCAAGGCTGAAAAAAGTCAGAAAAGCCTGATACTCGATATTGCTGGTGACGGTATTTTTGGGTTGGATAAAGAGGGCAAGCATAGCTTCGTTAATCCCGCTGCGGCAAGCCTTCTCGGCTATGAAGTGGATGAGTTGATTGGGCATGACAGCCATTCGATGTGGCACCATAGCCGTCCAGATGGTAGCCCATTTCCTGTGTCTGAGTGTCCCATTACTGCCGCACTGTTATCCGGTATCGTACATAGGGGGACGGATGAGCTGTTCTGGTGTAAAGACGGCAGCAGTATTGCGACAGAATATGTCAGTACCCCGATCTTCGAAGGGGATCAGATAACCGGTGCCGTAGTGGTTTTCAGAGAGCGCGCCAAAGCCACTGATGGCCGGCAGGAGTTGGACCACTAGGTATGTGGCAACGATACCTTGGATTTCTGTTTATTCTGGTCGCTATCATGGCGACGTTGCTTGGGTTGTTCCTTAATCAACAACATCAACTGGTTGCATCCCGCCTAGCCACACAAGCCGAGCAAGGCGTTGCACGCCAACACTCTGTCATGGAAGCGGAACTCTCCTATGTGCGAAGCGATTTGAGCTACCTCGCTTCAATGCCGGAACTGATACTCTACTTGGATAAGTTTGCGGAAGAAGGGGAGAAAACTCCAGACAATACACTGGTACAAAATTATCAAAATTTCAGTACCAGCAAACAGCGATATGATCAGATACGCTTTCTCGATAGTCGAGGGGATGAAAGGATAAGAATTAATCTAGATGGTGGCAAAGCGATGGCCGTTCCCAATGATCAGCTGCAGTCGAAGCGGCACCGCTACTATTTCACTGACAGTATTATTAAGGCGGTCGGAGCGCTCTATGTCTCACCCTTCGATCTCAATATCGAGCATAAGGAGGTTGAACTCCCTTTCAAACCGATGATTCGCTTTGCTATGCCGGCTGCTGATAGTCGTGGTGAAAAAGGGGGTGTGGTCATTTTGAACTACCTGGGCAATACCTTGCTGAGGCACCTGGGTAGACTTAACAGTATGCTGCCCGGCAGAACTGCGATGCTGAATAGTAACGGTGAATACCTGGTCAGCTTCAGGGCGGATCAATCCTGGGGATTTATGTTCAAAGGTAGGGCGCAGGATCAATTCTCCATGCAGCAGGTAGCGGTTTGGCAGCAGATGCAGGGGGTATCGCAAGGACAGATCAAGACCAAACTGGGAGAGGTGTACACGTTCTCCTGGCTGATGATAGGAGGGGGTGGGCAGGAGAGCTGTCGGCACTGCGCGACAGTGATTGTTCATCGGCTGACGGATGAAGATGTGTCGGAGGCCCACCTGACGGCCCTGCAGCCTGCTATCCCGATGATAGTTTTCACCGTTTTGCTGGTGACCCTGGGTGCTATGATTCTTTTCTGGAATATACAGCAGCGCCACCGCACTACAGCCAAGTTGAGTGAACTCCATCAGCGTATCGAACATGAGCGTGATATTTTTGCTGTCGGTCCGGCAGTGATTTTCCGCTGGCGCAACGAATTCGGCTGGCCAGTGGCCTATGTTTCGGGAAATCTGCAACAGGTCTTTGGCTATTCACAGGACCAGTTTCTCAAGGAGGGGCTTGGATTGGCGAGCATTGTCGAGCCAACCTATATAGCCGCACTCACCAATGAATTGGAGGCCGGGCTTGCGGCGGGCTATACCACATTCAGTCGATCTCCCTTTCGCCTGGTCGATCAGCGGGGAGAGTATCATTGGGTCAGCGACACTGTTCGGGTTGAGCGTAACGAACAGGGCAAGGTGGTCGGCTTCTACTCCTATATGACCGATATCACCCCCTTGAAGTCGGCGGAACAGGAGCTGGAACAGTCACGCGCCTTTATACAGAAGGTGGTTGATTCCATTGCAGATCCCACACTGGTCCTGGATGTGAGTAATCATCAGGTTGTCTCCGCCAACCAGGCGGCTTGCGATGCCTATTTGACAGACCAGAGAATGTTGCAGGGATTGACCTGTTATCAACTCTCTCACAAAACAGATAAGCCCTGTGATTCCGAAGATGAGCCCTGTCCAATTCAGACTATTCTAGAGAGTAAACAGCCTACCAACATAGTACACAAGCATTTTGACTCAAAGGGGCTTCCTTTTTATGTGGAGATACATGCAACGCCGATTCTGAGTGAAGAGGGAGAGGTGATCCAGATCATAGAGTCGCACCGTGATGTTACCCGACATATAAAGCACCATAAGGAGCTTAAACATCTGGCTACAACTGACCGATTGACCGGTGCTGTAAATCGCTCCAAGTTTGAAGAGGTTCTGGATCAGCAGATTATCAATACAGCTCAGGGTGGTCGTCAATTGGGCTTGATCATGCTAGATCTCGACAACTTCAAACGGGTGAATGACTCGTTAGGTCATGATGTTGGAGATCGTGTTCTCAAAAGCCTGGTGGCGGTGGTGGAGTCCAATATCCGTAAATATGATCTGCTCTCCCGCTGGGGTGGAGATGAGTTCTTTATCATGTTGCCACGTGCCGATCTAAAAGGAATGGAAGTGGTGGCTGAAACCGTCCGCAGTGCCGTTGAAAATTATGCCTTCCCGGTGATAGGCCAGATGACCACCAGCCTGGGTGCGACCATCTGGCGTCCGCGAGATGACCGTGAATCAATGGCTAAACGTGCAGATCAGGCACTTTACCGATCCAAGGCTCAAGGGCGAAACTGTGTGACTATTGCAGAACACCATAAAGAGTTGAGTGAAGAGTAATAGATCATGTGATGGACCCTCATGGCTTGTTTGGCAGTTCCTAGACACAAACCCTAAAGTTCCCATGTTGTAAACTTCACAGTGAAATATCAGACTAACTATCGCCTCACGTTGTGAAGCACGAGAAGACGCTGCTGTTACCCGACCATTTTTACGCGGTCACTGCAAACTGCCAACTGATAACTTTCCTATAGGAGCCCCTGTGGAGAACAGAATACTACGACTGGATGAGTATAAGGTGAAGAGTGAGCCCTACTACCAGCCCACCGGTGATGAGATCACCCTCTTTGAGGCCGCTTATCGCAACAAGTTGCCGGTACTGCTGAAAGGCCCAACAGGCTGCGGCAAGACCCGCTTCATGGAGTATATGGCGTGGCGTCTGCAGCGCCCGCTGATCACCGTCTCCTGTCACGACGACCTTACCGCCTCCGATCTGGTGGGGCGCTACCTGGTTAAAGGGGGCGAGACAGTCTGGATCGACGGCCCCCTCACCCAGGCGGTGAAAGCGGGAGGCATCTGTTATCTTGATGAGGTTGTCGAGGCGCGCAAGGACACCATGGTGGTGATTCATCCCCTGGCCGATGATCGCCGTATCCTGCCGGTGGAGAAACTCGGCACTCTGGTAGAGGCCTCCGCCGATTTTGCTCTGGCGATCTCCTACAATCCGGGTTACCAGAGTGTTCTCAAAGATCTGAAGCAGAGCACCCGCCAGCGTTTTGTTGCCCTGGAGTTTGATTACCCGAATGCAGAGCTGGAAGCTCGAATTGTGGTCAAAGAGTCCAGTGTTGAGCTTGGCATCGCACAACGGCTGGTGCAGTTTGCCGCCATGACCCGTAATCTAAAGGGCAGTGGCTTGGAGGAGGGGGCCAGTACGCGCTTACTGGTTCATGCAGCGAAACTGATCACCTCTGATGTTGATCCGGTGGCAGCCTGCCGTGGGGCCATTGCACAGGCCCTCACCGATGACCCTGAGATGCTTGCAGCGGTCAATGAGCTCTCATCGTCGCTCTTTTAAATGACTAGCAACACGCCGCTTACCGCCGACGAGATAGAGACCCTGCTTGAGGAGCCACTGGAGGTAGAATTCTCTTTCAGAGATACCCGGCTGCCCTCACAAGGCATCGCCGGATTATCCCGCGAGGAGCAGGAGTTTCTGCTCGATTGGATTATTCGGGTAGCCAGTACCCATGTAGAGTTGGGTTACCAGATTGCCTGCCACGGTGTGGCGGCTCTGGCCGCTATGGATCACCACATGATCGAAGCCTGGGCCCTCCACACCATGGATGTCTACGACCTAAGTGGTCTGAGACCGGCACTGCAGGTAATTGAGAAGAGTGCGGGCTTTGCCGAGATGCAGCACACCCGCCTGCACGGTGCCATATTGGAAGAGGAGGAGAGGGTGCTCACCGGCTTTCTTCATGGGCTCTCCGGGCGCAAGCTGAAGATAGCCGGCTGCGACACTACCTATACCGATACCGAGACGCTCTTTCTTCCCTCCATACAGTCACTCTTCTCCACCAGGGAGGAGAACTTCCTCCACTACAAGATCACTCTTGCACTACTGTGGGCGCAGATCCGCTTTGGTACCTTTCGGGCACTGCGGGATATCGGGCCGACAGCTGAAGGATTTGTTCCACTGTTTCATGGAATGGAGACACTGCGTCTCGAGGGCTGCCTTAGCCGTGAACTGCCGGGTCTCTACCGACAAATGGTGCATCTCAAAGATGAGTCCGATGTTGCGGTACTCTCCTCCGATTGGCAGCTACTCTCCCAACAGCTTTCCCAACCGGGAGTGAGTGTCTGGGAGGTCGCTGATATGGCGGTAGAGAATATGGGCAAGTTGGCTCCCTGCACGGTCTCCTGCTTTCAGGGTGGGCTAGCGGTGGAGAGTGCCATCGCCTGCATGGAGACTCGTGCCGAGAGAGAGAAGGCCCACTTTAAGGTCAGGCTACAACAGATACTGGATGAACGGGAGAAAAAGCGGGCTGGGGAAGAGGAGGAGAGAGACGAAGAGAAAAAAGAGCGCTTCATGAAAAAGGAGGTTGAAGATCCCTCCTATCCGGAAGGTTTCAGAGTGGAGATTCTGCTCGATGATCTGCCTGTACCGCTACCGGATGAGATGGCAGCATTGGCAAGCTCCATCATTGTCGATTTTGGCGATATTCCCAATGATTATCTGGAGCCTGCCGGGCCGGGTGAATATGATCCATCGCTGTTGAACGATGATGATGAAGAGCTGGAGGATGTGTGGAGCGGCACCTATCATGAAGAGGGCGCATTTCTCTATCAGGAGTGGGATTTTCAACGTAAACACTACCGGAAAAACTGGTGTGCTGTGCGTGAGAAAGAGGTGGTTCCCATCCATGATAACTTCGTCGCTGATACCCTGGAGAAGTACAGTGGCCTGGTAAGGCAATTGCGCAAGACTTTCGAGGCGATGCGTGATGAGGATCGCCTGTTGAAGCGCCAGCCCCACGGTGACGGTGTCGATATTGACGCTCTGGTCGAGGCGCTGGCCGATGTCAGGCAGGGACGGGAGATGACAGACCGGCTGTTTACCCGTATGCACCGCAGCGAACGCAATATCGCTGTGGTCTTTATGGTGGATATGAGTGGATCCACCAAAGGGTGGATCAATCAGGCAGAGCGTGAATCTCTGGTACTGTTGTGCGAGGCGCTGGAAACCCTGGGTGACCGATACGCCATCTATGGCTTTTCGAGCATGACGCGCAAGCGTTGTGAGCTGTTCCATATCAAACACTTCAGTGAAGCCTATGATGACGAGACCCGGGCGCGTATCAACGGTATTCTGCCTCAGGATTATACTCGTATGGGATTTGCTATCCGCCACCTCAGTAGCCTGTTACAGGAGACCGAAGCCAAGACCCGCATGCTCATCACCCTCTCCGACGGCAAACCGGATGACTACGACAGCTACCGTGGGCAATATGGCATAGAGGATACCCGCCGTGCCTTGGTGGAGGCCCGTCAGAGTGGTATTCACCCCTACTGTATTACTATCGATGATGAGGCACGGGACTACCTGCCTCATCTCTACGGCCCCGCCGCCTTCACCGTCGTTGATGATGTGAAGAGCCTGCCGCTGAAGGTATCGGATATTTATCGACGACTGACCAGAGCCTAGGAGTCTGCCGGCTATAACAGTGGCAAGGTGCTTCTCTTCTTCCAGGAGTATCGTAAATTCCTTATTTCCGAAGCACTAAACACCCCGAGATCTCTGAAGCACTATCTTCATAGAAAAAAGGGCATCTGTAGGAGCGAATTTATTCGCGATCAGGCTCCGGGGCATGTTCTTCGCGAACAAGTTCGCTCCTACATCCCGTTCCCGGATTATTGTGCTCAGCCACTATAGATAAATTGCCGATCCGTTACTGCAGAGTTATTTCAACCTGTGTTATGTTGACCAGATTGCTGCCTGCGGTATTGATTGCAGCACCTGTTTTAACTGGATACTCCAGGTGGATGGGCATACCGATATCCGCCCCATCAATACCCTAAAATATCCCTTAAACTGGGAGCTCTCGACCGCCAGAGCAGTATCGGTGGTGCGTTTTCTCGGGCAGCAGGGGATACCAATGGCACGCCTTTCAGCCGCCGGTTATGGCGAATTTCATCCAGTCGATAAGGGGCGAAACGAAGTGGCGCTACAGGCCAACCGGCGTATCGAGATTAAGCTGACTGACAGGTAAAAAAGAGACCCTCTTGTGCCAACAACAGATTGAAACTCACATAGATGTCACTGTCGGCAGCGATACGGCCGTCAACCTACTGGCACAAGCCTCCGGGTTTTCGAAACAGCGCATCAAGAGCGCTATGCAGAAGGGAGCGGTGTGGCTGACCAGCGGCAAAAACACTCGACGGCTTCGTCGCCAGGCCAAAACCATGAAGGCTGGAGACCGGCTGCACCTCTATTATGATGAGCGCATCCTCAACGCTGAGCCGCTTCCCGCCCAATTGATTGCCGATGAGGGTGCCTACAGCGTCTGGTACAAGCCCTATGGAATGTTCTCACAGGGCTCGAAGTGGGGTGATCACTGCACCCTCTACCGCTGGGCCGAGCAGCACCTCACTCCCCAACGAAACGCCTTTATTGTCCACCGGCTGGATCGTGCCGCCACCGGGCTGGTACTTCTTGCCCACCAGAAAAAGGCCGCCACCGCTTTAGCGAACCTGTTTCAGCAGCGGGCTATCAATAAACGGTACATGGTTGTTGTTCACGGCAGGTTTTCGGCCGCTGATACAGCAACCACCATCGACAGTGACATCGATGGTCGACAGGCGTGTACTCACGCAAAACTGATTGAATATGATCCTGAAAGCGACAGATCCCTACTGGATATCACCATCGAAACAGGACGCAAACATCAGATTCGGGCTCATCTCGCCGGCATCGGTTTTCCCGTGGTGGGTGACCGACTGCACGGTGGAGAAGTAGATGCCGAAGATCTACAGCTGACCGCCTATCATCTATCATTCGCTTGCCCGCTTGGGAATGGGGATAAGTTGTATACGCTGCCTTCCCACTTAAGGCCTGGTCTATAGACGAACAGCACTCCATAAACAGTTCTCACATTCGAATTGCATCATGCCAGTGATACATCACCTCATCCGGGTCAAAGTGTTACGTCATATCGGTGATAAACTTTGCTCTAATCCCCGGTCAACGCTTTTCGTTTCACTGTGCGCCCCTGCTGAAACGCTTCCGGGTCACCATAGTCAAAAAACTCACCGTAACGGCTGTGGTGGCCGTGTACCCGGCGGGCATGCTTGATCGGGCACCAGTACTGCTCGGTCCGAGAGAGGATCTCCCGCGAGTAGCTGATCACCCCATTGCCATAACCACAGTAGATGCAATTCACCTTCTCAATAGCATTAAGGTAGGCCAACTGATGGCGGTCTATTGCCATATGATCACGGCGCAACACACGGGATACACCATAGGCGCGGAAACATATGTGCTGATAGAGGGTGATAGCGACATCAAAGATCGCAATAGGGACGATCATGCTGTAGATCACCGGTGCGGTGATCACGTTCATCGGCCTGGCGCGACGCAGGTACTTCAATACTCCAATGCGGTATTCCCGGTGTAACCGCCTGACTTCATTCTCAAAACGGACACGCCGCCCTTTAAAAGAGTAGTGAAACTGTTGGCGCAAGCCGTCGAAGCGCTGCTCCAACTCCTCTTCCAGCAACTGAATCTGTTCAATCAGCTCTTTAATATCGCGAGGCACCGTTTCTACTTTCCTTTATAGAGGCATAAATAAATATTGACATATTAATATATTCTAATATACTACTTCTCCAATGACGGGCACAAAGCAGTACGCCTAGACAACACACTAACAGACTAAATTCTTTTTGGAGAATATTATGAAAAAGATCATCCTTATTGCTGCTTTGGTTGCTGCCAGTACTTCTGCAAACGCTTTCTGGGGCTGGAACAATGGTAACGGCAACGGAAATGGTTACGGCGAAGGCAACGGCGACATGGATTTCAACATGGGCTTCTCCGGCAACGCACGCTCCAATGTCCAGGGCGATGCCTACGGCAACGGTTACGGCCGCAACAACCCATACTACGGCAACGGCTACAACAGCAACGGTTTTGGTAGCGGTAACGGCCAGGGCAGTGGCGATATGGCGTTCAGCATGGGTTTCTCTGGTAACGCCCGTTCCAATGTCAATGCCGCCGGCAATGGCTATGGTCATAACGCCCCTTACTACGGCTATGCTCCTTACTATGCAGCACCTGCCGCTCCAGTGGCTCCTGCTACACCCGAGGCTGAAGCTGCAAAGTAATTAAGCCTGATTAGAGCAGGGTAGGAGATGACGATGTGACCTCCCTGTTCCTTTGCTATCAATTGCTCAGGTGATTGTAAACAGCGGCATCCCCCAGTGTTGCCGGCAAAATGCAAACACCCCGCCTATGGCGGGGTGTTTGCATTTTGCCTTCTAGTATCGCGTTCTTATTTTTTATAAAGGCTAATTACTTTACTCAAGTTTTGGAGTTCAAATGACGTAAAAGGCTTGGATAGACCGTCCCTTCTCCCTCAGGGAGAAGGCCAGGATGAGGGGAATTAGAAGAATCAAAGCGTTAGCTTTTCAACTCCCCTCACCCCAACCCTCTCCCTGAGGGAGAGGGGGCTAATGAACTCCGAAACTTGAGTTACTTTAGTTAGCCATCACTTTTTTGAGTTCCAGGTCATGGCGCCTGGATAGAAGCACTATTAAAGTAATTGCGCCTAACAATGCCAGTGCCATATCCGACTGGGTATCCCATACATAGCCCTGGGTACCGAGGAAGGCTTCAGCATTTTCACCCGTTGCTATAGCCACCCACCATTCGATCAACTCATAGAGTGCGCTAAACGCCAGACAGATAGAAACAATAAAAAGGTTGAGCCATATACGACCATTCACCACGTTTTTGCGTATCAGGATCTCCCTTGCCAACAGGGCCGGTACAAAACCTTGTGCAAAGTGGCCGAGCTTATCGTAATTGTTACGTTCGGCTCCAAAAATCTCTCCAAGGGTATCGAACAGGGGCACTTCTGCGTAGGTATAGTGCCCGCCAACCATAAGAATTACACAGTGAATTAGAATGAAAATGTAAAGCAGAGAGGTCAGGCGAAACGAGTTATAGGTGGCAACAAGCAGGACGCCACCAATCAATGCCGGAACAACCTCAAGGAACCAAGTGAATTGGTCCTTTGGATTCAGGCCTGACCAGATCAATACGGCTATGTAGATTAATCCCCAAAGGTACTTGATCTCTCTGTACTCCTTAACGCCTGCCCTAGCATGACTAATCAGTCACACTCCACCTTACAGGCTGATGCATCAGAGCTGCAGTCTCCCCGCATAACGATACTTGAATTCTTAACACCGACTACTCTGCACACGCTACGGGTGCGCATAGTAAATTTAACAGCTTCCTGGTAGTTGCAGGAGATCTTATAGAGACCATTTTTTTGCGACACGGCTACACTGGCCAGCTTGGCCTTCTTTATCTCCGCAGAAGGGACAGCACATGTTACGTAACCCATGAATTCGCCGTCGGAGGACTCCCATAGTGCTGTATGCTTACGACGCTTGAACTCCGCGTATGAATCACACAACTCCGGTTTCTTTGCCTCTGGATCCCGTTCGAATCCGCAGCTAATCATAAACATACGATCTACATCTTCCTCTGCAGGACACTCTGCAATCTGCCTGGCTTTGGAGATATCTGGGCATGTAATCGTATTACTGGCCCAAGCTGGAATGGACATAGCGAGTGTGGTGGCGCTAATCACCAAGGCAAAGGCGTGATGCTTCATGTTTTACTCCGTAGTTAACAATCGGTGAGGCGAAGGATAGGACCCTAATTCCCCTTATCAAGGGTATAGTTTCTTATTTAGACGCCTAAATCCAGAAACAGCAACGATAAGGATCAATTCTATAATAATTCACAGTCAATCTGCTTATATTATGTAGGATTGATACCCTTTCAGATTATTTTACGTGAGGTTGGGGAAGAGCAGGAGTTAGGCGTAGGTGGGCTGAGGATGATGAAGCCCTGTCCACTTGATGCGATTACCGGGGAGGCTCTGGTCAATTCGTGAATTCGTATCCATGATCGTTAGCCATCATCAAAACTAACATGGAATGGAAACAGTGTTCAGTGTCGGATTGAGCACCTTGTATGGTTGAATATCCCATGGTTTTAACTTACTCTCCTCGACGATTTTCGGCATTACTGGCTCTCTGAACGGTTCACGGGGTTCGGTTCACGGGGTCAGAGTAACTGAAATTCACTTACCCAGTGAAATGACGGGTGTCCTTGATTGCCGCTTGATTGCTATTTTCCTATTCGATTGACTATATAGCCACCACAACTCCATTTTCAATTACTCTGACCCCTTGGTCTTAAAAGTCCTTCAATTTCCTCAATATCTGCTGACACAATTTCTAGAGGGGTAATGCTAATCTCATCTCGAATAGATCTTAGACTTGCTTTTTGTCGATACTCTTTTGTTATATCGCTTTCACGCTCTCTTTTTAAAATACTAACTTCAGGACCGAGCAGCTCAGGATACAACTCACCACCTAAATCTAGAGCGGCATCGTATATCGACCTTTCCATATCTCCATGGGATGCGATTTTGGTTAGCCCCCTAAACGCATTTAAGGCAATCCACTCAGCATCTAATTTTTGACTTTCTTCCATTAATAATTCCTTCCCAGAATACTCGGACATCTAACGTTAAAGCTAAGCCGCGCCGCTTTTTGGCGTCGGCCTTAAGCGAAGTGTTAGGCGAAATTGATTATTGTGGACAGCAAAACATGCAAGCATTATTGATAGCATACGAAGTTGTTCTGCTTTCAGTTGCATCGGAACTCTGCCCAACCACCATCGCCCTCTGTCTCGCCGTTACGAATAACACTGACGCCATTATCACCGCATTCTGCTGGAATAATGCCTTTTGCTTCTAGATACTTTGGTACAGCGGATGCCATTGCCTGATTCCATATTCTGGGCTTTTCATTGTCCTCTGCACCTTCAAGCAACAACTCCATATTTGGGCCGTAATTATCAACAACGTATGGCCATTTATAGCTAACGAGGTAAATGCCAGGCTCTACTGACTTGACGGTTCTTTGTATTTCGCCAGGTGAATAAATATCGAAACGACCACCGCAGCCATAAAGATCTAGCATTAAGAGAGTAATCCCAAAAAGTAATGCATCTTTCGAGCACGAGCCCTTCTTCCTATTCATCCCATAAACACCATGTCAATATTTGTCTCGCCGAACAGTTGATTATGCGACACGCACAAGTAATGTGTTATGTGGCATAGATTAATTCCTAAGATCGTTTTGGAATGCGATAGTTTTATCCCATGTGATCTTGATTCTGCCGCTTTGGGTGCTGTGGGTATCAATGAGGTGTGCTCCCTATTTTTTAGCATCGCTTCCCTGTAAATTCCTGAATCATTGTGTCTGTTCTGGAAATAAACGCCTTTTTAAACCAGACCTTATATATATGCAAGCATCTCCGGTATATCTGGTGGGGTAGTTGTCTGTATCTGTTTGGGATCGACTGGAGGGGGGGTAGGCGCTAGGGCAGGGGGCAGAGTAGCTAGATTCCCCTGGAGTTGCCTGAATAGCTTTGAAAACTTCATCCTCGACAAAGAGTTGCAGATGCTCTGGCTTCTCTGTAGAATCGCGCGTTTCCTGGCATGGGAGTATCTCTCGTGCCAACTCCTTGCCTCACCGTTAATGATGACGGGAGGCTGTATTATTCCGTAAGGGGAAACAATGAGACATTACGAAGTCGTGTTCCTGGTCCATCCGGACCAGAGCGAGCAGGTACCCAGTATGATCGAGCGTTACCGTTCGACCATCGAGACCAAGGGCGGTGTTATCCATCGTCTGGAGGACTGGGGTCGTCGTCAGCTCGCCTATCCTATTCAGAAACTGCCCAAAGCTCATTATGTTCTGATGAACATTGAGTGTGGCGATGATGCGTTGAATGAGCTTGAGAGCGCTTTCCGCTTCAACGACGCTGTTCTGCGTAACCTGGTGATCAAGTGCAAAAGGGCTATTACCGAAGCTTCTCCACTGGCCAAGCCTGTTGATGAGCGTGATGAGGCACCTCGTGCCGCTGCGCCAAGCGAGGCGCCTGCACCTGCCCCCGCTGCTGCACCTGCACCGGCCCCCGCTGCTGCTAAAGAGACGGGCGACGCCGCGGAGTAAATCCCGGGTTGCTGATTCGCCATCCTTTGGGAGTCTACAGGCTCTGTTGTGATGGCTTGATGAAGAATTGAATAGAGAGATAGAGATGTCACGTTATTTTCGTCGTAGAAGATACTGCCGCTTTACCGCCGAAGGCATTACCGAGGTCGATTACAAGGATCTCAACCTGCTGAAGGCGTTTGTCAGCGAGACCGGAAAGATTGTCCCCAGCCGTATTACCGGCACCAAGGCCAAGTATCAGCGTAAGCTGACCACTGCCGTCAAGCGGGCTCGTTTCCTGGCACTGTTGCCGTTCACCGATAGCCATGGCTGATATGTCAAACCGTCGCATCTGTTTGGTTGCGTCGGAAACCGTTTGAATTTGCCGATTGAGGAAAGATGCACGGGTTAGCCTCCCTGGCGATGCGGAGCAGGGTACATGCTGTGATGATGGTGGCCGTACTGGCTATCCTCTCCATCCTGTTTCCGCCTGCAAGCATTCTCAGTACGGCACTGGTTGCGCTGGTTACTCTGCGTAGCGGTGCATCGGCCGGAGCTGTTCTCCTGCTGTTGGCGAGTGCCGCCGGCGGAGTCCTTGCCCTGCTGTTGTTTGGCAGTGTTATGCCGATTGTCGGCTTTGTTCTGCTGATGTGGCTACCGCTAATGCTATTGGCTTTACTGCTGAGGGGTGGGCGCTCACTGGCGCTGGCCTTGCAGGGTGCACTGGTTCTCAGCCTGCTGATGCTGGCGAGCCAGTATCTCCAGTCGGAGGATCCTGTCACGGTATGGCGCACTCTGTTGGCGCCATTTGTTGAGACGCTGGTGGAGGCCCAGATTGTGGTGGCCACCGAGCAGGCGTTGCTGGTCGACAGGATGGCGGAGTGGATGCCCGGGGTTGTAGTTGCAGGCTTTTTTCTGCAACTGATGGTTACCCTGCTGTTGGCGCGCTGGTGGCAGGCAAAGCTCTACAACCCAGGTGGATTTCGTAGTGAATTCCATCAGTTGAGGTTGCCGCGTTACCTGCTGATCGCGACGCTGCTCTACTTCGGACTGGTCATGATGGTCGGGAGTGGGGTGCCGGAGTTTCGCTATATCACCATGCTGTTACTTAGCGGCTGGTTTTTAGGCGGGCTGGCACTGGTGCATGGAACGGTTTACCGAATGAAGGTGGGCATTGGCTGGCTGATAGGGGTATATCTCCTGTTGGTTATGGCGATGCCTCATGTGGTCGTGCTACTGGCAGCGGCAGGCATGGCAGATGGATGGTTTGATTTTAGGGCTCGAATACGGTCTGTAAATGGGCCAAACGAATAGAATTGAAGGTTTAAAACCTGTTCAGGGGTAATAACGATGGAAGTTATTCTGTTAGAGAAAGTAGATAACCTAGGTGGTCTGGGCGATAAGGTAACCGTTAAATCCGGTTTCGGTCGCAACTACCTGATTCCTCAATCCAAAGCGGTTTCCGCTACCAAGAGCAATCTAGAGGCCTTTGAAGCCCGTCGCTCTGAGC
Organism: Sedimenticola sp.; assembly: GCA_040505895.1. Lineage (GTDB taxonomy): Bacteria > Pseudomonadota > Gammaproteobacteria > Chromatiales > Chromatiaceae > Vondammii. The sequence continues at coordinate 218,821 of JBEVXU010000002.1, read as the reverse complement.
TTGAGAAGCAGGCTGGAGAGGCAGTGACTGCCGCTGAGGCACGCAAGGCGAAGCTGGAAGAGATTACCGCTACTGTTGTCCGCAAAGCGGGTGAAGAGGGTCGTTTGTTCGGTTCTGTCGGCACTGCCGATATCGCCGCAGCAGTCATCAAAGCTGGTGTCACGTTGCTGAAGAAAGAGATACGCCTGCCTGACGGTCCTTTCCACACACTGGGTGAGTTCGAGGTGCAGGTTCACCTGCACTCCGACGTGGATGCGACTATCAAGCTTATTGTCGAAGCAGAGGAAGACTAAGACTCTTTACGCTGAATTACCAGGTTTGGTCAACTGCAAGGGTTGGCCGTTAGGAGTTGGTGGTTTGTCGTAGATGTTTCGGTACTCTCCTGCTGTGGAGGGTATAGCAAATGCTCCAGCCCCTTCTCCCTATGGAGGGTGTCGTAAAAGCACCAGTCCCTTCTCCCTACGAGGGAGAAGGTTAGGATGAGGGTGTATTGAATCAATAAGTTACCTATTGATCCCCCTCACCCTAACCCTCTCCCCCGGTGGGGAGAGGGGACTTTTGCGACACCCTCCTATGAGGGAGAAGGAGCTGTTGTGGCATCCTCCCTATGACGGGGCTCCGAAAAGTACCGGGGTTGAAGTCAAATCCAACAAGTCTATAGAAACCCTCATATAGCAGAGTCAACTCGACTCCAATTTTTCTGTCTGCTTGACGGCGCCATGAGTGTTTTCAGTGCAACAAGCACAGCGCATTACACCATTTTGATCCCGCTAATATAATTAAACCTAAATGGATGTGCACAATAATCCGGGAACCGGGTGTAGGAGCGAACTTGTTCGCGAAGAACATGCCCGGTCGCCTGATCGCGAATAAATTCGCTCCTACAGATGCACTTTGTTTCTATGAAGATAGTGCTTCAGAACTATTGTGCATAGCCACTTAAGCTTATTTGCTACAGTGAGATAGGTGTTTATATCTCACCTGTGTTCCTCATTTCAGACATTTGTGCATTGCCCATAGGGTGGCCATCCCTTATCCTGTCAGACTCCTAGCCAGCTGATCAGAGTCCGATGCAAGAGTCACCTTTTCCTACCGATATTCCACCACCTTCGTCGAGTACCGACTCGCTGCGAATGCCTCCCCACAATATTCAGGCGGAGCAGTCGGTTTTGGGTGGGTTGATGCTCGACAACAGCACCTGGGATCAGATTGCCGACCGGGTGGTGGAGATCGATTTCTATCGCCGTGAGCACCAGCTGGTTTTCCGCACTATTGAGCTTTTGGCTGATCGTAGCAAGCCCTTCGATGTGGTGACCCTCTCTGAGTCCCTGGAGCGTCATGGGCAGCTGGATGAGGCGGGTGGCATGATCTATCTTGGCACCCTGGCACGGGATACTCCCAGCGCGGCCAATATTCGCGCCTATGCCGATATCGTCCGGGAACACTCGGTGATGCGCCAGTTGATCAAAGTGGGCACAGAGGTGGCCGACAGCGGCTTTGCACCGGAGGGACGGGAGAGTGCTGAACTGCTGGATGAGGCTGAGCGCAAGGTGTTCGAGATTGCTGAGAAGGGTGCCAAGAGTCGCGGCGGCTTTGTGTCGATCAAATCACTGCTGACCAAGGCGGTGGATAAGATCGAGACTCTGTTCGAGCAGGATGAGCCGATCACCGGTCTGAGTACCGGTTTTTCAGATCTTGACGACAGAACTTCCGGCCTCCACCCTGCAGACCTGGTGATTGTTGCCGGTCGTCCATCAATGGGTAAGACCACCTTAGCCATGAATATCGCCGAGAATGTGGCTATCAACAGCGGCTTGCCGGTGGCGGTCTTCAGTATGGAGATGCCCGGTGAATCGCTGGCGATGCGTATGATGTCTTCCCTCGGGCGGATCAATCAGTCACGGGTGCGCAACGGCAAGTTGGAGGATGACGAGTGGCCCAGGCTCACCTCTGCCGTCAGTCTGCTGGCGGAAGCGAAGCTCTATATTGATGATACTCCGGCGATGAGCCCCCTGGAGGTGCGCGCGCGGGCAAGACGGCTAATGCGTGAGCATGGCGAGTTGGGGCTGATTATGATCGACTACCTGCAGCTGATGCAGGTGCCTGGTATGGGCGATAACCGTACCAATGAGATCTCCGCCATCTCCCGCTCACTGAAAGCCTTGGCCAAGGAGCTGAATGTACCGGTGATTGCACTCTCTCAGCTCAATCGTAGTCTGGAGTCACGCACCAACAAGCGACCGATTATGTCGGATCTGCGTGAATCGGGCGCCATTGAGCAGGATGCGGATCTCGTTGTTTTTATCTATCGTGATGAGGTCTATAACGAGGACAGCCCGGACAAGGGGCGCGCAGAGATCATTATCGCCAAACAGCGTAACGGTCCCATTGGTACACTCAATCTCACATTCCTGGGTGAATTTACTAAGTTTGAGAATTACATCAATGATGTTTATAGCGATGGGGGCTATTAGGGCTCTATTCACTCTTCTATCTATCCATGCCGAGAGTGAGGGGATACGTGTAGGAGCGAATTTATTCGCGATTGGCTCCGAGGCGTATTCATTGCGAGCAAGTTTGCTCCCACGCGATGTTACAGATACGTAGGGTGTACTACTCATACTCTGTGTTACACACATTTAGCACTTTTTTCTGGAGATACGATTCATGGGGCCGCGAGTACTTATCGACCTCTCTGCGATGAAACATAACCTGCAACGGGCACGCGAGTCGGTGCCTGATAGCAAGGTGTTTGTTGTCATTAAATCCGATGCCTATGGTCATGGCATATTGCGGGCGGCAAAGGTGTTGGCTGATGCTGGTGCAGACGCTCTGGCGGTGGCGCGGGTAGACGAGGGGATAAAGCTCAGAGAGGCCGGTTTTACTCAGGATCTGCTGGTTCTTGAGGGTTTTTTCAATACCGAGGAGCTACAACTCGCTTCCCATCACCAGTTGCTGCTGACCATTCATCAATCCGAACAGTTGCGAATTCTGGAACAGCAGGAGGTGGAGCTACCGCTACGTTGCTGGCTGAAGGCCGATAGCGGTATGCACCGGCTGGGTTTTCAGCCTGACGAACTGCTTGAAGCCTGGAATACACTGCAACAGCTACCGGCGGTGGCGTCGGTAGAGGGCGTGATGACCCATCTCTCCAGTGCCGATGACCGTAATGATCAAAAAACTGAGGAGCAGCTTGAGTTGTTTCTCCCGCTGGCAAAAGAGATCGGTTGTGCCACGTCCATCTCCAACTCTGCAGGCATTCTCGGTTGGCCTGAGTCCCATAGCGACTGGATAAGACCTGGCATTATGCTCTATGGTGCTTCACCGTTTATAGATGGCAGGGCCGAACAGGAGGGGCTGCGCCCGGTTATGACACTGGAGAGCCGTCTGATCGCAATCAGTCACTATTCAGAGGGGGCTCCCATTGGCTATGGCGGAACCTACAGCTGCCCTGAGGCGATGTCTGTGGGCGTGGTGGCTGTCGGTTATGGAGACGGTTACCCAAGACACGCCCCTTCGGGTACGCCTGTACTGCTCAACTCCCGACGGGTGCCTCTGGTGGGTCGTGTCTCCATGGATATGATTACCGTGGATCTGCGCAGTCAGCCCCATGCAGAGGTCGGTGACACGGTGGTGCTGTGGGGCAGGGGGCTGCCGGCGGAGGAGGTTGCTGAGCAGGTTGGCACCATCTCATACGAGCTCTTTTGTGGTGTGACCAACCGTGTGCCGCGGGTTGAATTTGGTGGCTAAGACTGCTTGTAACTCACAAATAATCTCTTCCAGTAGGAGCTCTTTCTCGAAGCGTGATCGGGCACCCATCGCGCTTCGAGAAAGCGCTCCTACAATTATGGCATTGTCTGTCATTTTCATTCACTCCGGGCTATGAGTTAAGGTCATGGCGAAAATCAAGAAAAACTACGTCTGTACCGAATGTGGTGCGGACTATCCTTCCTGGGCCGGGCAGTGCAAGGCATGCAGCAGATGGAATACGCTGAAGGAGATAAGGATATCGGCTGGAAAAAACAGTGCGGCAGCGGCTCGTCACGGTTATGCCGGTGTCCCGGCATCAGCAACAAAGCTGAGCGAGGTGGATGTCGAAAGTGTCCCGCGTTTCACCTCGGGGTTGAGTGAATTCGACCGTGTACTCGGTGGTGGTTATGTGCCGGGTTCGGTGGTGCTGCTGGGTGGCTCGCCGGGCGCAGGTAAGAGCACCATCCTGCTGCAGAATATTTCTGAAATTGCCAACAGCCGCTCGGTACTCTACGTCTCCGGTGAGGAGAGTGTCGAACAGATCGCCGACAGGGCGAGGCGTTTACAGATAGCCAACAGTGCCAATATCTCGGTACTTACCGAGACCTCCACCGATAAGGTGATTCAGTACATTGAGGAGCACAGCCCCAGCTTCGTTGTCATCGACAGTATCCAAACTATGTACCGGGAGGGGATCGACTCGGCTCCGGGTGGAGTGAGTCAGGTGAGGGAGAGTGCGGCGGCACTCACTCGCCTGGCGAAGCAGCGTCAGGTCACTTTTGTTATTGTAGGCCATGTTACCAAGGATCAGTCACTGGCCGGGCCGATGAGCCTGGCACATATTTGCGACACCTCGCTCTCGATCTCTTCAACCGAAGATGAGAAGTTCAGAATACTGCGTACCGATAAAAACCGTTTTGGCGCTACCTCGGAAATCGGTTTTTTTCGCATGCAGGAGAGCGGTCTGGCCCAGGTAAAAAATCCCAGCGCCATCTTTCTTAACCGCTCCGATACCGAGAGTCCGGGTACTGTGATCACGGTGCTATGGGAAGGTACCCGGCCGTTGCTGGTAGAGTTGCAGGCGCTGACTATCGAGTCACCCCACGGCAATCCACGCAGGCTCACTGTCGGTTTCGACCAGAATCGATTGGCCCTCGGCATCGCAGTTCTCGCCCGTCACGGCAATATCTTTGCCGCCGATATGGATATTTTTCTCAACGTTGTCGGTGGAGTGAAGATCCAGGAGACTTCAGCCGATCTGGCAATGATGTGTGCTCTGATCTCTTCTCTGAAATCACAGAAGATTCCGAAGAATACGGTGATCTTTGGTGAGACCGGCCTCAACGGCGAGATCCGCCCGGTGGCCAATGGTCTGCAACGGATTGCCGATGCCAAAAAGCATGGATTTGAAGTGGCAATTGTACCCAAGGACAACGCACCCAAGAAAAGGATGGCGGGCATTAAGCTCTATCCGGTGGCAAACGTTGCAGAGGCTATTGATGTGCTCGATGAGCTTTCATGCTGATCATCCCGGAAAACTATCCCGACGACCTGCCGCCAAGGAGTATCCCGAGTAACATGGCACTCTTCAATTTTTTGCGTGAGACGCTATGCGTTCCCGTTCCCCTCTTTTTTCTGACCTTAACGGTGCTTTCAATATTCTCCACTGTCTGTAAATTCGACGGTATTGCGCTACTCCACCCTGAGTATTGATCTATTGCCGCAGGCTGTAGGGTACCCGACACCCCAAACAGAATAACTGCCGATAGATAAACTGCTGTTTTTCCCATCTTCGGGCTCCTCTGTTTCTCTTGTGGTGGTTTCAATCTATTAGACGAAAGGAGAAAAAACTCCAACCAAGGTCACAAAAGTGTGGAGGCTGTTGTTGGGGATGGGAAAGCTGTGAACTGCTACACGCTATGGTAGAGAAGCCGGGAAATTTTTGTCCCCCCCTGGTAGGGGGCATCACATTGTGTGCTAGGGAGACTCTGATCAAGTCATGATGGCTTTACGCTGGCTAAAATTGCCCCAATTCGCTCCGAAGATCGTAGCAATAGAGTGGCTATTACCGCTCACTTCGAAACAAATTGGAACAATTTTATCTCAGCCTAAATCCAACCAGACTTAATCAGAGGCTCCCTGGATGTCTGGTATTTTTCTGAAGCGTTATTTATTGCCCATCGGGAGGTGGTTCATTTACAACTCCCGTAGCGGTTGCCGGCAGTTGGTTCAGGTCAATACCGAACTCGCTATCTTCCGAAAGGTAGAGGAAGAGGGTAACCCCGACCAGGATAGCCAGTAGTCCGGAAAGCACAATTTTTCCTCTGGCCAGGCTCTTTTTTGGCAGTGGCACAGGATCGAAATTGCGATGCAAACTCTCTCCTTTACTGATTGCCTTCAGATTGTCCCTGATCTGCTCATTCTCTTGCGGTGTGCTTTTGTGCGCCTTGTACTCACCGGTGGTGGTGATGCAATTTGGGCATCTCTCAGGGGGGCGTTCGTCTCTGGCCAGACTTTTCTTGAAACCACAGTTGTGGCATATGAAGAGACTATTGATCTCTGTTGGTCCGGGGTTTAGTCCCAGGGCACTACAGGGTAGGACTTCACAGTAGACCCCAACCCTGGCAAACAGCTGCTGCAGTTTTTCCGCTCTGGGCAAGTCGATCCTTCGTTTCATGACCACTTCGTTAGGATCACTGAACAGTTTGTCACACTCCGTGTGGCTGATGCGGAGAAGTTTAGTTACCTTGTGTTTGATCTGCTCTTCCTCGGTACCCCTCTTTTTGGTGCCGCGGAAAACAACCTTATATTGCTGTTCCATTGCTCTATGTCCCTATAAATTATAGCATTTTAAAGTGCTGCAGACAGTAAGGTATACCGAGAAGTATACGCGAGTCCAGTGTTTGTACTGTCGCTGGTGGGTTGATGTTTAAAATACATAAAGAGAAAAGAGATTTCTGTGAGGTGGTTAGGGTTTCCTGCTACATGGGGTCTCCGTCTGGGTTCCAGGGATGTTTATCTGCTACAGTTTTGGTTGTGAGGGTGAGATTAGAAAAATGAAAATAAAACCTGAGGTCTTGATAGAGCAGAGCGGTAATCTGCTGTCACTGCCGGAGGCCTGTATCCGGGTCAATGAACTATTGGATGATGGACAGAGTTCTGCCGCTGAGATTGCTGCTGTCATAATTCAGGACACAGCTTTAAGCAGTCGGCTACTGAAGGTGGTTAACAGCTCCTTTTATGGTTTTCCCGGGCGGGTTGAGACGATTTCACGGGCAATTACCCTGGTTGGCTCAAAGGAGCTTCGTGATCTGGCAATTATCTCTGCTGCAGGCAACCTGTTTACCGGGATACCCGGTGATCTGATCAATATGCCCAATTTCTGGCACCATTCGGTGACCAGTGGTGCGGTGTCGCGGGCACTGGCCAAAGTACGGCATGTGCTGCACCCCGAACGCCTCTTTGTGATGGGTGTGCTGCACGATATCGGTCATCTGGTGCTGTGCCAGGAATTGCCGGAGCAGTCACGGGATGCATTGCTGATCAGTAAGGGGCGTGATGAGCTTATACCTTTGGCTGAGGGGGAGATATTTGGTTTTACCCATCAGGAGGTAGGTTACTTGCTGGCGGCTTCCTGGAAGCTGCCGGAAAGTCTGCAGGCGGCTATACGCTGGCATCACCGGCCGGAGGAGGCGGAGCATCATACTCTTGAGGCGACGCTGGTTCATATTGGTAGTGCGGTGGCTGATGTCATGTTGCGTGAAGAGGACCTGCAGGAGATAACAGAACTGGTATTACCACAGGTCTGGCAGCTGGCGGGGGTGTCGCCGGAGATTATTCCCGAAATTGTGATGACGGTGCATGATGAGATCACCGAACTCTTCTCGCTACTGATCGGTGATCATGGATCAGCCTATTTGAGTTAGTCTCCCCCCTGATGCGAAAAAGTGGAATGCAGAGGGCGCAAAGGAGGACAGAGTATGCAGAGCTGTCTTATATTCTCAGCAATTATTGCGTCTTCTCTGAGATTTCATCGTCCTACTTGTAAGTTCCACTTGCCTTCAAACCCCCATCTCCTGAAAAAGTGCTTTTAGACCCTCTTTATTCTCCATCATCTCCTCCCTACTCAGGCCATCGAGCTCATGAGGGAATACCAACCACTGATCGGTTGAGTGGATGTAGTAGTCAGGAGTGAACGTGGTTTTGTTGTTGTTCGGCTTGAACCAGGGAGTGGCGATACGGATATCATATGGTTTATTTCGACGCGCCTTCAGCTCCAGTGTGTCGAGAATCGCCTGGACACTGAGGCCGGTGTCGAAGACATCATCGACAATAAGCAGAGAGTCTTCTGCATTGATATTGCGTATCAGGTAGCTGAGGCCATGCACCCGGACCTCCTTATTCCGCTGGGCAATGCCGGTATAGGAGGAGGTACGGATGGCGATATGGTCGGCTTTTACGTCAAAGATATCGAGTATCTCCTGTACTGCAATACCTACCGGAGTCCCCCCTCGCCAGACACCAACGATAAAATCAGGCTTGAAGTCACTTTTTAAGACACTCAGACCAAGCCGAAAGGAGTCCAACAGCAGGTCATGGGCTTTGATGTAGTGTTTGTCGCTCATATCTTCAAATGTTCTTCTTTGGGGTTGGATAGGGGGGCTAGGAGCCTGTCCGAGAATAGAGAACCTACTGCGGGAAAGCCCTTTTGGCCCATTTCCCCGCTCATTTTCGTTGAATAAGAGCGACTATTCGCCTCAAATGATCAAAAAAATGGACTCAAAATGGCTTCCCCTCGCTACGGCTCCTATTCTCGGACAGGCTCCTAGTAAGATATTACCGGATATCGCCTACGGCGTCTGTTGCTCGATTGTGCGCAGGCTATACCAGGAGTGGAGGAGCAACAGGGTGGCGAGCATGATGCCTCCATCAGCAAGCCATGCCGGAAAATGATATTCCGGCCCTCCGTCTGTACAAGGCGGATCAACAGGCTGTAAAAGCTGAAAAAGAGTGTGTCGGTACTAGAGATCAGTACTCCCTGAAGATACACGGGGAGGGCTTGTGATCGCGCTATCACAACGCTGCGGCTCAAGATGACAAGGTCAGTCGATTCAGTGTTTCTATGATGAGGTTCAACTCAGTGGGTTTTGATAGCCTGTGATCGCCTTCCTTTATCAGAGTGAGTTGAACATCGTCACTCTCGATCCACTCCAGAGTCTCCCGGCTGATCTGCCAGGGGACATCCTTATCTGCTTCTCCGTGAAGCATGTGTACTGCACAGTGGATTGAGATCGGTTGGCCCAGCAACAGGTTTTGCAGTCCGTCATCGAGTAGGCGCCTGGTGATGGGGTAGGGTGAGTGGTCGTAGTTGGAGGGGAGGTAAGCAACGCCGTGAGCTTCTATTTGGGCTCGCTGTATCACTGTCAATGCTGGCCTTACCAGCCGCTCGGTAAAGTCAGTGGCGCAAGCGATGGTGACTAGAGCATGAACCCGCCGGGGTCGTGCAAGTGCAAGAAGCAGGGCGATCCAGCCGCCCATACTGGAGCCGACCACAAGTTGTGGTCCGGTGGTTAACTGATCGACTATAGCTGTCGTCTCTCCCAGCCAGCGGCTGATGGTGCCGTCTTCAAATTCACCACTGGAGGCGCCGTGACCAGAGTAGTCGAAGCGGGTATATGCACGGTCCGTGGCACGACACCAGTCGGCGAGGGATTTGGCCTTGGTGCCGCTCATATCCGAACGGAAACCACCGAGAAAAAGTACCCCGGGTTGACTGCCCGGCTGCTGCCGGTAGGCAAGTTTTTTGTCACCGTAGAGAAGGGTGTTTTCCAATTGAGATGGGCTCATCTAGGTAGAAGTTATTCGTTATAGTTTACCTGATTACCCATGATGCACAGCCAATGATAGAAGAAGATGAGCTAAATATTGGCCGCGAATAAACGCGTATGAACGCAAATATTTGAAATACCCCGCATATCGCGAAGCATCTGAACATGCTCTTGGTAATTATTTACCTCCAATGCCCTGACTATTTACCCGCAAAGAGTAAATCAAGCGCTATATTCATATTCGCGTTTGTTTGCGTTCATTTCCGGCTGAGCTTCAGGAGTAATCAGGAAACCTTTATCGGTACAAGCAAGAATGCAGTCATGACCCAGATATGGATTGCGATGTGTGTATATAGCAGTCTGTGTCAGGTGTGGCAGGAGTTGTTGTCCTGATGGGGAGCTTTCCAGTGGTGTGCCGTGCGGTGCTGCTGTGAAATAATGGTAAATATGGAATTGAATAGCGACAGGATATATCGCCTGATTGCAGATGGTGAGAAGCATCGGCTTGAGGCTGACAACTACCCCGAGGGCTTTTTTTCCGGGCCACCGAACCCTGCTGCGGTGCTGATGCCGCTATTTAGAGCGAGTGGGGCATGGCATCTACTCTTTATTCGTCGCTCAGAGCATGAGAATGATCACCATAGCGGGCAGGTGGCATTTCCAGGAGGCAAGGTTGATGGCGGGGATATTGACGCCGTTGATACCGCCCTGCGTGAAGCACGAGAGGAGATTGGCCTTGATTCATCGCATATCACTCTCCTTGGTCGCCTGGATCAGTATCGTACTATCAGCAACTATCTGGTGAAGCCTGTGGTTGCCGAGATTCCATGGCCTCTGGTACTTGTGCCGGATAAGCGTGAAGTGAGTCGAATATTCAGTATTCCACTGAACTGGTTGGCAGATGGCGCCAACTATCAGGTTAGTCATCGGGTAATTGAGGGCACGGAGCTGCCTATGAAAGTGATCCGCTTTGAACCCTATGATGGAGAGGTACTCTGGGGAGTGAGTGCCCGGCTGACGATAAATCTGTTACAAATTCTTGGTTTGGTGGCACTCGATGTCACTTCTCAATAAAACCAAGTCTCAGGGGTTTAGGAGCGAGAAGAGGGTGTATTTATTGGCGTGGGTTTCATGAGCCCAGTCCAATCCATGCTCTGACAACTGACAACCCATGTCAGTTAGATATATTTTACCGAGATCAGGCCAAGGCCAAGGAGTAATGCAACAATCCCTGGTGCAAGGCCGACCTTCAACTGTTTTTTACCGATAAGCAAGCCAACCCCTGCGATGCTGAAAAATATTCCTGCATAAAAAGCGATTACTTTCAGAAGGGCTATTTTATCGGCTGAATTAGATGCTACGCCGCCCGAGATGGTGACGAATTTATTGGCCGCTGCATCTCCGGTAATGAGAAGAAGAAGTACTGCACTCAAATAAAATAGGGGAAGCCTGCGTATCATTGTAGAGAGCCCAATCCGTTGCTGTGTTACTGACTATAACGGTAGCAGAAGCGGAATCTTAAGCGGTGGTCGATTATTGAGTCAATGACTGCCGGCGGTTGGGGTGGTTCTTTCGCATTATGAATCATGCAATAGCTTGCCATTGCATAGAGCTATGACGTAGAAATCGTACAAGGTACGAAATCACGAATTGATCAGAGGCTTCTCAGGCCCTAGGCCGGGCGGCTGGTTGACTGTATATCTCCGGACCAGAATGGGTTGGTGGGATCAAGAAATTCATCCCAGGGCAGATAGTGAGAGCCGTCGCAGGAGAAATTGAGCCCAACCAGTCCATTAAATATATTGAGTGAGCCTGAACGAAGATAGACCGTCTGATCAGCAAAACGCAGACGTTTGAAACTTTCGTAAATTTCGCTGACCTTGTGTTCCGGGACAACGGCATTTGCCGGGTAGTCATGGAGTGGATAGGCAAAGCAGATAGCGGGATCCATTAGTGCCTCGATGTCGAGCATGCGATAGCGATAGGGATCATTCATTAGCCAGAGGCTGGCACGGCTGCTGGAGAAGAACAGCTTGCTGTGAAACACCCCGTGCTTGCATATCAGTTCAGTCAGCAGGGGCGTCACTTCATCAATGTGCTGATCAATGATGCTGGTGGCTCGCTCCTGTAGAAATAACATGCCTCGAATCGAGGGATCGCCCTTTATCTGACGCCACTGCTCCGGCTCATCATAGAGCTCCTGGGACAGTGGTAGGTCGCGCAGGTCGAAATCACAGCCAAGTAGGCCTACGACCTTGCCATTACGCCTGATTAGCTGAATTGCGGTGATGCTCGGTCGGTTGGAGAGCAGACTGATATAGGCTTCTGATAGCCAGTAGTCCACCGCTGGGTAGACACTGTTGAGGTAGGGGCGCTGGGAGCGGTCACGGCCAAAATGCTCGGGAAAATGGCTGTTGGTGTTGATGTTGTCTGTGATCTGAATTGCATCTGTGCCGAGTGCATAGAGGTAGGAGCAGTAGGGTAGCTCACTGACGCGCTGGGTGAGGGTGTTGTTGAGTCCCTCACGGTTCGGCCAGTGGTGGCTGCATGCTTCGGCTATCCCCTCCAGTTTTGGGGCAATCATATCCGCCAGCAGTTGACGCTGTTTCGATATACTGTGTTTTAGTGAGCTGGGCATCAGTTTTTCCGATCAGGGGATCTGAACCCCCTCATTGGAGAGCATGGTGATGAGCTGGATCAGTGGCAGACCGATGAGGGCGTTGGGATCGTCCCCCTCAAGACGTTCAAAGAGGGAAATGCCCAAACCTTCAGACTTGAAGCTGCCGGCGCAGTTATAAGGTTCCTCAATATCCAGGTAGCGTTCAATCTGGCTACGGCTCAGGGCCCTGAAGTGCACGTGAAAAGGTTCACACAGTACCTGGCTATTGCCGCTGGCACTGTTGAACAGGCAAAGGCCGGTGTAGAAACTTACCCGTTTGCCTGAAGCATTTTCGAGTTGAGTTATGGCATTTTTACGGTTTCCCGGCTTACCCAAAATCGTGTCATCAATGCAGGCGACCTGGTCAGACCCTATGATAAGTGCATGCGTATGATCACCCGCCACTGCCTTGGCTTTTTCGAGTGCAAGCCTACAGACTAGCCCCTCCGGGGCCTCATCTGCGTGGAGGGACTCGTCAATGTCGGGAGAGGCGGTGGTGAAATCTATTGCAAGACGCTCCAGTAGCGCTTTGCGAAAAGGTGAGGTGGAACCGAGCACCAGCTCGGGTGTATCAGAGGTCTGTTTCATTACTACTTCATGGTGGCTCATCAGTTGAGTGGATCTTATCAAAGAAGTAGTGGTGACAGTGATGAAATAGCGGGAAAAACATTCGTTCGTAAATAAAGATGGCACTTTTAGCCAATATGTGAGTGGGCAGTTATTGCATTGAGATATTCAATGCTATATATTTCTTAGCACAATAAAGAGAGAAAAAAATCATATAAATCAATAACAAAATAGAAATACAAGAAATCGGATAACTTGACAAGAAGGTCGCTATCCAATAAAAAACCCACTCCATATAAAACTACTGTTTTTATGGAGTCATTTAAATATTTTTACATGAGAGCTGGATGTCGTCGGATATTGGCGATTTCGCTTTCTGCTGCTGGAGCGTTGAAAGATGCCAATATCCGACCTACTTATGCAGGGAGTCAATCTCATGCTGCTTGGCATGGGAAGCGTGTTCATTTTTCTCGCTGTACTGGTACTTGCTATGTACGGCATGTCTGGTTTGGCGCGGGCTATTTCAAAAGAAGAAATTCACACAGGAGCACCCTCCGCTGTAGCCGTAACCAAAGCCTCAGATGATGAGGGTGAACTGATAGCGGTGATTACGGCGGCCATAAGCCGGTTTCGGTCATCTGATAGATAAATTTAGCGCATTCCGGTGACACCAGGATGCCGGCTTTCCACACCTTTAGCGTGTAACCACAAGAAAAAGTGAGCCTAATGAGCGACAAAAAAACACTGGGTGTAACAGAATTAGTACTGCGGGATGGTCATCAGTCCCTGTTTGCAACCCGCATGCGTATCGAAGATATGCTACCGATCGCCGCCAAGCTGGATCAGGTAGGCTACTGGTCGCTCGAGACCTGGGGCGGTGCAACCTTCGACTCCTGCATTCGTTTTCTTGGAGAAGATCCTTGGGAGCGTCTGCGTAGGCTCAAGGCGGCGATGCCGAATACTCAGATGCAGATGCTCTTCAGGGCGCAAAATATTCTTGGTTACCGTCACTATGCAGATGACGTTGTCGAGAAGTTTGTGGAACGGGCGGCGGTTAACGGCATGGATGTGTTCCGTATTTTTGATGCGATGAATGACCTGCGTAACTTCGAGACAGCCGTCAAGGCGACCCTCAAGGTTGGCAAGCATGCTCAGGGTGCTATGTCCTATACGGTCAGCCCCGTGCACAATCTTGAATATTGGCTTGATATGGCCAAGCATCTTGAGGATATGGGTTGCACTTCAATCTGCATCAAGGATATGGCCGGTCTGCTCAAGCCCTATGTGGCGTTTGAACTCATTAGTAAACTGAAAGAGACAATTTCAGTGCCCATCGCATTGCACAGCCATGCCACTACCGGGCTAAGTACTGCCACTATCACCAAAGCCTCTGAAGCGGGTATCGATATGGTGGATGCCTCCATCTCTTCGATGAGTATGACCTATGGCCACTCCGCCACCGAGTCGGTGGTCTCTATTTTCGATGGTACCGAACGGGATACCGGGCTCAATCTCACTCTCCTTGAAGAGATCTCGGCTTACTTCCGCGAGGTGCGCAAGAAGTACGCTAAGTTCGAGGGGGCGCTGAAGGGTGTAGATTCACGCATTCTGATAGCCCAGGTTCCCGGTGGTATGTTGACCAACATGGAGGGCCAGTTGAAGGAGCAGGGGGCGGAAGACAAGTTTGATGCGGTACTGGATGAGATACCACGGGTACGTGAAGACCTCGGCCTGATACCGCTGGTAACACCAACCTCACAAATCGTTGGTACCCAGTCGGTACTCAATGTGCTGACGGGTGAACGTTATAAAAGCATCACCAAAGAGACTGCCGGTGTCCTCAAAGGGGAATACGGCACTACCCCGGCGCCGGTTAATAAAGAGCTGCAGGCCCGGGTACTCGAGGGAGGAGAGGCGATCACTTGCAGACCTGCCGACCTGATCGAGAATGAGCTGGATAAGCTGACTGCCGAGTTTGACCAGTTGGCGACGGAGAAAGGTATTCAGGTGGCTGCAGACAAGGTCGATGATGTTTTGACCTATGCGTTGTTCCCACAGGTCGGTCTTAAGTTTCTTGCGAACCGCAACAATCCTGACGCATTTGAACCGGTACCCGGTAGTGAACCCGAGCCTGTTGCCGCAGCGCCTGCCCCCCCTGTCGGCGGTCCAGAGGCCTACACGGTTTCGGTCAACGGAAAGGCCTACAATGTCACCGTTTCAGCCGGAGGTGAGGTTCAGAGTGTCGCACCAACGGTAGCGGCAGCTCCCACCACGGCACCTGCTCCCGCCGCAGCACCTGCTGCTCCCTCTGGAGGCGAGCCACTACCTGCACCGCTATCGGGTACCATCTTCAAGGTCCAGGTTACCGAGGGCCAGTCGGTAAGTTCCGGTGATGTGGTGATGGTGATGGAAGCGATGAAGATGGAGACTGATGTTCGAGCCACTCGCGACGGTGTGGTTGCATCTATCACAGTGAAAGAGGGGGATGCCGTGCAGGTTGGTGATGTCCTCCTCATGTTGAGCTGATTTTATGGGAGGCATAGAGGCGTTGTGGCAATCGATGGGGATTGCCAATATGGGGTGGGGACAGTTATTGATGATGCTGGTCGGTGGCCTGCTCATTTTTCTGGCTGTGGCCAAGAATTTTGAACCTTTGCTGCTGTTGCCTATCGGTTTTGGTGCAATTCTCAGTAATATTCCTGTGGCTGGCATCGGTGGCCCTGACGGTCTGCTGGGTATGGTCTACCATGTCGGCATCGAGACCGGGGTGTTCCCACTGCTGATTTTTATGGGGGTGGGTGCCTTAACCGATTTTAGTGCACTGATCGCTATGCCGAAAACACTGTTTCTCGGAGCAGCGGCGCAGTTTGGGATCTTTGCCACACTGATGGGGGCTCTCGCTCTTAATTATATTCCCGGTTTTGATTTCACTCTGGCAGACGCTTCGGCAATTGCTATTATCGGTGGTGCCGACGGGCCGACGGCGATCTTCCTCGCCTCCAGGCTGGCACCGGATCTGCTTGGTGCTATTGCGGTGGCGGCATACTCCTATATGGCTCTGGTACCGATTATTCAGCCTCCTATTATGCGGGCGCTGACGACGGAGAAAGAGCGTCAAGTGGTGATGTCCCAGCTGCGGCCGGTGAGTAAGCTTGAGAAGATATTCTTTCCTTTTTCGGTTCTGATCCTCTGTATTCTGTTTCTCCCCTCAGCTGCACCGCTGATCGGTATGCTGATGTTCGGCAATATTCTTAAAGAGACCGGAGTAGTGGAACGGCTCAGTCGAGCGGCTCAGAATGAGATCATCAATATCGTCACTATCTTCCTAGGGTTGGCAGTTGGTTCCAAGCTCTCCGCCGATAAGTTCTTGACCCTCGATACTCTCGGTATTCTCGCTCTTGGCGCCGTTGCTTTCTGCATTGGTACGGCGACGGGATTGCTGATGGGTAAGCTGATGTATCGTCTGACCGGAGGGAAGGTGAATCCCCTGATTGGCGCTGCCGGGGTCTCCGCCGTGCCGATGGCCGCGCGAGTTGTCAATAAGGTGGGGCTGGAGGCGAATCACCATAACTTCTTGTTGATGCACGCCATGGGTCCGAATGTAGCGGGTGTGATCGGCTCTGCTGTGGCTGCTGGTGTTCTACTGGCACTTGTGGGTAACTGATCTCTCATTGCCGGCTTTTGCAGAGGTTGGCGACTTGTGCTTCCCCTACCGAGGGATGCCGTGAACCCATTCATGGGGGCTTGACTGCGGCATCCCTGCCGCAGACACCCTCAGCAGGGGAAGCTCAAATCGCTCTTAAAGCTCGGGACTTTCGTTACAGCCCCAAATCTTTCCTGCCCTAACCCTGTGAAACCGCGCATTTTTTTTGACGTTCTCCTCTCTACGTAATATTATTGCGCGCTTATGTCGTCGCGCTTGCCAGATTTTGTCGATCCATGGCGTCTTGCCAACCTCGGAAAGCAGTTATCCGGGGCTGTTGGACTGGGTGAATTGTCCCGTCTGGCAGAAGCACTTGTCAGTGTGGAAGGTGAGTCACTATTCACTCTCGAGTTTTATCGAGATGAGAAGAAACGGGCGCGTATCAAGGGAAATGTTGAGGCAGAACTGGTACTTGAGTGCCAGCGCTGTCTTGAGCCAGTGACTCTGCCAGTGGATGCCGAAGTAAACTTGGCGGTAATAGAAGTTGCCGCAGAGGCGGAATTGTTACCCGATGAGTGTGATCCGGTGATGGTGGAAGAGGGACGTATTCAGCTGCTTGACCTGATAGAGGATGAGTTGTTGTTGGCGATTCCTCAGGTACCGATGCACCCCCAGGGCACATGCCCGGTGGAGATGGAGACGCTGTTTACCAATGGTGACTTCGAAGATCTGCAGCAGGAAAGTGCGACAGATGAGGCTAACCCTTTTGCCGTTTTGGCTGGGTTGAAGCCGGACAAACAGAATTGATTTTTATTTTTTTATCAGGAGCTTGAACCATGGCGGTCCAGCAGAACAGAAAAACACCTTCCAGACGCGGAATGCGTCGCTCACATGATGGACTGAATGGAGAGACCCTCTCTATCGATCCTACCTCTGGTGAGACTCACCTGCGCCACCATGTCACCCCGGATGGTTTCTATCGTGGCCGCAAAGTGGTCAGCGGTAAAGGCGAATAACCCCCATTATTGTGGGTGGCCTGCAGTTTTACGGTATTCGGCCGTCCCGTATGGGGCGGCCGAAGCTGTTGTGCCTATATGAATCAAGATTTTCATATGGCTGGAGTTACTGAATGAGTGACAGAATAACCATTTCACTAGATGCAATGGGGGGTGACCTCGGTGCTTCGGTGGTGGTGCCTGCCGCAATTGACTTTTTGCGGCGTGACAACAGCGTTAATCTTATCCTCGTAGGAATCGAGGAGGAGATCAAGTCTCACCTTGGTGATGAGGAGACCAGTGAGCGGCTGCGAATTCATCCTGCATCTCAAGTGGTCGCCATGGATGAGTTGCCGTCGAGGGCGCTGCGGGGGAAGAAGGATTCCTCCATGCGTGTTGCTATCGATCTGGTAAAGGCGGGCGAGGCGGATGCCTGTGTCAGTGCCGGTAATACCGGGGCACTGATGGCAACGGCGCGATTTGTTCTCAAGATGCTCCCCGATATAGATCGGCCGGCAATTATCAGTGCGCTACCGTCAATCGAGGGACATACCTGGATGCTCGATCTCGGTGCCAATGTCGATTGCAGTGCAGAGCATCTGTTTCAGTTCGCCGTTATGGGCAGTGAATTGGTGGCTTCGGTCGATGAAATTGAGAACCCACGGGTGGGATTGCTCAATATCGGCCAGGAAGAGATCAAGGGTAATGAGCAGGTGAAGGTTGCGAACGATTTGCTGTCGAGCAGTACCCTTAACTACATCGGTTATGTAGAGGGCGATGATGTTTATAAAGGCGGTACAGACGTCGTCGTTTGTGATGGCTTTGTCGGCAACGTTGCCTTGAAGAGTGCGGAGGGTGTGGCAAAAATGATCAGCCACTTTCTCAAAGAGGGGTTCAATCGCAATATTTTCACCAAGATGGCAGGCTTGTTGGCGATGCCGGTGATGGCGGGTCTTCGCAGAATGATCGATCCCCGCCGTTACAATGGCGCCAGTTTTCTTGGCCTGCGTGGGATTGTAATTAAAAGTCATGGCGGAGCAGATGTTCTGGCATTTGAGAACGCTATCAAGATGGCTGAAAAAGCGGTTCATACCAATGTCCCCAAAAGGATTGCTTACGGGGTGGAGAAGCAGTTGGATAAAGGGCTGGAGAGTTGACTTATTCACGTATCATAGGCACGGGCAGTTATCTGCCAGAGAAAGAGCTTACAAATCACGATCTTGAAAAAATGTTCGATACTTCGGATCAGTGGATTCGTGAGCGTACCGGCATCTCCAAACGACACATTGCGGCTGAGGGCGAGACCACCTGTGATCTCGCCGAGCACGCGGCAAGGCGTGCTATCGAAGCGGCGGGCAAGAAGCCTCAGGATATAGATCTTATCGTCCTCGCTACCACCACGCCTGACCAGATATTCCCCAGTACAGCCTGCCTGTTACAGAGTCGTCTCGATATTCACGGCTGTCCGGCTTTCGATATTCAAGCCGTCTGCACCGGTTTTATCTATGCTCTCGGTGTGGCGGATAACTTCATCAAGGCTGGCAGTGCAACATGTGCACTCGTGATTGGTGCCGAGACCTTCTCTCGCATCGTCAACTGGAAAGATCGCGGCACCAGCATCCTGTTTGGTGACGGTGCCGGCGCCGTGGTAATCGAAGCGAGTGATGAGCCTGGAATTCTCTCCACCCATCTCCACGCTGACGGTGATTATGCCGAACTGCTGCAGGTGCCTGATGGTGTCTCCAAAGGCTACGACAAAATGAGTGCCAACGCGGCGTTTGTCGAGATGCGCGGTAACGAAGTGTTCAAGATGGCGGTTAATACCCTGGGCCGCATCGTTGACGAGACCCTGGAAAAGAATAATCTCGACAAGTCGGACATCGATTGGCTGATTCCACATCAGGCCAACATAAGAATTATCAACGCGACCGCACGCAAATTGCGCATGCCGATGGATCAGGTGGTGGTGACGGTTGCCGAACATGGCAATACGTCGGCCGCATCGGTTCCTCTGGCGTTTGATGTTGCTGTTAGAGATGGAAGGATCAAGAGAGGCGAGACCTTGCTGATGGAAGCCTTTGGTGGAGGCTTTACCTGGGGCTCTGTCTTGGTGAAATACTGACCGGGCCTACCCGGAAAATAGTGGAGATGGTGATGCTTGAGAATGACATTGCACTTGTAACCGGCGCCAGCCGTGGAATCGGCCAGGCGATCGCTCACGCCCTTGGTAAGCAAGGGGCTACCGTCATCGGTACGGCTACCACTGAAGGTGGTGCCAGCGCCATTGGTGAGCGACTCGCTGCCGAAGGTATTAAGGGTGCGGGAATGTTGCTGAATGTTACCGAGCAGGACTCGGTCAATAGTGTATTGAAAGCCATTGCTGCAGAGTTTGGCGCACCGACTATTTTGGTAAATAACGCCGGTATTACACGAGACAATCTGCTGATGCGGATGAAAGAGGCTGAGTGGGGCGATATTATCGAAACCAACCTGACTTCTATCTATCGTCTCTCAAAGGGTTGTATGCGCACCATGATGAAGGCCCGCGCCGGACGCATCATCAATATCGCTTCAGTGGTGGGCTCCACCGGTAACGCAGGTCAGAGCAACTATGCAGCTGCCAAAGCGGGGATGATCGGCTTTACAAAATCCTTGGCTCGTGAGATCGGCCCAAGGGGTATCACGGTCAATGCCGTCGCACCCGGTTTTATTGATACCGACATGACCCGCGAATTGCCGGAAGAACAGCGCAAGGCACTGCTTGCGGGCATCCCGATGGGACGCCTGGGTGAGGCGGAGGAGATCGCAGATGCTGTCGTTTTCCTCGCTTCTCCGACTTCAGGTTATATCACCGGTGAAACCCTGCACGTCAATGGCGGCATGTTTATGGGGTAATCCCGAATAGTATTTTACCCTGGTATTTATTAAGTTTATATTTGAACTTATTGAATTGACAGATATTTTTATAATTTTCCCCTACAACTGAAAGAGGGTATAAACCTCTTTCAACTTTTAGGGATTATGAATACAATAGCCACGGTCGATCTGGGATCGGCTGTTTATTTATCCGGAGGAAAGAAAGAACATGAGCTCTCTCGAAGAACGTGTTAAGAAGATTGTTGTAGAACAGCTGGGCGTATCTGAAGACGAGGTGACCACGGAAGCCTCTTTTGTCGATGACTTGGGTGCAGACTCTCTTGACACAGTTGAACTAGTCATGCAGCTCGAAGAAGAGTTCCAGACCGAAATTCCTGATGAAGAGGCAGAGAAGATCACTACGGTTAAGCTGGCTGTTGCGTACATCGAAGCCCATACCTGATTTTTTCGACTGATTCGAGCGAGGCCGCATTTGCCGTATCGTCGCGGATTGCGGCCTTTTGCTTTTCCTGATCCCAAAAGGGGGTAGACCTCAGATGTCTGTAAGAAGGGTTGTAGTGACTGGACTGGGTATGGTGGCGCCGGTGGGCCACACTGTGAAGGAGTCCTGGGACAATGTGCTTGCGGGTAAGAGCGGTATCCGGCCGATCACCCACTTCGAAATTGAACCTTTTAGTGTTCATTTCGGCGGTCCGATCTACGATTTCGATATCACACAGTATGTATCGAAAAAGGACGCACGCAAGATGGATAAGTTTATCCATTATGGTGTGGCCGCCGGCTGTCAGGCTATCGAAGATTCTGGCCTGGAAGTGACCGAAGAGAACTCCAGAAGGATTGGTGTGGCAATCGGTGCTGGTATCGGTGGTATAACAGGTATCGAGAACAGCTATCATGCTTATCTCGATGGTGGTCCGAGAAAGATATCTCCCTTCTTTGTACCGGCTAATATCGTCAATATGGTGGCGGGTAACCTCTCCATTAAATACGGTCTTAAAGGTCCGAACTACTCCATCGTCTCAGCTTGCAGCACCGGTACGCATAATATCGGTGAAGCGGCACGTATGATTCGCCACGGCTACATTGACGCGATGCTTGCCGGCGGTGCTGAGATGGCTACTTCACCGGTAGGCCTGGGCGGTTTTGCCGCTGCCAGGGCACTCTCCACCCGCAACGATGATCCTCAGGGTGCCAGCCGCCCCTGGGACCGTGATCGTGATGGCTTTGTTCTTAGCGACGGTGCTGGTGTGGTCATGCTCGAAGAGTATGAGAGTGCCAAGGCGCGTGGGGCGAAGATCTATGCAGAGCTGGTGGGTGTAGGCATGAACTCCGATGCCTATCACATGACCTCACCCTCCAAAAATGGTGAGGGCGCCCGTGACTGCATGCTCTTGGCACTGCAGGACGGCGGCATCAATATTGAAGAGGTTGATTACATCAACGCCCACGGCACCTCCACCCCTGCCGGTGACGTTGCAGAGACCATGGGTATCAAGGGCGCGTTTGGCGATCATGCTTACAAGCTCTGTGTCAGTTCCACCAAGTCGATGACCGGCCATATGCTGGGTGCCGCCGGTGGTGCAGAGGCGGTCTTTACCGCGCTTGCCATAAGCGATCAGGTGGCACCTCCCACCATCAACCTGGAGAACCAGGATCCAGATTGTGACCTGGACTATGTGCCCAATACCGCCAGGGAGATGAAGATTGATATAGCCATTTCCAACTCCTTTGGTTTTGGTGGTACCAACGGTACGGTGGTGATGCGTCGTTTGAAAGACTGAGCGGTATCACACCACTGAAAAAACGGGGCCCCAGAGCTCCGTTTTTTTGTGCCTGAGTTCTTGAGATAAAAGCAAAAGCGGGACGCAGAGGTCGCAGAGTAGATACAGAGAGCACAGAAGAAATCACATAGCGAGTTTTCTATCTTTCTCTGCATTCTCTGCGTCTCCTTTGCATTCTCTGTGTCCCGCTTTTTTTTTACAATCCGCTCATTTCAGCCGGGTTATCCACTGAAAAATCGGGCATAATTACTCTCTATGTTGCATCGTCTTTTTGGCCTGTTTGTCATCCTCGTAAGCATCCTTGCCGCCTGGGCATGGATGGAGCACGACCGTTTCATTGATACACCACTCTCTCTGCCGCAGCAGGGTATCGACTACCAGCTTGCCCCAGGCACCTCTATCTCACGCTTGGCTATGGAACTGAAGGCCCAGGGTATTGTTGAGAGTGGACTCTACCTCCGCTTGCTGGCGCGCTGGGACGGCAGTGCCGGCAAGATCAAGGCGGGTGAGTATCATCTGGCTCCCGGCATAACACCAAAGCAGCTTCTGACGCTACTGGTTTCCGGTAGGGTGGTGAGCCACTCGTTGACCCTGATTGAGGGGTGGGATATCCGTCAGGTACTAGCGGCGGTACGCTCACACTCCGCGCTTAAGCAGACTCTTGAGGGATTGTCTCATGATCTGATCATGGAGCGGTTGGGATATCCAGGGCAACACCCGGAGGGCCGCTTCCTTCCTGATACCTACCACTTTCCCAGGGGAACCACAGACCTCGCTTTTCTTAAACGTGCCTACCATGCTATGGAGCGTCGATTGGCGGGTGAGTGGGAAAAGAGAGATAAGGGGTTGCCACTAAAAACTCCGGAAGAGGCCCTTATTCTTGCCTCCATAGTGGAAAAGGAGACAGGGGATGCGGCTGAGCGCCCCATGATTGCCGGGGTGTTTGTCCGCCGCTTGCACAAGAGAATGAAGCTTCAGACAGATCCCACCGTGATCTACGGTATGGGTGAGTCTTTTGATGGTAATATCAGGCGTAAGGACCTAAAGCAGGACACCCCCTATAACACCTATGTCCATAGGGGCCTGACACCGACACCAATCGCGATGGCTGGAGCTGATGCGATTCATGCGGTAATGCATCCGGCAGCGGGCAAGAGCCTCTATTTTGTCGCCAAGGGTGGGGGGTTGCACTACTTCTCCAATACCTTGGAAGAACACAATCGGGCTGTGCGTAAATACCAGCTGAAACGGTGAGAGCAAAGTTGTCAGTTTGCAGTTTGCAGTTGTCAGTGGGGGATGATATCGACCTGCTCCATATGATAAGGCTTATAGCAACTAGCTGAATTTAAAAATAAAAACATCTTTAGACTTGACCGAGTCAGAGAACGAATTTTTTAATTTACTGACAACTGACAACTGACAACTGACAACTGACAACTTGAAAAGATAATGTCGATAGCAAAAGGAAAATTCATTACCGTCGAAGGTGGCGAGGGGGCCGGTAAGAGCACCAACCTCGACCATATCCGCCGACTCCTTGAGAACGCCGGTAAAGAGGTGCTGTTTACCCGCGAGCCAGGTGGTACCGATTTGGGTGAAGAGGTGCGCGAACTGCTGTTGGGACACAAGCACACAGGCATGTCGGATGATGCAGAGCTGCTGTTGATGTTTGCCGCTCGTGCTGAACATCTTCACAACAAGATCATACCGGCCCTGGAAGCGGGCAAGTGGGTGCTCTGTGATCGCTTTACTGATGCCTCTTACGCCTATCAGGGAGGAGGGCGCGGTATCGATAACGGGCGCATAGCCGCTCTTGAAGCCTGGGTACAGCAGGGACTTAAGCCGGACCTGACCCTGCTTCTCGATCTGCCGATAGAGGTTGGCTTGGAGCGTGCGGGCAAGCGCTCAGAGCCCGACCGCTTCGAGAGTGAGAAGGCTGCTTTCTTTGATAAGGTACGTAGCGCCTATCTAGCGATAGCGGAGAGGGAGCCTGAGCGGGTACGGGTAGTCAATGCCGCCGAGCCTCTGGAGCGCGTTCAACTCAGTATCGAATTGGTAATCGGGGCTTTTCTCAAGGGGAAAGTGGGAGATGCATGAGGTAATAGGGGAACTACCCTGGCATGCTGAAAACTGGCAGCGCCTGCAGGCCGTCAGGGAGCGCGGCAGGTTGCCTCATGCGCTGCTCATTACCGGTGCGGAAGGGTTGGGCAAGCGCCGTTTTGGTATCCGTCTGGCGGCATCGCTTCTGTGTCAGTCACCTCTAGAGGGTGGAAAGCCTTGCGGCAACTGTAAGAATTGTCATCTGTTTCAGGCGGAGACTCATCCAGATTACCGGCGGATCGAACCTGAAGAGCCGGGTAAGGCGATCAAGGTTGATGCTATTCGGGAATTTACCGCCAAGGAGACGCTTACAAGTCAGGCAGGTGGTTTCAAGGTGACGATCATCGAGCCTGCTGATGCACTCAATATTGCCGCAGCCAATAGCCTGCTGAAGACACTGGAAGAGCCGGTTGATTGGACCATTATGATTCTCATCAGCAGTCGCCCGGGTCGATTACCGGCAACTATCCGCAGTCGTTGTCAGCGCTATCACTTTGCGACACCCGAGCAGGCTCAGTCGATTGAGTGGCTATCACAACAGGGGGTTGCAACATCACCTGAGCTACTGCTCGCATTGACTTCCGGCTCTCCATTGACTGCTCTGGCATCGGCCGATTCGGAGCTGCTTGCAGAGAGAGAGAGAATGCTTGATGAGTTCAGTGCTATTCTGGTAAAGGGAGGTGACCCCGTGGCGGTGGCATCAAGATGGGAAAAATTGCCTTTTGCCAGAACCCTGCACTGGTTTTGTGGTTGGATCGTGGATATGATTCGACTCAGGTCGGTGAATGAGGCGATTGATGTGATCAATCCGGATCAGCGCAAACGCTTCCACTCGTTAGCGCAGGAGATGGATCTGAAAGGTCTTTATGACCTATTGGACCGTACTTATGAAGCGATTCGTTTATCGGGCTCTCAGCTCAATACGCAAATGTTATTGGAAGGGTTGTTGATGACAGCCTCCAGAAGAGACAGTTGAGATAACAATGGCAGATCAAAAAGCACCAGGGGCACGGCAAGGTATTTTGTCGCTCACTATCAAAGACAAGAATGCTCTGTATGCAGCCTATATGCAGTTTGTAAAAAATGGTGGTCTGTTTATCCCAACAAACAAGAAATATAAGCTGGGGGATGAGGTCTTTATGCTATTGACTCTGATGGATGAGACCGAACGCCTTCCCGTTGCAGGGAAGATCATCTGGATCACCCCCCTTGGCGCCGAAGGCAACCGGGCGGCCGGTATCGGCGTCCAGTTTAGCGACCAGGACGGCGGTATGGCTCGTAACAAGATAGAGACCTATCTTGCAGGCGCACTGAAATCGGAGCGTCCGACCCACACTATGTAACGGGCCTACTGCTGGTAGGCACCGCCTCTCTTACTCTCTCCGATAGACCTGATTATGCTTGTAGACTCCCATTGTCACCTTGATCGTATCGATCTTACGCCGTTTGATAACAGTTTTGAGAAGTTGCTGGATTGCACCAGGGAGGAGGGTATAGGCCACACTCTCTGTGTCTCTATTGATCTCGAAAGCTACCCGGCGATGTGTACCCTGGTAGAGGGGCAGCCGGGTGTTTCTCTCTCAGTCGGCGTCCACCCCAATGACCATGAGCGACATGAACCGGAACCCGAAGAGCTGGCTGAGCTTGCACTGCACCCCCAGAATGTCGCCATTGGTGAGACCGGGCTCGATTATTTTCGTAGTGAAGGGGATCTGACTTGGCAGCAGGATCGTTTTCGCCGCCATATTGCAGCAGCTCGACTCTGTAATAAACCGTTGATTATTCACACCCGTGCCGCCCGAGACGATACCCTACAGATTTTGCAGGAGGAGGGAGCTGACCAGGTTGGTGGTGTGATGCACTGCTTTACCGAAGATTGGGATATGGCCAAAGCGGCTCTGGATATGGGGTTCTACATCTCATTTTCGGGGATTATCACCTTCAATAGTGCCGCTGACCTGCGGGAGGTGGCGAAAAAGGTGCCGGAGGATCGTATTCTGATCGAGACCGATGCGCCTTACCTGGCACCGGTGCCCCACCGTGGCAAGCCAAATATTCCGGCCTATGTAGCTCTTGTTGCCGACAAGCTGGCTGAGGTTCGGGGGGTGGAGAGAGAGCGGCTGGTGGAGACTACCGGCGAAAACTTTTTCCGCCTGTTCAGTAATGCTTGCCGATAATGGTTTGATAAGATTAGAAGTGTGCTCGTCTGAGTACGGATTTAGCCGATGTTTACTCCAGCCACTCGGCAAACTCATCCGCAGGAATTGCCCGGCTAAATAGAAAACCCTGGGCTTCGTTACAGCCGTGCTGACCCAGCCGCTCCAGCTGCGCTTCGGTCTCAACACCCTCTGCTATTACTTCGAGGTGCATACTATGGGCCAGTGCTGTGATCGCCTTGATAATTGCCTCATCCTCAGAGTCTATCCCCAAATCCATTACAAAGGAGCGATCAATCTTCAGTTTGTCAACTGAAAGGCGCTTGAGGTGGCTCATGGATGAGTAGCCGGTGCCAAAATCATCGATGGAGAGGGATACCCCCATCTCACTGATGCTGCGGGTGATTTCGACTGCGCGAGGGGCATTTTCCATGACGATGGACTCGGTTAGTTCCAACTCCAACAGGCCGGGATCTATAGCTGACTCTTGCAGCACGCGTTTCAACTTAATCAGCAGATCATCGCCGTTGAATTGCTGGTTAGAGATATTAACGGAGATCGGCAGTGGTTGCTTACCGCTATCCGCCCAGCATCTTATCTGCTTACAAGTCTCCCCCAACACCCAGTCACTTATCGGTCCGAGGAGTCCTGTCTCTTCAGCCACCGGCAGAAACTCGCCAGGCAGCATCATGCCATGTTTAGGATGATGCCAGCGAACCAGGGCCTCGGCACCCACCGGTTTTCTTGTTTGAATAGATACCTTTGGTTGGAAATGAACCTCGAATTCGCTGTTTCTAAGTGCCTGATGCAGCTCTTCCTCAAGGGTCAGCACATGCAGGGCGGTTTCATTCATTGAGGCGGAGTAGAAGGCTGCCTGGTTTCGTCCCCTCTTTTTACCTTGGTACATGGCCACATCGGCATTTCGCAGTATGGCATCCGCATCTTCGCCATCACCGGGAAAGAGAGCAATACCAATACATCCGGTAAGGACCAGTTCGTGTCCGTCGATGCGAACCGGTCGGCGTAGATCCTCGAGAATGCGTTGTCCTACTCTGGCGACATCGTTGGCATTTCTAATTCTTGAAAGTAGTAGGGTGAATTCATCGCCCCCCAAGCGTGTCAGAAGGGGGATATCGTCGTCTTTGTGGAGTTTGGTTACCGTGTCACTGGTTCTGATCGTGTTACGTAGGCGTTTTGCCACCTGAGTAAGAAAATGGTCACCCACGTTGTGGCCGAGAGTGTCATTGACCCGCTTGAAACGGTCGAGGTCGATAAACATCACCGCCACCAAGTCGTTATGCCGCTTGGCATTCTCCAACGCCAGTTCAAGCCGGTCCAGAAAAACGGAGCGGTTAGGTAATCCGGTCAATGCGTCATAGTAGGCAAGCTTTTTGATCCGCTCCTGGGCGCTATTTCGCTCAGTGGTGTCACGAAGAGTGGCGATATAAACCCGCCCACTCTCCAGGTTGACGATACCGATGGTTAGCTCAATAGGGCAGTTGCTGCCATCATCTCTTCTGATGTTGGTCTCTTCAATATGTTTTGGATCATGCCCCTCGGCGGGTATCAATAGGGTGTCTTGTGGAAACAGGGATGCGATGGGATGGCCAAGTAAGCGGCTGTCGTTACAGCCGAAGATGTTTTCTGCACCCGGGTTGCAGGATTGGATGATCCCCTCTTCGTCATAGGTCAGTATGCCGTCGTTGATAGCCTGCAATACCGAACGGGTTTTTGCCTCCCGCTCAGCCAGTGTCTGGTTGACGTAGAATAGCTCGCGGCTCTTGTCTTCAAGCAGCCGCTCTGCCTCTTTGCGCGCCACCCGTTCCCTTTTGGCACGTTTCTGGAGGCGCTCTAGCTCACTCATCGACTCACTCTTTCCTGATGAGGTCAAACTGCATGGCGTATCCATCTGAAGATTCGAGCTTCTGACCTGTAACCTCCACCTCTTCGTCGAAGTGATCCACACAGCCCTCGATCAGACCCATGGCCAAGTCGCTAAAGGGGCGCTGGGATCTGTAAGTCAGGATAAGGTGGTCAGGATCAGGGCGACTCTCCTCAAAACTGGGAAGCTCTGCGTCTGGGTAGAGTTTTCTCACCTCCACGTGAATGTGGTTTTCTATCAGTTGTAGGAAGTCAAAGCTGTTATCGACACCCTCAATAAAGCCGGGATAGCCGGAGGCAAGGCAGCCGAAGAGATGCTTGCCAAATGTTTGCACAAGGTCTGGAATAGGGGTGTTGGTCAGTCTGCTGAGGGTGGTGACCAAGGTCAGCAGTTCGTCATGGTGGTAGGTGCCAACCGCCGTGTAGGCACCTTGCGAAGGAAGATCGGACGCCTCGATCATCTCGTCCGCAATATCCGGCGAGAAGCTATCTTCAACAAATTCGATAAACTCTGAAAAAACCAAACCCTTCATGGCGGAGGAATCCCTGGTTATATGGCACAGGTTTGTAATTTATTAGAATTATGAATATTCGTGCCAGTCCTACTTGTTAGTAACAGAGAATAGGCTAATTTCAAAATATTTCAAATGATGGCCCGGATAATCGGTTAAGGCTGGATTAGGGTTCTTACTGGGTCTGGTTCAATAGGGTTTGCTTAACAGCTTCACCACAGGCTCCTTCGGGGTCAAGAACATCCATGGGCATTCCCTCAGGGGAGATGCAACTGACAGTGTGAGTGGTTGAATTTATCACCCCGGTGATACGTGATACCCATACCCGGCTTTCACTATAGGTAAGGTCAATAACAGCTAACCTCTTCCCCTCCGCTTCGATTAGTCGCCCTTTTACCCTGGCTCGGCTGTATCGTGCATGGAGAGGTACGTCGTTGCGCTCATAGGTTTCGGTCAACCTCTGGTTGGCAGCATTCAGCGTCTCTTGTTCCAACCGCATAAGATAATCTCCATCCATTGCCGCTTCTGTCAGTCCGTTGGCCGGTGAATGGGTGATATTGACTACTGGCTGTTTCTTATTGTCAGCACAAGCGGTGAGTAGCAACAGTAGGAGAAGGATGAGAATCCATGATTTATTCGTCGTAAACATGATAAGCCGGAGGTGAATAAATGAAGCTGGATTATAGCCCGATTTTTTCTATTTCCTAAGTGGTTATGCACAATAGTAATGAAACACTATCTTCATAGAAAAAAGTGTATCTGTAGGAGCGAATTTATTCGCGATCAGGCGCGGGGGTATGTTCTTCGGGAACAAGTTCGCTCCTACCCCAAGTTCCCGGATTATTGTGCACAGCCATTTAACTATTTTAGTGGTAACTCCAATGGGAAGGGTGGAAGTTGGAATTTTTTAGTGAGACTTTGTTACTGATCAAATTCCCATCGGTAGCCGGCCATAAATTGGTAATCGAGAAACTTATCCTCGCTGGTTGCAGTCCGGTCTCTATACCAGTCACCATTCAGCTCAACTTCAAAGCTCAGGTTATTGCGAATTCTGTACTCCGAATGAATATATGCTCCGACGCTCAATCGATCGCCATCATCATTCTTGTTTTTACGGAATTAGAAACTAAGATGTGGATTAATCCTCCAGAAAGATGAAACAGGATAACGGCTGTTTGCATTCAGTGTATATGACTGGGTGGCGGATGTATCAGAATAGCGGAAGCTCAATATTCCTACATCACCCTTTTTGAGGATGTAGTTACTGATAGATTGCAGAGTAAGATAATATAGCCAGTCTACTTGAGCAGAAGAGGAAATCCCTCTGGGGTGAACTGTTTGATTAGTATCCCGCCTGATGAAAGAAATGGTTAGGGATATCGCTCAGCGTGTGGAGAGAGGAGGTTTGTTCAGCCCTCCAATCAATAGATCAGTTCTGCCAGATAGCCGGTAGTGATGGCGATGCTGAACACAGAGAGTAGAAAGACGCTAAGGATTGGCCATTGGAACATCCGCTTAAGCATCACCACCTCCGGCAGGGAGGCTCCGGCACCACCAATCACAAGAGCGATCACTGCACCCACCCCCATACCCTTGGCAGTGAGGGCCATGGCGATTGGAATCATGGTAGAGGCGCGAACATAGAGGGGGACGCCGATGATGGCCGACACCGGGATAGCCCACAGATTGTCCGGCCCTGCATAACGGGTCAACAGTTCATCGGGTACGAAACCGTGTGCAAAGGCACCGATGGCGACACCGATGATGATGTGTGGAAGAAAGGTGCGGAATTGATTGACCGCCTCTCTGAACAGGCGTTTCGCTTTGATTGAACGCTGTTGTGAAACACTCAAAGCCGGAGCTGCGACCGCAGTTCCGCTCATATCGAAAGCGACAGGTTCACTCTGTGGCGTCATGGAGCGTTCAACTCCCGAACTCATCTGTATGCTGTCAACAGAGATAGTGGCTACTGTCTGCTTTGTAACGAGAGCATCCTGACGCAGATAACGCTCAAATCCAGCGCGGTCCATCAGCCAGGAGATGGTAATCGCCATTGACACCGCCATACCGGCATAGAGCAGTGTCATCTCAACACCGAAGGTGACCCAGAAAAGAGTGATGATAATGGGGTTGACCAGTGGTGATGTGAATAGCAGCGTCATGGTTGGGCCAAAGCCCGCACCACTTTTCAGCAGGCCGAGAGTCAAAGGCACCGTAGAGCAACTACAGAAGGGGGTAGCGGAGCCGATCAATGCGCCGATCAAGTAGCCCCTGCCGTGGCGTGCAGAGAGATAGTGACGTGTTTTATCCGCCGGTAGCCACTCATGGAGTGCACCGACCAAAAAGCTGATCAGTACAAAGAGAACCGCCAGTTCGGCAAACAGCTGTAGACCAAATAGGCTGGTTTCCATCAGGCGATGGAGTAGTTGTTCGAGCGACATTTTATTTCCTAAATTTCCAGAAAGATCGAAATATATTTGCAATCAAAAATCAAACGGTACAGTGACTCGCACAGCACTCGTCAGTGAGAAAGTTGATCACTTCATCCAGTGCGCTGTAGACCGGTCGACAGTAGAGAGTGCGGCCATCACGTTTCTGTTCCACCAGCCCGGCAGACATTAAGCGGCTCATATGGTGCGACAGGGTGGAGCCGGGAATATCCAGCATTTTCTGTACATCACCCACCGGGCAGCCGTTAGGGCCGCACTTCACCAGATGGCGAAAGATCGCCAACCGGGTACTATGGCCCAATTCGGCAAGTCGTTTGGCTGTGGTTTCCAGTTCCATGGTTGGGATTATAGTGAATATAACCAAGAAATCAATATTCTAGAAATATCGAAATAAATATCAGGTCATGGTCAACTGCCGCTTGAGGTGGCGGTGCCTATAGATCCAATCAGGGGGTGTCAGACCTAAGGAACCTCTGAACAAGTCATGACCGATTGCCTTGCTCTCAGTAGAAGTCGACCGAAAATTATTGCTAATAGCCTGCTATCAGCTGTGATAGACCCCTTGACCTTACGCCTCCTGAGCACAATTCAATTAGGCCAGGCTTGTGCAAAGGTTACCGAATGCGGGGAGTTCTTATTGCTGGATGGAAGTCAGTTTATGGTTTGGTTAGTCAGATAGTTCCATAGATAGCTAAATAGGGATGCACTGTCGAGTCCAGTGATAAAAGTTCTCTATCAGATTTTTGGACTCGTAGGCATACTTCTTGGCGTCAATTAAAATACACTGCATACTTGGAATATCTTCCTCCTTTCCAGATAGAGTTGCCGGCCTTATTTGTTCAGGGTTTTGCTAAAAAGAGAGATGTTGTTGTGGAACGAAGTCCACATACCGATAGTTATGAAGGCTATAGAGATGCTACGTGTTGGCCTACCAGAAAAAAGTATTAAAATTTTTCTTAGAAGCCATGTTGTTATATGGCTTGTTGCCTGTATTGGGTTGACGTCATCATTCATCACCTTTTGGGTGATTAACGAACAGATCAACGCCCAAGGGAAGATCGAATTTAACTGGGTTGCTCACAATAGAAATCGATTACTAAAACAGGTTTTTGAAAGCGCATTAGAGCCGGTGAAAGTGGTTCGTGACTTTGTTCAGACAGAAGAGAGGACTGAAGGGGCGCGTTTTCATCTGTTCGCAGGCTCACTTCTCAGACGGAACCATGGCATTGATGCAATTGGGTTGATTCTTCAAAGGCCGGTTAACTCAATTCGTTCTCAAGAGATGCCGAAAAGCACAGCGCTATATAACAATTTCTCTCTCACCTATGTTGAACTCCGTGAAGACACGAGTTTTTTACCTTGGGATGACGCCAATTCCCGACCGGTACTAACGAGTGTTCTAAAAAAAGCACAGGAAACAGGGGAAATTGCAGTCAGTGGACGTCTCAAGTTATCTGCTAAGAGTGATATGGACTACGGGGTGATAGCCTGCCTTCCACTCTACCGAACAGTATCCAGTGTCGAAAGAACAGAGGAATTGATTGGCTTCGTGATGGCGGTGTTGAGGTTGGATGAGCTGGCGCATGCTGCGATTAGCTACCTTGAGCCGCGAGGAGTCGATCTTCTTATTCAGGATGACTCCGCTGAGAAAGAGACGCGTTTTTTGGAGTTTTACGCCAGTCGTCTGAATCCTACCGCCGTATTTCACGAAGCCCAGGTGCAGGATTGGCTGGCAAATGAAAATACACTTCTGACAGAAGTGGTACAGATGGGGGACAGAAAGTGGTCGATTACAGCAGTTCCCAACAAAAGCTTTCGTAGTGCAGAAGCTTTTGAAGAGGGGGCATTTGTTGTGCTCTTCGCAGGTATCCTACTTACATTACTACTCTCCACCTATCTATTCAGGATGAAACTTGGTTTGCAGGAACGCCTGAGAATGGACCAGTTGCTAAAGGATCGTGAAGAACTGTTCTGGCAAATGACCGAAACGGTTGACGATGTATTTTGGGCACTATCAGCTGATAGAAGTAATTTTCTCTATGTGAGTCCGGCTATTGAATCCATTTGGGGCATTAAATCTCAGGATTTGTACGACAATCCAAAACTGTTTTCAGATGCAATCCACCCCGATGACCGAGCTCTATGGTTGAAAACGCTCGATAGTGCGGTTTTGCGGGTGGCACCGATAGAGACTATCTATCGAGTAATAAGGCCGGATGGTGCCCAACGCTGGATTCGAGACAATGCCTTTCCGGTACATGATGATGAGGGATGTGTTTACCGTCTTGTCGGGGTGGCCGAAGATATTACCGAGAAGAAACAGGCGGAAGATGCGCTTTGTGATTCAGAAAACAAATTGCGAACGATCTTCAATCAGTCACCGGATAGGATAATGACCGTGGATGGGTCAGGAAAAATTCTTTTGATGAATAACGGAGCAGCACTGGAGCTTTCCAGTCACCGTGGCGAGAGGGTAGATTCCGCCGATCTATTGCCCTCCATCTACCAAGAGGAGTACAGACAGCTCTTGGCAAAGGCCTTTCAGAATGGTGAAGTCAGTTATTTCCAGTATCAGGCCGGTGATGAATCCACCTGGTGGGAAATTAGGATCGTACCTATTACCGAAGAGGACGAGGTCAACGCTTCGATGGTGATTGCCACAGATATCACCGAGAAACTCAATTACCAGACACAGGCGATCCGTAATGCACGTCTGGCATCTATTGGGGTTCTTTCTACAGGCGTCGCCCATGAGATCAATAATCCAAACAATGCGATCCAGACAAGCGCAGCGCTATATAGCCATGTCTGGGATGATGCCATGCCTGTGCTCAGAGAGTATTACCGGGAGCAGGGTGACTTCTCACTGGGTGGGCTCTCCTTTGCTGAAGAGGGTGAGTCACTAGGTGGCTTGATTTCGGAGGTCATGGATAATTCATGCCGTATCAAGGCGATTGTAGAGAACCTGAAACATCTTGGGAAAAAAGACCGGGGTGATCTCAATGAAGAGGTCGATATCAACACTGCACTGCAGGCGGCCACTGGAGTGTTGAAGAGTACAATCAAAAAATATACTGATCATTGGGAGATGGAACTTGCCCCGAACCTCCCTCCGGTGAGGGGAAATTTGCAACAACTCGAACAGGTATTCATCAATGTGATGCTCAATGCATTACAATCTCTAGCGGACAGAGATCATGGAGTCAGGGTGGAATCTGTCGCAGATACTGCGAACGGGTCTTTATTGATTAGGGTAACGGACCAGGGTTCGGGGATTGCAGATGATGATCTTCCGCGGGTGACAGAACCCTTCTTTACTACGCAACTGGAAGCAGGAGGTACCGGACTTGGATTATCCATATCAAGTACCATTATCGAGAACCATCGTGGGTCAATCACATTTAAGTCGTCAACTGCAGGCACGCTGGTCACCCTGCGATTACCGGTGAATGACAGGATCTGAAGTAGATGAACTTTCAAACCTTCCACGATCTTCCCCTTGTGCTTGTAGACGATGAAGCGACCGTTCTCCACAGCTCAAAGTTACTGCTGTTGGGTGCCGGCATAAGACCTGTGGTGACCCTGGAAGAGAGTCGGGACCTCCTTCCTCTGCTTGAGGAACAGGAGGTGGCGGCTATAATACTCGACCTCTTTATGCCTCACCTATCAGGGATAGATCTGCTGCCGAAGATCGTAAAGGACTATCCTGAGATTCCGGTCATCGTCATGACGGCAGCCCAAGATGTTGAAACTGCCGTGCTGAGTATGAAAGGTGGGGCATTCGACTATCTTGTCAAACCCGTGGAAGAGAGTCGTCTGGTATCCAGCGTTCAACATGCGTTAGAGGTGCGATCTCTCCGCAGGCATGTAGGTGTACTCAAGGACTACCTGCTATCCAACAAGCTCGATCATGCACAAACCTTCTCCTCCTTCGATACCATCAGCAAAAAGATGCACTCGGTATTCCAGTATGCAGAGGCTATCGCAAATTCAAATGAACCTGTTCTAATTACCGGTGAAACCGGTGTTGGAAAGGAGCTGTTGGCAGATACGATTCACCAGCTGAGTGGCCGAAAAGGAGAACTGATGCCGGTCAATGTGGCCGGCCTGGATGATACGCTGTTTTCTGATACCCTTTTTGGACACAAGAAGGGCGCTTTCACCGGGGCAACGGAGAGGCGAAAAGGACTTGTTTCACAAGCGGTGGGCGGTACCCTGTTTCTCGATGAGATCGGCGATTTGTCCCATGCATCCCAGATAAAGCTATTACGGTTGCTGCAGGAAAAGAGGTACTACCAACTCGGTTCGGATATTGCCAAAAACAGTGATGTCCGCATCATCTGTGCAACCAACCGGGACCTGCATCAAAGGATGGCAGATGACATCTTTCGCTCCGACCTCTATTTTCGTCTTTCGGTACACCAGATCGAACTTTTTCCATTGCGTGACAGAAGGGAAGATCTTCCTCTTCTGGTTGAGCGATTTGTTGCAGCAGCAGCTCAATCCATGGGTAAAGATATTCCATCCGTCCCTGTAGAGCTATACGATCTACTCGGCATATATTATTTCGCTGGTAATATTCGGGAACTTCGTGCCTTAGTCTACGATGCCGTCGCTTCCCACCGTTCCGGACCTGTGCTATCTCTTGATCGATTCAGGAAAGCCGTCGATAAACAGCAACAGATACAACAGACGAAGCAATCCGTGCCTGAGAAGGTAGAAGACGGTAGGTTGGTTCTGATTCCCGGGCAATTTCCTACGCTGACCCAGGCCGAGACTTGTCTGGTTCAAGAAGCGATGCGGCGGGCCAATGAAAATCAGGGTGTCGCGGCCAAGTTACTCGGCATATCCCGACCTGCACTGAACCGTCGTCTCACACGGTCCACGAAAAAGATGAGTGAATAATCTTCTCGCTTTTGTCTGACTTGTCACACAACTGATGCACTCTCATTTTTGACTTGAATCTTCAGGGGGGTGTAACCAGATGATAATACTGTTCACTTTCATACTTAACTATTTTTTAACCCTTCGCTTCACTAAAAACCTACATACTCAGTGGTAATGATCAGAGGTTCTGTAGAAATATCTTTGAAGTTGACGACAGTCCCAAGCCCTTACAGGCGCTTTTTCCTCATTTACTGCAACAGCCTCTCGGCTACTGGCACTATTTAGAATAGCCACACGCCTTCAACGTTTTATTCTACTGTTTGATTGGGTGTGCTCCTGAGCAAGATATCTTTGATCTCTATTTGATTACACCCCCAATTCAACCATTTATAGATAAATAAAAAAACATCTAACTATATGAATATTTTATAAATATACCTTAATTATAGACTCGGTCTATCTATTGGCTTGATTGTTGCACTTCTATGGCATCTTTCTACTTTATGAGGAGCGGGCAATGTCAAATTCAACCAGCAATGTTAAGCAGCCGGTGGATCACTCGAAACGCAGTCACAAGCAGCAGAATAAAAAAGGGGTGGTCCAACTCCGAAAGATGCTGGCAATTACCTTGGTTCTTATCGTCTTAGCCATCTTATCTGTTTCCGATGGCTCCCTTTTCTCTTCTCTGTCGGATACAGAAATCCATAATCCATCAATTAATAAGTAGGGTGATTGCGGTATCTCGTTCCTACATGGTGGTTGGCCATGTGGACGGTTCGAAGGCAAGCCATCTTCATCCTTCCCTGTGGTTGCCCTTAGTAGGTGATCTCTACTTGTTGTGAGACACCTTGAGATACCCCCCTTTATTTGTCTTTTAAAACCTTTGTTATGAGAAATACTGAAAATGCTTAGAAAAATTATATTGCCAACAATGCTCTTTATTTTGGCCTACGGATTTTGGATCAGCCCGGATTTCAAGGAAATCTCAGCGGGTGTTGCTATCTTTCTATTTGGAATGTTCTCCCTTGAAGAGGGGTTCAGAGCATTCACTGGCGGTACACTGGAAAAAATTCTGCGTAAAAGTACCGACCGTATGTGGAAAAGCCTGAGCTTCGGCTTCACCGCAGCTACGGTAATGCAGTCCAGCTCACTGGTCTCCGTAATCACCATCTCTTTTTTGAGCGCCGGACTTATCGGACTGGTGGAGGGCATGGGTATTATTTTTGGTGCCAATGTCGGCACCACTACCGGTGCCTGGCTGATTGCAGGCTTTGGTCTAAAGGTGAAAATCTCCGCTTATGCCATGCCTATGTTGGTATTTGGTGTCGTCTTGATCTTCCAGAAATCAAAATCCCTGAAGGGGTTTGGTTACATCCTGGCTGGACTTGGCTTCCTTTTTCTCGGTATTCACCATATGAAAGAGGGCTTTGAGGCATTCCAGAATCAAATTAGTCTGACTGACTACGCGATGGAAGGTTTTGCAGGTGTGCTGGTATTTACTCTTATTGGTATCGTGGCGACTATTATTATGCAGTCCAGCCACGCCACATTGGTGTTGATCATTACAGCGCTTTCGGTGCAGCAGGTGACTTATGACAACGCCCTTGCTCTGGCTATAGGTGCCAACGTTGGTACAACTATTACTGCCGTGATTGGTTCTCTGACATCCAATACTGAAGGCAAGCGACTCGCCTTGGCCGATGTACTATTCAAAGTGGCCGCCGGAATAGTGTTCATGCTGATGATGAATCAAATTATCGGGATGGTTGATATGATTGCCTCTGTAATCGGTCTGGCGGAAGATGACTACACACTCAAACTTGCCGTCTTCCACACTATTTTCAATGTAGCGGGTGTCATCATCATGGTGCCGTTCGTTAACCAACTTGTTCAGTTGGTTACGAATGTGATGCCGGAAAGAAAAATACCTCTGGCGGAACCCAAGTATCTGAACGAATCAGCACTGGAACTCCCGGATACAGCAATAGAGGCGGTCCGTAAGGAAGCCATCCATCTTTATGAGAACGCTTTTGCGATTATTGCCCATGGTCTTAGTCTGCATCGTCACGACATACTCTCCGACAAGGATCTGGAAACGGTTATAGCGGAAGATAATAAGGTCATTGAGATTGATATCGATGAACAGTACAACCTAAATGTAAAGGATCTATACAGCGATATCATTACCTACATTAGTAAAGCACAAATGGTGATGATGCCAGATCAAAATAATGAACTTTTCCTGTTGCGCGCCGCCTGCAGAGACATCGTTGAAGCGATAAAAGATACCAAGCATCTGCACAAGAATATGGCGAAATATATTCAGTCAGATAACAAAGATATTCGTGCGGAATACGATAGGATTCGCGTCAATATGGGCAATGTCTTACGCCAGATTTCCGTTGTACAAGAGAATCGGGAAGACTATACAGCTATCTTCTCTCTCGACACCATTAAGTTGGATATGGAGGAGAATGACACCACCAATAACGGTATGCTCGAGGTGCTTATTCATGAAGGCCGAATTTCCGCCCAGATGGCTACATCATTGATGAATGACTCTGCATATGTCTATGACGTAACTAAAAATCTGGTACAGATGGGTGAAGCACTATTTGCTGCCGGTGATCAGGCAATGAAGGATGCTGAGCGTGCTATTACTCTTGATGAAGATGAGCTCAATGAGATCATGCAAATCGAAGAAGGTAAGGCATAAGAATGATATGAAAACACCAATACTGATAAAGAAAGCCAAAAAACTCCTGAATGCCAACAAAGATAAGCATCAGAATCAAGTCGTATGTATCAAGGTGGTTTTAAAAAAGCTCAAGAAAAAGGAGCTTTCCTTGAAAAATAGACTAGCTAAGGAGAAAGGTGAAAAAAACAGGAAGAAAACCCTGAGAGATCTGAAAATCATCACTGCTCAACGTAAAAAGGGTCTGAGTATTATGAGTAGACTAAAAGAGAAGTAAGCGGATACTCTTTTAGGAGGGAAATATCGAAAACTCTGGATGATCCATGACAACTAGAATCTTCGATAGAACAGCTAATAACTCAAGTTTCGGAGTTCATTAGCCCCCTCTCCCTCAGGGAGAGGGTTGGGGTGAGGGGAGTTGAAAAGCTAACGCTTTGATTCTTCTAATTTCCCTCATCCTGGCCTTCTCCCTGAGGGAGAAGGGACGGTCTATCCAAGCCTTTTACGTCATTTGAACTCCGAAACTTAAGTAATAAGTAGCCTCTGATTAATTCTGGACACAATATTCGAGTTCAACTTTTAGTTGAACCTATGTCATTTAATGAAAAGCTGAAACTGATTGTCTATGTGCCACTGCTTTTAACAGGATCACTCCGTAACCTCGGTGCCATCATTAGGAGAGCCTGAGTGATAACGGAGATGCTGTAAGTGGAGGACCGTAGCAAAAAATGAAACGTCTGATGATGACCTGCCTGGTGCGTTGACAGAGACCAAGAATGAGGGGTAAACGTGGAATGAGTAAAGATGGAGGCCCCACTGGTGTACGGCTTCAGAAGGTACTTGCCAATGCAGGACTGGGTTCGAAACGAAAACTCGAAAGACGCATAGAGGCAGGCGAGGTCACCGTAAACGGCCAAGTAGCAAAGCTGGGTGACCGGGTAAGGTTTGAAGATCGCATTACCCTTGGAAATTGTCCTGTCGGTGCCTGGCGTTTGAAAGAACAGGAACATCAGGTCATTATCTACAACAAACAGGATGGGGAATTGGTGACAAGGGATGACCTGGAAGGACGGCCCACCGTTTTCAAACGTCTGCCCGAGCTAAAAAGTGGTAGATGGATCTCCGTCGGTCGGCTTGATATCAATGCCGGCGGCCTGATTATCTTCACCACTGATGGCAATCTGGCCAATCAGTTGATGCATTCATCACACCAGGTAGAGCGGGAATACGCTGTCCATGTTCACGGCGAAGTTACTGATGAAATGATGCAACAGATGACCAATGGAATCGAGTTGGAGGATGGGTTGGCACGTTTCGAAGACATCATTGAGTCTAGAGGTGAAGGAACCAATCATTGGTACAATGTGGTGACCATGGAGGGACGAAAACGTGAGGTTAGACGTCTTTTGGCCGCTGTCGGTATTAAGGTCATTCATCTCAAACGGGTGAGGTATGGCCCCATTCTTCTCGACGGCAGCCTGTCGACTGGTTGTCACCAGGTACTGGATGAGAAGGAACTCGATGCTCTGCTACAGACGGTCACTGAGAAAAGAAGCCGAAGAACGTGCATCCTGAGCGTAAGAGGGAAGGAAAGCGACCGGCAAAAATATCAGGTAAGCCAAATGAGAAGAGCACCCCATGGAAGTCATCCGGCAGAAATAAACTGCAGTAATGTGAATCTCGTGTGAGATCACGTCCAAAGCTCAAATTTGAGCCCACAGTAAAACCCGGATGGAGCATCCGGTGAAGATGAGTTATTTATGGTATGGGTAGTATCAGATGGACAGCAACAGGGCGGCGGAGTATTAAGAGGCATTTAGCTTTCAACGCTTTTTCAGATCCTAACAAAATCAGTGATGTTGTTCGCTGGGTACAGGTCACGATTACATTTGATGTGTTGCTGTTGTCACGTCAATATAGATCACTGAATCAAACTGCCGGGGCAGAATGGTTTCGTTATAGTGAGTGTTTAATTCATCTTGTGGAAGATACATGATGCCGATATGTCTCTGTAATCGAGGCTGACTCAGCAGAGTGTTTATTTCTGTCGGCTCTTGAAGGTTTAGCGTAAAAGCAGGAATACCCAGTTTATGGAATAACGCTTCATTGCTTTGAGGATGTGCAGGCAATAGTTTTTTAACATAAGCAGGATCTTGCCAATTATCTCCGGCCAAAACCTGACCAGCAAACGTGAGCATTCCGATTGAGTAAACCTGTTCGTTGAAGTGCTGACGTAATAACTGCCCTAGATTTATCACCCCTTTTTCCTTTAATTGAGTGGCTCTGGCATCACCCAGATGAGAACTGTGTGCCCACACCACGGTCTTAGGTTGTTCAAACTGCTTCTGTACTGCCTGTATCGTTTTCGACATGTGCTTATCTCTGAGATTCCACAATGTGTTTGAATCATTGTTGACATATCGACTTCGGTAGCTCGTTTCACTATTTTTAATTATTCGTGCATTCTGCTCGGCATTGAAAAAATGGCTGGCTTCTAGAACTGCCTGTTTTTCAGGACAGGGATATCGGCATTTTGAAAAATCCAGATATTGCTCTGTAACCACCTGCTCACAACTCAGGCCGGGGTTTTGGCTGACTATCTTACCGTACTGATACAAATTAACCCGCCTATTGACTCTGAATTTATCAAAGCATTGGTAGCGTGATAGTGCCTGTTGCGCAGCATCACGAGAGTGTTGTAGCAGATAGTCGATGACAGCTTTTTTTGACGGCTCAAAGCTATAAATATCGATACCATATAAGCTCACTTTCTGTTCGTCTGGCGGCAAGTTTGTGTTGTAGCTCTTTAACCATTCAATAAAGTGAAACATTTCCTGGTTGTTCCAGAGCCAGGTGGCGTGTGGGTTAACTACATTGAGTATCTGCCTGACAATGTAAGGAGATGAGGAGGTGGAGTGGATGTATTGATCGAGTACAGCGACATTGATCCAGTCGCCTTCCAGCGCAATCATTTTAAAGTTTTTTTCCTGAATAAGACGCTTACTGATCTCTATACGTTGTTGATAAAATTCATGACTTCCATGAGTTGAATCACCTATCAACACCAGAGTCGCTTCACCGGCACGTTGGATCAGTTCATCATAGTCGCCAGGATTTATGATTTGAGTGACGGATTGATGCAATACATTGAGTTGTTCTTCAGTGTGGCCCGCACTAGGCTTTGTATTATTCAGAATGTCTGCACTCAGAACATTCATGCCAGCAAGCATAAGGAGAGAAATAAAAACAGCCAATCGCTTCCCTGGTAATTCACTCAATAGATTGAGGCTTCTGCCAGTGTCGTCCATCATCTTGATCCCGCTTCGTTTTATTGTCACCCGAAAGCACCCCTCACCATTTTATTGACAGCACTACAGGGCATCTCTAATAACCCTTTTTTCATAACACTGATAAAGCATGGATCTATGCTTATCAATAAACAGGGCAGGTCACTCCAGAATATCTTTGGACTCTCTCTGTGAACAATATCACAGGGAAGGTCAATGCCAGTGAATCTCCAATCATCGATTAAACTGAGATGCACAAAAACCTGTTCTCATCCGGAGTTATTAGCAGGACCCTGAACGCTTCAAAAGTGCATTTGATGCCATTGCGGATACGCATGATGAGGCGTTGAGTATGAAGCTGCGTACCGAATTGGTTAATGAGATTCATGAGAAGATTGAGGTGAACGGATGGAGCCAGAAAGAGGCAGCAGAACATCTTGGGATCACCCAACCACGGGTCTCCGAAATGCTCCGTGGGAAACTCTCCAAGTTTAGCCTGGACTCACTCGTTAATATGCTGGCATCTGTTGGCGGTGATGTGAAATTGCTAATGGCATAGGATTACCGTGGAACAGGTAGTCATATCCGGCATCGACTATATCCACCGCAATTCACTCGAAGTTTATCGGTTGGCTTATCCCGATAATGAGGTACTTAACCGAGAGTGCTTGATCCAGAAGTATTGAATTGAAGAGAGGTGGTTTTCCCACCAGAAACGACAAAGGCCTGCAGAAGCAGGCCGTTGAAGGTGCCTAGCAGGAGCTAGGCCTGTATGGTGCCGAGGACGTGATTTTGACCTTATTAAACACCCTGATGGGTTGTATTGTGGAATTAGATGAAAGGTTTTCAGGAGTACAGACCGCATCTTAAAGGCGTTTTCAACATCTGAACGCTCTCGGAGAAACAGCTAGGGTGTATGTCTCACTGCCTCTTCGAGAGTTATCATCAGCGTTATGTTGTTGGTCGGAGACTCTCTGAAGCCCTGTCTCATATAGAACAGTTTGGCTTCATCTGAAATCGCATGAACCAATATCGCCCTGACTCCAACCTGCTCGGCAACTCCAATTACGCGCAGGATGGCATCTTTTAGCATCCCCCTACCAACACCTTGCGACTGATACTTTTTGTCTATGACCAATCTTCCTAACACCATTACAGGGATAGGGTCTGGCATATTACGCCGTATCTTGCCTGGAGCACCGTTACGTTCTACCGAGCCTGTTGCCAGCGCGTAGTAGCCGATTACTGTTCCAGCTTCACAGACAGCAAAGGTGCGAGAGCTGCCCTTGTCTTCATTCTTGAGGGCAATGCGCTTGAGCCAGTCATCAAGGACCGGATCATCGCAGTCAAAAGAGGTAGTGTCGTGCTCCTCCTTGAGCGGGGTAGGGGCGTCTATTCCCATGGTGCCTTGGTAGTCAGCAGGCTACGCAGGGCTGGATTGTCTTTGACTGGTGCTGCCAAAGCTTCTTCAAACGCTTTGAAAGCGTCATCATCAAGTGTAAAGAGGCGCTGGTCGAGCAGTATGTTCTCGGCTTCTCGGCAGGCTGCATCCAGCATGAATTCGGTGCGCTTCTTGCCGACAACCTCACAGGCACGGTCAATCAGCTGGCGCTGTGCCGGCAGTACTCTTAGGTTGATGGGTGTTTCTCGTTTGATTGCTTTCTGCATATCTCAAGGAGTCCTTATGCT
The DNA here is from genome assembly GCA_040505895.1 of Sedimenticola sp. GTDB lineage: Bacteria > Pseudomonadota > Gammaproteobacteria > Chromatiales > Chromatiaceae > Vondammii. The sequence goes on along the minus strand of JBEVXU010000002.1, from coordinate 175,064 downwards.
GTATATGTAAAAACTATACGCCAATGTGTAGCTAAATGCTATACGGCGTATTGTTTTTCAATCACTGATGCTATCTAGCACGCCTCCTATCTCCTGTCGAAGCATGCTACAGAAATGTCAGGGAAAGTTGTAACGGGGTCATGACAACAGAGAGAAAATTCGGGCCTATGACTATGTGGATTGGTATGCCACTGTGCCGGCTTGTCTGTATTCGAAACGGGTGAAGTGCTACAGGTCTAGGTGATGCAAGACTGTCAGGCCTAGATTTGATGATGAGCCAGGTCTACTTTAAGAGCGGAAAGGCGGGGCCCAGAAACGACAAAGGCCTGCATAAGCAGGCCTTTGAAGGTGCCTAGCAGGAGCTAGGCCTGTTTGGTGCCGTGGACGTGGTTTTAACACAATTAAACTCCTTGGGTTGTTAGTACGAGTAGTTCTTGGAATATATAAAAACTTGTATGATATATAAGATTATATATACTTAACCAATGAAGGAGATAGAATTCTTGGGTGATTCGCTAGACCAGATCCGGGATTTCTCACTGGATGCAAAGCAGGATGTTGGTTTCCAGCTCGACAAGGTTCAGCGCGGCGAAGAACCTGATGACTGGAAGCCAATGAATGCCGTAGGTAGTGGGGTAAGGGAGATCAGGGTCAAAGATGCAGATGGTATTTATCGTGTGATCTATTTGGCTAAGCTGGAAGACGCCGTCTATGTACTACACGCCTTCCAGAAGAAAACGCAAAAGACCCGAAAGGCGGATATTGATCTGGCTTCCAGGAGACTAAAGAGATTGCTGAGGAAAAGCTGATGAGCAAACGCTTCAAAAGTGCATTTGATGCCATTGCGGATACGCCTGAAGAGGCGTTGAATATGAAGCTGCGTGCCGAATTGGTTACTGAGCTTCGCGGGAAGATTGAGGCGAACGGATGGAGTCAGAAAGAGGCGGCAGAACATCTTGGGGTCACCCAACCACGGGTCTCCGATATGCTCCGTGGGAAACTCTCCAAGTTTAGCCTGGACTCACTCGTTAATATGCTGGCATCTGTTGGCGGTGATGTGAAGTTGCTGGTGGCATAGGATTACCGTGTAGCAGGTAGCCATATCCGGCATCCACTGTATCCACCGCAATTCACTCGAAGTTTATCGGTTGGCTTATTTCGATAATGAGGCACTTAACAGAGAGTGCCTGATTCGGAAGTATTGAATTGAAGAGAGGTGGCTTTCCCACCAGAAACGACAAAGGCCTGCATAAGCAGGCCTTTGAAGGTGCCTAGCAGGAGCTAGGCCTGTATGGTGCCGAGGAGAGGACTTGAACCTCCACGGGCCGAAGCCCACCAGCACCTGAAGCTGGCGTGTCTACCAATTTCACCACCTCGGCATTTCTTTACGAATCAGGGCAGTTTTTGCGCTTCAACATTAAGAGGCGCGTACTTTATAGCGACATTAATCTCTTGTCAACGCTATAATGGTGGATTATGTCAGCAGTATAGGAAAAGCCTTGTGGCGAAACGCAGCCGTAGTAGAAGCACCCAGGATCTGGATCCTCATAAAGCGAGGGAAGCCAGAAAATACGAGAACCCAATTCCCAGTCGGGAGTTCATCATGGATCACCTCACTGAGATCGGTGCTCCGGTCAAACGAGAGGTGCTGGCGGATAGCCTGGGACTCTCTTCCGAAGATGACCTGGAGGCCGTCCGTCGGCGGCTCAATGCCATGGAGCGGGATGGGCAGTTAGTACGTAACCGTCGGGGCGGCCTGTGCGTGGTCAATAGCGAAGATCTTATTGCAGGGAGAATCATTGGGCATCGTGATGGTTTCGGCTTTTTGCGAACGGATGAGGGGGGGGATGACCTGTTCGTTTCACCCCGTGAGATGCGGACGCTGCTCCACGGTGATCGAGTGGTTGTCAGGGTAGTAGGTGTTGATCGCCGCGGCCGCAAAGAGGCGGCAGTGGTAGAGGTGTTGGAGCGGGCTAACCATCAGGTTGCAGGGCGTCTCTACCTGGAATCAGGCCTAGGTTTTGTTGTGCCCGATAACAAGCGCCTGCAGCAGGATATCGTGATCCCCAGCAGTGAGCTGCTGGATGCCGAACACGGGCAGATGGTGGTAGCGGAGATTCTTGAGCAGCCCACCAAACGTACCCAACCGATTGGTCGTATTATCGAAGTGTTGGGCGATCATATGGCTCCCGGCATGGAGAGGGATATCGCTATCCGCTCCTATGATCTGCCGGTTGACTGGCCGGCAGAGGTGGATGCCGAAATTGCCGGTCTGGGACGTGATGTTCCTGAAGCGTCGAAAAAGGGCAGGGTGGACCTGCGTAAACTTCCACTGGTGACTATCGATGGCGCCGATTCCCGCGATTTCGATGATGCCGTCTACTGTGAGCAAAAACCCAAGGGATGGCGTCTTGTTGTCGCAATCGCAGACGTTTCCAGTTATGTCGCTCCCGGTAGCGCCCTGGATAAAGAGGCTCATGCCCGCGGAAACTCGGTCTACTTTCCCGAGAGTGTGATCCCCATGCTGCCTGAGGTGCTTTCAAACGGTCTCTGCTCCCTCAATCCTAAGGTAGACCGCCTCTGTATGGTGTGCGATCTCTACATTAACAATGAGGGTAAGATCACCCGAACCAAGTTTTATGAAGCGGTGATGAACTCTCATGCACGGCTTACATATGACGATGTGGCCGAGATGGTTGTCGAAGGTGATCCTGCACTGTGCGAAAAGAATGCGGACCTGCTGCCGCACCTACACAACCTCTACTCTCTTTACCAGTTGTTGCACACTTCAAGGAGTGAACGTGGTGCTATAGATTTTGACACTACCGAGACACGTATTATCTTCAACGAAGATCGTAAGGTGGAACGCATTGTGCCAACGATTCGCAACGATGCCCACCGCCTAATCGAGGAGTGCATGCTGGCGGCCAATGTTGCGACTGCCCGTCTGCTGCTGCGCAAGAAGCAGCCGGCACTCTATAGGAATCATGAAGGTCCCAAGGCGGAGAAACTGCTCAACCTCAAGGAGTTTCTCGGTGAGGTGGGCCTGAGCTTACCGGGTGGTGAGAAGCCGCTAACCAAAGACTACGCAGATCTACTTGACTCAATAAGGGAGAGACCCGACTCTCACATGATTCAGACCGTTCTCTTGCGCTCGCTTTCTCAGGCGGCTTACTGTGCCGAGAATCAGGGCCACTTTGGTCTGGCATTTCCTGCGTATTCTCACTTCACCTCACCCATTCGACGCTATCCTGACTTGGTTATTCATCGTGCCATCAAGCACACTTTGATTAATGGCACGGCAGATGAGTTTACCTATTCTCACCATGAACTACAGGGAGTGGGCGAACACTGTTCCGCTACAGAACGTCGTGCTGACGAGGCGACCCGTGATGTCGACTCATGGCTCAAGTGCGAGTTTATGATGGACAAGGTGGGTGACTCCTTTGACGGCATTATCACCAGCGTCACCTCCTTCGGAATCTTTGTCGAGCTGAATGATATCTATGTCGATGGGCTGGTTCATATCACTGCCCTCGATCACGACTACTACCACTTCGATCCGGTGGGGCATCGTCTGACGGGTGAGCGTTCCGGTCGTATCTTCCGCCTCGGTGATTCGTTACGGGTGCAGGTGGCGGCAGTCAACCTTGATGATCGCAAAATCGACTTCGCACTGGATGCCAAGAGCAAAGCAGAGGCTGGGAAACCAAAGCGCAGTCGTCGTAGGAAAAAACCGGCTGCCGAGATGAGAAATAAGCCTTCGCAACAGACCTTACCTCTTGAAGAAAAACAGGTCGATGATCAACCAAAGCCTGTCGTAAAGAAAAAGACAGCTAAGAAAAAGACGGCCAAGAAGAAGGCGGCAAAAAAACGTGCTGTAAAAGCATCTGTTGAGAAGAGAGTGGTGAAGAAGAAAACCACCAAAAAAAGGGCTGCTAAAAAACAGGTGGCAAAAAAGAAGGCAAAAAAATGAGCCGCTATCTGCGGGTGATGAACACAGGGAAGATAATCTTTGACTGAGCATCAACTGGTAGCAGGTCTCCACAGTGTACGTACAGCACTGAAACACGGTACGGACTCGGTAGCTGAGGTCTGGGTGGAGAAACGCCGCAAGGACCGCCGCATCAAAGAGGTGATCGGTCTGGCTCGGGAGCTGGGAGTCCGTCTCAACCAGGTGCCACGTGAGGAGCTGGACAAACTGGTGCCGGGAGCAAATCATCAGGGTGCGGTGGCACGCACTCGTGCCCCTACCGCGCTTGATGAAAAAGAATTGAAGGTACTGCTCTCCAATATCGATCATCCCCCCTTTCTTCTTATTTTGGATGGGGTGCAGGATCCGCACAATCTCGGCGCCTGTCTCAGAAGCGCCGATGGTGCCGGTGTGGATGCAGTGATCGCTCCTAAGGACCGCTCCAGCGGCTTGACCCCCGTAGCCTGCAAGGTGGCCAGTGGTGCCGCAGAGAGTCTCTCTTTTTTTCAGGTAACCAACCTCAGCAGAACCCTCAAATGGCTGCAGAATGAGTTTGGCATCTGGTTGGTAGGGACAGAGGGGGAGGCGGAGACAACACTCTATGATGCCGACCTGAAAGGCCCGCTTGGTATCGTTATGGGGGGAGAGGAGAAGGGGATGCGCCGTCTCACAGGAGAGCAGTGTGACCTGCGGGTCAGCCTGCCGATGGCGGGTAGTGTCGAGAGTCTCAATGTCTCTGTTGCTGCTGGTATCTGCCTGTTTGAGGCTGTTAGGCAGCGGCAATAGTTGCGGTAGGTATGCTCCTTACCCCTTGCCGGAGCTATCTCCCGAACCGCGATCGAACCCCGCATCGTGTATAAAAAAGTGCTCCAAGCTGTTGTGTGATGTGATTCACCCTAATAAGAGACTGTGCTGAGTAGTTACAGTTCTCCTTATGAAAACAAGGGCCTTTCTCTGCACTCCCTGCGACCCGTTTGTTAGGATGGTGTCAGGGGAGATCGACAGCCACCGGCGGTTGCCAGCCCTCTGCCCGGTGCTCGGCTACCACTGAAGTGAAGATACCCCCACGGACGTTAAAGTCCGCTGTCAGACGCATAAAGCGCGGCTCTGTGGCCGCCACCAGATCATCGAGAATCTTGTTGGTCACGGCCTCATGAAAAGCCCCCTCATCCCGATATGACCAGACGTACATCTTCAAAGCCTTCAGCTCAACACATAGCTTGTCTGCAATGTACTCGATAGTCAGTTCGGCAAAATCGGGTTGGCCGGTCATGGGGCAGAGACAGGTGAACTCAGGTACATCGATGCGGATAGTGTAGTCACGCTCCGGCTGGGGATTGTCGAAAGTCTCCAGGGTTTTGCTGGGCTGGCTTGGCATTGTGATCTGTTCTCACTCGGATTATAGAAATTTGGGTGATTATACGGAATTTCACCTTTCTCAGGAATCAAAAAAAGCGGGACACAGGGGACACAGGGGACGCAGAGAAGCACAGAGGACGCAGAGAAAGGCTTGTCATTTCGATATGCAGGCTTCAGCTCTATTTTTCCTGCCCGTAACTAATTGGTCTACAGTGGGTAATCCATTTAAAATAAAGTAAAATCAAATAGATGTAGTGAGTTTCTTATGTTGTTGATAGTTCCCTGTGTGCTTGTCTCAAAGTGCTGCTGGATGTATCTTAGCGACATATGCGCTTAGAAAAAATAAAACTTGCAGGATTCAAGTCATTTGTCGATCCGACCACGGTCCATTTTCCCAGTAATTTGATTGGTGTTGTCGGGCCAAACGGTTGCGGAAAGTCGAATATTATCGATGCCGTACGTTGGGTGATGGGTGAGAGTTCAGCCAAGATGCTGCGTGGTGAATCAATGGCGGATGTCATTTTTAATGGCTCCACCAGTCGTAAACCTGTGGGTACCGCCAGTATCGAACTGCAGTTCGACAACGGTGACGGTTCAGCGGGGGGGCAGTACTCCCAGTACAACACCATCTCGGTAAAGCGTCAGGTCTCCCGCGATGGCCAGTCCAACTACTATATGAACGGCGTACGTTGCCGCCGCCGCGACATTACAGACCTCTTTCTCGGCACCGGCCTGGGGCCGCGCAGCTACTCCATCATTGAGCAGGGGATGATTTCTCGACTGATTGAGGCGAGACCGGAAGATTTGCGAGGATTTCTTGAAGAGGCAGCCGGTATCTCCAAATATAAGGAGCGCCGACGCGAGACTGAAAACCGTATCAGTCGTACCCGTGAAAATCTTGATCGACTCAATGATCTGCGTGAAGAGATCTCCAAACAGTTGCAACATCTACAGCGGCAGGCGGCAACGGCTGAGCGTTATAAAAGCTACAAGGAACAGGAGCGGCGCCTGAAGGCTGAATTGCTCGCCCTGCGCTGGCGGGTAATGGATGATGATATCAGCGGTAAGGAGCGCAATATCAAGGAGCTTGAAACAGACCTCGAAGCCGCCGTTGCCAAGCAGCGCAGGCTGGAAGCGGAGATTGAGCAGAGTCGTGAACAGCACACGGAGGCGAATGACGGTTTTAATGAGATTCAGGGTCGCTATTACGCCGTTGGCAGTGAGATAGCCCGTCTCGAACAGGCGATTCAGTTTGCCAAGCAGAGCCGCAGCAAGTCAGAGCACGACCTGCATCAGGCCGAGCAGGCGTGGCAGGAGTCCACAGATCATCAGCAGCAGGACGCCTCACGTCTTAAAGAGCTGGAGGCTGAGCTCGAAGAGCAGGAGCCGGAGCTGGAGCAGGTACGTGAGGTCGAGATGAGCTCTGCCGCACAGCTGGCCGAAGCCGAGCAGGCGATGGGACGCTGGCAGGAGGAGTGGGAGAGTTTTAACCGCATAGCAGCGGAACAGGCGCAGACGGCACAGGTTGAGCGCACCCGTATCAACCATCTTGAGGAGCAGGAACAGAACCTTCAGCGCCGCATGGAGCGCTTCCAGATGGAGCTGCAGCAGCTGACCGATCAGAAGCTGCTGGATGAGATTGCTGAGCTGGAGGAGAGTGAAGCCGAGCGACAGGAGCAAGCTGTTCTACAGCAGGAGCAGTTGAGCCATACGGTAGAGCAGATCAGTGCCATTCGTGAGCAGAATGCCCGGCAGATCAATACGCTGGATGAGACGCGGGCTGGATTGCAGACCGCCCGTGGGCGTCACGCCTCTCTGGAGGCACTGCAGCAGGCGGCGTTGGGCAAGCAGGGCGATGCGGTGACCCACTGGCTGGAAGCTCAGGATCTGGCGGAAGCCGCCCGTCTGGCTGAAAAAATAGTGGTAGAGGATCGTTGGCAAAGGGCAGTTGAGACCGTGCTTGGATTTCACCTGCAGGCGATCTGTACTGATCAGCTCGACTCTCTAGGCAGTGCGCTCACCTCTCTTGAAAATGGCTCCTTGACCCTGTTTGATACCGCAGCCCAGGCTAAGGCGGGCAACACAGGCGAGGGTGCTCTGTCAGCTAAGGTCAATGCTCCCTGGTCGCTCGATGGTTTGCTGGCGGGGGTCTATACCGCCGAAACGGTTGAGCAGGCACTGGATCGTCGACAGACCCTCACCATCGGTGAGTCAGTGATTACCCCTGACGGTGTCTGGCTGGGTGCTGACTGGTTGCGTCTCAACCGGGAAGGTGATGAAACCAGCGGCGTATTGGAACGTGAGCAGGAGATCCGGGAATTGACGGAAAGGCTGGAACTGCTTTCCACCCAAGCAGAGGATCTTGCCGCCGGCGTCGAGAGCGGCAGGGAACGTCTGCAGCAAACAGAGCAGTCCAGGGAGCAGGGGCAGCGCCATCTCAATGAGATAAACAGAGCCCTGTCGGATCTGCGCTCGAATCTCAGTGGTAAGCGTACCCGTGCGGAGCACCTGAAAAATCGTAGCCAACATATTGGTAGCGAAATGACTGAGTTGCGCGAGCAGATGGAACAGGATCTGGAAGATCTTGAGATGGCGAAGATGCGCCTGCATACCGCCCTTGAAGAGATGGAGACCCTGGGCGAGCGGCGTGAAAATCTGGTCCATCAGCGAGATGAATTCTCATCCAGGCTGGTGGATATCCGCGAAGTTGCGGAGCAACGGCGTACCCAGGCCCATGAGATTGCTCTGAGAATCGAATCGATGCGCAGCTCAAGAACTTCGCTGGTACAGAATTTGGAGCGGATGAACAGCCAACTCCTGCACCTTGCTGATCGCCGTGAGGAGCTCTCTCTGGCTCTAGAGGAGGGTGAAGAGCCGATGCTTGAGCAGAGTGAGAAGTTGGAGATACAGCTGGGGCTAAGAGTCGAGGTTGAGAGTGAGCTGACTCAGGCGCGTAAAACACTGGAGGAGATCGACGGCAGCCTGCGGCGCCTCGAACAGGACCGCTCAGGGGCCGAACAGGCTGTGCAACAGCAACGTATGACACTGGAACAGGCGAGGATGCGCCGACAGGAGGTGCTGATTCGATGCAAAACCCTCGAGGAGCAGCTCAAGGAGAGCGGCTACCAGCGTGACCAACTGTTCCTGGAGATGCCGGGAGACGCATCTGCCGATGCCTGGCAGGAGGAGGTCGAGCGGATGGATATGCGGATACGACGGCTGGGGCCGATCAACCTGGCAGCCATTGATGAGTTCCAGGAGCAGTCAGAGCGTATGACCTACCTGGATGCCCAGCACGCCGATGTTACCGAGGCTCTGGAAACGTTGGAGAATGCCATCCGTAAGATTGATAAGGAGACGCGTACCCGCTTCAAGGAGACATTTGACCAGGTCAATAGCGGCCTACAGGTGAAGTTTCCAAAACTGTTTGGCGGTGGTCACGCCTATCTGCAGCTTACCGGTGAGGATCTGCTCGATACCGGTGTGACGGTAATGGCGCGGCCTCCGGGTAAACGCAACTCCAGCATCCATCTACTCTCAGGTGGCGAAAAAGCGCTGACGGCGGTGGCCCTGGTGTTTGCCATCTTTGAACTTAATCCCGCACCTTTCTGCATGCTGGACGAGGTTGATGCTCCGCTGGATGACGCCAATGTGGGGCGCTTCTGTGAATTGGTGAAGTCGATGTCGAATCAGGTGCAGTTTATCTTTATTACCCACAGCAAAATCACCATGGAAATTGCCCATCACCTGAGTGGTGTCACTATGCACGAACCGGGTGTCTCTCGTATGGTCTCCGTTGATATCGAGGCGGCAGCTCAGATGGCGGCGATGTAGCGGGTAGGGGGAGAGCTGATAATGGACGCCGATTTTCTTCGACTGTTACTTTTTCTTGCCGGAGTCGTACTGATACTCGGTATCTACTTCTGGGACCACCACAAGCGGGTGAACGTGAAGGTTCATGCTATTCGCAAAGCTCAGAGGGAAGGCGACGCCGACATCGACAGTGAGCCGGAGATCGCAGATGATGCAGAGCTTGAAGCGCGAGACGAGCCCACTCTGGACGCACGACAGATGGCGGAACAGGTTGCCCACTCAATCTCGGACCCGGCAAATCGCTACGAGCCTGATGCTTTACTGGCAGAGGCTATTGAGTCCGACGAGTTGTTCTCACCGACAACCCCCCTTGTTAAGGAAGAGAGTGACGGGGATGTCGAGGAGGCATTGGAGCAGCTTGACGCCATGGTTCAGGAGGAGGGCGCCGGTACCCCGATAGGGGAGCAGGGTAGCTTCTCCTTTACAGCGGATGCACCTGAAGATCTCAGTGACAGCCTGGATAGCGGCAAACTGCCGGTGAAGATTCTGCAGCTCAATGTGGTTGCACGCAACGGCCCGTTTTCCGGGACGGATATAGCCAAGGCGGTGGCTGATCTGCAGATGATCTATGGTGATATGTCGATCTATCATCGTTACGACGGTGATCCGGCAAGAGGGCGTGTGCTTTTTGGTATGGCCAGTATAGTTGAACCGGGTACCTTTCCTACCGACAGGTTGGATGATTTCACCACCCCCGGAGTGATACTTTTTGCACAGCTTCCCGGCCATCAGGACGGTATGGTGATCTTCTCCGATATGCTCTTTACGGCGGAGCGTCTGGCAGTAATGCTTGATGGACATCTTCAGGATGGGACACACAGCGATCTGAGCAAACAGACCATAAGTCATATCCGTGAAGGTATCCTTGAACATCGACGTCAGGTGCAGCTGGCTCGCAGCAGCAGAAGATGACCATTCCCTCTGATGTTTTAGATCGCGCAACGCTGTTGCGTGAACAGCTCGATCACCATAATTATCAGTACTACGTGCTGGATGCTCCGACTGTTCCAGACAGCGAGTATGACCGCCTGATGCGTGAATTGCAGGCTTTGGAGGCGGACTACCCAGCACTGATCACTTCTGATTCCCCCACCCAACGTGTCGGTGGCAAGCCACTGGACTCTTTTGGTGAGGTGGTGCACAGATTGCCGATGCTCTCTCTGGATAACGCTTTCACCGATGAGGAGATGGAGGAGTTTGATCGTCGTGTCAGGGAGCGTCTGGAACTGGATGGTGAGGTGGTCTATGTTGCTGAGCCAAAGTTGGATGGCTTGGCGATCAGCCTGCGCTACGTAGGAGGCGTGCTGGTACAGGCTGCCACCCGCGGTGACGGTAGCTCTGGTGAGGATGTCACCCTCAATGTGCGTACCATTCCATCGGTGCCTCTACGTCTGTTGGGGGATGATTGGCCCTCTGTCCTCGAAGTGAGAGGAGAGATCTATATGCCGCGAGCGGGCTTCGAACAGCTCAATGAGCAGGCGCGTGATGCGGGTGAGAAGGGCTTCGCCAACCCCCGTAACGCCGCCGCCGGCAGCCTGCGTCAGCTCGATCCACGGATTACCGCCAAACGCCCTTTGGCAATCTTCTGCTACGGATTTGGCGAGATCGAAGGCGGTCCACTCGCCGCCACCCACAGTGAGAGCATCCGCCGCCTTGCCGACTGGGGGCTGCGCATCTCCCCCGAGATGCGGGTGCTTACAGGCGTTGCCCAGTGCCTCGATTACTATGCTGGTATCGGTGAGCGGCGGGATGGTCTCGACTATGATATTGACGGTGTCGTCTTCAAGGTGGATGGCTTCGATCAGCAGGAGGCCCTCGGTTTTGTCTCACGGGCGCCGCGCTGGGCTATTGCCCGGAAATTTCCGGCTCAGGAGGAGATGACCCGGCTGTTGGCCATCGATATACAGGTGGGCCGGACCGGTGCTCTAACACCGGTGGCGCGGTTGGAACCGGTGACGGTGGCGGGAGTCGTCGTCACCAATGCCACTCTGCATAATGAGGATGAGATTCGACGCAAGGGTGTACGTGTAGGCGACAGTGTGATTATTCGACGCGCCGGCGATGTGATTCCCCAAGTGGTGAGCGTGGTGGCCGAGCGTCGGCCCGAGGGTACCCAGCCTTTCGATATGCCCCTTGTCTGTCCGGTGTGCGGATCGGATGTGATTCGTGATGGAGATGAAGCGACAATTCGGTGCAGCGGCGGCCTCTTCTGTCCGGCTCAACGCAAAGAGGCGATCAAACATTTTGCCTCCCGGCGGGCGATGGATATTGAAGGCTTGGGTGACAAGCTGGTGGAGCAGTTGGTGGATGCCGGGCTGATCTCTACACCGGCTGACCTCTATCAGCTGCAACAGTCTCAGCTGTCAGCACTGGAGCGGATGGGGGAGAAGTCTGCAGCCAATCTGATTCAAGCGCTGGAGAAGAGCAAGGAGACCACCCTCGGCCGTTTCCTCTTCGCCTTGGGTATCAGAGAGGTGGGCGAGACCACCGCTCAGTCGCTGGCGCAACGATATGGTGACCTTGATCCGCTGATGCAGGCGGATGAAGAGGGCTTGCTGGAGGTCCCTGATGTTGGACCGATCGTGGCCAGTCATCTGGTCACTTTTTTCCACCAGCCCCATAATCAGGAAGTGATCGATGCACTTCGTGATGATGCCAAGGTGAAATGGAAGGTTGAGGTGCCACCGGATGCCGCTGATCAGCCACTAGCCGGTAAGACCTTTGTCCTTACCGGTTCCTTGAGTCGCCCACGCAGCTTATTTAAAGAGGAGTTGCAGGCACTCGGTGCCAAGGTCTCAGGCAGCGTCTCAAAAAAGACCCATTATGTCGTTGCAGGTGCCGATGCGGGCTCCAAGTTGACTAAGGCGGAAAAACTGGGTGTTACCGTACTTGACGAGGTGGCGTTTGCCGAACTGCTCGAACAGATCTAAAAGCTGAACTTTACATCGACAAATACTCTGTCATTGTCACCTATGGCATTAAAGGGGAACTTATTACTCAAGTTTCGGAGTTCATTAGCCCCCTCTCCCTCAGAGAGAGGGCTGGTGCTTTTACGACACCCTCCTGAGAGGGAGAAGGGGCGGTCTACGCTATCCTTTTACGTCATCTGAACCCCTAAACTTGAGTTATTATCGTCGTGGTCGCTGGAGCAATCATGCACTGGGTGATGAAAAGCCCTCTGATATTCTCTGTAACTCTTTGTTTCTTCTTGTCAAACAGCTGATTAACGGCTACCATTTGCGCCCTTTTAGTGCCTTCAATACAACGGGAGTCAACGTTGAGCTCAGCCGGAAACCTACTCTTCTATGTTCGCCCCGGTGGAAAACTTAAGGGATCCCTGCGGGTTCCCGGTGATAAATCAGTTTCCCATCGTTCAATCATGCTTGGTTCCCTGGCTGAGGGGGTGACCCGGGTCAGTGGTTTTCTTGAGGGTGAAGATAGTCTGGCTACACTGCGGGCTTTTCGCCGGATGGGTGTGCGGATTGAGGGACCTGAACAGGGACGTGTGACCATTCATGGTGTTGGTATGAACGGTTTGAAGGCGCCTGACGGCATATTGGATCTGGGTAACTCCGGAACATCGATGCGACTGCTCTCGGGTCTGCTTGCCGGGCAGGGGCTTAACCTTACACTCAGCGGTGATAAATCCCTCTCCAGCCGACCGATGCGCCGAGTCACCGAGCCGCTGGGCGAGATGGGGGCGGTCATTGGCACCGCAGAGAACGGCACTGCTCCGCTGGTGATTGACCCGGTGTCCAGCCTCAAGGGGTTCTGTTACCGGATGCCGGTGGCCAGTGCTCAGGTGAAATCCTGCCTGCTGCTGGCGGGTCTCTACGCAGAGGGTGAAACCTGTGTTATCGAACCGGCACCCACCCGAGACCATACCGAACGTATGTTGAAGGGGTTTGGCTATCCAGTTGAGCGCAAGGGTGACAAAATCTGCGTCAGCGGCGGAGGCAAGTTGACTGCTTGCGATATTGATGTTCCCGCCGATATCTCATCGGCTACCTTTTTTCTGGTGGGTGCGGCCATCGCTGAGGGTTCGGATGTCACGCTTGAACATGTCGGTATCAATCCGACACGTGATGGTGTGATCTCCATATTGCGCCTGATGGGGGCACAAATCGATATTCTGAATCCACGTGATGTGGGTGGCGAGCCGGTAGCCGATCTGCGAATTCACTCTTCCTCCGGTTTGAAAGGGGTGCAGATACCGGAAGAGTTGGTGCCTCTGGCGATCGACGAGTTCCCCGCGCTGTTTGTGGCGGCTGCCTGTGCTGATGGTGAAACGGTGCTCACCGGTGCTGAAGAGTTGCGGGTCAAAGAGAGCAACCGTATCCAGGTGATGGCAGACGGTCTTGCCGCCTTGGGTGTCGATGCCGAGCCGACAGCCGATGGGATTGTTATTCAGGGTGGGGCTATTCGTGGCGGTCGTGTCAACAGCCATGGCGATCACCGTATTGCCATGTCTTTTGCCATGGCGGCGCTACGGGCTGAAGGAGAGATCATCATTGACGATTGTGACAATGTGAATACTTCATTTCCCGGTTTTGTGGAATTGGCAGAGGGTGCCGGTTTGGATATCAGTATGAATAGAGGAGGCGAGTAATGGTTCCAGTTGTCACTATCGATGGTCCCAGCGGGTCGGGAAAGGGCACTATCGCCGGAATGTTGGCACAACAGCTAAAGTGGCACTGTCTGGATAGTGGTGCACTCTATAGATTGGTAGGGTTTGCTGCCGATCATGCAGGTATCAGTATCGATCAGGTGTCAGAATTAGAGCATCTTGCGCGAACCATGGATGTTGAATTCCGCAGTACAGGGATCTGGCTCAACTGTGAGGAGGTGACGACGGCTATACGCACCGAGCAGGTGGGTAATGCGGCATCTAAGGCTGCCGCCATACCTGAAGTGAGAGCTGCTCTACTGGAGTGGCAACGGGAGTATGCCCGGATACCGGGTCTGGTGGCGGATGGCAGGGATATGGGATCTGTCGTCTTTCCCGATGCCGGTGTGAAAATCTTTCTTACTGCATCAGCGGATGAAAGGGCTAAAAGGCGCTATAACCAGTTGAAAGAAAAAGGATTGGATGCTAATCTTCCCGATCTCATTACCGAGATAGAGGAACGTGACGAGCGGGATAGTAATCGCAGTGTTGCACCTCTAAAGGCGCCGGTTGGCGCACTGGAAATTGAATCGACAGCACTATCTATTGATGAGGTGCTGGAATTGGTTATGGGCAGGGTACGCGATGCCTTTCCCGAACTTGCTATCTAGGCGGCCCTTTTTTGGGCCTTTATTTTAACTACAGACACCGGTCGGTGATACTGACACGGTGAGAGTCGACCCAAGGTCGATCCAGGATTTTTTTCTCATGACCGAAAGCTTTGCAGAATTATTTGAAGAGAGTATTGCTAAAACACAGCTACGCTCTGGTGCCATAGTCATAGGCACCGTCCTTGAAATCACCAATGATATGGTGATTGTCAATGCCGGACTCAAGTCCGAAGGTGTTATTCCTAAAGAACAGTTTTTGAGCTTGAAGGGCGAAATCGAAGTCGCCGTCGGTGATCAGGTAGAAGTTGCGCTGGACGCTGTTGAAGACGGTTTCGGATCTACCCGTCTGTCACGCGAAAAGGCAAAACGTCACCACGCCTGGAAGGTTCTGGAAACAGCTTTCGAAGCAGAAGAGAATGTTACCGGCCGTATCAACGGCAAGGTCAAGGGTGGTTTCACCGTCGAGCTGGGAGAGATTCGTGCATTCCTACCGGGTTCACTGGTCGATGTACGCCCTGTGCGCGACACCACCTACCTGGAAGGCAAGGACCTGGAGTTCAGAGTTATCAAGCTGGATCAGCGCCGTAACAACGTCGTTGTCTCCCGCCGTTCTGTAGTTGAGAACGAGTACAGCGCTGAGCGCGAAGCACTGCTCGAGAGCCTGCAGGAAGGTATCGAGATCAAGGGTATCGTCAAGAATCTCACCGACTACGGCGCGTTCGTCGACCTCGGTGGTATCGACGGTCTGCTGCATATCACCGACATGGCCTGGAAGCGTGTCAAGCATCCTTCTGAGGTGGTTGAGATTGGTGATGAAATTTCTGTCAAGGTACTCAAGTTCGATCGTGAGAAACAGCGTGTTTCTCTTGGCCTCAAGCAGATGGGCGATGATCCTTGGGTCAACCTCTCTCGCCGTTACCCTGAGCACACCCGCCTGTTCGGTAAGGTGACCAATTTGGCTGACTACGGCTGCTTCGTCGAGATCGAAGAGGGTGTCGAGGGTCTGGTTCACGTCTCCGAGATGGATTGGACCAACAAGAACATCCACCCCTCCAAGCTGGTACAGCTGGGAGAAGAGGTAGAGGTTACGGTTCTGGATATCGACGAGGAGCGTCGTCGTATATCTCTGGGCATGAAACAGTGCAAGAACAACCCTTGGGATGAGTTCGCAGCTAACTTCAATAAAGGCGACCACGTTACCGGCAAGATTAAATCGATTACCGATTTCGGTATCTTCATCGGCCTCGACGGTGGAATCGACGGCCTGGTTCATCTCTCTGACATCTCTTGGGATGAGGGTGGTGAAGAGAGTGTTCGTGACTTTAAGAAGGGTCAGGAACTGGAGACGGTTGTTCTCTCTGTCGATCCTGAGCGTGAGCGTATCTCTCTCGGTGTTAAACAGCTGGATAAAGATCCGTTCTCATCTTACTTGGCAACGAACAGCAAAGGCAGTGTTGTCAACGGTGTTATCAAAGAGGTTGATGCACGCGGTGCCGTGGTTACTCTGGATGAGGGAATCGAAGGTTACATCCGTGTCTCGGAAATTTCACGTGACCGTATTGAAGATGCTCGCACAGTACTTAAGGAAGGCAGTGCGATTGAAGCCAAGTTCATGGGCGTCGACCGCAAGAATCGCACCATTACCCTCTCCATGAAGGCGAAGGATTACGCTGAAGAGCAGGCCGCGATCAAGTCTTACTCCAGCGGCTCTACCGGCGGTTCAGCAGCTACCCTTGGTGACCTGCTGAAAGCTCAGATGGATGGACCTGAAGAGTGATCTGATTGTTATAAAGTTAGTATCTGTAAGGAAACAGCGGATACTTGCAGTAGCATTTGGATGTGCTACTTCAGAAGCACCCAGAGATGGGTGCTTCTGAAGATCAACTAACTAAGAAACAGCCGGAACTCAAATGGGTTTTGGCTCTAGATGGGATAAACAGAAGAATGACAAAATCTGAACTGATTGACGTCATCGCAAAAGAGCAGAGCCATCTTGCGTATCGTGATGTTGAGCTGTCTGTAAAGTGTATTTTAGAGCAGATGAGTCAGACACTGGCCTCTGGGGAACGGATCGAAATCCGTGGATTTGGGAGCTTCTCCCTGCATTATCGGCCTGCCAGACAGGGCCGAAACCCCAAGACTGGAGCGTCAGTGACGCTTTCTGGTAAGCATGTGCCCCATTTTAAGCCGGGGAAAGAGCTGCGTGATCGTGTTAATGCCGCTCTGAAGCTAGAGAAAGACGCTGTTTGATGCTACTTGTTAAGATAGACTAGGCATGTTTGTTCGGAGAGATGCTCAGGTAGCATTTTTCGGTCGACAGTTTAAAAAACCGAGAACCTCTAAAGGTTTTCGGTTTTTTTTGCTTTTTGACACGCCGGGCGAGTTAGTTTTGGCCGACAGATAGACTTAGTGTGGCGCCGAGATCAGTAACTATTGAGCGCCATGCTAATGAGGTAGACGAAGGTGACAATGCCCACAGACACAAGATGGAGGTAACCGTCACCTTGCCGTGGTTTGAGGGTGACATCCTGCTCCATGAGTGAAGGGATGAGGTTTTCCACCTGCTCCCGCATGATGTACTTGGACTCTTTTTTCATGACTAATCCCCTTTTAGAAGTTGCTGTTAGAGGTTTTTTCTCCTTCCTGAGAAGATAATCAATTGTCCTTTTGTTCTCTTGTAGTTCTATAGTAGCAAAATAAGAACGAAAATAGAACGATATTTCAGGATATTTTATCGCCAAGTGGGTAGTTGGTTGATTGAAGTAGGTTTCTTCCCGATCTTCAGACAGTTCCAGAGGTTCCTAAAATTGAAATCGGGTATAATTTTGCCCTTCGTGGTTTATCGGGCGACAGTATGTCGAAATCGAAAATAGAGCGTAGTGTTGAGGTGATCTGTAATCAGGGATGTCAGCAGGTTAGGCAGGCTATCTCTCTTCTGGAGCAAGGGAAGTTGTTGCCTGAAGTGGAGAGCCTCTCGACAGATGAACGGACACGGCTTCTCGGTGAATTGAAATCCATTATGTCGGTGTATGGCGACAGCTGCCGTGTCGGTGATTGATACGACAACTCCTTTCTGCGATAAAATTTAGAACATTTCTCACAATCAGGCGAGCAGTGCCTGTTTCAAATTCAGGTCAAGAACAATATTAATGCATAAAATAATTGCCAAAATAGCGGAAGAGTTGAGTGTGGCTGAGCGTCAGGTCATGGCAGCAGTTGAACTGCTGGACGAGGGTGCGACGGTTCCCTTTGTCGCCAGGTATAGAAAAGAGAAGACAGGAGGGCTTGATGATGCACAGTTGCGTCATCTTGATGAGCGGCTGGGTTATCTGCGCGAACTTGAGGAGAGACGCACAGTCGTAATTGGCAGTATCAGGGAGCAGGGGAAACTTACCGCCGACCTGGAGCGTGAAATCCTAACGGCCGAAACCAAGACACGACTGGAAGATCTGTATCTCCCCTACAAACCGAAACGTCGCACCAAGGCACAGATTGCACGTGAGGCAGGCCTTGAACCCCTGGCTATTGGGTTGCTTGAACAACCTGAGATAGATCCAGAAGTTGAGGCAGCGAAATATGTTGATTCAGAAAAAGGAGTGGAAGATGTAAAGGCCGCCCTTGATGGTGCCCGTCAGGTACTGATGGAACGCTTCGCAGAAAATGCTGAGCTGATTGGAACATTACGTGAGTATCTTTGGGATAACGGGACCATCAAGTCACAGTTGGTTTTGGGTAAGGAGCGGGAAGCCGCTAAATTTAGTGACTATTTTGATTACTCTGAAGCGATCAATAAAATACCGTCACACCGCGCTTTAGCACTGTTTCGTGGGCGTAATGAGGGACTGCTTAACCTGGAGTTGCTTGTAGATGCTGAAGCGGAGGGTATTACCCCCTGTGAAATGACTATTGCACATTATTGTGGTGTCAGTGATGAGGGACGGGCGGCAGACCGCTGGTTGCGTGATACGGTGCGCTGGGCATGGCGTATAAAAATCTTTAGCCGCCTCGACCTGGAACTGAAGATGCGTCTGCGTGATGCTGCTGAAGAGGAGGCGATACGGGTGTTTGGTAACAACCTAAAAGATCTCCTGCTGGCGGTACCTGCGGGCAACCTTTCAATCATAGGGCTGGACCCCGGTTTAAGGACAGGGGTAAAAGTGGCAGTTGTGGATGCCACTGGAAAGTCCGTGGCTACCGATACGATCTATCCACATGTGCCAAGAAACCAGTGGGACCTCTCGTTGGAGACGCTGGCTAAACTGGCAAAAAACTTCAGCACCGGCTTGATTGCTATCGGCAACGGCACGGCATCACGGGAGACGGACCGTTTGGCGGCCGACCTGATCAAAAGATATCCAGGCCTTAAACTACAGAAGATTGTGGTAAGTGAGGCCGGTGCATCGGTCTACTCTGCTTCTGAAATCGCCTCTGCTGAGTTACCGGGTATGGATGTCTCATTGCGTGGTGCGGTCTCTATTGCCCGCCGTCTTCAGGACCCTCTGGCAGAGTTGGTGAAAATTGAGCCCAAGGCGATAGGTGTCGGACAGTATCAACACGATGTCAATCAGGTTCGTCTTGCACGTGCTCTTAATAACGTAGTGGAGGACTGTGTCAACTCTGTGGGTGTTAATGCCAATACAGCTTCTCCCGCACTGCTCGGACAGGTATCGGGCCTTAACAGAACATTGGCTGAAAACATTGTGCAGTTTCGTAATATAAACGGCCCGTTCAACAATAGAAAAGAGCTTCTCAAGGTATCTCGTTTGGGTGAAAAGACCTATGAGCAGGCTGCCGGTTTTCTTCGTATTATTAATGGCGGCAATCCGTTAGATGCATCAGCGGTTCACCCTGAAGCCTATCCGGTGGTAGAGCGAATTGTTGCGGCTGCAGCTCGTCCTGTAATGCAGGTCATAGGCGATAGCCATTTTCTGCGTAAGCTTGATCCAGCTGTGTATGTTGATGAAAAGTTTGGTGTTCCCACTGTTACCGATATTATCGCCGAACTGGACAAGCCGGGGAGAGATCCTCGTGGTGAATTTAAAACGGTCGGCTTTCAGGAAGGTGTCGAAGAGATCTCTGATCTAAAAGCGGATATGGTGCTGGAGGGTGTAATTACCAACGTCACCAATTTTGGTGCGTTTGTTGATATTGGTGTCCACCAGGATGGTCTGGTTCATATCTCCGCTATGTCTGAAAAATTCATCAAAGATCCACGTGAAGTTGTAAAGGCGGGTGACTTGGTAAAGGTCAAGGTGATGGAGGTGGATCTGGAACGTAAACGTATCGGCCTGACCATGCGTCTGACGGATAAAAGTGAGGAGCGGGTTAAGGCGGCTACAAGGGGGCGGCGGGCCGATGCCGGGAGCCGCCCGGCACAGAGGCCGCGGCATAAGGAAAAAGATCAATCACAAAATGGTGCTATGGCAGCGGCATTAGCTTCTGCACTTGGAAAAAAATAGAGCACAATACTCTTCTCTTGGTTTTTTATATGCATCCACACTCCAATGTTGAATGCCGGTGAGTTTGCGAGCTGCGTCAACAAGTCCTGTTTGGCGGTAATACGGTCAGGATTAGTATTATGATAAATAAAATATTAACCGGTGGAGTGGGATAGATTGCGCGTCGCTTTTAGAATTGAGGTCAATACGGTTTTGGGTGCTGTCGAGGGGGTACCTAACCTTCTGCGACTACTGGATGAGTATAAGGTAGAGGGTAGTTTTCTATTGAGCTTGGGGGCCGATTATTCAACCGGCCTATTGAAAAAACGACTACCTGTCGGGTTGTTGAATTATCTACCAGCACCGATGATCGGTAAAAGGGCGAGAGACAATCTGCGTGCTATCAGGGGTGCAGGACATGGGGTAGGACTCTCGGCTTATACACCACACGCCTGGCGTGGTGATATCGCGTATCGTGATGCGGCCTGGACCCGCAATGAACTCCATAGAGCACTTGACGCTTTTGATACTCTTTACGGGGGGCGACCCGAATTCTACGGTGCGGCTGGTTGGCAGATAAATTCTCACCTACTTGCTCTGGAAGAGGAGTTGGGTTTTCATTTTGCCAGCGATGTAAGAGGGAGGGGACCTTTTTTACCTACACTACAAGGCGTCTCCTCCAGTTGCCCACAAATCCCTACTACGCTACCGACACTGAGTGAACTGCTTAATATAAAAGATGTGCCCCATGAAAAACTTCATGAATATATCTTTTCAGAGTGTCAGCGCATATTGCCCAACGGGGAGGTGTTTAGCCTAAACGCCGGTTACGAGGGAAGAGAATTGGTCGAGGTTCTTGAAAACATGCTGGTGATGTGGAAGGGAAGTCAGTGGGAGTTCAAAACACTGGCTGAGCTGTTTGATAGTTGCCAAGATATCCCTCTGCCAAGACATCAGGTGGGCTGGGGTGAGGTTCCCGGCGGTGGGGGTCATGTGGCGATGCAGAGTTTGTTGATCAATGAGTAGTGCGCTTGCCTGGAAACCCAAAAGCGGAACGCAGAGAACGCAATGGGGATGCAGAGATCGCAGAGAAAAGTTTTTTTTCAAAAAATTAACTCTTAAATCTCCGCTTGTTTAAGCGATTTTTTGTCCAAAAATGCTGTTTTTCGGCGGGCGCTGATATAATTGGTTTTAAATTAAAGGTGAGCTTATATGTCTTCCCAGAAAAAGATCAAGAATAGTGAACTGAAAGCGATGGTCTACTCGGGGCCTTCCGGCATTCATGGTACGGGACTTTTTGCCAAGTGTGAGATTAACGAGGGTGAGTACATCGGGACCTATCACGGGCCGGAGGTGAAGCGCGACGGCACCTATGTGTTGTGGGTTTTCGATCATGGTGATGAAGAGAATGCCGTTGGACGCAGCGGCCGTAATTTGCTTCGTTATCTCAATCATGAGGTAACCGGTAATGCTGAATTTGATGGGTTCGATCTCTATGCACGGGCCGATATAAAGGCCGATGATGAAATTACCTTCAACTATGAGCACGAATCTGAATAGATAGGCTTATCCCATAGCCGAAAAGAGGGCTGCAAATAAACGCGAATGCACACAAATATTTGCGGGGATCGGTTACTCGTACATGCCCGAGAGTGATGAGAGTTACTGATAACTTCTCATCTGCCCCACCAGAATACCCTGAATCTGCACCTGATCAGGAGAGTATTTCATTGGCTTCATGGTGGAGTTTGCAGGGTGGAGGATAACGCTTCCCGGTTTCTGTTCTATACGTTTCAAGGTGGCATCGCTGCCCTCTATCAGGGCTACCACGATCTCTCCGTTACGCGCCTGATTGCGCTGTTCGATAACAATTTGGTCTCCATCGAGAATCCCTTCTTCAATCATGGAGTCACCCTTAACCTGTAATACATAGCAGGGACCGTTGCTGTGAAGAAAGGAGGGAACTTCGACCATCTCCTGTTGCTGTACCGCTTCGATTGGCTGACCGGCGGCAATGTAGCCGAGGAAAGGGAGACCCTGCTCCTCATCGGTCGGCTGATCCACCAGATGTATTCCCCGCCTGAGGTTATTGGTTGGGGCCACCAGACCGGCATCTATCAGCGCCTGGATCTGTTTATGCAGTGAGCCTTTGGAGCTTAGGCCCAATGCAATACAGAGTTCATCCAGTGTCGGCGGATGGGGAAACTCGTTGAGGTGATTTAAAAGAAACTCGTAGATTTCCTGTTGCCGTCTTGTCAGTGGTGTGACCATAGTCTGTTCTCCTTGTGTTCTAAATATAGCAGAAGGAGAACAGAGGGGAAACCCCTTTAGGAGGCTTTTTAGGTGGTGGCTCCGGCCCGGAGCTTTTTGAAAACCAATTCGTTTCGACGACGGTCTCCTTTGCGCTGCTCTAAAATATCTAGCGGCAGTGGTTGGACCTCATTGTGTCTTCGGTCCCGCTCAGAGGAGCGCTTGTAAAATTTTCTGACATCGACCTTCTTATTCTTGAGTAGGCTACCATTGAGGCGATCAATGACTGCAAGCCCCGCCTTGGGTGGTTCGATATGGAGCAGGCCGTGATACTCTGCATTCGTTAGTGAGCTGTCGGTGATACGCACAATCTCACACCCTTTGAGCTTGCCGATTGGTGAAAACTCAAGGAGATGCCACTGTGGTTCAAGTGCATCCGTTGCAAATTGGATCAGATCCAGCCGTGTGGTAGATACTGGTAGGCGGCGAATAAATACATCCATATCTTTACCTTACCTCCTTCATTTTCAGACGAAATTCCATTATTAATCCATTAAATTCCATTGAATTCCATTAAAGTCCTGGGAATTAATATGGCTTATGAATTCAGAAGAATCAAGTCTCTACTGGTAATTGTAGATCAAAATGCCAAAAACCTTCTCAACACTGCTACAAGGTTTGATACTGGAACAGTGAATTTGTTGCACCCTGGTCGCTACTGAATTGAGTTATTAACTATGGGCTTCTGTTCGGGAGACGTTTACCTACTTCGTCACAGACTCCATAATAGTCAGGTTTTTGGCTTGGGTTCAGATAAGTGAAACAGTTAATTCTTGGAGGTGCGCGCTCAGGAAAGAGCACGCTGGCAGAGTCTCTCGCTGAGGGTATCGGCTTGTCGGTTCTCTACGTAGCGACGGCAACGGCGGAAGATAAGGCGATGGCGGAGCGAATCGCCTTTCATCAGAGTCGTCGGTCGCATGAGTGGGATCTTGTAGAAGAACCGCTGGATCTGGCCCGGGTACTGAAAGAGCACGCTAGGTCTGATCGCTGTATTCTGGTGGACTGTCTGACCCTCTGGCTGACCAATATTCTTCTGCGAGAAGAGGGGGTACATCTCAAACAGGAGATGGACGCACTGGTCGAACTGTTGCCGCAACTGCCGGGGGAGATTATTTGTGTAAGTAATGAAGTCGGCATGGGGGTGGTGCCCATGGGTGAGCAGACGCGACGATTTGTTGATGAGTCCGGTTGGATGCACCAGCGCATTGCCGCCCTATGTGACCGAGTGATTTTAACCGTGGCTGGCTTGCCGCATGTTCTGAAAGGGGATAGAAGTGGGCTCTGAGTGGATTGTCAACAAGATAAAGGCGTTGGACAAGACGGTAATGGAGCGTGCCGGAGAGCGTCAACAGCAGCTAACCAAGCCCTTGGGATCGCTGGGTCGCCTGGAGGCGCTTGCCATCCAACTCAGTGGAATGCAGGGTTGTGATCTGCCGTCTGTCGAAGGGGTTCATATCTCTATCTTTGCCGCCGATCATGGTGTTGCCGCATCTGGGGTATCGGCATTTCCTCAGGAGGTGACGGTACAGATGGTGGCCAACTTCTCTGCCGGTGGTGCCGCTATCAGCGTATTGGCAGAGCAACTTGGGGCTCATCTCGAGGTGATCGACGTGGGTACGGTGACGGAGTCGGCTGATCTCCCTGGTGTGATCAAGCAGCGTGCCGGACCGGGGACCGCTAATCTGCATCACGAAGATGCCATGAGCTTGGCGCAATTGGAGGTCGCCATGGAGGCGGGCAGGGCGGCGGTGCAGCGAGCGGTGGAGAGTGGTTTACAGCTGTTCATTGGTGGTGACATGGGTATCGCCAACACCACGGCGGCGGCCGCTGTGAGCTGCTCTCTTCTCAACATGAAGCCTGTAGATCTGGCAGGGCCTGGAACCGGTCTCGACAGTGCAGGGGTCGCCCATAAAGCACAGGTGTTGGCGGAGGCATTGGCACGCTATCAGGGGTTGGATCAACCGCCTCTTGAGGTATTACGCTGTGTTGGCGGTTTTGAGATTGCCGCTCTTGCGGGTGCTTATATCAACTGCGCACAGCAGGGCATACCTGCGCTGGTCGATGGCTATATCACCACAGCTGCTGCTTTGATTGCGGTACGCTGCCAACCGGCGGTGCGTGACTGGTTGCTCTTCTCTCACTGTTCAGCGGAACCGGGGCATCGGGCGATGCTGGAGGCACTGGAGGCCGATCCTCTCCTGGATTTAGGTATGCGACTTGGGGAGGGCAGTGGTGCAGCGACTGCGGTTCCTCTGCTTCGTCTCGCCTGTAGCCTACACAATAAAATGGCCACCTTTGCCGATGCCGGTGTCTCCGAAGGCTGAATATGAGGGTTAATACCACGACCACCATTGATCTGATTCGTCACGGGGAGCCTGAAGGCGGCACCCGCTTTCGTGGTTGGCAGAACGACCCCTTGAGTGAACGAGGGTGGTCGCAGATGCGGGAGACGGTGGGTGATCATGCGCCATGGCGGCAGATTATCTCCTCACCGTTACTCCGTTGCGCTGATTTTGCCGCTGAACTGAGCAACCGACTGGAACTGCCGATGACAACGGAGCACCGGCTCCAGGAGTTGGGGTTCGGTGAGTGGGAGGGGCGAAGGGCGGCGGAACTCTACCGCGAGTCTCCTGAAGCGGTGGGTAATTTCTGGAGTGATCCGGTGGCTTATCCACCACCTGGTGGTGAGCCCTTTGATAAGTTCCACTCCCGTGTGATGGGTGCCTGGGAAGATATTCAGTCCGACCATCAAGGCAGCCATCTGCTGATCGTAGCTCACGGTGGTGTCAACCGTATGATTATCGGTCAGGTGCTGGGGATGCCTCTCAGTCACCTGTTTAGAATGGATATCCCCTACGCCGGGATCAGCCGAATCTGTATCGATGACTGTATGCCTCGGCTGGCGTTTCAC
Organism: Sedimenticola sp.; assembly: GCA_040505895.1. Lineage (GTDB taxonomy): Bacteria > Pseudomonadota > Gammaproteobacteria > Chromatiales > Chromatiaceae > Vondammii. Next base: position 149,923 of record JBEVXU010000002.1, on the reverse strand, counting down.
TGTGGTACGCTCATTCAAGGGAGTGTTTGAAATGATGGAGTCCTGGCTGCTTGCGGTTCAATTTCTTACCCGTCTGCCGGTGCCATCATCTGCAGTGGAACCGAGTGAAGAGATTCAGGGGCGGTCGGTTCTCTTCTATCCTCTGGTAGGGTTGCTGATCGGGCTGCTACTGCTGCTGTTGTACTATCTGACGGGTGATTCAGCATCCTCTCTTCAGGCTGTACTGATCCTTGGGTTTTGGGTTGCTCTCACCGGGGCACTGCATCTGGATGGGTTGGCCGATCTGGCTGATGCCTGGATTGGTGGTCAGGGGGAGCGCGAACGCACCCTGGAGGTCATGAAGGATACCCACAGCGGCCCCATCGCTGTCACTGCGCTGATACTTCTTTTGCTGGCCAAGTTTGTCGCACTGGAGGTGATTCTTGAAAAAGAGCTGTGGAGTGTGCTGCTACTGGTTCCTATGCTGGGCCGGGCGGGTCTTGTCGCTTCGCTACTCACTATGTCCTATGTCCGTGCCGACGGTTTGGGGGCGGTGCTGTCAGCCAACCTGCCGGCAGAGCAGGGGCGCAATGTCGTTATTGCCTCTGCACTCTTTAGCCTGCTCTTCCTGGGCTGGAGCGGGCTGTTGTTGCTCGCAGTCCTGGTGGTTATCTATATGCTTCTCCATCAGGCGCTGATGAAACGGTTGGGGGGCGTTACCGGTGATGCTGCAGGGGCGGTTTGTGAAATTCTTGAGGCAACGGCTCTTGTCGCCCTGGCATTGATGATATGAGCGTAATTACCGCCATAGGTGCCGTGATTCTTGATCACTGGCTCGGAGAGACACGGCAGTTTCACCCACTCGCAGGTTTCGGCACCCTTGCCAATCGGGTGGAGAACTATTTCAACTACGAAGGGCAAGGTGATCGAGCGGCGGGGTTGTTAGCGCTCTCACTACTTGTATTGCCCCTGGTCTATATCACCTGGCTGTTAAGCGATGGTCTGGGGCCACTGTTTGATCTGGCGCTGCTCTATTTGTCACTGGGTGGGCAGAGCTTGGCTGAGCATGGCCGTGCGGTACAGGTGGCGCTTGAGGCAGATGATCTGGTGACGGCAAGGGGGAGGGTAGGAGAGATAGTCAGCCGGGACACTGCGGACATGGAGGAACGGGATGTTATTCGCGCCACCATTGAGTCGATCCTTGAGAATGGTAACGATGCCATCTTTGGAGCACTTTTCTGGTTCTTTATCGCCGGTGCTCCTGGTGTCGTCCTCTACCGGTTGGCTAACACACTCGATGCCATGTGGGGCTACCGCAACGGCCGTTTCCAGCTGTTCGGAGAAGCAACGGCAAAGCTCGATGACCTGCTGAACTGGGTGCCTGCCCGACTTACCGCTTGGGCGTACTGTGCCGTCGGTCGTTGGCCTGAGGGTCGCCACTGCTGGCGTACCCAGGCACATCTGTTGTCTAGCCCCAATGGTGGCCCGGTGATGACGGCAGGGGCAGGTTCACTGGGAGTTGAGCTGGGCGGCCCTGCAAGTTATCACGGTGAGGTGCAGAAGAAACCCTACTTCGGTACTCATCGTCTGCCGGAAGTGAGTGATATCCACCGCGCACTGGATATGGTGCACAAAAGTCTCTTTCTCTGGCTCACCGCCGCTGTGATCTGGGGAGTCCTGTTTGCTTGAACATGGCGGCAGGCTGCGCCAGGCGGCAGAAAAGTACCAGATTCCCCTAGAGCAGTGGCTCGATATCTCTACCGGCATCAACCCTAATGGATGGCCTGTGCCCAGCGTACCAGCATCCGCCTGGCTGCGCCTGCCGGAAAACGGTGATGGCTTGGAGCATGCAGCATTTGAGTACTACGGGTGTAGCTCGCTGCTGCCGGTGGCGGGCTCCCAAGCGGCAATACAGCTGCTGCCGCAACTCCGTCCACTGTCAAAGGTTGGTATTCTTACTCCCGGCTACAGTGAGCATGCCCATGCCTGGAAACGTGCCGGTCACCGGCTGATTACCCTTGACGCAAGAGAGATAGCAGATGCTATTGACGATTTGGATGTACTCTTGCTATGTCGCCCAAACAATCCTGATGGGCTAGTGCTCGATTCAGAGATATTGCTTCAGTGGCATCAACGCTTGATGGAAAAAGGCGGCTGGCTGATTATCGACGAAGCCTTTATCGATGCCACACCTGAACTGAGTCTCTCACCCCGTGGTGGGAAGAAAGGGCTGATCATATTGCGTTCTCTTGGCAAATTCTTTGGTCTTGCCGGTGCCAGAGTAGGCTTTGTTCTCGCCGAACAGAGATTGCTGGCACAACTGCAGGAGCGTCTCGGTCCCTGGTCCCTCGCCGGTCCTTCGCGCTGGGTCGCTACACAGGCACTGTCGGATAGGAAATGGCAGGCACAAACATGTGAAAGTTTAAAAAATAGTGGAGAGCGGCTTAACCAATTAATGGTGCAGCACAATCTGACACCATTAGGTGGTACGGCACTATATCAACTTGTGGAGATTGAGCAGGCCGAAGCGTTATATGTGCAACTGGCCCAGCAGGGTATTCTGTTGCGGCTATTCAAAGAGCAGTCTGCTGTGCGCTTTGGCCTACCGAAAGAAGAGGTGGAGTGGCAACGGCTTGAGGCTGCGTTAGGAGTCTGCCGGCTTTGAACATCTGGAACGACTAAACCAATCCCAGAGGCTCGGCCGGCACTTTCAGGCCCTTTCGGTCAACCAGGTTCAATAGTTTCAAGGAGGGACCATTGGGCACCAAAGCGCCAGTCATAGAGCAGATACTGCGCCATGTGGGTGTCTTGGATCCACAACCACCGAGGACATCGTCGTCAGTGGATGATTGGCCACAGGATGCTCAAATACCGCTTACCTATGGGCCGTTGCTGGATATTGCCTGATGAGGGAAGCCCACTCTATGGGAAGGACCTCAAAAAAGAGTCTGGTAGAAGAGTAATTCATGCCAAGGGCAAACAAATGCTGAACTTCGAACCCAATCCAGGTTGCGACTCGACGGTCATTACCCCCCTATGTTCCTGGGTGACAATAAAGTAGGAGACGGACAGTCCAAGTCCTGTTCCTTCACCCACTGATCTGGTTGTGAAGAATGGCTCAAATACTCTCCCTCTTACTGCTTCATTCATACCCGGGCCATTGTCCTCGACCTCAACACATGCCATCTCGTTGTTTGTTCGTATGCGGACGGTGATTCTCGGTGGCTCTCTGGTAACTTCCATTGTTTGGAATGCCTGTGCTGCATTTCTGAACAGGTTGAGTAAAATCTGCTGAAACTCTGATTTTATACAAGGCACCGTGCCAACCGTTGGATCGTATTCACGCACAATCTTGATATTGCGGAAGTCGTACTGCTTCTTCAAGCTGTAGTCGACTGCTGCCAGCTCGAGGGTACTGTCGATCAGGGCTCCCAAATCCTCAGGTAACAGTGTGACCTCCGATTTACGAGAGAATTGCAACATATTCTCAACTATTACAGCAGCTCGCTCTCCAGACTCTCTTACTCCATGTAGAAAGTGTGTTATCCCGCGCTTTTCGAAGTATGCCGATACCGCCGCAAGATTCAGCCCCACATCTTGAGCAACTTCTCTATTCTTATCGAGATCAGGTGATAGCCGGCGTTGAATATTTTGTATTCCTTGCAGTATACCGCCGAGTGGATTATTCAGCTCATGTGCCATGCCTGCTGCTAATCCACCCACAGACATCATCTTCTCCGTCTGAATCATCAAGCCTTGCATGCGCATGCGCTCGGTGACGTCTCTGCCGACAGCAAAAAAATTTCTTTCCTGCGCTAATGACAGCACATGCCATTCTATCCATTTGTATGAGCCATCTTTACATCTATATCTATTTTCTATGATGAGTTTGCTCTCTCCCTTTTGCATTGAAGACAGTGCTTCTTTTGTTTTCTCGACATCGCTGTCGTGCACAAACGAAAGAAATGGTTTATTGAGAATGTCTTCTTTTGTGTAACCGAGTAATTCCTCAAAGGATATATTTATCTTAGTAAAATAGCCTTCAAAATTACCTGAGCCGATTATATCCGGGGAAAGATTAAAAAAACTTTTAAGTTCTTCTTCCTGCTGTTTGCGCTCAGTAAAATCAAGCAATGCAGTTACCCGAACCTGACGATCCTGATAATCAATCACCTTGCCGCGAACCACGGCGGGAAAGCGGCTCCCGTCCTTACGTTGTGCTATCGCTTCGTAAGACCCTTCATAGCCGGAGAGCATGTTGTGTTTGACCATGTCACGTGATTCCTCCGCGATCCACTGGATCCCAGGCCGGCCGATGGCCTCCTCCAGCGTGTAGCCAAACATCTCCTCCGCAGCTAAATTCTGGCTCAGACAGATACCTTTTTCAGAAATAAAAATTGCTTCAAATCCAGCTTCGGATAGTGCTTTGAACCGTGCTTCGCTCTCCCTCAGTGCGTTCATCGCCGTTGTTGCTGTCCCTGCCAGCCAGTTACCAATTAACCATGCCAGAAACAGGATAACTAAAATGACAGCGGCAAGGGCTGGCAGTAAAGTCAGGAGGAGCCGGCGTTCTTTCTCCAAAATGTTACTGGCGGCAATATCAATGCCGACTACTCCAGCCCGTTGGCCATCACTGGTGTAGAACGGGGCATATCCCGTGAGCCATGTCCCCCATTTATCCGTGTAGAAGTTCTCTTCTACAAGGGGCCGGTCAAGCGTGCTGAAATTCTTTGCCAGCAATTCGCTGGCGTCGTCATAGATATCGCCCAAGTGTGCAATCTCTTCGGGAGTGGTCTCGGCATCCAGAACAAATACGATCTCATTATTCGCTCCACGTCTCATTGTGTAGACATAGCGGATATCAGTTGCCGCATCACGGATTTTCTGAAGGTCGCGTCGGAGCCTGAGGTAGGTTGGGTTGCCTTCATCCTTCGGCTCTTTCAGCGTATTGTGGGCTGTTGCGTCAATCTGGAGGGCGGCGATGGCAATGACATCGTGAAGCCTCTCTTTCACATCCTGCCGCAATTGGTTTTGGAAGTTCCAATAAAAAGCAAGTGTGAGAATGAGTGAAGCAATTACGACAAGAGTCGCAAAGCTCACGAAGACCTTAATCCTGAAAGCACCTGAAGGGATCTGTGCCTGATTTTGTGCCACTGGTTTAGATTCCTCTTACTCGGTTCAGCACTTTCTGCCATGTAGCAGGCATGTAAACAGGCCCTTTCCCTGAGATTAGACTCATCACCATCCGCCCTGACACGCTATCACAGTACTTATGTTGCACCTATGATTGATGTCAATCACTCGTTGTCGGCCGTGGCGAGCGAAGAGCTGGAATACCGATCAGGGTCGACTCCGGCCGGCTAGTAGTAATATTTCCATCGTCCGCAATGGGCGGTAGGTATGCTTTATTCTGGCCTGGATACTGCGGTGTCAGCTGCACCCGAAACTCTATTTCTCCCTGTCTCTTTGGCGTTATAGAGTGACTTGTCGGCTGCTATGAGCAGGCTATCCCGGTCTGGGCCGTGTTGCGGGAAACTCGATACGCCAATACTTACTGTCACCGTCAAGCAGCTGCCACCGTCCAGCTTGAAGTTCACAGCCTCGATATCTCTGCACAGCCGCTCAGCCAGAGTGATTGCATTGTGGATGGGGGTCTCTGGAAGTATGATCGTAAACTCTTCACCGCCGTAACGGGCTGCGTGGTCAGTGGTGCGAATGGATTGTTGCATGTGACCGGCGAGTCCTTTCAGAACGATATCCCCCGCATCATGTCCGTAGGTGTCGTTGATCGCTTTAAAGTGGTCGATATCGACCATAAACACAGAGAATGCCCGGTTGTATCTTTCGCTGCGGCTGATCTCATCCTCAAGCAGCGCGTTCAATACATGCCGGTTGAACAGGCCGGTCAGTTCATCATAGGTCGCCATATGTGCCAGTTCGGCTTCCATCTTTTTGCGCTCAGTGATGTCCTTGTCGACGCCGCGGTAACCCACAAGGATACCGTCGTCATCCAGCAGAGGTATGCCGCTGGTCAGTAGGCATACCTGTTGACCGTCTTTGGTCAGGTTCCAGTTTTCGAGGTCGATAATGGGTATTTTCTCAGCAAAGATCATATTCAAGATCGCCTGAATTCGCTTCGCCTCCTCATCAGGCATCAGGTCAAAGGGAGTTTTCCCCAATAGCTCCTCCGGCTGGTATCCGAGGATGTCCTCCACCCTGCCGGAGGTGTAGGTATATTTTCCATCCCTGTCTGTCTCCCAGATCCAATCCGCTGAGCTCATGGCGACATCCTGAAAACGCTTTTCGGAAGCCTTTAGTTTCCGTTCTGCATTTTTACGCTCTGTGATGTCCTGGAACGATACGACCAGGGCCTGCTCGCTATCACTTCCACTCATTGGGGCGGCAATGAAGGATACGGGGAAACGTGTGCCGTCCTGATGTACGAATTCATCATACTCGACACGTGAGATACTACTCTCCCTGAGGGCCTTCATCACACCGCAGTCACCTTCGTGGATTGGATTGCCATCGATATCGTGATGAATGGATTCATGCAGGCTTTTACCTACAAGCCTGTCAGCAGGCCACCCGAGAAGGCGTTCTGCCTCCGGATTCATATAGGAGACTCTGGCTTCTCTATCCAGTACCACCAGTCCCTCGGCCAGTTTGGATGTGATGTCGCGCATCCGCTGCTCGCTCCGATTTAACAGGCGGTTATTCTGCTTCAACTTTTCGAGTATCTGCAGGTTCTCAAATCCCAGGGTGATGGATCGAAGCAACAGTTGGTGATAACGGTTGAACGATACCAACAAGACCACTATGTGGAGTGTAATCAGCCCCCCCATGACTAGATATTCTGTAGCACCCCCACCGTAGTACTCCAGGTAAAAGGTTAGGTTGATAGGTACGAGCATGGGGAGTATAAACAGTAGATATGTGCCGGGTAGCGCACCGGTTGTTGACATCGCGCCTGCGGCAACGCCACCGAGAATAAATGCGGCCATCAAGTGGTGGGGCATTGTGCCGTAGTACGTCACTATGATACCGGCAGCCCCCCACAAGACACCCGTAGTGGCCGCGCCGTAGATGTGACGTCTGGCCCAAGTGTGGATGTTTCTCGGGGATAGTGGTGTGCGGCTGCAGATTGTAGCGACCACGCCACGTGCAGCTACTGTGAGACATAGTACCGCCAGCCATGTGGTCAATAGGCTAAGGGGGACATGCTCACGCATTAGTGCGACAAAAACCAGCGAGACAATCAGATTGACAGTGATGGCGGTAAAGGCGTTTGCATTGAGCAGGTGTAACTGCTCTTTCAGCACCACATCCGCCGGGATAGCCGGCTGTTGTTGGTGTTGAATCTGTCGATCAACGCCTCTGTCCATGATCGAAAAGTGCCTCTCTGAAACTGTTTGGGTATCAGGTGGTGAAAAACTCCTGCTATTTAAGGGTAGTAGCACTCAGAGAATTAGCAACAATGCCATCTGCACATAGACGAAACGCACTCAACGATGCCCGGTTACACTTTGCACTTCACTAATATTCATTAAATATCTATTATCAACAATGAGTTATCATTCTTCAAAAGTGACCGGGTGAAATATCCAGGCTAGGGTTCCATGACCATGAATGAGAGTTATTGCCACTTTACGGGTCGGAGTTCGTTAGCCCCCTCTCCCTCAGAGAGATGCCTACATGGATGTAGGTAGTAGAGCAACGCAGGAGCAGCTTGCCGAGGGTTGGGGTGAGGAGAGTTGAAAAGCTAACGCTTTGATTCTTCTGATTTCCCTCATCCTATCCTTCTCCCTGAGGGAGAAGGGACGGCCTATCCAAGGCCTTTTACGTCATTTGAACTCCGAAACTTGAGTTTAAAAATAGCGCTCCAGTGTAAACATCAGGTGACTATCGTCAGCGGTACTCGATATGGGATCAGAGGAATCGTCAATAAAATAGAAGCGTGCATTCATACTCGCTTTCCAGTTATCTCCCAAGCGACGACTGGCCTCTATTAACACGCTCTTGCTCTTGTAGTCCAAGTCGTAGCCTAGACCAGCCAACAGTTCACTGCCGGCTTCATCGTTGAGGGCGAGTCTCGCGCCGACGAAGAGGTCATTCTGCATAACTGCACTCGCACTGGTGCCCCGTTCATCCCAGCCGTACTCCATCAGTAATCCGAGATCCGCTGAACTTTCATTGATGCCGACGATGGTGTATTCGAAGCCACCTTGGGCGGCCCAGTATTGTGCGCTGTTTGTATCTCGCCAAAGAGTCTCAAGTTTCCACAACCACGCCTCAATGGTGGCCTGAAGATCAAGGCCAACTTGATCCATCTGTTCGTAATATGGGATGAGTACCGGGGTGCTGCCCTTAGTGCCTGAGACAAGAAGCGGATCACGGTTTGTGCCATGAAACCAGTGCAAACCTATATCGTAGTCGCCGATGGCGTGACTCCAGCGCAGTGCAATGTCCAGATGCTGCTCTTCATTGGTTGCTTCATAGCTGGCCTGATCACTGTCCACCACTAATGCGGTACGCAGGCGGCCACTGGTGCCGACAAAGGTGCGCTCGCGAAAACCGGGCAATAGAAATAGATCGATAATTCCCCAGTCCCGCACTAGGGAGAGGTTGATCATGGGTTGGCCCAGCTTTGCTTCACCATCCATATCTTCAACACCATCGGTCTGATTGATGGTGTCTACCAGGTGTTGAAATTCGGTAACACCCCAGAATACTTTTCCGAGGCCTGCACGTAGCTCCCAGTCATCACCTAGGTGATTCCACATCAGTTCACGGACATCACTGTGGCTGCGACGGCTGTCATTTTGATCCACTCGCAGGAAGGGCTTGAAGATTAGGGTGTCGTTGCCCTCGTTCAAATCCCAGAAGAACTCGGGTTCAATAAAGCCTGAGAGGTTACTGTTCCCCTGCTGTCCTGAATACTGGGCATCCTCCGTAAACAGGCGCAATTCAGCACCGGCCTTGCCGCTGAATTCAAAGGGAACTTCAGCAGCGGCAGTCAGGCTGATGGTGATTAGAATGGTGGCAAAGAGTATTCTCATAGCTTGGTTTTGTCTGTTTTCTAGCGCGCACGCTTGAGGCTGTTTTTGCTGAAGTCACTATCCTTCAGGCCGGTACCAAAACGGTAGTTTCGCCAATCCAGTACGGTGCTTTTTCCACTCTGGTGGTTAACCATGGTGTATCTGTTGGCACGCCAGAATTTTCCAAGATACTGCTGATAGCCATCAAAGGTAAGGGTCTTGAGCAGGCTGTTTTTTCGATCATAGAACTCGGTTTTCTGAGCACGGTACTCCGCTTTATCGAGCCAGACAATGCGACGGGTATAACCAGAGTTTTTATCTGCCGGGTACTGCTCTATCTTGAAGCTCTCTTCACCATTGACCGTTTCGTCACCGATGTATTTGTAGCTGTATTTCTCTACCTCAAAGGAAGTGAGATCCTCGTAGGCGAACTCTGAGCCCATGAATGGGCCGGATTTATTACGTGATGAGATACGCTTGACCCGCTTCAGTGCCGGCAGATAGAGCCACTGGTCATCTGCGCCTACCGGGTGGGAGAAGCTGAGAAAAGCGGTACCCTTTACATCCCTGGGTTTATCAAAGATGCTCAGGCTTTTGTCGCCGTCACTCTCCAGTTCCAGTGATTTCAGACGGATCTCACGCAGGCTCTCCTGGCCCTGCTTGTTGCGCAGGATCATCTTCATACCCGCCTGCATATCACTCCAGCCGATGTCCCGTGCCTTGCTCTCTTTGGCAATGGCAAGGCCCTTCTCTTCGGCTGTCTCTGCATAAATGGCAGTGGCTGATGTTAGCAGCCATGCGGAGAGCAGCAGGTTAAATGGTTTCTTGAGCCGGTTCATTTTCATTTACTCCTTCAGAGACGGTCGAAGACTCGTTATCAAGTTTCATCAGCAGTGGCGGTAGGAAGAAAAAATCTACTGCCAGTGCAATTAAGATAGTCAGGGCGGTGAGCAGACCCATGTCGGCATTTAGCTTGAAACTGGATTGCGCCAGCACCATGAAGCCGCAGACCAGTACCAGGGTGGTGATCCAGAGTGCGCGGCCGACACTGCCGAAGGCGTACTCTACCGCCTGGTGTGAATCGGCACCGCGGTGTCGGCGGGCGTGTAGGTACTTGCTCAGAAAGTGCACGGTGTCATCAACCACGATACCGAGTGTCATACCGGCCACCACAGAGAGTGCCAGACCGACACGGCCATCGATCATATACCAGAGCCCAAAGCCGATGGCGGCAGGGGTGAGATTGGGCAGCAGGCTGATCAGTCCAAAGCGTACCGATTTCAATGCAATTCCAAGCAGGATGGAGATAAGCAATATCGCCATGGCGATACCCAGTAGCATGCTCTTGATGTTGCGCTGACCGATATGGGAAAACATCAGACCAGGACTTGCGACCACTACGTTGTACTCGGGTGCATTGGTGGAGAACCAGCTATAGACGCGCCTTTCCAGGGCAATCTGCTCGTTACTGGTGATGTTTTTAAAGGTACCGATCAGGCGGGTGGATGATTTGTCCACATTGAGCTGATTGTTGAGGTCCAGGCCATAGGGCAGGGACATCTCATAGAGCAACAGGTATTGAGCCGCCATCTCCTGGGTGTCGGGTAGTTTGTACCAGCTGGGGTCATCGCCATGCATGTTGCGGTTGAGACGCTTGATGGTATCACTCAGGGTATTGACGTGATCGGTCTCCGGTTGCCCTCTTAGCCAAGTGCTGAATTCGTCCAGGGTCTTGAGGAACGCCGGGGCATTGACGCCGCTTGAGACTCCACTCTCTATGGATATCTCCAGGGTAGTCATGCCGGAGAGGTTTTCCTGCATGAAATCTGTTGCCTGTCGAAAGGGTACACTGGTATCGAAGTATTTAACGAAGTCGTCATTGGTCTCGTTCATCGGTGCAAAGACCATCATGACGGTCATGATCAGTGCTGTGACCGGCAGTAGCAGATGACGGCGGGCCACCACAAAGTGGGCGAGACCTTTCATGAAGTCGCTCTTCTCCTCATGTACCTGCTTGACCTTGATCGGCAGTAGCGAGAGCAGGGCGGGGAAGATGGTGATAGAGAAAACAAATGCGAGCATGACACCGACGGCGACTAGGTTGCCCAAGTCACGGAAGGGAGGAGAGTCTGAGAAGTTCATACTCAGAAAACCGATGGCCGTGGTAAGGCTGGTGAGAAATATAGGCTGGAAGTTGATCCGCAGGCTGTCGAGAATCGCTTTACGCTTCTCCACACCATGGCGCATCTCATAGAACATGGTGGTGAGGATATGCACACAATCGGCCACCGCCAGGGTTAGGATCATGGTGGGAGCACTGGCGGTGGGGCCGGTCAGATAAAAACCGCTCCAACCGGCCAGCCCCATGGTTGTCAGAATGGTGAAGATGATGACCACCACGGTTGAGACGGTGCCGGAAAAGGTGCGCAGCATGACAATCATGGTGAGGATCACAATGCCAAACATCAGAGGGACAAGGGTGGCGCTATCGTTGAGTGATGACTCTGCAAAGCTGTTGTTCATCATCACCATGCCCGAGAGGTAGACTTCAAAATCGGGGTTTTTCTCAAGAAAATCACGGGTCATCTCACGTACTTTGAGCGCAACCTCAGGCACCTCTTCTACCGGGTTGATTCCCGGTAGCTGGATAGCGACGTTGATCACCGAGACCTTGCCGTCAGGGGAGACAAGCTTGTTCACCATCAGTGGCTCTGTAGTCGCTATATGGCGTACACGCTCCTCGCCTGCCTGATCCAGCGACAGGGGATTCAGGGCCAGGTCCTCGACAATCAGGTCATCCTCTTCGGCCCAGCTGTACTGATAGTTGGTTACCGAGTCTACGCGGGTGGAGTAGGGGACCTGCCAGGCGGCTTCTGTAAGTTGGCGGATGGCTTCCAGGTGTTTTGACGTGAAGGTATTGCCATCTTTGGGCGCAAGCACAAAGGCGACGTTATCACTCTTGATGTAGACCTTCTGCATCTCTTCGTAAGCGGTGAGCTGTGGATTCCCCTCACCGAAGAAGACCCGGTAGTCACTCTTGAAGACCAGCTTGCTGGCCCCGGCTGCTGAGGCCAGTACAAAGATCAGTGCTGCAAGGATCACCCACATAGGGTGTTTGAGAGCAAAGTTGAATAGTTTCTCTTTCATTCTGGGTTCTTCAGGTATTGTTCATTATTTTGAGTGGTTTTTTTCAGCTACGGCGGGAGCTGACAGGTCCAAGTTTATGCCTTTGGATTCAAGCATCAGCCTCTCCTTAATGAATATCTCACTTAGCAACTGTTGTATGAGTGCTGCAGAATCAATCTCACTGCTGAGGGGTTTCCACCCCAGACCATCGAGAATGAGGTTGATGCTATTGAATAGTTCACATCCGATGGAGAGCCCGCGCCTGCATTCACAACTCTCCGTATCGTTAGAGAGCAGTGCGATAGTGCCAAAGCTGGTTGACCAGTTGGCAAAGGCCACCTGTTTTCGGTTCATATGAACGGGCAGGGTGAAATCACCATTGGCTATGGACTCATCCACTATAGTCAACACAGTCCCCAGTAGTTCTGTTTCCAGTGTTTGAATCTCCTCTCGGCGCCGTTCCGAGGTACGTTCGAATAGCGTGGGAGACATGACGGAGATCACCAGCAGAAAGCGATTGGGGTAGAGAAGGGCGTAGAGCAGGTAGGCCAGGTTTTGGGCCATAATTCGTTCCCGTGTGCTACCTGCAAAGGTTCCTGCCTTGCTGAATAGATCGGTCAGAATGCGCATGCCCTGGCAGCAGATGCCGGTAAGTAGGTCCTCTTTGCTGTTGAAATGGTTATAGATAGTGCCTTTAGAATAAGGTACACAGGAGGTCAGTTTGTCCATGTTAAGACCGGCGACGCCCTCCTTCTCAATAATTGAGAGGGCGGTATCCAATAGCTCCAGCTCACGAGCATGGAGGCTCTCTTCATCTAAAATTCTGGGACTCATGTTTAAATTGACGATCCGTCAGTGACGATTCGTCAATAATAGGTTCGTTTTACGTTAACGTCAAGTTCAAAAAAGTGGGTGGATTGATCAATTTCTATACAATGGCCATCGACCTACCGACACTATGTCTAAGTTGTATGCCGGACCAAAGGGTTAGGGAAGCTCTGAATAAGTCTGGCCGAATTGAATTGTGCTCAGGAGGCGCAAGATCAAGGGGTCGATCGCGGCTAATAGCAGGCTATTAGCAAGATTTGCAACACAGATATTGCGTCTACTGAGTGCAAGGCAATCGGTCATGACTTGTTCAGAGCTTCCTTAGTGCCTATATACGGGTATTTATTAGAGGTGAACAACATATCATCTGATTGTTGTACTAAGATTATGTAAAGATTAATTCCGCTTAATAAAGGAAAAAATATGAGTGATGATATTTTAGCGAACCTCGGGCCATTGGCTCCCTTGGCGGGGACATGGGAAAGTGATCAGGGTGTGGATATATCCAGAATCCATAGCAAAGAGACGACTACGAAATATCGTGAAAAAATTGTTTTTGAACCTCTTGGCCCGGTTAACAATGGGCCACAGCAGTTATACGGACTTCGTTATTCCACAGTCTGCTGGCGTTTAGGTGAAGAGAATGGATTCCATCAAGAGCTTGGCTACTGGTTATGGGACAGGGATCAAAAGCAGGTTATGCGCTGCTTTATGGTGCCCCGCGGCGTATTGATCAATGCCGGTGGTTACGTTGAAGCCGACAGCAGAAGTTTTCACCTCGAAGCCGAGGTTGGTTCCCAAACCTACGGCATCCTCTCCAACCGATATCTGGACGACAGTTATAAAACAAAAAGATACCTGTTAGATGTGAGCATTAATGATGATGGGACATTTAGCTATAAAGAGGATACCCAACTATGGATTCCAGTTGATCAGGAGATTTTTCACCATATTGATCAAAATACTCTGAGCAAAGTTTAGGGAACCTCTGGATGAATTGCCTTGCACCTCTCTGAGTTCTAAGGTGCACCACATCTAAGGTTTCCAGGCACAGCCACACTCATGTGTTTGGGCTTTTCAAGATGGAGTGACTGCATATGATCAATGTAGTCAGCCCTGCTTCTGTCGCCCCCCAGCCTGGGGTTGAGTTCGCGCTCCTCACCGATGGTGGTGGCGGTGAGGCCTGTATAGTCATGGGCTGGGTAGACGAGGGTGTCATCCGGCAAGGTAAATAGTTTCGTGGTGATAGAGTCGTGGCTGAGTCCCGGGTCTCCCAACTGGAAATCAGTACGGCCGCTACCACGGATCAGCAGAATGTCACCGGTAAACACCATGCTATCGGCAAGATAACTGATATCAGTGTCTGTATGGCCGGGTGTGTGGAGTATCCGAAGAGATTCATTGCCGAAGGTGATGGTGTGGTCTTCTTCCAGCCACAGGTCGGCACACTCCAGATGTGCATTACGATGTACCCCGATACGACAGCCGAACTCATCACGAAGCCGGGTGCCGCCGGTCACATGGTCCGCATGTATATGGGTTTCCAGGGAGTAGAGCAGTTTAAGTTGTAACTCATGGATCAGCCTGATGTCCCGCGCACTCTGTTCTTTGACCGGATCAATAATTACGGCGTGACGGGTGACCTTATCCCACAACAGGTAGCTATAGCTGCCGCTGTCAGTGTCGAAAAGCTGTCTCAGTTTCATCTGATACTCCTCTGTTACTGTTTTATCTCGTGCGTGGAAAGGCACTGACATTTCTGCTCTGTGCTCGCCATCATTCGCCACCGGTAACGGTAAGCACCATTAGATGCAGCTTCTTAGACTCCACCAGATTCTAAAGATCTCGGTTTCTGCATGGAATATAAGGTTGGTTGTTTATATCCTAGTAAAATACTCAGGAAATAGCTAGTCGCACTCTCATCACCCGAACAACGCCTCACACTAACCGGAAAATCACCTGTGGTTTTCCTTAGTATTTGTTTTCTTACAATAGCGATATATTCATTCCCACAACTACTACAAAAGTAAAGGGCATATCAGCAAGTGTGGATTGCTCAACAAGAATGGAGTGAATGAGCATGAATCGAACTAAACGCACTATTGGTTCCTTAGCCCTCGTTGCATTGCTAGGCCTTCCAATTGCCGCCCAGGCTTTGGAACTCTCTTGGGTGGGTTGCGGTATTACACGCAAAGCGTTTATGGCGGATCTGGCGGAGGCCTATAAAGCCAAGACCGGAACCGAAATTACCATCGCCGGAGGTGGTGCCACCAAAGGGATACGCTCCATCGCTGCCAAAGAGGCGGATATCGGTGGTGCCTGCCGCTACCGTTTGGGCAGAACCCGTGAAGAGGTTGCGGCCAAGATGATCCCCGTGGCATGGGATGCCCTGGTCGTTATTACTCATAAAGACAATCCCATTGAGTCCGTCTCATTAAAGCAACTACGAGATCTCTACCTGGGAAAGATAACCAACTGGTCCCAGCTAGGCGGCAAGAAGGCTGGAATTGATCTGTTAATACGACAAGGTACGATTTCCGGTGTCGGCTACACTTTGCGTGAACATCTGTTTGATAACATCAATCAGGAGTTCAAAAGCAAGCATACATACAAATCTTCCGGTCCTCTTGAAAAGGCAACTGAAACCAATGTCAATGCCATCGCAGTAACAGGTGTTGCCAGTGCCTACAAACGTGATGTAAAAATCTTAAAGCTTGAGGGATTTGACCCCTCCTTTGAGAACATACGCCAAGGTAAATACGTTTTCTATCGGCCTCTCTTTCTCACCTACAATTTTCAGTCACAGAACAGCAAAGAGGCTAATGAATTCATCAAGTTTGCTCTGGGGCCGGAAGGTAGAGACATCATTAAACGCAACAAGGTAGTCCCTTATTTCGATGGGATGCTGCTGATCCAGAACAGACTAAAAGAGTGGACGAATATCAGAAATAAGGCACTTGGCGACAATAGCTAAAGCGTTTTGCAACACATTTATTTCCGGTTTTTCAGAGGGTCCTGACATGGGTGAGACCGATGCGCTCCCCGAGATCTGGATGGCCCTCGAAGATTTCACTGCCAAGTATCAGGATCTGCAACAGGCCGGTAAGGCACTTTATGGTGCTGCCGCCGGTGGTGACATGGAGAAGATAAAGCAGGCCTTCGGTGCCCTTGGAAAGAGTTGTAAGGGGTGTCACAAAGGCTATAGGAACTGATTAGGCATACTATCGTCAGCTTTCAGATCTCTTGCTAGTGGATGCCCATGGCAGTGAGAGCAGCTTGCCAACTCCATCCAGGCTGCTGTTTACTGCCAAGTTATAAACTGTGCGCAGGTTCTCTTCACTGAGCACCGAATCGGCACTGCCAACGGCGACAGTTTTTCCCTCCTGCAAGAGTTGTAGGCGGTCACAGAAGTGTGAAGCGAGGGTGAGGTCATGAAGTACGACAACGGCACTGCCCCCATCGCGGCAATGTTTTTGAAGTAGTCCCATGACATCAAGTTGATGGGCGGGATCGAGTGCTGCGACTGGCTCATCAGCCAAGAGTATTTGAGGTTTCACCGCCAACGCCCGGGCTATCAGCACGCGCATCCGTTCGCCCCCGGAGAGGGTGGTGAATCGGCGATGACGTAAGCCCCAGGTATCGGTGGATTTCAGTACGTCAATGATGATCGTCCGGTCTTTATCACCGGGATGTTGCCAGCTGCCGAGGTGGGGGGTACGCCCCAGTTCAACCAACCGCTCAACCTGAATCGGCCAGTGAGCCTCACCATTCTGCGCCAGATAGGCGATCTGTCGTGCGCGTACCACCGGATCCATTCGGCTTAGATCATCTCCATCCAGCGTGACTCTGCCGCTGCTCTGCTGAAGCAATCCGGCCAGTATTCGCAGCAGGGTGGTCTTGCCTGCTCCGTTGGGACCGATAAGCCCGAGTAGTTCACCTTGCTTTAGTTCGATGTCGGTCTGCTGCAGTATCGGTTGGCCACCGAAAGCGACTGAGATGTTCTCACCGATCAGGGTAGTCATAGTGCTACCCGCCGGGTCTTGAGTATCAGGTAGAGGAAGAAGGGGGCACCCACCAGAGAGGTGAGTACGCCCACCTTGATTTCGGTGCCCGCCGGTAAGAGACGCACGGCGATATCCGCCAGCAGCAGCATGGCCGCACCACCCAGAGCGCTCACTGGCAACAGCCTGCCCGGCATATAACCGACCAGAGGCCTGAGCAGATGGGGTACCACCAGACCGATAAAGCCGATGGCGCCGGTGACAGAGACGGCGGAACCTACCGCCAGCGCCACGGCAAGAAACAGTTTCCAGCGTAGACGGACAATATTGATACCCATGGAACGGGCGGTGTCCTCTCCCAAGGTCAGGCTATCCAGCGCCCGGCCATGGCCCAGAAGAAGCAGCCAGCCGAGGAGGGTGCCCGGTAGCATGATCCAGAACTCATTGAGACTGTGGTTGGCGACGGAGCCAAGCATCCACAGCACCATCTCCCGTACCGCATAGGGGCTGGGGGCCAGGTTAAGCAGCAGCGAGATCATCGCCAGGGCCATGGAGTTTATGGCGACACCGGCGAGGATAAGGGTGACGATGGAGGCGTCACGCCCCGCCAGCAGATAGACCAGCAGCATCGCCAGCAATGAGCCAATCATGCCACCCATGGGCAGGGCGGGCCAGAAGCTGCCGCCGAGGCCGAAGTAGAGCACCGCAACGGCGCCAAAGGCCGCCCCGCTGGAGCTGCCGATAAGCCCCGGACTGGCCAGGGGATTGCGCAGCAGACCCTGCATCACCGCACCGCAGAGTCCCAGGGTGGCGCCGGCAACTGCGGCGATCAGGGTGCGTGGCAGGCGCACTTCTGTGATGATCAGTGAGTAGACCGAGGGTGACTCACCAAGACTCTCCCGTAGCGCCTGAAAGACGGGTATCGGGTTGGTGCCGAGAAATAGGGAGACCACAAGCAGGAGGGCGATCAGCAGGCTAAACAGGGTAATGAGCGTTCTCTGGGAGAACTCCGGTCCGGTATTTATGTCGATATTGCTCACCGCCGACGTATCTCCGCCAGCCGTTCGATGGCGTCGGCGATCATTGGGCCGCCGCAGATCCAGTAGCGAAAGTCGATATCGATCATCGGCCGCCCAGCGGTGATTTTTTTCAACGCCGGATGTTCCAGCTGCCTTTGCCCCAGAGAGGTGGATCCTGGTGCATAGGCTGAGGTGAAGAACTGTTGTGGCCTGGCGAGTAACACCGTCTCCAGACTAATGGCGTTGTAGCCGGTGATACCTTGATCGGCAGAGATGTTACGCCAGCCGGTGAGTGTTAATGCCTCATCATGCAGTGTGTTCTTGCCGCTGGTATAGCCGCGGGGCTGGTAGAAGAGGGCACCGATGGGGCTGTCCGGAAGATTGGCGGTGGCCTGTTCGATTCTCTTGTCCATCTGTGCGATCAAGGATTCTCCTCGTGGGCTCTGGTCAAGCAGCCCGGCCATACGCCGGATGTTTTCACGGATCTCATTGATATTGGTGGCCGGTGAAAAGACCTCTACACGATACCCCAGCTTGCGCATCAACTCGACCATGCTGCGCTTGGTAAATGCGCCGGTAACGATCAGGTCAGGTTGTTGTGCCAGTAACTCTTCGATCTGACTGTGGTTGATAGGGTAGCGTTTGGCCGCCTCCGCCATGTAGGAACTGCTGGGTTCCAGGGCAAGGTGGGTAATGGAGGCGATCTGCTCCGGGTCCGCGAGAAGCAGCAGTAGCTGGTCGGTACAGAGATTTGCGGATATCACCTTGCCGGGTCTGTCACCGGCATGGGCGATAGCGACCACAGTCAGCAGAAGGATCAACAGAGAGAGTAGGCAACGCTTCACTTTTAGAATTCGATCCCTTGCTGTGCCTTGATGCCATTCTTGAAAGCGTGTTTTATCATTTTCATCTCAGTGACGGTGTCCGCCGCTTCGATCAGCTCAGTGGGGGCTCCTCGGCCGGTGACAATAACATGCTGGCCTTCACTACGGCCATGGAGCCCTTCCAGCACCTCTTCCAGGGGCAGGTAGTGGGCGTTGAGAACGATATTGAGTTCATCCAGAAGCAGCAGGTTGACCTTTTTATCACCCAATAACTTCAGTGCTTGTGCCCAGCCTTGGCGGGCGGTGGCGATATCCTGCTCCCGGTTCTGGGTCTCCCAAGTGAAGCCGTCACCGATGACGTGATACTCAACATTGGCCTGACGACGGAAGAAGCGTTCTTCACCTGTAGAGCCGGGGCTTTTGATGAACTGCACCACACCAACGCACATATCGTGCCCCAGGGCTCTGGCGAGCATGCCAAAACCGGAGCTACTCTTCCCTTTACCGTTGCCGGTATGAACAAGGAGAAGGCCTTTATCCCGGTCAGCTCGGTTGATGCCCTCATCTACCACGGACTTTTTTCGTTGCATCCTGACGCTGTGTTTTTGCTCGATGGTCATAGTGATGTTTATTACCTGTCAGGAAACAGAAAGCCGGGACGCAGGGAGTACAAAGTATATGCAGAGGTCGCAGAGAAAATAGAAATTACTCGGAGGTTTTGCGTACCTGGTATCTGTCCAGAAACAAAAAAGCAAGACGCGGAGAGCGCAGAGGAGGCGCAGAGAACGCGGAGAAAAGCGTTGATTTTAAACCACCAATTTCTGCACACTCTACGTATCCTTTGCGATCTCTGCGTCCCGCTTTTCACCTCTTACTCATGCTGATAAGCGACGGATACAAATAGTTCCCGTCCTGGTTGATTGTAACCACTGTTGGTCTGGTAGTGCTGATCAAACAGGTTCTTAACCTGCCCTTTGATTCGCCATGTTTTATCGAGTTTGTGAGCCAGACGTAGGTCTATCAGTCCAAAACCGGGGAGGCGGGTGGTGTTGGCGGCATCATTGTAACTCTCGCCCTGTAGCCGCCAAGTGACGCCGATATCGTTGCGCCCAAAGGAGCGGTCGGCATCGAGACGGAAGCTCTTTTTGCTGCGATTACGTAGCTGATTGTCAGTGATGCCATCTCTTGGATCAAGCAGATTGAGACTGCCATTGACCTGCCAGGAGGCGATTTCTGTTGCCGCTGAAAGCTCCAGCCCTTTGATTTTGGCACTGTTGATGTTGGAAGGTTGCCAAAGGTCATTGGCCCAGTCTGCATCACTGCAGTTGACCACACAGGCCCAGTCAATCAGGTTGGTGATGCGGGTGCGGTAGAGATTGGCGCTCCAGGTGATGCCGCTGTTGTTGCCGCTCAATCCAATTTCGTAGCTTTTCGACTCTTCCGGTTTGAGGTTGGCGTTACCGTAGATCGGCCAGTAGAGATCGTTGAATGTGGGTGCCTTGAAAGCGCTGCCATAGGAGGCAGTTAACACCATACTGCTGGACATGTTGTAGCGGAAGCCTAGGCTGCCGGTGGTGTGCCCACCAAAGGTTTCGTTATCATCGTGCCGGAGTCCGGCTGTGATGCCCGCATCACCGACCTCTTGCTGGTACTGGGCAAAGACCGCGCTGTTATCCCTGGAAGTGACAGTATAGCTCTGGGTGCCGCTCACCTCATCACGAAACAGATCCATCCCCAGTGATACCACCTGGCTGTCACTCACCATTAGATCGTTCTGCCAATTGAGTTGGGAGTTGGTGGTGTTGAAAACATCGCCTTTGGCGCCGTTGAGATACTCGGTGTACTTGTCCCAGCTGCGACCGATGCTCAGAGAGAGATCCCACCAATCCAGTGGCATAAAAGAGAGTTCTGCACCAAGGGATTGTTGCAAGGATTCGGTGTCGTAGAGATTGGAGGCAACACGGTCGATCTCATTCTCGCCCTGGGCACGCAGTAGATTGAGCTTAATTTCTGCACCGCCGGAAAACTGGTGGCTGAGAGTGCCACTGACAGAAGTGTTGGTGTAGCCATCCCGGTCTGGATTATTGCCGACGGTGGCGTCGATTCCGTCGGTAGTAAAATGCGACAGATGGAGACTGTAATGGGTGTTTTGGTCGCCACCTCTGACTCCCCCCTGCAGCTGATGAGTTCCATTTGAGCCGGTACCTGCTTCGGCACTAATAACCGTAGTACCCGCTTTTCCTTTACGCGTGAAGATCTGAACCACACCGCCAATGGGCTCAGAGCCGTAGAGGTGTGATCGGGGACCACGAACCACTTCGATACGCTCTATCTGGGACACCGGCAGATGGTGCCAGGCCACAGATCCAAGGGTGGCTGACCCGATACGTATGCCATTAATCAACACCAGCACATGCTTGTTATTGGTACCACGAATATTGACGCTGGTGTTCTTGCCGTAGCCGCCATTAACATCGATAGTGATACCGGGAAGACCGTTGAGCAGTTCATCAATTGATTTGGACTGGCTCTTCTCAATATCGCTACGAGTCAGCACGGTGACTGAAGCGAGTGTCTCATCTGCTGTCTTAGCTATACGTTCAGCGGTGACATTGACGGTCTGTAACTCATCAGCCGCCTGAGCGGGGGGGATAAATAGGGAAAGCGCCGTTAAGGCACTGAGACTTAAGGGGTACTGCTTTGTAATTCGCATTCTATCTCCATCAAACAGTTGTAGTTTGATGTGCGCCAATCCAGCAGTCGCTTGGCAAAAGAGAAAGCCGCTGCGGCTTGTGGTTAGAGGCGTGACAGAAATGAGTCAGAGAGCCCCGTTAGGCACACATTATGGTGACGAGCTACAAGAAGGCAGAGAAGAGGCTTGTGGGGAGGGTGGAACGGAGCACATCCGGTCACTACTGCACACAAGCACTTGCCCGACTCATGCAAGTTCGCCTGAATGCGTCGACAAACGGGTTACCGCTCTGTTGAATACCCCGTTCACCAGATATGCGACGCGGGAATGGCAGGTCTCCTGACTTGCGGATCAACATCCTCCTCCGCCTTCCCAACGCAGTTGCGTCAGTGGCATCTTGGAGAAGGACTACTCGCTCACAGTTGCGGGGACAGTCGAGGTTTAACCTGCATCCGTCATGGAGTGACAGACTTAGGTTCTATATCTCAGTTCCCTATTTAGAGGATGAATCATCCTCCTAACCCATATTTGGGTACCGTTCCGAATATGCATTTTACGATGGGTGGGGCAGGTTGCAAGCGGAGATTTCAGTTGAGGTAGAAGTTGAGGGGTACTTTGAATGACCATTGTAGGCGGGCCAGTTCTGTGGGAATTGGTTGAACACTTCCGATTTCGCTGACTGTGACCAGAGCAGCCCTATCAAGAATCTCATGGCCGGAGCCATCAATTAATTGAATCTGCTCGATATGACCGTCACGGTAGACGGTAAAACCGATTCTGGCTTTACCCTGAAGGCCCTTCTTACGGGCCCATAGGGGGTATTTTTTTGCTGACGCGATGGTTTGCTCGAGCCTCGCTCGGTAGAGTGATTCGATCTCTGCTATACGGTCGATCTGGTGCCTATTTGATGGGGGGTTTTTGCGCAAGTTACCAGAAGCGGTTGTCGGTAGCTTGTTGATGGTGTTAATAGCGGCAGTCTCAGTAACAGTGGGCACTGTTGCCGTTTTCGGCTGGACCGGTGCACTACTCAACTTTGACGATGCCAGTCTGGTGGGAGACGAGGATATTCTCTTGTCCGCTACCATTTTTGCCAACCTATTCTCCTGTCTCTTTCCGGGTGCCGGTTTTTTCGCTGTCTCAGACGATGTTGGATGCAGTGTGGAACGTCTGGAATGGGCGGTATCTACCTTTTGGGAGATTGTCACCGCAGAGTGTTCAGGCTTGCTTTCAGTGGCTCTCGGGGATGCAGTGGCAGGTGATGCTGTTGGCTTGGTGGCCGGTCGCTGGATGGTTACTTTGATTGAATTGGGAGCGGTATCAGACAGATCACTGCCATCGGGGAGGGCAGCCACCACAGGAATCAGCAGCAGGGCGTGTGCCAGCAGTGAAAACGTCAGGCTGTAGTGGGTTGGAGACATTGGCTTGTCTGATGTGTGTTGATTATCTGTGGCCGACAGTATGCGCGAATCTACACCTCTAGGGAGACTCTGATCAAGTCATGATTGCTTTACGCGGGCTAAAATTGTCCCAATTCGCTCCGAAGATCGCAGCAATAGAGTGGCTATTACCGCTCACTTCGAAACAAATTGGAACAATTTTATCTGGGCAATTGCTCCTGCATTGCCCTCATAACCTACATCCATGTAGGGATCAGCCTAAACCTAACCAGACTGGATCAGAGTCTCCCTTGACGATTAGGCGTCAACCAGCGTCCTCACCTGCTCGATATTGAGGTGCTGTTCTGCGGCATCGGCTATCCGGTTGATCCACTCATCCCGCAACGCTTGATAATCGGGCGTTACCGGCTGTTCCGGTCCGATTTGGTTTATTGTGTTTCTTGGCGTGTTTTGCTAAGGTGATTTTTCAAGTTAAGGATTATGGTTCACTTCTAAAGGACTAGGTATATGCAATCTATTGCGCTCTTCTTTGCTGCAATTCTACTTTCCAGTGCTGCATTGGCCGATGATCTTGAGGGCCGGATCCTAGCCCCGATAGATGCACTGGAAGGAGCGGTCGGTGGACTGCTCGGATCCCTCCTTACCGATAAAGATGATCGACTCAAAGGTGACGTCGATAGCGTTACTGTGCGCAGTTCCACTGAGCATGAACTGGTGGTCAATGTCACTTTGCACGGGCTTCAGGGTAGTGAGGTGCGTGCTCATCTTGAGGATTCCAGCCGCAAACGCCTGAAGATGGTTGTTAGTGGCAAGACTATTGTCCCGGCGGCTGGTGATTCAGCAAGCCAAGCGCTTCCTCTTACACTCTCCCTTAAAGATAATATGCCAGAGGGCTTTGAAGTGCGCTCAGCACGCCTGGTGCTTGAGCTGTCACAGGTGGGAAAACGTCTTGCCCTGCGGCGCAATATCTATGCATTGGATAAGCGCTTTTCAAAAGCGGTGGCGCCTGAGAATCAGGTGGTTCATGTGGTCGCTGAACCGATTGGTCGGGCCATAGGATTAAAACGCAAGCTGGCCTCCGGCAATCCTGGTGCCAGGCCTACACCGATCGGTCGAACAGCTACCTTGCGGGTTCCGTTGGTGCGCAGAACCCCACTAACGCGTCTTAGCCCCTTGTCGACATCGGTAAAGCCTTTATCTGTTGATCGTGGAAAACGCCCTGCGGTTGCAGTGAATCGCTCGAAGGTGAGCATTGGTAAGGTGCAGTTCAATACTCTGATAAAGGCTAATCAACTATTACAGATTGAGAATGCCAAGACCATTGCCAAGTTGCCCACGTTTAAGCGTATACCTATCGACAAGTTCAAGTTTGCGGTACCCAATCCAAATAAAGGGGCTTCTGATCCGAGTTTTGAGCCGGTACTAAATAACAAGGATCTCCTTGACGGACTGGAGTCTGATGTGGCGTTGTCCGATGGTGAGGTGCTGCGCCTACTCTCCAGCGTGTTTGCCGATAAGAATTCGGCAAGTGGGTATTACTACTATGTTCCCCGTGGCTATGGTCTCCTCTGGGATGATTCACAGGCGGGCGGGCTTGGCCTGGGATTGCGCATTAACTATGAGCGTACTGCCGATGGCGCTGAGCCAAAGGTGCGTATGGCGGCGCTGCTGTCTGCCCATGTGGACCGTCAAGAGATTGATATGGCCTCTACCCTGTTGGAGAAAGCCAGTAAACGCAATCCACGGTTTAAATTTGTCAAGCTGGCTCCTTTTCCATTAGCTGCACCTCCACAGATATCTCTGGCCAAGGGTGATCTGAGTGGTACATCTGGTTTTGGTATTCCAGCGGATCAGATTGCAATTACGGGTCTCTCAGATGCGCTGGAGGTGATTGAACTCTCCTGGGTCACCGATCAGGTAACGGCACAGAATATGAAGCTGCAGTTGAAGAGCTTCGGTATCCGTGGCGAAGCGACCTTTGTTCCTCCGGTGGCAGGTGGCGCTCAGGTGAATGTGCCGGTATCGATACAGATCGATGAGCCAGAGGTCTACGGCAGTCTTGGCTGGAGTCGCAATACTAAGGTGACCAATCGAACGCCTTTCCCTATCCGTTTGCGTAACCTGCACACACTGATGCTTGAGGGTAATCGTCCCATTGTCTACTCATGGTCACTAGGTGATGTCTCTGTACCTCAGAAGGCCAGGATAAATATCGATGCGCGACATGTTCCCAGACAAGTCGATAGCAAGGCGTTACGTATGTGGGTTGAGTACGATATTGACCGTAGTTGCGAGACCTGTGTAAAAACGACTCTCGATACTCTTCTTACGGGTGATCTTTGGCCGGATGCGGGAGCTGTGACCTTTCGTGCCTTGACTCCACTGGAGGATGTCGGTGCGGTAGAACTGCAGATACGTACACGCTCGCAGTTTTTCGATACCGCTGATCGTACCATGAAAGAGGGGCCCATTCTTTTTGTGGCTGAGGATCGTTCAGAGCAGAAGGTCGAGCCGGTATTCCTTATCGGCACTACAACAACAGATGATGATTCGCCGTTGCTGGAATTTGCCATCGATCTGATACTGCCGGATGGGCGTATGGTCGAAGGTGTTAACTGGCTACCCGCAAATAGTCAGCGAATCATTATTGGTTCCCATCAAGTAGAACAGTCAATCGGTAAATCGACCGAGGAGCTCTAGACGATGCAACGCATTTTCTGCGAGCGAGCTTCGGCACTCTTGTTGCTGTTGTTGATAAGTGGTCTGGTGCATGCCTATCCAGAGATGGGCGCTATAGAGCGTATCGAGGGGCTACAAGTAATACCAGATCGTGAAAAAAACGGTATCTATTATTATCTGCCGCAGGGGATACAGTTGGCCAGCCGTAGTGACGGTGGTGTGGACGCTAATCTCTTCGTTACCCGCTATACCGGAACAGCTGTGATGGGCGATCAAGGCGCACGTCGACTCAAGAGCCTGTTCCGTGCTCGGCTTGAGATGCAGCGCCCGGCGCCAAAACTCCTCTCATCTGTAAAACGTTTTCTGAAGCGGCGTGATGGACGGCGGGTCAGAGTGCTCCCTATGCCCGTAACCCGCCTCGATGCATCTTTGGTGTTGGTGGCTCTTGAGCAGGAGCCACAGGGTCTGGATCAAGGGGCGCTTGAGCCTCTTGAGTCGGAGTCTGCCAGTAGTTTTTGGCGTGCCCGTGAGTACTCGGTGCGGCTTGATGATGCCACTGCCCAATTGATGTTCTCCAGATGGGGGGCGGGTGATCTTTTGGTAAGTTTAGAGTACAGCTTCTGGAGTGATGCATGGGATAGATTGCAAGATGATGTGACCAGTAATTTACCTTCGGATGTGGTTGCAAACACAGGAGATCATTCGGAATCGACTCCTCAGCAACTGCAGGTGTTGGCTGGCGCTTTGCCCATAAGGGTGGATGCTGAAAAATATCCTGACCGTATTCAGAAAATTGATATCAATGACACTTTGCCACCTGGATATCCTGTGCTCGATGTCTACTGTTTCGATTTCAGAGATGAGCCGGATGCTCCACTGTTCGAAAAGCAGCTGGAAGTAGAGGCCTCAGGTGTTGTGGGTGGGCATACGCGCCAGCAGGTGGCGTTCAGTAGGGATGCAGCTGAAGTCACAAAGCGGCGAGTCAGGTTTCCATTTGCGGTAGATTTTTCAACCCCGTTCCGTTATCGAATCACTGAAGTACTTGCCACCGGTGAAGAACGTGAAGGCTCATGGCTTGAACATGGGGGTTGGTCTGGTCCACTTGATATATCCGGTAGCATTCAAGGAGAGAAATGATGCGAATTTTCAATCGTCTGACATCGGCTGTGCTTTTGTATTTTCTATTCACGCCGGCTCAGGCCCTGGTTCACTATGACATGGGACGTATCAATATCGATGGTGTGCAGTTACTGCAGACGGTTGAGAATGAGGCAGTCTATGAGTATTTGCCACCCACCCTGAGTCTGACAACCAATGAAGCAGGTGACTTCGAACTGTTGATTATGAAGTATGTCGGTAAGGAGGACGGATCAGCCGGGGGATTGTTCCATGCGCTGGTGGGTTTTGAACTTCCAGAAAAGAGGCTTAAGGCACTGCAGAAAAAACTGGAAGAAAAACGTCCTGGCGCCAAATTGGGTGGACCGGTTCGCCTGTTTGCCCAGGCTGATGACAAGGGTAGTCGGGAGGGTAGTTTTGAGGTGATCTCTGCAACACTCACCGAGGAGTCAACACAAGGGGCAGAATTTGTTCCCGGCAAGGTTATCAGCAGTGGTGTTGCTCCATTTACACCGGGGTCCAAGGCCGCTATCGCAGCTCGGCTATCAGCCACACAGGCAACATTGTTGTGGGATAGTCTGACCGGCAGTACCGCAGATCTTTCTGTCGGGGTGCATGGCTATTATGAGGCGAAGGTGGAAGGCTATAACGCTATTGTCAAAGCCGAAATGAGCAAGATATATGAGCACAAGTCTATCGTTGATAATGTGCAGGAGGGTTATACCAAACGTCAGCTCCGTGATATCACAGATCAGCTGATTGATGACAACACCATTAAAGTTGAGGTGTTCGATCAGTCAGAAGGTACTGGTATCAATGTCAAGTCAATGGAACGTATTGTTAATCTGATTACCGACAAGTTGGTAGACATCATGTTTGATCGCAAGGCTGGATGGGCGAAGGATCCAGCGCGTGAAGCAGGGGTTGAATCAGGTCAGCTTGCCGGACGCCAGAAAACTGGTTTCTTTTCCAAAGTATTCGGGGGAAGCAAAAATCCCCGCTACATTTCTGATGACCAGTTCACAATGAAAAAGCGCAGTGATGTGGTCAATAGGAGCTTCACTCTTAACCTGTCCAAGACCTCGGTAGTTCGTGTGCCCTTTGATACTGCAGGTAATCTTGGTGGTTTTTATCAGGAACTGGATGAGGAGATGCGAAGCCGTCACTTCAAGGTTGTCAGCACCGATGATTCTGCACTCTCATCACAGGATGTCGTTGTGCAACTCGATGGTGGTTTCGTTAAAGGCTTTGGAGATCTGTTTAATAGTGTCAGTGTGAATGTTCGGCGCCAAGCCAAGGGCAACATGCCTGCGTTTACCGAAACCATGGTGTTTGATTCTGCCTCAGTTTCAAAGGGCAAGGTGACAGATAGCTTTCGCCTACTGCGACTAGGCGATGAGAGCGATAGTTGGAATCACTATGAGTATCGCGTGGCCTGGAATCTGCGCGGTGATGGAGATGTGATCAAGTCGCCCAAGAATAATACCGACTGGATAAAAACAAATCGGCCCTCGCTGCCATTGGTGCCGCCATTACAACGGCACTCCATTTATGTCGAAGCAGACCCTTCTGAATTTAAAAGTATGGGGATCATCGCTGCAGAGTTACGCCTACTTTCGATACTCAATGGAAAACCAAGGGTGGTGGCAGAGGAGATGGTGCGTGCACGTGATAGCGATCCATCGCGTAGCCTGGTTATCTATCATGATCAGAATGAAGCTGTGGTGAGTCAAATTATCTGGCACACACGAAAAGGTCGTGCAGCAGAGCCACTCAGTAAACTTGATGGTTCACTGGTGACGGTCTTTGCTCCTGACTCAGTCTGGCTGGATGGAAAGGTGTCTAGACAATGAAACGCTATATCGTGTGGCTGTTTGTCACTCTGTTTTGTGTAAGTGCCTTTGACGTTGTTGCCGGACAGCTGCTTTTGGATCAGGGTCGGCGAGTCGCTGGCTTATGGGTATTCCCCGAGTTGGGCCACCCAAATAGGTTTTACTACGCTCCAGCTCGCGCACATGTTGCAGTTAATGAAAAAGCTGAGCCTCTTTTCTCCTTCACCTTCTTCGTTTTTGGGGATAGTCAAAAGGATAGTGATACAGAGGATAAGGTCAATACTATAGGTCGTGCCGATGGCGGTGCCATCGTTCATTTGATGGTTGAATACGATACCCCCGCCGAGATGATCGAGACCGCGCAAACAACACTGCGTGAAGAGCTGAAGAATGACAGTGTCGAGATCATGGCCCCTATCCTCTATGACAGAGGCGAGTACTCTGTGGTCTCTTCAACCCTCACCGATGGGCAGTCGGCAACCAGTATGCTTGCGGCCGACCGTGCCCCAGTCATGGAGGGCAGTCGGATACCTCTCTCGTTTAAGTTGACTCCGGAAGCGGCCAGCATTTTGCTTGCCTCATTTCAAAGTATGGCCCCGGATCTATCCGTAGTATTCAACCTGGAGTTCTCAGGTCTCTCAGATGCCTTTGATGCCGAAATGGTAATTGACTGGGAGAAAACTCGTAAGAGTATGGATGCCTCTCTGGGTGGGACGATCTATGTGGTTACAGCCAAGGCCGAGTATGCCATTGACGAGGCCGTCCAGGATGGCGCCATCAAGCTAAAGGTCAATGGCGATGATGTGGCGATGGAGAAACTGATCGAGGTTGTTCATAGCAAGGCATTGGAGTTGATGTTTCAGCCGATCAGCATCAAACAGGCACCACCAGAGCAGCAGGATGATCTTTCAAGTGCTATTAGCAGTGCGATTTCAGGCCTAACCACAACGGCACTCTCCGCCAGTGGCATGGGTAGCTACTCTGTCAATGCAGGCTTTCGCTTGAATGATCTGCGCAGCGAAGGTCAAACACGGCTCGCCTTTGATAAACGGGTGACGCTGAAGCGTAGTAGTGTGCTTACGGCGAATGTTGGTGCCCTATATAACCAATACGGCGAGGATGCTCGCTACTTTAAGGTGGTAAATGTCGGTGGTGATATGACCTTTGCCCAACGGAAAGTATTTGTCACTGTTGATGGTGCCTTGGCTCCTGAGTTTGAGAGCTATGTTGAGAGTGTACTGGTGTCACTGCGTAAGCTGCATGATAACGGTCAATCTACTCTGCAGGAGTTGCGGATTGATGCACGCACGGCAGATATCACAAAAACACAGGGCCCTCTGGTCTACGGTGGTGTCGGTGATACAAGCCAGGAATCCTGGCGACACTTTGAGTATAAAACATCCTGGCAGTTCAGAGGCGGTGAAGGGTACAGCTCGGGCTGGATAGGCTCGGATGATGCCTCTATTGCCTTGGCGACCCCCTATGAACGGCGTGATATTTTTCTCGATGCCGATATGGACGCTCTCGTCGCTAAGGGGGTGCGCTTGGTATCTGTGCGTCTGCGCCACGACCTCTTCGGCGAGGAGAAGGTGACTTCTCTCCCGCCGATCAGAGTGAAATCTGGGGCAGCCTTACCCAAGGCCGAGTTGGTAATGCCAAATGGCGTGTTTGAGTATCGTTACGATATCACCTGGGTATTTCGAGATGGCACAAGGATCACTGCTAAAAAAACCGATAATTTGGGTTACCTCTTTTTAGACGAGATCCCCCCTCAGGGATAAATAAGTGCATAAACCTATTTTTAACTGTGGTTAAAGATGGGTGGTTAATGTGGATTGAATCAGGAGGCGAATAGAATGGAACGGAAAAAAATACGTCATATGGGAACGGTATTGGCACTTATAACGGTGACCATGCTGCTTGGGATGGGGAATGCGTTTGCTTTGGTGCTGGATGATAACAAGCGCATCACGGTTAAATTGAAGGATGGTACAGATGTCAGTTTGATTGGTGCCGTAAGATCAAGCGGAGGAAAAATTGATTACTATTATTTGCCACCTAAAGCAGGGGTAGCCCTTAACAACAAAAAACGCCCTGAATTTGTGATGATGAAATTCATTACAGACAAAAATGCTGAAAATGGAGGGGTATCAGGTGGATTGATCCATTTTCTTATGACTTGGGGGCTCTCTACAAAACAGACCAGAGAGCTTGAGACTGCGCTAAAGAAAGTCGACTCAAAGGGGCGTTTAAAAGGGGCGGTACCCATGCGCCCTGCCAGTGGCGATCACCCAACCTTCGATATCATTTCAGCCACCCTCAAAGACGATACGATGACTCAGTCGTTGATCGGTTCGGGTAGCGCGCCCTTGCAGCCAAACGGCAAGGCGGCAGCGGCAGCCCGATTGACTGCAAATGGGGCGCAGTTGTTATTTGCCACATTAGACAGTGATACCGCCGTAGGTGATATATCGGTGGCGTTCAATATGGGTTATGACACCCAGCTGCCTGCTGCCAAAGGCAGGGTGGTGATCGACTGGTCGAAGATCCAGAAGAATTCAGAAAAGATTGATGTAGAGTACACCGCGACAACAACAAGAGGGAAAAATGGTTGGTGTTATTATGTGTGGGGAGGGTGTCGTGGGAAAAAAACAGTTACCTACACCTATGAGGAGATCCATAATCAGTTCTCATATTTGATGGAGAATAAGTATATCGATTTTGACTTTGAAGAGAACTATACCGATGAGAGGGTCAATCGTATTCGTGAGGCCTTTATCAATTACTTCATCTCCTCTATGAGTCAACCCACTACGGAGGCACCGGCTCCAAGAACCGCTAATGAGGATGAGGATGAAGGGATTCCAGATATAAAAAAGGGTAACAGTTACACCTACAACATAGAGAAGATCAATACCTTGATGGCACAAAAACGCCAGGTATTTCGTATGGATTATAAACTCTCTGTGCGCTGGCCTTTCCAGATTGTCGGCAATATTAAAGATTGGTATGACGACGTGAAGGGTGATCCGAGCGCAGTACAGGAGGTGATTCTGAGCGACAAGTTTTTCGATTGGCGCGATATCATGTTCCTGGTTGACGCTGATACACAGAAGATCTTTGAAGAGCAGGTTAACTTCGTCACGGTTAATGTCAGAAAACCCCGCTCTGCGGGCATGTTTGAAGACAGCGTCACAATAGATAAAGAGTTTTTGGCCACTAAGGGACTACGTGCTGCAATTACCTATGCTCGGGGTAGCGACCGAAGCTCCGACCTCTATCAGTACAAGACCCAGTGGAGTCTGCGTGGAGGTGATACCTGGCCAAAGCATGCCTCCTGGAAGAAAGGGGATTGGGAAGGTGTCACATTGGCAGCGCCTCTCAAGGCTCGTACGATCGAGCTTGAAGGAGATCTTGAAGAGTTGGCTGATAGTGGGTTTACCCGGGTCAGTGCGCAGGTGCGCTACTCACGTCTGGGTAAGGAGCAGAAAGAGACCATCAGCCTCTCTGTCGCCAAAGGTGAGCCATTGACACAGAAGACGATTTTTACCGACCGTAATGCTACAGGTTATGCATACCGCCTTGTTCTCAATCACAAGCGCTTTGGCAAGCTGGCGCTTCCTTGGGACAGTAGGATAAATGATGATTATATCTATGCGGTTATACCGCCGCCTCTACTGAGTGCCGAAGAGGGGAATGATGCTCCGGTCACTGAGGCAAAAGATGCAGCTAAAACCGATAGCGACAATGTGTTGGCGAAATTTGATGGACTGACGGTCAAGGAGTGATAGCTATGTTGCGCAAACTGATGTTTGGTTCACTGGTGGCAGTGATGTTACACGTGGGCGCCACGTCGGCGGCTCAGGTGGTGATAGACAGGGCGGTGCGTGCGGGAGATCTTACTCTATTTCCCGCCGTGGATAAGCCCAATGAGTTCTACTATGTGGCGGACAAACTACAACTGGACCGTCGCGAGAACAATAAGCCGGTATTTTCTTTTCTACGCTATGTAAACCCCGCAATCAGTGAAAGTGATGGGCGTAGTGCGGGTGGTGCTGTGCTGCATGCGGTAGTCAAGCTCGGTGTCCCTGAAGATGTACTCGATGATGCTCGACAAGCACTGAGCCAGGTTGTGCCTGGTGGTGTACTCAAAGGACCGGTGAACTTTAAAAGTGGTACCTTCTCCCTGGTCTCATCTTTTGCTGATGAGCAGGGTGATTTTACCGATAAGCTTGTCGGTACCGGAAAGGCGCCCATTTTTGAAGGTGAAAAAGCGGCTGTTTCGTTGCGCCTTACCAATAAGGGTGCAGATATTTTAATGGAGTCGTTCCGCCGTACTGCGCCGGATATTTCATTCTCGTTTGAGATGGAGATGGATGGATATCTAGCCCCCAAGCAGGCACTGTTGGAGGCCAATTTCGATACCATATACAAGCACAAGGCATTCAAGGCTGGTGTGGCTACACCCTATCTCCAGGCTGAAATCGATACCGCCTTTGATGACCTCCAAAGGTCCGGTGCCATTAAGCTGACACAGGTAGGCTCTGATGAGGAGATGAATAAACTGATTAGTGCGGCCTACGAAAAGATCAGTGCCATGATGTTTGATAAGGCTGAGACCAATGGTGGGACAGCGATCAAGGCGTTGACGTCTTCAACATCCAGTAGTGCTGATCTCCTCGATAAAGCGAGCAAATTACTAACGGCATCAAGAACTGAGGTGCGTAAGGACAATGAAGCGATAGAAAAACGCAATGACACCCAAGCCGTTAAAAATAGTGCCGCAGCTGAGGCGAGGGTGAGTTTTGAGCGACAAAATGCAAAGTATGAAAATCACAAAAAAAGGGCAGCGAATGAGTCGGCTCGTGCTCAGCGCTATAGGGATCGTATTGCGGAGTTAAAGGCTTCTATTAAGCCGAATGATCCACCTGCTACTCTAGCCACCCCAACTGTGGGGGCTGGAGTAGCAGGCGAATCACTCGTTACAGCTGTACCGAGTGATCCTCCAGTCGACCCCAATGAGGCAACGAAAAAGACCATTGTAAGTCTTGAGGCTGAGGTGGCCAAGAGCGAAAAACGTGCAGCAGATTTTAACAGCAGTGCTGATGAACTAAGCCCTCAGGTGGCTGAGGCGGATAAGAAAAGGGCCGCTACTGCAGAGTATGAGAAAGACCTTGAAGAGGTGGAGTCCTTACCCAGTATCTCGGTGGTTGCTTCTTATAAGATGAAAAAATCTCGTGTTCGGGGTGATTTTAAAATTGACCTTAATAAATACACCGTTGCAACCCAAAAGCTGAGATTTGACGAGAATATTGGTGATCTTAGCGCTTACCTTGACGATGAAGATCTGTTCAAAACCTTCGATATCACCAATTCAGGAGTCGCACGCAATGATGTGATTGTTTCCCTGGATGGTCTTGAGGGACGTGATTTTGGTGAGTTTGTCAATACGGTCAGTGTCGTATTGCGCAAGAGGCATGAAAATGGTGAGTTCACACTGCGTGATTTACGAATTGACAAGAGCGGATTTTCCAACAATGCCAACAAGTTTGTCTTGAGCTACAACCGCCTGGATGATCGAAACAGCCAGAAGTGGCTGGATTTTGACTACAAGGTCAACTGGAACTTTTTTGGTGGCACAGCTGTTAATCAGGAGTGGATATCTGAGACTGGTAACTCCATTGTCCTGGCCCCCCCTTATCGCCGCTATACGGTAGAAATGGAGGGTGATCCCGATCTAATCAAAGAGAAGGGTGTGCGCCTGGTAACGGTTAAATTGTTCTACAAGACAGGTGGAGAGGAGCGTGTACGTGAAGTCAAGCTGCGTCCCAAGGGGGATGCAGGTATGTCAACAACAGCTGACCTTGTATTGCCTACAGATGAGACAGGGTATGCCTATCAAATAAATTGGCGAATGGCTGGAGGTAAAAGCCTTTCGTCTGGTCGTATTGAGACGACTGATAGTGTGATCTTTATTGATGAATTCCCAGAGGGCTAAGATGATGAAATATATTCTTCTTTCGACTGCAGCTGCCCTATCATTAATGGCAGGCCAAAGTGTATTGGCTGAGCCCCTGGATGGTGGTGATGCTGCCTCAGATGTATCAGTTATTAAGTTTGAAACAGGCAGCACGATCACGGTAACGGCCCAGAATATGCGCGATACTGAGCAGGATCTGCAGATAGCAGAAAATGCCTTACGGGCGCATATTCGGCGCAGTGTGGACTTTGTGGCCCAGGGGCACAGGCTCGGTTTCAAGCATTTTCGTGAGTGGTATCGTGCTCGTGATGCCAGGATCAAGAAGGAGTTGGCTACACAGAAGATGATCGCTGACCTGTGTGGAACAGCACTTTCAGGAGGGCTGAACTATATACTGCCGGGTTCTGGGGTATTTACAACTTACTTGAAAAAAGGGTTGGAGCTGGCCTACGCTCAAGCATCAAAGAGTGCCCAGGGTGCGGCGGCCTCAATGACGGCTGGAGACGTTAACCAGTTTTTGGATATACAGGATAAGGAGGTCGAGGCGATTATCACCAACGTGATGTCCCACGGTGAAGGGTTTAAGGATAACCATAAGGAAGACTTTGATTCATTGAAGTGGGATTTTATTATGTCAAGGGATCCGGATACACCGACATCCACAGCTATTCCTGACTACACACTAAAGTACTTGAAAGAGATGGGTGTGCCTGAGCCCAATAAAAAAACCATGAATAAGGTTGCCTTGCGCATTCTTGAGCGACAGATTCGGGCTGTCATTGAAAAAGACAAAATGTTGATCAGGGGGATCAACCTGACTAGTCGGCACTCTACAGGGTGGGAATTGACTCGTAACTCTCGATTGAGAGCCCACCGCCAGTTCTATAAAGGGCACCCTGAAAAGTATTGTCCTGTAGAGATCAATCTCTATGGCAGTTCTGGAATGATGGGGGCAGGCAGAGAGTGCCGTTTCTGGGCGAGTATAAAATAATAAGAAGACATGAAGTGTGCACCCCGATTAGGGGGCCTCATCTTTTTTGCCATTCCGGCTTCCGCCGGAATGGCAATTATTGAATTAACCGGAAGTTTCTCAGCATAGAATTGATAGTTGCCGCCCATTTTCTATGACATAGGATAAGTCGAATAGCAGAAGCAGCGGGCATCACCAGAAGGATGCGGATCAACTGCTAAAATGTCAGGCATCAACCAACGCCATTACCTGCTCGATATCGAGGTATTGTTCTGCGGCATCGGCTATCCGGTTGATGCCTTCATCCCGCAATGCGCGATAATCGGGTGTCTTTGGCTGTTCCAGCCCGGCCCAGCGCAGGAGGGCATCGCACGCCTGGTTATTTTCAAACAGGCCATGGAGGTAGGTCCCCGCCACTTGGCCATCCTTGGATAGAGCGCCGTCCATCACCTCTCCCATATCCACAAAAGGTGTATCGAGGGCGGAGCCGCTGCAGACCCCCATATGGATCTCGTAGCCGTCGACAGCGGCGTTCTCCAGGGTTAGTCGGCCATGAACCAGCTGCAACTGTTTCTCCGCTTCCAGTCGCGTCTCCATCTCCAGAAGTCCCAAACCGGCGCTGCTGCCGGGTGATCCCTCGATACCCTTAGGATCATGCAGCATCTCTCCCAGCATCTGAAAGCCACCACAAATTCCCAGTACCTTTCCGCCATAACGCAGATGGCGCTGGATCACTTTATCCCACCCGTGACTTCTCAACCCACTGAGGTCGGCGCGAACACTCTTGGAGCCGGGGAGGATGATCAGGTCGGCCGCAGGTATCGGGTCACCCGGCCTGCACCAGGTGACCTCCACCATGGGATGAAGGTTGAGTGGGTCGAGATCGGTATGGTTACTGGTCCGTTGTAGCCAGGGAACCAGCACTCGCAGAGGCTTTTCACAGGTGGGGGTTACGCCTTTGCCGGCGAGACTGTCCTCCGCCTCCAGGTGAAGTCCGTGAAGGTGAGGGAGTACGCCGATCACCGGTTTGCCGGTACGCTCTTCAAGCCACTTTAGTCCGGGTTCAAGAATTGAGGTGTCGCCACGGAAGCGGTTGATAATAAAGCCCTTGATGCGTGCTTGCTCCGAGGGTGAGAGCAACTCCACAGTACCCACAAGATGGGCAAAGACTCCCCCTTTATCGATATCCGCTACCAGCAGAACCGGGCAGTCGACCTCCTCGGCAAATCCCATGTTGGCAATGTCGCCGTCACGTAGATTGATCTCCGCCGGGCTACCGGCTCCTTCGACCAGGATATAGTCATAGATCTCGGAGAGACGATGGTATGAATCAAGCACCACCGGCATCATTCGGGGTTTGTAATCGTGGTATCCCCATGCCTCCATGTTGTTTTTGTCTGGGCTGCCCTGAACGATCACCTGGCATCCGGTGTCGCTATTTGGTTTCAACAGTACCGGGTTCATATCAACATGGGGTGCCACCCCTGCCGCCTGTGCCTGAACCGCCTGGGCGCGGCCAATCTCGCCACCCTCCGGGGTAACGGCGCTGTTTAGCGCCATGTTCTGAGGCTTGAAAGGTACGACACTCAGACCCTTTCGTTTGAATACCCGACATAGGGCAGCCACCAGCGTGCTCTTACCTGCATCAGAGGTGGTTCCCTGGATCATTAGTGTCTTGGCGGCCATCTGTTGGTTGTTCGCTGCAGTCGAGTGGGGCACTATCTTATGCGATCTGATCAATAATGCTATCCTTCATAGGACACATTTTGATTGGAACTGAACCGGAAAAATTCTTTGGAAACACTATTTGAACGCTATCTTTGGAACAGCCGCTATATTGTGCTGGCGGCTGTTGTTGCTTCCACAATTGGTGCTTTTGCACTCTTCTATATGGCAACGGTGGATGCCTTCTATATGGTCAGCCATCTGGTGAGCTACGCTTCGCCCAGTCTGGAAATGGCAGAGAGAGTGGCGTTACGTGGTGAGACAGTCACCCATGTGGTGGAGATCGTCGATGGCTATCTACTGGCTACCTTCCTGCTGATTTTTGGTATGGGGCTGTATGAGCTGTTTATCAGTAAGATAGATGCTGCGGAGCTGGCGGATAACGCCTCTCAGGTGTTGGTGATCCATAGTCTCGATGATCTGAAGGGTCGTCTTGCCAAAGTGGTCTTGATGATTCTGGTGGTGCGCTTCTTCGAGTACGCCCTCAGTATGCATTTTGAGTCACCGCTGGATCTGCTTTATCTGGCGGGGGGGATCGCTTTCCTCGGACTGGCGCTCTACCTTGCGCACTTGGCAGATGGAAAGCATTGAATCGGTACGTAGATCTATAGGGTGTAAAAATATAATATTAAGGTTATACAATAAGTTGCCGATAGTGGTTAAAGTTAACTCGTAATTTCATGTTCCCCCAGGGATTATTGGGAAGGGGCTGATTTCATACTACCGATAGGGAATAAAACTGCAAACCATGAGTGTTGATCAGGTAAAGCTCGAACGACTGGTTGATAAGATGCCGACGTTTCCCCAAAGCGTCCATCGGGTGATTCAGATCTGTTCTGATATCAACTTCTCCACCAAGGAGCTGATCTCGGTCATCGAACATGACCCGATCATCACCCTGAAAACACTCAAACTGGTTAACTCTGCTTACTTCGGCCTCTCCAAGAAGATCACCTCAATTAAACACGCAGTTGTCTACATTGGCGCTAATACCATCAAGAATGTGGCCATGGCTATCACCACCATGGGCATACTGCCGAAAGAGGAGCACTCAGGCATTAATCGCAACGGTTTTCTGTTGCACTGCCTCAATACCGCCACTCTGGCTAAGCTGATCGCCAAGGGGAGGAGGGTGCCCGAGTCAGAGCTGACAGACTATTTTATTGCCGGGCTGCTTCACGATATCGGTGTGATTCTTGCGGCTCAACTGGTAAAGGATCAATACAAGGAGGTGATCAACCTGGTGAGCGCTGAAGGGATTCCACTGCATCTTGCCGAACGTCAGGTACTCGGCTTCGACCACGCAGAGATGAGCGCCATTTTGGTGGAGAAGTGGAAATTCCCTGAGAACTTGATCAACTGTATTCGCAACCATCACAGCCTGCATGAGATGGAAGACCCACCTCTACTTGAGCGGGTGATCTTTGTCGCTAACCAAGTCGCTAAGTCACTTGATGACGATGAGCACAGGCTATCGGTGATTGAACCGGTACCTGAAAATATCCAGCAGTGGCTTGGGATGAGTCTGGAAGAGGTGCCGGAATCGATCTCTGATCTCCCGACCGAACTGGAGAAAGCAGAAGCTTTTCTCACTCTTTGAATACAAAGTGTTCTAAACTTCCTTGTAAATAGATAATAAAGGAGTCTCTGATTGATTCTGGATGCAAGATGCGAATTCATGAATCGATGATAGGCTTCATTGGATCAAGGTGACTTGATGGAAATTACATTCCACGGCGTACGTGGTTCCATTCCATCCCCCGGGCCGGATACGGTGCGTTACGGTGGTAACACCACTTGTGTCGGAATCCGTACTGATGCCGGTGATGTGATTATCCTCGATGGTGGGTCGGGCATACGTCAGCACGGTCTCGACCTGCTGTCTGAACTGCCGGTGCACTGTTCCATCTTTATCACCCACACCCACTGGGACCATATTCAGGGTCTGCCGTTTTTTACCCCACTGTTTATTCCTGGTAATAAGGTCGATTTCTACGGTGCTTTCGATCCGGTCTATATGAAGGATCTGAAGAGCATCCTCAGTCAGCAGATGGAGTACTGCTACTTTCCTGTTCGGGAAAATGAGTTGAAGGCCGACATTAGCTACAACACCCTAAGAGAGGGGCAGAAGATACAGGTGGGTTCGGCAACGGTCAGTTGTATCCTTCTTAATCACCCGGTACTCAATTTTGGTTATCTGGTGGAGGCTGACGGCAAACGCTTCTTCTTCACCGGCGACAATGAGCCACCGATTAATATCTACCCTGAAGATGATGAAAACTATGCCGAGTATCAGGAGTTGATGCAGGAGCGGGAGAAGCATGTTACGAATTTCATTCGCGGTGCAGACCTGATCCTGGCGGATGCACAGTATACAGAAGCGGAGTACTTCAAGGACAAGGTCGGATGGGGACATGGCTACTACCAGAGTTGTATTACCATGGCAGAGCGGGCGGAGATTCCACGTCTATTTATCACCCATCACGATCCTATTCGTACCGATGACCAGCTTGATGCCATCTTTGCCGATCTGCAGAGAGATCACTCACCAGACAGCAGTGTTGAGATCGCTCTGGCCCGGGAACTGACTAAGATTAAACTCTAGTGTAGTGTCCTATACTAAGCGGATATTAAGAGACCCACAAAAGATTCAAGTCAAGACGCAGCCTGCAGTTAATGGTTTCCCCCTTAACAAAGGCTGTAACGCAGGATTGGATCTTTTGTGGGTCTCCCTTCGGGCGAGGCGAGAAGGCATCATCTGCTGCGTTGCGTCACTTGTAAAGGGCGCGCCATTCACCGCGCGACGCGCCTTGCAGCTAATACCTTCTCGCCTCGCTTAATTACCGTTTAGTACAGGACACTACACTAGTTTCAGCGGTGTGTTTAAACCCACATGTCAGGGTTGCACCGGAAGATGAAAGCGTCCCATTTCACCCATCTGTTTTTTTGCCGGTACTACTCTTGCCTTGTCTGGGAATTCTCTTTACATAGAGGGCTTAGGGAACCCCTGAACAAGTCATGACCGATTGCCTTGCACTCAGGAGGCGCAATATCTTCGTTGAAAATCTTGCTGATAGCCTGCTATCAGCTGCGATCTTCGCCTTGATTTTTCGCCTCCTGAGCACAATTCAATTCGGCCAGACTTATTCAGAGATTCCTTAGGGCTGAATATCAATCTCATAGCTACCAATGCTCACCCGTTGACCAGGGCGGATTTTGCAGCGTTTACGCAGTTCAACCACACCGTCAACTTTCACTTCACCGTGGGTGATTGCCATCTTGGCGGCTCCACCGCTGGAACACTGCCCAGTCAGCTTTAAAAGGTTGTTGAGTTCAATGTACTCACGGCCTTTCAAGGTGAACTGGTCTGATTGGTTGCTCATCTATTTCAGCAGGGCGATCAGTGCCTGCATGTGATTTGCCGTATCCTGACCTATGTCAGTCAGATAACCGCCATCACTTTGGGTGATCATTCCACGTTTGAATAGTCGGTCTGAGGCCGCTATCACATCGCCATCGGCACTGGAGTGAATTTTGATACCGGTCTGGGTAGAGCTGAGGTCGAAGCGACTCAGAAGTTCAAGTTCAGATAGTTGGTCAGGCGTAAATGGCACGATTTATCTTCCTTACATCTCTTTTGAAGTGTAATAGGATACCAGTAAATTTCACTTCTGACCCGAATGCTACTTACTCAAGTCAAAATCGGGATCACGGAGAACACAGAGTGATTATTAAAGTTACCAAGACATTCTGTCTGAGGTGATGATTTGAAATGGCTGATAGAACAGACTTATCAGAGAGTTTATATAAAACCCATTGTTAGGGACGCTCTGAACAAGTCATGACCGATTGCCTTGCACTCAGTAGACGCAATATCTGTGTTGAAAATCTTGCTAATAGCCTGCTATTAGCCGCGACCTTCGCCCTGATCTTGCGCCTCCTGAGCACAATTCAATTCGGCCAGACTTATTCAGAGCTTCCTTAGAAAGTTTCATGCAAACAGAAGCTTTTCTCTGTTTGCTCTGTGGTTTTTTGTGCCCTCTGCGTTCCTAAGTATGTGCCATTCACTTCTGACCCCTCCAATTGATCTGTACTAGGCTTAGTTATGGTGCACTCTGAGTCACCGCCGGAGTGCGGTGTTATTAATGATCTCATGAGGGTTGTACCAGGGAAAAATAGGATGGCAACCAAGATAGGCATCATCAGTGATCCCCACGCTACTCCAGGGCCAGTTGAGGAAGCGCTTTCAATATTCCAGCAGGAAGGGGTGGAGTGTATCCTCTGTGCGGGTGATATTGTCGGCTACGGCGACTCATTGGATGAGACGGTTGCTCTGTTGACGGCGCATGGTTGTCAGAGTGTTATAGGTAATCATGAAGCTTGGTATCTTGATCGAACGGTAGGGCGGGGGGAGGCACTCACCTATCGCTATCTGAGTGGCCTGCCTCTTTCGCTGAAAATGGAAGTGGAAGGCAAGGTGCTCTATATGGTACATGCCAGTCCACCGGATTCACTCATGGATGGGATCAGGCTGCTGGATGAGCAGGGTGAGTTGGTAGACCGGCAGTTGATCTACTGGACTGACCGTTTACAAGGATTGACTTACGATTTGCTGGTGGTCGGTCATACGCATCAGGTCTTTGCTGAATCTATGGCCGCTACTCTGGTGATTAACCCTGGTAGTACCCTGTGTAACCATAGCTGTGCTGTGGTGAGTTTTCCGGAGTTGCAGGTTTATTGGTACCCCCTTTCCAATCAGCCCTTACTGAAATCATGGAACTGGGGGATGAACAGGTTCTAACCACCCTATGTTACAGAGTTCAAATGATGTAAAAAGCTTAATTTACACCCTCCCAATGGAGTAAAGGAGTTTACCCAATAGCTTTCTGTTATTAGACCTTCCCAAGCACCACGGTCAGCAGGTCCCAGAACTTTTTAACCGACGGAATATCCACCCGCTCATCCGGTGAGTGGGGGGAACGGATGGTGGGGCCGAATGAGATCATATCGAGATAGGAGTAGTTACCACCGAGAATGCCACACTCTAACCCGGCGTGAATAGCGCTTACTTTTACCTCACTGCCAAAGAGTTCCTGGTACGCCTGCTGCATAACTGACAGCACGGGTGATGAGCGATTCGGTTTCCATCCCGGATAGGCCCCACCAAAAACGGTCTCAGCGGCGGCAAGAGAGAAAAGTGCATCGATATTGGCACAAAGGTCGTCACGAGCTGAGTTGACCGAACTGCGGATCAGGCTCTGGACTTCGATAACACCCTCTTCCGACCGAACAATTGCAAGATTGGTTGAGGTCTCCACCAGGCCCGGCATATCGTCACTCATCCTTACCACACCATGGGGGGCGGCACAGACGGCGTTGATAAGCCGCGCTTCGACACGCTGCCCAAGCCAGGTTGAGGGTGTTCCCATAGCATCCATGGTAACTGTGGCACCTGCATCCGCATGGGCCAACTCTCTGCTGATGATCTTCTGCTGATCCACAAGATAGGCATTAAAACTTTCGACCTGCTCCTGGGGAAGCGTTATCGATGCAAACGCCTCCCGGGGAATGGCATTGCGCAGAGAACCCCCGTTGATCGAACAGAGCCGCAGTCCATAGTCGAGCATGCCCTGCCGAAGCAGTCGAAAAAGCAGTT
The DNA here is from genome assembly GCA_040505895.1 of Sedimenticola sp. Classification (GTDB taxonomy): domain Bacteria; phylum Pseudomonadota; class Gammaproteobacteria; order Chromatiales; family Chromatiaceae; genus Vondammii. Next base: position 107,061 of record JBEVXU010000002.1, on the reverse strand, counting down.
TGTTGGCATTGCCACGACCGCGGTGAATGTCCACCCCGGAGTGACCGCCTTTGAGTCCGGTAAGACTTAACTTGAAAGCACGAACATCACCCACCACCGATTCAGCTACGTAGGGCAACCGGCTGGTAGCATCGATGCCGCCTGCACAACCGATGAACAGTACGCCCTCATCCTCAGAATCCATGTTGATCAGAACCTTTCCCTGTAACAGCCCCGGTTTGAGACCGAAGGCCCCGACCATCCCGTCCTCCTCATTACTGGTAAACAGCCCCTCTATCGGCCCGTGAGCTATCTGATTCGACTCAAGTATCGCCATGGCGGCGGCAACGCCGATGCCGTTATCGGCACCAAGGGTGGTCTCTGACGCTGTCAGCCAATCACCGTCAAAACGCAGTTCGATAGGGTCCTTGGTGAAATCGTGACGGGAGTCGGCATTGGCCTGTGGCACCATATCCAGGTGTCCCTGGAGAATAACGCCCGGTCTAGCCTCCATTCCCTGTGTTGCCGGTTTACGGATGATAACGTTACCGTTTTCATCCATCAGGGTCTCCAACCCAAGGTCTTCACCAAACGCTTGTATAAATGTCTGAACCTGGGTTTCGTGATGTGACGGCCTGGGAATACGGGTGAGACTGTAGAAGTGCTTCCACAGCGACTGTGGGGCACAATCGAGTATTGTTCGAGTCATGGTTGTGAACGGGTCTTTCCAGCTGAGGATTTTTCGGCCTATTTTGCTGCCGTGTATACCTCAGTATCCGGGTGAAAAGCGTACCATGCAAACCAGAATGATGTGATGGTGGGTATCTCAACACCATCGCTACTGAAAACACGTCCACTACGATGTTGATCATCGTATTTAATGAAGAATCTCTTGCCGGCAAACTCGTCCTCTATATCACCCTCACTACGACTCAACTCTACAAAAGGATAAGCCTTGTAGTGGCCATTGATCTCCAGCCCCAGCACCCGCTCCTTGGGATGATACCGTCCACTCCGATGCTTCACTGGAAAATAGACACCTACTTCATCTTCATAACCCGAATAGGGGTCACTATCATAATCCCTGTCGTAGCCGGTCTGCCGTGACAGCACCAGTGTCTCTGGGTGCCGTTGTTTCCAGTCAGACCAGTTGGTATGGGTCAGCGGCAACATTTTGAGTTTGGTGCCACTCATAGGGCCTGTCACGGCTTGAGAGAGGATCTGAGACCAGAGCGACTCGGTCTGCCTGTCATACAGCAGCACATCGTTGTTGTAGAGCAGCCCTGAGACCCCAAAGCTAAGTCCTTGTCCACTGTGAGTAGCCAAATAGGCGATACCACTGCCGCAAAGTGGGCAGAAAGTAATGGCCACTTGTTGATCGCCAAAACGGTCGTTGACGATCTCATGCCAGTTCATAATCGCAATGGGGTAGGCCTTGGCAATGCCATTGCGTACCAGTCCAAGCACCCTTGCATCATCTGTAAGCCCTGATACTTCATCTGCTCCATAAAAGCGGGGAGTGTCTATAGAGGGGATACCATCCTTTGAAGGCCCACCTGAATAGATCTCACTTATTGGAATCAGAGTACCCTCATCCTCAATCTGAAAATCTCCAAAATTTCCAGCGAGGCAATAGGTGTAGAGAAACATCGCCGATACCGCACCAAGTACCCACAGTGATAGTTTTCCACGCTTCATCATCTCCACCATTCTCTCCTAAGGCCATCCCAAGATGTCGCCATATTGGTCTACACATATGATATAGACCGTACCAACATCTCATCTATTTCAATGGCGCAATTAAGATCACACTCTATTTCCCTGAAATAATTTATGGTTTGTGGTTATGGAGAAAGAGAGATAACCTCTTAGGCGGGTTTACACAAATTAAATGGTTGATAGATGAACTTAACAAAAAAACTACTCACCGCCTCAATTATGGCGATTGCGCTCACCGGATGCATGGGACCGAGCGATTACGATCCCGCCCTCACCTCCACACCTGCAGAGATGTACAAAGATGGCTGTCAATCCTGCCATGGTGAGAAGGGAGAAGGGAAATTTGGCATGATTCTGAAGATTGCCGATACTGAAGCATCGATCAGTGACATCTCCAATAAGATCGAAAAAGGGGGCCACGTTATGTCCAGCTTCCCCAAGATCGAGGCACCCCAGAGACTGCTTCTGGCTACCTACATCAAGACATTTTCACTATAAGATAGAGCCTCTAAGCCGATTCTTGAATATCCCAAGTTTCGGAGTTCGTTAGCCCCCTCTCCCTCAGGGAGAAGGGGCGGTCTATGCTAGCCTTTGACACCACTTGAACTCCGAATCTTGAGTTGAATATGTGCTCAGTAGGAGCACCATTGGGGGAACGAATCAGTTCTCTGTCGGTAGCTCTTAAACTAGTGAGCCCAGACCACCGTCATGCCGGGATCCATGGGGTCGCCACTGAAATCGATTCTCCAGCCTACGCAGGAATGACCGCCTTGATATGTTAAGGGGTAATCCCTTGAGCAAAGTGCCACCCGGCCTTACGCACTCTTTTACTACTCTCTACCAAGGGTGCTGTCTAGAAAACCAAGCGTCCTTTTCCATGCCAGGTCTGCTGCTGCCTGATCATAATTTTTACCACCGTCGTTGGCAAAAGCATGACCGGCATTGGGGTAGATATAGACCTCATGATCGCCTCCCAGGGTATTCAGCTTGGCCTGGAACTCACGCGCATTATCCACTTTAATCGACCGGTCGTTCTCACCAAAGTGACCGAGAATAGTGGTACGCATGATGCTGAGGTCATCTTCCGGATTAAAAAAACCGTAGTAAATCACACTACTTTTTACCCCGAGATTATTTTTTGCCACCTGATAGGACCAACCACCGCCAAAACACCAACCGACTGAAGCAAGGCGTGATGGGTCAACGATGCCACCCTGTCCACGTAAGTAATCGAGAGCGGCATTGAGATTGGCAAAAGCCTTCTTCTTATCCTTTCGAACAGCACCGGCAAGCGCCTTCGCCTGATCCCGAGACTGGGCTACCTTGCCGCCATACATATCAACCGCCAGAGCGACATAGCCCTGCGCTGCAAAGCGCCGAGCATTTTCACGAACATTGTCATTCAGCCCCCACCATTCATGAATCAGGATCATCGCCGGCAGGTTTTCCCCCTCCACCGGTTTGGCAAGAAAGCCCGTGGCGCCATCAGCACTGTATTGGATTGTCTCGGTGGTTATCTCTACAGCTGCGACTGTAGAAACCTGAATCAGTAAGAGAATAAGTGCTGTGAGCATCTGTTTTATCTGAGAGAAACGCATAACAAAAGCCTCCTAGGCAGGTGTTTCAAATAATAAAAAACTATTTTTATAGATATATCAACAAATAACCTAGCAGCAAAGCTCGAAATTAATAGGTGAATTCGTATATTATAGTTAAGTTTTATTCTTGTCAGAATTGGTGATCGGCGCCCGGTACGGGCACAAATACAATTAAAGTTTTTGGAGTAGGCAGTGAACTGGCTTCTAGATATCTGGACGAGCATCCCCGGGCGTTTTACGCCATTTTTCTCCTGGACAGGAGAGTTGCGCGACAAGAAGATAATGAAAGCGGATGTCATTGCCGGTATCACCGTAGCCTTGGTACTGGTTCCCCAGTCCATGGCCTATGCCCAACTGGCCGGTCTGCCTGCCTACTATGGCCTCTACGCCTCCTTCCTGCCGCCGATGGTGGCGGCACTGTTCGGCTCTTCCCGCCAGCTGGCCACCGGCCCGGTGGCCATGGTATCGCTGATGACCGCCACGGCACTGGCGCCTATCGCCGCCCAAGGGGGTGACGGCTTCCTCGTCTATGCTTTGATGCTCTCATTGATGGTCGGCATCTTCCAGGTAGCCTTGGGGCTGCTGCGCTTGGGTGTACTGGTGGATCTGTTATCACATCCGGTGGTTGTAGGCTTTACCAACGCCGGCGCCATTATTATCGGCACCTCCCAGCTCAACAAGATATTTGGTGTACAAAAGGGTGAAGGTGAGCACCACTACGAGTCGGTCTACAACACCGTCTTAACCGCCCTTGAACACACTCATATGCCAACGCTGTATATGGGGATAATTGCCATCACCATCATGGTGTTGCTGAAGAAGTACCTGCCAAAGGCACCCAATGTGCTTGTCGCCGTGTCTGTCACCACCGTGCTGGCCTGGGCCACTGGTTTCTCTGAAAGTGGCGGCAAGGTTGTGGGAATGGTTCCACAAGGTCTCCCCGGCCTCTCCATACCTACAGATTTCGATTGGGGCATAGTCACCTCCCTCATCTCCTATGCGGTTATCATCGCGCTGGTGGGCTTTATGGAGGCGATTGCCATCGCCAAGGCCATGGCGGCTAAAACCAAGCAGCGTTTGGATGCCAACCAAGAACTGGTGGGGCAGGGCTTATCCAACCTCACCTCCGGATTCTTCTCCGGCTACCCCGTCTCCGGCTCTTTCTCCCGCTCTGCGGTTAACATTAATGCCGGCGCCATCACCGGTTTCTCATCTATCGTTACCGGTGTGGTCGTGGGCATTACCCTGTTATTCCTCACCCCGCTGCTCTATCACCTGCCACTGGCCACACTGGCAGCAGTGATTATCCTGGCGGTTATCAATCTGGTAAAGATCGAGCCCATCATCCACGCCTGGAAAGCAGAGCCTCATGATGGCATTGTTGCGGTGATTACCTTCGGCCTCACCCTCTATATTGCACCGCATATCGAGTACGGCATCCTGGTGGGCGTAGTACTCTCGATTATATTGTTTGTAATCCGATTCATGCGCCCTCGTGTTGCCGAGCTCTCACGCTATAAAGATGGCACCATGCGCGACATCACGGTATTCCCCGAATTGAACGTGAGCAGCAAGATTGCCCTGATTCGCTTCGACGGTTCACTCTTCTTCGCTAATGCCAGCTACTTTGAGTTTAAGGTGTTGGAGGTCATGGCCAGCCGCCCAGAGCTGAAATACATCATTCTCGATGCAGAAGGCATCAATCAGATCGACTCTACTGGTGAAGATGTTTTGAGACAGGTGACCGGCCGCCTCGCTGAGAATGGTGTGATCCTGGTGGTGGCCCGAATGAAACGTCAGTTCATGCAGACAGTCAGACGAACGGGATTGTTGGGGATGATCGGACAAGAGAACTTCTTCTCACGTGTCACTTCTGCCTTGGATTACGTATGGGATAGCATGGGTGAGGAGTACGACCGTACTACCTGTCCACTGCGCAAGCAGTCTACATAAAGCACCACTTAGGATGGGTGGTCGAACTGGCCATCCATCCTCCCCTTTCCCCGCTGTATCTCCAACCTATAATGGTTGTAGCTCTTTCAGTAGAGTTATTTTCTTCGGTTGCCACTTGCGAAACCGGAACTCTATCGACATTATTAGACCCCGGTATTAGTTAAAAAACAGACCAGAGGATGTGCCATGCCCCATTTCATGGGTGATTTTCGTATCGACAACTTCATGATGCGATACAGTATCTTCGTCCCACGCTTTTATAACCTCTGTAAGTCCTATGCATTCGAAGCGGGAAAAATAATGCCCTCCAGAGCATTCTGCTCTGATGAAAACCAGGGCTTTCCAATCATTCTGATTACCAAGCATTTTGGCACCTTTCCTTTCAATCATGGGCAGGTCGGTGGCATTGTCGCCACTGATCGACACGCTCCCCACTCCCACCACGGCAGGGATATGGCAATCATCCAGGCCAGCCATGTAGGCTATGACCCTGCAACTAAAAACTTCGGTAGCTACCGGCGCCTGCAGATGGATGGCCACATACCCACCCCCACCTGCGGTAAAATCTGCGGCATCACCTCTTGGTATGAACAGGAGTACCGATTTGCCAGGGAAAACATAAACTTCGCACGTTTACATGGTAAAAAAACTGTCATCATCGACAATCAGTTGTTGAATCCGGATCGTGAGGAAGGATTACTCCTCCACCTGGAGAAGTTGCGCCGGGAGGGGCCAGGTGGTGAATCAAAACCACTGCAGGTATTCAGTACAGCAAAAGCTTTTGAGGCCAATCTGCAGCTACAGGAGGAACTGGCTGATAGGTACTGGCAGGAAGAGGTTAAAATGCCCATCGGTGATCGACTTTCCGCCGAGTTTTTTCAATTCAGACGTAATATCACCACGCAGTTGGAGGATAGCAATCATCTGGAGACTAACCTGATCCACTCAATGCCACATATTATCACCTCGCCTTCCCCGGCCTTGGCAGCGGCTCAGGTGAATACGCAGGTGGAGTTTGATCGTGCCTACCGATCAATTGTAAAAGAGGAGAGTTACCAGGGTAAAAACCTCGCCTTTATTGCCGGCATCCATATCGATATATCGCCCAAAACGGGGCAGATATTCCCTCTGACCAAGTTTGTGCCCTGGGCAGCCTACATCCAGACCCATGATGGGCGGCAGTTTGTGCTGGAACAGAGTGAACTGATGGCTGCGCTTAGGGAGCAGAGCACAGAGAACCGGGATCAAATCGACTTGGAAGAGGCCATTGCAGTCATGGAACAAGCAGAAGAGGTTATCATCAAGACCGGCCACTGAAGTTTAAAATGGGAAATCAGCTCAACAAAACCATACGATAATCATCAGAACAAATAGAAACGGGGCCAGAAGGCCCCGTTTCTATTGCAGTTCAGACTTAAAGAGTCTCTAACAAATCAGCCGAAGCAGTCATCGACGATGTTGTTGAACCAGCTGTGGGCATAAGCCACTTCACGCTTGAACTGCTCTGCGCTTGCATCTCCCGGAGTCAGACCACCGGATACCTTGGTGATCTTGGAGCCATTCTCAGCCAGACGGTAGACCGCGGCCACAGAGAAAGCGTAGTCCCTACCGGCGATTGAGTAGCAGGTGTTGACGTAGGAAGGTGTACCGGGCTCCTGACCATTGAGCATGGCTATCACAGCCGCGGCGCAAACCTTGGCTTGTGAGTTGGCCGCGTAGCCGGACTTCGGCATACCGGTAGCAACACTGGCGTCACCAATGACGTGGATGTTGGGGTGAATCGTGGACTCAAACGTGGCCAGATTAACCGGGCACCAGCCCTTGTCATTGGTAAGACCGGCGGCAAAGCCGATATGGCCCGCTTTCTGAGCAGGGATCACGTTCAGCACGTCAGCCTTGTGGGTGTCACCGAAAGCAGTAGTCATTGAGTTATTGGCAACATCAACACTCTCTACACCGGACTCCTCAGAAGCACCGTGCCACTCGATCATTGAGTTATCGGTTCCGTAACCGTACATCTTCTTCCAGGCACCGGTGAAGAGGCCCATCTTGGAGAATTTAGGCTTGGGATCAAAGATAAGTACCTTTGATTTTGGCTTCTGCTCTTTCAGATACATGGCGATCTGGCTGGCACGCTCGTAAGGCCCAGGAGGACAACGGAAGGGATTTGGGGGTGGTGCGATAACCACGGTACCACCATCCTTCATCGCCTCAAGCTGCTTGCGCAGAGTGGCGGTCTGAGGACCCGCCTTCCAGGCGTGGGTGACCTTGTGTGAGCCGGCTTCATCGTAACCTTCGATAGCGTCCCATTTGAAGTCGACACCTGGAGCTACGATACAACGGTCATAGTTGAAGCTCTGACCACCGGCGGTTTTAACCGTACGGCCTTTGGCATCGATACCGGTCACTTTATCGTGAACGACTTTGACGCCGTGCTTGGCAAGACCGGCATAACCGAACTTGATGCTGTCCATGGAACGGTCACCACTCAGCACTTCGTTACTCAGGTAACAGGTGTAGTAGTGCTTGTTGGCTTCGATCAGTGTGACATTAGCTGAAGGATCAGCCATACGTACGTACTTGGCAGCAGTTGCACCGGCGGTACCACCACCGACAACAACTACGTTTTTGCTGGCGCCCAATGCGATGTAGGGAACACCAACCATGCCGGCTGCAGTTGCAACACCTGCAGTCTGTATAAATCCTCGACGAGTAATTTTCATGTTGATATGTCTCCTACCTTATTTGTGGCTTGCGTAGTAGTGAGCAAGATCTTCAGCCAGCTGGGCTTTGCTCATACTGGGATGATCTGCGACCATTTTGTCAATCGCTTTTATCATCTTCTTTTCAGGATTATTGTGTCCTTCCAGATAATCCACGATGGTGGTATGAATATAAGGCATCCACTGTCCCGCCAGGGGAGTATCTTCAACCGAGGTACCGCCATCTTCATGGCATTTCTCGCAGTATTTGTCATGCAGTTTATGACCCATGCGGGCTTTGTCGCCTACGCTGGTCTGAACTACACCTTTAAAAGTCTGCTTATTAAAAGCCTCGGCCATCTGTTCAATCTCTTTGTCGCTATAGCCCTTTGCGATGCGGCTCATAATAGTGCTGGAGCGCTCGCCGGACTTATAGTCCTGCATTACCTCGGTAAAGTAATCAACTTCGAGACCAGCAATAGTCGGTGTAGCCGGTCCGGTGCTCAGACCATGGGAGCCATGGCAACCGGCACAGGTGTTGGCCAGCATGGCGGCACTGGCACCCATCATAAGCTTGGGTTTTTCCGTTTTTGCCGCAGCAGCAGGTTTCTTTTGCTCCTGCGCAGTACAGCCAACAACGAGTATCGCTGCCACTGCCGTAGCAATGAGAAGACGTATATGCATATAACCTCCTAAGTGGATTTGGCATTTCAGGGACAATAGCCGGGTTAAATTAGATAATTATGACAATCGACCCAGATTCTTTATTATTTTGAATGTACTTAACGACCAGAGGACCGTCACCTACATTTAACACTATCAGTGCTAACTCCTTAGAACTGAAGACCCACATATTAACTAAGGTAAGGAAATATTCAACACCGATAATAACTTAATTAATTACTGATACTGTATCGACGACTTTTTAACCCATATATTTCTATATAATCAACTCCGATATTTCTGGCTCTGACACTTCCAAAATCCACTACTCTTTCATCCACCTTTTCGTAGTTACTCAAAAGTTTCGGAGTTCATTGGCTCCATCTCCCAAACGGGGAGATGGATGAGATGAGGGGGTAATAGGCAAGCTATTGATTTAATACACCCCCATCCTAACCTTTTCCCTCGTAGGGAGAAGGGACTGCTGGACCCCAGTAAACAGCTGAAAACCCCTTTAGTGGTCGGTTGTAACGGCTGAGGGAGTGTATTAGGGTGCAGCTATCTGGTTTTCTATGGGTACAGGCTTATGAGTGAGAACGCAAAAGAGCGGGAAATATTGATGGTGATGCGAAAAGTACTTGCCTCCATCGTCAAGGACACCACACCTCCTCCAGGAACCCGCCACCCTCTGTCCGACAGCACCATACAGGATGTACGGGCCTGCTTCGGGCTGATCGCTTCACGAGAGAAAGAGCTGGCTGAATCTGCAGGAGTAGTTGAGGCGCGCCCCTATTACGTTGATGAGAAACCCAAGGCAGCTGTGGTATCTATAGACAGCATAGGGAGAGTAGATAAGGAGTAAAACTCTTTATCTATCGTTAGCCGGACAAAACAGTCGGTGCAGGAGGGAGGGCAATCAGCGGTGAACAACGCTGTTGATGACGTATTCGTGCTCAAAATAGACGGTGAAGTCATCGTAGACCCAGCGGCTTATTGGCGGGTCGCCAATCCAGGGCATCTCCTGCTTAGGGCCGCCGTAGCGCTTGCGAACCTGATCCATACTCTGACCATTGGACGGGCGTTGGAGACCCTCGGCACTATTAACCGGGTTTTCTGCAATGGCATTCAGCAACAGAACATCAGCCACTGAGAGCGAAGGAAGCAGGGCAGCTGCCAGTAGCAGTGGTGCAAAAAACTTCATGATGGCGGAACTCCTGATCAATTGTCTCTATATGGGAATATAGCACCCCATACGGAATGCAGGAAGTAGTCTATCGGTTAACTGTGAAATAGTGCAGATTGCGCAAATGGTCAGCTGCTTTCACTTCTACCTGAATCCGTGCCTCCAGGGCGGAGGCAGAGTGTAAAATATTGGTTTCACAGTGGATTTAAAAAATCTTAGCTTCACCCGTAGGTTAAGCGGGCATTTTTTGAACCACTGTGGAATCAAGAGGTTGCGCTCTGTGCCGTCATGGAGGTACGGATTCAGGTTCCAATGTTGTAGATGGTTTGGGTAGGGAAGGCGAACTCGAGGCCATTCTCATTAAACCTGCGTAGAATCGCCATATTGGTTTCGGTTTGCGTGTCTGCGATATCCTCTCCTTTACGCACGTAGTAGATGAAAAGGATATTCATGGCAAAGTCACCAAATGCATTGAATGCGATGGTGGATTTATCTTCTGTGGCGCCACTGCCGTCACAGATCTCTTTTAGTATATCCATCGCTTTCTGCATCTGATCCGGCGTGGTGTCATAGGTGAGCCCCAGGTTGAGGACGATTTTGCGGGACGGCTCCCGGGTGACGTTCTCCACCGGTGCACCTGCAAACTCAGAGTTGGGTATGGTGACTTCACGCCCTTCGAGGGTTTTCAACCGGGTGCTGCGTACACCGATCTCAGAGACAGTGCCATCATAACCGGCAACCTTGATGCGGTCATTGATGCGAAATGGCTGGTCGGTAAAGATGGTAAAACCGCCGAAAACGTTGGAGACAGTATCCTTGGCGGCCATGGCAAGAGCGAGTCCACCGATACCGAGCCCGGCAAGTAGGGCGGCAACATCGTAACCGGCATTATTGAGACCAATAATGATGGCCATCGCCCAGATGACCAACTTCACGCTCTTGCGCAGAATAGGCAATAACTGATCATCGAGCTCATTCTCAGTGGCTGCCGCCCATGGCACCAGATACTCCTGGTAGATGGCATCAAAGAGGCGGCTCAGCATCCAACCGACAAGTAGCGCAAATACAATGTGGTAGGAGTTACCAACAGCGCTCTCCAGCATCTTTGGTAGCGCCAGCCGTGTAAGCCCGATCCAGATGCCCGTGGCGACCAATAGAAAAACCACGGGCTCTTCGACCATATCAACAATGATGTCATCAAGCTTGGATTTGGTCCGACGGGTAAAAGCCCGTACTACTTTGGAGAATACCCAGTAGGCAACTTTTCCCAGCAATAACGAGAAGGCGATAATGACCAGTGAGGTCAGCCATACCTGAAGTGTATTGCCGTAGTAGGTCTGTTGTAGTAGTTCCATCATTTCCACAATCTCTAGGCTGTTTTTGTTAAGAGGGTTTTTTTGGCTTCTTCAATCCAGCATGTTACCAAAATAGTCGCTGACGGACGATAACAAACAGTTTCATACCTCTCCTGTCCAAGGTCCACGGCGGGGCCTCTGTCCATTGGCAAATTGCAAATTCACAATCGATGCTGAATCGACCTAGAGCAGCTCTATCTGGGCAGACCCTTTTTAAATACAACGTTTACGTTAACGTCAATAATCGTCTATGCTTTGGCGGCTACCTGTTTAACCTGGAATCCTCAGTTGGACAGGGTGGAGAGTGAAATATGCAATCGCGGTCAATGCAATTAAAATCAACGCCTTACCCGTAGAATGGAACGGTCAACCTAGGATTCTAGGTTTATAGACCGTCACGATAGAGATAGAATGTGAATTCGAACAACTGCGGAGCCGCTCAGGCCGAAGAATATAACGATATGAAAGATACCACCTATTCGATCTCTGAGTTGGCGAAAGAGTTTGATGTAACCCCAAGAGCAATACGTTTTTACGAAGATCAATCCCTCATTACCCCTACCCGTAAGGGACGATGTAGAATCTATAGTGAACGTGACCGAATTCGCTTGAAACTGGTGTTACGGGGCAAGCGTATCGGCTTCTCTCTGGCGGAGATTAAAACCGTCTTTGATATGTATGACAGTGAGCCGGGAGAAGAGGGGCAACTGACCTATCTCATCGATATGATCAGGGATCGCAGCAACATGCTAAAGCTGCAGCGCCGGGATATCGATGCAGTTCTCCAGGATATGAAGGATGTGGAGAAGCGGGCCAAGACGGCATTAAAAGCGCTTCAGAAGAACTAGGAAATCCCCAAATAATCCCCGCTATCTAGGGCATCATCACTCAATACTCAACATCAACGGCAGTGCAAAGGTAGGACATAAACAGGTCGGCCTGTTTATAGCTACGGATAACAGATCGAGCAAACTTTTTTTGACGGATTTCGTCACAATCAAAGTACTTGCAGGCGATAAAGTCTTTCCTTTTCAAATCCTCAAGCAGCGGGTGGTCGGCAGGGTATCCGCGGGGAGGCCTGATCAGGCTGTTACCCACAAGCTCGAAATCTCTTCTGAAAGGTGTGTGGGCCAGTGACTTCTTCCATGCGGCGGGATTATCGACAATGAAATCACGAATCCGTGCCAGAACCTTCGACTCCGGGTGCCAGATACCCACCCCAACAAAGCACTCCCCAGGTTCAATGTGCAGGTAAAATCCCGGTGCGTGGACATCCCTTCCCAACTCGTGACGGAACTGTATACCTATATTAGTCTTGTAGGGTGTCTTGTCCTTGGTGTAACGAATATCCCGATAGACCCGTAACAGGGAGCCGCCGCTCTTTTTTGCAATCGCCCGGAAGTGAGGAGAGATGGTGTTTAGGTGAGGTCCTATCTCCTCGATAAATGCCAGTGCCGGTTCCCGGACAGAGGATTCATAACGCGCCTTATTGGCATTAAACCACTCCCTCTCATTATTCTCAGCCAACTGCTGCAGGAAGGGTAGGCAATCGTCAGGAAAACCGTTAAATGCGCTCATTATCCTAGAACCCTCAGTTGAACAGGGTGGAGAGTGCGCTTGGGTTGGTGCAGTACAAGGCACAACGACGAGGAATAGTCATTCTATTCCAAGGAGTTGTAACGCCGTAATGCGACAACCCAAGTGTGCTATCCGCCCTGTAGCGTCATTCACTCGGAGAGTGAAAGATACAATCGTAGTCAATGTACGTAAAATCAATGCCCTGCTTGTAGAATGGAGCGGTCAACTGAGGATTCTAGGATTATCATGGCACTCGTCAAATATGTATTACGCAGTCATCATCTGAAGTAGCTAAGCACAATAATCCTGAAGCCAACCAGACTCAACGTCATCGCTCATTAATCCACTTACGGCTGAGATGAATAAACCTCCCGCCAAGCAGTAGTGAGGCGAGGGTAAGGCCGGCAATCAGGCCCATCCAAAAGCCTTGAGGCCCATTCGGCTCCCCCCATAGATTGGTCAAACCAAGGGTATAGCCGAGAGGCAGGCCCAGGCACCAGAAGGAGATTACTACCACCCCGAAGGCAAAGCGGGTGTCCTTGTATCCGCGAAGGGCACCGGCGGCACTTACTTGTAACGCATCGGAGAGCTGAAATATACCGGCAAGCAGCAACAACTCCACTGCCAATGCTTTGACCTGGGGGTTAGCTGTGTATATCGATGCAATGGCCTCAGGGAATATCAGCATGATGGAGGAGGAGAGGGTGGCGGTAGCGAGGGTGATAGCAATGCCGATGTTGCCGACTGAACGGGCGCGATCAGGCCTCATGCTCCCCAGACTGTAGCCACAGCGAATAGTGATGGCCATGGAGAGACTCAGAGGGATCATAAAGGTGAGAGAAGCGAAGGACATCGCCACCTGATGACCGGCAACCACGGTCGCCCCCAGCTTGGCAATAAAGAGCGCAATAAGGGTAAACATGCTTGCTTCGATGAAGATAGAGAGCCCCAACGGCAGACCCAGCCGCAAAATCTCTACCAACAGATCCAGCTGTGGTGGTTGCCAGTGGCTGCGCCAACCGGTACGGGAGAGTGTGGGATTGGCCAGGGTATGGGCAAGTAACAGAAAGAGCTGCAGCCAGATGACGAGGGTAGTAGCCCAGCCGCAGCCGACGCCACCCATTGCCGGTAGGCCCAGTTTGCCGTAGATGAAGATATAGTTGAGAGGGATATTGCAGAGAAGGGCTGCCAGGCTTACATACATGTAGGGTCGGGTGAGATGAAAGCCCTCGTTAAAACTTCTCACAACCTGAAAGAGCGCCAGGGCGGGTATGCCCCAGGAGACGGCCTCAAGGTAGCCCTGGGCCTGAAGAAGAACAGGCACTTCCACCTGTAGTAACTCGAAGACCCCCCCCAAATTGCGCACGAGGAGCATAAAGCCGACACCGGTAAACAGTGCCAGCCAAAATCCCTGTTGAACCGTGTCCTTGATCTTTTCACCCTGACGAGCACCGTTGGCGTGGGCGATGATGGGGGTGATCGCCATGAGGATGCCGGTCAATGTCAGAAATGCAGGAATCCATAGGCTTGAGGCGATGGCCACTGCCGCCAGACTCACCTCACTGTGTCGACCAGCCATCACCGTATCGACGAAGCTCATGCCGGTCTGGGCGAGCTGACTGACCATCAAGGGTAGAGCGAGAAGCAGAAGTTTGCGCGCCTCACTGAGAAAGCGGATTCGGGATTGGTTAGGGAATAGGTGAGACTGCATAGGGGCAATTATCCCCGATAAGCGGCAGGCACGCCCCTCATTTTGTACGAATGGCTCCATAGGGAGAAGCGATTGGAGCTTTTACAGCACCCTCCTACGAGAGGGAAAGTCAGGCTGAGGGGCTACTTCATTCCACTGATGTATTGAGCCAGTGCCTGCATCTCAAGCTCCGTCAACTTTGAGGCGATGGAGTGCATAATGGCATGGTCATTGGTACGGGAGCCGTTGTTGAATGCCTGCAACTGATCCACGAGGTAGCGCTTATGCTGCCCTGCCAAACGTGGCAGCTGGATTGTTCCTTTGCCTTCCTCTCCATGACAGCTTTTACATGCGGCTACACCGGAGTATTTGTTCCCCTTGTGGTAAAGGTAGTAGCCGACGGCTGCAAATTCTTTGTCGCGTACCCGGTGCGCCTTGGTCGGTTTAGAGGCAAAGTACTGGCCGAGGGCCACCATCTCCTCATCCGTCAGGTCAGCCGCCATCTCATTCATCGTTCCCTTACGCCTTCCGTTTTTGAAATCGCCCAGCTGTTTGGCAATGTACTCTGCATGCTGACCGGCCAGACGAGGATAGATAGCATTGGACGCCTCTCCCTCCATACCGTGGCACAGGTGGCACTTCTGCCCGATAATTTCGCGGGCTCTTTCGTTATCCGCAGTTGGAGCTGATGAAACGTCAGTCCCTGTTTCTGCTACGGCGAGGCTGGTAAGAAGGGGGAGGGTAAGTAGCAGAGACCAGGATTTGATCATGATTCACCTATGGCGAGTATAGAGGTACAAAACAACAGTACCTGTTATTCGACCATTTATGGTGCGTTTTTGGCATTGATGAAGCTCAATCGGCAGTTATTGTTCCCGACTATTTCAAGTAGATTGTGCTACGAAGATAAATTTCTATCTTCTCAGGGTTGAGATAGACTGCCTGGACGGGCAAGCAATATTACAGAGTAACGGGTAGAAAAATCATGCGCTGGCGGGGTAATCGGGAAAGTAGCAATGTCAGGGACAGGCGTGGAGTACGTCTCTCAGGCGGTATGGGCTCGGGGGGTGGCATGTTCCGGCTCCTGCCTACGGTTTTCCGTTTTCTTGGATTCAAAGGCACTGCGATCGCCGTACTGGGTTTTGTTGGCTACACCTACTTCACCGGTGGTGATTTGACTGCACTGTTGGGTGGTCCCACAGCGTCTCAAACAGAATCACGCCCAGTCAAGCAATCGGCCGATGAAAAGCAGTTGGTGGAGTTTGTTTCAGTGGTACTGGCGGATACTGAAGACACATGGCATCTTCTATTTAAACAGCAGGGAAAGCGCTATGTGGAACCTGAACTTGTACTCTTTCGTGGTGCGGTCAAATCGGCCTGTGGCCGGGGTAAGGCCGCCATGGGGCCGTTCTACTGTTCGGCGGATCAGAAGGTTTACATCGATTTAAGCTTTTATCGTGACCTCAAAGAGCGACACCAAGCGCCAGGTGATTTTGCCCAGGCTTACGTAATTGCCCACGAGGTCGGTCACCACGTACAGACGCTATTGGGTGTGTCACAGCGTGTGAGAAAAGCCAAACAAGGTATAAGCAGTAGTGCTGCTAACCAATTATCGGTAAAACAAGAGCTTCAGGCAGACTGTTTTTCAGGGGTTTGGGCACATCATGCCGATCGCCTGCGCAATCTTCTGGAGGCGGGTGATGTGGAAGAGGGTTTGACCGCCGCCAGTGCGATTGGTGACGACCGTTTACAAAAACAGTCACGGGGTTATGTTACACCAGAGTCATTTACCCATGGCTCGTCTAAACAACGAGTGCGTTGGTTCAATACGGGACTGGAAAAAGGCTCGATAGAGGCCTGTAATACATTCAAGACCGCATTGTTGTAGGTCTTTATTCATCTTGAGGCCATAGCCATTTAGCTCAATCTCCTTTTCGGTATAAAAAATTTAAGAATCTTTATGTGATGCCGATAGACTAGGGCAGTATGCATCTGGATATAAGCCGTACCTGGATCAGGGTGGATCCCCAATCCAACTGATTCCCCTCAAGAGGGAAGTAAGGTAAGCAGCTTGACTCAACCCACGTCCGCTACTCTCATACGCCACTATGCGCTGATTTTCATTATCGGCTGGAGCCTGCTGATTTTGGGGCTATGGTATTGGGACGTCAGCCAGAATAAGGCCTCCACACGCACTCTGGCCACCAGTCAGGCCAGGGCTCACTTCAAGAAAGACACCGCCTTCCGTCTCTGGGCAACCCTGCATGGGCGTATCTACATTCCCGTGGGTGAGCACTATCAACCGAACCCTCTGCTTGCCGATATTCCCGAGCGGGATATTGCTACTCCCTCAGGGTTACAGCTCTCCCTGATCAATCCCGCTCAAATTATCCGCCAACTGGATGAGAAATTCAGCGATCTCTCTGGCATTTCCGGGCAAATCAGCAGCCTGGCTCCTCTGTGGCCGGGCAATCTGCCCGATGCCTGGGAGAAAAAGGCGCTGGAGTCTTTTCAGCGGGGTGTCAAAGAGGTGTTCGAGTTCACCGAGATAAATGGTGAGCCCCATTTGCGCCTGATGAAGCCGCTGATGATCAACAAGGGATGTCTACTCTGCCATGCGAAGCAGGGATACAAGTTGGGCGATGTCGGTGGTGGCGTCGGTATTGCGCTACCCATGCAGGAACTGCTTGCGGCGGAGCAGGAGGAACTGCAGGAAGAGCGAGTGCTGTTCGCCCTGATCTGGCTGCTGGGGATTTGCGGTATCGCAATTGGCCACTTTCAACTGCAGAAACAGGAGAGGGTGCGTCGCACAGCCAGTGAGGCCGTGATTTCCAGTGAAAAGCGCAAAAGCAGCATTATGGAGGCGGCCCTGGACTGTATCGTCACTATCGATTCCAAGGGGCGGATTCTGGAATTCAATCCGGCTGCAGAAAAAACCTTCGGCTATCAACGGGAGCAGGTTGTAGGCCAACAGATGGCCGAACTCATTGTTCCTCCTGGACTGCGGGAACACCACCGCAGCGGAATGAAGCATCATATGGAAACGGGTGAATACAACCTGCTGGGTAACCGGGTGGAGACTACAGCCATGCGGTCCGACGGCTCTGAGTTTCCTGCAGAGATCACCGTAAGCCGTATCGATCTGGGTGACGAGATACTGTTCACTGCCTACATTCGGGATATTACAGCGGCCCAGTACCTTACGGAGCAGCTCTCCTACCAAGCCAGTCATGACAGCCTGACCAGCCTGATCAATCGTCACACCTTCGAACAGCACCTCAAGGAATTGATTAAGAGCAGCAGTGCACAGCAACACCACTGTCTGCTCTACATCGATCTGGACCGGTTCAAGGTGATCAATGACAGCAGCGGCCACGCGGCGGGAGACGAGCTGTTACGCCAGTTGAGCCTAATTCTGCTCGAGAGTGTTCGAGCCAGTGATCTGCTGGCCCGCCTGGGAGGTGACGAATTTGGACTACTGCTGGAGCATTGTTCGCCGGAGAAGGGTGAGAAAATAGCCTCCACCATTCTGGATCAGGTCAGAAACTACCGCTTCCATTGGCAGGACAAGATCTTCACCATCGGTGCCAGTATTGGCCTGGTGCCCATGAACGACCTGGGAGTGAGTCACTCTGAACTGCTGAGTGCAGCGGATGCTGCCTGCTATAAGGCGAAGGAAGAGGGGCGTAACCAAGTCTATGTATTCCAACCCGATGATGAAGAGCTGGCCCAGCGTCGCGGAGAGATGGGTTGGATCAGCCATATTCAAACCGCCTTCGAAGAGGGGCGATTCCAGCTATATAAACAGAACATACAACCGATCAGTGGGCGCGAGGCGGGAGATAGACTTCACTATGAGATTCTGCTGCGCATGTTGGACCGAGAGGGTGAGATCATCACTCCCGGCCAGTTCATCCCGGCGGTGGAGCGTTACCAGTTCATGCCGACCATCGATCGCTGGGTGATCAAGAACACCTTCAGCTACCTCGCCTCACTGGACGATCTTGAAGAAAAGGTGGCTCTTTGCAGTATCAATCTGTCGGGTTGTTCCATTACTGATCTCACCTGCGCCTCCTTCATTGAAGAGCAGTTGGTGGAATATGGCATTCCCCCAGGCATCATCTGTTTCGAAGTCACAGAAACCACGGCGATCAGTAATCTATCCAAGGCCATTCGCTTTATGGAACGGCTGCATACCGCCGGTTGTCGCTTCGCCCTGGATGACTTCGGTAGTGGCATGTCCTCCTTTGGTTACCTGAAGAACCTGCCGGTGGATTTCCTGAAGATTGATGGTGAGTTCGTCAGAGACATGGTCAGTGATGACATCAGCCGCGCTATGGTCCGCTCCATCAACGAGATCGGCCAGGTCATGGGCAAGAAGACCATTGCTGAATACGTGGAAAACCGCGAGATCATGGCGCAACTCAGAGTGCTTGGGGTTGATTACGCCCAGGGCTATGCTGTGCATAAACCCGAGCCACTAACAGCTCCTATGGTTTAGTGATCATCATTCAAGGGGCCAGGTCTAAACGGAAGGTTTTAGCGATGCGTTTTCTATCGTTTGCAGAAACTTCTGCGATCCTGGAATACTCTCCCCACTCTTTCACCGAACTGGCAACCTCCCGCAGGAGAGCTTTTGCTCTGGCTTTCTTTAAACCGGCCGTTTGCGCAAAGGCGACCAGGTCCTCAACCTGAAAATCATCACGTTTCCCGTTCAGGCTCATTTGATGTCGGCTGGTCCAGGCGCCGCTGGGATTGTAAGAGTAGGCAACGTCGAATGCCGGGGAGAGGCGCCATTGACCTTGCTTATCCATAAGAAAGGCGATGTTCTTAACGTGATCGTCGTGATTACGGGCAAGGATATTGAGGAAAGCCCGGCGAACCTGTTGCTCGATATCTTCCATCGGCAGTGATAGCCACTGGATCGTTTCGATTGCCTGCTCATATGCGTAGGCACCTGCCTGGTTAAAGTCGTAATGTCGCATCGACCCAAGCGATTGCATATGAAGTTTCTCGCCGGCATCAGTACGATCAAAGCGTTTGGTCATAAAATGGGCGCGCCCGCCTTCTTCGTGTAGGCGACACTTTTCCATGGTAACGCCGGCATTTCGCGCCATCAGTGAGTAGGCGTATTCGATCCGACCGAACCCTTGTGGGTCAGCGAGTTCCTTGTCACGGTTGCCGTGTACACCGTCGAACTTCATAAGCCAGTGGCTGAACCCTTTACTTACGGGGGCCTGACCTGAGCGGAACTCGCCGGTGCGAGGGTTCCAGGAGAGGACGGCTTTTGCCCTGGCGCCGCCGGCCGATGTGCCGACACGAAGAATGTCCTCAATCGCGCGTTGGTCGTCCTGACCTGCAAATTTTTCTTCAAGGCTGATGCGTTCATCGAGTACGCGGTTAGCCAGATCAACCAATGCTTCGATTCTAATTTTGTGCGTTTTTGAAGGTGCGCCTTTGATTGTCGGTTTGAACTCGAGTGCACCCATGCCTCGGGAGCCGGTATAACAGAGACGTTCGACAGGATTTAGGCTGCCCGTTGAGCGTCCCTGGGTTGCCAGCCAGGCATCGATGAGTCTATTGCCAAACTTGTCCGGCAGCGAATCGGCCAGCAGGCCGGGCAAGCCATGAAAGGTTTCTCTCGCCAGGGCAGGAAATTCGTAAGGTGTTTCCTGTAACGGCATGGTCAGTGGTGCTGCTTGTATTCCTGATCCGGCAAATG
Source organism: Sedimenticola sp. (assembly GCA_040505895.1). Lineage (GTDB taxonomy): Bacteria > Pseudomonadota > Gammaproteobacteria > Chromatiales > Chromatiaceae > Vondammii. The sequence continues at coordinate 86,919 of JBEVXU010000002.1, read as the reverse complement.
CCGGCGTGTACTGAAAGACCGCCAGTTCACGTTCGTCCAGCCAGGTAACCGCACCAATAACCCGCCCCCATAGCAGTACGCTTGCGTTTGTGCTCACTAGTCATCTCCCTCATCATCCCAAGACCAGGGTTTAGGTGCCTTGCTTTTTCCGCTGGCACGGCGGCGATGCTGACCCTCGTGGCGCACTAATTCCACTGGACGAACCTCTGGATTGGGTAGCAGGGCGGCTAAGTGATCGGCCAGTCCCAGTGCTTTGACGACGCGGATGAAAGAGTCGAGTGAGACGCTCTGGCCGTCGGCAATACGCGTCATAGTGCTACGAGATACACCGGCTTGCCTGGCAAGCGCTGCCTGACTGATGTTCTTGCTCAGACGAATTTCTTCCAGGCGCTTGCAGAGCGCCGCCGCAATGGCTGCGCTGGGGCTAGTAGAGAAATCGAGTTTATGATCCATAACTGACGCATTAACCTTAAATAATGGGTGTTATGCGTCAAATTATAGGCGTAATGAAGTAATTGTCTATATGGATATGCGTCAAATATTGAGCAATATTCACTTAATATGGTATTAATGCGTCAAAAATGGCGTGTTAATGGGTGTTGTGTCTAGGGAGTCTCTGAATAAGTCTGGGCACTTGGCTGGTACTGGGTGTACCTCGGATAGTGATCTCCAAATTTAGCGCACCAAAATGTCACTTCTTATACGAATCTAACTAATTGTCTCTATAAGGGGATCAGGATAAGATCAATGCATAAGAATTGGGTGCATAATTTGCCGCTGTAGCATGATTTACCACCCTCTAACAAAGTGCTCTGGCATACAAAAAAGGGAGCAGTAAGGGAGAGTGGGTTACTACCAATTTTCCAGGGATACTTAGGAATGGATAGCATTAAATACATATCAACAACAAAACTTTCAAAGCAACTCGCAATTCCAACCAAACACCTGTTTGGTCGCCTGGTAGATCTTGGCTATGTTAAGCGTGAACATGACACTTGGGTATTGCTGCAGGTCGGTATTGATGCAGGGGGGAAGTACCAGGAGAGCAAAAAGCTTGGAAAATATATTGTGTGGCCGGAATCTATAAAGCTTGAAAAAGCAACTGCTCAAGGAATGTTAAGTGCTACTAACCTTGGCGGAAAGTTTGATTTGTCAGCTCGGCGGATCAATCAAATACTCTCAGAGCATGGCTGGATAAAAAAGCACCTAAAGGGGTGGCTGGTCACTCCCTTGGGCCAGAGTGTGGGTGGTGAGCAGAGGGAAGATAATAAGTCAGGGATACCTTTCGTGCTTTGGCCATCTACAGTAGTAGAAAATGTCTCTCTCAAGAACACCATCAAGGAGCTTAAAGGTGACTCCAAAGAGGCCAAGGAGTTCCCAGTTAATGCGCCTTCCGCCAATAAGGCCTCAGGCTTTCGTGATAAGTTCAAACCTAAACTCCGCACCGCTGACGGGCACTTTGTCCGTTCCCGTGCTGAGATGTTGATCGATAACTGGCTCTATACCTCTGAAATTGTTCATGCCTATGAACGGCGTTTGCCAATCGAAGAAGAGGTCTACTGTGACTTTTACCTACCCATCGGCAAGGTCTATATCGAATTTTGGGGTATGGAGAGTGATCCAAAGTATCTGGCCAGAAAGAATGAGAAAGTGGCTATTTACGAACAATATGGGTTTAGTCTGATTGAGTTGAATGACAAGGATATAAGTAATCTGGATGATGTGCTTCCACGTATGTTGTTGAAGCATGGCATTACGACTTATTGACCGTGGTCATAAATGAATTGGGCTTGATGGTGATTTCTGCCGTCCATCGTCACCTTCCATGATGATAGTTCTTCTGATTGTTTACCTGGCTTTTAATACTGTCGGCAATAGAAATAAAAAAGGCCAACCGAGAATGGTTGACCTTTGTTATTTGGTGGGGCGGCGGGAATCGAACCCGCGTTCGTATTAATAAAATCAATAAGTTGCGTTTCCATGTTGTCTGGATGTTGACCGAATAAAATTCCAAAGTATCGAGTGGTGCTCAGTGGGCCATCTAATGTGCTCATGCTGCGATGATACGGAACTCAGTCGCCTTGGCGATCGGACGGACAAAATTCTTCTCTCGCTTCATCTCCACGATGCCATATCGTGACATGGTTTTGAGGGTTCTGGATAGGTTTCCCGGCTTCCGCCCGCTGGCTCTCGCTAAAGCCGAAATCGACTCTGGATGTATCTCAGCCATTACTTTGAGAAGAGCGCGATTCTCATCGCTTAGGACCTCTGCCAGCGACTTCATTGAGGTGAACCAGATTTTGGGCTCACCCCGTTTTGGTTTGTATTTCCCACTGGCAATGGCCAATATCCGATTACGGATCTTTTCTTGCGGCATGATGCCAATCGTGATGGTCTTCATCGTTTTCTTACCTCTAGCAGCACGCGATCTACTTCCGCGAAGAAGTCCGAAAGAAGTTGATAGGTATCCTTGAACGCATAAGGTACGCCCTTGTCTGATACATGGCGGTGCCGGTGGTCATAAGGCAATATTCGCCCTGCAAACTTGAATTTCTTTGGCGGCTTCGCTGAATGTGCATTGTCATAACCTAAGATTCGCTTACCGTATGGTTCGTGCAGAGTTAGCGAATAGCGGACACCATGTGGGATCACCTGGGTGGCCTCAACCCGCCATGCCTCGATCTTGATCCAGTATCCACCACCTTGGTCGATAATCTGACCGTGTAGGTCCAATAGGGTGTCTATCCCTGGATCTTTATTCAGGGTTTATTATATCACCTGATGATAAAGTCTGATAGGAATAATTCTGACCAAGGATGCATGAGCCAATATCCATATGTCTGAGATCCTTCATAGAATAGCTTCCAGGTAAGGCTGCATCACTTTTTCGACCCGGCAAATCTTGGCCTGTTTTAGTAGTTCGCTAAGGTTAAATTTCTTTTGCGACTTGTAAAGCTTAAAGGCCTCCAGTACCAAATCCATGCCGATTTTATTTCGGAATTTGAAACAGTCAGCGAGGGTTTTCTCAGGGCTGTAGACCTTGACGGGCACCCCGTCGATTTGGTGCTCCTCAATACCGGATTGGTATGCGTGTTCAGAGAACTTGTGTGCCAGAATTGGCGGGTAATCAAGCGATGGCAGCCGTGAGTCCCTGGGGAATGCCACAGAGACATTATGCGGTACCTGCGTCGTAATATCGTGGTAAGCCAGAGCAGAAATAAGGCAGATGACAGCCCTTGGGAAGCGAAGACTCACCGTCACCAGATCGGGGTTACTGATTGGCGGAAGTTCCACCAGTCGGTAGACTCCTCTGCTAACCCGCTCAATGACTCCCTTGTCTCTAAGGGAATAGAGCATGTAGCGCGTGATTCCGTGCTCGATAGCCTCGCTCATACGGAGCTGGCCACCGCATGAGCGAAAAATCTCTTCAGGCTGTTTTCTCATTACCGACACCAGACAAAATGTACCCACTTATTTATAAGTGGTAACAATTTGTCTGAATTTTATCTGAAAATCAAGGGAGAATCCAAGAGGTTCACTTGACTGGTAGGCCAGCGAAGGCACCACTCAGGATGGTAGGTGTATGCGGCTGAAAAACTGCCATCATTCAACGTTGGTGAAGAAAGCCTAGCTTAGGTATTCTTCATTTCAGTTGATGGTGTTCCCCAAAGCGCCGCCGCCTTGGATCCTGCATTCGGATCCGCTTCTGGAATCCATCTTCCATATACACGGATGATCATGGACCAGTCTCTGTGTCCCATCTGAGTGGCAACCCATACCGGGTTTTCGCCAGCGGTCAACATCATAGATGCATAGGTGTGGCGCGTTTGGTAGGGGCGTCGATATCGTACGCCAGCCTTTTTTAAGGCATAAACCCAGGCTGTCTTTCGTATCGCGCCATCACCTTCCCAGGGCGAGTTGGTACGTGGATTGTGGAAAACCTCTTGTCCTGTCATGAATGTGTGCGATTTCTGAGCGTTTAGAGCCATGACGGCAGGTGGAAGTAGTTTGACCTCTCTGATCCCTGCTTTTGTTTTGGGGGGCTTCAGCTCACCTCGAACCTTGGCCCGCCTTACCCAAGCTACGCCCCGTACCCAGTCGATGTCACCCCATTCCAGGGCAATGAGTTCCGAGGTGCGGAGCCCCGTCCAGAATGCGAACTGGATCAGGTTGGCTGCCTGATCCGGAAGTTTGGTGATAATGGCCGTTTGTTCTTCTAGTGTGAAAGGATCAATGTCGTCCCTGACTTTTACTGGCTCCCTTTTTTTGTATGTCCATCCGTGGAGCGGATTCTTGCCGATCTGCTCAGCATCAACCGCATCGGCAAGCATTTGCCGCAACGGGCTCAATATATTCGCGATACGTTTACGGGATGCATCTTTCCCGGCAGCCCAATCCTTGACATGAGCCCGGTTAAGTTCGGAAAGTTTCAACTCGCCAAAGGTAGGGATAAGATGATTGTTGACGGTATTTCGATAGTCGATGTAAGTGCTACGCTCGACTTGGGGTTCGACTCCTTTCAACCAAGTCTTGAGAGCCTCCTCGACTGAGATCACATCACCTGCAACCTTGGCGAACATTTTCGCTTTGGCGCTGTTAGGGAAGGTCTCGGCATAGTCGAAAATGCCTTTCGCAATTGCGTTTTCAATTTCACCTTTCAGATTTTCAGCGTAGCGAAGGTTGGCTTTAGTTGGTTTGAGTTTGAGGCGCTCACGGCAACGGGCGCATTTGTAGTAAAAGCTTATCTCGATACTCGACCCACTGGCGGCACGCGCGCCTGTCCTTCCACCCATTGTTCATAACCCTCAATGCTAATGAGGTTCCGACCATCCGGGGCTTTTTTCCATTCCCGTCCTTCTAGCCACTGCCCCCGTTTGATTTTGGAGCGAATGGCTTCCTTTGTATAACCGGATACCTCTGAAAATTTATCGATTGTTAGATAATTCAACGACATTTGCCTTTCGCACATTGTGATTTGAAGGACCTATCGCAGAAATGCACATTGTCATTCTGCTGCCTGTCTTCACCATTGGTAGTGCTAAGAACATTAGCTCAGTGCTAATTTTCTAACAAGTGTTTTGTTTTTAGCAGTGTGCTACCGCGTTATTCATCTCTCCTTACACAATGGACCGTCATATAGAAGCAAGCCTTTGAATTATGTGAAAGCAATACTCACGTTAAAAATGCGCATCACACCACCTCTCCCTTGAACACCACAACACCGCAAATTGTGGCCGTTTCGTTGACCTCGATGATGCGGTTCGGCCAGTCCGGATTCAGTGCCTTCAGGTATTGCCGATCTTCTTCGATTATCAGTTGCTTGAAGGTCGCCTCGTTGGGCTCTTCAAGCTTTACAACCACGTACTTGCCGTTTACTGCGTCCACATTGGGGTCGACGAAGATCAAATCGCCTTCCTGGAATTTAGGTTCCATGCTGACGCCGCGAACACGCAATACGAAGGTTTCCTCACTGCACCTTACGGGACAGGGAAGCAAATCAGTCTCATAAGCAGGTGCGTAGCCCTCGGAGATTTCGGACCACTCACCAGCCTGCACCCAGGCTATGAGCGGATACAGGCCTTGGATATTCGGTCCGGGGTGGGCGTTTGTTTCCGGGGCAACAGCTGGTTGTTGCTGCAGTGCTCCATCATGAGATTCATCCATCCATCCTTCCGGTTTGTCCATTCCACGTTCTAGTTTTTCGGCGAGATCGTCCCCAACTGCTCGTGGTGTGCCCTTCTTGGTCGGCATCTGGTTGCGGACTTGGCTGAGGTATGAGCTGTTGGTGCCGACGATTCGGGCAAGCTTGGCTGCTGAGCCAGCCTCGGCAATGAGCAGCTCAAGATTCTGGAGTCTGATGTATTCATGCTTTCGCTTCATGCGAAATAGTATAGCACCAGTTTCTAGAAAATTTAGCACAAAGATAAACATATAATTAATCATATTTATTGCCAGAAAATAAGCATGGTGCTAATGTTTTGCTGCATGGAGCTAAGACAATTCTTACAAGCGGCAACCAAGCGGGAACGCGCCGAAGTGGCAAGAGTCTGTAACGATTCGGTCTCATACCTGTACCAACTGGCGGGAAAACACCGGTATGCCAGCGCCTTGCTGGCGACCCGCATCGAGAAAATGACCCGACATGTTGCTGTGGGCACCAAGGGTCGGTTGAAGGTGGTGTTAAGGGATAGCCTCGTCAGGTATCCCGAGATCTTTGTCGGCGTGGGCGAGGAAGCGGCTGAATACGATACGTCGGAATCGGGAAAAGAGTAAAGGCATGCCGGACAACCAATCCACTAACGGCAAGACCCTGATCGGACCTGGGAAGGTAGGGGAGACTGATACACCGAAACCAATGCTTCTGGAGATTACGCGCATCAAGGCCTATGACCGCAATCCCCGTCATGGCAAAAATCCGGAGTTTGATCGGATCAAGGCCTCAATTCGTGCCAATGGTCTCGATCAGCCACTGGTCATTACGCAACGTCCAGAGACTGCCTACTATGTTGTCCACTCGGGTGGCAATACCCGCTTGGTCGCGCTACAAGAGCTGTACGCGGAGACCGGTGATTCTCAATTTGCCCGCGTCCAGTGTTTGTTCAAGCCGTGGAGCCGAGAATCGGATGTTCTCCTGGCACACCTTAGGGAAAATGACCTCCGCGGGGCTCTGACATTTATTGATAAGGCCCTCGCTGTCTTCGATATCAAGAAATTACTCGAAGAAGAACTGGATACCGATGAGATCTCCCAGAGAAAACTTCAAATAGCACTGGCTGCCGGCGGTTACAGTCTCAGCCATGGACTGATTTCGCGCATGGGCTACGCGGTTAAGCGACTGCTTCCACTGATTCCGAAAGCGCTCAATGCCGGACTGGGCAGACCACAGGTTCAGCGAATTCGTGCCTTGGATCGAGCGGCGTTCCAAGTCTGGAAAAGACATGCCCTGGGCGATGAGACAGTTTTCGATGAAGTGTTCGCCACATTGTGTCGGCGATACGATGCCACCGAGTGGGATACCGGGCTGCTGCACGGCGCGATCGAGACAGAGATCGCGGAGCAGGTTGAGGTCAGTATTCAGACTGTACGTGTTGAACTCAATGCACAGCTTGCAGGGCGTGAGCTGAATATTCCGGCATTCGAGGACGATAATAGTGAAGCGGATGAGGCAGACGAGGTCTGCCGTGATGCGACTGGGTCACCAGCCCATTCGTCAATGAAAGATGAGAACAGTGCAGATCCCAAGACGCGTTATGAGGATCCGGTAAAAGAACTGGGTGATGATCCATTTTCTGATGCTGATAACGAAACCTCTTCTAGTTCAGAGGGGCGGGTTCCCGATCATTTAACTGAGAAGACAGAGCCGGTCGTTGAACAGATACTGACTGCAGGGCAGTCGGGACCTGGTGATCTTAAATCATTGCGTGGACGGGCGTGGACATTGGCGGCTCGTCTTGCGCAGCGAAACGGTATTGGGGATCTTGTCGCACCACTGTCCGGCAAAGGCCTAGGATTCATTCTCCGCGATGTTCCGGACCCGGCTCTTGCGGATCAACTGGATGATGACACCCTGAGCCAGGTATCCATGGTCTGGTGGCATCTTGCTGCGTGTGCAGAGATGACCGTTGCACCGGTCAATTCTATCGTACCCACACTGGCGTCAGAATCAGTCCTTTGCCAGGCACTAGAACAACAAGATGCTGGCCTGCTTTTCAACAGTGTTTGGACACTCGATCCGGGACATACCGGCTACCGACTTTGGCGCCAGCTTGGTGAACAGGATTGGAGTGATCTACTCAACCTGATGGATACCTATCGCCGTATACATCATCTGGTAGAAGAGAGCGAGACAAGGCTCTGGGAGTAGGGGAATGGAAGGAACCAAGGAATCCGATCTGGTTACGGCCATACTCATGTACGCGATCCGCTGTCTGGCTGAAGGCGACTATCCCGCACTGCGCAACATGAACTTTGGGCCACGTGAGATCGAGGCCCTCCGGGAGATGAGTCTCTCGGACCTCTACCGTGTCGAGTCCCTGCGGGTACATTGCCTGCAGATTGGGCTAGACCGGCAGGTCTATTGGCCCATGATGGATCATCTGCGCCAGCAGCGTGAGTCGGAAGAGACACAGCAGACACTCATAGCGGCAGATGCGCCACTGGAAATGATGCAGACCCTGTTTGGTCTGGGGCCACGAGAGTATAGTCGGATGCGTCGCATGCTCTCGGTGGATCCATCCGTAGGGCGCCCGCCGGAACCTGATGAAGAGAGCACTCACAGGCTCTGGCATGCCTGGGTCGACCGGGTTGACGAAGATGAATCAGGGCCACTGTCGCCAACGGTTTACCTTGAACTGCATGCCGAAACCGGTCTGTCGATGCGGGCAATCTGGAACCTGACGCAACGCTGGGACCAGTATGGAGATTTGAGTGGCCAGAGTGAACTGGATGCTGTCGAACGGTTGAGTGTTAATGAATGAGGACGGATTAGGGATTCGCCCCGAAACATTGGCACTGGATGCCCTGATACAAGCCACCCTAGAACATGCCGAGGACGGTGCGGGCCATCCGTCGTCAGATACGATGCTGTTTCTCGGAAACCGGTACGCCTCCTTTCCAACATTGGTTGTTCAAGATCCGATACTCGAACCTGTGGACAAGCTGGTATGGATGGCCATTCGGCTCCAAGCCAGTGAGGCTGGTGGCAACACCGCGTTTCCAAGTTATGCCTATATCGCGAAGACGGCCAATGTGTCGTCTACGGCTACTATCTCGCGAGCCATTGCAATTTTGCGTGCAACACGCTGGCTGACCCTCTGCGCCAGGGTCAGGGGAGCTAGCGGCCGTTTTCACGGCAATGTCTTTGCCTTGCATGACGAACCCTTGCCATTGGTTGATGCGATCCATCTGGACTCCTCCTACATGCAGTTTTTGCGTGAGTCCACTAATCATCGCCATGCCAGGGTGCGAGCGGTTGCCCGTGGAGTACTGGATACAATCGATGAAGACATCAAAGCTGGTCGCGATGTATGTACCGATGAGCACCCGATCGTCCGCAGAGCACAGGCAACGGAAGCGGTGGAAAAGGACATGCCGCATCGTTTCTTCTCATTCAGTGCTAAGGTCATGACCGAGCTTCGCAGTCATTCACCCAGCCGAAACGGTGCCAATCACCAAGGCCAAAATTTAAAGCCGGAGGAAGAGGGGGTGCAAAATTTGCACCCTCAAAATTTAAAGCCGGGTAGTTGTAGTAGTAGTTATATAAATAAAACTACTACTACCAACAACAGCGAAAGAAAAAATTTCGTGGTCTGCGGTAAAGGCGATGCACCATTGATCTACCCGCGGCGTCTTTCGGATAACCAGCGTGAGTTGGCAGATCGCTATCTCAGTGTCGTCCCTCCAGACCAGCGCCAGGCCGTTCTTGATGAATTGGAAGGAAGGATCCGATCAGAGCAGCGTGGTATGAAACCGCTCTACGACGAGCTGAGTTTTCTGCATTCATTGTGTAAGGCACTGAAAAACGGTGAGTTTAAATCCAACCTCGGGATCAAGGTGCATGAGGAGCGCATTGCTCGGGAGAAGGCGATCCAGAAGAGCAGGGAAGCGCGTATCGATCGATCGGCAGACAAAGGGCTTCAGGAATTACGAAGCCAGATCAAGGCTGGGAAAGGCCCTATCACCGAAATACGCAAGACGCTGGGTATGCGATGTCCGTCCACGAAAGATACAGATTCGAACACCTCGTGATCCGGCATGAGGTGTTGACACTGTCACCACTTGCCAGAGGGAGGCGCAAAATTTTGCACCCCCATACCACCAAGATGAGTGTTGACACTGTCACCACTTTCTCAAAATAAATCCAAACGGTTCAGATCAGAGTTAACGGTTGTCCAGCTCTCCATAACATGGAGAGATAGGGGCTGATTTTAACAGCTTCGGATTCCCCATGAACTCAGAACAATCTCCCGATGAAAGCGCTGGCACGGTAGCTGGATCGAAGAAGGATACCACCAGTCTCGGTGTGTTACGTGGTCAGGCCTGGCTGACAGTCCAGACGCACCAAGCTCAGCAGATGATCCGTGGTCGCAACGGGACCCCGGACAAACCGGCGATCATCGGACTGGTTGGCTACGCTGATCGATTACGCGTGATCTGGCAGGCCGCACGCGATGACGATCCCTACGCGGACTGGTGGCTGATCAAGGTACACGAGGCGCTGGAGAAAGCACGCAAACTCCTCAGCCGATATCAGGAAGAACTGGATACTCAGCTGGCACAAATGAGCGCCATGGAGGTAACGGTAGCGGAATCCTTGCGGCCCTACCGGATACGCCTGCAATTCGCCAATCCCTACGCTTACCAGGGTGCACAGTTGATTGCCGAGTACGATTCCTTGGTACGAACCGTTCTTACCTGCCGCCATATTGGTCAGTTGGATGATGAGTCTGCGCAAGTCATCATCCATCTCTGCGCACGCAAGATTCGTGGGACTTTTGTCGTGCCCCAGGGTTATCGGTTGCTGGGTATCGATCGAAAATGCCTGCAACGGAGTTCTGGGAAAGACCCACGTGCATCCAGTTTGATGGGAGCGCTGCCAGAGAACGTCCTGAGTGGCGAACTTCGTGCACCGCTTGTGCCACGCAAAGCACCATTTCCGAAGGAAACTCACCGATCTTTGGAACTCGCGCCCTTATCTCCTTTGCCTGATCCGGGATATTCAACCGACGAAAACCGCGACACATAGCGTATCGGGTATTCACTGGCATGTGCGTTTTCTATAACGATAATCCAGAAAATGGCTTAAGCGAGTCTTCGATTTCGTGATGCAAAACGGGACATCCAAGTCCCCCTTTTGCACTCAATCTTCGACAGCCTATTATTGCCCCGGCCGTCCCGGTCTCCAGCACTACGCAATAACATCGCAAGCTCGTTACTGCTTCGTCGCTGGCTCCCGAGATGACTTAACGTCGCGTTCGTATGCGATCTTTGGATTCCCTCTGGCGCTATGCGCACGCCGGGCATCCAGTATCGCCTCGCGACTACCGGGGACTAACCGCCTCGGCTTTCAGCCTTCCTTGGCGGTCAGCGAAGGTTGGTAGTCGCAATCGGGTTGTGCTGCAACTGGATCCACGCATTGCACTGGAGGCGATTATTCTGAATCGGCTTGAGCGAATCCCAAAGGCTCGGCGACAGGAATGGGTGCGGGGACTTCTAGTACAGGGATTTCGGGTTGAGTGCCAGGTGCAACGGGAGGCATCTGTCGCCACAAGATCCGAGAGCGGGATGAGGTTCTCTGATTGGCTGACAGGTGATTCAACAAGGCAAGTGACCTTGCCAAAGCCGAAACGAGAACAGAAACCAACGGCACCAAACGAGGCACCAGCTACTCACAATGCGACGAAATCCTTTGCGCAATTGAGCAGGGTAATTGGATGACAGCAATGAATAGACCTGCAGATAAAACAGACAATTAAAAGGATGAGCAACCCCATGACTGATTCAGAGTCCATTAACCCCATTCCGATCGGAATCGACGACGGATACGCCTATACGAAGATCGCGTTACCAGATGGTCGCGTGCATGCCATCCCCTCCCGTGCACGGATCGGGCAGTCGGGTGTCACCTGGATCCACCAAGCACAGCAACGCGTATTCGAATACGAAACAGAAGGATCGATCTATTTGGTAGGTGATGTAAACGGTGCGCCGACCCAATTCGAGGGCTATCCAGTATCTGGTTTGAATCATGTCATTGTGCAACATGTGCTTCAGGATATTGGTCTGTCAGGCCGGACTGTTCATGCAGTATCCGGTTTACCCGTCAGTGCCTTCTATCGAAAGAGTGGTGAACAGCGCAGCGAGCCCATCAAGAAAAAACAGGACAGTCTGAAGCAGGCCGTTCATCCCCTCGCTGATATGTTATCCGCCGGCATCAGCTTTCATGAAGTTATTCCGGAAGCATTGGCTGCTTGGTATGACTACGTGATCGTGGAGCAGGGTGATGGAACAACATTGGATGCTGATCATCTGTCTGTGCCGGTGGCCATCATCGACATCGGTGGCCGTACCACCGACCATGTGGTGGTGAAAGATCAGGGCATTCTTCACGCCTCATCTGGTTCCTTGCAGTGCGGAATGCTGGACGTCAAACAACGGGTTGCCGACGGCATCCAGGAACGTTTTGATCTGGAGACCCTGAGTGAGCAGATCGTTGCTCAGGCGGTCGAGAGTAGGGTTGTGCGCCTGCAGGGCAAGGACCATGACATCGCGGTACTGGTTGACGCTGCTAAGCATGAGGTCATCAAACGGATACATACAGAGACTAGTCGGCAGTTAGGTCTCGGTATGGATCTGGATCGTGTCCTCTTTTTCGGTGGTGGCGCGGTCGCGTTGAGTGAACATATCGCTAACTGGTTCCCCCATCAGGCCATTGCAGAACACCCCGCCTTTGCCAATGCCCGCGGTATGTTGAAGTACCTGCGTTATGTCTGCGAAGCGTCCGATGCCGCCTGAGGAGATTGAAGCATACGGTTTTATACGTGGTCACTGCGGACTCAGTGGCAACACAGGCACCTTCGGACCCTGTAACAGGTGCATAGCGACGATTCTTAAATGAGTCGTTGCCGGTCCATCTTCAACGGAATGGATAATAGATTCCATTCCACTCACCCTGCCGGGGAAGTCTTCCCGCCAGGGTTGCGCTTGCTCCGGACGAAACCCAACTGATGGAGAAAGCGCTATGTCCAACAACGAAAGTCAAAAATATTTCGATCTTCACACCGTCGGTATCGGTTATGTAAACCGTGTCCGGGAGGTGACACCCAAAGAAGGGAGCCCCTTTCTGAGTGTCACCATCGCTGCTCTTCGGGGCAGTGTTGAAAATGTCCAGTACACCCATTTCGAGTGTCGCGTGTCCGGTAAACAGGCTCAAGAAATCGTGCGCCAGGTTAAACCGGTCGTTGAGGACAAGTTGAAGGTGCTCATTGGATTCACACTCAGTGATCTGTATGGAGAGACCTTCACTTTTAAGAACGGTGACAAGGCCGGAGAAACCGGTATTAGCCTTAAGGCCCGACTGTTGCGTGTGTCCTGGGCCAAGGTTGACGGTCAGCCGTTCTATAAGGAGCAGTGGCACGCTGCGTAAGTTCAAATCAGCCGGATAACTTGTTATCCGGCTCACTTTCACCCAAGGGAGATCACTCCTCCTGGGGCTGATCTCCCCGTCAATTTCGAGGAGATCAGTTATGACAACCACGGAATCACCCGTATCGAAGAGGATGAAAGACCGTTTCGACGGCCTTTCACTATCTGAACTTAACGAAGTGGAGAGACAATCGCTGATGGCATTGGCGCTGGCCTTGTTAACGGAGCAGCACCAACCGGGAGAGGCTCTGAGCAGTCCAGAGGAAACTCGCAGATATCTGCGAATCCGGCTCTCCGACCGCAAGAACGAGGTATTCGGATGTCTTTTCCTCGACAACCGGCACCGGATTATCGAGGTGACCGAACTGTTTCAGGGCACCATCGATGGTGCATCAGTCCATCCGCGTGTCGTCGTGCAGAAGGCACTGGAGCTCAATGCGGCCGCCATGCTCTTTTTCCACAACCATCCATCAGGTGTTGCGGAACCCAGCAATGCAGATGAAGCAATCACTCGCCGGCTTAAAGAGGCACTCGCACTGGTTGATGTGCGAGTCCTCGACCACTTTGTGGTTACGGCCGGTGAGAGTGTCTCGTTTGCTGAGCGCGGGTTGCTCTGACACCCACAACTTTTCACAGATCCTGCCGGGAAAGCATCATCTTTCCCGACAGGGAAGGAGGTGTGCCCCGGTGCTTATCCAACAGAGGAGAAACATCAGGTCCAATACTTCAATCGATACAGCCGCCGAATCCTTTTTTGGTGACGTGATGTACAGCTATACCCGTGCCCAGGCCATAGAAGATGGTGTACTGTTCGATGCGGGTCCGATGACACAGGAAGCTGGGTTCAAATGGCCGGTGGCACTGACTTCTGCGGTTTGGGAAGATTGTGTGGCCTGGACCGACGATGATAGTCGGAAAAAGCCTTTTCAGGATCAACCGGGTAGGCTGTTGGATGTGCTCTACATGGCTTCCCACGCCATTCGGACCAGCAAGGATTCCGGTGATCGGATGATGTTCCAGTTCTATCGGGTGCCCCGTGATGGGCAGACGACAGAAGCGGTACTGGTAACGTTGAAGCTGATTGTTGGGCCGGGTGATGCCGGTGAACCGGTGGTCACCATCTTTTTGCCTGACGAGGTTTGAAAACTGCCGGAATACACCGGCATCTTGCCCCTGGCCGCTTGGGTTAAAGCGGCATCCTATCCAGGACGCCACCAGAATCAGCTGGCCAATTCCAGAATTCGACGCCAGGACTATAAAAGCTCCATAATCGAGTGCGCAACCGACGCTCGTTTCGTTTGATGAGATCTGTATACTTAATTCGAATCCCTCCTTCTCCGCCAATTCAAATAATATAGTCCATGTTATTCAGTGCGTTACGCTAGCTTGTAAGATGTCAGTCCCCCAATCCATCCCCCATACTGAATTATTAAATGCCTTGCGAGGTGTTTTGACTGGGACCAGTGACCGAATTCCAGACGACCTGCGCCCTAAATCCAATCATCGCTGTTATTTTCCAGCAAGTGCGCCATGAGTGCGCCATGAAATCAATTAACTGCGTAGGCACAACCACTCAAATCCGTAATTGGTTTCACGGGTGAGGCCAGCCCCCCTCTTTGCATGGAAAAATCCCAGGTGGTGAGTGACCCGCTACCGCTTATCTATCGCCAACTCCTGAGCAGACTCGAGCAGGGCCAGGTACATCTTGAGCAGGCATATATCGTGTCGGGTTCTGGGTGGGGTATGTTGAACCAACCTGCACTGGTATAGTTGTATGCACTCCTGTGCCGTCATCTTCCTTGGATCATCCACGATACTTCCTTATGGTGACTTTCCTTTTATGGGGGCTATAGCTCCCCCCTCATCTGTCCACATATCAGAAACGGCTTAATGCACAGTAAGAATATTCCTACTCGCAAATAATCGAATGATTCCCTATTATAGCCAGACCAAATAAACAGGGAGCTGAAATGATTAGCTTGGTGCAAATCAAAGACGCAGAAGCTGAGATCGGTACCAGGCTGAGAGAGACACGAAAGGCTACAGGGCTCACCCAAGCGCAACTGGCCGTCCGCGCCGGTACGAATCAGCCGGTGATTCAGAAGATTGAGAGCGGGCATAGTCAGCGCCCAAGGATGTTGGCCGATCTGTCCCACGTTCTGAAGGTCAATCCGGCTTGGTTGCAGTGGGGTGATTTGTTTGCTTCTGTTGAGCTGCCCAATGTGCAGCAGCGCCCTGAATAGTACGTGCCCCCTATTCCTAGCCGTCCTCCTCCTGATCTCATTTACCACCCAGTCCGACACCATCACCGGCAAAGTGACCCGGATCGTAGATGGTGACACCCTCGTTTTCCTCGACCAGGAAAAACAGCAGCACCGTGTCCGGCTTGCAGGCATCGACACCCCCGAGCGCAAACAACCATTCGGTAAACGTGCCACTGAGAATCAAGCCCAGTTAGCTGGCAATAAGCACGCCCGTCTGGAGTGGGAGAAGAGGGACCGTTACAACCGGGTTATCGGTAAGGTGCTGGTGGGTGGCGTTGACATCAACCTGCAGCAGGTCAGGGACGGTCTAGCATGGCATTACAAGCGATATGCACGAGAGCAAAGCCGTTAGACCATAAACTGTATGCGACGGCTGAGAATGAAGCCATGGCGGCCAGAATAGGCCTATGGGTTGAACGTGGGGCGGTTGCGCCTTGGGAGTGGCGTAGAAAATGAAAGTGCTGCGGTACAAAGAGGTTAGCTTTCAGCAAAGCAGACATAGTGGATAAAGAACCAATAAGCCAAAATCAATTGATACCGATCACATCGGAATCCGTCAGAAAGGGCAAAAGGCAAGACTTGTCCCCCTAATTTTCCTACCGTGCATAATAAAGGGTGTAATGAGCCACAGGTAGCCACATTGCTAGGCCATTCCATTGATTCCATGACCTATGGCAGTTACGGAAAGGATTACAGTGCTAAGGTGCTTAGTGACTTGATCGAAAAGTTGGACTTTGAAGTACCAGTTAAACCATACCGGTAGATAGGCGATAAGGGAGAATATAGCCACCAAAACAGCAGTTTTTTCATCTACCCTATACATAGATATTGGTAAGCTTAACTCACGCCCTTTTAGCATGATTTTATTTGAGATAGCGTATATCAATAACCGGCCCTGATGCGTGTTACAGTATTAATGGCTGATTAATTATAAGGAATAAAAGATAATAAAAATGAATAGTGACAATATAAATCTTAATCTTGGTGAAAAGTGGATTTCAATCTTATGGCGACGCCTTTCTTCTATTAGAAAGAAAAGGGCCTCTGTATTAAATGAAATAAATGACTCTATTCTTTACAGCGATCCTACAGAACTGGCGAAGGTTTATGTTGAACCTTTCTGCCAAGAAGTAAATCCAGCAGATAGGCATGATGAAGATTTTTTTACTTCACGCGAACCACTTTTTCGTAAAGTTTCAGAGTTTCTACGATTAAAAACCTATCAAAAAGGAAATAATCAGCTATTTATCCTTTCGGATTCTGGTATGGGAAAGACATCATTTCTTGTGATGCTCAAATTGCTACACCTAACGTCATTTTGGCCGAAATCCTATGACTGTGTATTGTTGAAGCTGGGGGAGAGTACAATTACTGATATTTGCAACATAGAAAATAGAAGAAAAACACTACTCCTTCTGGATTCACTTGATGAAGACCCCTTAGCTTACGGAAGATCAAAAGAAAGATTATTAGATATATTGAAAGCTACACATATGTTTAATCGAGTTATTATTACATGTAGAACGCAGTTTTTCCCTACCGTAGATAATGACCCTCTCGAATATCCTGGACGCATAAGAATTGGAGGCTTTATATGCCCCTCAAAGTACCTATCGTTATTCGATGACAATCAAGTAGAGAACTATCTAAATAAACGTTTTCCAAAAAAACTATTCAGGAGCAACGAAGAAGAAATAAAGAAATCTCATAACATTATTAATCGCATGGCATCTTTGAGGTGTCGCCCAATGCTACTCTCGTTCATAGAGGATCTTGTTAACTTACCTGGCTTTACTGAATACGGGGTTGGTTCCGAGTACCTAATATACAACTCTCTGGTTCAAAGCTGGCTTATTCGAGAGGGATCAAAGACTGGACATAGCAGCCAAGTACTTCTTAAAGCTTGTGCAGAGTTGGCTTTTAAGATGCAATCAAAGAAGAAAATTAAAATAACACCACACGAACTTGATGAACTAATAAGTGAACTTGAGTATCTTGGCCCTCTTAAGAAAATTGATATAACCGGAAGGTCTTTAATCAATAAGAACTCAGCGGGAGAATTTAGATTCTCACACTATAGCATTCAAGAGTTTTTAGTTGTACTCTATATTTTTAATTACTCTAGCATCAATGACACGCAATCAATATATCCAACTGATTTTATTAAAAATCTAATCGATCAAAATAAAGAACAACTAAAGATAAAAGTCGAAAAAGAAATCCTAAATCAATATGAAAACATTGAGGCCACATACAACCCATTCTCTCATACAGATGTTTATAACTTTCATGGTAAATCTGAAGTATTGGCCCTTATTCGAGAAGCCGTCCCTGATATTGATGACTTGAATATTACCCCATATGAATCTGACCTAGACATTCCTACTTTTTTACGCAAGAAGGTATCTAGTGCAAGGAATAAGCTGCTTGAAGGACGAAATGAAATATCGGGGTCAGAGTAAAATTAAACCATTACTTGTGAAAATCTGACGTGATCTGACAGACAGTGCACGGTGATCTCAAGACTAAGTACTACCTCGGCTGTGAACTCAGTGGGTGTGGGTGTCGGGGATATCTTTAGTCCGCAGCACAAAGCGGATATTTTGACTATAGAGGCTGATATTTGTTCTGGAAAATCTGGGGAAATTCGGGTTAGATATTGAATAGCAAATCAGGGTCCCGATTTGCTCATCTTAATAACGAGACAGGGAATTCATGAAGTCAATAAAAACAAACTGTTACCGCACTCCATTAGTTTTTACTTATATTGATATGCGGACCCTTAGTGTCCGTATATACGACTGTTATACCCAAAAAAATATCGATAGGGGTTGAAAACCAACTGATTAACCCACACATATCTTATGGTCTTATATTACCAAACTAGAGGGAATTGAAATGGCAAAGAAAAGAGAGACTGTGACCTATGAACTGAAGAAAGGTAACGAAGTTGTTTACGTTGGCACTACTAATGATCCAGAACGACGTGAACAAGAACACAGGGATCAAGGAAAACAGTTTGGCCACATGAATGTAACTTCACGGCGTATGACTGACGACGGGGCCAAGCAGAAAGAAGCTGAAAGGCTTGCTACATACCGTAAAAATCAAGGTACAAACCCAAAGTACAATAAAGACTCTGATGGGTAATGGTATAACAAAGCCTCCCAACGGATGCAGTCGCTGACGCGCCTGCTCCGCTGAAGGCAACGTTATGTTGCTAAATTAATAGATATGACACATGGAAAAGAAAAGTGATAAACAACGTGAAGCCCTAAGGCAGGCAAGAAACAAAGAGCTAAAGGCAGTGCATGTACTAGACCCAGGGTTTTCGTGCCAAGGATTGGTGGGTAAATTTATTGGCAAGAGTGTCGCTACCTCGTGAAAGATTTTGGGACATCCAAGTCTCCAAAATCAACTCGCCTACGCGACAGCCGTTATGCCCCGACCGTCCTGCGTACGTCACGATTACGTATTGCACATTGCAGCAAAGCTGCTTGTGCACTACTCCATCATGACTCCCACAATGACTCTACGGCATTTCGGATGCGCCCCTTGTATGCCCTACATCGCTCCCTGCCGGTCGCAATTCCGGCCATACAACCGCACCTACGCCTATCGGGGACTAATCGCCTCGGCTTTCAGCCTTCCATGGCGATCAGCGGATGCGCTCCCCTCAAAAGAATTCATCCTTTTCTTAAATCTAAATGAGAATCATGTGCGCGGCATATCACAATATTGGAGCTGGCGGCATATTCACCTTTTAGAAACAAAGAGAGCATCATAGATGAGCAAGCATACGGAAGTGTCTTTAGACTTTTCTAAAGAACACATTGAGAGGTATTATGACTCTGATTTTTTTCCTAAACCATTTGAATTTGAAGCAATTTGGCATAATTTGAATGAAGTAAAGGCTGAACTTACCGGGAAGAATATCGAGAAGCTTTGGGTGTTTCCTCCACACTCCATGCCGGCAATAAAAGCTAATGGTACATACAGGATTGTCCATCAGTTAGAACCGGTTGACGCAATTATCTATACAGCAATGGCTTACGAAATTTCAAATAGCGTAGAAGCTGCTCGTTTGCCTGTGGCAATGAAGGCAGCTTGCTCATACAGGTTACAATTACATGAAGGAAGTTTTTTCTCGGCTGGTGGGGGTTACCCGGATTTTGATGCAAGAACCACAGAACTCTCAGCACAATATGCATTTATTCTCGCAACGGATATCACAGACTTTTATAATCAAATCTATTTGCATAGATTAAATAACGCGATCGAATTTGCAGATCCAAGTCTAAAAAACATAGCAAAGGATATTGAATCTTTTCTAACAAGAATCAACGGCAAAACATCCCAAGGAATTCCTGTTGGACCAGCGGCAAGTGTAGTGATGTCTGAAGCACTAATGACAGATATAGACCAGTTTATTCATGGCTTAGGACTACCGTTTACACGCTACGTTGATGATATTCGTATTTTCTCAAATGATACTGATTCACTAGATTCTGTTTTAAGGAATTTGACTACCTATTTATATGAAAATCACCGTCTTACTTTAGCATCGGGTAAAACCGTGATAATGGAAGCAACGAAATATGTTTCTGAATTCTTGCACAACCCCTACGATCTAGAAAAAGAAGAAATATTTGAAAGTTTAGAAATATTAACCCATACACGGGTGAAGTAGAAGAACATGAGGTAGAGATTGATGAGGACGAAGCTGCTGAGCAAGCATTTTTGGAGGCAATTAATAAAGCTATCAGCCAAAAATCCTTAGATGTTGGCCTAGCAAAAGGAATAATACGTAGAGCTCGGACAATGCAAAGCTCAGTGCTTATATCTCCGATTCTTAGTAACTTTAAATTCTTCCTGCCCGTTGTAAGCGATGCAATGATCTATATTAGTCAAATCATTGGAAACAGTGATCCCAGCTATTACCAAGATGAAATAGAAGCCATTTCGACATCAGATTCGATGAAAAACCCTTTGGCGAGATATTGGTTTGAATGGTTTATTGCTCATCACCAACAGTTATTGCTAGGTGGTAATGCGAGGGCATTAGTAAACACATCAACAAATATTGAAAATCAGGCTATTGCGGCAATAACAGGCAGTAATATAGTTTGGGTACGTCAAATGAAAGCTCAGATTTACAACATGAGCGCACGGGGACGCAGGGCTGTATTATTTTCAACCAAGATTTTACCTAGTGATGAACGAAGTCATTGGTTAAAAATAACAATCGGCAGCACTCAATTTTTAATTGATAAATGGGTGGCAATATGGGTGCTAGAAACTGCATAGATTCTAGCAATGCGCTCGTTAAAAAATGATGAGGTCAGACTCGATTAAAAAATAGATTTTTATCGCTGGTTAGAAGGATGAGGCTAATCGATCAAGTCTGACTCTATTGTTCTTAAGTCAGGATGGAGAATGCTGGATGCATATTGAGTTTGTAGAAATAGCCAATTTTAGAAAATTGCTGTCGACACGCGTTGACCTTTCGAGCACTACAACGCTTTTCGTCGGAGCCAACAACAGTGGCAAGACGTCGGCAATGCTAGCAATGCGCCGCTTTCTGACGCCACGCCGCTGCACATTTGAAATGCACGATTTTACCCTGTGCCACTGGCCCGTTATTATTGCGCTCGGGGAGAGCTGGATCGCAGCACGCGATGACGAGGAAGTCATTGGTCTAGCCATCGCTCCCTGGGTCAGCGTTCTCCCGACGCTTGACCTCTGGCTGCATATCGAGACCGGCGAGATGCATCATGTCCGCGATCTAATCCCGACGCTCGATTGGGAAGGCGGCAGATTAGGCGTCCGGCTACGCTATGAACCTAAGGATCTCGATCTGTTGTACAAGGACTTCATCAGCGCCATGGGCGACGCTGAAGCGATGAAGGCAGCGGCAATAGCCGCGGCGGCGGCGGAACATCCTGACGCTGATCCACCCCAGGACCCTCCAAAGCTAACGATTTGGCCGGAGAACCTTGTCGACTTTCTTAGCAAGAGACTATCCACCCACTTCACAATCCATGCCTATTCACTGGATCCTACCGAACTCACGGCGCCTAGCAAATCCCAAGCTCGACTCCAGGCACTGCCGGTCACTTCGTTACCGATTGAAGGCGATCCCTTGGACGGTCTAATCCGCGTGCACGACATACCTGCACAACGCGGGTTTGGTGAGGAACAGTCTGGCCAAGATGATGAGGAAGCCCAAACTGCTGTGGCAGGTAGCCGCTTGTCAGGCCAACTGAGAAGCTATTATGCCAAGCATCTCGATCCGACCAAGGGTCCCGACCCCATGGATCTTGGGGCACTCCAGGCAATTGAGGCCGCCCAAGATGCATTCGACAAGCGCCTAAGCGAAAGTTTCAAGGACGCCTTCACTGAGGTTGAAGACATGGGATATCCCGGTGTGACAGATCCCCGTCCACGGGTATCAACCCGACTGAAAGCAATTGATGGTCTTAACCACAGTGCGGCCATCAGCTTCGAGGTTGATGTGGTTGCTGAGGATGGTGCGGCCACACCTCTCCTCCGATTACCCGAGGCCAGCAACGGACTCGGTTATCAAAATTTGATCTCGATGATCTTTCGACTGATGAGTTTCCGTGACGCGTGGATGCGCGTCGGCAAAGCGTCGAAAGGTGTAAATATCACTAGTACCGAACCACTCCATCTGGTGTTAGTCGAGGAGCCCGAAGCCCACCTCCACGCTCAGGTCCAGCAGGTTTTTATCAAAAAGGCCTATGACGTGCTGCGCCGACATAAGGACTTGGGCGAGAGTAAAATTCTGCGTACCCAACTCGTAGTCAGCACCCACTCGAGCCATGTGGCGCATGAAACGCCCTTCTCCTGCCTGCGTTATTTCCGTCGGCTACCGGCCGGTATGGTGGCCAAGGTGCCGGTCTCTACAGTCATCAACTTATCTGAAGTGTTCGGATCTGGAAGTAATACTGAGCGGTTCGTTACGCGATATCTGCGCGCACAGCATGCTGATCTTTTCTTCGCCGATGCTGCCATCCTTGTGGAGGGGCCAGCGGAGCGTATGCTTGTCCCCAACTTCATCCGTGCACATTTCGACGAGCTCAATCAGTGCTACATAACACTTCTTGAGATCGGTGGCAGCCATGCCCATCGTCTCAAGCCGCTGATTGATTACATCGGGCTGCTGACGCTAATCATCACCGACCTGGATACTCTCGATGACACCAGCGGAAAATCGGTACAGCCGAAAAAGGGCGCCAACCAGAAGACTAACAATGCAACACTAAAGACCTGGGTGCCGTGTAACGAGGACGTTGACACCCTCATGGAGGCTGAAGCTTCAGCCAAGACGCTTCGCGTAGACGGTGATCCACTATTCGCGGTGCGCGTCGCCTATCAGGCACCCCTGACCGTGACTATACATGGGGCCGCTGAGCCGGAAACCGCCTATCCATATACATTCGAGGATGCGCTCGCATTCGAGAACCTTGCCATTTTCTCAGCTCTCGAGGGGGTGGGGCTAGTACGCAAGTTCCGCGACGCAATTCAAGATGGCGACAGCGCGACTGCGATCGGTGAACAAATGTATCTCGCCCTCAAAAACGGCAAGAAAGCCGAGTTCGCACTCGACGTTCTCGAAGTTGAAGGTTTCGACAACATCGTCGTACCTAGCTACATCTCAGAGGGGCTCGAATGGCTACTCGTTCAGCTGAAGAAGAAACAAGTCGAGATCTTGCCTCTGGAGGAACATGCCGTGCAGCTGGAGCAAACCGAGCAGGTGGTAACGTGAACGAAGATGACCAGTTTGATGCCGAGGCTGACGTAACTATAGCCGGATGTCTTGATCTGAAAAAGCCGAAGAGTTTCTTTTTATACGCGGGAGCAGGCTCTGGCAAAACACGTTCTCTTGTAGAAGCAATTCGTTCAGTTTGCTATGGGCAAGGCCGGTTTTTATCACTAACAGGACAGAAAATCGGCGTAATTACTTACACCAACGCAGCGTGTGACGAGATTAAGCAACGACTGGAGTTTGATCCACGCGTTGAGGTATCGACAATTCATTCCTTTGCGTGGTCCCTTATCAGGGGTTATAACATGTATATCCGGCTCTGGCTCGTCGAGAGGCTGCACCAGGATATTGCCAAGTTTGAGGAGGCTCAGGCAAAGGGCCGAGCGGGCACTAAGGCTGCCATGGATCGCGCCCGCTCGATCGAGAGCAAGCAGCGTCGCTTGGCTAGTCTCGACACAATAACGCACTTCATCTACAGTCCGACGAGCGATAATCGGACTCGCGACGCCCTTAACCACCCCGAGGTTATCGCAATGACAGCCGATTTTCTGGAGGTGAAACCTGGGTTAAGGCGTTTGCTGGTCACCCGTTTTCCGATCCTGCTTATCGATGAGAGTCAAGATACGAACCGCAGTCTAATGGATGTGCTGCTCGACATCGAGGCGGCGCACAGCGATTCTTTTTGCCTTGGTCTCTTCGGTGATATGATGCAGCGCATCTATGCCGACGGGAAAGATCGACTCGCTGAAGCAATCCCTGAGACTTGGGCACGGCCTTACAAGCGGATGAACCATCGCTGCCCGACCAGAGTAATCGAGCTCATCAACAGGATCCGCCATGACGCGGATGGTGAGGAGCAGGCCCCTCGTAGCGATGCCAATACCGGCGTCGTCCGTTTGTTCATTTTGCCCCAAGCTACCGCTGACAAAACATTGGCTGAGGCTAATATTGCCACGAGAATGGCCGAGATAACGGACGATCAGAATTGGGCTGCAGGATCTGAGGCTATCAAGACTCTTGCTCTTGAACATCTAATGTCCGCTCGCCGCTTTGGATTCGACGCTTTCTTCGGGCCACTCTATTCGGTCAAACATACCCGTACTAGTTTTCTCCAAGGGACTGGAGCTGGCATCGGATTATTCACGCGAGAAATCCTGCCGCTAGTGACCTCTTTACGTGCGTCTGACCCCTTCGCAACTGCTGCAATCGTACGGCGTACCTCACCGCTCCTTGATCGCAAGGCGCTCGAGGAGGCCGGTGATAAGCAGATCGACATACTCCGTGTGGCCAAAGCCGCCTGCGATGGTCTGCTGGCTCTGTTGTCGGCTGATGAAAATCCCACAGCGCGCTCAGTATTGGAGTATGTCGCAAAGGCCCGTCTCTTCATGATTCCCGATGTGTTGGTGCCATTTGCAACAGCCGATGAAGCTGGTGAGGAAGAAGAGATTGATCTCCAGAGCGAGCTTGGCGGGTGGCGCCAAGCACTCGAGGCTCCGTTTGATCAGATCGAGAAATATGACGGCTATGTCCGGGGCCTCTCACAGTTTGATACGCATCAGGGGGTTAAAGGACGGGAGTTCCCGCGGGTGATGGTTATCGTGAGCGACGAGGAAGCACGCGGGTTTATGTTCGCTTACGACAAGCTCTTTGGAGTGAAGGAGAAGAGCAAGACCGACCATGAAAATGAAGCAGCCGGTAAGGAGACCACAATCGATCGAACGCGTCGGCTTTTCTATGTGACCTGTAGTCGCGCCGAGGAAAGCCTCGCAGTCGTTTACTACGCAGCCGATCCCGCGCTCGCATGCGACGCCATGATCGGACAGGGTTGGTTTGAACCAGACGAGATTGAACTCTTAGGATAGGATAATAAACGAGAAAAGGCCGAAACGGTGTCGCATCGTGACATTGCTGTCAATAATAAGGGATAGTCCACTTTTTCTGAACTACTACACAATATAAGCTCAAACGTTAATGTCTCTTATGGTCGCATTGCAGCCACCTGATCAGAATCCAGTAATGTCTGCTTTTGACTGCGGGTTCAATCGGTCGATGCAACATCTAATCTCTCACTATAGAGAGGAGGATGTTGGAAATGAAAAGACGCTCCAGGACTATTTATACTGAAGAACAGAAGGCGTTGATGTGGGATTGCTGGCAGAAAGGCGAGACACTTGGCTCAATTGCAAGGCTATTTGACCGACATCATCCATCGATTGAACGTATTATTGCAGCATCAGGTGGTATTAGACCTGCACACCGTCAGCGTTCATCTCGCTGCCTGTCCTTAGCAGAACGTGAAGAGATATCACGCGGCATTGCCACTGGCCAATCTCTCCGAGCAATCGCGACGTCACTGAATCGT
Organism: Sedimenticola sp.; assembly: GCA_040505895.1. Taxonomy (GTDB): domain Bacteria; phylum Pseudomonadota; class Gammaproteobacteria; order Chromatiales; family Chromatiaceae; genus Vondammii. The sequence goes on along the minus strand of JBEVXU010000002.1, from coordinate 61,361 downwards.
GCTCCCTCAACCATAAGTCGTGAAATCAACCGTAATAGTGGATTAAAAAAGTACCGAGCCAGCCAGGCTGATAAAGCGGCTTGGGATCGTGCACACCGCCCTAAAATCTGTAAACTGGCACAGAACCGACCACTGGCACGCACCGTGGCAAGCAAGCTCCAGTTGGAATGGTCACCACAGCAAATTGCCGGGTGGCTCAAGCATACCTATCCCGAGGATGAAAACTCTCAGGTGTCACACGAAACGATCTATCGCACGCTCTTTATCCAAGCCCGTGGGGCCTTGAAAAAGGAGTTGTTGCGGCATTTAAGGCGAACTCGTGTCATGCGCCGTTCTCGACACCATACACAGAAAACGCCTGACCACGGACAAATTACCGATGCTATTTCTATCAGTGAGCGCCCAGCATCTGTAGAAGATCGAGCTGTTCCTGGTCACTGGGAAGGTGATTTGATAATGGGAAGTAAAAATAGCCAGATCGCAACATTGGTAGAACGCAATACTCGTTATGTTTTATTAGCTAAAGTTGATGGCAAAGATAGCACGACAGTCGTCGACGCTTTAATCAAACAGGCACATAAGTTACCACGTGAATTATACAAATCACTGACATGGGACCGTGGTTCAGAAATGGCTCAACACAAAAGATTTACCCTGGCGACAGATATCAAAGTCTTTTTTTGTGATCCTCAGAATCCCTGGCAACGCGGCTCCAATGAAAATACTAATGGGCTACTGAGACAATACTTTCCTAAAGGAACAAACTTGTCAGTGCACTCACAAGCAAAGCTGAATGCCGCAGCAAGAAGGCTCAACGAACGGCCCAGAAAGACGCTAAACTATGAAACACCGGCAAAGCGATTTAACCAATGTGTTGCATCGACCGATTGAACCCACAACTAAGAAGAGTCATTGAGTTGCTTGCTCTAAATTGACTGCTGTCAGCACAAAGCGGACATCTGGGGCAAGGGGTCATTCAGACCGAATCAGCCACACGACCTCCAGCCTTCGAGGTCAAAATAGCCATTCTCGCCCTGAAGCAGACAGTTACGGATCAGACCAATAGGAAGGGATTGACTTGAAGTAATGGTTTAATTTTACTCTGACCCCGATTTTCCCCGATCAACGTCACACAGCCTCTGGGCAACTGCAGTGTCGTGGGCAGCCGCTATGGTAGATCTGCACGTACTCACCCCGTATATTCGACAATCCATGATTCTCTTCTACTATTAAAGTTAATTCTTAAGGAAGCCTCTGGTTATGCTCGGTTGGATTTAGCCAACTTAAACTAATCATGACTTGGTCAGACTCTTCCCAGGATAACGGCAAGTCGAAATGGTAGGGACGCATCACCTTGAGAATCGTGACCAAACTGGGATTGAGTACCTCACTGGTGGCAGTGATCAGTGGGCTTGTGCTCAGCCTTGTTATCTACGCCAACGTAAAAAATATTCTGCAGGATCGGGTGATCGAAGATCAGCATACTATTGCTGACAACCTGATCTATGAGATTGATCATTTTCTGTTCCTTGCTCAGCGCGACCTGAACATGCTGATAGAGGACGAATTCCTCCAGTCCTATATGGCCAATCCGGAACAGAGGAGTGAGAAGAACAGGGGGCTTCTGGAGGAGGAGTTGGAGGAGCGCATGGAGTTGACCGGGCCATGGAATAACCTGGTGGTGCTTGATCTGGATGGCAACCATCTATTTACTCCCGGTTCCACGGCAGAGCTGCACCACATCTCCAACTACCCCGACTCCCAGGCAGGCTTTCTGGCTGCGCGTTCCGGCCATATCTACTCTTCCAACCAGGTCGAATCGGACTACAGTGGCGGCCGAACCGTAATCTTTGCCGCACCGATTCGTGCAGGGGAGGACGAAGGAGAGAGTGAAGGAGAGGTGGTGGGCGTTATCATTGGTCACTACCACTGGGGTGCCATTGAAAACCTGTTGGCGACTAAGTTGACACATGGCTCGAGGCATCTTTTCGACCTACAAGGTGAGGTCCTCGGCTATCAGAGTCATGGCCCCAGACACGATTCCCACGAGGCGTTTTCCCAGCACCCCCTGATCAGACAGGCACTTGCCGGTGAGCTATTCGGCTACGGCACCTTCGGGAGTGCAGATGAACCCGGGCTCTCTTTCTCTTTATATGTAGGGGAACCTGGCTACAGGAACTATCACGGCAAGGGATGGCGGCTGTTGATCGAGATACCTGAAGGGGAGCTCTTTAGCTCGGCACGCGCTTTGTCCCTGAGGACGGGGATGCTGACTTTTCTGGCGTTTATGCTGCTGATGATCCTGCTGATCACTACCACCAGAAGGACAATTCGACCCCTGGACGAGTTAAATCAAAAGGCGAACCTGATCGGTGAGGGTGACTACGAGCAGCATATTTCTCTCCAGAGTAACGATGAGATTGGCGAACTCGCCAGCAGTTTCAACCGTATGGCCAACAGCCTGAAAAAAAATGCTGCGGAGTTGGCCCATTCACAGCAGCGTTATCATGACCTGGTGAATGAGATAGACGATGGCATTATCGCCACCGATGCCGAGGGTCTGATCACCTTCGCTAACGCCCCCTTCCTAGGCATGATCGGCCAGAGTGATTCGGCAAGTGTTATTGGATCTCCCCTGGAATCCTTCCTGGTCCCTGAAAAACAGGAGGAGTTGCACAGCCAGCTACATCGGAATGCGCCTTCCCCATCCTTGAACCGTGGCTTCGAGACAGTCCTGCTTCAGCCGGATGGCAAGCGGTTATTCATACAGCTGCGTCATGTACCGATAATTGACAAACGTAACGAGTTTTGCGGCATCCGTGCGGTTGTACGCGATATTAACGTACAAAAAGCCACTGAACAGGAGATCGTTTTCCGTGCCAGCCACGATAGCCTGACTGGCCTACCCAACCGGGACATGCTGTTCAAGACATTGGGCTCGTTAATTGCCCATGGTAAACGGCACGGTGGAGAGATTGCCATACTGTTTATTGACTTGGATGAGTTCAAGCTGGTCAACGATACCTTGGGTCATGACGCGGGTGATGAACTGTTGTGCGAGGTGGGAGAAAGGCTGGAGGGGGCGCTGAGAGAGACCGATACGCTGGCCCGCCACGGTGGTGACGAATTCATTTTGATTGTCACCGACCACTGTGATGCAAATCAGAAGGTCGAGTGCGAGAATATCTTCTATGGGCAGGTCTCCACCATCACCCAACGCCTCCTGCAACTGTTGGAAAAGCCCTTTGTGATTCGCGAGCAGGAGGTCTACGTCGGTGCTAGCATCGGTATCAGCACTTTTCCCTCAGACGGCAATGACTCGCTGACTCTGTTACAGCACGCCGACAGCGCCATGTACCGGGCCAAGGAGTTGGGGCGCAACACCTACCAGTTCTACTCCAGGGAACTCTCGGAAAGACAGGAGAAGCGGGTTTTCCTAGCCAACCGTCTGCACAAGGCTGTCGAGCAACAGGAGTTTGTTCTCCACTATCAGCCGATAGTGGAACTCTCCAGTGGCAGGATGATAGGCGTTGAGGCATTGATACGCTGGAACGACGAGGGAAAAATTATCCCACCCAATGATTTTATTCCGGTGGCCGAGGCCACCGGGATGATTCTGCCTATTGGTGACTGGGTTCTGCAGGAGACCTGCCGCCAGTTACAAGTGTGGGAGGAGAGGGGTATCGACCTCTACATCGCAGCCAATCTGTCTGTAAAACAGTTCTGGAAGGGCGACATCACCCGTAAGTTGCTCGACAACATACATACCTTCAATGTGGATAAAAAACGCCTGGAACTCGAAATTACCGAAAGTGCCATGACGCTGGATGCCGCGCGCATGGAAGCCGTTCTTGGTGAATTTAAAACCCACGGATTGGCCATATCACTGGATGACTTCGGTACCGGTTACTCCTCGCTGGATCGCCTGAAACACCTGCCAATCAACAAGCTCAAAATAGATCGCTCCTTTGTGGATGGGGTCCCACTGGATCAGGATGATGCGGCCATAGTAACCGCAGTGATCCAGATGTCGAGCAACCTCGGTATCGATTCCCTCGCAGAGGGCATAGAGACAGAGCAGCAGTGGCATTACTTGCGCGAGCAGGGCTGTCTCTATGGTCAGGGCTACTATTTCAGCCGGCCTGTACCTGTCGAGACTATCGAGGCCATCTGGAGCAGTCGGGAAGAGGCGTTGCCCCATCTGTTCTCCAAGTCACACTGACCTTGCTTCACTACGCGCAAGTCCAACCCACACCTGAGGCGTAAAACTCCTCAGGGCAAAGATCCGTGATTAATGTAGAGGTTACGCGATATCCCGTGGACGTCTTGAGATGGGTTGAAACTCCTAATTATGAGGAAAAGGGGGTCAGTTCTAACATTCCAACATCACACCACTCTCTTCCAATTCGATTTTCTAGCTATCCACAGAGTCCCCAGGTCTTGTCCGCCACGGCAACGCGAGCCTCAAACTCGCGTGCCAAGGGCGGGGCCGTGATCAGCGGCGCCTGTGGACCCCTGTGGGTAGGTAACCGCGCTCCGAAGGACTGTATCAGCAAAAATAAAGCGAGCTCTGTGACAGGCGGTAGCCTGGCGCAGGGCTTGCCTGATCCGAAGGCGCCCTCGTCACTAGTAAGCGAAGCGGGGTAGTGACGAGGGCGGCGGCTCCAGAAATGGCGCGCAAAGTCGGCAGGATTTTTCAGTGACTGGCCAGTGATGACGACCGATACTGCCGCCCTCGATCGATTTTAGCCGTGGCCACTGCGGGTACAGTGGCACCAGAGCGCAGCCGGATCCTTTAACACGCTGCGGCGAAAGCCGTGGGTCCATCCTCAAGTCCGAGCCGATCATAGGATAGGTTCATCCTCGCAGGTACTGACCTGCATTCAATCGACGAGCCGAGACGTCCGCCCCTGGCGGTGCCGTTGATGCTCATTTTCCATAAACCGCGGATCTGTTCCGCATATCTGAAAGGAGGTGATGTGTAACCACACTCGAAGAACGCCCATTCAGGGCATGTTGGTCCACGCCGGACCAATCCCCTCCGGGGACAACCGGCGTTGCCTAGACCAGGCAGCTTCAGGTCGCATGGGAGTGGTGTCCCATGACCGTGCCGCACGAGCGGGACTGGTTGGCTACGGCCACCAGTTGGGTCAGAAACACTTACCGATAAGCGAGAACACCTTGAGAGATCTGAACTACCAACTCAAACAGATTTGCCACCGCAACAAGGACGGCAGTTTCACCACACAGCGGGATCGGGAGCGTCTGCTGACGCAGATTGCCGATCTGCTTCATGATCTGGGTTACCGCCATATGAGCGCACAGTCACTCAAACCCAAACACATCGAGGCCCTGGTCAAGAGCTGGCAAGGCGAGGGACTGTCGGCCGGGGCGATGAAGAACCGGCTGGCGGCCATCCGCTGGTGGGCGCAGAAGGTCAACCGGCAGAACGTCATCGCCCGATCAAACGACCACTACGGCATCCCGAACCGGCAGTTCGTCACCAACACATCCAAGGCCAGGACGGTTGGCCCGCAAGATCTGGACAGGGTGCGTGACGCCCGAGTCCGGATGAGTCTGGAACTGCAACAGGCCTTTGGATTGCGCCGAGAGGAGGCGATAAAGCTAATGCCGAGCTACGCTGACCGGGGCGACCACATCGTTCTCAAGGAGAGCTGGACCAAGGGCGGTAAGGCGCGGGCCATTCCGGTGAGAACCGATGAACAGCATGCGGTCCTCGACCGGGCGCACCGGCTGGCCGGTAAGGGATCGTTGATTCCCAGCGCGAAGAATTATCGGCAGCAACTGCGTGTATACGAAGCTGAAACCTCACGGGCCGGACTCTCCAAGATGCATGGCCTTCGCCATGCCTATGCCCAGAACCGGTACGAGGAATTGACCGGATGGCGGTCACCGGCGGCGGGCGGCCCCAGGGTAAGGGCGCTCACGCCGGAGCAAAGGCTGATTGATCAGAAGGCACGCCTGACGATAAGCCTGGAGCTTGGGCACGAGAGGCCACAGATCGTCGCGGTTTATTGTGGAGCATAAGTTGTTATGTGGAGTAGCTTACCGTCCTCCTCGGGGAGTTGACGGACACTTAGGGAAACGGTGCGTTGTGTTGAATGGATTTTCCATTCCCCGATTGAGAGTACTTCGTAATGATGCTGGCCTGGTTACTAAGAATTCCTGAGGCCGTGTTCATCATGAAAAGATCCGTTTCCCACCCTATAGACACGATCGTGCCGATTGCGATCTGTATCGCCAGCATCTGTACCCTGGCCAGCATGAACCTACAGGCGAACGATATCCAGGTAGGCCGCTATTCCTTGTTTGCCACCACACCGACAGAGTCCCAGGCCGAGCTGTTGGCAACAACGATGACCGTACGGTTTCCTGAACGGATCCAGACCGTGGGTGAAGCTGTCCCATATCTTCTGAAACGCAGCGGCTATCGACTGGCCACTGCTGAATCCATTGGACCGGACACGGCAGCCTTATTTGCGTTACCGCTCCCGGCTGTCCATCGAAGCCTGGGACCGATGATGCTAAAAAATGCATTGGAAACCCTCGCGGGGCCGGCGTACCACTTGGTCCAAGATCCCGTCCACCGGTTGATTACGTTCGAACGTTGTGCGGTGGATCTGGTTGCGGCCCGGGTTATCCGTACCAGCATCGAAATGGAGGTCGCGCAGGATGCAAAGTGAAACGCACCTGGAGCAATCCACTCTTCCAGATGAGGAGGCTATTCAGGAGGACGCCGTGGCGCAGCCAACAGCTCGCCGGATGCCCTACAAGACTGTGCTGGCTGCGGTCGTGATCGGCATCATCGCGATCAGTGTGCTGTGGCTGTTGGTTATTCGCCAGGAAGGAAATCCAGCCACCGATCCCATGGTAACGGAGCCTGATATTCAGGCCCAGGCCGATACCGAAGTGAAAGGATCGAAGGTCACGCGAAGTGAGGGTGAGTATGGGGCAATCGACCACAGGTTGGTGTCAATGTCCGGTCGTATCGATCGGGGATTTCAGGCACAACAAACCGATAATTCGGATGTAAAGCATAAGCTCACAGTAATGGCCAAAGGTCTCAAAGAGATCAAGGTGGTGATCAGCGACCTGGGAGAAAGCGACAAGGAGCTCGGCCGGCGTGTAAGTGAAGCCACCTCACAGCTAGAGACGATCGCCAAGGAGGTCAAGGCGCTCAAGGTCGTCAAGCGCAAACCAACTGTCAAGTCCAAGTCCCGACCCGTCAAGACCCCTCCATTTCATATCGATGCCATAGATGTGTGGGATGACGCGACCTATGTGGCCGTCTCCCAGGCCGGGCGCATGGCGTTTCTGAAAGAAGGTGAGCAGCAGTCCGGTTGGAAAGTCACCCATATCGACCGCCTCAAAGGCCGCGTTGATTTGCAAGGACCTGCCGGGCAGGCCCACTCCGTTTCATTACAGAGGTAGAAACCATGGAAATCGTATTGGCCATTTTGTTGCTTTTCGGAGGATTCACCCTGGGATCGGTCAGCGCAGACAAGAGTGATGACGAGCCGCAATCTGCAATGGCCATACCCAATAGGGATGGTGTACCGGATTCGCATCAGCTTACACAGGCAATGCTCCAGAGCGACTCATCCCGATGTCATGCTGACAGGGCCGTCATTTACCGGGATCTAGCGGTCCCTTATCACGGCCAGAACGAGCGGTCTGCGATGGAGATCAGCGACTGTGGAGAAGGATGCACGGATGAATAGTCGAATGAAAACGGTCATTTTATCTATCGCTCTCATGGCATCACATCCCGTAGTTGCTGCCGAGCTATCCCATACCCAGGTCAAAGAAACAGGGCAAGATGCATCGTCTACAGCAGCCAGTGCCTTATCGCCAACGGACCTGGCGCGCGCCCACCTCTGGGATTTGTCAGAGACGGAATGGCGTCTCTACAAACAGTTGATGCAAGGGGTTCGCGGGAGTATCAGTCCATCGACCATATCACCCATCGAAGTGCTCGGTATTCATGCGCTGGATGAGACGGAACGCCAGCGGTATGCAGAAGCTTGGGCGCGCGCCATGCACGAGGATGTGGACCGTATTCTTGCGTTTCAACGCGCTTACGATGCGGCAGGCAAACGGCTCTATCCGAATCAGCTGCTGATCGATGTCGACAAGTTACCCCGCAAGACAGAAGAGACGGGTGTGTTGCAATCCAACGATCGCTTATTGTTTTTCGCCCGTCCCGAGTGTCCTGTCTGTGATCTGCTGATGGGCAAACTATTGAAGCGGATCGATGAGGTCAGTGGTATCGACATCTACCTTATGGACATAGCGCCGGGTGATGATGCAACGGTGCGAGCATGGGCATCGTCTCACCAGATCGATCCCGAATGGGTTCGCAACCGGCGGATCACTCTCAACCATGATGGCGGTGCATTAGACAAACTGACGAGTGGGCAGGGAGAAGTCCCTTACATTTTGCGCCGTCGGGGCGAGGACCTGTCGCAGCTTCGGTCCTTGGATTACTAGGCGATGGCCAGATTGAGACACAATGAATTCTGGCTGATCGTGCTTGTTGTCCTGGCTGTTCCCAGCATAGTTTGGAGCGATGAATCGGTGCCGCCTGGATATCGGTCTATCGCGACGGAACGCGGTGTTCCCTATACCGTACTCTACGCCGTGGCGCTCACCGAGAGTGGTAGGCAGGTGGAATCGGCTGATGTGTACCAGCCCTGGCCGTGGACATTGAATGTCGCAGGTCAAGGTTACTTCTTTGATTCCCGGCTGGAGGCCTGGCAGACACTTACGGACTGGCTTCAGGCAGGAAGGCATTCGATCGATATCGGTCTAATGCAGGTCAATTGGCGCTACCACCAGGAGCGACTCGGAACGCCCTGGCAAGCACTCGATCCATATTTCAATCTGCGTATTGGTGCGGAGATTCTGCAGGAGTGCTATAGAAATGAGCATGACTGGTGGGTCAGTGTGGGTTGTTACCATGCACCGGCGAACCCGCATCGTGCCAATAAGTACCGTCGCCGTGTTCTATCAAGGTGGCAGCGGATTGTGAATGCAGGGTAACGGGCAATGAATCGACTTAGTCGTTATGAGTGGCGTGTCATGATCGTTAGCTTTTTATTGGTGCCTGTCATGGCCCAGGCCGAACTCACCGTGATCTATGACAGTGGCGATACCCAACCCATCGCACCGTTTCTCGAGGCCTTCGAGTCGGCCAATGAGATTCCGCGGGAAAACCCAGTTCCAACAAAGCCGTCACTCGGTGCAGCCAATCCCGAAGCCTGGCTGCCTATTCGATCGCCCGGCCTGACGCCTGGGTCTGTGCAGGCAAGGTCGCACGACCGGCCCTTTACGCGTCCGTTCTTTCTGATTGGGTCGGATATGCGTTCCCGACAATGGTTACAGGATCACCGGGATCGGCTCAAGGAAATCGGCGCCGTGGGCATGCTTGTGCAGGCCGACACTTTGGATGATCTACGCACGATCACCGCATTGGCCGATGGCTTGTCTATCCTCCCGGCATCGGCTACGGATATCGCGAAAGCCTTGGGAATCTCACATTACCCCGTATTGATTTCCGCTCACGGCATTGAGCAGTGAACCAGCACCCCATCGAGGCCCTGCTGCGACCACCGGTCGAGCTCTGGTCGACGCTAGTGGCATTTTCCAGCGCGGCAATCGCCATCCTGGCGCCCTGGGCCTTGATGATGCCACCAGGGGTGGCCTACTGCGCCGGCGCCATACTCTTGTTGATGGGTCTGATTCGAGGGCGGCAGGCTTGGCGGGTGCTGCGCTATCAACGCAACATGCGCCGGTTGCCCACCTACAGAGTGCGATCCCACAAGATCCCGCTCAGCCGCCGCAAGCTCTTTCTGGGTCGTGGCTTTCGCTGGAGCCAGAAGCACACCCAGCGCCTGCGTGACACGATTCGACCTGAAGTCCAGCAGTACGTGCAACCGAGTTCCCTCTACCAATGGACACGCCGCAAGGAAATTGCCTGGGAGTCCGTGCCGGTCCTGAGTCTGCTTGCGCGTGTGCTTCGCGTACGAGCCTGGTGGAATCCGTTGGCGCCATTACCTGCCGTCGGCGGCAAGCCCGCACTTCATGCGGTCGAACTGGAAGAACAGGATGTCTGGATGGATATCGGCGAGCGGGTGGGGCACACCCTGGTGTTGGGCACCACACGGGTCGGCAAGACGCGGTTGGCAGAGATCCTCATCACCCAGGACATCCGGCGTGGGGACGTGGTGATCGTCTTCGATCCCAAGGGCGATGCCGGTCTATTGCAGCGCGTGTATGCCGAGGCCAAGCGGGCTGGTCGGGCCAAGGACTTCTATATGTTCCATCTCGGGTTTCCGCAGGTCTCAGCTCGCTATAATGCCATCGGCAACTTTTCGCGCATTACGGAAGTGGCAACCCGTATCGCCAATCAGCTTCCCAGCGAAGGTAACTCGGCCGCCTTCAAGGAATTTGCCTGGCGCTTCGTCAATATCATCGCGAGAGCGCTCGTAGCTCTGGACCGCCGCCCAGACTATCAACAGATCCGGCGCTACATCAATGACATCGAACCTTTGTTCATGGAATACGCGCGGGCCCACCTCGATCGGCACGGAGCGGAGGATTGGAAGACCCAGGTTGACGATCTCAAGGACGGCATCAAGGAACGTAACCTGCCAGCCGCACTGCGCGGTCGGAACATCGAAGCCATTGCCCTGATGCGGCACCTGCAGGCGCAAGACCTCTACGATCCAGTCCTAGATGGCCTGGTCTCGGCCTTCAAATACGACAAGACCTACTTCGATAAGATCGTCAGCTCTGTCGGCCCTCTGATGGAGAAACTCACCACCGGCAATATCGCAGAACTCATTTCTCCGGACTATCTGGATGAGAACGATACCCGGCCCATCTTCGAGTGGATGGACGTGATACGCCGCAAAGGTATCGTCTACGTGGGGCTGGATGCCCTGACTGATACGACAGTCGCCAGTGCCGTCGGAAATTCCATGTTCGCCGATCTGGTGTCGGTAGCCGGGCACATCCGCTGACCGCCAAGGAAGGCTGAAAGCCGAGGCGGTTAGTCCCCGGTAGTCGCGAGGCGATACTGGATGCCCGGCGTGCGCATAGCGCCAGAGGGAATCCAAAGATCGCATACGAACGCGACGTTAAGTCATCTCGGGAGCCAGCGACGAAGCAGTAACGAGCTTGCGATGTTATTGCGTAGTGCTGGAGACCGGGACGGCCGGGGCAATAATAGGCTGTCGAAGAATGAGTGCAAAAGGGGGACTTGGATGTCCCGTTTTGCATCACGAAATCGAAGACTCGCTTATACAAGCACGGCGTATCTGGGGAGTCCATGGATACGCCACCAACGATCTCCATGCACGCCGATGAGTTCAACGAACTGATCGGTGATGAGTTCATACCGTTGCTGAATAAGGCAGGTGGGGCCGGGTTCCAGGTAACTGCCTATACTCAGACCTGGTCGGATGTGGAGGCGCGTATCGGAAACCGGGCCAAAGCGGGGCAGGTGGCCGGTAACTTCAATACCATGATCATGCTACGGGTCAAGGAACTCGCCACAGCGGAGATGCTTACGGAGCAGCTCCCGAGGGTCGAGGTTTTTACACTGATGAGTGTCTCCGGCGTGGATGACTCCTCAGATCCCGGATCGGGCGTCGACTTCAAGTCGCGCAACGAGGACCGCATCAGTGTCTCCGAGGTACCGTTGCTCACACCGGCTGAACTAATCACCCTGCCAAAGGGACAGGCCTTTGCGCTCCTGGAGGGCGGGCAGCTCTGGAAGGTTCGCATGCCACTGCCGGCAGCAGACTCCGAGATGCCGGAAAATCTCACAGAGATTGCCAACGAGATGGAACGTACCTACGTCACCAATGATCACTGGTATCGGGTCCAGGAACCCTGGTGGGGAGGCGTAGCGGATATCACCGAGCCAACTACTGAGGTAGAGACTTCAGATGGCTGACGCTGTTGCCGATCCCCGCCGCAGGGTTGTTCAGGAAGGGCTGATCTCGAAAAGCCTAACGGCCGCAGCGAAGGTCATCCAGTGGCTGCTGCTCTCACTCCTGTTTTCGATCATCATCGAATGGGCCGGTATGGTGCTCTGGTGGCCTGACGAGGGCCTTGATCACAGCCGCACCATGCTCGCCAAGGAGATCAGCTATCTCGATAACGACTTCAGGCGAAGCGTCGTCACCTCCGACCCGGCACGGTTCGCCAAACGGTTTGCGGACAACACCTACTACTACTTGTTCGAGGTGACGCGGTTCGTGGACTTCATCCGTTGGGTCTCTCCGCGGCCGACAATGAACGAGCAGGGAGTCAGGCTAACACTGCACAAGATCTACCATCCCATTGCGGAGTTCGTAATAGCAATGATGCAGGTGACCCAGGTATTCTCGGTGCGCCTGGCGATCCTCACTTTGGCAATGCCGGTTTTCCTGTTATTCAGCCTGGTTGCACTCGTCGACGGGCTGGTGCAGCGTGATCTACGTCGATGGGGTGGGGGAAGAGAGAGCTCATTCGTCTACCACTATACGAAGAAGGCGGCACTCCCCTTGGTTGTGTTGACCTGGGTCACTTATCTCGCCTTGCCGTTCAGTCTGCATCCGACATTTGTCGTGTTGCCTTTTGCGACACTGTTCGCGCTGACGGTAGCGGTAACGGCGAGTACCTTTAAGAAATACCTTTGATCCTGTGGTTTCTTCACAGTAAAGGCAGGCATCAGCATATTGTCTGAGCTCTACCTGTTCGTGAATTTAACTGTTATCCAAAATCACCACAAGAAAGGAGCGATATCATCAGGGTTGGCCAATACAAGGCGTTGTTTATAGATGTCATCATTTTGACCTGGATCCACCTGATAGGCCTGCAGGGTATACATAGCTAGAGCTGCACGTGTAGTGATTATTAGCTGTCCCTTCACCATGCCGAACTCGGCTTCAATGAGTGAACGTTCTTGTTCACTCATGCCAGGATTTGCCATTAATTGAATACCCACCATCTTATGCCACAATATGTCCTCGCTCGGTACGGACTCAGGAGGAGGGTCTTCGACTAGGGGGGTTATACGTGAGATCCGGGAAAGGTTGAAGTCCCGAAAGTCTTTCCTCACACAACACCAGGCGCGTACATGCCAGCGAAAGCCTGAATAGACCAAGGTATGGGGGAAAAGAGACCTTTCCGTTCCACTAGGGTGTTCCATCGATCGGTACATAACAGTGACGCCAGTACCTTTGCGTATCGCCTGGATCAGCGGCCGGGCAAGCTCTGGCTTGATCTCAAACTGTGGCTTTTCGACGTATTCACAAAGACTTGAGTCCAGTGTCATCCATTCATCGATGATGCCCGACGTAAACTGGTTCTTGAAAATACTCGTCGCAAAATAGGCTTTGTCGCTACTACGGTAAATCAGGTTCCCCGGCGCCTGTTCCATGTACCTATGTATATCACCCAGCGCCACGACTCTGGATATGCCGAATGTTTCCGTCAGGTCGCGGGAGTTGATCCTGCCCCGCCAGAAGGCGAGGATCTCAATCGCGCGTAGGCGAGCTTTTTTGTACCAGGAGATTTTGCTCATGTCATGCCATTGGGGCCAGTTGAGTTGACCTTAATCATATGTAAAGAAACTTGACATGTAAAGAAACTTAACATACAAATGTTTTGCATCTGAGCGCCAGGAAACTAAGGACATGGAGACACGGCATCTTTTCGAAAGACTACCTGAGGCGATATTTAAGCCTTTGGGATCCAGTCTTAATCGCCTTTATTGGTGTGTGCTGGAGCGTCTCCATATCAAGTTATTTGAAGAGGATGTGGACGTTTCGGAATATGGGCATGCACGCCAGGAGGTGATTCGGGTCATCGAGTCGGTGATCGAATCCTATCCGAGCCTTTGGCTGCCGGACGATGAGGAGGCTTCAGAGCCGGATACCCCTATTAATGTCCGGGCTAACCAAACGTACTCGAGATTGCTCAGCTGTGGTTGGTTGCAGGAAGAGCACCGCGGCTACCATACCTTTGTCTCAATGCCGAACAATGTCAGTCAATTAATGTCTGCGTTGCTGGAGATTGCCGAGGGTAGACCGTTGGTAATGACTGGCAAGCTGAAATCTATACGCGCTGCCATACAAGAGGTTGTTTCAGATCCAGCAGGCCATGCAGACACCCTGATTGAACTAGCTAAAGATGCAACAAGATTTTCTCGCCATCTGAAAGGGATCCGAGGCTCGATAAAAGATCTTTACGACAGAATTCAAGGAGAGATTCCGGCAAGAGAAGTTATCCGTACATTCTTCGACGACTTTCTTCGGGAGATTTTTATACGGGATTACGCGACCATCAAGACGAGCGACAATCCACTTACCCTTCGTGACTTCCTTCTAGAGCAGGTTGCTTCTGGGCTCAGGTACAACCAGGAAAATTACCGGAAATTACTCGCCGGGTATCGCAATATCTATTCTGAGTCAGAATCAGAGCTGAACCTGCAACGGGACCTCTCACGTCTAGAGAGTGTCTTTTTCAATATCGAAGCGCAGCTTGATGCTATCGATAGCATGAAGGTGAGGTACGAGCAGCGGGTTGATGCTGTTATTGATTATGCCCGCCGTTCACCTCGTCAGACAGGTCGGATCATTCAACAGGTTATTACAGCACTCGCAACGCATGCAGATCAGAAAAAGATAACAGATGTGCCGTTTCCCTGGATTACGGGTGAATCCCATTGCGAGATTCGTTTCTTCAAGCCAAGACGTCCTCGTAAGCCGCCTAAGCCCAGAGCCATTCGTTCCCAGCCTGTGGATCCAGAGATGGTTGAGCGTATTCGACAGGAACGCATGGCCCGCCAGGCAGCCCAGGTGAGTGAGGAAGGACTGGTTGAACTTCTCGAACAACAGCTTGGTAGGAATATCACTGGAGAGCTGACTCGTTTTCAGATCAATACGATTCGCGACTATTTTCACATCCTAGCGTTGCATCGCCTCGCAAAACTGGAAACTGTCAAGCAAGGTGCCACTGAAGAGCATTACCCCTTAATAGGGAAAAATTACCGTTTATCCGCGACAAGTGAAATGGTTGACACTGAGTACCTTGAAATGACAGAGGTCATCATCCAAAGAACCGGACGCATTCAATGATCAAGGATCTGAAAACTTTACTCGATGCTGATGAAGAGCTCGATGAGGCAGAGTTAAAACTTACGGCTCAGATGCTACTTGCTAAGCAATTTCTGCTTAGGAACAAGTCAAGGCAACGTCGTCACTTCGATCGCGTGGTGCGCTATCAGAAATATTATAGAAACTTGATGGACGCGTTGAACCACCAGCTTGTGATCAATGAAAATCATGGATATGTGGGCATTACCCCCGAAGACTTTATCTATCGGATGAAGCTTGAGGAGACATTAATTTTACTGGGACTGCGCTATATCTATGACGAGGAACTCAATGCCTTCAATCTTGAAGAGGATGGCAGCGTACTGGTCACTGTTGAGAATTTTGAGGATCGCTATCAGCAGCTCACACAACGTGACATGCCTAAAACATCAACAGTGTTTCGAGAGTATCTGAGAGACTTTACAAACCACGGCATACTTGATACCGAACAGGATGAACTTGATCCGCGTATTGTAAGAATTCGCATCTATCCAACGATTAGTGAGCTGCTTAGCGGCAATATGATTGAAAAAGTCGCCGGATATATCATGGCGGAGGATGTTCCGGTAGTTGAGGAGTCGGCAGAGGAGGAAAGGGAAGAGCAAGAACTAGAACAAGGACAAGGAAGGGAGCAGCCATGAAATCACTTACTCGGATAATTTTTGTCAACTGGTACCTCTTCAAAGCTGATGAATTGGAGATAAGGGGGCATACAGCACTTATTGGGGCAAACGGGGCTGGTAAGTCCAGCTTTCTTGATGCTATCCAGTACGTCATGCTGGGAGGCAACAAGCGTGACTGGAAACCCAATGCAAAAGCACCGGATAAGCACAGTGAACGCGATATTCGTAGTTATGTACTTGGTCTAGTGAAAACTGAAGATGCAATCGGGGAAAGCTCAGTCTATCAGCCCCGAGATGACGCACTCTGTAGGATTGGCCTGGTATTCACGGATAACGTAACTGGAGAACCGACCACGGTGGGGGCAGCAATCTCTGCTCGTCGTGATGATGCCCATGAGGAGATTGAGGGGTTTTTTATCCTCGAAGGTGTTGAATTCACCCTGTATGACTTTCTGGATAAGACTGAATTCGGTCCTCCTGTTCCGAGACCTTATGCGCAACTCAAGGCATTGTTTAAACAGCGAACCCCTGAGCAGGGTTGCTTTCTTTTTGGCCGTGAGCCTGAAAAGTATGTTGAGCAACTGACACGCTCATTGTACCACCCTGATTTTCCACCAGATACCAGAAAGTACCGCCGGGCTTTCAAACAGTCCATATCAATGACTAGTCTGGACGGGTCTGTATCAGACTTTGTGAAGACAAGCATTCTGGACGCAGAACCAATCGATATCGCGAAGATGCGCGTCAGCCTTGATTCCTACAAGAAAAAGAAAGATGCGGTAGTGCGAACCAAGAAACAGATTGGTGAACTCACACGGATTCGAGATGCTTTCAAGGATGCTAAATCAAGGGCGACCTATGCGGCGGCCTATGAATGGTGTGCAGCGGAACTCGAATTCGAGGCGCTTGATGGGGAGATAGAAGTCCTCAAGGAAGAAATGTCGGCTCAATATGAAGCCTACCGAGCAGAGTTTGCAGCTATGTGTGCATCAGCGCTTCAGCTGGAAGATACTCGGGAGCAGCATGTCCAAGTTAAATCGCTGATAGACGCTGATGAGAATGAGGCGCAACGTAATCTGCTGATTGAAAAGCAGGCTCATGTCGAGGAGCAAATACTCGGTATTCAAAACACACTGAAGCAGATCCGTGCTGTGCTTGGGCTCTCGTCTGAGGTTGCACGCTATCAAGACCTACTACATCCCAACTTTGTTTCCATTTTAGATCAGTTGGCCAGCCATGCGGCAACAAGCGAGGGTCAGTGGCCGCTGGATCCAACTGCTACTGACCAAATGGTGGACGATTCAAGAAAGGCGCTGGATCAAGAGAAGAACGAGTTGTTTAGCCGACTACTTGAGGTCGGAAGGGAACATCACCAGGCAGAGCAGGATAGAGACACGATACAAGAACGTTTAGAGAATATTCGTCAGGGTAAGTCCGATCTCTCACGAGAGACATTGATCCTCATACAGGTGCTTCAGGAACAGGGAATTGTAGCTACGCCGGTCTGTGAACTTGTTGAAATCACCGAAGAGCGATGGCAGCCAGCCATTGAAGCCTTTTTACGCAACAACGCCGAAGCGCTCGTTGTCGACCCTGCGGAGGCGAAAGAAGCGGTCTCCATCTACCGGGATATGAAAAGGCACGGCCTCTACAATGCGGTTGTCGTAAATACCGAAAAAGTCCGCCACTGGAAAGATAAGGTGAGACAGGGTACTGCGGCGGACTTGATTCATGGCGAGAACCCATTTGCAGTGGCCTATTTGCAGCGTTTGCTTCTTAACATCGATCTTGTTGAGGAGACAAAAGTGCTTATGGGAGCTGACCGAGCTCTGACGCCGGATGGTATGTTTGCCAGACAGGGCGGCATTCAGCGTCTTCGCCTGCCAGATTTGCCAAAGATCGGCAAGACAGTCTCACAGCGTCAAATCATGCTCCTCGAGCAACAGTTGAACGGGATAGATAAGCGTCGTGTGTTACTCGAGCAGTCGCAGAATCAACATAAGACCGCATCGGAGCTGTTGAACAAACTATCTGTTTACCTAAAGGATGCACCTGCCGCCAAGACGCAAATTGACAGACTGGTCACGGCTCAGAAACGGTTGAAAGAGCTTGAAATGCAGATTTCTGCTATTGACCTGAGTCGTACCGAGCAGCTGCGCGATGAGCTGAAAAGACTCGACGCGCAAATTGCAGATCTAAAAAAGCTTGAACGCCAGCATGCGAATGCTAAGCAGACTGCCAGGACCAAGTTCAGTGACAGGAACACTCAGCGAAAGCAAAAGGAACGTCTGATACCTCAGCTGGACATGGTAAGAAAAGAGATGGCAGCCCAACAAGATTATGACGCAGCCAAGGGTGCGGAACTGTTGGAGACCCAGCAGGAAAAGCATGCGATGGATACGCCGGAGGAATTTCAAAAGGTAATCATTCTCTGCCGAGAAAATGCAAGCAAGCGCCGCAGCGACTCATCTAAATTCATGGAAAGTGGGCGAGAGCAGACTGCTACATATAATGCTGAGTACGGCGCAGAAGGGATCGAAATTGGCGGTTTTATGGAGAATTCATCACTGGATGTGATTCTGAATACTGTTGGGGCATCGCTTGAAAACCTCGAGGACCTTGGTTTGCATACCCGGGAAGAAGAGGCCTCAAATGCACTGAGAGAGGTGGAGAGGGTAATTCGTCAGGATCTTGCAATCCGCCTCCGAAATCAGATCAACGGCATGAAAAGGCGAATTCGGGAGCTCAATAACGAGCTGAAGAGCCGTCCCTTTTCATCAAATCAAATCTATCAGTTCCGTTTCGACAGAAAGCCTGAGTACACAGACTTCATTGATTTTGTTGAGCATGTCAATGAATACGATGTCGCGGATTTTGGTGGTTTGCTTGATCCACACCAGGGGCAGTTCGAGGTTATTCGTCAAATGCTGGAGACGGATGATGACGAGGAACTCAAGGATTACCGCAGTTATTATCGGTACGACATAGAGATCATCGATGAAGAGGCCGGAATCAAGGAGATGCTTTCTCGCAAGAAGGGCGCCGGTTCAGGCGGCGAACAAAGATCACCATTTTACGTGGCAATGGGAGCATCCCTTGCAAGTGCCTATCGAATCAACCGAGAAGTGGATGGTTCCTTAAAAGGTGGATTGTCTCTGTACCTGGCCGATGAGGCATTTCAGAGCATGGATCTGAAAAATACTATGCAGGCAGCGAACTACCTAAAATCAATCGGTCTGCAACTTTTTATCGCTGCGCCTGACGAGTCAGAGCCTCGTATGACTGCTGTTGTCGATACTGTATTGTTCTTTATTCGCGACGGAGTTAAGGCGACCGTTGATGTGCAACATCTCAAAGAAAAGCTTCGCAAACTGGTTACAGACTCCTTAATTGGGAGTAGCAAACCGGAATGAGTAAGCAGGCCATCCACTGCCTAAAGCAACTTGTCAGGAAGGCAGAGGCACAGCCCGAACGAAAGCGCGATGTCTTATTAAAGCGTCAAGATTTCACAATGGATTCACAGGACCCTTATCCGTTTCGGAGTGCGGATGTTCTCCGAGACTTTCATGCCTACCTTTCAACGGCTGCAGAAAAAAATTTTATTTCCCTGGAATGGGAAAAGCACTACGTTGGAACGTCTCTCGAGAGGATTCGTCTCCATGATGCCAGAGGGGTTGCCGGCCTGATCGATTATACATACCTTCCAGACAGACTAGCCCAGATTGAGGTTGATATCCGGCGCCCGCCGGTTGGGCATTGGTTGAATACGGCAGTAGAGCAGATCCTGGATGCGTGGCGCCATGGAAAAAGAAAATATGGCCTAACAATAGATCAATCTGCTCGTCTCAATACCCTGGTAGATGCGGTGCAGGCTATTGAGACTCTACCTGATTCCAGGATTCTCGATTACCGGCAGTTCGGCGCCCGCCAGTTGGGTGACTCAAAGGCACTACAGCCTATCATCTCTACACTTGGTCAGATCTATCGTAACAGGCTGGAAAAGCCAGAGCTGAGTTACGAAGATGTCTTGTCCGAACTCAATCTGGTAAAAATGGTTCATCCTGCGCTGATTAGTGGTCCGGTAATCTTCCATGCTCGAAATCAAGAGATTAACGCAGCAGTCAGGCCATATTTGGGTGTGCCTGGAGATCTGTTAGGTGAGTTTTTACTGTCCAAAATCCCCGATTACCTTCTTACGATCGAAAATTTATCCAGTTTTCTCGAGTACACATCGTCTATTGAAGATGAAGCGATTGTTCTCTACACAGGAGGTTATCCAACCCGGAGGCTCCAAAGATTTTATCAATCATTGCTTTCCCGGATTGAAGCGCCTGTATATCACTGGGGGGACTCGGACCCACATGGATTCCAGATTCTGAAGACATTGCAGAGTTTGGCAGGAGGAAAAATCATCATGCCGCATGACATGGAATATCAAAGTGGGGATCTATTCAGCGAGGAGCATCTTAAGCATATTGAGCGGTTAATATCGATTAATCCGCCAACGGATGCAATATTATTGCGGTATCTTGAGACGGGGAGGGGGTTGGCTGAGCAGGAAACACAAGCAGCCTGTTCTCCTAACGAACATGGATAGAACTGTGTGTCCCAGCTTACTTGGCTAATCGGTAAATTTTATAGTACACCTCATGCTCTTCAAGATTAGTACGCGTGGAAACGGCACCTTGTAATCGCTGTTGGTCCAAAAACCAAGCAACACTTTGAATTGATTTTCCATAGCTAGTCCTCTCCGAATTCCCCACCATGCGCCTCATGTGCAATACGGGGAGGACATCGATGCGAATTACCCAAGTACTAATTCTAGGACTGATTGGCACTGCGCTGCCGGTTCAGTTTGCCTTCGCTGATGCTGACGGCGAACGTGAAGCCTTAGCGCGGATTATCCACGAGCTCCAGGCGATCGAGCCATTAGTAAAGAAGGCAGCGTCGCAAGCTAATCCGGATGCCCGCGTTCGATTTCAGTATGAGTGGCTACGCCAGGATCTCGATCACATCCGCTTTGGAATCCAAAAACACATAGATATCCCGCGTTCAGAGCCCAGAACCTTTCCACCACTGCGTGGTGATTACCGCCGGTGATGATGGGCTATGACGGCAGCACAGAACACAGCATTTCAGGCGGGCTCCGGTTTTACCCCGGCGACCCTGCTGACGGGCATCGCATCCATTGTCCTGGTGCTCGCCTTCATTTGGGTCATTTGGGTAACGCTGGGCACCTTCCGTGCCTGGCAGAACGGGCAAGTCGTTTTGTTCGATGTGATTTGGAGCACGCTACGCGCCAGCATCGTGCTCATGGTGTTGGGTTTTTATCTGCGGTAATGGCCCTGGGTCGGTACTGCATCGATTCGGGGACGTCCCCGATATTCACAACAGGGGGCAACCCCTGTTACATCTGAGAGAAAGCAATGATGAAGAAAACAGCAAAGCGGCTCACATCTGCAATGGGGTTGCTCGCCATATTCGCAACACAATCGGTCTGGGCGGCGTTGCCGACCCCGGTGCCGCCCAGTACCGCGCCGGCAGCCGGCGACTGGATCGCGCTCATTTCGGGTTACATCAAGGATGGCGGGCTGGTGCTGGGGCTGGCGATTGCCGTGCTTGGTTTCCTGTGGATCGCCTATCTCGGGTTTGCAAAGTTCAACGAAGCCCGTCAAGGCAAGGCCGAGTGGGCCGAGGTCGGTGTATTGGGCGTCGTCGGTGCGATTGTGCTGATTTTTGCCAGCTACCTGCTCACAGAAGCCGCGGGCATTATCTGACCGATGTCCGATCGCGACGACATTCTGGCCGATCGGCTCAATGTGGAGCCCGTGATCTTCAAGGGCTGCTCGTCGTCGGAACTAGGCATGATCGTGGGTGTAGCCGCGCTCATCTGGTTACCCGTTAGCCTCCTCCTGGCGGGTTTGATGGGCGCGGTCACCATGGGATTCGGACTGGCTGGCGTTGGTGTGGTCGGCACCGTAATCGTGATGGCGAGTCTGTTCCAGCGTCTGAAGCGGGGTCGCCCGGACGGCTACTACCAACAACAGCTCAGCATCTGGTTGTCTGACCATGGTTTGCGCCACTCGCCATTCATTCGGCGTAGTGGTTCCTGGGATATCGGGAGGACAAAGTATGCGACGTTACCGCACCGAGATTGATAATGTCCGTGCCCACCTGCGTTCGCTGTGGGTGGTTATCAGCCTCCAGTTCGTCGTGATACTGGCGCTTTGGTTTGGCTGGAGTCAGGCACCTAAGCAACTGACAGTGCATGTGCCCCCGGATCTGCGTTCCGGCGCCACACTGTCGGTAGATGAAGTGCCAGCGGCCAATGTGTATGCCTTTGCCTTCTATATCTTCCAGCAGCTCAACCGCTGGCCGGAAGATGGTGCGAAGGACTATGGCAAAGCCATCTTCCAGATCTCACCCTATGTGACCCCGCGTTATCGGGCGGAACTCTTGGTGGATATGGACTTGAAAGGGCGGCAGGGCGAGCTGGCCTACCGGGTGCGCGGTGTACACGAGATCGCCGGGCATGGTTACGAGGAACGTCGCGTCGATGTGCTCGCGCCCGGGGTATGGGTGGTCTGGCTGGATCTCGATCTATTCGAGTCGGTGAAGGGCATGACCGTGAAGAAGACAGCCATTCGTTACCCCTTGCGGGTCGTGAGCCTCTCTGTCGACCCTGAGGCGAACCCATGGGGCTTGGCGTTGGATGGCTTTGCGAGTGAAGGGCCGCGTCGGCTGAGCGAGTCGGAACTTGGTGTAGACACCGAGCAAGAGAAATAGCAG
Organism: Sedimenticola sp.; assembly: GCA_040505895.1. Lineage (GTDB taxonomy): Bacteria > Pseudomonadota > Gammaproteobacteria > Chromatiales > Chromatiaceae > Vondammii. Next base: position 38,779 of record JBEVXU010000002.1, on the reverse strand, counting down.
GAGGAGGGTCAACGTATGCGAAAAACCAATGCCTTCAATCATCTCATCGCCACCTGGCTTGGTGTGACTCTACTGTCGCTGCAGTCGCTGGTCCATGCCGAGACTGACACGCTTGAACGGATCGAGTGGAAGAAAGCGCCGATCCGACTGGAACTCTCGGTCGGTCAGGAACAGCGGATCGAATTCCCTGCCTCGGTGAAGGTAGGTGTGCCAGCATCCGTTCAGGGGCTACTGCGTACGCAGAGTGTCAACGGAACGGTCTATATGTTGGCGCACGCACCCTTTGGGTCGAACCGGCTCATGGTGCGCGAGCTCGATAGCGGGCGCATCTACCTGTTCGATGTAACAGCCGCCGAAGAGAATGTTGCAAGCAATCCTATTCAAATCTATGTCACTAGTGACGATGGAATCACCAACGATCATACCAATGTGGGTAATGACTCGGATCAAGGAGAGCCAGGTTATATTCAATTGACACGCTTCGCAGCCCAACAACTATATGCTCCGTCTCGTCTGGTCAGAGATCGCCCCGGTATTATCCGAGTCCCCGTCGCACGTGATCCTGTCGATCTGCTCCATGGTGGCACGGTTCAAGCAACACCATTAGTGGCATGGCGCACCAACGGACTTTATGTCACGGCAGTCAAGCTCACCAACCGCACCAATCAAGCCCAGACTCTGGATCCGCGGGATCTGCGCGGTACTTGGCTGACGGCGTCCTTTCAGCATCACCGTCTGTTACCCAAAGGCGATGAAGCCGACACCACGGCCGTCTACCTGATTTCGCCCCGGCCGTTTGAAGTCTCGCGCTAGGTACTCCCATGGCCATTGCAACCTCTAACCGACTCCTACCCCTGCTCGCCAGCGCCGTGGTGCTGATGCTGGCCTTCGTCACCCTGAAGTCCTGTACCGGCGAGCAGAACGATGCGCTCGTCATGGAGACCGTGCCCCAGGCACCGGCGCCGGACGCGGACAGCCCCGCTGATACCATCAAGACCTTGACGGCAAACGTCGCCGCGATGACCGCAGAAGTGCAGGCATTGCGTAAAGATAATGACCAGCTTCGCGAGGGAAATCGTGATCTGTTGGCCAACCGCCACCAGATTGAGGAGAACGTCACAACCCGGGTCAAGCGCGAGCTGCTCTCTCGAGAAAAAGACCAGAACGTACATAACCGCATCGATGCTGGAGTGCTCTCCTCACTGACGGCACGCGTGGATGCACTCTCGCAGTCATTCTCCCGTAGTGGACCTACTCAGGGTAGTAGTGACATACCGGTGGGGTTGGGTCTCGATGGTGTTGGGGAGGGCGCTGTAACCACCGACAGTCTGATTTGGATCGATCCACTGGATGCCCTCGACAGTGATGCAGCACCCTTGGGTACAAATAGACTATTGCACCGTGTGAGTCAGTCCACCGGTGGCGTGCTGGAATCGGCTCGTAAAAAGACCAGCAACCTTACACAGTCGTTGAACACCGTCCGGCCCGTTTACACCGTACCCCGTAACGCCACACTCATCGGCTCGACCGCCATGACCGCTCTGGTCGGACGCGTGCCGGTGCAGGGACAGGTGCGTGACCCCATGCCATTCAAGATAATTACAGGCGCGGACAACCTGGCTGCGAACGGTCTGACCATACCGGGTGTGCAGGGCATGGTGTGGAGCGGGACGGCCATCGGAGATTGGACGCTTTCCTGTGTGACAGGACGTCTCGACTCGGTCACCTTTGTCTTTGAAGACGGCACTATCCGCACCATCTCCGGCGATGACCGAGGCAACCAGGCTGGCGGTGCACAGAAACCGCTGGGCTGGATCTCGGACGAGCAGGGCATTCCCTGCATCACCGGCGAGCGCAAGACCAATGCTCCGGCGTTTCTTACCCAGCGCATTGGTGTGATGGCCATTCAGGCTGCCGCGGAAGCGGCAGCGAGTGCCGAGACGACTTCGGTCGTGAGTGATGCCAGCAGCGTGACCAGCAGTGTTACCGGTGATACTGGGACCTTCGTGCTGGGCAAGACCATCTCCGGCGGCAGCGAAGAGGTCACTAAATGGCTCCAGGAGCGCCAGTCCCAGAGCTTCGATGCGGTCTTCGTGCCAGCAGGAACCCGCATTGCTATTCACGTCGATCGGGAACTCCCCATCGATCTCGATACTACCGGCAGGAAACTGACCCATGAACCATCCATCGACCCTTATCTCCGCACTCGGCTTGATTAGTCTGGTACTGGCCGGATGCGCTAGCACCAAGGATGCCGTGCTGCCTCAAGACGGCCCTTCGATGAAGGCTATCTATGAAGGCCATGTACAGGAGATGAATGCACGCGATCCGCAGGTTATTCGCCACGAGTTGGGAAACCGTCCCATCCTAACGGGTGAGGCAGCCCTGCAGGGCTACACCCGGGATGCCTTCAACGAGATCAATGTGCTTTTTCCGCGCCTTCCGAACCCAACACTGGTGATGTATGTGTTCCCGCATCTGGCAGGTGAAGCACATGCGCCAGTACCGGGTTATGCGACGGCATTCCCGATGTACGAGCAGGTGGAATACGCCTTACCGGGTGAAGTACCGAGCCAGGTTGTCGGTGAGAAACGGTGAGTTTCATGAAGCAGAGATCATCGGTCTGCAAGCCGGGGGATCAGGCTGAAAAGTCGCCGGTGACCACGAGACAGGTCAAGCAGCTGTATGAACGTCCGCCGTCCTTTACCGATCTCCTCCCATGGATGGAATACAACCCGGCGAGCCGCACCTTTCTGTTGGAAGATGGGATCAGTGTCGGCGCCCTGTTCGAACTGACCCCCGCCGGTACCGAGGCACGTACACCCGAGTTCATGACGCAACTGCGTGATGCCATCCAGACTGCGTTGACCGATGCCATCCCCGAAGAGGATGACTCCCCGTGGATATTGCAGGTCTACGTCCAGGATGAACCGAGCCTGCAGAACTTCCAGAAAGAAGTTGCGGATTATGCGCAGCCCAATGCACACGACACAGCCTACACCCACCACTTTCAGCAAACGATGTCAGATCATCTCGCACAGATTACGCGTCCTGGTGGTCTGTTTGAAGATACTGCTGTAACAGGTACCTGTTGGCGTGGCCAGATCCGGCGCGTACGGGCAACACTCTACCGACGGCTGAAACCGGCTGGCCGAGTACCATCAGCCGTTGAGGTCGAGGAGGCACTGAACGATGTGGCCACCAAGTGGGTCGCCTCACTGGCCTCGGCCGGGATACGCGTGCGACGCGGCGCAGGTGAGGATCTATACGAGTGGTTGCTCAAGTGGTTCAATCCTAAGCCTGAGATTGCCGATGGCGACCCCGACAAGCTGCTGGAGATCGCCCCCTATCCGGGCGATGAAGAGCTGCCGTTTGGCCATGATCTTGCCGAGCGGCTGACGCTCACCATGCCACGTTCGGACAATGCCTCCGCCACCTGGTGGTTCGATAACCTGCCGCACACCCTCGTTACCATCCAGGGCTTGCGCCGGGCACCAGAGGTGGGCCACATGACCGCGGAACGCCAGGCGGGTGATCACGTCTTCTCCCTGTTTGACCGGTTCCCTGAGCATACCGTGATGGTGCTGACCCTGACGGTCAAGCCACAGGACTTCACGCGCAACCACATCGCCCAAGTAAAACGAGCCGCCGTTGGCGATTCCGCGGAAGCCGATCTAACCCGGGAGGATGCCGAGGCCGTCGAGCGGGAGATGGCGCGAGGCAACAAGCTCTATCCATTGGGTATTGCCTTCTATGTACGGGGTGATGATCTGAAGAGACTCCGTGCCAACGTCAACCAGTTGAATGCGCTATTGTTGCCTAACGGGTTGCAACCGATCCTGCATGAAGCCGATCTGCTGACGCTCGACAGTTACCTGCGTAATCTGCCCATGGCCTACGATGCGTCACTGGACAAGAGCAGCCGGCGATCACGGCTGGTGTTCTCCAGCCACACCGCCAACCTGTTGCCCCTGTATGGTCGTTCCAAAGGTACAGGGCATCCCGGTTTGGTCTTCTTCAACCGCGGTGCAGAACCCCTAGTATTCGATCCCTTGCATCGGGCCGACCGGAAAAAGAACGCCCACATGCTCATCCTGGGTCCCACGGGTGCCGGCAAGTCAGCGACCCTGGTCTACCTGCTGCAACAGATGGTCGCCATGTACCGCCCACGCATTTTCATTATCGAGGCCGGGGGTTCCTTCTCACTGCTGGGCCAGCAGTTCCAGGCTCATGGACTGGCCGTCAACCAAGTCACGCTAAACCCGAACACGGATGTGAGCCTGCCACCGTTTGCCGACGCCCTGCGCGTGTTGCAGAAGGAGCGCCAGCACCACTTGCGGCAAGATCCAGATGCACTGGCTGATGATGCCGAGGAATTGGAAGAGGAGGGTACTGGCCGTGATGTCTTGGGCGAGATGGAGATCGCTGCCCGAATCATGATCACCGGGGGTGATGAGCGCGAAGATGCGCGTATGACCCGGGCCGACCGGCTACTCATTCGTAATGCCATCTTTATGGCCGCCAAGACCGTTAAGGAGTCTGGTCGGGACCAGGTGCTCACTCAGGATGTGGTTGTAGCGCTGCAGAGTATCGGCCATGACGAGTCGCTACCCGATCACCGGCGTAACCGGGCCATCGAGATGGGGGACGGCATGGCGCTGTTTTGCTCCGGTTTGGCCGGGCATTTTTTCAACCGACACGGTAGCCCATGGCCGGAGGCGGACGTGACCATTCTGGAGATGGGGATACTTGCCCGGGAAGGTTACGAGGACCAGCTTACCGTGGCCTACATCTCCATGATGAGCCATATCAACGATCTGGTAGAGCGACAGCAGCACGATGCCCGGCCCACGCTGGTCGTAACCGACGAGGGCCATATCATTACCACCAATCCACTGCTAGCCCGCTATGTCGTCAAGATTACAAAGATGTGGCGCAAGCTCGGCGCCTGGTTCTGGATTGCCACCCAGAACCTTGAAGACTTCCCTGACGCCAGCCGCAAGATGCTCAACATGATGGAGTGGTGGCTGTGTCTGGTGATGCCCAAAGAAGAAGTGGAACAGATTGCCAGATTCAAGGATCTGACTGATGTCCAGCGCAGTTTGCTTCTATCAGCCAGGAAGGAGCCGGGTAAATACGTCGAGGGCGTAGTGCTCTCCGATAATCTCGAAGCACTATTTCGTAATGTTCCGCCACCCCTATCTCTGGCGCTTGCTATGACGGAGAAGTATGAGAAGGCAGAGCGTGCAGCTATCATGCGCGAGCGGAACTGCAGCGAGCTTGAGGCGGTTTATGCTATTGTCGAGCGGATTGCGGGCAATCGTGGCAACTGAAGTGTGGGTATTTAAAAAGCCAATATCAACTCTTGGGCGCGCGCTTCAATTTGCATCATCGTTTGTCAGTTGGAGAATCGGTAATCCCTATGTTTTATCGTTTTGGCCATGGCAACTCGCCAGTTAATTCAGGCAGTAGTTCATCCTCATCCAAATACTCACGATAGGGTTTATGCCCTGTGTCACCGATTATTTCCAGTGTCAGCATTGAGAGTGTTTGGCTCCATTTTTCCAATACAATAGATTCTTCATAGCACGTAAAACGGGAGGCGGAGTCGCTTGTACTCCAAAGTGTTCCATCTGAATCAACAGTCGCTTCACTTTTCCCAGTTTTTAAGGCGCTTTCGGCTGCAGAACCTGTTGGCAATTTAATGCCTATATTGATCCAGAATCTCAGTTCTTTCACAGCACGAGAAGGCACCACGTTTCTGATTACCCCATTTTCGGCGAGGACGAAAATATTTAAGTCGCTGGATGCTTGAGCAAATCGTGAGGCTATGCATGTGCGTGATGCCTGGAAGTCATCTGAAAGTTTTCTGATAGTGGAAATTTCAAATGGCAGTTCTTCTGTTAATGGCGATATCAAATGCCACGGAACCAGACATTCTGCAGCAAACACATCGCAAAGTATTTCTTCACGAGGACGGGAAGTGTACGACTCAAGTTGAGACGACGAAATATTATTTCCATGGTTTGAGGGTAACTGAAGTGCTTCATGAGCGACTTCATGCATAATCGTAAAGCGCTGTCGATAAGGCAAATCGTTGCTGTTAACAACAATAATCTGTCTACCTGGCAGCTTAACAACGTGCCCTGCCTCGTTAGGATCTAGTTGATTACTGCTTTTGATCTCGAATCCTAGCTCTCCAGCAATGGCGTTGACATCGATGGGATATCGGTCGATGCCGAGATCCTTTAGAAAACCGCGCGCTTTTGTGATTGCGATGACCTCATCCATCCTGAAGCATCCGTTAGAGTTCCTGGATAAGCTTGATCATTCTGAGCCAATCACCTTCTGTTGTTGGCCTCTGACCACGAAAGCTCATTGTTGCCACTGGTTCCAAATGGGACCAGGCAATATCGGGACGAGAGGTCATAACGGTGAATAGGACGTCGTCAATTTCTCTTTCTGCCAACAGTGTAAAGATTTGACGTTCACGTTCATTTAACTGTAACGCCTTCGAGAGCTTCTTAACCGTGGATTCCGAGGGCTTATCTTTATCGCCTTTTTCCAGACGTGAGATATAGGCGTGGTCCAGGTTATCCGCTTTGTCCTGCAGCTGTCGGAGGGTCAGCCCTCTTCGCTCTCGGGCTTGGGTGAGGAATTCGGCCAAGGTCATTTTTTCTCCTAATTGGTGCTTGCATTAAGTGGAGAGGCAGTATACATTGTTGTCTAGCTGGACAACAGGCCCACGTTTCCGTGGTACGGGACGTGGGTTTTAAATGGCATGCCTGTTGTCTAGACAGACAACAGGCTGTATTTGGAGGACTTACGCATGGGTAAACGTAGTGGATATAAACCGGGACAAAAAGCGCCCAGATCTGGGCAATACCAGATTATTGGGCCTCGTGGGGGAAAAGGTGCGGAACGGACAGTAACGCGGGGAGAGCCTCTACCGCCCACGCCAGCACCTGGTTCCAAATATCGTTTGGTCGATCCGACCAAACACTAGTGATCAGGTGCTGGAATAAGGAATGGAAAGAGTCGTGGACGTAGCGATAGAAAATGCGTTGCGGGAAATCGGGTCACGGCTCGATCAGCGAATATTTCCGAGAGTTAAAAACGGCGGGCTCGTAATGCCCAGCGAGCTTACCGTACCTTCAACTTTGGGCGAGGAGAAATACCATGAAAAGCAGAGAAGATCCACAACCAAACCACGGAAATGGGCCCCCGGAGGGGAAAGGGCGGCCGGAAGATCATGGTCGCCCCGTCAAGCCACACCGCTCGTCAGCACAAGTGTTCAAGTCCGCTACGAAGACGAGCTAGATGCGATTCACCGGGCCTATCCGGGGACAAAAGTGTGGGAACAGGCAGACGGCTTATGGCTGCTGACTGAAAGTTCATTGTTACCAAGACTTCAGAAGGCAGCCATTTTTCTTACCGGGGTTTCCTACGATAGGACGATCGTGCGGGCCTGGGGTTTCTGGAGATGTTCTTTGGGAGGGTTAACATGGATTGGATCTCGTCATACGAATTTCCCTGACGGTTCAATATGTGCGTTCCATCCAACGGATGGGACATGGGTTTTCGGCGATTCTATTGTCGAGCTTTTGGACCTTTACACGCTCTGGGCATTCCGACATCTTCATTTGGAAGTTTTCGGTCGTTGGCCTGGTCAGCAGGCAGTTTTTCATCCTTACGAAAGAATCTTGGAGTTAAAAGAAGATGAATATTGCGGATGTGGTCGTCCTGATATGCTCTATGGTGAATGCTGTCGAGATAAAGATCTCTCGAGGAATCAGGTAGCTGATGCAGTTAACTTTGTCATTGAATTTGCCGGCGGACTACGAGAGCCGCCCCATGCTATTGTACAGTCTGTTCGCGAACAGTCAGAGCCGCCATCGCTTAACGATTTGCTGTTGAAGTAACAGCAATATCACCAATATCTGATAACCCTTCCACAAATCTACCCCCTGTACTGTCTTAGCTGAAACAAAAAACGCGCAGTGTCTTGAAAGAGTTTCTGGTTCCACAAGTCTGACCGGCAAGCCACGATAGCCCATCGCATTATCAGCGGGCTATTCGTGCAAATGATCAGGAATACACAGTCAATTCGATTCAGCTTCCCGGTTTCGGTTCTTTCCGCGCTACTGGCCGTCGGTGCTGCGCAAGCTGCTCAGAACGGAGCAGGGTATCTGAACCTCCTCGAGGTGTTCACCACGACAGAGTCTTCTGTCACTGGTGAGTCAGCCTTCAACCGACAGCCGGGTTACAGGGGAAGCGAACTCCACGTCTACGAACTGGATGGCATCCAGCGTATCGAGGTGAAGCTATCCAAAGGCCTTACTGCCGATCCTGAGCAATCCAAGCGAGTCGTGCTGCAGCATTTCGAGCAACTCCGTGAGGAAGATAGCGCACGGATGCGGCATACGGCAATGGGCTTGGCAAAGGCGGCTCAATACGGCGTCGATCGTTATCCCTCCATCGTGTTTGGCGGTGAGGTAGTGGTCTACGGCCTGACTGATCTGAGTGCCGCGGCCGATCATTACCAGACATGGCAGGCGAAAAATCGGCAATGAAATCGACACGGTACCTGTCTTTCCTGTTCGCTGCCGTGCTCCTTTTTCCTGTGGCTGGAAATACAGGCAGCATCACCACACCTGCCATTGTCGCCAAAACCACGGCTGCCGCACTTACCTGTATGCGCTGGATGCCCATTGGCATGTGTTTTTGGCTGCGCTGTTCCTGGACCGGTTGCAGTGTCAGGACCTCGATCAAGGTCGGTCATTACAATCCGGATCTGGTCGTCAGTGCTTACAACGAACTGGGCGGCAATCCCTGGGCCGAGATCCGGGCAACCCTGGGTCTCGCCCAGAAAGCTGCCGCCACGGGTTTGCTGGGTGCCTTGTTTCCGGTTCCGATCGACAGCGCAGGTAACCGGACGGAAGGTTCCTCGGAACGTGACCATAAGAACTTGGTGTATCGCGAAACCGATGCTATCGGACATCCGCTTAGTTCTCTTACAGGTATCGTCTCTGGGACCGGCCTGTTGTGCCCGTCCCAGACCACATCCTTCTTCCCCTATTTCCAGTCCGGCCTTGATGCCCTGTCCTGGCGGCAGGAGGTGCCGGAGATCTTCTATCCGGCAAGTTTCATCCCGGGTCTGCGCGAACTGGGTAGCTGGCCCCTGCAAACTTGGGGCGGTGTCTATCCACGGACCGGCTGGACCACACAGGCCGAAGAACCCAAGGCTGCAGCCATCAATGCTCAGCGCGCTGGCGATATCGTCACGCGCACCGGTCAGCCGCACGTATATGTCCCAGTGACCGGGTCTTCCGGTTTCGGGAAGGTCTGGCCGCCAGGTCCGCTGGTGGAGAAGGATCGTCGGACCGGGACCTGGCAGATGTTGGTCCCGCGGCCTGAATTGAGTTGCAACGTCTTCGGGACGAATGATCTCGCCAGCCTCACCGGCTGGGGCGGTGGCCGCGTCGATAGCGCGGGTGACTACGTCTGGAACCTGTGGCGGCCCTACAAGTGCTGTCGGCGACGCGGCCAGTGGTTTCTGTTTTCTATCGACTGGATGGCCTATCCCCCATGAATAAACGATCTCCATACACTTTCCACAACCTGAGGATTACCGCTTGGCTGTTGATTGGGTTGCTTGGATTGAATAACGCCCATGCCCTTACCAAAGGGCCGACGGAAGACAGCCTCTGGTATTACGAGATCGGTGGCGCAGAGCCAGTGTCGGTGCCGGCCAATCCGTCCGTCGTATCGATGACCCTGGGTGGTTCCGCTCAACTGGGGATGGGATACAGCTGTGGAAAGTTCGATCCAGTGGCTGCCGTGACCAATACCCTGAACAATATCGGCGCCGGGGTCGACAACATGCTGAATGCGATGACGGCCGCGGCCAGCGCCGCCATTGCCTCGCTTCCGGCCTTGATTCTGCAGCGTGCCAATCCCGGTCTCTACGACATGTTCCAGAATGCCCTGTTGCAGGCCGAGGAGACCATGCAGTTGGCCATCAAGTCTTGTGAACAGATGGAGGCCGAGATCGCGCAGGGCAAGAGCCCCTATGCCGACCTCATTACCTTGTCCAAGGGTAATGACTGGAAAGTGCAAATGGGGATTGGTGGCAATGATGCCGTCACGGCAAAGGATGCCGTCGAATCATCGAACGGTGATAGTGGTATTCCCTGGGTCGGTGGCCAAGCGGGGGGAGCAGGTCAGCCCGTCCTGGAGTTCACCGGTGACATCGTCAAGGCTGGGTACAACATCAATATGAACCGGCCTATCACCACGGTGGGTCCCGTATCACCTGCGTCGGCAACCCGACTGACAGAGATCTGGACTACCCCGGCGGATGCAAGGGACTGGGTCGTTGACGTAGTAGGTGAGAATATCGTGACCACCTGTGATACCTGCCGCAAGGACAGTATTCCCGGCACCGGTCTGTTACCGAAACTGAATCAGGAAGCGACCGCCGTCACCGTTGAAATACAGAACCTGGTCAGTGGGGCGACGCCACTGACATTGGCTAATCTGGACAACATTACGGCTCCCGGTGTGGCCATAACACGCCAGGTCATCGAGGCGATCCGGGAGATGCCGGCCTCCGAGCAGAGTCTTATCATGGGGCGGCTGGTCTCGGAGATCAGTACCGCCCGCACCGTGGAAAAGGCGCTGTACGCCCGACGACTGCTGCTATCCGGTCGACAGGTGCCGGAGGTCTATGCCACCGAAGTGGCTCGGGAGCATGCAGATATTTCAATCACTGAGCTGGACAAGGAGATAGAGAACCTCCTGTTCGAGACCCGGGTACGCAAGGAAGTGGTCTCCGATACGATCGCAACACTGCTCCAGCGTGCTGCGGCTCGACGGCAATCCTCCCTGCAAACGCCACGGGTGCCCACGATCGATCCTCGTCCGCTGGGTAATGGTCGTGTTCCGTAGCGGGCTTGCTTTTCGCCGACGCTGGTTCCTCCTGCTGACCTTGCTGGCGGTTGCTTTGGCGTTGAGCACCGGCGGCATCCTCTGGCATTCGGTCCAGACGTTCTCGGTCAGCGAGATTCAGTCCCGCATCGATGCTTTGAAGCCGCTCTTTACCGGATTCCGACTGTTTCTCATCGCCTTGGTGGCCATGGCCTGGCCGCTCTTGACGAGCAGTCTCCATTGCTGGGGGCGGATCGACGAGGGTCAGCGAGATACTTTGGATAATCTGCGCTGGCGCATCGTGACCTGGCTCGTGGTGATCGAGCTGGTGTTGGGTCAGAACCTGCTTGGCCAGGTGCTGGCCGTGTTGCAGGGGAGTAGGGCATGACCGTCGACAGCTATCTTGAGCTCTTCACCACACTGTTCGGCTGGACCTTCTATGGCATCCTCTGGGATGTCCTGCTCGGTACGGGCATCGTGTTCCTGCCGTTCCTCGGTATATTGATCGATAACTGGCGTGAACCTGCTGAGGGTGGGGAGTTTGGCACCGTAACCGGGCTGTCGCTACGGCGCATGGAACTGGAGCTCTTCATTGCGCTGCTGGTGGTCGTGCTGGCCGGGCAGCCAGCGGCACTGACGCCACTCAACGCGGCTGCACTCAACTACACACCGCCGCCGACGCTGATCGATCCGACTCCACCAACGGCTACGGTTGCGGCGCCCCAGAGCACCTATGGTTCCACCGGGTTTGCGGGGTCGCCGGCGACGGTGAATATTCCGGTGTGGTGGTATGCGGTGTTATCAATGACCTCCGGATTCAATCATGCTGTGGTCGAAGGCCTCCCGAATGCGGTGGATATGCGCACCTACGAGCAACAGGCAAGGCTTGCCACCATTGCCGATCCTCGCCTGCGCCAGGAAGTGAGTGACTTCTTCAGCCAGTGTTACATCCCTGCGCGGTCAAAATACCAGGCTGAACGCCCATCTACTGCCGGCGTCACCGCCTTGCTGACAACCTATGGGCCTGATGATCCGGACTGGATGGGGTCGCAGGTGTATCGCAATACATCCGGCTACTACGATACCTTGCGTCCGACCACGCAGATTAGTGGCTGGGGCTATAATGCGGCTCGTGATACTGAATACGACCCAGCTGCACCGCCCACCTGGGGTAAGCCCTACTGCAAACAATGGTGGGAAGACGGAGCGATTGGTCTGCGGGAAAAGCTGATTAAAGAGGCTGACGCGACCTCGGCAGGTTTTTCCGGCCTCGTCGTCGCGGTGGCTCCGGCGTTGGCCAGTGAACAGCAAAACGATGCAGTCGCCAAGACCGTGCTGACAAATTCACCACCGTCGTGGTCGAACAACGACCTTGTCGCTCACAATGCCGGAAGCACGGGTATGTTGAGCACAGTAGAGAATATCGCCAAAGGTGGTCTGGCATCGGGAGGTGTGTTGGCCGCATCAGCACTGTTTTCTGTCACCATGACCGCAGTCCTTCAAGCGCTACCTATGGTTCAGGCTGTGCTGCTACTGGGTATCTACGCCTTGCTTCCCATGGTAGTCGTGCTTTCTCGGTACTCCATCTCCATGATGGTCGTCGGCGCCATGGCCATCTTTACTGTCAAATTCTGGAGTGTGCTCTGGTACCTCGCTATGTGGGTGGACCAGAATCTTATCCAGTCCATGTACCCAGATGTGAATACTTTCCTGCAAATCTTCGCCAATCCAGGAGAGCATGATACCAAACGTATGTTGCTCAACATGGTTACCACCAGCCTCTATCTCGGGTTGCCGTTGCTGTGGAGCGGGATGATGGCGTGGGCAGGGGTGAAGGTTGGACGTTCCATTGAGAATGCGACCAACCCATTGCGCGCTCCAGCACAAGAGTCGGGAAAACAAGGAGGTGCTGTTGGAAAGGGAATTGTCAGCAAAGGGATGAGGCGGTAGACGAGATTTTAATCCTTCTCATACCATCCATAGGGATCAGTGCCATCATCGAGTTTTCCGGTGCGGTAATTTAATGTCCCACCTCTGAATGCACCTGCAGAAACATCACTTTCTTCTTCCTCGGATGTATCAGCACTTGAGGCCAGAAAGCCGACAAAACCAAAGATAAGTTTGCTCATGACAGCAATGGTTGCCTTTACAGCAAATAACAAGCCTCTTAGGTAGGAGGCAATACCAGATTTGCGCACTGCTCTGATGCTGTACGCTGAAAATACGATGAGTCCTATCAGACACGCCACCAATAGTGCAAATTGGTCGAACTGAAAATCCATCTCAATGTCTCGATATAACTATTTTCCAATGTGTGGTCATGGATGTGAGTTTACTCAGAATTCACCATCTTGAACCAGATTACCCTTGCTGATTATCTTGACGATCTTGGGTTGAACCGGATCGTTGTTTGGCAGGACTCCTTTACCTTTCTCGATTACCTTGGCAGCGACACTGGTCAGTTTGCTCAAGGTGTCAGAGCCAGATAGCGCTTTGCTGTCATCAGTTTTTTATCCGAAGCCTTCAATTGGATGCATTTACGATGCGATTGGAGCATGAGTAATGGCGCAGAAGGAACGGTTTTTTGCCATTATGAACTCCTAAACTTGAGTTGAGAAGTTACTAGAATGAGGCGGTCAACTGAGGATTCTAGGCTGAGGAGATTTTTCGCACTTACTGAAACACGGCATACCTTATCAATTTACGGTTTGATCTCGTTGGCCATATTGCTTCAGCAGCCCTTGCATGGATGCAAAGTCAAGCGCATCCACCAATTGGCGCAGGCTGCCAGCCAACTCCGTAGTAGGCTCTTCTATTCTCGGACAGCCTCCCGGGGTCTACAATTCAGAGTTTAAATTGTGCCACCAGCCCCTTCAGTTTGGTGCCAAGACTCGACAGTTCCACACTCTTATCCGCTGTTTGGTTACTACCGGCGGCGGCAATTTCCGATATTTCGGATATACGTACTACACTGCGACCAATCTCTTGAGTGACAGCAGTGTGCTCTTCTGCAGCGGTGGCAATTTGATTATTCATGTCAAGGATTGTGGAGACTGATTCAACAATATTATCCAGTGCCTCTCCCGCACGACCTGCGGTCTCAACGGTTTGTCTGGCAGTCGAAAGTCCACCGTTCATCACTTTTGCCGCATTGCGTGTACCATTCTGTAAGTTTTCTATAATGGCGTGAATCTCGCTTGTTGACTCCTGAGTACGGCCGGCCAGTGTCCGAACCTCATCTGCAACGACGGCAAAACCGCGTCCCTGCTCTCCGGCACGAGCGGCTTCTATAGCCGCGTTAAGTGCCAACAGGTTGGTCTGGTCAGCAATGCCCCCTATGACATTGAGCACCGATCCAATTGATTCACTATCCGCTTCCAATTTATTAATCACCTCTGCTGCATTGATCACTTCAGCAGCGAGGGTATCGATAGCCTCCACAGTGCGGACCATTGCCTCTTTACCCTGAGATGCTTCACTACTGGCTTCACGTACGGCATTAGCGGCTGAGTCAGCACTCTGTGCAGTATCCTGTACCGTGGTTGCCATTTGGGTAATCGCTGTCGCCACCTGCTGTGTTTCCAACAATTGCTGGTTGACACTCTCGCTATCTCGATGTGCCAGTTCCGCGAGTGTGGAGGCGGCGCCACTGAGCTCAACCGTCGACTCACTAGTCTGAATTAATGTCTTTTGAATTTTGCTTACAAACAGATTAAATGCCTGGGCGACCTTACTTATCTCATCACCACCACTCTCCATCAGGCGCTGAGTCAAGTCGCCCTCTCCCGCTGCAATATCCTTCATTGTCATCTGCAGCCGATTGATAGGAATAGTGACTCGCATGATAAAGAATACACACATCGCCGCCAGTATCAGCAGGCCAACCACTATCATCATGCCCATTTGAACCCAGACCAGTTTGTCGGCACTCGATTCAATCTCCTGCAGCGTCTCGTTGTTGGATTTGGCACTTTGTGCATTTACCAGTGAAATATTCTCCTGCAAGCTTTGAGTGATGGTCTGAGCCACTGTTTGCAATGCTTGCTTAACCTCTACGCTGCTGTTGTGGATCATCTTGTCAGACCTGGCCTGTGCTTCTGATATACGTCGGCTCACAGACTCAATCGAGATCCCAAGACGAATAGTCCCAAGCTCTTTTCCTTCAAAAAGAATTTTGCGAGCAACCTCCTTAATGTTAGGATCGGCCGCCGCTGCAAATAAAAGCTTATCCATGGAGGTGCGGCCTTCACCTTTTTCAATGAGCGAAGTGACCTGCGGATTTTTTCGATTGACATAGCGGGTAAAGGGCTTGCCTCCATTGGGCCGCATGTAAATGGCGTAGACAACATTAGGGTTGCTGTTTGCAACTTTGACGTAACTCACCAGAGCAAGATAATTCTTGCTAAGGATCTCTTCGGCTGAAACAGCGGAGAGCATATACGCCATGGCATCCGCTGTTTCCAGCAAAGATTCACTTAATAACTGCTTGGTAACCTCCAACTCACCCTGCAAAACAGTGCTCAAGTGGCTATTTAGAGACTTGCTTGTTTTCTGCTCCGTATTAGTGGCGGAAATTGAGATCTGCTCCAGGTTCTCCTCAAGCGTATTCTCCACCTGCTGCTCCCCCGCTTGTAGCCTGCTGGCCACCTCCTCATTGAGCGACTCAAAGCTATTGTAGGTTAAGTAAGTAGAGATGAGTGACAGAAGCAGAACACCGAGAGCAGTCACCCCTATCATTAATTGAAAAAGTCTCCCCTTGGCATAACCGATTATTTTATTTGCCATATTTATACCTTACTCGATGCCTGTAGTGCAGACTACAAAAGTCATCCTCTATCCGAAATGCTTAAAAACAAACAACAGTGCAGCAACTAATTCTATTCATAAGCACCAACTTTTAGAAGCTTCTGCATATCCTCCACCGCATCGTAGTTGAGAGGTGCCGTCCACCCAACAATTTTTGCACTCTTTGCTGCAGCACTGTCACTCTTCATCTCTATCAGTGTGTCGGCTACCCGCTTGGCTACCGCTTCAGATGTTGTCGAGAGCTTGGCTATTGGCCATTCTGGATAGAGTGAGGTACTAATCAGGAAGGGGAAGCCATCCGGTATTTTGGCATTGATAATCTTGAATTCAGAGATTTCTATATCACCGACCGCAGCCATGCGTTCTAGTGTGTCGGTACGCACGGTACCTACGTCTACCTCGCCATTCTGAACTGCATACACCACATTATCGTGTGTACCACCGAAGTGAATACCGGCTAAGTCCTGCTTGGGATTTATTCCAACATCAACAAGCTCCTTATAGGCCATCTGCCATCCCCCTAAAGAGCTCTCCTTTACAGCCATCAACTGTTTACCCTTGATATCTGACAAAGCTTGGATGTCATCTCTGTCGATATAGGTAAAGATCACTCCTCCAAATGATTTTAGTGCTTTCTTCTGCCGGGAGTTGATCATGGTTGCAATGGCATCAGCCCCATATCTTACCCTGGCGGTAACAAACATCGAGGAATTCACAAGAAAGAAATCCACTTCACGAGCTTCAATCGTCGGAAAAACCTCTTCAAAATCGAGAGGCAAGAGGGTAAAGCTGTCTCCTTGGATTTTTTTTGTCAGGTAGTCAACCGTCGCCCCCCATTTTTTCACCGCGTTGGCTGCACCCCTTTTTGCCAGCACCCCTATTTTATAGTCATCGGCATAGGCAATATTTCCAGCGAAAGAGACACATATACAGAACAGTGCAGTTATAAAGATTTGAGATGTTTTCATTAGTCCAGCACTCCTTGGATGATCTGTACTATTAGCGACTAGTTATGGTTTATCTGAATACCACTGCCCCACTATTGGAAAGTCCCCCGGGACTCAATAATATGGAGGCCAACCAGAATTGTCATGTAGAGCTGACCTACAATCGCCTCTGCAGCTGAAAGGGAACGTGCTGCGTGTGTAGCTGCGGTAATATCGCCGTAGCCGAGCGTACTTAATGTGACCAGATTGTAGTAGATAAACTGATCCATCGCTGAAAAATGAGGGCCACTCTGTACATCTGTCACTGTACCGAGAAATGAGCCTGGAAGGGTAAGATCGATTGCACCGTAGATTAGGGCCCATGAGAGACCAAGAAGTATATAGCCACATATGGCACCGAATATCTTATCCGCCCCCACCTGCTCCTTCGCTTCGCTCTCCAGGGCTGGCAGCGATGGTCGATATTGTGCCAGATCCCATCGTAACTGAAGTCGCTCCTACAATAGAAAATAGGCGGTAATATCCTGAGTCAGTACCATTCAGGTCTGACTGATCTTCTGCAACTTACGAAACAGGGTCCGCTCACCGATCCCCAGCTTCTCTGCCAGCTCTTTTCTATCTCCAGTGAATTTGGCAGAGACCTGCGCCAGGTAGCGCCGCTCCACCTCAGAGAGTGGGTAGATGACGAGATCGGGAATCACCGCCCCCATCTCCAGGCGTTCATCCGACAGGTGCTGAGGCTTAATCATATCCGTGTCTGTCATCAGGCTGGCACGCTCCAGAATATTCTTCAACTCTCTTATATTACCGGGAAAGTCATAATTGGCCAGATAGACTAAGGCCTCGCTGGAGAGCCGCTTTTTCTCCGCGCCAGGGATGCGTTGCAACTGCGTATTCACCAACAGCTCAAGATCACCCTCACGCTGACGCAGAGACGGCAACCCCACCGGAAATGTACTGATTCGATAGTATAGATCGCTACGAAAATGACCCGCAGCAACCATCTCCTTTAGGTTCCGGTGAGTGGCACAAATCAGGCGGAAATCTGCCTGTCTTGGCTCCACCCCGCCAACAGAGCGGTAGGTTCCTGTCTCCAGCAGGCGTAACAGCTTAACCTGGAGACTCAGTGGTATATCACCCACCTCATCAAGAAACAGCGTCCCCCCCTGGCAGCATCCACCAGCCCTGTTTTGGCACTGTGAGCCCCCGTAAAGGCACCTTTTTCATGACCAAAGAGTTCACTCTCAAAAAGTGACTCTGTCAGCCCGGAACACTCCACCGGCACAAACCGTGCATCACGGTGTGAACTGAGATCATGTATCGCCTGAGCCACAAGTTCTTTACCTGTACCCGACTCTCCAAGTAACAGCGCTGCTGTCTCACTCGGGGCCACCCGTTGAACCAGCTCCAGCATCCTATTGAAGGCCGGTGAGCGTCCCACCATGCCGTGGCTCTCCACCTGCGTACTGGCTGCGTGAGACTGGATAATAATCTCTACAAAATAGCGAAGCTCACCCGCCGCATCAAAGATCGGCCGCCCTTCAACCTCGACATGCTCTTCGCCCCTGGGAGAGTGGTGAATATGAAAGACGCGTTGAGGCTCACCAGAATCTCGCGCAACCTCCATAGGGCAGGACTCATTATTTTGACCACAGGGTGTCTTATTACCATGGGAGACCTCATAACAGTAACGGTATAGAAGACTTTCACCCTGCTCATGCTTATTTCTATAAGCAGAATTGGCCGCCAGAATCTGGTAATCCGGAGACAATAGGATAGCTGGCTCCTTGATACCATCCAGCATTCCACAAACTTCAGTCCGCGCCGTGGTTACCCCTCTCATCATCGCCTCCAAACCGCCATTTTTGACATGTAGAGAAGTAATTATAGTGTCATATATGACGTTTTACACATAAAAAATTAGGTGAATTCAGGATAAAGGACGCTCAATTAAATTATCCACAATATTAAGAATATAATATTTTATTAATGCTATTCAACTACTTATCAGTAAACCTCGATATTCGACGGTATTTTGGCACGCTAACTGCCATGTATCTGATATCACGTCTTTGACGCGATACGCCTTAACCACCATATAAGGCAAGGACGGAATTTGTTCCAGACCACGTTAGTGGCAGCACCGTGCAGCAGCGGTTCTGTCAGATGCGACCATCATCGCATCAACTCCAACTTGGGCCGCCCTTCTTGGGTGGTTTTTTTCTTCTCTCTTAAGGGTCAGTACCTTTTTAGCATTGCCACACTAGCTAATGATATACACACATAGCATGGATGGATATCAGGTGGTTGCAATTTATGAAGAAGCTCTTGATTTATTATCATCCAACACAAAAAATTTGCTTAAAGATAATCTTGACTGCATGTCTTACGTTAATCATTTTGGCTCAATGAAGTGTAATTACACACTAAAACAAGACCCTCTTCTAGCCTACTTTCATCAGCGTAATTATGGCGCTAAAGGGACATTTGTAGGGCTTTATTTTGTTGATAATGATGCATGGGTGTTAATTGAAAAATCCATTAATAAAGATAAGCTTGCTAAACTAAATAAAAACCAACAGCTAACTCGTTATGAATCAATGGAAAATATTAACGATGTTAAAAACTTGATTGACTCAACGTTCCCTAACAACGGACTAATTGTTAAGCCATTGTCAATTTCTGCTACAGAACCACCAAACATAAAGAAAGAAAAAAAATTATTCCAAATATTTGAGGAGTGCTTTAGAGGCTCCGAATCTAAACTACATGGGTATTTCAAATGGTTCTCGTACTGCCATTTATCAAAAATGGATCCTTCTTGCTTTAATGAACCCCTATGGAGCTCTGGGATAGGGTTTGAAGTAAAATACTCGCTACCTGGAAATCGATTATTACGGTTGTATACCAAGGGACGAGGCAGCATAGTTAGACCCGAACATGACCACCAGTGGGATTGGACATCATGTATTCAAAAGATTGCGGATGTATATTCTGCTGCAGATAGGGTAATTGTTGAATGTGGCGCAACTAACTCTATGAGTTTAGTGGCGCCGATAAAAGCAAAAGTTGCAAGGCGTGTTATATGGATTCCATATCCTATTGACTTTAACGAAAATACTGAGATATGTGATTTTAACTTTAAATGCAATGCATACATAATACATGCAAGGCAGCCAGTACAATTACGCAAAAGTCATGCGAGGGATAGGAAGGGAGTCAATGAACCACCGGCGCTGCCGGCAATGGAGAGCGAAGCGAAGGCCGTTAGACCCTGGTAGCCTTGAGGCTGCACTGTATCCCCGCCGTACCTTGCGCCAGAGGGGATACAAAGTAGGTATCCAACCAAGGTGTCCAGTCATATCGGGAACTGACACCGGGGCCTGCAGCCAGCAAAGCGATGCTGTGGCGTAGGGTCAGTGACCGGGACGGCCAGGGCATATGAGCCGTCGAAGATCGAGTCCCAGAGAGAGACTGGGATGTCCTGTCAGGTTTCACGAGATCAAAGACTCACTTGCCAATTTTTGGGTTATTGTTGTGGAGAATGCTATCAGAGCAGGGGATTGGGGGTAATTTGCGGGGTTACCGTCCTTTCACGGCGGTGACAAGAGGCAGACGTGACCGGGTGACAATCCCTATTCAAATTAAGTGGGTTCGTTAGATTTCAAGCGCCTGGCGTATTGTCGCGATAGGCAGATACAGCACTAAATGATTGTTCTCTGTAGGGATAAAGCCAAATTTGATATAATAGCCAGCGGCTTTGTCGTCTTTTGCATCAACGAACATACCGACCAAACCTGCATCTTCCGATATGCGAGCGGAGCGTTCCATTGCATTGAGCAATATGTTTTGTCCAAAACCGTTCTTTTGGTTATCCGTGCAGATAGCCAGTCTGGCCAGCTTGGCTGCTGGCATAGGATGAGGGTAGCGCTGGAGTCGTGGATCTGAGATTTCACCAGGCATAACTTCGCATACCATCAAGGTGTAGTAGCCGAGGATTGTCTGAGGTGAATTATTATCGATCAGCACAAATGTACGTGATATTCCACGCTCGGCATGTTGCCGAGCTGCTTTTTGTAGGAACTCGTTAAGCTTATGGTCGCCGCAGTCAAAACCCTTTCTATCGTGAGATTTGCTTAGGCGCTCAATTTTCAACATTCAAACCGGATTTCTTGTAGGTCGCGGCAGCAGCTCTTAATGTGTGATTAGGCGCTGGAGGAGCATCAAGCATATCCAGAAATGCAACTGTATCCGTATTACTTAGGCGCACGATGCGCTCCTGCTCAATCACCTGCTGAGCTGCGTGATAGGCGGCCTGGGCCATAAATTGAGTTTCAGTTGCACCAGATAGCTCGGCAGCCATTTTTATCATTTCTTTCACGCGAGCGGGAACGCGAGCAGAGAGACGGGCCTCGCTCTTTTCGTCTGGAAGCTCCTCCAGGAAAGTTCTTGCAGCCATGATATGCACCTTAAATTCTATTTAATGCCGCATGGTGCCAAAATGGCACCAGCATGTAATACAAATACTAGTCCTGACGTGTAACCGTGTCAAGGTGGCCTGACACGCCGGAAAAATGAATTTGGGGTAGGTGGTGCGAATAACGGACGATTATGACAAATAGAGCCATAGGACTAGAAAAACACAGGCGCTGCCAGCCATGGAGAGCGAAGCGAAGGCGGTTAATCCCTGGTAGCCTTGAGGCCGCAGTGTATCCCCGCTGTGCCTTGCACCAGAGGGGATACAAAGTAGGTATCCAACCAAGGCGTCCAGTCATATCGGGAACTGACACCGGAGCCTGCAGCCAGCAAAGCGATGCTGTGGCGTAGGGTCAGTGACCGGGACGGCCAGGGTACTATAAGCCGTCGAAGATCGAGTCCCAGAGAGAGACTGGGATGTCCTGTCAGGTTTCACGAGATCAAAGGCTCACTTGTGGTTTTCTCGGAACTGTTGGATTATGCCGAGCAGGGGGTGCTGGGGCAGCATATTCAGGACGGTGATCGATACCAGTTCCGTCTAACTCTCTTACGTGAGTACTAGCAACACAGGGTGGCACCATGACAGAGCAGCTTCCACACCACGGCATTGCCGTTTACAACCCCGCTATCCTCAACCGGGAGGAGCTCAAACGTTACTTTGTGGCGCGGCGTGCCCTGCTTGAAAAAATGCTGGAGGGGCTGCGCAGGGAACAGCCGGGAAAAACACCACAACACCGCCTTATCGTTGGCATCCACGGTATGGGTAAAACCACCCTGCTGCACCGTTTTGCACTGGCGGTCAAGGAAGAGTCATCACTCGATTCAGTCTGGTTGCCGCTCACCTTCCCCGAAGAGCAGTACAACATTTCACGGCTCTCCGATTTTTGGGTCAACTGCCTGGACGCTTTGGGTGATTCACTAGAAGAGGCGGGAAAGGAGACGTTCTCCAATGAACTCGAAGAGTCTGTGGATGCATTGCCGGAAGCGGAAGAAGCCCGTGCCGCTAAGGCGCTGCAGGTGCTACTCAGCTACCCCCAACGGCTTGGCAAGCGTCTGCTGCTGTTGGTGGATAACCTCGATATCGTCCTGGATCGTCTAGCTGAATCTCACGGGGTCATTCGCGAGCTGCTGGATCATGAACCACATTTACTACTGATCGGGGCCAGTTTACGGGTGCTGGAGACGACAATTGAATACGATGCCGCTTTCTATGATTTTTTTAAGATCCATGAACTCAAAGGGCTCAGTGAGAAAGAGATAAGCGAGTTTCTGAGGCAGCTTGCGGAAGTGGATAACAATAGCGCTATCACCCACAGGATAGCGGAAGAGCCAGCGAGGCTGCACACCCTCTATACCCTTACCGGCGGTAATCCACGCACAGCGGTACTGCTTTACGGCATGTTGGCACAAGGTATCTATGGTGATGTGCGTAGTGATCTTGAAAGGCTGCTGGATCACTGTACACCCCTCTACAAGGCACGGTTCGAGGAGTTTTCTCCCCAGGCCCAGAAGGTGGTTGATGCCATGGCCATCTACTGGGACCCGCTGACTGCGGGGAATCTGGCCAAGCAGGTTAGACTGCCGGTGAATACGGTCTCCACTCAACTCACCCGGCTAGAGCGGCAGGGGGTGGTGGAGAAGGTGCCCCTTAGACCGGGGCGTAAGCACGGTTTTCAGATCGCCGAGCGTTTTTTCAATATATGGTATCTGATGCGCACCAACCGCCGAGTGCGCCGCCGCCTGATCTGGCTGGTACAGTTCCTCAAGGTGTTCTACAGCCAGGATGAGTTGCAGGTGCGTGCCGACTGTCACCTACAGAATAGAGTCACCGGTAGAGGCAACAAAAGTCTGCGCCACGCCGAATTCGCCTTCTGCCTCGCCTGCGTCGTTGAAGACAGGACAACGCAGGCTGCTCTGGAGAGTTCCGCTCTGCCGACCATGATGAGCCTCCGAGCGCGGCACAAAGCGCTTGGAGGGGTGATTGATCTTGATGGGGATGATGCGGGGTTGAAAACCCAGGTCGAAAGGATAGCTTTCATTAAAGAGCTACCCGAGCTGATAGCGGCAAGTCGGACACAGTGGCCAAAGGAGGTAGATGTCGGACAATTGACAAAACGCCTGGTTGACTGCTTTTTTCTGCCGCAAGAAATAAGACAAGCTATTCTCAGTGAGTTGCCATCTATGAACGATGATAAACTCGTCAAATTTGACTTGCTTTTGCGAACTTCAGTTAACCAGTTGAATGCAGCGTTTTCACTGGATTCTGCTCTCCACAAAACATTGAAAAAAGCAGTACATGAGGGTCTGATAGATGGAATTCTTGATCCGGAGGGATTGCGGGTTGCTGCTAAACTTTACCAGCAACCTGTTTTGGCAGCGTTTGCTGGTATGTTGGAACTTATTAGTAGCAAAGAGAATACGAGATTTTCAACTACTGAGCTGCAGAACCTGTTTAGACAATTTGAAAAGTATGGCATAAGCTGTGAGTGGAATAAGCTGGGATTAGCGTTAAAGAAGCGGGGCGATTTGCGGGTTTCCATAGAGTTGTTTCGTAAGCAGTTGGAAGTAAAGCCTGATCATGAAACTGCCAGGGTTAACCTGGCAGCTGCGTTGGCGGAACAGGGTGACCTGCTGGCCGCCATAGAGGAACTTCACAAGCAGTTGGATGTTGAGCCTGATCATGAAACTGCCTTGGTAGTACTGGGATTAGTGTTGACTATGCAGGGTAACCTGCCGGCCGCCAAAGAGGCACTTGACAAGCAGTTGGATATTAGGCCTGATCATGAATATGCCTGGACATTTCTGGGATATGTGTTGAGTAAGCAGGGTGACCTGACGGCCGCCATAAAAGCTCACCATAAACAGCTGGAGATTAAGCCGGATCATGAGTTAGCTTGGGGCTACTTGGCAATTACGTTGGTGGAACAGGGTGACCTGACGGCTGCCATAGCGGCATATCGTGAAGGAATGAGTTATGAATCAACCAAGGGGCGATGCCACAACTATCTGGCCTGGAGTTACTATCTATGGGGTGAGCAGCTTATCGAGGCAGAGGCATTGGCTCGCGAGGCGGTCGCTATCGATCTCGAAAATCTGGACTACCGGAACACGCTTGCTACACTGCTTCTCTGCAACGACAAATGGCCAGAGGCGAAAGCAGAGGCACAGCTTGTTTTCGAGCAAGTGGGTGAGCGTTTGCTGGAGTCGACCTGGAGCGAGCTCCAGCTCTTCTTCCGGGAGGCTGTCACCAAGGGGTACACCCAAGAGGTAGTAGAGCTACTACGAGAGACGGGTGCGGCCGAACGCTGGCGGCCTCTCTATACTGCGTTGAAAGCTGTGGTGGAAGGAAAGGATCAGTTTACCCGGGTGGCACCCGAGGTGCGCCGAATTGCCGAAGAGCTGTTCGAGCAGATCACTAGTGGGCCACAGTTATCAAAATAAACGCTTATAACCACCTATACCGTAAAAATCATTAAAGACTTGACCTCTACATATTACGTTTATTTTTGCGCTAAAGTTTTCCTGATTTTTTACAGGCACAGGTACTCAGATGATGAAAAGATATAAAGTTTTTATCGATGGACAATCCGGCACAACAGGCCTCCAAGTGACTCAGCGGCTGAGTCAGCACGAGGACATTAAAATACTGGAGATTGCATCTGAAGACCGGAAAAAACCCGAGGCCAAAAAAACGTTAATGAAAGAGTCCAATGTTGCATTGCTGTGCCTCCCTGATAAAGCGGTTGACGACTCCATTCAGTTGGCTGCTGAAGCCAACACACGTGTCATTGATGCCAGTTCAGTTAATCGGGTTAAAGATGGTTGGGTTTATGGCCTACCCGAGCTCTCTTCTGAACAGCGAAATGATATAAAAAATGCCCGTCAGGTAGCTAATCCAGGATGCTACGCCACGGGCGCTATTTTAATCTTAAAACCTCTGATTGCTTCAGGTTTTCTAAACCCTGCAGAAGCTATTAATGTTTTTGGTGCTTCCGGCTATACAGGGGGGGGCAATGCGATGGTGGCCCACTATGAACAATCCCCGTTACCCTCAGCTTTTTCATTGTACGGCCTAACGCTGAATCACAAACAGATACCAGAGATACAGAAGTGGTCTGGTTTAGAACATCGGCCGATTTTTTTGCCTAGCGTAGTGAATCACGATCAGGGCATGCACGTAATAATTCCTATAGATGCAATACAATGTAAACAACCTACTTTCAATATCTTAGAATTGTTAAGCAGTTACTATGAAAATGAGGCCTTGGTCAGAGTGCGTGATGACCTGACACAATCTACCTTCCTGCACATAGAAGGCTTGAAGAACAGTTGTTACTGTGATATCTATTTTGAACAGAAAAATGATCAATACCTTTTTGTTTCGAAGTTGGATAATTTAGGGAAAGGTGCCAGTGGAGCCGCAGTCCAGAATTTAAATATTATGCTGGGGCTTCCTGAAACACTGGGAGTGCATTTACCTTAAACGGTTAGGGAGTAACATCATTCTCAGCGGCGGAAGGTTGTGCAAATAAACCTCTGAACAATTCAATTTGGCAGTGGTGGAGACTGCAAATTAAATTTTGTATCTGCTTATCATTAACTCACAAGGGGGATAAGCAAGATGAACAAGAAAGAACTCCAAGCGCTTCCCCTCAAGAGAATTTGTTAAATGCGCCCGAGGCCTCAGGCGCGGTGTGATAGAGGCTCCTATTCAGGCTGACAAGTGAGTCTTTGATCTCGTGAAACCCGACAGGACATCCCAGTCTCTCTCGGGGACTCAATCTTCGACAGCCTATTAGTACCCCGGCCATCCTGGTCACTAACCGCTACGCGATAACATTGCAAGCTCGTTACCGCTTCGCAGTCAGTTCCCATTGACTGGACGCCGTGTTCGGATGCCTACTTTGCTTCCCCTCTGGCGCGCTGTGCGCACGACGGGTAAGCAGTGCGGCCTCACGGCTACCGGGGATTACCAGCCTTCGCTTCGCTCTCCATGGCTGGCAGCGAACGAACCGTTTAAACCATTAGCTGTGGTCGACGCGTAATCCCACCATGATTAAGTCTTTCTCAATGCCATCGAGTCTAGCGACTCTGGGCATGTGGCCCCACTTCTCAAACCCAAAGCTATAAAACAATTGTTTGCTCGCCTCATTGCTGTCAAAAATGGTGGTTGCAATGGTTTCAATGCCTACTTCTGGGCAGAAGTGTATCGCTTTCTCAAGCAGAGCTTTACCAGCCCCATTTTTGTGAAAATCAGAATGGATGTAGATTCCTATATCACAAGTAATGGAATACCCAGGTCGGTTATTCATAAAGTTGGAAAAAGAAAAATAACCAACCACCTGCATGTGCCCGTCTATCTTGGCTTCTGCAACCCAGATGGGCCGTTCTTTAGTCGCTGATCTGAGCCAATTACGCCGTAACTCAACCGTAATCGGTTGGGTGTCACAGGTGCTGTTCTTTGAGGTGATGGAGGTGTTATAAGCCGCGACAATACCTTCTAAGTCAGATTCTAAGGCGTCTCTGATGATGATATCCATCGTTTTATCCTTTTATGTGAGTTCGCCAGAATAAATAATCTTTGAAGATCCAATGAGATGGGTTTGAAGTTCTGCATCGATTTCAATGTCCAGAACACCGCCAGGCATGTTGACTTTAACTTTTGCATCAACCTTGCCCTGTAGATACAGCGCTGTAACAGCAGCACAACTGCTGCTGCCAGAGGCTAGGGTATAACCAGCGCCACGTTCGTAAATCTCAATTTGGATTTCGTGACGACTCAGGATCTTACAAAACTGGACATTGGTTCGGTTCTGGAACATAGGGTGATTCGACACGATGGGGCCTAAAGATTGCGCCAGTTCAACTGTTGGCGCATCGGTTTCAAGCACTATATGCGGATTACCAATGGATATGAAGCTGCCAACCAAGGTGGTATCCGCAAAGGTGGTTGCATAACCGAGGTAAGGATAAGGTTGTTTTCGATCATCAAGTTGAGCTGGTTTTCCCTTACCCATTCGAACTTTAAAGAGGCCGTTATCTGGGTCTATTGGCTGGATCGACACCGATTCGTCTTTTAAATGAATATCGAAATTTGTGTGGCCTACGCAACCATTGTCATATAGATAGTGAGCAAAGATTATCAAACCATTGCCGCTTTTATCACATTCCGACCCATCTGGATTAAATATCTTCAGGGATAAATGATCCTTGGATTCTGGACCATAAAGAATGCCATCACTCCCAGGACCGTTGTGACGATCACAAATTTTTATGATGGCATCATGATCTATCGATATATTAGATGTGTTTGGATCAATAACAATGTAGTCATTGCCTAGGGCGCTGTACTTAACAAAATTCTGATTCAAGTTGATGTTCCTTATGTGGATTCAGGTAGGAAGCTATGACCTCGCTGATGTGTGCTAAAGCGATCGTCAGTTCTTGCTTGTCTCTGACAAAGGTCAGTCGAATGTGCTGCGTGGCATCAAAAACATCCGCAGGCATCAGCAGGATGGATTTCTCTTTTAGAATGGTTTTGCAGAAATCAACCGCTTGAATAGTCGGGGCCAGTTGTATCCACGCAAAAGGGGCCTGAGAAATATGCAGTTGTGTAAAACATTCAGGGTGCTGTGCAGCCCATGTTTGAAGTATCTCTCGTCCGGTTTCCCACATTTCTTGATACTGAGCTTGATAGGCTGCTTTGTTATTCAAAGCTGACAGGGCCATTTTTTCGCAGTGTACAGAGTTGGAGATAGTCGTTAGATGCTTCAGTGCTCTGAGTGATTGAATGTGGTCAGGGTCTGCTTTAACCCATCCTACCCGAAGTCCAGGCAGACCGTAAATTTTTGAGAGGCTTGAAACAGACACCGAGTTCGGGCATTGGTTGGCGTAGCTTTTTTGAAGATCAACAGAGTATTCATCGTCAAAAATAACAGTGATGTCTTTGCCTTGGATCACATCTCGTAAAGCTCTAAAATCGGACGCCGTCAACTCAGCAGTGGTTGGGTTGCTGGGTGAATTAATAACGATGGCTTTAGTCTTATGAGTTATGCTCTCCCGCAAGGCTTTGAGATTGAGACCGCCGTTTTCTAAGTAGGTAATTGGGATGGGGCGTGCGCCCAGTTTTTTGGGCGCTTCATAAGCTTGTGGCCATCCAGGCGTCAGTAGAATGACCTCATCCCCAGGCTTTAATAAATACAGATAGTTCAGAAATAAGCCTTCCTGAGCGCCGTGCGTCACGAGAATTTCTGCGGATGTCGCGCTATACAGTTCGCTGATTTTTTCTCTTAAGTCCAAAGAACCTTGATCTGAACCGTAATCCAGATGTAGGTCATCTTGGATCGCCACTTGCGATACGGTTTTGCACGGAGCATTGCTGTCACCTAAGTCTATAGAATAGTTCCCTTGGGCAATGTCGAATACCCATGATTGTAAGTTCATATTTACCTCAATAAATAAGCGAGATCTTCGCTCTTGTGAAAGATTTTGGGACATCCCAGTCGCCAAAATCAACTCGATCTTTGACAGCCTGTTTGTGCCCTGGCCGCCCTGCGTCCGTGCTCCTTCGTCACACCACCGCCTGCTCGGTGCAGGCTATGTGGCACTACCGCAAATGGCTTGACGCGATTCTTGGATGCCTACTTTGTTTTTCCTCTGGCGCTATCGCACGACGGAAAAACAGTGTGGCCTAATCGCTACCAGGGATTAACCACCTTCGCATCGCTCTCCATGGCGGTCATCGGGGGCTGATCTACTTGAGCATTATGCTTCTTCCAGGGCTTCTTTTTCGAAGGTTTCACCGTACCAACGTTCTTCCCATTTCGATATGGCAATCACCACAATATCTCGATAACTGAGCTGAGATGGGTCTATCTGTTCGATATTGGAAACATAGTGAAACATCTTTCGGTCGTTGAGCAATGCTGCTTGCCCACTCTCGACGACACCCGTGTAGAAGCAGTTCTTACCTTCAATGTCGGTAAACAGCTTCATTTCACCACCGGTGACGTTGTGACGATTGAAAACGCAAATCATCACGTAATCATGACCGTCGCAATGAATGCCCTCGGGTACGGTAATGCCTTCGAGTTCTTCATTCACTATGACGCGGTACTGATGAACATTGATTTGCCAGTCAGTGCTGGTATCAATCTCCAGTTCATGAAAGCCTTGTCGAATGTGGTCATCGAATTGTGCAAGCAAAGGTTCATAGTGGCGTTTTATACCGCCTGCAGCTTTGTTGTATTTTCTGTAGGTGACATAAGGTCTGACTGGTAAAGCTTCGAAATCCCATTGTTCACCATCATGGCATACTTTGTATTGTCGGAATCTTCGATAACGATTCTTGCCCATATATTTATCAAAAGGTAGATCTGAGAAGCTTTCTTTGATCTCCTTCGTTATTGGTGGCAGGCTGATGATGGAAAACCCTTTTTTATTAAGAGGCATGAGCACGATCCTCTTCTTTGAACTGAATCGATTTATCGCAGTTTTTCAATAAGCGATCGAGGTAACGCTTGGATGAGTTCAGACGAATCATCGCACCAACAGCAATGTCCAAACCAATGTCTGGCGATTTTTCAGCTAAAGGGCAAATTACATTTTTTATCCAAGCATTGCCATGAATCGCATCAATCTTGATGTGCAGCTTATGATATTTAATGCCCTCGGTGGGTAGGTTGTTTTTTTCCCAGGCTTTAACCAAGGACGCAAACCGACGAGGTGCCAAGTATTCGGTGACACCAAAGTAGC
This sequence comes from Sedimenticola sp., assembly GCA_040505895.1. GTDB lineage: Bacteria > Pseudomonadota > Gammaproteobacteria > Chromatiales > Chromatiaceae > Vondammii. The sequence goes on along the minus strand of JBEVXU010000002.1, from coordinate 8,867 downwards.
CCACGGCTTTGAAATAGTTACGACGCCTTAACGCCAAAGAGGCTGAAAGGTTGCCCGATACTTTGGCTTCAAAAGTCAGGCTATCTTGAATGTAGGCATCGGATGCACCAACCGCTTCCAGGGCTTTGGCAAATAAGTGAGTATGCACTTGCGCATACTCACCATTGCCCATTTCATCCCAGTAGTTGGAAGCAATCTCCATTTTTTCCTGACCCTGTGTGCCGATTTGCATTAAAGCAAGAATGTCATCGAACCGAGGGTCTAAGCTGGTTTCTTGCGACAGCAGGTACTTAATATCGTCTTTGTTGGCCCGGTTCGGCAGGAAATCGTCATAGTACTCATGCTTAGCGGCTCTGTGCTCCATCATAACCTTCCGTAACCACGTCTCATAGGTTTCAGATGTTTTGATGTCCTGTGCAAGCCTGCTGGAGTCGATTTGTGTGATTTCATGGTTAAGTATGGCTGTCTCTAGAATGAAGCTGATGTCCTGTAAGATAGGCAGAGGATCTGCTGAGACCCGCTCAATGTTGGCTGATGAAAACTCTAGATTATAAATAAGTGTTAGAATCTCATGAGCAGATTCTTCTGCTATGGGGTTGCGTTCAAGGTAGGCTTGGCGAACCAACTTGTAGGCAGAATCCATCACTTGATTACGTGTGATCTGGTCATTCAAGGTATTCATCATCGAGATGGCGTCACAGGATAGAAATTGTTTCACCCATTCAAGCAGCTCGGTTTCATTATGAATTTTAACAAATTGCATTAGGCTGTCTCCTCTATTTGAGCACTTCGTTGCACGTTAGGCTGACCAAAACCGGATTCAAATCGCCCAGCGATGATGTCGATGTTGTACCAGTGAGGTACCGCTTTAAAGCCAAGGTCTTTGCCTAATAAAATATTCAAAGCTTGTGAAGATCCAAACGAGGTGGCCATCAAACAGGATGAGCTGACGGACGAAACACTTTTGTTTTCAAAGTCTAGTTTCGGGCTTTCGATGTAAGCTTTATACAACTTTGCAGGTGCCAGCCCATTCCCAAAGGCGCTGAGCTGTCCATCTTCTGTCATGGAGTCATCAATGCCAAAGAATTCATCGAAGCTCATGCCATGTGGATCAAAGCGGTGGCTGGTTACACCCCAGGCAACAGGGCAGCAGATTTGAACGGCAATGCCGCGTTTTCGGGCTTCTTGGTACAATCTTCGTCTTGGCGTGATGGCAAAGAAATCCATGGTGTCACAGACCACATCGACGCCTTCAAGAAAATCGCTGAGGTTCTCTTCATCGACAGCGCCAAAGCTTGTGCACTCTAAGTTCTTGTTGATTGACGTAAGGCGTTCTTGCAACACCTCAACTTTGGGCTCACCTACCGTATGAATGGTGCAACCGAACTGACGGTTCATGTTCTCCAAGCCAAAGGTGTCGCTATCGGAAATATGAATTTTTCCAATGCCCATACGCACCAAACACTCGGCATAGGTAAAGCCTGTGCCGCCACATCCGGGAATGGCGACCTTTTTATTTATTAACGCGTTCAGTTCATCTTCGCTTAAGAGTCCTAGCATGCGGGAGAACAAAATCGAGCGATCAGTTGGATTCATACTGTTTTCCTAGTTTTAATGGTTAATTGTAGTGACCAAGTATTTTTGGCCACGATTTTTAGTGGCATTCCAGTACCGCTGTTCAGCTGCAAGCGGATGTTTCGTAGCCAATCTAAATACTACATTAATGTAGTGCGACAGGATTATAGTACTACAATAATGTAGTATCAAGTCCCCTCGCACGACCCCAGCGGCGACGCACATGCATATTAGTAATACCCCAAATACTGACACTACCGACAATTACAACATCAATCGCTGACCGCCATGGAGAGCGAAGCGAAGGCGGTTAATCCCTGGTAGCGATTAGGGCGCACTGTTTTTCCGTCGTGCGATAGCGCTAGAGGAAAAATAAAGTAGGCGATCCGAGAATCGCGTCAAGCCATTTGCGGTAGTGCCACGTAGCCTGCACCGAGCTTGCGATGGTGTGGCGAAGGAGCACGGACGCAGGGCGGCCAGGGCGCAAACAGGCTGTCAAAGATCGAGTTGATTTTGGCGACTGGGATGTCCCAAAATGTTTCACGAGATCGAAGACTCGCTGTGGGGTACATTTCTGTATCTGAGGGTTTTCTCGTTCAAGATATTCTGTGGTGATGAATCAGTGGTGGGGTAGACACATAACTTAGAATTCACTGGGCAAAAGAGCAATGCCGTACAGAACAATAGGGTGGCAAAACCCAAAGTAAAGAACAGGACAAGGACATGTAGTGAGGCATGACTCAAACCGCCAACTGATTCATCTCAAATATCGGCAGGAGAATTGCTATAACAATGGCAAGTACCACGCCGCCCATAAAGATAATCAGCAGGGGCTCGAAGATGGCGACGACCATTTCGGCGAGGGATTGCATCTCTCGCTCCTGATTTTCAGCTGCGCTCTCCAACATTGAATCCAGTTGCCCACTGGATTCCCCACTGGCAATGAGGTGGATGGTGAGTGGCGGAAACAGTCGGCTCTGTTTTAATGCATGGCTCAGTGTCATACCCTCTCTGACGCGCACGGCGGCGTCTTTTACCGCATTGGTCATGGCCATATTTGGCATCACTTCACCGGCAATACGCAGGGCTGTCAACAGTTCCACGCCGCTGTTGGTCAATATGGCCAGGGTGCGGGTAAACCGGGCGGAGTTACCACCACGGGAAAAGCGGCGAATAAACGGGGTGGAGAGTAGAAAACGATGGTAGCCCAGGCGATAGCTATCCACCTGTAGAAGTAGACAAAACAGGAGCCACAGGGAGAGCGGGGTGGCAGATAACAGTAGGCCGTTCTCTCTGATGAAATCACTGCTCTGGATCAAAATTTGGGTCATGAACGGCAGGTTCTGCCCCAGATTATCGAAAACCTGCACAATCTGCGGGACCACATAGGCAAGCAGGCCCATCACCACCAGGAGGGAGATCAGAGTGAGTAGAACCGGGTAGACCATGGCCAGCTGGGTTTTCTGGGTGATCTTTTGGTGATCCTCCAGGTGTTCAGCAAACTTCAGCAGCACTTTATCAAGCTTTCCTGAGGTTTCTCCTGCGGAGGTGGTGGCCACATAGTGTTTCGGGAATGCGTTGGAAAGCTGTTGAGGGCACCGGCAAGATCCAGCCCCTCCAGTACTTTGCTCCGCACTCCTAGAAAAATCCGTCGGGCCTGCTTTTGTTCCGTCTGTTCCGATACGGCGGAGAGTGCTTCGTCAAGCGGCATTGAAGCTCCCCCAGTTTAACGGATACTTTTAATCAGCGACAATGTCGCCTAAGGAGTATCAAAATGACTAGAAAACGAAAGCCATATAAAACCTATGCCAAAGAGTTCAAGCTTGAGGCTGTCAGAATGATGAAGGAATCTGGTCGGCCAGCTAATGAAATAGCCATGGAGCTAGGTATACGAAGAAATCAGCTATACAAATGGCAAGAGCAGTTGGAGGCCAAGGGTGATCAGGCCTTTGGTGGCAGAGGCAGGCCGAAAAAAGAAGATCAAAGTGTACTCTCCAAGCTGCAACAGGAGAATGATCGACTGAGAGAAGAAGTAGAAATCCTACAAAAGGCCGCGGTGTTCTTTGCGAAAGAGCTGGACTGAAATACGCATTTATTCAGTCACAGAGCAAAGAACACAAGATAGTTCAATTGTGTGATGCATTAGAGGTCTCTACTAGCGGCTATTATGAGTGGCTGAGACGCCCTGAGAGCCGCAGATCAGAGGAAAATGTTAGGCTGATTGGAAAGATAAAACACTATCATCACGCAAGTCGTCAGATATATGGATCGCCTCGCATTCATGAAGACTTGTTGGCATCTGGTGAATGCATAGGTGTTAACAGAGTGGCTCATTTGATGAAAAGCCATGGTATTCAGTCGAAGATGGCGCGTAAGTTTGTTGTGACGACGGACTCTAAGAATACAATGTCACCTGCGCCTAATAGGCTTAAACGCTGCTTCTCAACAGACAGAAAGAAAATACAGCTTGGGTATCGGATACGACATTCATACAGCCCCGCCAAGGCTGGTTGTACCTTGCAGTCATACTGGACTTGTTTTCTCGTCAGGTGATTGGTTGGTCAATGGGAGATAAGAATAATGCTCAGTTGGTCAGCAATGCGCTTGTAATGGCTATTGGGCGGCGCAGTGCAAGCAACGTTATTCTTCACTCAGACCAAGGCAGTACCTATGCATCTGGTGACTACCAGGCTTTACTCAATAAGAATGGTCTACTGTACAGTATGAGTCGAAAAGGTGAGTGTCTGGATAATGCTGTTGCCGAAAGCTTCTTTGGCACACTCAAGAATGAGCTGGTGCATCATAAGAATTATCGGACGAAGGCTGAAGCCAGACAAAGCTTGTTCGAGTATATCGAGGTTTTTTACAACAGACACCGAAGACACTCCTATCTCGGATATCTATCACCGGTAGAATATGAGATGAGAGCTGCCTATAACTAAAACTGTCCGTTAATTCGGGGGAACCTCAGTCTGACCCCTATTACTATTCTGCGTCTAAATATAACGATTATGTCGCACTTTTTTTTGCTAAAAACTATACCTTTTGATATTTACAAATTTAATATTTTACTGTTTAATATCTAGGGTCAATTCACCACCGTTCGCAGTATTTTGATCTAGAGAACGATTAATACCTAGTCTTCTTGCGGCGGGGATCGTTATTTGGTCTGTAAATACCGCCTTTAAATATTCGTACCGACATGTGGTATTTGTCGGGCAACGCCAGATCAATTGATTCATTGAATAGATGAGTTTGATAGATCGGTTACGATTCACGTTGAGTAACCCGGGACAGACTACGGTTTTCATGCGGTTTGAAATTTAATAGTGGTCTGTTCCTAGTTGTTATATAGGTGTTTTATATGAATACTCAGGATCTCAAAGACCTCTCTCCTTTCTTGGCGATTGTTGTCTCTATGCTTGCCCTCACTGTTGGCCCCTATGTCAGCGGACGTATTGCACGCGAACAAGCTATTGTCTCTATGCGTGAGAAATGGATATATGCATTTCGTGATTGTTTAGTTGAACTAATCACCGAATTTGATGTGCTCCATGAATCTAGTCCAGATCACGGATTTATTTCAACCGATGACTACGAAGCCATCAACAAAAGATTGCGCACTCTTTCGAACAGAATTTTCCTCATGGTTAACTCAGATGAGCCGCGGTACAAAGAATTACTTGATGCTATTGAAAAAGTAATAGTCATGCTTTTACATGGCATTACAGATTACGATAAATTTCATAGCATGAACGATGAAGTAAAGCAAAAAGCTCAAGAGGCTATTAGGTGCGAGTGAAAGAAAGTGGCGCCCTAGAAAAATACCGGGGGCCAGACCCCTTTATTTAAACAGCACTACGGAAATAGAATGAGTAACCATTTAGAAAGAATGCTAGAAAAACAAGCAAGAGAGCTCGCTGGCCCGAGTCCTGTTGAGCAACATATTATTTTATTGAAATTCTCTGAACTCATGGACAATGCGCCAGACTTTTCTGCCAAGTATAATGCAGGAGCATCCCCTCAAAGGCAATGGATTGCAGAGGTTGGTGCTCTCATTGGTAAGGTAAGCGCTGAGAAAAAAATCAAGGTTGATATGGCCAAAATGATATTTGATATGGGCGGGGATCATACAATCGAGCAGATTCAAGGCTTTGCACTTGATATAATTGAAGATCTTAAACTAGAGCTTGAACTGTCGGGTAGGGCTGATGTTGGAAGTGCTTACGCTCCTGGTGATAGATACAGGTTTTTCGTTGATCTAAAGTCTATTGTGGATGGGGCACAATCAGAAATATTTTTAATTGATCCGTACTTTGGTGGAGAGGAGTTTAATAACTATTTAGCTGATGTCGGCAGCGATATAAAAGTTCGAATATTTGCCAACAAGAATGCGCAAGAAATCAAAGCATACATTGAAAAACATCAGGCCCAATATAATTCGAATATGGAAGTTAAGAAGAACAAGAGGCTGCACGACAGGCTCATAATCGTTGATCGTAAAGATTGCTGGATTACGGGAGGGTCTATAAATCATGCTGGCACTAAAAAACCTACATACCTTATCCCTGTCAGTACAGAAATAGTCAAAGCCAAGCTAGAGATATATGAAAAGATTTGGGATGTATCACAAGCAAATGGGGTCAGGCCACTTTCCTTAGTGTAATCACCTGTTAGGCGTCGGCATTGGGTTCAGATCCCTTTCAGTTAGTTGCTACACAGCGATGGGAAAACCGCCGCGCATGGGCTTCCTGATAGCGTATTAACCGAGGAGTAATTAAGTGTCAAGACAAAGAGTATTCGGCGTACTTCTTACCGATAAAGGATGGGAAGATTTAGAGCAGCCGTTAAAGCCTTATACAAGCGAAGGAAAGATAGGGAAATACATTTATTGTAAGGAAGTCCGTCCTGATGGATCGTATTTCGTCATCATTGTAACAAGTAATGGTCCTGACGGAACTGCATTTGAAGCAGAAATCTCTATCCCACATCATTACATAAAATCCTTTATAGCCGCCGCTGAGCGAAAGCAAATAGGTCTCATTAGTGAACAATAAATCACAAGCGCAGTAACCCGGGACAGACCGCGGTTTTATGTTGTTTGAAATTTAATGGTGGTCTGTCCCCAGTTGTTTCCATCGATCGAATACTATCTGCTGGGGTAATTTTATCTTGGGGTGGACGGTTATTGGATGAGTGGGCCCATTAATATGGGTGGTTGCTGCTGTTGATCATGAGCAATCTTTACTGGAGCTGCCCAACCAGTTGCTACACAGCGACGGCAAAAAACCGCTGCGCGTGAGCGTTCCGTTGGGCGGATGAGTCATTTTGTCATTATGATCGAAAATTTTTAATGTAAGTTAAAAATTGTTACAAAAAATGAGAAATGTTATGTACATTAACGGTAGCTTGAATGCAGCCCTGCAAGGGTATCTGGGTAACGCAGTACAAATAGCGTTGTTGGTGATTGACGAAGAAAACCAAGCCGCTCCAGGGGAAACATCAAACACAAAAGGCCAAGCAATAGCAAACTCTAACATAACGGCATTCCAACAAAGGCTTCTGATGTATATGCAGAGAATGGGGTGCAATGTCCGGTCAATTCGATTCCTGCAAGGATTCCCTGGAACGAATGATGGTCCTGACAATACTCGTACAGCTCTTAGTGCACTTTACAATGGAAATCAGCACCTTTTGAGAAAGCCCCATCCCAATGCGTTCCGCGAAACTACTCTGCACTATGATTTGCAAAGACTTGGCATTACCCATCTTGTGGTTATGGGATGGCATGCCAATGCTTGTGTTGGCGCCACTGTTGGTTTTCCATGGTGGTTAACTGGAACCGAGGAGGATGGTGGTACCCACCTTGGATATACAGTAATGACCTGCAACCAGGTTCTGCACGGTGGTCCAGCCAATTGGTCAAATGCCACTCCACAGCATTATGCGAATCTAGAATTTTACAGCCAGTTTTAGTTTCACTAAAGTGAAATCTGAAAAGGAGATATACGCAGCCTGAGGATTTACGGAATGGAGCTAAAACCTAGTGTTTTCCAACATTGTTTGGGAGTATCACTGCCCAACAAATTGCTCAAACGGGCAAAAATAGTTGGCTTTTTCTCGTTCCTCGCTCGCTGACCGCCAAGGAAGGCTGAAAGCCGAGGCGGTTAGTCCCCGGTAGTCGCGAGGCGATACTGGATGCCCGGCGTGCGCATAGCGCCAGAGGGAATCCAAAGATCGCATACGAACGCGACGTTAAGTCATCTCGGGAGCCAGCGACGAAGCAGTAACGAGCTTGCGATGTTATTGCGTAGTGCTGGAGACCGGGACGGCCGGGGCAATAATAGGCTGTCGAAGATTGAGTGCAAAAGGGGGACTTGGATGTCCCGTTTTGCATCACGAAATCGAAGACTCGCTTAAATTTTAGCCAACAATTTTATTGCCGCTTAGCAAAGCGTTGAAGCTGTAGAAAAACCCCTAAAAAACGATTTATTTGATAAAATAAGGAAAAGCAAAAAGGGAACTGCAAATGCCAAATTTCAAGCCCTATAATTATAACCAGACAACAATGGTCGTAATTAACTTTGAAGACCAGTTACAGCCTGGCACCTTCGAGTATGCCATTCACCACCTGGTAGATAATAAGCTTGATCTCTCTGTCTTCTATCCAAAATATCAGAACGATGAAGGCGGGCGTCCTGCTTACGATCCAGCCCTGCTTCTAAAGATCCTTCTTTTTGCCTACTCTAAAGGCATCACCTCTAGTCGTGAGATCCAATGGTGCTGTGAGACCAACATCATTTTCAAAGCACTCAGCTGTGATACCGTTCTCCACTTCACCACCATTGCCGCATTTGTCAGTGAACATCCGAAAGAGATAGAAACACTCTTTGAGCAGATAATCCTGATCTGTGATCAACAAGGATTGCTGGGCAAAGAACTGTTCGCCATTGATGGATGTAAGATGCCATCCAATGCAGCCAAAGAGTGGTCTGGCACCCTGAAAGAGTTAGAACAGAAACGCGACAAGATAAAGCGCCTGATCCGCCACCATATCAGTGAACACAAGCGTATCGATAAAAGTGTAGCGCGTGATCAAGAGCACCTTGATAGGGAAAAGCAGGCCATAGAGACCCTAGACAAGGCCCACGAGAGGATCAATACCTTTTTAAAGTCAGCCAGCCCAAGGATGGGCCAAGGTAAAAGACCAAAGGAAGTGAAGAGTAACATCACCGACAACGAATCCTGCAAGATGACCACCAGCAAGGGTACCCTGCAGGGCTACAATGGTA
>JBEVXU010000001.1:251874-276129 GCA_040505895.1 Sedimenticola sp. | reverse complement strand
GACCTGCCCCCTCAATGTGGCTCTGTGTTTGATTCAACTCTCAACATAACCCACGATGTTGAGGTTGGGCAGGTCAATCCATAATGTCTACTCATTAAATGAACTGCAGATCGATTCGGTCGATGTATTTCAATCAGAAGAACCCCAGTCACTCCAATTTACCCCTTTACGAGCTATGTTTTTCCGCCGCCGGTTTCCGCCTAGAATGGTGCCAATCGAAACTGGAGTAGAGCTATGTCCCAACAGACACCATTTGAAAAAACCGTTGAACTGATTGATGCTGCCAACCGCGAAGATCCAAATATGGAGAGCAGCGGTGGTGAGTCTGTCCCCAAAGAGTTGCTCTATGGAGAGCGGATGTCGGAGATGATCGGACGTTTTATGTCGGATGCCGACGAGGTGGGAAAGATTGCGGTGCGGGCACAGCACATCGAGCGCTGGAAGTCTCCCCGTGACGCCTTCCCGATGAACCGCGAGGGCTACTTCCGATGGCGAACCCAGCTCTATAAATTTCATGCTGATACCGTTGCCGGACTGATGGTTAAGGCCGGTTACGATGAAGCCTCCATCGAGCGGGTAAGAAAGGCGGTGGGTAAGAAGGCGGTGAAGATCAATCGTGATACCCAACTGCTGGAGGATGTCGCAGCACTGGTCTTTATCGAGCACTACATGCAGGCGTTTGCCGACAAGCACCCGGAGTACAGTGAGGAGAAGTGGATCGACATTATCCTCAAGACCTGGAAGAAGATGTCGAAGAGTGGGCAGCAGTTTGCGCTCTCCGGCAGCGTCAAGCTCCCTGAACCCTTGATTCCGCTGATTCAGAAAGCGTTGTCCTGATCAGGTAAATTCAAAAGCGGGACGCAGAGTACTCTGCGTCCCGCTTTTTTAATTTTCAGAGCTAAAGCAGGCCTGTCAGGCCGAAGCGTTGTGGTGGGTATCCCACTCCATCAGTGCCTGCTCACGGTCCCCTTCGGCCCCTATCCACTCCCAGAAGTGGGAGAAATTCTCTTTGGCGTTTTCCAGGCTGAACGTCATCCGGTGGCGCTTGTTGCGGAGAAACAGCTCGATATTACTCTCTACGGTTTCGATGTAATCGGCGGCGAAATCCAGTGCCGAGTGGCCATTTTGACCACCCAGGAGAATACCTTCGCGATAGGCTTTCATAATGCCCATCTCTTCCCGTCGGGCGAAACTCTCGGATGTAGCGTCGGCGTCACGGCGAAGGTGGACGTAGAAGGCACCGTCACCATAGGTTTGCTCCAGCCGCCCAAGCAGCCATGAGAGTCGGTTGTCCGCCTCGATATGGTTTTGCGGGTAGGCAAGCCGCCGGTCGCCGATGAGTTGTATGCGGGATTCATGGGCGGCGCTGTAGTTGGTGATATGCCGACAGGCCTGGATAAAGGTGGTGGAGCCGCAACGGCCGGTGTTGAGGATAAAGATATTCATTGTTTCTGCTCAGGCTCACGGCCTTCTCTCTCCAGTGCCCGGCGCCACGCCTCTCTGTCATCGTTGTAGAGAAGGATTGACCGGCAGATGTCCGCAAGACGCTCCTCCTTGTGGGCACCCGGGGCAATTAGTTGGTAGCCCTTTGACGCGCTACTGAAATTGTTCTCGATGTTGTCGATGAATTGGCTGAACGCCTCTTTGGACTTGGCCAGTTCTGAATGGTGGTTCCACCAGCCACTTTTATCGTCGAGGCGTGCTTTCAGCTGTTCCAGCTTCAAACCAATCTGCTCCCTTTTGATCAAATATTTTTGATACATCTCACCCTCTACAGCAGTGACAATTCTCTCGATTTCATCGCAGGTGGGTGTTTTTTGCGGGAAACCGGCAGCGGTTAGCTGCTCCATGCTGAAGAGCATCACGTCACCGAAAAACTGTCTTTCAAACTCACCCGAGAGGTCTACCCGTTCAAGTGAGCGGTCGATGCCGGGACGGAATTCCGAGACACCCTGCTCTCTGACAGTGCGTTTGTGCAGCATCGGCAGGTTGGCCGAGACGAATCGATCTGCGACTTCGGCCTTGATGATACGACCGAGAACCGGCCCCGCCATCCTCAGCTTGAGAGCGGCAAAGGGGATGAAATAGTCAAGATACTCAGGTTTGAATATGTAGTTGCCGGTGTAGATAGTCCGGGCCGGCTGGATGCCTGCGAGGAGGTCGCCATCACTGTAGTAGCTTTTGCGGGTGGGGTGCTCGCCGTCAAAAAATCGATTGAGCTTGGATGCAAAGTGGTTGAAGCAGTCCAGGTGGTTATGCTCACCCCTTAAGGTGCAGCGATAGCGGAAGGGTGTGGCCGCCTGCTTGAAACCGAACAGATCGGCCATGTCGTGGTAGGCGGCGTCATCGGCTGCAGGTTGGTTTTTTTGATGGAAGCTGCAGGGGGCCGAGACATCAATTGCTGACATCTGCTCAAGGAAGGCAGTGGCATCTTCGAGAAAGTTAGCCGTCATCACCGACGGTGATACCGGCGGGTCACCCACTACTTTACCGGTGAGTATACCCGCATCGGTGTCACGGAAGATGCGGTTGAGGGAGTTGAAGTAGTTGACGGCATAGATGTCCCGGTCACCCTCCGCCGTCTCCACCTTCACCTTGAACTCCTGATCACTGTCAATGAAGTAGAAGAGTGTGTCATCACTCCCACTGTCCCACTCCCTGAGTTTGAGGTAGGTGATGTTTCTCATCATTGACGCGCCCTTGTGGTAAAAGGCGGCGGGATCGGTATTACCGATGATTCTGTCGGCAGCACTCTGCAGATTTTTTTTGAGGCGACTCGTCTGCTCCAACTGCTCTGACTGACCGAAATAGTAACTGCGCAATCCCTGACGATTGAACTGCTCGGCAATGGTCCGGTGGCTTTCGATGTTGGCAGGCTCCTTGGAATCATCGGCGATGACGACGCTGATCTTACGGTAGCAGCCACCATCGAAGCCGCCGTAGTTGAAGCGGCGGCAGAGCTCCAGCAGACTGTCGAGGCAGCTCTCCAGGTGTCGCGGCCTGTCAGCGACGGGGATGACCACTACAAAATTGTAATACTCCTCCCCCTGGGCTTCTCTCTTCACTTCCAGATCTCCAGTCACTTTAAATACCCAGCTGTATGGGTGTGGAAAGCCAAAACCGAGAGCTCACAAAGGGAAACAGAGTGCCTGAAGATGCTCACTGTTCTAACCAAAGCTTTTCTCTGCGCTCTCAGCGTCCTGCTTGTCTGTTTTTGTGACGAGCATTAGCGTTTTGAAGAGTAGTTGGGGAAAGCGTCCTTGTCGATCAGCACCTCAATAAGATTGATGGCGCCACTCAGGTCGTAGTCGGAGAAGAGTGACTCCAGATCCGCCTCGGCAGCCACCTGTTTGTAATTAATGCCGAAAGCGCCGGCAAGCTGCTCAAAATCGGGATTGATGAAGTCGCAGTTAATGTAACGCTGTTGGTAGTGCTGGTGCTGATTCTTGCGGATCAGGCCCATGGTGGAGTTGTTGAAAACGACGATATTCAATGGTTTGTTGTAGTTGACCGCTGTCATGATCTCCATGCAGCACATCTGAAAGCCACCATCCCCAAGGATGGCGAACATTGACTTGGTCTCATGGAACTGGGCGCCGATGGCGGCGGGGATGGCATGGCCCAGTGAGGAGACGCCGGAGTTGGGATAGTAGCGATTGCCGCTTGCAACGTTGAAAAAATTCTGAGCAAAGATGATGTTGTCATCAAAGACCACGGCATTCTCGGGAAAGTGGGCCTCCAGCTTGAGAAAAAAATGCTCGATCAGGGAGAAACCGCTGTGGAACTGGGCATAGTCGCGGTTACTAGTGCTCCTCAGGCCGGAGAGATAGTGCTGGGTCTGTTCGGGTAACGCTCTTGAGTTTCCTGTCGCCTCAATATTCCGAACCACTCCTTCCAGTGCTTCCCGTATATCGCCGTTAAGTGCCAGATCAGCGTCGAACACCTTCTCCAGCTGGGCAAAGTCATGGTCGATCTGAGCGATTTTTTTGCCGCTGAGAAGTGTCTTGTCCCACAGGTAACTGGTGCGCTCGTTGAAACTTGCGCCGAGAAAGATCAGCAGGTCCGCTTCGTCGGTGATGTACCTGTAGGCGCAACCGCCGGAGGTGACGCCGAGGCTGCCTAGTGAGAGCGGTGACTGCTCACTGATCACCCCCTTGGCCTTGAGGCTGGTGGTGACGGGGATACCCATTAACTCACTCAGATGGGAAATTACCTCCCCCGCCCCCGACTGCATGCAGCCGTAACCGGCGATAATCACCGGTTTTTTTGCATCCATAATCAGCTGGGACAGGTCGGCGATGGCGGGTGATGCCTCGTTGAATGATTGCTCTCGCTTTACGGTACGGATGCTGTCCAGGATGTCGGCATCAACCAGTTCATTCTGGATATTGAAGGGAAAGCTCAACAGCACCGGGCCGGAGTTGGGCGAGAGAAGGATTTTTGAGGTCTGTTTCAACACCTGGGGCAGGTAGTCGGTCCGCTCGATCACCCGGTTGTATTGGGTAATCCCTTTGAACAGGGCCGTCTGATCAATACTTCCCCCCTCGCCTGAACTCTCCTGTAGCCCCCCTTTGCCGAAGATATGGGTGGGTGTCTCGCCGGTGATGATTAGCAGCGGCTGCTTCTCGGCATAAGCGTTGGCGACGCCGGTGACCAGGTTGGTGGCGCCGGGGCCGGCGGTGGCGATACAGGCGGAGATTTTGCCGGAAGCCCTGATGTAGCCCCCAGCCATAAAGGAGGCACCCTGTTCATGCTTGGTGAGCACTGCCTCGATGCTGGAGTCGTAGAGGCTGTCGTAGACAGGCAGGATATGGGCGCCGGGAATACCAAAGATATGATCGATACCCAATCGTTCCATATACCTGACGATCAGCTCACTCACTTTCATTTTCATACGGCTGTACTTACTCAAGCTTTATGGGGGCGGCGCTGTGCCTGTTTGGCCGCTCGACGGCGTATTATCGGCGGTGAGGGCTACTTAATGCAATTTAGGAAGACTTTAGCGGGGTGTTTCTTTGGTTTTTGCCTATAGATGGAAGTGCAATAGGGAACCTCTGAACAAGTCATGACCGATTGCCTTGCACTCAGGAGAAATCGATCGAAGGGATTCAGCTATGCTGAATACCATCACCGAAAGCTATGCTTTCGTGTTGAAAATCTTGCTAATAGCCAGCTATCAGCTGTGATCTTCGCCTTGATATTACGCCTCCTGAGCACAATTCAATTCGGCCAGACTTATTCAGAGGCTCCCTAGAGGGCCAAATAAGGGTGATATCAGAGTAGTCAAGGGTGAAGTCGAGGTTCTGTCTGAACTGAAAAATGAGTTGTATCAGGTGTTGTGTGAGTTGGATATGGAGAAGATTGCGTCAGCTGTTAAGAAGATTACAGCCTGTGACCGGCTGTTGTGCGAGGTACTCACCGGACAGGTGAATGGATTTCGCTTTCACTATCTGCTGAATCCATTTGGGGATGTATCTCTATCTGTTTGCCTGGTGAAGCCGTATCACATCTTCGACTTCGTTGGCCGGCAGTGGTCGGCTGAGGAAGTAGCCCTGTACTTCATGGCACCCCTCTTTTTTGAGAAAGTCGATCTGCCCCTTGGTCTCCGCACCCTCGGCGATCACCTTAAGTTGCATACTGTTGCCGAGAGCGATGACGGCGCGCACAATCGCCTCATCGTTTGTGTCCTGGGGTACGTCCCGGACAAATGACCGGTCGATCTTAAGTTTGTGGAACGGCAGGCGTTTAAGGTAACTGAGAGAGGAGTAACCGGTGCCGAAATCGTCGATGGCGAGGTTGACGCCCAAGTTCTCCAGCCCCTCCAATACACTGACCGCCTGTTCTGCGTAGCCCATAACAAAACTCTCAGTCACCTCCAATTCCAGGTGTTGTGCGTCGAGGCCTGTCTCCTCCAGAGCCGATTTGACCACCTCAACGATCTTATCGCGTTGTACCTGGGCTCCCGACAGATTGACCGCTATCCGACCGGCTTCCAGGCCGTCATCCCGCCACGCCTTCATCTGTCGGCAGGCGGTGACCAGTACCCACTGACCGAGTGATTGAATGATGCCGGTCTCTTCGGCGAGAGGGATGAATTTGTCCGGGGGGATGTTACCCAGCTCAGGATGCTGCCAGCGTACCAGCGCTTCACAGCCGGTCAGCTCCCCGCTGGTGAGGGAGTACTGGGGTTGGTAATGGAGGTAGAGCTGATCTCGTTCCAGTGCAAGTTTAAGCTGGCCTTCCATTTGGATTCTATCAAAGGCCGCTTCGGTTAGTTCAGCAGTGTAGTACTGGTAGTTGGAGCGCCCCAAGTCTTTTGCTCGATACATGGCGGCATCGGCGTTTTTCAGCAGACCGGGCACATCTTCAGCATCATCCGGGAAGATACTGATGCCAACACTGGTGGAGATGTGCAGTTCATAGGTACCGATCTTTATTGGCTCGTTTAAAACCGATAGCAGCTTGCCGGCGATCAGGGCTGCATCATCCGGATGGCCTATCTCATCCGCCACCACGGCGAACTCATCACCGCCGAGGCGTCCTACAGTGTCTTGTTCCCTCAATACGGTAGCCAATCTTTCAGCTACCGCTTTTAGCAGGGCATCACCTACTGGATGACCCAGACTGTCGTTGATGTGTTTGAAGCGGTCAAGGTCCATGAATAGCACAGCAACCTGGTGCCCATCCCGTCGGGCACGGGTCAGCGCATGCTCACAGCGCGCGTTGAACAACAGGCGGTTGGGCAGATCGGTGAGCGCATCGTAATGGGCGAGATGGCGGATACGCTCCTCCGACATTTTCCTCTCGGTGATGTCAGCGAAAATACCTATGTACTGACTGATCTCGCCTTTGGCGTCGGTGATGGCGGTTATGCTCTGCCTGACAGGAATCAGGCTGCCGCTTTTTCGACGGTTCCAGATCTCCCCTGCCCAATGCCCGGTAGTGATCAAGCTGGACCAAAGCTCCTGATAGAACTCTTGGTCATGTCGGTGGGAGCGGAGAATGCTTGGGGTGCGGCCTATCGCCTCTTTGGCGCTATAGCCGGTGATTCCGGTAAAGGCGTCGTTGACCCGCAGAATGGTACCCTCTGCATTGGTAACTACTATCCCCTCGGCGGTGCCGCTGAAGACATTCTCTGCCAGACGCAGCTCCTGCTCAGCCTCTTTTCTTTCGGTGATGTCCTGCAGTGTTCCAATCAGGTGAGTTACTTCACCCTCTTCATTGACAGCACTCTCTCCCCTTAGATGTAGATAGCGTTTACCTCCATCGAGCCGGGTGATACGAAACTCAACATCACAGGGTTGTCCGGGATCTGTTTGCACCGGCTGGATACTACTGCGGATAGCCATCTGGTCATCCGGGTGGATGGGGCCGAAACACTCCTCAAGTGAGCTGCAGGTGGTGGCTGGGGGTTCACCAAAAATTCGCTCTACCTCTACCGAACTTTGTAACTCACCTGTTTCGAGACACCAGCGCCAGTTGCCGATATGGGCTATACGCTGAGCTTCAGCCAGATCGGTAGTACGCTGTGCCACCCGCTGCTCCAGTTTATCCCTGGCACTGCGGAGGGCCTCTTCAGCCATGATCCACTTAGAGGTGTCACGGACAGTGGCTATCGCCTGGAGCTCCCCCCCCCGTTCAAGAAAACTCAAGCTGATGTCCACGGGTATTTTTCTGCCGTCACGTGTTTGGGCGGACAGTGGACGCTTTTCACTAAAATGTTTTAATCCCGGATTATGGAAATAGTCTCTGCGGTAGGCGGTGTGTTTATGGCGGAGCTCGGTCGGAATCAAATCCTCAACCAGCATTCTGCACAGCTCATCCTGGCTATAGCCGAACAACTTTGCCGCCTCACTGTTGGCGCGGATGATACGTCCCTGGTTATCAGTAGTCAGCATCGGGTCAGGGGCAACGTCCAACAAGTTATCCAGGTAGCGCTGTTCTGTTTCCAGTTTGTCATTGGATTGCATTACGTACCTGATAAAGAGGATGGTGGTGATGCCGACCAGCAGTACAAAGGGGATCAGTAGTCCCGCCCATTTGATTAGATGGGTCGTCTGCTTTAGTGCTTCGTTGGTTTCCCGCTCCTTGTTGCCGCTCCTCTCCAGCGCCTGGCTCGCGAGTAGCAGGATAGATTTAAGTGCCGGCAGGTCGTCAATCCGTACCCGTGCATCGATTTGGCTGGGGGTGTCTCCCCGTGTCACCAGTTGTCGAGTGAGTCGAAACTTCTCCTCGTAGTCGTTCACCATGTTGTCTACCGACTGTAGTGCCTCCGCTTCCTGAGTGCTGATCTCCAGCGCAAGGTAAGAGGCGATGGCGCTACGTGCGGTGTGCAGATTCCCCTCAATCTGAGGAACCAGTTGAGGCTCTTGCCTAAGAATGTAGTTCTTGAAGTTATGGATGAAACCGCCGTAACCAAGGCTGGTGTTGATGCGATTGAGTGCACCGGAGGCCACAGTGGCGCGCTGACTGTACTCCACCCACAGCCTATCGATGTCGGCTATCCGTTTGCTCAGGGTGAAACCGGACCAGATCAGTGTGGCAACGATACTGACCGTCAGAGCGCCGATAGAGAGTGAGTAGTGCCTGAAGTATTTGCTACTCACACTCAGTACCACCCTTTTGTGGGGTATAATAGATTGTTTTTATAGCTTTTTTTGGAATTAAATCAGATGGAGGGCCCTTATCTGACTGGTACAGATTTTCCTTCATTGCCGATACTTCCTATATACAGACAATGAAAGCATCAGCGATCATGTCATTCGTCGACCCTGTGAGCTTCACAGGCTCCGTGAAACAATTAGTTCCTTATGTTTGAAGGTAGTAACCACACCATGCTCTGTCAAGCGGTGAATTACTTTTGAGGCTGTTTTTGTAGGCGAAAAAGAGTAGTATTATCAATGTCATATGGTGTTGCTTCCTAGTTGGTTTGGGGGCCCGGTTCGTCCGGTTGCTGTTAATTGAGGTATCTCACCATCCGGCCGGTTCGACCCTATATATTGGGAAAGATCGCCGGGGCTGTGTACAATCAGGCGGTTTTTTCTGTTGATGGCAGGGGCTTTATGCTGGAAGTTGTGGATCTTGAGTGTGTACGGGGTGACCGCAGGTTATTCTCCGGACTCAGTTTCTCCCTCGGTGGGGGAACGCTGCTGCACCTCCATGGCCATAACGGCAGTGGTAAAACGACCCTGATGCGCACCCTTTGCGGCTTGGTACAGCCGACTGCGGGGGAGGTGCTCTGGGACGGTGAGTCGATCCGTAAACAGGGTGAGGATTATCGTCGCGATCTGGTCTATATCGGTCATAAGAGTGGTATCAAGGGCGACCTGACTGGTATTGAGAACCTGCGCATCAGCTGTGCTCTGGATGGCGTCGCCATCAGTGAGAAGCAGGCGTGGGATGCCCTTGAGCAGATGGGGCTGAATGGACACGAAGATCTACCTGCCCGAGTGCTCTCTCAGGGGCAGACACGACGTGTATCATTGGCCCGTCTACTGGTGAATAGATCACGCATTTGGGTTCTCGATGAGCCTTTTACCGCACTTGATAAGGCGGCGGTAGAGTTTTTGCAGTCAGTTATTCGCTCTCACGTGGATGCCGGCGGTATGGTGATTCTTACCACCCACCAGGAGGTGAAGATTACCAAGGGGCAGGTCCAGGAGTTGCAGCTTGGCTGGAAGAGGGACGGCGATGTTTGAAGCCTTTTATACCATCGTTTCCCGTGATCTTCTGCTGGCGTTGCGGCGGCGCTCGGATATCTTTTCGACACTGTTCTTCTTTGTTATCGTGGTGAGCCTGTTCCCGCTTGGTATCGGTCCGGAGATGGCCACCCTGCGGCTGATCGCCCCGGGTGTCTTCTGGGTGGCCGCGCTCCTCGCCTCGATGTTGGCTCTGGAACGGCTGTTTGCCGCCGATTTTGATGACGGTACCCTGGAGCAGATGTTGCTGACACCTCAGCCGCTGTTTCTGCTGGTGTTGGGGAAAATTACCGCCCACTGGCTGGTAACGGGTCTGCCGTTGGTGCTGATGGCGCCGCTGCTGGGCCTGCAGTACGATCTGGGTATTGATGCGCTGCAGGTGATGCTGGTGACGCTATTGATGGGAACCCCTGCTCTGAGCCTGATTGGTGGTATTGGTGCTGCTTTGACTCTTGGGCTGCGCGGCGGTGGTGTGTTGGTCTCCCTGCTGGTGTTGCCACTCTATATTCCAGTGCTGATCTTCGGTGCCGGTGCGGTGGAGGCGACGGCATCCGGCCTCGGTGGGGCGGGTCATATCTATATGCTCGGTGCGATTCTGGTGATGTCATTGGTGCTGGCACCCTTGGCATCAGCCGCAGCGCTACGAATTTCCGCAGAATGACCGGGGAAAACAATGGGTCACGACGGGGTAGAATGATTGCTGATCGCGAACAAGTTCGCTCCTACGGGCACCCTTCAGCGCCTTGCCGGGGTTGCTTCAGGACTATTGTGTACAGCCAGTAAAGTTTATAACCTCCATTCCAGCCTTCGCCGGGATGACGTGGTAGGTTTTTTATTGATAGGATGGCCGACCGCCGGGAACCAACCGGGAGGGTTACCGTCGAACATCAGAACAATTAGGATTTACAGAAGCCGAAATGAGCTCCCGACTGATCAACTGGTTTAAATTTTCATCTCCATCCACCTTCTATCCCTTGGCGGGGAGGATGGTGACGCTCTTTAGTATTCTCGCTGTGGTGCTGATCGCAGTCGGGCTCTATATGAGCTTCTTTATTGCACCCACCGATTACAAACAGGGAGAAGGCTACCGCATCATCTACATCCATGTGCCTGCAGCCTGGATGTCGATGTTTATCTACGTCGTAATGGCCGGCTGGTCGATATTGGGGTTGATCTACAATACCCGGATATCCGCCATGATGACCAGCGCACTGGCACCTACCGGTGCTATCTTTGCCTTTCTCTCTCTCTGGACAGGTGCCTTCTGGGGCAAGCCGATGTGGGGTACCTGGTGGGTGTGGGATGCACGTCTTACTTCCGCCCTGATCCTCTTCTTCCTCTATCTAGGCTTTATTGCTCTTCAGGGGGCGATCGATGATAACCGCCGCTCCGACCGTGCCGGCGCCCTGTTGGTGATGGTGGGGATCGTCAATATTCCGATTATCTACTTCTCCGTGAAGTGGTGGAACACCCTGCATCAGGGGGCGACGATCAAGATGTCCGGCGGTGCCAGCATGGATCCGGTCATGCTCTGGACCATGCTGATTATGACCTTCGGTTTCTGGGCTTATGCCATAGCCGCCGC
Organism: Sedimenticola sp.; assembly: GCA_040505895.1. Lineage (GTDB taxonomy): Bacteria > Pseudomonadota > Gammaproteobacteria > Chromatiales > Chromatiaceae > Vondammii. The sequence goes on along the minus strand of JBEVXU010000001.1, from coordinate 264,846 downwards.
CATGTCCCGGGTGCGCAGCATCATTCTTGAGCGCGAGCGCGATACCACCTGGGTCAGTGAATTGCCGGAGGTGAACCGATGAGTGTTGCTGAATTTTTTGATATGGGGGGCTACGCCCTCTACGTCTGGGGCTCCTTCGGTGTTTGTGCCCTGCTGATGATTGCTGAACCCCTGCTGCTTCGTAGCCGCCGCCGCAACGCCCTGCGCAGGGTAGCGCGGATTATCCGTATGAATGCCGAGGACACCAAGTGAAAGCAAGACATAAACGATTTGGATTTATCACCATCGGACTGGTCGCACTAGGACTGGCAAGCTGGTTGGTGATCAATGCCCTCGACAGCAACCTCTCCTACTTCTTTTCACCCAGTGAGGTGGCGCAGAACAAGCAGCCGAAGGATCACGTCTTTCGTCTCGGAGGCCTGGTTAAGCCGGGCAGTCTGCAGCGTGGTCAGGAGCTGACGATCCGCTTTGTAGTGACCGATGAGGCTCACAACGTTAACGTCGAGTACACCGGCATCCTTCCCGATCTATTCCAGGAGGGGCAGGGGGTGATTGCCCAGGGGCGTATGAATGCCGCAGGTGTTTTCGTCGCCGACGAAGTATTGGCTAAGCATGATGAGAACTATATGCCGCCGGAAGTGGCGGATGCTCTGGAAAAGGCGCATAACGAGGGCGTTTCAGGCGGGGTGAAAGAATGATTCCGGAAATTGGACACTTTGCCCTGATTCTTGCGCTCTGTATGGCCCTGGCTCAGGGAATACTGCCCATTATCGGTGCACATAAGGGCATCCCTTCCTGGGTGGCGGTGGCAAAGCCTGCGGCCCAGGGGCATCTGCTGTTTATACTGATTGCTTATGGTTGCCTCACCTACGCCTTTCTTACCAACGATTTCTCCGTCGAATATGTGGCGAAGAATTCCAACACCAACCTGCCCACCCTCTACCTTATCTCAGGTGTCTGGGGTGCTCATGAGGGGTCACTGCTTTTTTGGGCGGTGACTCTGGCGGTTTGGACCGGCGCGGTCACGCTATTCAGCCGCAGTGTGCCCGAGGAGATGACCGCCCGGGTAGTGGGGGTGATGGGGCTGGTCAGTGTCGGTTTCCTGCTCTTTATGTTGTTGACTTCCAACCCTTTCAATCGCTTGCTCAATGCACCGGCGGAGGGGCGTGACCTCAATCCGCTGCTGCAGGACCCCGGTCTGGCGATTCATCCGCCGATGCTCTACATGGGTTATGTCGGCTTCTCAGTTGCTTTTGCTTTTGCTATCGCCGCCATGCTCGGTGGTCGGCTGGATGCGGCCTGGGCGCGCTGGTCGCGGCCCTGGACCAATATCGCCTGGGTATTTCTTACCCTCGGTATCGTTCTCGGAAGCTGGTGGGCCTATTACGAGCTAGGCTGGGGTGGCTGGTGGTTCTGGGATCCGGTGGAGAACGCTTCATTTATGCCGTGGATCGTCGGCACCGCCCTGATGCACTCCCTGGCAGTGACCGAGAAGCGCGGAGCCTTTAAGGCGTGGACGGTATTGTTGGCCATTTTCGCCTTCTCACTCAGTCTGCTGGGCACTTTTCTGGTGCGCTCCGGTGTACTTACCTCGGTACACGCCTTTGCCACTGATCCCGGGCGCGGCGTCTTTATTCTGATCTTCCTCTGTGTAGTGATCGGCGGCTCACTGCTGCTCTACTCCTGGCGGGCGTCACAGATCCGCAGCAGTGTTCGTTTCAGCATGGTCTCCAGGGAAGCGGGTCTGCTGCTGAATAATGTGGTGTTGGTGGTAACTGCCTGTGCGGTGCTGCTCGGCACCCTCTACCCCCTGATTTTGGATGCCTTGGGACTGGGTAAGATCTCGGTGGGTCCCCCCTATTTCAATACGGTGTTTATTCCTCTTACCATCCCGTTGGCCGTGATGGTGGGCTTTGGTGCCCTGGCACGCTGGAAAGATGACAGTTTCGCCGATCTGGTGAAACGGCTACGTATTCATATGCTGATCAGCGTGGTGGTGGGCATGGCCCTGCCGGCGGTGTTTGCTCCCGGCTACTCCTGGGGTGCCGCCCTGGGTCTGGTACTGGCGCTGTGGGTGGTGCTTGCCACTCTTCAGTGGCTGCTGGAGCGCGCCACTGGTGGGCGCTCTTTGTGGCAAGCCCTTAGTACCACCTCTCGCGGTGGCTGGGGGATGGTCTTCGGCCATATCGGTATTGCCGTCTTTATCGTTGGCATCACACTGACCTCAATCTACAGCACTGAGAAGGATGTGCGGTTGGAACCCAACTCAACCTACACCATGGCAGGGTATGATTTCTTCTTTAAGGGCGTGGTACGGAGCAATGGCCCCAACTACTATGCCGACCGCGCCACTGTAGATATCAGTAAGGACGGGGAGCTTCTGGCTACCCTGGAACCGGAGAAACGGATCTATCTGGCAAGCCGGATGCCGATGACTGAGGCGGGCATTGATGCTGGCCTTACCCGCGATCTGTTTGTCGCTCTCGGTGAGCCTCTGGGTGATGAGGGTGCCTGGGCGGTACGCCTCTACCATAAACCGTTTATCCGCTGGATATGGCTTGGTGGTCTGTTTATGGCTTTCGGCGGGCTATTGGCCGCCAGTGATCGGCGCTACTACCGAATGGCACGCAAGGCCAGGTTGACAGCTGCGGAGGCGACGGCATGAAGGCGCGTTTTCTGATACCGCTGGGCATCTTCATATTGTTGGTCATCCTGTTGGGTGTGGGGCTTACCCTTAACCCCCGTGATGTGCCCTCGGTACTGATCGACAAAAAAGCACCGGAGTTCTCTCTCACCGACCTTTACGATCCATCGAAGACGGTGGATTCCTCGATAATGAAGGGCAAGGTGTGGCTGCTCAATGTCTGGGGTACCTGGTGCCCCGAGTGTTGGAAAGAGCACGCTTTTCTGGTTTATCTCAAGTCACAGGGAGTGCCTATCATCGGTATCGACTGGCGTGATGACACAGAAGAGGCGAAGGCGATGCTGCAAGAGAAAGGTGACCCCTTTATCGCTGTCGGTATCGATCCTGAGAGTCAGGCGGTGATGGATTGGGGCGTCTACGGCGCACCTGAGACATTCATCATCGACAAGAAGGGGATGATCCGCATGAAGCACACCGGCGCACTTACCCCCACTGCCTGGCGAGAGACCATTCAGCCGTTACTGGCGACGCTGGAGAGTGAGTGATGAAAAGATCTTTTCTGCTTGTCCTGCTGCTCTTTCCGTTGCTGGGCTATGCCGCTATCGACGCCTATCAGTTTAGCGACCCTGAGAAGGAGGCGCGTTTCAAGGTGTTGATTGCGGAGTTGCGCTGCCTGGTCTGTCAAAATCAGAATCTTGCCGACTCCAACGCTGAGCTGGCTCAGGATATGCGCAAGCTCACCTACGAAATGGTGCAACGGGGCGACTCCAACGAGAAGGTAGTCGCCTTTATGGTGGATCGCTACGGTGATTTTGTGATGTACCGCCCGCCGATGCGCTCATCCACCTTCCTGCTATGGGTTGGGCCGTTCATTATCCTCGGAGTGGGAATGTTCTTTCTTGTGAAGATTATCCGTGGTCGCGGGCGGGAGCCGGTGGAAGCGCTCAGTACGGCGGACCGTGAACGTGCTGAACGCCTCCTCAACCAGAGTAAAAAATAGATATGATGACTTTCTGGATCTTTGCGGCAGTGCTGATCGCCGCCGCACTCGCCATTCTCGCGCCGGCACTGTTACGCAGTCGTGTGGCGGTTGCTGAGGATCGCAACCAACAGAATGTGGTGATTGCCCAGGAGCGGCTGTCCGAACTGGAAGCCGACCTTGCCAATGGTGTTTTGGATCAGAAGGCATTCAGTCTGGCCAAGGCTGAGCTGGAGCAAGCGCTGTTGCTGGATCTTAAAGATGAGGAGGCGCCTGCAGCTACAGAGGCGGCAAAGAGTCCCGGACGCATAGCGATGGGTATAGTTGCTATCTCCATACCCGCGCTGGCCGTGGGTCTTTACCTACTGATCGGTACGCCGCAGATGCTCTCTCCCGGTACTGGCGGTATGGTGCAACAGCAGGGTGCTGCGCCAACGGTGGAGGAGATGCTCTCCACCCTGGTCGAACGCTTGAAAGAGAAGCCCGACGATTCAGAGGGGTGGTATCTGTTGGGTCGTACCTACATGATGCTCAAAGAGTATCCCAAGGCGGTGACCTCCTTTGAACAGCTGCACAAGCTGATCGGTGATGAGCCGACGGTGCTGCTGTCACTGGCTGATGCCCTGGCGATGGCGGGGGACGGTAATATGCAGGGTCGCCCAGCGGATCTGGTGCGAAAGGCCGTTGAGCTGGCACCGACCGATACCACCGCCCTTTGGCTGGCGGGTATGGTGGAAGATCAGGCCGGTAACCATGCCAAGGCAGTTGCCTACTGGGAGCGTCTGGAACCCATGGTTCAAGAGGATGCCGAGTCACGTCAGCGGGTGGCGATGCTGCTGTCAAAATCACGACAGAAGGCAGGCCTACCAACGCCAAGTGCGGCACCGGCGACAATGGCGGGGGCTGCAGCGGCAGAGATTACCCTCAATATCAGCTTGGCTCCTGAGCTGCAGCAGCAGGTCAAAGGTGACGAGAGTATGTTTGTCTATGCCCGTCCTCTGGAAGGTTCGCGGATGCCTCTGGCCGCCGTGCGTATCAAGGTGAGTGACCTCCCCGGCACCATTATCCTGAGCGATGCCCAGGCGATGACCCCCCAGGCAAAACTCTCCAACTTTGAATATGTGCTGGTGGGTGCGCGTATTTCACGCGGTGGCAACGCGATTGCCGCCAGCGGTGACCTCAAGGGTGAGGTGATGCCGGTGGAAGTGGCTGAAGGGACTGTGGTTGATTTGGTGATCGATACCTTGGTGGAGTAACCACTCGGTCCATTTTTCTAGGGTCCTACTCTTACCAGCAGGGGTAGTGTGTTTTCTGCGATGAACCGTATAGGATCCATGTGCCATTTAGTCATTCGACTTTAACTAAGCTGTGCAATGGGGTTGCGGCCTATCCATTTCAGGACGCGCGGTGAGTACATCCTTGTAAGTCTACAGCAGCATCCCTGCTGCTGTAGACCATGAAACGGATAGATCATTGAGACTGCATCTGAGCCTGCTGGGCCTTCCCAACATAATCCTGGTACGCTGGAATGGCGACGGCTGCGATGATGCCGACAAAGGCGATGATAGGCAGTAGCAGGCCCAGCACCTTTATACCCGTGGGATTGGCGGAGGGTGCAGGCCCGTATCGATTTGCTCCCCCACTACCGCTGAAGAAGATGAGGTAGATGCCCAAAATAAAATTGGCCACAGGCACCAGAAAGAGCAGTGTCAGCCAGCCGCTCTTATTCAGGTCATTGAGGCGTCGTTTGACCACGATGATAGCGAAGGCGATGAATACCAGAGTGGCCAGGCCTAGAAGACCAGCGAGAATGCCCGACATCATCTCTTTTTGCTCTATACCCACAATTGCCACGCCACTGATAAAAGGCACCATCAGTGCATAGAACAGCAGGTAAGCTCCAGTGAGGTAAGCAAGGTAGCGCAGGCGGCCGATGCGTCCCGAGGCGGAAAAGAATTTTGGCTGATAGTACTCCTCAGCCGCGACTTCGACAGAGGCTTCCGGGGTGCTGTATGGATTTTCTGAGGACATGCTTTCTCCTTTTCAATTGATCATCTTTTTTTATAGCATAGCCGGCAATCCCTAGTCTGTTGATCGTCAGAAGTAAAAGATTACTTTAATCGGGGTAGCTGGATAGAGACAGGTTTTTTTATTCAAACTACTTCAGCAAAAAGAGCGTCAGCGCGCCAGGTATCAGCGTCTCTGGTTGTGTCATCAAGTAGCAGTTTAAAATCGCTCAACGGCATCGGTTTTGCGAAAATATAGCCTTGGACATGGCGAATACCCAGGTCATGGATCAACTTCAGCTGAGCATGGGTTTCAACTCCTTCGGCAATAACATCCAGCTCCAGATTGCCGCCCAGTGCCGCGATGGCGTGGATAATGGCGGCATCATGACTGCTCTTCTCGGCGCTGACGACAAAACTCCGATCAATCTTGATGGTAGTGACTGGTAGATCTTTGAGATAGCGCAGTGAGGAGTAGCCTGTGCCGAAGTCGTCAATGGCGATGCGTACCCCCTGGTGTCGCAATGACATCAGTTTTGTAGAGGAGCTTTCCAGATTCTCCATCAGAGCGGTCTCGGTGATCTCGATCTCCAGCCTCTCCAGAGGAAAGCCTGAGGCACTGATGATATCGGTGGTTGAATGAACGAACTGCCTATCTTCCAGCTGTTTGCCGGAGCAGTTGACCGCCACCGTAAGCTGCGTTCCCTGGAGATGGAACTCTCTGGCGATACGACAAGCCTCACGCAAAACCCACTCACCGAGAGGAATGATCAGACCACACTCTTCGGCAACAGGGATGAACTCCATCGGCGAGATCATGCCTTTCTCCGGGTGGTTCCAGCGCAGTAGAGTTTCCACGCCGGTAATTGTACCGGTGGTGATATCTATTTTTGGTTGCAGATAGAGTTCAAAATGCTCTTGCTCAATGGCGTTGCGCAGGTCATCAATCAGAGCAATGCGCCGGTTGATTGTCTCTTCAAGGTGGGGATGGAACAGCTGGTGATTGTTTCGGCCGTTGTGCTTGGCGTAATACATGGCAATATCCGCCTGCTTGAACAGCGCCTCATAGGTTGAGTCCGGGCTGGTCTGGGTAATACCTATGCTGGCGGTAATCTCAATCTTGTGTTCCTTCAGCACCATCGGTTGTGCCACCAGCCGGAGAATGCGATCCGCCACATTTTTCAGGTTGCTCTTATGGCAATTGAGTAGTGCGGCAAACTCATCCCCCCCTAAACGGGCGACGTGGTCAGAGGAGTGCAGTGTGTGGAGCAGCCGCTTGCCGATCACGCGAATGAGTTGGTCTCCTGCATCATGTCCCAGTGTGTCATTGATATCCTTGAACTGGTCCAGGTCGAGAAAGAGAATAAAATAGGGTATATCGCTGGAACACTGCGCTGTCAGGGACTCTGTCAGTCGAGTAATAAAACTACGCCGGTTGGGTAGGTCGGTCAGTGAATCGTGATTGGCCTGGTAGTGAGCATCCTTTGTCTGATTGCGGGTGGTTTTCAGGAGGTCGTTTACCCGCAGACTCAGCGAACCCAGGGTGCGTGCCAGGCTACCCGTTTTATCAACGGAGTCAAAAGGAGGTGGCTGAAAATTCTCATGAGCAATTTCATCGGCGTAGTGTTCCAACAGTTGAATGCGGCGGTTGATGTGGCGAAACAGTAGGCCGAGAAGCAGCATCGGTACCGCCAACAACAGGAGCGTCAAAGCACTGAGAATAGTGATCGGTTGCTGATAGAGATTATCTCTTGATTTCAGTTGGGCCTGGATCAGGCTGTTGTTGTTGGATACCGACGACAGCAGCTGCATATGTTGCTGTTTCATTTGTGCCCGGTTTTGTCTGATGTGCAGGCCTGCTTCTTCCATCGGGTAGAGACTGTCGCGGTAGAGTTGCTGCAGGTTATTGATGGCGGTTTCCAGCGATGCTTCGTCGGCGATGTCGGCGAGGGTTAAGGTGGAATCGATCAGAGAGGTGCGTGTTGTCAGTGTGCGCGGTAACAGCTGCTCCAATCTGGCTGCCAGCTGCCCCAGCTTGGTGGCATGTTCAGTGAATGGTGTGATTGTCTGGGCCGGATTTAACGTGATCATGTCGAGATCGTGGTGAAAGCGGTAGGCCACCAGGTCGAGTGTATCAAGTGCGTTCATCAGCGGGATGTTATAGGTGAGGAGTTCCTCGCTATTGTCGAGGGCGTTGAGCATACGGTTGCGGTCATCTTCTATCTGCCTGTTTGCATTGTCCAGGAGGTAGAGGGAGAATAGCATACCGCAGATCAGTACCAGCGCCGCTGTCCCCATATAGACCGCAACGATCCACTCCAGCCTCCTGAAACGCCTGATAGGTTGTCGCTTCTTCTCCATGATCCTAGAATCCGCAGTTGGACAGGGTGAAGTGTACGTTTGCGGTGGTGCAGGGCAAGGCACAACGACGCGTAATAGTTAGTCTATTCCAAGGAGTTGTAACGCCGCCATGCGCCACCGCAAGCGTGCAATTCATCTTGTAGCGTGGCTCACCCGTCAGGTGAAAGTGTAAATTGATATCAATGGTCTTCATATCAACAACATAGTCTCAGAATGGAGCGGTCAACTGCGGAATCTAGGATGATGGTCAGAACTGAAAATTGAGGGTGTCGGAGATGGCGTGATCGTCAGTCTCGGAGGCATCGAAGATGGCGATGCCTCCCGGCAGTGACTCACCGGCTTTGAATATCGCGTCATCCTTATTCCCCGTATCCAGCTTGCGTGATAGTTCCAGGTGCCAGAAGCCGTTTGACCAGCGCCCCTTGGCCTTCACGTCTGCTACAGAGCCGCTGACATCAGGGTTGAGTTGGTATTTTGGCATCACCTGCTGTTCCAGGTTGCGGTAGCGTTTGGTGGTGTAGGGTTGTATTCCAGCATCGGTTGGGCGCAGAACATAGGTGATACCACCATCGGGGCGCTTCAACTGGGTGGCCCGAATCAGAGGTTTGCTACTGACGATGGTCATCTTGTCGTGGACTATGTTCAGCGGGGCTGTGCGGGCTGATTTCCAGTGCCACATGTCCGCCTTGAAATAGTCTGCAGAGGGCCAGTCGGTGGTGTACTCACCCTCCATGGCAAACTGTATGCTGAACCTGTCCTCCCGTTCTGGACCGCGGACATAGCGCTTCTTCTGCTTGTTCCAGACGTAGGGCTTGTGAACCCGGTTCTCCTCGCTGTCGGACCAGCGCAGATGGAAGTAGACGGTGTCGGTAAAGTAGCCTGCCTTGAGCATCACTTTTTTTGCTTCCACTGCCGTGTCGGCGGTGATGGGACGTAGTGGAATGGTGATTTCGGGAACTTCTTTCCAGTCATCGCTCAAACCATCCACAACCGGCGCCTGTGGCAGGGAGAGTACCTCGATAGTTTCCGCCTTGACTGTCGAAGAGAGTGAACCCAGCAAAATAAGAGAGAGGGCTTTGAACCTGCCCATTGCAACCTCCAGATATCCGTGTGAGAGCATGGCTCTTTTTATTAATGCCACGGAGCCTGTCAAACAGAGTAGGTGTTGTTTGAAAAATTCCGGAATTCAATGAGTATAGACAATCATTGTGGCTGTTGCCGGGTGGGCTGGTTCGGGCTGCCGAGGATTGGCAGCCCGGAAAGTGTAACGTGGGCCTCAGTCTGCAAGTGCCGTTTTTTGTTCTTCCATGATTTCGTTGATTCCCTTGGAAGCCAGGTCGAGCATTGCCTGCAACTCCTCCATCTGGAATGCGTGTCCCTCGGCGGTGCCCTGAACTTCAATAAAGGCACCACTGTCGTTCATTACCACGTTCATATCGGTTTCGGCAGAGGAGTCTTCGGCATAATCAAGATCCAGCACCGGTGTACCCTCGTAGATGCCGACCGATACTGAAGCGAGTTGACCAATCAACGGACTGGATTCAAGCTTGCCGGTGGAGATCATGCCGTTGATGGCGTCGCAGAGGGCGACATAAGCCCCGGAGATGGAGGCGGTACGGGTGCCGCCATCAGCCTGAATGACATCACAGTCGAAGGTGATGGTGTGCTCTCCCAACCGGTCGAGGTTGACGATGGCGCGCAGGCTGCGGCCGATCAGGCGCGAAATCTCCAGGGTGCGTCCACCCTGCTTGCCCCGGCTCGCCTCACGCCCCATACGGCTGTTGGTGGAGCGCGGCAACATGCCGTACTCGGCGGTAATCCAGCCCTGCCCCGTTCCTTTGAGAAATCTTGGTACCCGCTCTTCCACTGTAGCGGTGCAGATCACCTTGGTATCGCCAAACTCCACCAGTACCGAGCCCTCGGCGTGTTTGGTGTAGTTACGGGTAAAACGGAGGGTACGCATCTGATCTGGGTTGCGGCCGCTGGGTCTCATATTCTGTTGAATCCTTAAGCTGAGTTATTTGATGGAGGCTATTGTACAGCGATGAAGTGGAGAGTGATTGCGATTACTCAGGCTCTTTTTCAGATTTAAAACTGTCTACCGCACTTTGTAACTCGGCAATGGCGCTGGCCAGGCTCTCCTGCTCCTCTACGCTGTTGGCGTCAGTTTCATCCTTTTTCTGCCTTCTCTCTACCATCTGCGCAGCCAATAGGGTGACATTGTCGCTTTCCGGAAAACCCTTCTGGGTAGCTTCTTCCGCCAGGAAACGTACTGCTTCGAAGAGAGGGCTCTTGTTGAATAGCACCTCACATATTAGCTCATCGCTAACCTTTCCCCACAGACCATCACTGCACAGAAGCAACATATCCCCAGCGTCCAGGCCAGCCTTGCCAAGAGTGATGTTGGGTAGGGCGGTACTACCACCAAGGCAGCGGGTGACGTAGTTGCGCTGAGGGTGTTTGTTTTGCTCGTCTGCCGAGATCAGTCCGTTGCGCAGTAGGCGTTCCACATAGGAGTGATCAGTAGTGCGGTAGGCTACCCGCTGTTTGCGTATCAGATAGAAGCGGCTGTCCCCGGCATGTGCCCAGTAGATGTTTCCGCTCTGGATTAGTACCGCCACCGCCGTGGTACGCGGCTCGATGGGAGGTGTCTGTTCATAGCCGAAAGTGAGGATGTTCTCATGGGCTTTGTGTAACAGACGGGTGAGGAACTGCCCGGGATTGATGATCGGCTGAGGTGTGATTTTCAGGTAATGCTTGCAGGTATCAGTAAAAATCTGCGAAGCACTCTCTCCCCGAGGGTGTCCGCCCATGCCATCCGCCAGCGCAAGAAGGGTGCACAGTTTACTGTTTACCTCGATACAGCGATCCTGGTTGATTTTTCGGTCGCCAATAAGGCTGATCTGTGCTGATTTACCGCAAACAATGGGTTTCTCAGGGCTCATATGATGGGTCTGTCACCGATACCGGCGCCTCCCTGTGAAGTTGAGTTCGGTGGTCGTCCCTTCTTGCTGACGAGCGCATCGAGCATGACGCCCGCATTTTGCGGGCGTAACAGGGGGTCGATCTCCATTGCCCAGTCGATGACATCCAGCAGATAGAGGGGGTAGTGGCGCTTGTAGAGTCCGGCGATCGGTTTCATCTTGTCGTTGGCGTGCCGTTCGATGGCTGAGGGAGGGGGCTTGCCTTCAATACATGCACGCATAGTGGCACCCATGGCATAGACGTCGCTCCAAGGGCCGACATAACCTGAAGAGTAGTACTGCTCCACCGGAGCAAATCCCGGTGTGACTACCTGCGATGTCTGCCTCTTTCGGGTGGTTGCAAATTGATGGACGGCGCCGAAGTCGATAAGTAGGGGGGAGCCGCCGGGACGGATATGTATGTTGCTCGGTTTGATGTCGAGATGAAGGTGATTTTCAGCATGTATCAGGCTGAGCGCATCCAGCACGGCGGGAAATACCGTTGTCAGAAAAGTGCTGCTGAGTTTACCTTTGTGCTGTTTGATATAGCTGCCGAGGTTCTTGCCGTGCTCGTAGTCCATCACCAGGTAGGCGGTGTTGTTGGCAAGGAAGAAGGTACGAACGTTGACAATGTTTGGGTGCCGTAGTGTGGCCAGTGCCTTGGCTTCAAGAAAGAAGAGTTTGCGACCGTTATGAAAGGCATCCGCCTTGGCCTCGTTGAGAATCTCCACCTGCCCCCGCTCATTACGGGTAGCCAGTTTTTTTGGTAAGTACTCTTTGATTACCACCTGATCCTGGGTATCGTCATCCTCCGCCACATAGATAAGGCTAAAGCCACCGCTGCCCATCGGTTTAATGATGGTGTAGCAGTCGAGAACAGTTCCTGGTGGGAGACAGCTCCGCTGGTTTTCCTCACTGGTCGAAATGACAGGCTCCTAGTGCATGTGGATCAAATGGGCATTATCATACCAACATTGTGGTTGACGCACCGCTAACCAGAGGTGGTTTTTATGACTTTTAGTATGACAGCATTCTCGCGAAAAGAGATTCAGAGTGACCAGGGTGAACTTGTGTGCGAGATTCGCTCAGTAAATCACCGTTATCTGGAGGCATCGGCTCGTCTGCCGGAGGAGTTGAGGAGTCTGGAGCACCTGGTTCGGGAGCGTCTGAACAAACGGCTCGGCCGGGGTAAGGTGGATTGCACTCTGCGCTTCTCACCATCGGCGAGTTCGGCAGCGGCTGTCAGGGTCAATTCAAGGTTGGCGCAGCAGATCATTGATGCGGCGGATGAGGTCTCTCTTCTGTTACATGAGTCGGTACCGCCGAAGGCGATGGATATCATGCGTTGGCCCGGTGTGCTGGAAGCGGAAGAGATTGATCTGGCACCGATTCACAAACAGGCCATTGAACTGCTGGAGGAGGGTATAGATGGTCTGCTCGACTCAAGGCGGCGGGAAGGTGAACGGTTGGCTGAGTTGATCGCCCAGCGGGTCACCGCCATGCGTGAGGAGGTGCTTAAGGTCAGAGAGCTGATGCCGCGCGTGCTGGAGTCGGTACGTAACCGGCTGAAAGCGAGGCTGGCTGAGGTGAGTGAGAACCTGGATGTTGAGCGCTTGGAGCAGGAAATGGCGCTATTGGCGCAACGATTGGATGTGGATGAGGAGATGGACCGGCTCCAGACTCATCTCGATGAAGTGGAGAGTGTACTTACCCGCAATGAACCGATCGGCCGGCGTCTGGATTTTCTTATGCAGGAGTTGAATCGTGAAGCCAATACCCTTGGCTCCAAGTCCAGTGATGTTGAGATGACCCGGGTTTCAGTTGAGTTGAAAGTGCTGATCGAGCAGATGCGCGAGCAGGTTCAGAATATAGAATAGTTAGTAGTTGTCAGTTAGTAGTTGTCAGTGGTGGATGATATCGACCTGCTCCATATGATAAAACTTGTAGCAACTAACTAAATTTGAAAAGAAAATTATCTTTAGACTTGACTGAGCTAAAGAGCAAAATCTTCAATTTACT
>JBEVXU010000001.1:217185-251774 GCA_040505895.1 Sedimenticola sp. | reverse complement strand
GACAACTGACAACTGACAACTGACAACTGACAACTGACAACTGACAACTGACAACTGACAACTGACAACTGACAACTGACAACTGACAACTGACAACTTTCGAGAAGAGAATGACAACAGCTACCCTATATATCGTTTCCGCCCCCTCCGGCGCAGGAAAAACCAGTCTGCTAAAAGCGCTGCTGGAGACTGAGGCGCAGGTGCGCATTTCAGTCTCCCATACCACTCGGGCGATGCGGCCCGGAGAGGTGGATGGTGTGGATTATCACTTTACCGACAAGACGCTGTTTGACGAGATGGTTGGTGAGGGTGCTTTTCTTGAGCATGCCGAGGTGTTTGGCAACTGCTACGGAACCTCAGAGGCGGGTATTCGTGAACAGTTGGGTAACGGCCTCGATGTAGTGCTGGAGATCGACTGGCAGGGCGCCCGTCAGGTGCGTCAGCGGTTTGCCGATGCAGTCTCCATCTTCGTCTTGCCACCGACACCGGAGGCGCTGCGCGATCGCCTCAATTCCCGGGGCCAGGACAGTGAAGAGATCGTTGAGGGGCGGATGGCCCAGGCCAGGGATGAGATGGCACACTACGGCGAATATGACTACATTCTGATCAATGACGATTTTAACCAGGCACTGGAAGAGTTGCGCTCGGTGGTTGTCAGCCTGCGTCTGCGACGGCCGGTACAGGCACAACGGCTACAAAATCAGTTGGCAGCACTATTGGTATAGGCTAATATTGCCGATCCGTCGCCTGAAGGCGGTGGGTAGATATCCCTGTTTCAATATATCTGCGGCCTCTCGTGCCGTGAATAGAGCTCCCGGAGTATTTAGGAATGGCACGCGTTACCGTAGAAGATTGTCTTAATCATGTTGATAACCGCTTTGATCTGGTGCTTCTGGCAACCAAACGTGCCCGCCAGTTGGTGAATGGTGTGGACCCGTTGCTGCCGTGGGAGAACGATAAGCCGACGGTCATGGCTCTGCGTGAGATAGCTGAAGGGTTGGTGGATGACGCTGTGATCAATCCCCCGAAGGAGCTGGAGATAGATATGGCGGCTCTGGAGGATGAGCTCGCTGCCGGGCTCCAGGATGGGGGCAAGACTCCCTCCGCCTGATGCTGTATACCGCAGATCCATCCCCGCTTTTTTCGACAACGGTCGCGCCACTGCATGGTGCGGCCGTTGCCGTTTAGGGGGTACGGTCATGGCAAAATCCCGAGCCGGCTCTAAAAAAAATCGCGGCAAGCCACGATTTCTTATCAGTGACCTCTGTGTTCGTCTCGAAACCTACCTGAGTCCAAAGCAGATTCAGGAGGTCTATCGAGCCTACCTCTTCAGTGCCGAGGCCCATGAGGGCCAGAAGCGCAAAAGTGGTGAACCCTACATCTTCCATCCCCTGGCGGTGGCCAGAATTCTTGCTGATATGCGCATCGACCATAAGTGTCTGATGGCGGCAATCCTCCATGATGTCATCGAGGATACCAAGGTGGGCAAGGAGCAGATGACCAAGGTCTTCGACGAGGAGATCGCCGATCTGGTGGACGGTGTGAGTAAGCTGAGCCAGATCGACTTCCGCTCCAAGGCCGAAGCCCAGGCGGCCAGTTTTCGCAAGATGATTATGGCGATGACCAAGGATATTCGAGTCATCCTGATAAAGCTGGCGGATAGGCTGCACAATATGCGGACACTGGGTGTGATGTCACCGAAGAAGTGTCGGCGTATTGCCCGGGAGACTCTCGATATCTACGTCCCCATTGCCAACCGTCTCGGTATCTACAGTATGCGCACTGAGCTTGAAGAGCTCAGCTTTGCCGCCTATTGGCCGATGCGTTATCGGGCGCTGAAAGAGGCGGTACGGGGCGCCCGCGGTAACCGCAAGGAAGTGCTGAAGACTATCAAAAAGTCGATCCGGCGCCGACTGGAGCTGGAGGGCGTCAAAGGCCTTGTGGAGGGCCGTGAAAAACACCTCTATAGCATCTTCAGGAAGATGCGGGAGAAGAAACTCTCTTTCACCGAAGTGGTGGATGTATACGCCTTCCGTATCGTTGTAGACAATCTCGACACCTGTTACCGGGTGCTTGGGGTGATGCACAGCCTTTACAAACCGGTTCCGGGGCGCTTCAAGGACTATATTGCCATCCCCAAATCCAATGGCTATCAGTCACTACATACGGTGCTGTTCGGCCCCTACAGTATTCCTATCGAGATCCAAATTCGCACCGAGGGGATGCACCGCCTGGCCGAATCCGGGATCGCCGCCCACTGGCTCTACAAGAGTAGCGAGAGCGAAGAGGAGTTGGCCCACACAGGCGCTGCCAACTGGCTCAAGCATCTGCTTGAGTTGCAGCAAGGGGCGGGAGATTCAATGGAGTTTCTCGAACACGTCAAGGTGGATATGTTCCCTGACGAGGTCTATGTCTTCACCCCCCGGGGTAAGATCATGGTGCTGGCCAAGGGGGCTACAGTGATCGATTTTGCCTATGCCGTTCACTCCGATGTCGGCAATTGCTGCGTGGCGGCAAGGATCGATCGACGTATGGTACCCCTGCGCACTCATCTTCACAGTGGTCAGACGGTAGAGGTGATCACCTCGAAGACGGCCCATCCCAGTGCCACTTGGCTCAACTATGTGGTCACCGGCAAGGCACGGGGCAATATCCGTAACTACCTGAAAAACCTGCGTCACGGCGAGGCGATCGACCTCGGCAGGCGCCTGCTGGAAAAGGAGCTGAGTGCCAACGGTGTCAAACTGGATGAGGTCGCTGATGCCAGATTTCAGCAGTTGCTTAACGACTTCAAAATGAAGGATATGGATGTGCTTCTGGGAGAGATTGGCCTGGGCAACCGTATGCCGTTGCTGGTGGCGAAACGCCTTATCGATAGTGATACTGAAATGCCCAAGGATTTGGCCGGTGACCTATACAGCAATGCAGCACCTCTGGGAATTCATGGTACCGAGGGGATGGTGGTTAAATACGCCAAGTGCTGCCGTCCTATACCGGGTGATGATATTGTTGCCACTTTTCGTCCCGGCTCCGGGATCGTCGTTCATCGCCACGAGTGTCGGAATTTCAGCGAGTTTCGCAAGGGTGCCAGCTGGTTGGATGTCCACTGGGAAGATAAGCCTGCGGGTGGCTTCACCACTGAGATAAAGGTCGAAGTGGGCAATAAAAGGGGCGTTTTAGCTACTCTAGCCACCTCCATTTCAGAGATGGGATCAAATATCGAAAATGTCGTAACGGAGGAGCGTGACGGTCTCACTTCGACCCTCGATTTTATTATTACCGTCGATGACCGTATCCATCTAGCCAAGATCATGAAACGGCTGCGCCAGCTGAAGCCGGTGATGCGCATCTACCGGGGTGGCGGTTAGGAGCCTGTCCGAGAATAGAGAACCTACTGCGGAAATCCCATTTTGGCCCTTTTCCCCGCTCATTTTCGTTGAATAAGAGTAACTATTCGCCTCAAATGACTCAAAATGGAATTCCCTCGCTACGGCTCCTATTCTCGGGCAGCCTCCTGGCAGGGTCTATGTACAAATCAGATAAACAACGAGAGGTATCATTATGACACGTGAGATTATTCGTACCGATAAGGCGCCCCAGGCTATTGGTACCTACTCCC
The DNA here is from genome assembly GCA_040505895.1 of Sedimenticola sp. Lineage (GTDB taxonomy): Bacteria > Pseudomonadota > Gammaproteobacteria > Chromatiales > Chromatiaceae > Vondammii. Next base: position 248,155 of record JBEVXU010000001.1, on the reverse strand, counting down.
AGGCGGTCAAGGTCGGCACCACCGTCTACCTTTCGGGACAGATCCCTCTGGTACCCGAAACCATGGAAATGGTGGAGGGGAATATCGAAATGCAAATTCGTCGCGTGTTCGAAAACCTACAGGCAGTGACTCAGGCGGCCGGTGGTAGTCTTGCTGATATTGCCAAGCTCAACGTCTTCCTTACCGATCTGAGCCATTTTCCGGTGGTTAATCAGGTGATGGCTGAGTACTTTGTTGAGCCCTATCCTGCCCGCGCCGCTATCGGTGTTGCCGCCCTGCCCAAGGACGCCGGGGTGGAGATGGATGGAGTGATGGAGCTTTAACAAGCAATTCTCCAATAGCTCAAAAGCAGGACGCAGAGCACGCAGAGGATCGCAGAGAGCACAGAGAATTTTGTGAGCTTGGCTGTGAGTTCCTTTGCGTCTTTGCGCGAAAAATCAATTACCCTGCACCGTCACCGTTACCTGCCGCCGATGGGGGTGGGTGCGATGCTCCCATAGATAGACCCCTTGCCAGGTGCCCAGCCCACAATGGCCCCCGGATACCGGCAGAGTGAGGTCCATATTGGTAAGGATTGATCGGATATGGGCGGGCATATCATCCGGTCCCTCCAAGCTGTGCTCGTAGAGTGGGTCACCGTCCGGCACTAGACGGATCATAAAACTCTCCAGGTCCCTGCGCACCGAGGGATCGGCATTTTCGCACAGGGTAAGTGAGGCGCTGGTGTGGTGGGTGAATACGTGACAAAGACCCATATCAATGCCTGACGCCTCCACCGCCTGTTTTATCTCGTGACTGATTTCATAAGTGCCGCGACCACGGGTCTCCACCTGAATCAGTTGCTGAGCGGTGGTCATCAGGTCGCCACCTCGCCGATCTTCTCCTCTACCGATGCCAGCTTCCCTTTCAGGCGTCCTGACTTTCCCTTGCGTATGTCGAGCTTGAGAGAGGAGTAGACCCGGTTACAGCCAGCGCTTTCGAGCTGGTTATAGGCCCGCTGTACCAGAGTCATCGCCTCCTCCAGAGTCTCAGTCTCAATGATGGTGCCCATCGGTGTTAGCTGGTAGTCGGCACCGCTGTCGCGAATCAGACGGATAACCTCGCTGACATAAGCGCTGACACTCTCTCCCTTGTCGGTGGGAAACATGGCAAACTCTAGTAGTACGGACATGCTCTACTCCTTGGTATGGATCGTAATTTTCGAAGAGTATGCCATACATTGAGTCATGCTGACTCAGGGTGCGGTGGGCCCGAGCTTTATCTCCTCACGCAAAGGCGCAAAGGCGCAAAGGCGCAAAGATGCCAAGCAAACCATACAAGCGTACTGAGGTTTGGTTTGTTGATTAACGAAGTGACTAAGCACTCAGTATGTTTGGGATTTGAAGTATTATTCGTATACTGTTTTTTTGTATACTATTTTACAGCTTGAACTTCTTTGCGCTTTTGCGCCTTTGCGCGAGAATAGAGGGCATGAAAAAGAGATGTGGCCGGCTTCAGTGGTTTGAGATTATAGATGGCACGGTCTAGCCGGTTTATTTAAGGATCAGGTTTGAGCAAAGCTACAACACAAGGGTTGGACTTAATGCCGGTCACCTCTCTCAAGGGCGTTGGTCCACGTAATGGAGAGAAGCTGGCAAAGGTCGGTATACATACAGTGCAGGATGTACTCTTTCACCTGCCGTTGCGCTATCAGGACAGGACGCGAATTACACCTATCGGAACTCTGCGGCCGGGTGATCAGGCGGTGGTTGAAGGCGTGGTGGATGCTTCTGATATCCGTTTTGGCCGTCGCCGTTCACTGCTGGTACAGCTCTCAGATGGTAGCGGTACAATTATTCTGCGCTTTTTTCACTTCACCGCGGCTCAGAAATCGATGCTCGCCCGTGGTGTGCGGTTACGCTGCTTTGGCGAGTTGCGTAACGGCCCACGAAGTTATGAGATGGTCCATCCGGAGTTTCGGCGGGTGGATGAAGAGGGTGGAGAGTCGATGGAGGAGGTATTGACCCCCATCTACCCCTCCACCGAGGGGATGCATCAGCTCACTTGGCGCGGGATGACAGAAAAGGCGTTAGGATTGTTGACGCCCGATGCACTGCCGGAGTGGTTGCCGAACGAACTGCTTAGCCATTTTCGCCTGCCCGACCTGGCAAAGGCTATTCGCTATCTTCACCGGCCTCCGCCGGATGCCGATCAGGACCGACTGTTGGGGGGGTGTCATCCGGCACAACAGCGCCTTGCTTTCGAGGAGTTGTTGGCTCACCAGCTGAGTCTTCGTGCCATGCGAAGACGGCAGCAGAGGGAGGAAGCGCCGCTTTTGAAGGGCGGGGATGAATTGATCCAGCGTTTTATCGGACAGCTGTCATTCACACTGACCGGGGCACAGCAGCGGGTAACCGGAGAGATTAGGCGGGACTTGAATCAGGGGCATCCGATGATGCGTCTGGTTCAGGGCGATGTGGGTTCAGGTAAGACAGTGGTCGCTGCTCTGGCTGCACTGCAGGCAGTAGCGGCCGATCATCAGGTGGCGCTGATGGCGCCTACCGAGCTTTTGGCGGAACAGCACCTGCGCAGTTTCAGCGACTGGTTGCAGCCGTTAGGGCTGGAGCCGGCGTGGCTTACCGGGCGCCACAAGGGTAAGGCGCGGCAACGAGTGCTGGACGCCATCGCTTCGGGGGATGCAAGGGTGGTGGTGGGGACCCATGCCCTTTTTCAGGAGGATGTGCTGTTCAATGCCTTGGGCCTTGTGATTATCGATGAGCAGCACCGTTTCGGTGTTCATCAACGGATGGCGTTGCGTGAGAAGGGGCGGCAAGAGGGACGCACCCCTCATCAACTGATCATGACCGCTACTCCGATACCCCGCACCCTGGCGATGACCGCCTATGCTGATCTCGATATTTCGGTGATCGATGAGTTGCCGCCCGGGCGCAAGCCGGTGAAGACCGTGGTGATCTCTGATGCCCGGCGTGAGGAGGTGGTCGCCCGAGTGGATGGTGCCTGTAGGGAGGGACGGCAGGCCTATTGGGTCTGCACCCTGATCGAAGAGTCGGAAGCGCTGCAGTGTCAGGCGGCGGAAGAGACCGAGGTGCTGCTGGCCGCCGCACTTCCGGGGCTGCGGGTGGGATTGGTTCACGGCCGCCTGAAAGCGGCGGAGAAAGAGGCGATGATGGCCGCCTTCAAGGCGGGTGACATTGACCTGCTGGTAGCGACTACGGTGATCGAGGTGGGAGTGGATGTGCCCAATGCCAGTTTGATGATTATCGAGAATCCTGAGCGACTGGGCCTCGCTCAACTGCACCAGCTGCGCGGCCGGGTGGGACGCGGCGGAGTGGAGAGCCACTGTGTATTGATGTATCACCCGCCGTTGTCGGGCAGTGCTCAGGAGCGGCTGGGAGTGATGCGTGAAACCTGTGATGGTTTTGTTATCGCCCAGAAGGATCTGGAACTGCGTGGTCCGGGTGAGGTGTTGGGTACCCGCCAGACCGGTGAGATGCAGTTCCGTATTGCCGATGTGATGCGGGATCAGTCGTTACTTGCCGAGGCTCAGCAGGCGGCTGAGCTGATACTGACACGCTACCCCGAGAGTGCCAGGCCTCTGGTGCGGCGCTGGATCGGTGATCGGCAACAGTATATTGATGCTTGAGGTTGCCTGAACTAAGAACTCATCCACTGAGGTTCCATCTCCTTTCCTCGAAGGACCGAGGGAATCAGCAACCCTCTCCCATAAGGGAGGGTGTCGCAAAAGTCCCCTCTCCCCACCGGGGGAGAGGATTAGGGTGAGGGGAATCAATAGGTAACTTATTGATTTAATACACCCTCATCCTAACCTTCTCCCTCGTAGGGAGAAGGGACTGGTGCTTTTACGACACCCTCTAAGGGGGAGAAGGGACTTTTACAACACCCTCATAAGTGGAGAAGAAGTTAAAACTGCGAAAGAGGGGAAAGCCGATAAAAAATCAGCGATAATGTCCGTTTTCCCCAGATATAGTCAGATCGCGTGGACCAAGCTGAAAAACAGAACCCAACCCGTGAGGCCCCTTGGGCTGAGTGGCCGCATCTTCGCTACACAGGAGTCTCCGGCACCGTTCAGAGTTGGTTGCGGGATACCGGCTCTCTTACCGCGAGGCTGAAAGTTGCCAGCCGGGGGAACTTTCGTGTTCGTCTGCTTAATCAGGGGTGGGGACGGCCGCTCTACAGCGAGAATAGACTGCTGGGCATGAGGGCAAGGGAGGTTGCCGTGGTACGTGAGGTGGAACTATTGTGTGATGGTGTTCCCTGGGTTTTTGCCCGCACTCTGATACCCGCTTCAAGCCTGACCGGTGCCGCCCGCCAGCTGACCCGGTTGGGTGAGCGGCCGTTGGGTGAAGTGCTGTTTACTCATCGACAGATGCAGCGTGGCGTCACCGAGATGGCTCGACTCACCCCCAGGCACCGGCTGTTTGCCGATGCCTCCGGGCGATTGGAACGGCGTGTTGAATCGGTTTGGGGACGTCGAACACTCTTCTATCTTGCCGGAAAGCCCCTGTTGGTAAACGAGATTTTTCTACCGGATAGTCTAGTGTAGTGTCCTATACTAAGCGGATATTAAGAGACCCACAAAAGATTCAAGTCAAGGCGCAGCCTGCAGTTAATGGTTTCCCCCTTAACAAAGGCTGTAACGCAGGATTGGGTTTTTTGTGGGTCTCCCTTCGGGCGAGGCGAGAAGGCATCATCTGCTGCGTTGCGTCTCTTGTAAAGGGCGCGCCATTCCCTGCGCGACGCGCCTTGCAGCTAATACCTTCTCGCCTCGCTTAATTACCGTTTAGTACAGGACACTACACTAGGATGATCAAAGAGCAAGGAACCCGGGCCGAATTCAATCCCGGGTCGCCATCACTGAAGAAGCGACTGTTAAATTACGCTAGGCTGGTCCGTCTGGACCGGCCCATCGGCATCCTATTGCTACTCTGGCCCGCCATGTGGGCGCTGTGGATTGCGGGAGAGGGGCGGCCCCCCTGGGATGTGCTGGTGGTTTTTATCCTTGGTGTGACGCTGATGCGCTCTGCCGGCTGTGCCATCAACGACTATGCTGACCGTAACATCGACGGCAAGGTGGAGCGTACCTGTAACCGTCCCATTGTAACGGGGGAGGTTTCGCCGAAAGAGGCGTTGGGGGTATTCGCTGTTCTGGTACTGCTCTCCTTTGGCTTGGTGTTGCTGCTCAATATTCAAACTATCCTGATGTCGTTTGTCGCCTTGCTGCTGGCAGCCTCCTACCCCTTTATGAAACGCTACACCCATCTGCCTCAGATGGTGCTGGGTATGGCTTTCGGTATCGCTGTGCCGATGGCTTTTACCGCACTGACTGAAACGGTTGCACCGGTCGGCTGGCTGCTCTATCTCGCTACCGTCATCTGGGCGATGATCTACGATACCCAGTACGCCATGGTCGACCGTGATGATGACGTCAAGATCGGTGTCAAATCCACCGCTATCCTGTTTGGCCGTTATGATCTGCTGGTGATCAGTCTGATGCAGCTGTTTATGATCGGTCTGCTGCTGTTGATTGGCATAAAGGTGGATTTGGGCCCTTACTACTATATCGCCGTGCTGTTCGCCGCGCTGCTGTTTGCTTACCAGCATATGCTGATAAGGAGGCGTGATCCTGCTGGTTATTTTTCCGCATTCCTAAACAACAATATCTTCGGCATCGTGGTGTTTGTCGGGTTATTGGTCGATTACCTGATGTAAAAAAACCCCGGGGCCTTTTCAGGCCGCCGGGGTTTTGTTCACCTCTTGTTAACTTACTGAGCAGCCTTGCGCTCTTCCCATTTGGCAACTTCACCTTCCCAGTCATCTATACGTACATATGGATTCATACGAGGACGGGAGATCATGTTGGGATCAATTTCGACACCGATACCTTCGAGGAAGTTGGTCAAGCCAATACGCTCAATCATCTCACCGGTACGCTCGTGCTCCAGGGCATTCTCGGCGAAGAAGTCCAACACCTCGGTAGCCAGCTCTTCCAGCCACTCATAGTCTTCGTCTGTTTCCATCTTGTGAAAAGGCACGATCACAGTACCCATCAGGTCACCGATCTTCAGGGTACGCTTGCCACCGATCAGTATGCTGACCCCCTTGTCATCACCAGGCGACAGAGCCTTGGTCATTACGTTGATGCAGTGCATGCAGCGAACACAGTTGCTGTTGTCTATGGCCAGGGTGTCGTCATTATTCAGAGACAACGCCTGGGTGGGGCAGCGGGTGATCACGTTATCGATGATTTTCTTGCGGCCCATCTCGGCAACGTACTTCTTGACCTCCTCTTGATCGACCTTGATGTCGTCACGCCAAGTGCCAATAGTGGCGAAGTCGGCACGCTGAATGGAGTTCATGCAGTCGTTGGGGCAGCCTGAGACCTTGTACTTCATTTTGTACGGCAGGGCCGGACGATGCATGTCATCGAGTGCGTTGTTGACCAGCATGCGCATGGTGCGGCCCTCATCGACACAGGATTGCTCACAACGGGCGGCACCTACACAGGACATGCCGGTGCGCACCGCCGGGCCTGCACCACCCATATCGAAGCCCATCTCGTTGATCTCATCGAAGGCGGGCTGTACGTTGTCAGTAGTGCAGCCCTGGAGCATGATATCGCCTGACTGGCCATGAAAAGCGATCAGGCCGGAACCGTACTTCTCCCAGACATCACAAAATTTGCGAATGGTGCTGGTGTCATAGTGCATGCCGGGAGGAGGCATAATTCGGAGTGTATGGAACTCTGCAGCATCTGGGAAGAGGGCATTACCCTCTTCGTCCTTGAGCTCGGTAAAACGGGGTATAACACCGCCGCCGTAGCCGATGACGCCGACTGTGCCGCCCTTCCAGTAACCCTTCTTCGTCTCGTAGGAGGTCTCCAGCTGACCCATCAGATCGACCATCATATCGTTCTCTTTGGCCAAGCGTTTGAGACCGGTTACAAAGCTGGGCCAGGGGCCGCTCTCCAGTTGATCCAGCATGGGCGTGTCGTGCATTGGTTTTGGCATCTCTATCCTCCCGGTATAAATGGGTATGGCATCGAGCTGAATTTACCGCTATCGGTTTTTCCGGCGATGCCGTTTCGATTAAGCAGGGTGTTACACCAAGCTTTAGACTAATTCCAATGTAAGTTTAGGCTGAATAGTGATCGAGAAAAACGCTTGGCATAATGGGGGAATTTAAAACAGGTAGAGAGGGCGGCTATGAGCGGTATATTTTGGGCAAAAAAGCCCGGCAGGGGAGTCGGACCGAACTCTTAATGTTTATCATTGGAGAGGAGGGGCTATTTTTTCGTTGTGCCGGTAAATCCCGCAGCCTTGAAGAAGTTGCGTTGCATCTCACTCTCCACCTTGATGTTGTTCTCTGCCATATCGCTCATCGTCTCGATTGGGTCGGCAGCGATTGCGCTCTCGATCTTCTCCTGCTGCTGCACGAACAGCGTCAGGCTCTCTTCCAGATAGCGTGCGAACACACTTTGGGACGTACCGCCATAGAAGCGGATGATTTGAGCAAGCATATTGGGGCTGAACAGGGGTTCTTCCCCGGACTCTTCATCCAGCATGATCTGTAACAGGATGGAGCGTGTCAGATCACTATTGCTGCTGGTATCGACAACCTTAAAACTGATGCCCTTTATCACCAGTTCACGAATATTGGCCAAGGTGATGTAGCGACTCAGCTCGGTATCGTAGAGTCGGCGGTTGGGATATTTTTTAATAAGTCGTATGCCGGGCATGGCTCCGCCACCTCATGAAACATTACAGATAACACTCCATGTTACGCGGGAACTCTCTTAAATGGGAGCTTTCTTCAACCTAGAATCCTCAGTCGGACAGGGTGGAGAGTACACTTGCGGTGGTGCAGTACAAGGCACAGCGACGGGTCATAGTTGTTCTATTCCAAGGCGTTGTAACGCCGTAATGCACCACCGCAAATGTGCTATCCGCCCTGTAGCGTAATTCACCCGGAGAGTGAAATAGGCAATCGCAGTCAATGCAATTAAAATCAATGCGTTGCCCGTAGAATGGAGCGGTCAACTGAGGATTCTAGGTTCAAGTTGCTCTCTACCTGAACTGTCACGCGATGAGCACCACCAAAGGTGACAAGGTGAAGTAACTCTTACATTCAGCTCGCAGGGGAAAAGAAGGCTACCAAGTGAATCCGGTGATATTTTTTATGCCCTCTATTTTGATCCGCTATACTCATGGAGTGCCTAAATAAGGAGCTTGATGATGAAAATCCGATGGATATTGGCGATCACGCTTTTTGCCCTGCAATCTCAGGCAGTTGCGGCCGAATGTGAAAAGTATGCCGATAAACTGGAGGCATGCGAACCCTACGAGTGTAGCTTCAAGCACCCCTTTAGCGGCAAAGCTATGGTCAAAAAAATCATTGGCCCGGCCCCTGATGGTAACTGTCTTGCTCATGAGCAGATGCCCGGTAATATGGTGATGGAGTGTCGTTTTTCTGAGTCATATCGCAAAGAGACTGCGGAATATATTCGCGAGGTACAAGCGGCAAAAGAGACCAGGACGGAAGCTACGATCAGTGGTGGTAGGAGTGAAGTGACCACCCGCCTTGATGGTAAAAAAGTGAAGAACCCTCTACAGGAAGCGATGAATAGAGGCTATTGTCAGGTGGTGATGCCTGAAAGGGGTAAGCGGTCGAGGAGCCCGGCACCTGCTCCTGCCAAGAGTGTGCGACGGCAACCGGAGAAGATAGTAAGGAAGCCGGTCCCTCAAAAGAGAGTTGTAGCGGTCGGAAAAGCACCCGCCACCTCAATGCCTGACCTTGCAGTGGCGGGGGTGAAGCTCGACGTACGCTGCCGACCGGTGGTGACTCTGGTTAATCGTGGTGGCAGAGGAGTACCTGTCTCAGCTTATGACCGGCAGAACAGCGCCGGGATACAGCTCTACAAGAATGGCAAACCTTGGCAGGGTGTTGCTCTGTTTGGATTTGACCGTAGCAAGGCTCTTCTGAAGCCGGGAGGCCGTGCCGAATTTACTCTCTTTCAATCACTACCGCCTGACACATCAACACGGGTGAAAGTTGTCGCTGACAGCAGAAATCAAATCCGTGAGTCTGCAAAAGTGAACAACACATTGGAGATAGAGTTGCATTGCAATGAAGCTAATTGAGGTGCCCCAGAGGGTAGAGCAACTACCGGTCTGGAGCGACTGTCTGGCATGGCTTTACTGAGCTAGTTTGATCTGCTGTTCCATCGCCAGAGATGGATCTACCGCCCACTCGGCGGTGGAGCCGTCATAGAGACGTGCCTGGGTATTGCCGAGCAGTTCATGTGATACGAACCAGCCGAGGGCGGCCCGATGACCGGTATGGCAGTAGTTGATTTGAGGACCGCTAGTGGGAACCTGTCCGGCGGCGTAGATTTTTTCCAAATTTTCCAGCGACTGCATCCAGCCGCTGCCGTTGAGTGTCAGCCACTCGTAGTTGAGATTCACCGCCTTGGGCAGGTTGCCGGTACGCTCTTTGCCACCGGCCAGGTAGATGCCGAGAAACTCCGCCCGACTACGATTGTCGACAGCCAGCGTACCTTCCGTCAACGCCTGCTTTACAGCAGCGGCATCCGGTAGATAGGCTTTTCTGAGAGAGATGTTAAAACGCTTCTTTTGTGGACGGTTGTTGCCCTTTTGTAGAGGATAGACACGCTTTTGGGCATAGCCGATCAAACCACCATCGAGAATCGATACCTTGTCGTGTCCCAGCGCTTTGAAACTCCAGTAGACACGGGCTGCGGTGGCCAAATCACCGGCGCTGGAGCCGGTAGTGACAAGGACCACATGACTCTCATTGTCTATGCCCAGCTTACCAATCAATTTTCCTAGCTCCCCAGGCGGTGTCATCATCTGTACCGTGCCTTTGGCTCCTTTTCTGCGCCAGGAGGCGTAGCTGCTGTTGACCGCACCTGGGATATGGTAGCGCTGATAGGCCTGTGCAGCTTGCAGGTCGAGAATGACCAGTTCTGGTTTTTCCTTGTTGGCCTGCAGCCATTTGTTGTCCACCAGCGGCTTGGCCGATGGGGCAAAAGAGAGTGTCAGGGTCAATAGAAAAAATAGGACTTTTGTTGTCATCTTTAGGGCTGTTCCATTAGTTTGTGTTGTCTGTCAGATTGCCGGAAGCATGAAAGGTTCCGGTTTTATTTGGGGCAGGATACTACAGGGTGGAAATGGAGTCTCATGTGTACTGATTGGTAACGGCGTCGACCTGCTGCGATAAAGGCCACTGCTGTCTGTCAGCACTTAAAGTGTTGGTAATGCCATGCTCCTGAACAAACACTCCCTGTCCTGTTCTGATGTTGCAGCAACGGCCGTATCTACAACCTCAGGTGTAAGGTGTGAGGCAAAGAGCTCGATAAAATCATAGTGAAAACTACGTAAGAAGATTCCCGGGCGAAAACCCAGCCGGGTGGTGCTGGCAGGGAAGAGGTGGCTGGCATCCAAGGCGCAGAGGTTTTTGTCTTTCTCTTTGTCGTAGGCCATGCGGGCCAAAATTCCCACACCCAGGCCGAGTTCCACATAGGTTTTGATGACGTCGGCATCGGTGGCGGTAAACACCACGTTGGGCTCAAGGCCCTGTTCGTGAAAAGAGGTATCCAGCTGTGAACGGACGGGAAAGCCAAAAACGTAGGTGACAATGGGATGGTTTGCGATGGCCTTCAGCGTCAGTGGATCGCTGTGGAGTAAGGGGTGGTCGCAGGGTGTGATTATCACCCGGTTCCATTGGTAGCAAGGCATAGTGATCAGCTTGCCATGCTCCGCGATTGCCTTGGTGGCGATGGCGAAATCCACAGCACCAGTTGCCGCCATCTCTGAAATCTGCTCCGGATTGCCCTGGTGCATTTGCAGGTTGACCTGGGGGTAGTGCTGACGAAAGCGATGGATCACTTGAGGCAGTACATAGCGGGCCTGTGTGTGGGTGGTAGCAATCGACAGGCTACCACGTCCGGGATTGCTGAATTCCCTGGCAGTATCTCGTATCGAATCGATTTCCCGTAGTGCAGCCTCAGCACGCTGGATGATGGTTTTTCCTGCGGGGGTAATACTGGTGAGGTGACGCCCGGCCCGTTCAAAGATCTGTACTCCCAGCTCCCTTTCCAACAGCTTGATCTGTTTACTCACGCCGGGTTGAGATGTGAACAGGTGCTCGGACGCGGCGGTGATGTTGAGATCATTCTGCACTACCGCAAGTAGAAATTTGAGTTGTTGCAGTTTCATGATAATTCTCTGAGGCACACCCGTATATAACTATCAAGTATATGTATAGATGAAAAAGGTATTTTAATGGAATTCGTGCCCAAGCTATAGTCCCAATCACTCCCTTGTGGGAGAGCCCCTTCACCTGTTGAAAAATTGGATATGAAATCATGAACGGTCTGAATCAGAGAGCTTCTTCTTCCATCCGCGCCTTTAGAGGGTTGGGTCCACAACTCGATACGGATGGATTCCTGGTTGATCAGGAAACCTGGTGTGGTGATACAGCTGAGCTTCTCGCTCTGTTGGAAGGGGTGGGGCCGCTGAGCGAAGCACATTGGGCTGTGATTCTATTTGTACGTGATCGCTATACCAGCTTCCGTGCGATACCACCCATGCGCCGTATTTGTCGCAGCACTGAGCTAGATAAGAAGGTGCTTAAAAAACTCTTTGGCGGCTGCCTTCAGGTATGGCGTATTGCGGGTTTGCCGAATCCCGGCGAGGAGGCGAAGGCCTATATGGGCTAGAGAGCCTGAGTAAGTCATCAATACTTGTCTTGCACTCATGGGGGCGCGATATCGGAGTTAAATTCCCCTCTGAGTGCAATTTAATTTGCCAGACTTATTTTATTTGGTAGCCCACCAGTCCAGAGAAGCTCTGAACCAGTCATGATTGCTTTACGCTGGCTAAAATCGCCCTATTCGTCCCGAAGATCGCAGCAATAGCGCAACTATTGCTACTCACTTCGAAACGAATAGTGACAATTTTCTCTCAGCCTAAATCTAACCAGACTTGATCAGGGCTTCCCTAGTTTTTTATCCCACTGGAGTTTGATCGAATCAACTACAGTGTTTTATCTCCTTTCGCTCGAAATCCCCTCGAGCTTTTTTTTGCCTAAGTTTTTTAATCCGCTATATAACTCAGAGGTGGCGAAATCCAGTCTCTCTGCATTGAGTATTTGAAAAGCTTGTGATCTTGCGGATACATTCTTAATCATGGCTCGGGGGCTCGCACTAAAACAGAACGATTGCTCTCCTATCTATTGTCTATGTTGACCTGTCGCAGCTCGTGCAATAACTGTTTATAGAGCCGTAGCAGACCGTTGGAGAATGCCACAACCGTGTCGTCAATAGTGTCACCGGCTGCCGGTTCCGTGATGATGTAGTCCTTTATTAGCAGTGGCCGGTTTTCTCCCTGGCGTAACAGCTGGAACTCCATGGCAATAATTACCTTGGTAGTGGTATTGCCGATGATTCGTTCGAATCGTCGCAGTTTCCCTTTGAGCAGATATTGCCACTGACTCCTGGCGTTGTCTGGAATAACGATAGGGGCTGCGTTGGCATGACGCAGAGAGAGCGTGAGATGGTCCTGAATCAGGCGAGGTGGGCTGTCCGTCCAGCTGTGATAGTGATAACGCTGCAACTGTGTGGGACTGCTTTCATCACTGTGCAGCAGTGCACGTTCATTATAGATGCCGGGACTGTCGATAGTACCTATGGCGAGGGTACCGGAAAATAGTGGCTGGGGTGGAGAAATGGCGGAGTCTACCCCCAGCAGCCGATAGAAGTGCTCTTCGGGCACCGGAGGGGCGCTGGCGCAGGCGGTGAGTAGCAGCGTGATCAGTGCTGCGGGCAGCAGGGGAAGGGTGAATATCTTCAATGTTGTCACTCTCAGTTAGGCCCTAGTTCTTTTGCACTGTCCGGTGGTGGCGAACCACTTAGCAGGAGTCCCGGATTCTGCCTTATCTGGCGGCTGAACTCGGCCATATTACGGCTGGTGTCTTCAAGATTATAGGAGACGGAGCTGATGTGCTGAGAGACGATCTGCAGGCTGGCTTTCAGATCAGTCACCGCCTGCTTGATCTCTTGGCGGTTATCGGTGACGACATCCTGGGACTCACTCAGCAGGTGGTTAAGTTGTTGCCGACTCTTTTCCAGGTCACCGGAGAGGCGGGCGAAGTTGGTGGCGCTCTCTTCCATAAAGCCCAGGAAACGTGACAGGCTTGCGCGGTTCTCCTTGCCTACCATGTGACGCATATCATTGGCGCCGCCCTCCATTGTCTCAAGAAATCCGGAGAGGCTTTTGCGATTCTTCTCCCCCACCACCTGGCGCAGATCGGTGGCGCTGCTGTTGAGCTGTTGTGTCAGCTTCTGGATATCGTTGAAAATTTTGTCCATACCACTGTCGAGTTTTTCTGCACTGCTTTTCAGGTGTGCAAGTATCGCAGCGGCATCTGCCTCTACCGGGGTGGCGATGGCGTCGATATGGTTGTTGATATTGTTGAGCAGCGGTATGAAACCCTCTTTGGTGAGGTGATTAACATCACCGGCGATAGTGTCGAGGGCGGCAAACAGGCTGACGCTTTCGCGACCCTGAATGGTGCTGCCGGGTGTCAACAGTCTGCTTGATTTTCCACCACTGATGTCGATATTGATGGTGGAGAGGAGCCCGGAGGAGACGATGCGTGCAATACTGTCATCGGGGATCGGCCAGCCTTTTTGCACCTCCAGTTGCAGCAGGTAGCGTGTTGCCGTCTCCCGATGCTGTGGCTTTATGCCGGCAATACGGCCGATGCTGTAGCCTTCATAAGTGACGGGGGTGCCCTTGCTCAGGCCACTGACGTTGTCATAAGCAACGGTGTAGTGATCCACCGGGCCGGTGCGGCCGCTGATCTTGGCCAACATCAGCATCAGGCCGATCAGCATCGCCAGAACAAAAAAGCCGACGCTCAGATAGGATAAGTTTTGGCGCTTCATAAAGTCCCGGTCACTCTGTTGTCTGCCGCCCGGTAAGGCGGCGTATATATTCATCTGCATCCCGCTGCTCATTTACCGGGGTGCGGTTGAGCAGACTTTGTATGCGCGGATTGTCGCTCCTTTTGACCTCATCGACGGTTCCTGTCATCAGTATACGGCCTTGATCGATAAAGGTGATACGGTCGGCGATTTCAAATGCACTCTCCAGCTCATGAGTAACTACCACGATAGTCATGCCCATGGCGGCCTTCAAACGCAGGATCAGTTGATCGAGTTCGGCAGAGACTACCGGATCGAGACCGGCGGAGGGCTCATCGAAAAAGAGCAGCTTCGGGTCCATGATGATGGCACGTGCAAGTGCTGCACGCTTGACCATGCCGCCGGAGAGTTGAGAAGGCATCAACTCCTCGAAGCCTGCAAGATTGACCACCTCCAGCTTCATTCTTGCCATGATGCGCATGGTCTCGAGATCGAGCTTGGTATGTTCGCGTAGGGGCAGAATGATGTTGTCGCTCACGGTCATCGAATTGAACAGGGCGCCTCCCTGGAACGAGACACCGATGTTGCGGCGCAACTCATACATCTCTCTGCCGTTGAGTTGGGTGATGTCACGACCAAGCAGTTGGATAGTGCCGCTCACGGGTCTTTCCAGCGCCAACAGCTGGCGCAGAAAGGTGGACTTGCCCGAGCCGGAGCCGCCCATAATCACCATGATCTCACCCTGGCGGATGCTGAGGTCGATATTTTGCAGAATGTCGCGATCACCGTAGCGAACATGCAGTTGACCCACTTCAATGGCGTTGGGTGTTGTCATCTTACTGGTTGAGGAAGTAGGTAAAGATCATGTCGGTGATAAGGATGGTGGCGATGGATATCACCACTGAGCGGGTGGTGACTCTGCCTACCCCCTCGGCTCCGCCGGAGACGGAGAAGCCGTTTGCCGCCCCCACCAGAGTAATCAACACAGCAAACACCAGGCTCTTCTCCAGTCCCTGGAAAATGTCGTCCAGTTCAAGGACGGTAAGGGTGCGCTCCCAGTAGACGTCTATACCTATGCCAAGTTCAGCGGCGCTATAGACGGCGCCGCCAAAGAGGCCGACGACATCGGCAAAGAAGGTCAACGTCGGAAGCATCACCACCATCGCCAGTAGTGATGGCGCCACCAGATGGCGTACCGGATTGATACCGATCACCCGCAAGGCATCGATCTCCTGTGAAATTTTCATGGTGCCGATGCGGGCGGCAAAGGCGGAGCCGGAACGTCCCGCCACCAGAATGGCGACGATCAGTGGGGCAAACTCGCGGGTTACCGACAGGGCGATACCCAACACCACCTGCTCCTGGGCGCCAAAGGTTTCGAGGGTGTGGATACCCTGGATTGCCAGCATGATTCCGATGGTGAAGGAGAGGATGGCGATGATCGGCAGGGCGCTGATTCCCACCAGTATCATCTCACCAAAGACAGCACCAATTCGTACCGGCTGGCCGAGGCGTGGACCCCACAGTAGCCAGTAGAGGCTCTCCACCAGCAGGGCGGCGTGGTAACCGAGCTCTTCGACACCCTCCAGGGTTTTTCGTCCCAGGGTTTCAATGAGCGATAGCGGGTTAGTCATTAAGGAGCCTCTGAATGAATCTGGGCGAAGCAGATTGGGGCGAAAATTTGCTGATTTGAGGCGTGAATCGCACGTAATAGCTGGCTATTGCGAAGATTCATAACGAAAAAGCAGCGGATTTTGGCCCCAAGATGTGAGTTCATGATTCGTTCAGAGGCTCCTGAACCACCGCTTCATCCAGGCTGTCGTGAATGGTGAATACACGGTCGAGGTGGGCAAGCTGAAGTACCAGCAGGGCCGACGGGCTGACACCGATTAGGCCAAACCTTACCTCTCTATCCTTCGCTGTCTGATAACCCTCCACCAGGCTGGCTACACCCGAGCTGTCGATATATTCGACTGCCGACAGGTCAACCATCACGTGCCCCTTGCTGAGGCTCTGCAGGATCGCATCTCGCGCCTGTGGTGAGGAGGAGAGGTCGACATCGCCACTCAGTGTGACAATGTGAAAACCGGAATTTTGACTAATACTAAACTTCACTTAACAGGCCCTAGATACTCTCTTTTTCATTATCAACAGATTACCTCGTTGTTGCGGTAGTGGCCTGTATTCCACTGTATCCATCAATGAGTTGATGAAGTGGATGCCTAGCCCGCCGGGGCGTATCTGCTCCAGATTGCGGCTGCTGATGGTGGTGGGGTCGATGACTGGCGCGTTATCGGTTATGCGAAAGATCAGTTCACCACCATCAGCGGTTATTTCCAAGGATAGTTCACCTTTGGTATCTCCGCCGCCAAAGCTGTGTTGCACCACATTCATTGCCGCTTCACCGATGGCAAGAACCACACTCTCAATCATATTCTCATCATATTGACACAGCATCAGTTGCTGCCGAGTCCAGTCGCGTAGTTCCTTGAGTCTTGAGGCGTCGGCAGTAATGGTCAGGCTGTTGTTATGGAGGTCAGTCATTATCCTGCTCAGCCTCTCCGTTTGAGCAGCAACAAGGTGATGTCATCTGATTGATCGGCATCACCACAAAAGCGCTCTACTGCGGCGAATGTTTTTTCTACAGTTATTTTTGGACCGCTGCTGGTGCCACTTGTCAGTGCTGTGCAAACACGGTCATTACCAAACTGCTCTCTTGCGTTATTGAACGCCTCGGTGAGCCCATCAGTGAAGAGTGCCAGGGATTCTCCCGGTTGCAGCTGCAGACTATCTGTCTGATAGATGAGACTCTCTTCGACGCCAAGTACCACTCCTTCACCCCCGCTAACTGCCCGGATGTCACTGCCATCTTTTTCGATCAGATAAGGGGGTAGATGACCGCCGTTGGCGTAGTCGAGCTGCCAGCTCTGTCGGTTGAGAATGGCGTAGAAAACAGAGACAAACATACCGGGGATTCGGTGTCGGCAGAGTAGCTGGTTGACCTGGGTAAGACAGGTGTCGGGTGACTCAACGTCCAGTGCAACCGTGCTTATCAGGGTGCTGACCACCGCCATATAGAAGGCGGCCGGTACGCCTTTACCGGAAACGTCGGCGACGACGAAGCCAACGCGATCCTGGTCCAGCTCAATCAGGTTGTAGAAATCCCCACTCATCCCTTTGGCCGGGATCAGCCGGGCAGCGACATCGATACCGTCGATAGGAGGGAAATTGCCGGGGAGTATACGGAGCTGAATCTCTCGGGCGATGTCGATCTCGCGGTGCATAGCAGAGAGTTGTGCTTCGTTGTGCCAGGCGCGGCGCCGCTCTTCGGTGTGGCGATGGACCCTGTCGAGAGTGGAGGTAAGGTCATCGAGAGTGACCGGTTGATTGAGAAAGTCAGCTGCACCCTGGTTCATGCTGCTGCGGATTAGACTGAAGTTGATTTTTGAGAAGAGGGCGATGCGGGGAACACGGTTGCGCCGACCCTGGAGCTGATGAAACAGATCGAGCCCACTGATGCCTGGGCGGTCGACGGCAACGATGGCGATATCCAGGTTATCGATAGAGCTAAGTATCTCTATTGCCTCTGCATCACTGCCGGCAAAGGTGAACTGGTACTGCTCATCGTCGGCTTGTGCTTGAAGACAGAGAGAGCGAAAAGTTTCGCTGTCATCGATAACCAGTGTCTTTGGCATGATCCGCTGCTCCGCTGCTTACTGATAAGTTACCAAAATTGCATAAAAAAATCACAGGGGGCATAGTTGGCCAATAAATGGATTGATGCTCTTGGTGCTGGTTTATGCTCCATCTTGTACGCAATGTGAAAATGCTATTTTCGAAGTGGCTCGCCTCCTGCTTGATGTTGGGGCTTCTCTACCTGCCCTCAGTTTTGGTTGCAACAGCCGATGGTGGGGCGGCAGCACCGCTGACCGTGGCTGTGCATCGTCAATTCCCTCCTCAGTATAGTCTGGACTCGGAGGGCAATCCCCAAGGGTTTGCCATCGATATCATCAAAGTGGTCGCTGCGCGTGCCGGCTACCCGATTCAATTCAAGGTCTATGACAGTTGGCTGGAGATACACCAGGCGGTGCGTAGTGGCACTGTAGATCTGGTTCCCAATCTGGGTATCACCGCTTCCCGAAAAGAGATCTATCGCTTTACCGAGCCGTTGGAGACCTTTGTCATTGGCCTGTTTGTTAGAGAGGGTACTAATAACATCCAGAGCCTGGAAGACCTTTCCGGCCACAGGGTGGGGACTGTGGAAGCCAATGCAGCGGTAAAAATCATTGCCCGGAGCCCGGCACTTGAGCATAAGATTTTTCCTGATCTTGACGCGCTCTTTTTTGCGCTCTTGAGCGGCGAGGTAGATGCACTGGCCTATCCGGTTCCAGTGATTATGCAGGTGGCTCAAAGGGCCGGGTTTGAGGGTCGGATTAAACAGGTCGGCGAGCCGTTACGGGAGATCAAGCGGGCGGTAGGAATTTCACAACTGCGGCCCGCTCTCTATCAGCCGTTGCAGGATGAAGTTAAGGCGCTGCTGAAGAGTGATCAATACCGGACCATCTATACCCGCTGGTATGGTGAGCCCGTGCCCTACTGGAACGAAAGGCGGCTGCTACTGGCCGCCGCTCTGGTTGTTGGGGGGGTGTTGCTCCTGGCTCTTTTGCTGGTTTGGCGTTATCGCATCCTGGTCGAGTTCAACCGGCGCCTACAGGCGGGTATCAAGGAGCGACACAAGGCAGAGGCGGCATTAAGGCTCAGCGAGCGATCTCTTGTCGAGGCGCAACGTATTGCCAAGGTGGGTAGTTGGACTTTGAATGTTCACGATGGCTCGTTGCTCTGGTCGGATGAAATCTATCGTATCTTTGGTCGTGATCCAGGTACTTTTGAACCATCACTTCACGCTTACTATAGCTGTGTTCACCAAAAGGACATTGCCCGTGTACAGGGGGCGGTGAATCAATCAATTCAAGAGGACAGCCTCTACCATATTGACCACCGTATTGTGTTGCCTGATGGTGGGATCCGCTTCGTCAGGGAGCGGGGTGAACTCCAGCGGGGGGATGATGACTCTCCGTTGTTGATGATGGGTAGCGTCCTTGATATTACCGATGCCTGGGTCTCCGAGCAGATGGAGCAGGGACGTAGTCACATATTGGAGATGATTGCCACAGGGCGGCCGCTGCCGGAAATTCTCGATACCCTCGCGCGACATGTTGAGAAGATATTGCCGGGTATGTTCTGTTCCATTATGTTACTTGATAAGGAGAGTGGTTGCCTGCGTTATGGAGCTGCACCAAGCCTTCCTGACGACTACAACGAAGCCATCAACGGTCTTGAAATTGGAGAGGGGGTGAGTTCTTGTGGTACTGCCGCCTACCGTGGTGAGCGTGTAATTGTGGCGGATGTGGCGACTCACCCCTACTGGGACAGATTGAGGGACCTGGCAGGGCAAGCTGGATTGGGTGCCTGCTGGTCTGATCCGATTATCTCTTCAGATGGTAGCGTACTGGGTACCTTTGCCATCTGCCATAGCTCGCCAAAAGAGCCTGAAGAGGTGCAACTTGGTTATATCTCAACCGGTGCCACCCTCGCCGGTATTGCCATACAGCGTGTTGGTGAGCAGGAGGAGCTGCGCAGTGCGGAAGAGCGTGCACGGATGTTACTTGAGTCGAGTAATGAAGGGATTTTCGGCCTTGACAGAGAGGGAAGGGCTACCTTCGTCAATCCAGCCGCCGCAGCCATGTTGGGCTATCAAGCGGATGAGTTGGTGGGTCGGGTAATCCATGATGTGGTGCACCACACAACAGCAGATGGAGCGCCGCTGCCGGAGCTTGAATGCCGCATGCGGGCGACAATTAGTACCGAGGAGGATTTTCTCGTTAGTGATGAGGTGCTATGGCGCAAGGATGGCATCTCGTTTCCTGTTGAGTACCGGGCGACGCCGATCATCCTTGAGGGTGAGCCGGCGGTTGGTGCGGTAGTGACATTTCATGATATCACCGCGCGCAAACAGGCAGAGTCGGTGATTCAGCACTTGGCATACCACGATAGTCTGACCGAGTTGCCCAATCGCGCCATGTTTATGGATGAGTTGATAAGAAAGCGTGCTGAGTTGCGCCGCTCTTCCACTGCATTTGCGATTCATTTTCTCGATCTTGACCATTTCAAAGATGTCAACGATACACTGGGGCATCCGGTGGGTGATCTGCTGTTGAAGCGGGTTGCCTCCAAACTGAAAGCGCTGGTGCGTGCCTCTGATACCGTGGCCCGTTTTGGTGGGGATGAGTTTGCCATTCTACAGAGTGATACAGATGATCCTGCCTCTGCCAGTGTGCTGGCGAAGAAAGTGATTGATACTCTGTCGGAGCCGATGTTGTCGGGTGAAAACCGTATCATCACCGGTACAAGTATCGGTATCGTCCATGTACCCAGCGATAATAGAGATGATGTGGATGCACTGATGGCCAACGCTGATGTGGCCCTCTACAAGGCAAAGGAGGCGGGCCGGGGTGATTTCGCTTTCCACAATGAAGCGATGACAGGTCAGGTGCGATCCGAGGTATTACTCAGTCAGGAGTTGGCGGATGCGATCCTGAACGATGAGCTGCAACTCGTCTATCAGCCAAAGGTCGATCTAAACAACCATAGTTTGATAGGGGTGGAGGCGCTGGTGCGCTGGCACCATCCTCGTGACGGTATGATCATGCCGATCCGGTTTATTCCATTGGCAGAGAAGCGTGGCCAAATCTATGCGCTCGGACGTTGGGTATTGCGGGCTGCCTGTAGGCAGTGGGCCGAGTGGCGTGAGCGGGGCTTTGATCCGGGAGGTGTGGCGGTCAATGTCTCCCCTATCCAGTTGAAGAACAGTGGCTTTGCCGACGAGGTACTGTCGATTATGGAGGAGTTTGCCGTGCAACCGGAGAATCTCGAGTTGGAACTCACCGAATCGGTGTTTATGGGTAGTGACAGTAAGCTCCTTGATCAACTTAACCGGCTGCACCAGGCGGGGCTGAAACTATCTATTGATGATTTTGGTACAGGTTTTTCCTCTCTGGTATATCTGCGTCGTTTTGCCGTCAATGCGCTAAAGATCGATCAAGAGTTTGTGCATGATATGCTGGATGACAACAGTGATGCCGAGGTGGTGAAGGCCATTATTGCACTTGGCGGCGCCTTTGGTCTTGCTACCATTGCTGAAGGGGTGGAGGAGCCTGCCCAGGCCGAGTTCCTCAAGTTGATTGGTTGTGAATCGGCCCAAGGCTACTATTATAGCCACCCCTTGGCTACGGAAGATCTGCTGGCGAAATATCACGCCTCCTAGGGAGCCTCTGGATAAGTCTGGTTAGATTTTAGCCAGCGTAAAACAATCATGACTTGTTCAGAGGCTCCCTATAGTTCTTTCAATGAGCAAGGAAAGCGGTATCTACAGAAGGCAGGCTTATGGGCTGGCTGTGGGTTACCGAATTTCCCGCATGGCCCACTAGAGCGTTTTGACAAAGACCTTCGAGCCGCGCTTGTAGTTGTAGAGTTCCTGCCATTTTATCGGTAGTGATTTTACCGGCAGTGCGGTAAAGCCTCGTTCACGGAACCAGTGAGCGGTTTGGGTGGTAAGGACAAACAGCTGCCCTATCGACTCACTACGTGCCCGATTCTCCATGTGTTGCAGCAGAGTACCGCCTCTCTTGCCATTGCGGTAGTCAGGATGCACCGCGACGCAGGCGAGCTCCGCAATCCCCTCTTTCGGATAGCAGTAGAGTGCGGCGCAGCCGATCACCGCGCCGTCCAGCTCAACAACACTGAAACGCTCGATCTCTGTCTCCAGTAGTTCCCGTGAGCGACGCACCAGCACACCACTCTCTTCCAATGGGCCAAGCAGTTCGAGAATGCCGCCGACATCATCGATACGGGCGGTACGGATCTCCTCGTAGGGCTCGGCAGTGAGCATGGTGCCAACGCCGTCTCGGGTGAACAGCTCCTTGAGCAACACACCGTCGATATGACGGTCAAGGAGGTGGGTGCGTTCGACACCGCTACGGCACGCCTTCACCGCGCTGTGTAACTGCTGGAGAAAATCCTCCGGCAGCTGTTTACGCCGCTTTACTAACGCCTCCACCTCTTGCGGAATTACATTGGTCAGCATTCTGTTGCGACTGTCACGTAACCCTTTGCACTCAATCAGGGTGATGAGTTTGTCGGCACCGAGGCCGATAGCGATGGCACTGGCCACATCGGCGGCGCCCAGATTGAAAACTTCGCCGGTGGGTGAGTAGCCGAGGGGCGGGATCAGTGCAATGGCACCGGCCGCCAGCACCTGGCGGATCGCCTCAGCATCGACACGCCGCACCTGTCCGGTGTGACCATAGTCGGTACCATCCCGTACACCGATTGGCTGGGCGGTGACAAAATTGCCGGAGGCGACACGGATCTTGGCGCCGGCCATGGGTGAGTTGGCCAGCCCCATGGAGAGCAGCGCTTCAATTTCAACGCGTACTGTACCTGCCGCCTCTTTGACGCAGCTCAGTGCGGCATCGTCGGTGACCCGTAGACCATTGATGTACTGCATCTCCACCTTGCGTAGGCGCAGCCGCTCTTCAACCTGGGGGCGGGCGCCATGCACCAGCACCAGGCGAATACCGAGACCGTGGAGCAGTGCGATGTCATGCACCAGCTCGGCAAAGCTGTCATCCGCCACTGCTTCGCCACCAAAACTGATGACTACCGTCTTACCCCGGTGAGCATGGATATAGGGTGATGAACTGCGGAACCAGTCGATGAAGGGGTCAGGCTGTTTTCTCTTTCTCTTTCTCTTTGCCACTTTCATTTCTCGTTTGGACTCTATTTCCTATAGCGTCAGGTATAGATGATTTCTTATCTCTTAACCAAGTAGAATGTAATTGATTTTACGAGTATCCCTAATTTAACCTCCATTGACCACGATTTTGAGGACTCCGCGTTCAATGATCAGATACCTGCTCCCGATAATTCTGCTAATGCTCTCCGGTTGCCAGGAGAGTGAGTTAATCACTATCCATGTAGGTGAGGTCAGCGCAGATGTGGAGCTGGCCGCTACAGGGGAGCGTCGGCGTCAGGGTCTGATGCACCGCAAGTCGTTAGATCGTGACCGGGGTATGTTGATGGTGTTTCCCCAAGCGAAGCAGCAGAAGATGTGGATGCTCAATATGCAGATACCTCTCGATGTTGGCTTCTTCGGCGCCGATGGTGTGTTGCTTAATATTGTTACCATGGAGCCGGACGGGGGAAAAACGATCCACCGCTCCATTGCTCCGGCTCTCTATGCTCTGGAGATGAATCGTGGCTGGTATGCCCGCAATAAGATTGTGCCGGGCGTGCGTATCTATCTGCCGCGAGTGATTGAAGGGCTATAGGTTTAAATGGCTACGCACAGTAATCCGGGAGCCGGGTGTAGGAGCGAACTTGTTCGCGAAGAACATGCCCCGGAGCCTGATCGCGAATAAATTCGCTCCTACAGGCGCACTTTTCTCTGTGAAAATGGCGCTTCATAATTATTGTGCATAGTCACGTAGGTTTATCGTTAGGGGTCGGAGTCGATTGTGGAAAGATCTATGCATTTTTCCACAATCTTAGAACAATCGACTCCGGCCTCGAGCGTCAAAGGCAGAAACGTTTAATAAGCTGGCGCAGTATTGCCACCATCGGCTCAATCCGCTCCAGGCCAAGGTATTCGTCAGGCTGGTGAGCCTGATCGATATCACCGGGGCCGAGGATGATGGTCTCCATGCCGAGCTGTTGCAGATAGGGTGCCTCGGTGCCGAAGGCGACAGCCCCTGAATCCTGTCCGGTCAAGTCTTCACAGGCGGTGACGATCTCTGCGGTTAGTGGTGTCTCCATCGGTGGGATGCCGTTGAAGGGAGATTCCATCTCAAGCCGCAGCTTCGAACCTTCAAGCCGATCAGCAAGTCGCCGCCCCAGTTCACCGCGTAGATCCTCCAGAACCATGCCGGGAAGAGGGCGGATGTCGATCTGCAGCTCACACTCAGCGCAGATGCGGTTGGGATTGTCGCCCCCGTGGATGTGGCCGAGATTAACTGTCGGCACCTCCACCTCAAACAGTGGATTGCGGTAGCGCTGTTGCAACTCCTGCCGCCACGCCAGAATCTCACCGATCACCTCGTGCATCCCCTCCAGGGCGCTGACCCCAAGGGCGGGGTTACTCGAGTGACCGGAGCGCCCAATGAGCCTGATGGTCTCCATCGAGATCCCTTTGTGCATTCTCACTGGCCGCAGACCGGTGGGTTCGCCGATGACAGCGTGACGCCCCAGTTTGCGGTGGGTATCCACCAGGGTCTGGGCACCGCACATGGTGCTCTCCTCATCCGCCGTGGCGAGAAGGATTAACGGCTGCTTGAGCTGCTTCAGATCGAGATCGCGCAATGCTTCAATGGCGATGGCAAAGAATGCCTTCATATCGGAGGTGCCGAGGCCATAGAGACGATCACCCTGTTGCGTCAGCTTGAATGGGTCGGTGTTCCAGCGATTGTCATCGAATGGAACCGTGTCGGTATGTCCCGACAGCACCAGGCCGTGAGGTCCGCTGCCGGCACTGGCGATCAGGTTCGATTTTCCAGGTTGTCCTGGAATCGGCAGAATCTCAACACTGAAGCCCAGGTTCTCCATCCATTCGGACAGGCGCTCGATTACACCCTGGTTGCTCTGGTCCCAACCGGGGTTGATGCTGCTAACCGAAGGGGAGGCGATCAGCTGCTCGATCATCGAAATAAGTTGCGGTGCGTTCATTAAACTTAGTTGTCAGTTGTCAGTTGTCAGTTGTCAGTGGTTAGGCGTAACGCTCCAGGTCAACCAGCCAGCGTTTGATATCTTCGGTGCTGCGTTGAAGAAATCCTGGATCCTGGTATACCTGAGCCACAACGATAGCCCCCTGGCCCCGAGAGAGCAGTTGCAGGGCGAGTTCCCGAGCCTCAGTAGGGTAGCCGATGGCGACAAACTGTTTGGTGAGCCACTGCAGGAAGAGGTCGAACAGCTTCTTTGATTCCGCTTTCAGCTCTGGTTGATCTTTTGCCAGCTCGATGTTGAGAGAACCCATTGGGCAGCCGGAGCGCAGCAGTGCCGGTGTGCTGTCGTACATAATCTGGACGAACCGCTCCAGTCTTTCTATGGGCTGGATGATCTCACTCTCCCACTTCGTCAGCATACCGGTGATGACCTCAAGGCGTTGGTTGACCACCGCCAGTAACATCTCGTCCTTGGTCTTGAAGTAGTAGTAGATATTGCCCCGAGGAACGTCAGCGCCCTCCACAATATCGGTAAACGAGGTGCGGTTGTAACCCTTTCGGTAGAAGAGTTGATTGGCGGCATTGACGATGCGCTGTCGGGTTTTTTCACTTTTACTAGGCATGGTGGACCCGAGGTGGCCGGGGATGATGTTGGATTATAGTCCTAAAACGATCCATTTGAGATGTCAGGGGGCGGAAAAATGTGGATAATCCACAGTTATCGCTTTTAGTAGGCCGGGCAGCGCCGGCCATCAAGGCTTCCTGGAGAGAGTTATGCCTCAGTATCGATCCCGTACCACCACCCATGGCCGCAACATGGCTGGAGCCCGCGCCCTGTGGCGCGCCACAGGAATGAAGGATGGCGATTTCGAAAAGCCGATCATCGCCGTGGTCAATTCATTCACCCAGTTCGTTCCCGGTCATGTTCACCTCAAGGACCTGGGGCAGATGGTGGCGCGGGAAATTGAGGCGGCCGGCGGGGTGGCCAAGGAGTTCAATACTATCGCCATCGATGACGGTATCGCCATGGGACACGGTGGCATGCTCTACTCGCTGCCATCACGGGACATCATCGCAGACTCGGTAGAGTATATGGTCAACGCCCATTGTGCCGATGCTATGGTCTGTATCTCCAACTGCGACAAGATTACGCCGGGAATGTTGATGGCCTCACTGCGCCTCAATATCCCCTCCGTATTCGTCTCCGGCGGCCCCATGGAGTCGGGTAAAGTTTCGCTCCACGGCAAGGATCTGAAGCTGGATCTGGTGGACGCCATGATCTCCGCTGCCGATCCCAATGAGAGCGATGAGGATGTGGATGCCATCGAGCGCTCCGCCTGTCCTACCTGCGGCTCCTGCTCCGGCATGTTTACCGCCAACTCGATGAACTGCCTTACCGAAGCACTGGGGCTCAGCCTGCCCGGCAACGGTTCGCTGTTGGCAACCCATGCTGATCGCAAGGAGCTGTTCCTGGAGGCGGGGCGCTTGGTGGTGGATCTGGCAAAACGCTACTACGAGCAGGATGACGCCTCGGTGCTGCCGCGAAGTGTTGCCGGTTTTGATGCGTTTGAGAATGCCATGTGTCTCGATATCGCCATGGGCGGCTCCACCAATACGGTGCTCCACCTGCTGGCCGCCGCCCACGAGGCAGAGGTCGATTTCACCATGGCGGATATCGATAGACTCTCCCGCAAGGTGCCCAACCTCTGTAAGGTGGCTCCCTCTACCCAGCAGTACCATATGGAGGATGTACATCGCGCCGGTGGTGTTATCAGTATCCTTGGCGAGTTGGAGAGAGCGGGGCTGATCCACAGCGATGCGGGCTCGGTTCACAGCGGCACCCTGGGGCAGGCCATCGCCAAGTGGGATATCGGCCGCAGTGAGGAGCAAGAGGCGCATGACCGCTACCTCTCCGGCCCTGCCGGTGTTCCCAGTCAGGAGGCGTTTAGTCAGAATTGTCATTGGCCGGATCTGGACCTTGATCGTGCCAATGGCTGTATTCGTGATAAGGACCACGCCTACAGTCAGGACGGTGGATTAGCGGTGCTCTCCGGCAACGTGGCGGAGATGGGCTGTATCGTAAAGACCGCCGGGGTGGATGAGTCGATCCTCAAATTCACCGGCCCGGCGCGCATCTTTGAAAGTCAGGATGACGCAGTGGCGGCGATTCTGGCTGATGAAATCAAGGCCGGTGACGTAGTACTGATCCGCTACGAGGGGCCCAAGGGCGGTCCCGGCATGCAGGAGATGCTCTACCCCACCAGCTACCTTAAATCGAAAGGGCTTGGCAAGGAGTGCGCCCTGATTACCGACGGCCGATTCTCCGGCGGTACCTCCGGTCTCTCCATTGGTCACTGTTCACCCGAAGCGGCTGAAGGTGGCATCATCGGCCTGGTGGAGGAGGGGGATAGTATCGAGATCGATATTCCGAACCGTACCATTAATGTGGTGGTAAGCGACGATGAGTTGGCCTCGCGACGTAGTGCCATGGAAGCTAAGGGCGTGCAGGCATGGCAGCCGGAGAGCCGTGAGCGTGTTGTCTCTCAGGCACTGCAGGCCTACGCGGCACTGACCACCAGTGCCGCCCGCGGTGCGGTGAGAGATTTGTCGCAGCTGAAAAAATAACAGAGGTGTTGTTTTAGCTACTGAGTGGTACATGTAGGAGCGAATAAGTTCGCTTCTACATGCGACCGCTAATCACCAAGTGTCTTTGCGCCGCTGTACCCGTAAACGTGGCAGAATCAAGCCAATCAGTATGCCACCGACAATCACCCCGGCACCGATTAGAAACCAGTGCTGTGCCTGATTATTGGTAAGCTCCCGGTTCTCCTGCTTCAATCCTTCCACATGATGAGTAAGGTCGGCCACCTGCTGGCGCAGCTCGTTGCGCTCGCTGGAGATGCGGATGGCGTTGCCGGCAGTCCGGCGAATGCTCTGCAGCTCTTGCTCAAGCGACTGCTTTACTGTTTCAAGCTCACCGAACTGAGTGGTCAGTACCTTATGCTCTCCCTGTAACTGTGCCAATTGGCTGCTGAGCTCCCCGGGTGCCTTCTCCAGCTCTTCCAGTCGCGCCTCAGCGGCGGTCAGCCGCTCCCTAGCGCTTGGGATCGACATCAGCAGGCGGGTGAGAACATACCCCGTCTGGCCCTCTTTGGTGCGGATATTTGAGTAGCCGCTGGCCTTGCTGCTCGCGATCACCTTCACTGCCTGACCGCTGGTCAGCATACGTATCACTTTATGGGTGGTGCTCTCTCCCGACCTCAGGGTGATTTTGTTGACATCTGTAACATAACGGGTTTCGGCATAGGCGCCGCTGAAGCTGGATGCCAATAGTATTGCAAGAACGATTTTCTTCACACTGACCTCGGAAGATGGGGGATTAGATAATGCTCTATTTTTTCAGATAGGCATCGTACTGTGCAAGCGAATGGACACAATTACTGAATCTTTAAGGTTCCGGTTATGCACATGATTGAGCAGGTCATATATTATCTTGCTGTGACTTGTCAATGGTTTATTCATATAGAGACGGATATATGTAACATGCTGATTGCAAACAAAATTATTAACTGTATGAAAAATATACAATCTAACCAATTTCAAGGAGGTATGTGACCCGGACACTGATTTACGCTATTTCTCCACAGAGTTATCCACAAGGTTTGTGGATAACAGTTAATTGGCAATGATGACAGCTAGATGACGGGTTTACTACGTGTTCTCTATTAAAAGTAGACCCTAACCTAATGTTTATGAATAAGAATAGACACTTTTTTTATTCTTTGGGTTGGTTTCATGGTTTAAGAAGACACACGTTGTCTGTTATTCCGCTATAATGCTCGGCTTTCTTACTTCCAGCTCTGGATAGATTCCCACCATGAAACAGCTTCGTAATATCGCCATTATTGCTCACGTTGACCACGGCAAAACCACCCTGGTGGATGAGCTGCTGAAGCAGTCAGGTACTCTGGGTGAGCGCTTTGGTGAGGTGGAGCGGGTAATGGACTCCAATGACCAGGAGAGGGAGCGGGGTATTACTATCCTCTCCAAAAACACCGCCATCAACTGGGGCGATTATCGCTTCAATATCGTCGACACCCCCGGACATGCTGATTTTGGTGGTGAAGTTGAGCGTGTTTTGTCGATGGTCGATTCGGTGCTGCTGCTGGTGGATGCCCAAGAGGGGCCGATGCCGCAGACCCGCTTTGTTACACAGAA
This sequence comes from Sedimenticola sp., assembly GCA_040505895.1. Lineage (GTDB taxonomy): Bacteria > Pseudomonadota > Gammaproteobacteria > Chromatiales > Chromatiaceae > Vondammii. Next base: position 219,196 of record JBEVXU010000001.1, on the reverse strand, counting down.
AGCATTCAACCACGGCCTGCACCCCATCGTCGTAGTGAATAAGGTGGACAAGCCAGGTGCCCGCCCCGACTGGGTTATCGATCAGGTGTTTGAGCTGTTTGACCGCCTAGGCGCTACCGATGAGCAGCTTGACTTCCCCATAATCTATGCGTCATCCATTAACGGCTATGCCGGGCTGGAGGATGATATCTCCAGTGGTGATATGACGCCGCTGTTCGAGGCGATCGTAGAGCACTGTCCGGCACCGGAGGTAGATCCCGACGGGCCGTTCCAGATGCAGATATCCAATCTTGACTACAACAGCTATGTGGGTGCGATCGCTGTGGGCCGTGTGACGCACGGTACGGTCAAACCCAACCAGCAGGTGGTGGTGGCCAAATCTGACAGTGAAACGTACCGGGCGAAGATCGGTATTGTATACGGTTACATGGGATTGCATCGCCATGAGGTAGACCAGGCCTCTGCTGGCGATATCATAGCCATCACCGGCATTGATAAGCCCAATGTCTCTGATACGTTGTGTGATCCTGAGCATGTCGAAGCGATGCCGCCACTCAGCGTAGATGAGCCTACTGTCTCCATGACTTTCCAGGTCAATGCCTCTCCTTTTGCAGGTAAAGAGGGTAAGTACCTTACCTCACGGCAGCTCAAGGAGCGCCTGGAGCGGGAGCTGATCCATAATGTGGCACTGCGTGTGGAAGAGGGTACCGACCCGGAAAAGTTCAAAGTTTCAGGCCGTGGCGAGCTGCATCTGTCGGTACTGCTTGAGTCGATGCGTCGTGAAGGCTTCGAGCTGGCCGTATCCCGTCCAGAGGTAATTTTCCGTGAGGTGGATGGCGAGGTGTGTGAGCCCTATGAGCAGCTCACTGTAGATGCAGAAGAGAAGCATCAGGGGGCACTGATGGAGGCTCTGGGCACTCGTAAGGGTGATTTGAAGAATATGGTTTCGGATGGCGAGGGGCGGGTGCGGCTCGACTACGTCATTCCATCACGGGGCCTGATCGGTTTCCAGACCGAATTCATGACCACCACCTCCGGTACCGGCCTTATGTACCATGTGTTTGATCACTACGGCCCGGCACAGAGTGGCGGTATCGCACCGCGCAAAAACGGTGTACTGGTCTCCAATGGTCAGGGCAAGGTGCTTGGTTTTGCTCTGTTTAACCTGCAGGAGCGCGGCAAGATGTTTGCCTCTCCTGGTGATGAGGTCTACGAGGGGCAGATTGTCGGTATTCACTCTCGTGAAAACGACTTGGTGGTCAACCCGCTTAAGGGTAAGCAGCTGACCAATGTCCGTGCTTCAGGTAAGGATGACGCCATCAACCTGGTAACACCGGTAAAGTTCTCCCTGGAACAGGCGCTGGAGTTTATTGAGGATGATGAGTTAGTGGAGATTACTCCCTCGGCTATCCGTATTCGCAAGCGACACCTGAGCGAAAATGCGCGTAAGCGCGTGTCGCGGTCACTGGGTGGCATCTAGGGAGCCTCTGAACAAGTCATGATTGCTTTACGCTGGCTAAAATCGCCCCAATTCGCTTCGAAGATCGCAGCAATAGAGTGGCTATTACCGCTCACTTCGAAACAAATTGGAACAATTTTGTCTCAGCCTAAATCTAACCAGACTTAATCAGAGGCTCCCTAGTTTCCGGCAGTGCTGTTTCCCCTTAATGGCTGCACACTAAAAACCCCGATAGCCGGAGGGCTGTCGGGGCAGTATCGCTGTTTCCAGATAGACCATACTGCACGTGTCCACACAGTACGGCCCCCCTCCGTTCAAGCGACAGCGGCAGCTTGCCACGCCTTTACCTTATAGCATGTACGTAGCTACGGTGCTCACTGTAGGAATTTTCTGAATTAGTGGAGAAAAGAAAAACCCCGACAGCATTCCATGCTATCAGGGCTTTATCGCCGGGCTTGGCTGGTCTGGGTGTCCTTTCCCTGCATCCTTGTATGACTAGACCGAATCCTTCGGGTTCCTTCTCATTGGCGACACTGGAATTATCGTCGCTAA
>JBEVXU010000001.1:191681-217085 GCA_040505895.1 Sedimenticola sp. | reverse complement strand
TTTTCGGCTGTAGGATTTTTCTGAAAGCGGCTAAATTATGGTAAATATTACAGCAAGGGGTTGTTTCTGAATCTTTGCCGGATAGGATGGGAGAAAAGAAAAACCCCGACAGCATTCCATGCTATCAGGGCTCTATCGCCGGGCTTGGCCGGTCTGGGTGTCCTTTCCCTGCATCCTTGTATGACTAGACCGAATCCTTCGGGTTCCTTCTCATTGGCGACACTGGAATTATCGTCGCTAAGGGGTGTTTCAGCTACGGAGTGATTGCCTTTTCGGCTGTAGGATTTTTCTGAAAGCGGCTAAATTATGGTAAATATTACAGCAAGGGGTTGTTTCTGAATCTTTGCCGGATAGGATGGGGTAAAAGAAAACCCCGGTAGCAATCCTTGCTACCGGGGTCATGCCGCCGGGCTTGGTTGACATTTTGTATCCTGATCCCTGGACTCTTCCTTGGTGAGTAGTGCCACTCCGTGGGCATCCTTGTATTTGGCGACAGCTATAGATTGCCATAAAAGCGGTTAGGCAGGTGTACGTGGTTTCTCGCTGTCATGTAGTCATTGTCTGACAAGCGGGATGCTTATTCTGGTCAGATGATTGGCAGACGATGGAGGTAGCGTGTGATTGGCCTATTGCAGAGAGTTTCAGGCGCCCGGGTAGAGGTGGCCGGCATCACTATTGGAGAGATAGATCGCGGTTTGATGGTGCTGGTGGGAGTTGAGCGTGAAGATGATGAGGCAAAAGCGGATCGCTTGTTGGAGCGTCTGCTTGGCTACCGGGTCTTTCCCGATGCCGATGACCGAATGAATCTCTCTCTGCTTGATGTCAACGGCGGGTTGTTGCTGGTGCCTCAATTCACCCTGGCGGCGGAAACGCGCAAGGGTACCCGTCCTGGCTTCTCCTCCGCCGCCGTACCGGAGGAGGGGGAGCGTCTGTTCAACTATTTTTGCACTCGGGCGGCGGCCACTCATCCGCAGGTGCAGACCGGTCAGTTTGGTGCCGATATGCAGGTGAATCTGACCAATGACGGGCCGGTCACCTTCTGGTTGCAGGTCAACTGAACTGCAATCGCCCCATAATTGTCGTAAACTACCGCTTTTTGAACCAGACTCTGTGACTCGATAACGAATGCAGAGTGTAAGATACTGGTTTTACAGCGGATTCAATGAGTTTTAGCTTCACCCATAGGTTAAGCAGGTATTTTTTGAGCCGCAGTGAAATCAAGAGCTTCCGCTATGCTCCGTCATGGGGTGCGGAGTCAGGTTGTAGTCAACCCTGAGGGGAGTCGAAAAAATGCAGCGCACAGCAGAGATCGAGCGCAATACGCTGGAGACCCAGATTAAGGTCAGTCTGAACCTTGATGGTACGGGCGAGGCTCGCCTGGACACCGGCATGCCGTTTCTGGAACACATGCTGGATCAGGTGGCTCGCCATGGTCTGATTGATCTCAATATCGACGCCAAGGGCGACCTGCAGATCGACGGTCACCACACCGCCGAAGATATCGGTATTGCCCTCGGTCAGGCGGTGACCCAGGCGCTGGGAGATAAAAAAGGCATTCGTCGCTACGGTCATGCCTATGTGCCTCTCGATGAGGCGCTGTCTCGGGTGGTTATCGACTTCTCCGGTCGTCCCGGATTGGAGTTCGGTGTTGAGTTTCCCCGGGCAACCATCGGTGATTTCGATACTGAGCTGTTCTACGAGTTCTTTCAGGGATTCGTAAATCACGCTGCGGTGACGTTGCACCTGGATGCCCTGCGCGGGCGCAATGCGCACCACATTGCCGAGACGTTGTTCAAGGCCTTTGGTCGTGCACTGCGCATGGCATTGGAAGAAGATGAGCGGATGGCGGGTATTCTGCCTTCCACCAAGGGTAGCCTTTAGGGCAGACACCGTACTATCTGGCAGTCTACATTTATGTCTAAAACCATTGTAGTAATTGACTATGGCATGGGTAACTTGCGCTCGGTCTCCAAGGCAATAGAGCATGTTGCCGCTGGATCTGACCGAGTGTTGGTTACCGATGATCCCCAGCTGATCCATGATGCAGATCGGGTGGTATTCCCCGGTCAGGGGGCCGCTCGTGATTGCATGGTGGCGATTTCCGATCACCATCTCAATCAGGCGGTGCTTGATGCCGCCCACAACAAACCGTTTCTCGGTATCTGTATGGGGATGCAGGTCCTGCTGACACGTAGTGAAGAGAACGAGGGTACCGACCTGCTGGGGCTTTTTCCCGGTGAAGTACGCCACTTTCCCGAGGCGGTGGATACCAATGGTCGAAGGCTTAAGATTCCGCATATGGGCTGGAGTCAGGTGCGCCAGGTTCAGTCACATCCGTTGTGGAATGGGATTGCCGATAATAGCCGCTTCTACTTCGTTCACAGCTACTACATCGATCCTGTTGAGACGGACCTGGTAGCGGGAACGACCGACTATGGGGTCACTTTTCCCTGCAACATCGCCCGAGACAATCTGTTTGCTGTCCAGTTTCACCCGGAAAAGAGTGCTGATGCCGGGCTGCAGTTGCTAAAGAATTTTATCGATTGGAATATTTAAATAACCTTACTCCAGGAGTTGCGCCGTGCTACTGATACCTGCCATTGATTTAAAGGACGGCCGCTGTGTCCGTTTGCGCCAGGGACGGATGGATGACGAGACGATATTTTCCGACGATCCGGTGGAAGTTGCCGGTCGATGGGTGGAAGCTGGTGCCCGTCGTCTGCATCTGGTGGATCTCAACGGTGCGTTTGCCGGTGAGCCGGTTAATGGCGGTGTGATCCAAGACATAGCGACGGCCTACCCTGAGTTGCCGATTCAGGTCGGTGGTGGCATCCGTGATGAGCAGACTATTCAGACCTATCTGGACGCCGGGGTAAACTACGTCATTATCGGTACTCAGGCGGTGAAAGAACCTGAATTTGTCGCTCGCGCTTGTCAGGCTTTTCCCGGTCATGTCATCGTTGGATTGGATGCGAAGGATGGTATGGTTGCTATCGACGGTTGGGCGACAGTGACCGATCACGAAGTGACCGAGCTCTCCAGCCGCTTTGAAGATGATGGCGTCTCCGCCATCGTCTATACCGATATTGGTCGTGACGGCATGATGACCGGCCCCAATGTCGAGGCGACTGCCGCTCTGGCCAATGCCATTACCATCCCGGTAGTGGCCTCTGGAGGTATCACCAATGTCGGCGATATCGAGGCGCTTTGCCAAGCAGAGACTGACAATATTACTGCTGCTATTACCGGACGCGCCATCTATGAAGGCACCCTCGACTTTGCCGAGGGGCAGAGCCTGGCGGACAAGCTGACTCAGGGTTTGTAACACGGGGCTGGAATTGCACGTTATTGAAATGGGCATGTTTTTCGCGCAAAGGCGCTAAGAAAAACAGGGCAGTAATGTAGGTATCCCAAGTGCTGTGGGTGTGCTTTCATTACAGCTGATGTTGTTTTGCGGAGTTTGGATTATGCTTCAGCGCATTTCCGTATGTTTCCATAGCGTCTTTGCGCGAGACTAAAAGGGTGTTGAGGGTAGACTCTATTCGTCTTCCTTGAACCTCAGAGAATAGAGATAACTGAAATGTTAGCTAAACGTATTATCCCCTGTCTCGACGTCAACGCCGGCCGTGTGGTCAAGGGCGTCAAGTTCGTCGATATTCGCGATGCCGGTGATCCGGTTGAGGTGGCCCGGCGCTACAATGAGGAAGGTGCGGATGAGATTACCTTTCTCGATATCACTGCCAGTTCGGATGATCGCGAGACGATTGTTCATGTGGTCGAGCAGGTGGCCAGCGAGGTCTTTATTCCTCTCACTGTAGGTGGTGGCATTCGCACCACCGACGATGTGCGGCGTATGCTTAACGCCGGTGCCGATAAGGTGGCCATCAACACTGCGGCAGTATTCAATCCGGAGTTTGTTAAAGAGGCGACCAGCCGTTTTGGTTCTCAGTGTATCGTGGTGGCGATTGATGCTAAGCGGGTGAACGCTGAGGGTGAAGCGCCAAAATGGGAGATCTTTACCCATGGCGGGCGTAAAACCACCGGGCTGGATGCTATTGAGTGGGCGCAAAAAATGGTCGCCTATGGTGCCGGTGAGATTCTACTGACCAGTATGGATCGTGACGGTACCAAGATCGGCTTTGATCTGGAATTGACCCGGGCCATCAGCCAAGCGGTAACGGTGCCGGTGATTGCCTCCGGTGGTGTCGGCAATCTGCAACATCTTGTGGATGGGGTGGTTGAAGGCGAGGCGGATGCCGTGCTGGCAGCCAGTATCTTTCACTTTGCCGAGTACAGCATTGGTGAAGCCAAGCAATACATGGCAGAGCGCGGTGTGGAGGTGAGGCTGTGACTGATACTCTAAATCGTCTGGCTGAGGTGCTGGAATCACGAAAGGGAGCCGATCCTAATTCCTCTTACGTGGCAAAGCTCTATGATAAAGGACTTGATGCTATCCTCAAGAAGGTGGGTGAAGAGGCCACTGAGACGGTAATGGCAGCCAAGGATGGGGTAGCCGAAAAGATTATCTATGAAACGGCGGATCTCTGGTTTCATACAATGGTACTGCTGGCTCAACAGGGATTGGGTCCTCAGGATATACTGAATGAGCTGGATCGGCGCTTCGGTCTCTCCGGTCTGGAGGAGAAGGCAAATCGTAGCGAATAAAACCTTCTGCGTAGGAGACGGTTTTCGGTTATGATCTGCAACTCGCTACGGAATGGAGTCCGTTTTGAATAGAATTATTTAGCAGGCGGTTACGCCCCGCTGTTAGTTAGAAATCTGGAGAAGATAATGGGTTTTGGTGGAATCAGTATTTGGCAGTTGTTGATTGTTTTGGTAATCGTATTGCTGCTGTTTGGCACAAAGCGCCTGAAGAACATCGGTTCTGATCTGGGTGGTGCGGTTAAGGGCTTCAAAGGCGCCATGAAGAAAGGTGAGGAAGAGGCTGACCAAGCGAAGCTGGAAGAGGCGGATAAAGATGACGTGATCGAGGGTGAAGTCACCGTCGAGAAGAAAGAGAAGTCCTAATTTTTTCAGCCTCAGCAGCTGTGTATTCTTGATCGGTGACGCTTTGAGCCATGTTTGACGTCGGTTTTTTTGAAATTTTGATCCTCGGGGTTGTGGCCCTGCTGGTAGTCGGCCCTGAGCGTCTGCCCAAACTGGCTCATACCGCCGGTAAGTGGATGGGCAAAGGGCGCAGCATGATCAGCTCCGTTAAAGCGGAGATTGAGAAGGAGATCAAGGCCGAAGAGCTGAAAGAGATTCTGGAGAAACAGAAGCAGGCGCTCAACCCTCTTGAAGAGGTGATCGAAGAGACCTCTTCGGCGGTACGGGACCTGAAAAACGAGACCGACGAGACGATGCGCTCGGGACAGCAACAGCACGGTTCAGAGGATGAGTCGTATACTCAGTTCGGAGACAGCGCGGAAGCATCTTCCGACGAGACTTATGACAAATCAGAACGACACGGCACTTAGATCCCTCCAGGAACAGCCCTTTGTTTCCCATTTGATTGAACTGCGAGACCGCCTGATGAGGGTGGTTATCTTGGTTGTTGTCGTTTTCTTTATACTCTTCCCGTTTGCCAACGAGCTCTATCAGGCGGTCTCGCAGCCGCTGCTGGAAGTGTTGCCTGACGGCCAGAACATGATCGCCACCGGCGTCATATCCCCCTTTCTAGCCCCCTTTAAGCTGGCGTTGGTAGCGGCAATCTTTATCGGTATGCCGTTTATCCTCTACCAGATATGGTCATTTGTCGCACCCGGTCTCTACAAACATGAGAAGCGGGTACTGATGCCGATGGTCGGCTCCAGTGCAATGCTTTTCTACTGCGGTGCGCTGTTCGCCTACTACGTGGTCTTTCCGCTGGTCTTTCAGTTTATGAAGATGACGACGCCCGAAGGCGTCGACATGATCCCGGATATCACCCAGTATCTGGAGTTTGTTCTCACGCTCTTCTTTGCCTTCGGCCTCGCTTTCGAGGTGCCCATTGCCACTATTATTCTGGTGTGGATGGGTGTCACAACACCGGAGAAGCTGAAGAGCAAGCGTCCCTTTATCATTGTTGGCGCCTTCTGTCTCGGCATGCTGCTGACACCGCCGGATGTGATCTCCCAGACGCTACTGGCACTGCCGATGTGGCTTCTTTTTGAGGTTGGCCTGGTCTTCTCGGGCTTTGTCTACCGCGATAAAATGAAGCGTAAAGCGGCTGAAGAAGCTGATGAGGCGGCAGATGGAGCGGCGCCCGTTGCTGCTGCAGCCACTGCAGGTTCAGGCGGCGGTACTCTTGAATCCCTTCCAACAACACCCAACGAGGACATTCTTGACCGCTTTGATGGCGATCATGACCTTGGTGATGGTGCAGAGAATGCCATCGATCCCGATCGCTTCACCTCTCTCTCCGAAGAGGAGCTGGATGCGGAACTCGACCTCATCGAGGCGGAGGAAGAGGATGACGACGATGACGACGATGAAGGTGAACTGGGCGATTCGGACAGCGACGATCTCTATGAAGAAGCGGTGAATGAAAAACTGCGTCGGGTGCAGGAGCTGAGAGACGAGGGTAATGTCATCGGTGCCAAAGGGGTCCTCTATGAGGTGCTCTCCGAGGGCAGCGATGATCAGGCGAAGGTTGCCCGTAATATCCTTGACCAGCTGGACGAGGAGTAATTCCTACAGGCACACCTTTCGCGGTGAGGGTCATCACTCATAAGGCCAATTGGCCTTTCTGCTTTCGGGTGTTCACCCAATCCGAGCGTGGCTTTGATCAAATATCTTCAAGCTTCGAGAAAGCACTCCCGCAAATGAAACCTTTTCCCCTTCCACGAATCCCATAGAAAGACCTCATTGATTCCTGCAAGTGGAGACTACCAAGTGCTAAAACAGCTACTCATCACGCTGCTGCTACTGCTCCCCAGCCTCTCTCCCGCGCTGACAAACCAACTGAAAGACCACCCCTCCCCCTATCTGGCAATGCATGGTGATGATCCGGTGCAGTGGCAGGAGTGGGGTGAGGCCGCTCTTGAAAAGGCGAGAAAGGAGAACAAACTGCTGTTTATCTCCAGCGGCTACTTCGCCTGTCACTGGTGTCACGTGATGCAGCGTGAGAGCTACAGTAATCCACAGATAGCCGCTTTTCTTAATCGCCACTTTATACCGGTGAAGGTGGATAGGGAGTTGCAACCTGCCCTCGATGAGCACTTGATCGAGTTTGTCCGCCGCACCCGGGGACACGCCGGCTGGCCCCTGAATGTCTTTCTTACCCCTGAGGGCTATCCGGTGTTTGGTCTCACCTACAGCCCCAGCGAGCAGTTCGCCCCGCTGCTGATGAAACTGAAGGGTGCCTGGGAGAGTCAGTCTGAAAAGTTAAACCGGATGGCACAACAAGCAGCCCGTGAAATTAAGGGAAGCAAGTCCATCCCCGATCAAGAGAAGCAGATCGACCCCCAGGGACTCCATGTTGGGCTGGTGACTATGGCTCTGGCGATGGGGGATGAGATGGAAGGGGGGTTCGGTAAGCAAAACCGTTTCCCCATGGCACCTCAATGGTCAGTGTTGCTGGAGCGACTTGCCTCCGAAGGGGATGAGAAGCTGCAGGAGTTGGCGGAGCTGACCCTCGACCAGATGGCCAATCAGGGGTTACGTGACCACCTTCAGGGTGGTTTTTTCCGCTACACGGTGGATACCGGTTGGCAGGTCCCTCATTTTGAAAAGATGCTCTATACCCAAGCGCTACTGAGCCATCTCTATATCCAGGCTGCCGACATCTTTGATCGACCCGATTACCTGCAAGTGGCAGCCGATACACTCGACTTTACCCTTGAGGTGATGGCCGGTGAGGGGGGTGGCTATATCGCCAGCCTATCAGCGGTCGACCCACAAGGGGTGGAGGGGGGGGGCTACCTCTGGAGTGAGGAGCAGTTGACCCGACTATTGTCGCCCAAGGAGCTGACGTTTGCCCGCGCTCGCTGGGGGTTGGAAGGTGGTTCAGCTAATGAAGGTGGCTTTCTACCTCTTAATGCCAGTGGGTTGGCAGAGCTGGAAGCCTCCGGTAACGGCAATCAAGAGGCACTTCAGCAGCTGCAGCAGCGAGTGCTTAGTCGACTGCTCAATGATCGACAGGCTCGCAATCATCCTCGCGATGAGAAGCAGCTGGCGGCTTGGAACGGGCTCTTCCTTACCTCCTTGGTGGAGGGAGCCAAAGTCCTGGGAGATAAGCGTTATCTTCAGGCGGCAAAGAGGCTGCGTGACTACCTGGTTACCCAGCTATGGGATGGTAAGCGGTTACTGCGAGCCAAGAGTAGTGGTGGTCCCCTCGGTCGTGCGGCGTTGGAGGACTACGCCTATATCGCCAAGGGTTTGTGGGAGTGGGCGCTGCTGACAGACTCACAGGAGGATCTGAAGTTCTCCCGTCAATTGGTGAACGATGCCTGGGACCGTTTCTACCGCAATGGCGGTTGGCAGGCAAGTGATGCGCTGCTGATTCCCGGTATTGCCACCGATAGTGTGATCTCAGATGGCCCGCTCCCTTCTCCCGCCGCTGAGTTGATCGCCCTCTCACTCTCGATGGGTGATCCTGCACTGGAAAAAAAGGCCCGGTCGGCCCTGGTTTATGGCCATGCCGAGGTCGATGCCCAGCCGTTATGGTATGCCACCCATGCCCAGGTAATGATTAATTCAGCCTCTCGATAAACAACCCCACCGTTCATCCCGACGGATGCTGGAGTGGTGGTGCATGGATACGCCCTTTATTAGCCTGAGAATTAATATCCTCGGTTTTGATAGCGCATCCGCGTGCCATGCTGCAGCGACAGAGTGATCTCCTCGGCGCTGAGTTTGTTAGGAAAGTAGCTTCCGGCGATACGTGCACCGAAGATGCTGGCACCCTCCAGCCGTGTCTGGGACATGTCCACTCCACGCAGATCAGCCTGGTGCAGATAGCAGTCACTCAGGTCCAGCCCCTCTGCATCAATTTCTCGTAAATCAATGCTCCGCAGATCAGATCCCCTGAGGTCACACTCTTCTCCAGCTCTGCGACGCTGGTTGAATGCCTCGACCTGGCCGGACTTAAGCAGGTTGTAGAGCGGGTCGTTTATAGTTTTAGGCGTGCTCATGTTTACCTCCTATCTCATATAGCGGAAGTATGGACGAAAAAAATGAGATTGCCGAAGATGTGGTCAATGCATACCTGAAAACCACAATATGCTCCCATCATTATGGGTCATATTTAGGTATCATTGCACTCATGTCCCAGGGCTCTTGAGAGAGGCTTTGTAATGGCTATTCTCTGGAGAATAGGCGCTGTTGTGAATCGACACCAATACACGTGAAATAGCCAATTTTATACATCGGTAGAGCCGGGAATAATCTCAATGAACTCTATAAAACTGTTTCACGAGGCGCTGGTTGGCCTGTTTGTTCTGATGAACGGCATGATGCTGCATCTGTTTCTTCTTCAGTTTCCTTATGGGCTGGATGCATTTTTTATCAGTCTGGAAAACTGGGATAAGTTAACTCCTCAGATCGGTTATGTGGTGACCATCGTGTTGTTGGTAATGGTGTCGGTAGTGGGTCTCACCTGGCGTCTTAATGGTGAGTGGAAAAACCGTATCCTCTATCTGCGTATGCGTTATGCGCATCCTGCATTCAACGCTTTTCTGCCCACCCGTAGGCAGCCGTTTGAAACGGTTGATCTGCTGAAGGCGTTTCCGTATGTGAAAGACTCAGGCTTTAACCATCAAGTGCAGGTAGATACCTGGGATTTTCTCCATAAAAAATATGCCGATAAGCCTGTTGTGATGAATGCCCGCATACATTGGCAGATACTGCGCGACCTCAATCTTCTCGCGGTGGTCTTTCTTGGGGTTTTTCTGATCGGCTGGCTGGTTAATTACGACGTTCCATTTCAAATTGTCAGTGCCTACCTGTTCCTGTTTGGGGGGCAGTCTCTTTTTCTGATGTTGATGGCGCGCAGAGTAGGTTACAGGTTGGTGGATAGCGTCTTGGGTGTGGCGCTTGGTATCGACGATAGCAAGTGAGCCAGTACACAGTAACGAACAGTGTGTACTAACTTACGAAAACCAGCTCTTCTAAAGTTGGCGCGTGTTCGCCGCGACGGTATGCGGCTTGGGTGAGAAAGAGCTCTCCTGCAGCAATGGCAGCAATGAGCGCGTTGTGGGCCGGGTAACGGGGTAATTTGTAGCGGTCTCGTGTATTCGCCAAGCGTAAATCTCCATGCTTGATCGACTCACCCCGACGCTTGAATTGGCGTCCTTTCGGGTCAGTAGATGAGGTAGCCTCTGGCACATGAGATGAGAGGTAACACCCTACCTTTGGTGTCGAAGAAGTGTTCCTTTAAGTAGCGAAAAGGGGTTTTTACGGCTCCAAGCCGATTAGGCTGCCCGTTTCCTGGGTAGATCGTTACTGCCCATGGGCGGTGAACAGTGAGTAGTGAGAAATGCGCAAGTCGGTAGACTACGAGCTGAATAGCAATATAAATTAAAGAGGGATCATAGGTATATAAGGGATCATATATATATATGAGGAGGGGTGTGATAAACTCTGTTTATAGGACTGCATTTGAAATATTCATGTTTTGTCGGCCGCTGAGTTGGTCGAGAGCAGGTTTCTATCCCCTTTTTCTTTAATTGACTCGAGGCATATATACGTGGATCTGGCATTTTGGCTGGAACTGGCACTCTTCATCATCCTTCTTCTCTTTTCAGGTTTCTTTTCCAGCTCAGAAACCGCGATGTTTTCATTAAATAACATCCACTTGGAGCAGATGCGTCGGGATGGGAACCCCAAGATAGGCTTGATCGAGCGGATGCTGAGTGAGCCCCGTCGGCTGATCGTCACCATCCTTATCGGCAATGAGTTTGTGAATGTTGCCGCCTCAGTGCTTTCCGCGGCTATGATCATCGATCTGATGGGTGCGGATAATAAGCTGGTCAACATCTTTGTAATGGTTCCGATTCTACTGGTTTTTGGTGAGATAACGCCAAAGACACTTGCCATCAAAAACAATATCGCCTTTGCCACCGCAGAGAGTCGGCCGATCGATCTTTTTGCCCGATTGATAACGCCGATCCGCTGGATCGTGAGAATGGTTTCCGAGTTCTTCATCACTATGATCGTGGGAAAAGAGCGTTCCCAGGGCAATATCATTACGGAAGACATGGTGCGCACCCTGGTTCAGGATGCCGTCGGGAAGGGCGCCCTGGATCAGGCTGAAGCGAAATTCATCCACCAGATTTTCGAATTGGGCGGTAAGAAGCTGGAAGACCTGATTACCCCCAGGGCGGATATCACCTTTATTCCTGCTGATGATCCGTTACCACGAATTCTCGAGATTCTGCGTGAAACCCGACAATCAAAGATTCCTGTCTATGGCGAAACCCGCGATGACATTGTGGGGATACTTCACGCCCGGGACCTGCTGGAGGTTGATCTGGAAAAGCTTGATAAAGACCGCAGCAAGTTTCTTAAGTTACTGCGGCAGCCCTACTTTGTTCCTGAATCAAAGCCGGCCATGGAGTTGTTCAACCATTTTAAGGAGCGAAAACGTTCGTTTGCGCTCACCGTGGATGAGTATGGTGGTGTGACCGGGCTGATCACCATGGAAGACCTCCTGGAGTGCATTTTTGGTGACATCCCGAGCCCCTCGGATATTACCGAACAGTTTGAGGTGGAGCAGTTGGATGATACGCGCTATCGGATTGAAGGTAGTATGCCGCTTGATGATTTCGACAGCAGGTTTGGGACGCTCTTCAATAAGCGCGAGGTCGAAACAATCGGTGGTCTGGTGCTGAATGAGTTCGGCGAGTTGCCCACCGAAGGGGAGATTATTGTCATTGATGAACTCAAGTTCACGATCTCCAAGGTGGCACAGAACAGGATCGTTGATCTACTGCTGGAGCAGATACCAGAGGGTGGCGAGGTGCCAGAAGGGGAGCGGGAGTCCCTGAAGGTGCTTTCGACTCCAGAGGTGGAGAGCTAATATGGATATTTATTTAACAATATTTATCATTATGATTTGTCTAGTTCTGGAAGGTTTTTTTTCAGGCTCAGAGATAGGCGTTATCAGTGCAGACCAGATAAAACTCCGCCATCTTGCAGCCAAAGGCTCCAAGGGGGCAAAGCTCGCATTAAAGATGCTGGAGAAGCCTGAATGGCTGTTGTCGGTTACGCTGGTGGGGACCAACATCTCGGTGGTCACCAACACCACCATGGTGACCGCGCTGATGATTCATCTGTTCGGAGACAATGGCAGTTGGATGGCCATAGCGGTTGCCGCTCCCCTGATCTGGATCTTTGGTGAGATTGTCCCCAAGAGCATCTTCCAGCAGAAGTCAGACCAACTTACTCCCCACATCATCTTCGTTCTAAGGTTTTTCTCCTATCTCTTTTTCCCGATTCTCCTTGTTTTTAGTTTTCTTACCCGCCTGCTGGCCAAACTTGCCGGTGGAGATGAAAAGAACCCCTTTACCTTGAGGGAGGAGATCGTGACCATGCTGCACATGCCGGCGGCCTCTGCAGGCGATATTCAGCCGGTAGAGCAGAATATGATTCGGCGCATGTTCAACTTCTCTGAAACCACGGTAAAGGACATCATGTTACAGCGGATGGATGTTGTCGCAGTGGAGAAGGGCATCAGTTGCGGTGAAGCAAAACAGATCTCGGCTGAACACGCCCATGTCAGGTTGCCGGTATACGATGAAAGAGTTGATCGCATAATCGGCATACTGCATACGCTGGAGCTTCTGGGTGCAGACCCGGAGCAGCCGATTGCCTCCTTTGTTCGACCTGCGGTTTACGTGACAGAAGGCAAAAGCATTAGAGAGCTTATGGCCGAGCTCCGCGCAGCGGGGACGGTGATCGCTATTGTTGTGGATGAGTTTGGTAGTGCAGAGGGAATCGTCGCCATCGAGGATATCATGGAGGAGGTGGTTGAGGATCTTGAGGATGAGTATGACGGCGATGAGGATGGTGGTCAGTTGATTCGGCGGTTGGGTGATAGCGAATATATCGTCAATGCCCGCATTGCCCTGGATGAGCTGTGTGAAAAGCTACAGATTGAACTTCCACAGGGTAGGTATATCACCCTCGCCGGATTGATTCTCGATAGAACCCACAGCGTCCCTGAAACAGGAGCCGTCATAAAGGAGGGGGGGATCTCCCTGGCGGTGCATCGAAGTACGGCGCAGGCTATTTCTGAAGTTCGTCTCTATTGGTAGCCCGCTGGAGAAACGGCTCCGGAATGGTGAGTTAAAACAGTAGAAGCTAAAGACACGTACCGGCCTGTCAGATAGCGCTCACCACTGACCCGCCAACCGGCTTCAAATATCGGCTAACTGATTTTTGTCACCTATTTAGACACATTTTAAGTAGGGATTGATGTCCTTGATCATGTTTGCGAGACTCCCTTTATATTAGACTGTGCCGGTTGTTAATTAATCGTATCGGGTATAGGAATGGAAGAGATAAAAGCGCTCTTTGATGCGCTTCCATTTGATATTGCTGACACTGAACTAATTCTTCGTATCATGTTTCAGGTGGTACTGTTGGTTTCGTCGGCGGTGTTTTCAGGATCAGAGACGGCACTGTTTTCGTTAAGCCGTATCGATTTGCAAAAGATGAGGCATTCGCGACACTCCGATTCAGAGAGTATTCACGCGATGCTGGATGAGCCGCGTCGTCTGATTATCTCAATCCTTTGTGGTAACGAGCTTGTCAATATCGCCTCGGCAGTAAATATGACGGCGATCCTGCTATTGCTCTTCGGAAACCAGGATGTGGGTTGGCTCAATATTCTCATCATGGTGCCTCTGCTGCTATTGATCGGAGAGGTAACCCCGAAGACCATCGCGGTCAGCTATCCCATCAAGTTCACTACTCGTATCTCTGCACGAATATTGCCGCGCTGGATGGTTTTCATCACGCCATTACGTGAGGTGGTGCGAGCAGTGGCCGACCGTATTACCACTATGGTGGTTGGGGATGCCGTAGACCGGGAAAACATTCTGCAGCCGGACGAGCTGAGAACACTCCTGGAAGAGGGTGAGGAGACCGGTATTATCGATGCGACGGAGAGAGTGCTGATCGATAACATGCTGGAGGCATCGGAGACGGATATTTCACGAATCATGATACCGGGGCCTCGCATCAAGCTTCTTAATGCAGACCTTCCCGTCACCAAGTTGATAGAGAAATTTCGCAGTTATCGTCACCCACGTATACCTGTTTACCAGGGGCACTGGGACAACGTAATCGGTTTTATCCATTCCGAAGATATTCTGAAGCTCTTCAGAAGCGGGAGTGACCTCTCCATGGTCACGCTGGATATGATTTTGAGGCCGGCGCACTTTGTACCACCCACCAAAAAGGTGGATGAGATGTTCGACTATTTCACTACGCACAATACTCGCGTTGCCATCATCCTGGGTGAGTATGGCGAGGTGTCGGGGATTGTCACCATTAAAGATGTGCTGACCTTCATCTTTGGTGAGATCTCGGGAAAAATGGAGGGGCAGGAGTATTACAAGGAGGATGATGAGAACAGCTATGTGGTTCCCGGTGATATGCGCCTGGCGGATTTTCATAACCTGACCAACTTTGATATTGAGGATAAGGTGATGGCCACCATCGGTGGTGTCGCTTTCAGACTGTTTGACAGGCTGCCACACCCTAGCGAAGAGGTAACTCACGATGGTTACCGTTTTGTCGTTAAGCAACGCAGTGGTTTGAGGATCAGTCAACTTCTGGTTCAGAAGGAGAGCTCATCGACCAAACAGAAGGGTGATCCGGGTTGTGAGGAAGTCACTGAAGATGACACTACTGTTCCATGCTCAGGGGGCGAGGATGTTGTCCCACCCTCAGAGGGTGATGGTGTTGTTCCAGACTCAGGGGGCGAGGATGTTGTCCCACCCTCAGAGGATGATGGTGTTGTCCCATCCTCTGATAGTGAAGCCGAAGAGCAGAAAACCCTGTCGGCATCGACTGACGATGCGGTCTCTGATGATAAACAAGAGAAGGGAGTGCAGTGATGGATTGGGTATTTCAACTTTTTCTGATTATCTTCTTTTTGCTGCTGAAGGCATTTTTCTCCGGTTCCGAGATCGCCATGGTGAATTCGGACAAACTCAAGTTGCGACATCAGGCAAAGATGGGTAACCGTGGTGCGGCAATGGTGCTCAAGCTGTTTCGTACCCCGGATGTGATTCTGGGTACCACTTTGGTGGGAACCAATCTGGCTACCGTTACCATATCCACCTTGGGCGCCCTGATATTTATTGACCTGTTTGGTTCGATTGGTGACCTGGTATCGGTTCTTATACTCACCCCGATTTTACTGATTCTGGGGGAGGTTGTTCCAAAGAGCATCTTCCAGCAGAAAGCAGACACGATCGCGAGTCGGCTTATTTTTACCCTGCGTTTTTTCTCCTATGTTTTCTATCCCGTGATCTTTATCTTCAGTGGAATAGCGCGCTTTATCACCCGCATAGTCGGAGATGGCACCGTTCCACAAAATATGTTTATTACCCGTGAAGAGTTACGGGTGCTGCTGGATGTGTCGGAATCCTCCGCCAATCCGTCAACAATTGACCGCAAGCGCATTCGCCGGATTATTCGCTTTGGCGATACAACGGTGGGTGAGGCGATGATTCCTCTGGCCGATGTGGTGGGTGTGAATGAAACGCGCCACATGAAGGAGGCGGTGCGCCTGGTAACGAAATACGGCTTCAATCGGTTGCCGGTCTATCGCGGAAACATTACCAATGTTAAGAGCATCATGACCCTGAGTTCATGGGATCTGATGGACCCCGAGATAGTGGATAAACCGACCAGTGAATTCACCCAAGAGGTGCTCTATCTCTCGCCAAAGCAGACAATCGATCGTGCGCTGCCCCAGCTGCAGGCGCGTGATGATCATATGGCGATTGTGGTGGATGAGTTCGGTTCTGCGGTGGGTATTCTCACCATGGAGGATGTTTTTGAGGAGGTCGTGGGTGAGATCGATGTGGGTTACGACTTTGACGAGTATAACCCTAAGCAGCGTAACTATATCGAACATGAGAGTGAGAATGAGCACCTCATGAGTGGAAGAATGCCTATCTCCGAGGTGAATGATATCCTCTATGTCAATTTTCCGTCAGAGGAGGCGCATACCATTGGTGGCTTGATCGTCAGTCGTCTGCGTCACATCCCTTCTGAAGGGGATAGTATTGAGGAAAAGGGCTATCGTCTAAGTGTCGTGGAGGCCGATGCCCGCTCCGTCATCAAGGTACGAGCGGAGCGTTTGTAATCAGCCTCTGTTCAGCAGAGTAAGGGATTTGGGCAAAACTGCTTAAAAACTCACAATCCATTTATGGCACATCGGAAAGGGTATTCATTCGCATGACCAAAACAACTACCTGCCCAGAGTGCGGGTACGAAGCCTGCCCCGGGTGCTCCTGTCCGAAGAGCGAACGAAAAACCTGCCCGGAGTGTGGTTCACAACACTGTCCGGGATGCAGTGGACCCAAGCGTGCAGAACACCGCTGTGGCACGTGTGGCCACGAGATTTTGGATCCCTGTGCTGATGGTGCAAGGGCAACGGCCTGTCCGGAGTGTGGTCACCAGGCCTGTCCCGGCTGCAGCGGGCCGAAAAAATAAGTATGACCTGAAGCGGCCTTTTAAGAGATAGGTCGGTTGTTGCAGGTACAGAGCGGTCGGCCTGATGCCAATACAGTTAATGGCTGTCAACGTTTGTGGCTGTCAGCATCTGTTCCTGTGCCCGCCGGCTCCGCCTGTTCAAGATGGCGCCACCCATGGCGGCAAAGGCAACACCCAAGATAACGACCAGTGCGCTGGTCGCTGTCAATCCTCCCTTACCGATAGTGGTCAGTAGCGACAGACAACTGACTAGTCCGCCGGTTATAAGTGCGTTACGTATCAGATTGGTTTGGGAAAAGAAGGCGGTGGCCATCCCTCCTATCATCATGCTGATACAGAGTGAAAGCAGGGCAAGCAGCCGCCAGAGCATCTCCTTGTGTTCAGAGAGAAAGGCGAGCTCATTCTTGGCGCCACCGATAAACGCCGCCACCAAGATGAAGCCCAATTGGCTGGTGAGTATTAAAATTATGGTTGTGATGGTACCGCCGGTGATGGCTTTCCAGTTACTCATAAAATACCTATGAAAACGGCAGGATAACAGTAGTTAAAAGAGATAATAACGGTAATCACCAAGGGTAGGCTACAGCTATAAGGTTGTTTTCAGGAAATTGTGGCGCTCGCCTCATGCAGCGGCCGTTTGTAGTGGTTGTTACCACCCGCTTCAAGCGGGAGCAGGACATCCATTTCAACAACTGTAAATATTGTGCGACCGGCTATCTGAAGCTACCAGGTAACGACTACTCTTTTAAACGTGCTGATGACTTTCTCACCCACTATCCCAACCTTGCGCGGCTGAAAGGCTTTGATGGTGAGGCCAGGCTGCTGAAGGTAAAAGAGTGGGATGAATATATCTGGGACAGTATCGAGATGGAGGTTGCAGGCGTGGAGATTGGCGGTGCCCTTGTTACCCGTATTCATCGGACGAATGGAGTCTGGGATGAGAGCGAATTCTCATTCAAGGTGCGCGCCGATGAGCAGGGTGAATGGAACCGGGAGATGCTACAGCATCTCAGTGACCTCTATAACCGACTCTATACCGAGTATGCCGATCTCTTTTTTGTTCGGGAACCCTCTATCTTTACCATGGAAAATCCGGTCTCATCGGTGGCGATTTAATCCTGCAAAAGAGCGGTAGCCTTCGAGGAAATAAGCGACTTACCAGCGTGGCTTATAGACAGGCTGTGGGTTATTGAATTTGCCGCATGCCCCGCGAGTTGATAAAGGTTGCCCGTGAGTTCACTTTAGCCTGGTGAAAGCAAATCCCCCCAAGTCCAAATGCTCTCTTTCCAATCTTGCAGAATGAAACTATGCTTTCGGTATATGATCTGTTCTCTTTGCAAAGGGTAGAAATATAGACAACTCAATCTGCCTTCCCCAAAAAGGGATTTAATGGTGCCTCTCTCTGGTTTTTTTACTCAGTCCCAACTGCGTTTGACCAAGACGCAGATGTGGGGGTTGCTGCTGCTCTGGACCGTGGTTGTGAGCGCTTCATTGGCCTGGAATATCCACAATGAGCGGCAGCAGACGCTGAGCCTGGCACAAAAAGAGGCCAGGGCTAATTTTGACAAAGACCAGGCGTTTCGCCTATGGGCGACAAAGCATGGCGGTATCTATGTTCAGGCCAATGCGCGCACTCCCCCTAATCCCCATCTGTCACATATAAAGGAGCGGGATATCCTCACCCCATCAGGCAAAGAGCTGACCCTGATGAACCCGGCCTACATGTTGCGGCAGATGATGGAGGAGTTCGGTGAGCTCTACGGGGTCAAGGGGCGCATCACCAGCCTGAAGCCGTTGAACAAGAACAGTGCACCGGATGCCTGGGAGAGCCGTGCGCTCAAGTCGTTTGAGAGCGGTGTTGAAGAGGCTTTCGAGATCACCGACATCAAAGGTTTGCCCCATCTGCGACTGATGCGGCCCATGGTAACAAAGAAGGGTTGCCTCAAGTGCCACGGCTTCCAGGGCTACCAGGTCGGTGACATCCGTGGCGGTGTTGGCGTGATCGTCCCACTTCAGCCCTATTACACAGAGCAGAAGCAAGCGATTAGCACCTTTCTCCTTAGTCACGGCAGTTTCTGGCTGCTGGGTCTGCTCGGTATCGGTTACCTCAAACGCCAAAGTAACCGCTGGGAGGAGAAAGAGCGCTCTAGCCAAGAGGTACTGCGGGATAGTGAAGAGCGCTTCCGTACATTGGTGGAGAATGCGGTTGACGCATTTTTCCTCCTTGATACGGAGGGCAGGTTGGTGGATGTGAACACTTGGGCTTGTAAAAGCCTCGGCTACAGCCGTGAGGAGTTGCTTGCACTTGCTGTCCCCGATATCGATGCCTCTTTTCCCATGGACAAGCTCAAAGCGCTGCTGGACAGCCTGCAGCCTGGAAAAGTAAAAACCATCGAGGGGACGCACCTGCGAAAATTTGGTGGGGAGTTCCCAGTTGAGGTGCGGGTGGGTCTCATCACGGTAGATGGTCAACAGCAAATCATGGCCATGGCTCGAGATATCACCAAGAGAAAACAGGAGGAGGAGCAGCGGAGACGTGACAAGGAGCGGCTATCTGCTCAGTATCAGCTTGCTACATTCCCGGTCGAGAGCGAACAAAAATTAATCGAATACGCCATTGAGGAGATTGTACGTCTAACCCATAGCGAGAGCGCCTACCTCCATTTTTTTCATCCGGAGAGTAGCGAGATCGAACTCTATACCTGGTCCAAGGACGTGCTTAAGATCTGTACTGCAGTTGAAGAGAAGCATTACCCACTGGAAATGGCCGGTATCTGGGCCGATTGCCTACGTCAGAAAAAGCCCGTTATCCACAATGACTATCCGGGTATGCAGGATAAGAAGGGGCTGCCCGAAGGCCACTTCCCGGTCCAACGCCATATGAGCGTACCCATCATGGATGGTGATGAGGTCGTCGGCATCGTCGGCGTAGGCAACAAGGAGGCACCCTATGACGAACAGGATGCACAACTCCTCAGCCTCTACATGAGCAGTATGTGGAGCATGGTCAAAGGGAAGCGGGTTGAGGCTGAGCTGGATGAGGTGCGCCACTACCTGCAGAATGTGATCGACTCCATGCCGTCGGCCCTGGTTGCGGTGGATGTCGACGGCAAGATCATCCACTTTAACACCGAGGCGGCCCGGTTAAGCGGTTTCAGTATGGAGGAGGCCTCGGGCAACCTGGTCGATCATGTGCTGCCGCAATTGTCCTTGCAGATGGAGCGCATCAAAGAGGCGCTACGAGCCCGCAAGCCACAGCGGCTGATGCGACAGCCCCAACAACTGGAAAATGAAACCCGTTTTTCTGACGTGATGGTCTATCCGCTGGTCGCCAACAATGTCACCGGTGCGGTGATTCGAATCGATGACGTCACTGATCGGGTGCGCATGGAAGAGATGATGGTGCAGACCGAGAAGATGATGTCAGTGGGTGGCCTGGCAGCCGGCATGGCCCACGAGATCAACAACCCTCTCGGCGGCATCCTCCAGGGACTGCAGAACATCAAGCGCAGACTCTCACCGGAACTGCCCAAGAACAGAGAAGCTGCAGAACGTCTTGGTGTCGACCTCGAGAAGGTTCAGGACTATCTTGCAGAGCGGGAAGTTATACACTTTATCCAGGGTATGAGTGAAGCAGGACAGCGTGCCAGTGAAATTGTATCCAACATGCTCCAATTCAGCCGTCGGACAGACACACAACGGGAGTCCGAGGAGATCACAGCATTGATCGAGCGCACCCTGGAGCTTGCCACCGTCGATTATGACCTTAAGAAGAAGTATGACTTTCGAAATATAGAGATCAGCAGGGAATATGCAGCAGATCTACCTCGGGTTCCCTGCATTGCCTCTGAGCTGCAGCAGGTGCTGCTTAATCTGCTGCGCAACGCTGCCCAGGCGCTGTACGATCAAAAAGAGAGAGCAGAGCCCGCCCGTATCACTATCCGGGCACAAACAGAAGGCGCCATGGCTAGAGTAGATGTGATGGACAATGGCCCGGGTATGGACCAAGAGACAAGCAAACGGATCTTCGAGCCTTTCTTCACCACTCGCCCACCAGGACTGGGAACCGGACTGGGACTCTCAGTCTCCTACTTTATTATCAGTGAGCAGATGGGTGGCAAGATGAGTGTGGATTCGATCCCGGGCAAGGGAACGAATATCAGCATTTTCCTGCCGTTGGATGCGAAATAGAACACCTTATGGGACTCTGCACAACTGTGCGATAGCGAACTTTTCGCACGATCCAATAGAGTGCCTTGCCTGGAAGACAGGCTCCTAGGGCATCTTGGGGCAGATCCGGTCAGGAATACCCCGTCTCCCCTTGGATTTTACCGTGAAGCTTGCACTTGCCGCATCCACATCAATCCACTCTTTTCCCTCACCGCAACCACTCAGACTTAAGGTTCGTGGCTGCAGAGTACCCTCTGCCAGGCGTAGTTTGATATGGAAGTCTGGTCCTTGCCGGCAGAGGTACTGGGGCTGTGAGGATTGCCTTATGTAGGACGCATCCGTGGTGGTCCTGGTATACCAGGGTTCACCTGTTGGTGGCGCCATGTCGGCAAGAACCAGCACCTCGAAGGGAAAGGTTAAACTCTTATCTGCCGATAAGGTGATGATTCCTCCTTCACCACCACAAGGCTCGATACGGATCTCTTGGCCATGGGTGTTTTCCAGTACAAGATTTTGAGCAGGGCTCGTGCGCAAGAGAATCTGCAAAGTATCGGGTAGAGGGTCGTTGGATGCACAGGCACCCAGTTGCAGAAGCAGACTGCCGGCGAGTGAGAGGCGCAACAGGGAAGCGATCACCGTCTCACCTCCTTCATAAGACCGCGCCACAGTGCCTTATTGAAGTTCTTCTGATCATCGCGTTTGATGTTTCCCTTTTTGATCTCGGTTGTGAACGCTTCGATTTGATCAAGATCGAAAAAGTCGAATGGATCACCATAGGCCTGGTCGGCTGCCGCCGGCGCATTAAGCGGGCTGCCTGTATCGACGATCTGTTTGACTGTACGCAGGGTCTCTTCGTGCTCGGCCAGGTCCTGATGCTCAACCTTGCAGTTTAACTGCACACGATTATCCGCTGGAGTGTCCTTGTGCCAAACCGACCAGGAGGGCACGGTACCGTCGCCGCTCTTCTTCTTTTTGATGAAATCGATAGGGTTGCTGTGTGATACGTCGGGATTGTAGTCATCAGGCAGTCTGCCCCAGGTCTGAGCCACGGGAGTTTTGCACTTCCAGGCGCGTATATTGAAATAGCGCTGGGCAAACTCATTTTCAAGGGGGTCGCTGAAAGTCTGCAGAATATCGCGGCCTGCATCCAGGTGGTCGCGATTGATCCATGGTGGATAGCGGTCGAGGTTATCGAGATCGTAGGGATCGAGCGAATCGCCATTATCCGGGTCGGTACTCGGATAGGCGGTAAGCCCCAGATCACCGTGGTATTTCTCATAAGTGTTCATATCGAGACACATAAAGGAGTAGGGGCCAGGCAAGGTGGCTGAGATCTTTGCAATGATCTTGGCGCCGTACAGTTGCGATAGCGGAGCCTGTCCAATGAAATAACGTGGTTGCTGCGCCATAGTGCCATAGAGGGGTGAGCCGATAGTGATCAGGTGTTCGAACCATTCGTGAGGTGCAATGATGCGGCGCATAAAGAAACTGGCGACCAGACCACCCTGGCTGTGACACATCAGGGTGGTGTTCGGCAGCGGGTTGTGACCGAAGCGCCTGAGTGCCATGTTCTTGAATAGTGATAAAAACTCTTCAAGAAAGGCGGCACACTCCTCAATGGGTCGGCGCCAGTCGAAGCCGAAGACGGTGTAGTTGTAGTCACCGTTTCTTCCGTCAGTGAAAAACTTTTCGGTTCCATCGTAGGAATCGATCAGGAAGTGGAGTGCGCCGTTGGGCACAATGATATGCCCATCCTTATCACGTCCCTGACTGTCGATCTCCATCTTCCGCGCATCACCAAAAAGAATGCCTGTATCCATCCAGACCGGATCATAATCATCGAACGACATCGGCTCACCCTGAAACTTTTCGGGAGAGCGCTCAAGATGGGAGCCCATGCCACCGGGCAGCAGAATGACCGTCTTGCGATAAGGGTCAAAGTTGGCGAGTAGTTTTTTTATAGTACCCAGTGAAGCCCTACGAACCGCATTGGCACGCCCGATTTCGTAATCCATTAACTTGCTCCTGCATCTATTTTTATAATCCTTGGAAAAGTCTAGTCAGATTGACTGGAAATATCCAGAGAGAAAGGAATAGCTCGGGGGGGTAAAGCAGGTCTAGCATTTCGCACTTAATGCTCTATCAGTCTGGCTGCAAAAACAGTGTTATCCAGGCGCGCGCCGGGATCCAGTACCGTGCTGGTTTCCTGGGACAATAGAGTGGTATTTGCGTTTATTTATCTATTTCAAAAGAGGCGTTTTCAACAATAACCGCATATTTATAACCGTAGCCAAAGTCTTTATCTATGGTCAGGGTGCCATGGGCAAGCACAATATCTCCGACAGTGGTGTTGGTACTTTTAGTAAGGAAGATGATGTCGTTGGTGCCTGGCGCACCTGTACCATCCTGAATATGAATCCAGTTTTTGTTCATGATGTTGTTGGATACTTTGACGACCTGCCCCCGCACTTTTATGGCCTTGCCCATCAGCTCAGCCTTGCGGCTGAACAGTTCGGCCACGGTGTAGCCGTCTTCGGCTTTGCTGAACTTGGCTATGGGAGTAGCGGTTTTAGACGGACTGGTTTTGGTGTGTAGGGTGGCCGGTCCAGTGCTCGAAACGCTGTTGCCCGGGGTTATGCTACCGACGAACATCAGGCTTTTGAATGTGCGGTTGAGGCTCTTGCTGGTGAAATTTGGCATGTTCATCTGTTCGCTAAAGCTGACGACATCTCCAACTTTTACCGGTGCACTGGGTCCGGCAATCCAGAAATCCTTATCGTTTTCTGTGATTTTGGCGTAGGTGTAACCGCCGGAGGTCATGGCCTCCAAGATGGTGCCTGTGTGATTAGCAGCCAATGTCAGTGGAGAGGCGATCAAAAGGGCGAGAGTGAGCAGAGGTTTCAGATTCATGGATTGGTCCGAATGGCAGTGATAGTAGGGCATTGTAGCCTTAACACCGGGGGCAGGTCCGCTATTATTCCAATACCCGACCTGAATTTTACACTGACCCCAAATATCATTTTGCTGCATGAGGTAATCGAGTCTGCCCCACTACTGTCTTGGGTTATTTTTTGGTAACCTAATCTTTTAATGAGGAAAATAATTCTTTGTCTTTAATGATCACATAGCCAAGCCGTCTGTAGGAATTGGAAAAGCCCGAAAAGGAAAGCACAGGAATGAAACATATTATGCTGACGATTAGCATCACGATAGGTGTGAGTTCAGGAATACTGATTGCCGACTTTGCCAGGGCCTATATCGCTGGCCGAGCTGCAGAAGAATTAGCTGTCCAGATGGTAGCCAATAGCAAGACCAGTGCCGAAGAGTTACAAGCTACTGCTAAGCAGCAAGCGATAGTTGCTGATCGAAGAAATAATGCTCGGCGCATCAATACAGAGACCTGCAATTTCTGGAAGAAGGAGTACCAGAAAAAGAGCAATGATTTTAACAGGCTCTCAATGAATAATGCCTGTTCACGACTATGAGCAAGAAAATGATAAACCTGATATCTGGGTCAGCGTAAAATCCCCTGATCATCCAGTATATTTTTATCACCTTCACTAGACCTGAATTTACTCTGACCCCAAATATCCAAATATCATTAACTAACGCAATAAAGGTGTTCCTGGCCCAGGCCAGGAACACCACATAACATTGATATGTTACGAAGTTACTCCGTTGATGTGACTTCCGTTGACCCCTCAGGGGTAGTGTCAGTTAATACATCAAACGCAGAAGATAAGACACCAAGCAGATCATTGACGGCTACAGTAACTGCATCGTCCGGTTCGCCCTTATTGGCTGCTGCCGCCAATGAATCTGCTGCAGCCTTATCTGCTGCTAACGCGGCTGCTGCTGCCTCATCTGCTGCTAACGCGGCAGCGGCGGCCTCATTGGCTGCCAACGCGTCAGCGGCTAGTGCCTCTGCGTCTGTTTCTGCAGCGGCAGCGGCTAATGCTGCTGCATCTGTCTCTGCAGCGGCAGCGGCTAATGCATCTGCATCTGTTTCTGCTGCGATAGCAGCTAATGCATCTGCATCTGTTTCTGCCGCGATAGCAGCTAATGCATCTGCATCTTTTGCACCTGCGGCTATTGCGGCTGCCGCAGCTTCGTCTGCCGCTAATGCGGCAGCGGCGGCTTCGTCTGCGGCTAATGCGGCTGCAGTTGCTTCGTCTGCGGCTAATGCGGCTGCAGCGACCTCATCTGCTGCTAATGCGGCAGCAGCGGCCTCATCTGCCGCTAACGCGGCGGCGGCAGCCTCATCTGCATCAGTTTCTGCTGCGATAGCAGCTAATGCGTCTGCATCTGTTTGTTCTGCAATAATTGCGGCTTGTTCATAAGCCGCTATCATACCTACTGCAGAATGGGGTGCTGCATTTTTCCTTGCCGTGGATGATGCATGGGCTGCGTTGAGTCTTCCAAGAGAGCTGGCAATTGAACCACGATTGATTCCATCATGACTATTGGCATTGCTGCTACCGTTACCGCCGCCGTTACCGCCGCCGTTACCGCCGCCGTTACCGCCGCCGTTACCGCCGCCGTTACCGCCGCCGTTACCGCCGCCGTTACCGCCGCCGTTAC
>JBEVXU010000001.1:122937-191581 GCA_040505895.1 Sedimenticola sp. | reverse complement strand
CACCACCGTTACCACCACCACCGCCCCCACCACCGCCCCCACCACCACCGCCGCCACCGCCGCCACCACCGCCGCCACCGGCAAAGGCGGAGGAGAAAGCAAAGCTTCCATCAACTGAGCTGAAGGATACTGGTGCTAAAATCAATGCTGCGCTTAACAGACTGGTTGCAACAAATGTGATGGGTGTTTTATTGGTGAGTAGATTCATTAATAACTCCAGTAATTAGGGTAAGAACTGCTCTATCTAATGGTGGAGTTATATGTAGCAAGAGTTAGCAGCAAAATCTGTGATGAAGAGCCGCTTGCCCCATCCAGTTGCTGGTAACCATACATAGGTCACAGTTTGAATTTGCTGGTTAGTTTTTTATTTCTTCTGTATGGCTATCTTGAGGAATTTAATACAGAAAAACCCGATATCTTGGCTCAGAGTAAAATCCCCTGATCATCCAGTATATTTTTATCACCTTTACTCGATCTAAATTTTTACTCTGACACCAAATATCCCAAGTACCTTGTCAGTTTCCTGAATTCCGGTCAGCGCCGGAATGCCGGGCCTGTGTATAGGTAGATCTATTTCTCCTGAGTAAGCACCACTCTGGTCTGCCTCTTTTTATCTTGTCCTAACCTCATGGTCAATCGAGTTGACTCCATTAATGTTTCTTGATTAGCACGAATATTCAGCTATGAGACCGTAGGAGCGGCTTTAGCCGCGATCAGTGCCAGATCGAAGCATGGATCGCGGCTAAAGCCGCTCCTACGGGTGCGATCACCGGGTGCCTATGTGATAGCTGAACATTTGTACTAATCAAGTAAAGTTTTGACCCTATTGATGTTTGGTAGGGAATTATTTTCTTGATCAAATCGTTGTTATGGTATTAGGCTATACATGCAGTCATATCAGAGAGTCGTAGCAAGTCATCAGTCCAGATTATATTTTTACAGTAAGCGGTGAATCATGGATGTAGCATCAGTTGTATTTTCTGCATTTATGCAGGTTCTCGTAAACTGACTTTTTACAGACTGCTTGGTGTTATGCCATGCATGTGAGGGGGTGACGAAGGGGCGGGAGTCCCTCCACCATTCATAATAGTATGTGACGGTATCCCCTTTTCAGAGTGATCAACCCGGGAAAAACAGATGGTTCTGCAGGATATCAGTGCAAAGAAGATCCCAAGTCAAAAGAGCTGGTTTGTCTTGGCCGTGAAGAATGACATGTTGACCGTTCATCAGAGTGTCGAGCTGAAGCCAAAGCTTCATCTACGCCTCAAGCTTCACACCAGGAGCTGCATCGGAGTGAAAGATGCCTTCAAACATGGCGCGGTAGGATGGCATATGAGCCAGTTGCTGTTTGACGCCCTCCAGCATGCGGGTGCCTCCCCGAGAGGTATCGATACCGTCATCGGCCATGACGTAGTGGAGGCGAACTTCAGGAAGATATGGGATTTGGACGCGTCTGACACCGAAGGACTGAGCGGAACGCCTCCGGTGAAGCTGGTCCGTTACTTCGCAGCATCCATCGACAAGACTGCGGTAATCACCTTCGAAACGATCTGGCCGGAATTCACCGCTGTATTGCGGTGACCGAAGGGCGCTGACCCTTTATTTTTAGAGTGATCCAATTTTGTACAGTTAACAAAAAAAATCTGGCCATCTATATTCATCGTTTGGCTATAAATATTAGGGAAATCTATCAATGCGTAGACGTGATGGCGGGCAAGACACAGTTCTTAGGGAAGATTATGTAGGGTGTTCAGCAGAGCGTATTTGTTACCCAGGAATTATTAGTTGTGTCTCAGTTACTGGTATTTTACCAGGTAAATTAATTGGGACACATTTAACTATATCCACCAAGATAGAAATGGTTGATGAGCTATTTCAAGCCATGAAAGATGACGGCGGCAGTGGATGTGTAAATTTCTATGTCATTGGTGCATTTAAGCATTTCATGCGTGCAGATAAGGCAATAAATACAGGGCAAAAATTAAGTAATAAAATCAAATCAAGAATTAATAGAAACTCTACGATAAAGTTTTACGATACCTCACTTCACAGGAATGTCCATGTTTTCGCTGAGAAAAGTAACTCAGTTACTAGTTTTTACTGGATAAAATCTAAAGGAAATACAGTTTCCATGTTTAATTATCCTGATCCTATGTTTTTGAAGAGAGATAAAATATTTAAAAATGAGTTTATAGTCTTGTGAGCGATAGATGAAGTTGTAATCCTCTCTCATACTAGTGCCATAGAAATTTAGAGTTCTCCGAGTAAATTAGCCCCAAGGAGAACATTATGGGCAAGTCACGATTCACTGAGAGTCAGATCGTCAATATCTTGAAGCAGGTTGAAGGCGGTCGCCAAGTAAAGGAAGCCTGCCGAGAATATGGGATTTCAGGTGCCACTTACTACAATTGGAAATCGAAGTACGGAGGAATGGAGGCGACAACTATCCTGACACAGGGGGCAGTCAGTAATAATCAAACGAAAAAAAATGATTGTGTGTCGGTCTAGTTTTACGTTTTTGTAGAAGTACGTGGTTTAGCCGTGGTATCCCTGATCATCAGGTCAACATCAATTTCAGTATGCAGCAGAGTGGTTTCTCCATTGATACTGGCAATCAGGAAATCGGCGGCGCGTTTCCCCATCTCAACTGATGGAACGTGCATGGTGGTCAATGCAGGTATTAGTTGTGCGCAGATATCCATATCATCAAAACCGGTGATGGATATTTCGTCAGGCACCAGGTAGCCGGCAGCTTGACACTCGGTCAGCGCGCCCAGTGCCAATACATCATTACCGCAGATAACGGCGGTTGGTGGAGGATCGGTCTGGAGTAGAATTCGCATCGCTTCACGCCCTTGCTTAACCGAATATGAGCGCTCCAGTATTTTCTCCCTGGGTAACGCCACGCTACGCGCTTCTAGGGTTTCTCTGGTGCCCTGGAGGCGGTCGGCGGCACGATCATTGTTTTTGGTATGGCCTGCTATCACGGCAAATTCACGATGTCCCAAATCCAGTAGATAGTTGGCTACTTTCTGTGCGGCAAGGCGGTTATCAAATCCGATATAGGGGTAGGGGGAGTCCTGATTGTAGCTCCAGCAATTAACATAGGGGACCTGTTGCCCCTCCAGAAGTTGGTAGAGTTGGGGGTTATGACTTGACCCAACCAGCATCAATCCTTCCACTCCTTGCCGCAACAGTGCCCTGACTTCGTGTAGCTCTACGGTAATGTCGTACTCATGGCTGGCAATGATCAGGGTGTAGTCCTGCCGCTTAAGTTGACTTTGGAGAGCCTGTATTCCGGCTGCAAAAATTGCATTGTCCAGGGTGGGAACAACGGCGCCAATAGTCTTTGTATGTCGAGAGGCGAGGGCGCGGGCCGCCCCATCCGGTATATAGCCTAGTTCATCAATGACCGCCTCAATCTGTAGCCGCTTTTTTTCTGCAACCTTTTCGGGATTGTTAAGGACCCGTGAGACGGTCGCTGTGGAGACGTTTGCGTGTTTGGCTACATCGCTCAAGGAGACGGGCTTTCCATTGGATTTCCGTTGTCTTGTGGCTTTTTTGTAAGCGTTATCTGTATTGTTTTCTGTCATAGCCGGTGAAGTATGTATATTAAATAATCGGTTAATACGCCTGTATCATTATGATATTAAAGCATAATAATGCTTATATTGTAAATACTACTTAAATAAAACTACTTATGTGTTGACAAAGCCCTGTTAATCAATCTAACCTAAATGTAAGCGCTTACAGAGTTGCTTAGTCATTAGATCATTGAGATGATTTTATAATCAGCAGACGAGGGTTAAGAGTCCATGGCAAAAATGATAGGTCGTATAGCAGGGCGAATTTCTCTGGTTCTCTTTTTGGTGTTTGTCGCCAACATCCTTTATGGAAAGGCGGCGATCTATCTTGGAATAGAGCCTCTGATCAAACTCACTGATGTAATGGAGTTTCTGCTTCTTTTCCTTGTTTCCATTTTCTTTGTGATTTTCATCCTGCAGCAGGAAAAGGCGCTAAAGGGGTCTTAAAGCGATAAGGCTCATACACTAAAAAACTACCAGAGATTGAGAGGATTTAAGTAATGGCACGTAATCGAAATGATGAACATCCGGAATCTATAGAGCGCCGCCGTTTTCTTGAACTATCAGGAAAATTTGGTTTTACCACCGCAGTTGTAGCAGCAGGCGCCGGCACCCTGATGTCAGGTGAGGCTGTAGCCGCCACCGCCAACGAAGAGAAAGAGCGTAAGAAAGCAGCAAAATACACCATGATCATTGCCACTGCCTATAGGCTTGGGGCTTCACGCAGCTATCCTATCATGCAGCTGGATCTGAAAGAGAATATTCAGAACCTGACCAATGGCCAGGTCTATGTGAAACTGGCTCCGGCTGGTCAGCTTGGCGCTGGTGGCGCGCTTGCACAGAAAGTACAGGCTGGAACCATTCAGGCGGCACAGCACTCTTTGTCAAACTTTGCAGCCTATGCGCCGACGGTTGATCTGATCAATGTTCCTTACTGGTGTGGTGAAAACCAAAAGTTTATCAACCTGGTCAATTCCGAGGCTTGGAAACAAGAGGTGAACCCCAAGGTAGAGGCCAAGGGCTTCAAACCACTTTGGTACGTTTGTATCGATCCTCGTGTCGTTGCCCTACGCAAGGGTATAGATGGACCCATAA
The DNA here is from genome assembly GCA_040505895.1 of Sedimenticola sp. Taxonomy (GTDB): domain Bacteria; phylum Pseudomonadota; class Gammaproteobacteria; order Chromatiales; family Chromatiaceae; genus Vondammii. The sequence goes on along the minus strand of JBEVXU010000001.1, from coordinate 186,902 downwards.
AGACCCCGGACCAGTTGCAGGGCATCAAATTCCGTGTACCCGGTTCTAAGATCCTTCAGCAGTTCTATCGTTTGCTGGGCGCCAATCCTACTCCCGTGGCATGGGGCGAGACCCCATCTGCAATCAAGCAGGGTGTTGCTGATGCGCTGGACCCCTCTGTTGAGGCACTGAATGTATTTGGCTTTAAAGATGTGCTCTCCTCAGTCACCTTTATCCGTTCGGTACCCGATGCCCAGGTCTACTCCTGTAACCTGGAGTGGTTCAATAGCCTGCCGTTGGATATTCGTGAAGCTATTGAATTTGCCTCCGAGGTCACCTCCCAGCAGAACCTTGCCAAGGTACCTGCAGCCAGAGGTTATGCCATGGCTGAGCTGGCCAAGAACGATATTCAGTTCTATTCGCCTAATGCCGATGAGATGGCCCAGTGGGTCGCAAAGGGTGGTCATCAGCTGCCACAATGGGACTCCTTCAAGAAAGAGCTGGCCGGTTCCATGGCTACCTTTGATAAGTTGCTGGAGGCGGCAAATACCCAGGGTAAGTACTACGTTCACGATGTGTAATTGACTGTTGCCCTCCCTACCTCAAGGGAGGGTCTTTTTCATTACATATAAGGTGGACCCTATGAAAAATATTCTAAAAAAGATTGACGAAGAGGGTGAGCGCTGGCTGCTGTTGATCTTCTATTCAACCATCGTTGCCACGGTTACGGTTGAGGTGGTTCGTCGTTTTGGCTTGAGTTACTCCTCCATCTGGGGGGAAGAGATTGCGCGATACGCGTTTATCTATCTTGCATGGATAGGAGCGTCCGCCGCAGTTAAGCGACGCGCACAGATCCGTATCGATATTCTGTTGCACTACCTACCAGCACGTGGCAAGGCCGCAGTGTATCTGTTTGGCGATATTGCCACGCTTGTTCTTGCTGTCATTGTTCTTTTTCTATCCATTGAGCCGGTGCTGACCTCGATAAAATTTGGTTCGGTCACCCATGGTCTGCAAATCAGTCAGGCCTGGTTTTTTGCTGCGGTTCCCATAGGGTTTTCTATGCTGACTTTCAGAGTGATTCAATCCATCTACCGAGATGTGAATGACCTGATCAAAGGCCGCCCGGTATATGAAGGCGACAAGCTGATAGACGGATAGGTATTACTATGTATGACATTTTACAAAATCAGATGGCTACCGATCTTGGCTGGGAATTCTACATCCCGCTGATCTCTATTCTTGTGATGATCGTATTTGCGGTGCCGATCTGGGTATCACTCGGTTTGGGCACGGTGTCAATTCTCTATTTTACCGAGATACTGCCTCCTGCCCTGATGGGAGAGGCGCTCTTTGACGGCATCGATGCCTTTGCATTGATTGCCATTCCACTGTTTATCCTCACTGGTGATGTGTTGGCCAGAACCGGCCTTGCCAACAAACTGCTTGATGTGGCCGAGGCCACTGTGGGTGGCTTTAAATCCGGGTTTGGTACGGCTACGGTTCTGGGCTGTGGCTTCTTTGCCTGTATCTCTGGCTCGGATGCTGCCGGTGCTGCTGCTGTGGGGCGAATGACCATCGATCGATTGGTTGAACAAGGGTACCCCCGACCCTATGCCTGTGCGTTGGTGGCCGGTGGGGCCTGTACCGGAATCCTGATTCCTCCCTCGATCGCCTATATTATTATCGGTCTGATCCTTGGGATTTCTGCTTCGACTCTGTTCCTCGCGGCAATGGTACCGGGACTGATGGTGATGCTGGCCATTATGCTGACCAATGTAGTCGTTAATCGTATTTACAAATACGAGCGCTCAGATCGGGGCTTCTCTTTCAAACGCTGGTTACGAGCCATCTATGATGGGCGTTTCGCATTAATGGTGCCCTTTATTATTCTTGGGGGCATCTACAGCGGCATCTTTACCCCGACCGAAGCGGCAGCTGTAGCTGTGGTCAGTACCATTATTATTGGACTCTTCCAGGGAACGATAAAGGTATCGGATTTCCCCAAGATGTTTGAAAGCTCTGCCCGTGTGAACGGTGTGATTCTGCCTATTATTGCCGTCTCACTACCTTTGGCTCAGACCCTTGCGGCATTGGATATTCCCCAAGGTTTTGTCCAGTATATGACCTCGTTGTCCGATGACCCCACTGTGTTGATTCTGATGATGATTGCGATCCTTGTTATTGCAGGTTGTATCATGGAGACCACCCCCAACATTGTGATTCTGTCACCACTGTTGCTACCTCTGGCACAAGAAATCGGCATGAGTGATATCCACTTCTGCATCATGATGGTAACCGCTCTGGGTGCCGGTTTTATTACCCCACCGTTTGGCCTCAACCTGTTCGTTGTGTCGAGCCTGACAGGCACACCCATACTGCCCATTGCGGTGCGGGCAGTTCCCTATGTGCTGGCCCTGTTGACAGTCGTTATGTTGATTGCGTTTATCCCGCAGCTTTCTCTTTGGGCTTTCTGATGGGTTCAGAAAGTGTTGTGGAGTTGGTATAGAAGTTAACGCGGTATCGTAGCTATATGGTGTTGCAGGAGTTCTGGGCGAGCTCCTGTAACCACCTGAATATAAAGATAATACGTAGATTTATTCCCTGAAAATGTACTTGACAAAACATGATTAAGCGTTAAAAATGTAAGCGCTTACATTAAAACTTAAGAGAGAATATCGATGGCTATTGAATACATTAAGAAAGCAGACAAGACGGCTGCAACCCTGGAAGACAACACCAATGAAATAGTTGTCAAGATGCTGCGTGAGATTGAAGAGGGCGGTGAAGCAAAGGCCCTTGAGTACGCAAAAATGCTCGATGGTTGGGATAGTGGTAGCCCTGTGGTTACCCGTGAGCAGATCGATGCAGCCAAAGAGAAGGTTCCCCAGCAGCTGAAAGATGATATTCAGTTTGCCTATGATCGTGTCAGTGGCTTTGCCACACATCAGCGCGACAGCATGAAGGAGTTCGAGATTGAGCTCAGCCCGGGCCTGTTTGCCGGCCAGAAACTGATACCCATGAACACTGCCGGTTGTTATGTCCCCGGTGGCCGTTATGCCCATATCGCTTCAGCCATTATGAGTGTGGCAACAGCCAAAGTTTCCGGTGTTGAAAACGTAGTCGCCTGTTCAGTCCCTCATGGGGATGAGGGTGTTCACCCGGCCATTCTATACGCCATGGATCTGGCCGGTGCCGATACCATTCTCGCCCTGGGTGGTGTGCAGGGTATCGCCGCCATGGCTTATGGCCTGTTTACCGGAAAGCCTGCCGATATTCTGGTTGGACCGGGTAACCGTTTTGTTGCAGAGGCCAAGCGCCTGCTGTTCGGTCGCGTGGGTATTGACCTGTTTGCCGGCCCAACCGAGATTGCCATTATCGCCGATAAGAACGCTGACCCTGAGATTGTGGCTTGCGATCTGGTTGGTCAGGCCGAACATGGAACCGATTCCCCTGCCTGGCTGTTCACCGATTCCCGTGAGCTGGCCGATGCCGTCATTGCCAAGGTTCCAGGTTATATCGAAGCTCTCCCCGAGGTTCAGCGGGAAGCTGCCACCGCATCCTGGAGAGACTACGGTGAAGTCATACTTTGTGACACCCGTGAAGAGGTTGCCACTATCAGTGATGAATACGCTGGAGAGCATCTGGAAGTACAGGCAGAAGACCTGGATTGGTGGCTGGCCCGTCTCAAGAACTACGGCTCACTGTTTGTCGGTGAAGAGGCCACCGTGGCCTTCGGCGATAAGTGCTCCGGTACCAACCATATCCTGCCCACCAAGGGAGCAGGACGTTACACCGGTGGTCTGAGTGCATCCAAATTCATCAAGGTAGTGACCTATCAGCGTCAAAGCAGAGAGGCTACCCGTGAAGTGGCTGCTGCCGCCGCACGTCTGTCACGCCATGAGGGTATGGAAGGACACGCCCGTACCGGTGATGACCGTCTGGCCAAATACTACCCCGATGAGACCTTTAATCTGGGCCACTGATGAGTTGATGGTGGAGGGCCTGGTGCCCTCCGCCATTTACTGAATGGATCCTGGTCCACCCATGTCGGTCTGTGAGGACGGAATGATGCAAGAGAATATGAGACAACTTTTTGATTTGAACGGTCGCGTCGCACTCTGTACTGGTGGCGCATCGGGGATTGGTCGGCGGATGGCCTGGGCCCTCTCCCAGGGCGGAGCTGATGTGGTTCTGGTTGATCGGGATAAAGAGGGTCTGGAGGGTGCCGCTGAGCAGCTCAGATCGGGAGATGGTGGACGGGTGGCAACTCTTGCTGCCGATCTGCTTGATCGCTCCTCACTGGGTGATCTGGTAGAGAATGCTGCATCCAATTTTGGCGCTCCAGATATTCTCACGAATGCAGCGGGTGTGAACCTACGCCAGCCATTTGATGAGATTACCGATGAGAGTTGGGATCTGACTCTTGAGATCAACCTCTCCACGGCCTTTTTTCTTTCCCGTCACTGTCTACCGGGGATGAAAGAGAAGGGTGGTGGAAATATTATCAATATCGCATCCCTACAATCCTTCAGGGCCTTTGCCAACAGCATCCCCTACGGTGCATCAAAAGGTGGTATTGCCCAGTTGACCCGGGCCATGGCCGAGTGTTGGTCGGCAGACGGTGTGATGGTCAATGCTATTGCTCCTGGTTTCTTCCCTACTGCCTTGACCAAAAAGGTCTATGACAATCCTGAGGTGCTTGATCACAACGCACAGATGACCGCAATCGGTCGCAACGGTGAACTGGAAGATCTCGATGGTGTAACCGTGTTCCTGGCCTCGGCTGCTTCCAACTACATCACCGGGCAGATCATTCCCGTTGATGGCGGCTTCACAGCGAAATAGAGAGGCAGCTATGAAAGCACTGGTATATGTCGCACCAAAACAGCTGGAGTACCGGGATGAAGCGGATCCGCAGCCAGAGGCTGATGAGGTTCTGGTCCGGGTAGAGGCGAGTGGTATCTGCGGTTCGGATATGCACGCCTACTTTGGCCATGATGATCGACGCCCAGCGCCGCTGATTTTGGGACATGAGGTCAGCGGTGAGGTGGTCAGCGGTGATCGGCAGGGACAACGGGTTGTGATTAACCCGCTGGTGACCTGTGGGCACTGTGATGATTGCCTGAGTGGTCGTTCCAACCTCTGTCGTCAGCGTCAGATCATCAGCATGCAGCCACGACAGGGCGCCTTTTCCGAACTGCTGAAGATACCCGAGCGAAACTTGATAGCGATCCCCGATGACATGAGCTATCTCCATGCGGCGCTTACCGAGCCTGTAGCTACCGGTATGCACGCTGTTGTTGAGGCTGAGCGTGTGTCACGTCGACCTCTTGCTGATTCACGGGTACTGGTGCTGGGGGGAGGTGCCATCGGCATTGCCGTGGCGTTGATACTTCATAGTCATGGCTGTCGCAACATACGGCTTGGAGAAACCAATGCGTTACGTCGCGGTACCGTGGAAGCAACCCAGGTTTGTGATGTGTATGACCCGATCAATGGTCCAGAGCCGGAAGCGGACAGCTGGGACATTGTTATCGATGCGGTGGGTGGTGCTGCCACCCGTCAAGCTGCTTCCCGAGCGGTAAAACCGGGAGGCACTATTGTCCATATCGGCCTGATGGATAACGAAGGCGGTCTGGATATCCGTAAATTAACCCTTCAGGAGGTGACCTTTATCGGGTGCTACACCTACACGATGGTTGATGTCAGGGCCACGGTAAAGGCCCTCTATTCAGGTGCGCTCGGGCCGTTGGACTGGTTTGAGCAGCGCCCACTTAGTGAGGGAGCCAGTGCCTTTGCCGATCTGTCAAAAGGGCAGACTCCGGCGGCAAAGATTGTGCTGACCCCTAATTAGAAATTAACAGTATGAATTTGGAGAAAACAGATGATTGATTTTGTGGTTCATGATGAAAACGACTCAGTAGGTGTCGTGGTGGTTGAAGGTGTTAAGGCCGGCGATGAGATGTCCGGTTGGGTGATGGATCAGGATAAAGAGATCACCTTTCAGGCGGCCAGTGATATTCCCATCGGCCATAAACTAGCCATCCGCCCGTTGGCTGATGGTGACACAGTGATCAAGTACGGCGTTGATATCGGTCGTGTGGTTGCAGACATCGGTACCGGTGAGCATGCCCACGTCCATAACATCAAGACCAAGCGCTGGTAAGCCGACTGTTAACCACATCTAACCTATTTTGGAGAACTACTTATGTCACTTGATTTAAACAACGCAACCTTCCTGGGCTACCGACGTGAAAACGGGCGTGTCGGTGTCCGCAACCATGTCATCATCCTGCCGATCGATGACATTTCCAACGCCGCTGCCGAAGCGGTTGCCAACAATATCAAGGGTTCAATGGCTCTGCCGCATCCCTATGGCCGCCTGCAGTTTGGTGCCGACCTGGATCTGCACTTCCGTACCCTGATCGGGACTGGCGCCAATCCTAATGTTGCGGCAGTCGTCGTTATCGGTATTGAGGATGGCTGGACTCAGAAGGTGGTCGACGGAATCGCCAAGACCGGTAAACCGGTAGTGGGCTTTGGTATTGAACAGCATGGTGACCACGACACCATCATGCGCGCCTCCAAGGCCGCCAAGGAGTATGTCCACTGGGCCACTGAGCTACAACGCGAAGAGACACCGATTAGCGAGTTGTGGGTCTCCACCAAATGCGGTGAGTCTGATACCACTTCTGGTTGTGGATCCAACCCCACCGTGGGTAACGCCTTCGATAAACTCTATGCCCAGGGCAACACCCTGCTGTTCGGTGAAACCTCCGAGATTACCGGTGGTGAGCATTTGGTAGCCGCGCGCTGCAAGGATGACAAGGTCCGCGGTGAGTTTATGGACATGTTCAATCGCTACCAGGAGATGATCGAGCGTCATAAGACCAGTGACCTGTCAGACTCCCAGCCCACCAAGGGCAATATCGCAGGTGGTTTGACCACCATTGAAGAGAAGGCCCTGGGTAACATCCAGAAGATCGGCAAAAAGTGCCTCGTTGACGGTGTACTGGATAAGGCCGAGGAGCCGACTGGCTCAGGTCTTTGGTTTATGGACTCCTCATCGGCCGCTGCCGAGATGGTAACGCTGTGTGGTGCAGCGGGCTATGCGGTCCATCTGTTTCCCACCGGTCAGGGCAACATCATCGGTAATCCGATTGTGCCGGTGATCAAGATCTGTGCTAACCCAAGAACAGTGAGGACCATGTCCGAGCATGTCGATGTGGATGTCTCGGGTCTGCTCAGTCGTGAAATGTCACCGGATGAGGCAGGTGATGCCTTGCTTGATATGACGTTACGTACCGCCAATGGCCGGAATACTGCAGCCGAGGCGCTGGGTCACAACGAGTTTGTACTGACCCGTCTCTACGAGAGCGCATAGTCAAATGGTTTCCGGATAGTGTTATTCATCGGCGCCATCCGGAAACCTGATCAGTCAGAGGATAGGAAATGTACAACAAGATAATTGTGTCGTTAGCATTGGACCATGGCTACGGTCCAAGGGCATTGGAACTTGCCAGAAAGCTAAGGGCGGAAGGCGGTCACATCATTGCGGTTCACGTGTTTGAGCCGGTTAACAGTTCCGTCAGTTCATATGTGCCATCGGAGTATGGTGAGAAAATCCTGAAATCCTCAAAAGAGGTCATTGCAGAACGGATCGGTGATCAGAAGGATATTGAAGCCGTTGTGATTTCCGGTCATGCGGGGCGGGCAATTACCGACTACGCGGCGGAGGTAGATGCTGACTGCATTGTAGTCGGATCGCATAAGCCCGGATTGCGTGATTTTTTCCTTGGCTCGACAGCGGCGCGGATCGTTCGTTATGCATCCTGCTCGGTGCATGTGCTGCGCTAGTGGTATCTGTAATAGGTTAATCAACCGGAGATGATAGGGCTCCTTGTTTGTCAATATTTTTAACCATGTACAGGTATGCCTATCCACTAGATGATGACTCTTTAGTGAAGGGAATAACGGTGGGAGATATGATGAACAAACTCAGTATCATTTTATCAGTCAGCGACCGCTTATCTAGGTTGTTTAGCAGGGTAAAACGCTTTGCTGTGACCTGTTTTTTATCAAGCGGAGTTTCGGCAAGGGAAGAGAATAGGCAAAGTTTAACAGCACAGGGTATGAAAAATGGGAAAGTTGATTTTGATAAATCGCTTCGTCCCTACTGAGTACGAGACTAAATTGCTGCTGAATATCAAGGTAGGGCTGTAGACAATCATCAATGCCCCGTCTCACATGCCGTAGTTAAATGGTGCCATGAAACAGCACCTGTTCGTTCTTCTTATTCCTCCATTGACGGCCATGCTGGCGCTACGTTGGACCGAGCCGCCGACGGCAGAGCCGGTGCCCGCCATCGTGGCGGCGGCCGAAGTGGGTGATCTGTCTCAGGTCGATCGCCTGCTCTCCCTGCAGTCGGGCGTCAACAGCCGTGATTTCTGCCAGTGGACGCCGCTGATGAAGGCATCACTCAACGGTCACGAAGCGGTGGTTAAGCTGCTGCTGGAGAAGAAGGCTCAGGTCGAACTATCGGACAAGGGCTGCTATACGGCACTGATCCTAGCCTTGCCTCTATTATTCACACCCTCCTGAATCAGTAGCTGAGTACAACTAATCAGTCACACTCTACCTTGCAGTTTGATGCATCAGAACTGCAATCACCTTGCATAGCGATATTTGCATTATTAACAGCGAGAACTTTGCATGTGTCACGGGTGCGCATAGTAAATTTAATAGCTCCCTGGTAGTTGCATGAAATCTTATGCAGCCCATTTTTTTGGGAGACGGCTACACTCGACGGCTTAGCCATCTTTATTTCCGCAGAAGGGGTGGCGCATGTGACGTAACCCATGAATTCACCGTCGGAGGACTCCCATAGCGCTGTGTGCTTGCGACGCTTAAACTCCGCGTAGGAATCACACAACTCCGGTTTTTTTGCCTCTGGGTCCCGTTCGAATCCGCAGCTGACCGTAAACATACGGTCCAGTTCTTCCTCTGCTGGGCACTCTGCAACCTGTTTGGCTTTGGCGATATCGGGGCACAGAATTGTATTGCTAGCCATAGCCGGAATGGAGATACCTAGCGCGGTAGCGCTAATCACCAAGGCAAAAACGTGATGCTTCATGTGTTACTCCGTAGTTAATAATTGGCGAGATGAAGGGCAGAGATACTCCCCTTTCTAATCATGGGTGTCTCTTGCTTAAGCTCCTGAACCAGGAAACAGCAACAGTAGGGGGCTATTCTCTAGATAACCCACAATCAGCCTGTTTATATCATGACCGAACGCATGGAGGATTGATCACAGTCTAGTCATGAGATTTTGATTGAAAAAAGTTTTCTGAATCGATAATGGAATAATAGGGAGCAGACCAGAATGGCACTAAGTTAAGCTCTTTTAATATTGAATGAGCTCCTCCATATTCCGCTTATGATAAGGGCTAAGTCTTTGGCCTGGCACATGATAAAGCCCTTTAATCCAGTACCATTCGAGTCTGATCCTGTTGATTTCCTTTAATGACCAGCACGTAGAGAGGTATTGATTTAAGGGCTGCCCCTATCGTTATGGTATCGGTATTTGCGGCTACTGGTTTGCATAAATAATTAGGAAATATTATCTTTAAGGGAGATTGAAATGAACCGCTGCATTGCTCAGGATGTTTTGCGACTGTCATTCACGGCAACATGCATGCTCACAGAAAATATAAGAGAGACCAAAAGACATGGATGTATCAGCAGTGATATTTTCTGCATTTGTGCAGGCTCTCGTGAATCCTATCGACTCGGGAATTAGTGAGATTATTGGTACTGAAATTGAAGCAGAGGTGGTTGAATACAGAGGTACCACTATCGATTATCAGTATCAGATATGGCAGATCAGAAAACCTTCAGTATGTGCTGCGAAGAAAAACAATATCCAACACTTCTCTGATTGCACAATAGCAGCCAAAGATCTTTTCAGTGAGACATGCTCATATCTTAATGGACATAAGAAGACTCACTGGAAGTATAAAAAACTCAAAAACATGTACTGCAATGCTGCGGCTTCATTCACACCTACCTACGCGACCATCACTCGTCCTTCCAGCGAGTCAATGATAATTGGAGATGCAAGACAGAAGTGTTCATTGCTTACACTTCAAGCAGGAGAAACAGGAAGTGCAAAGGATGAAGCAGCAAGAAAAGTAGCCTGTCAAAAGTACAAAAAGATGATGGGTACTGATTGATATCCTGCTACTGGCTAGATTGGATATATATCGTACTGTTTCTTAAAGAATGATATTTTGGGTTAGGGTAGAGAATGCTGCTAATGCTCCAATAGTTTTTACTCTGACCCCAAATATCATATTTGATCCCAATGTGGGCTGCCCCCCCCAGTTGTTCACTTGTACCATGCCTTAAAAAATAGAAACAAAAGGGTGATGGTACCGGTTAAATCAATCGAGTCTGACCCCATCGATTCAAAACTTTTGCTTGTTGTAACCCTCATGTTTGTGCGACTTATCGGCCGATATAAGATTTCCCCCTCATCCTCTGAGGGCTTGCTTGAATATTCACCTCAATAGCAGGTCTTTTAGATTTTTTACTACTCTCCTCTGAATCGAAGGCATTAAGCGACCATTTGACAATGTCAGGTATGTGATGTAATTATAGTGACAATGTCAGGATTTAGGGGCTGGCTATATAACATTGGAGGTTTGCTTATGAGTGATGGCCCACATTTCAGCTTAAATTTGCGACGACGATGGAAGAAAATGGCGGAGGCCTGTGACAATGAGGCGTCATCTTTGGCTGAGTGTTCGGCCGCCCTTTCAGATGCGCTTGCGGCTGATTTTCAGCAAGAGCATGGCTATGAAGTAGTTGGCCATTTGCGGGATGCGCTAATTGGTGAGCAGGGTCAGTTATTCCCTGATATCGATATTGACTCAATCCGGGGGCACGTAGCCGGAAATGATTTAGCTGATAGGTGCGTTGACTATATAGACATGGCTAGCGTTGAGGGCGGCTCTTTGAATGAGAGAACCATAGAGTTGGGGTGCGCTAGGGCTCTTGAGGAACGTACGAATCGAAACGCCAGAAGTATCGAGGAGCATTATATAAGAGAGTCTAAAGTCGAAAGGTCACAGCATATGTCTGAAAAATTGCAGAAGTTAATCAACACAATACCATTTCTCCAGATTGCTAGAGAACTGATAGACCCAAAAAGATCAGGTTGGAAAACGAAGCGAACTAAACAGACAGACTTAGATGTAGGTCCGGGATTATGAAGTCAACTAGACGCATTAAGCCTCTCAAACTGCCTCACAAGAAAGTACATGTTCATAATTTTGGAGATGCCACTCCTGAGGGTTGGTCTCCTTGTGTTATAGACCAGAATTTAATATTCCAGCCGGATGCACTTGCGAGCTATTTTTTTAAGAATAGGGAGCCCTTGATATACGATGCTTTCACTATCGCAGCGGCTGTCGAATATTGTGATTATTGCCATGCTCGTCCCTCAAAGGGGTGGGGAAGGGAGTTCACAATATCTGTGCCAGTGGATTCACCCAGGCACTGGGGGTCAAAGGAGGTTTGCGAGCCACTGATCTCAGCTCTCAATAAGCTGACAGGTGATAAGTGGAATATAGACTTTCGGGAAAGAAGCTTTGAGTTTGAATGGCCAGCTCAAGTGGTGTTGGAGCTGGAAGGGTATACAGAAGCGATTCTGGCTTATAGTGACGGGTTGGACTCTTTGTCAGTATCAGGAATATCTTCACATCAATATGGTGACAAACTCGTACGGGTGCGTTTGGGTTCGAGGGAAGATAGTAAAAATAAACCTTTTGTCGCTGTACCGTATAAGGTTTATCAGCGCGGAGACTCTAAAGAATCTAGTGGGAGGTCTAGGGGATTTAAGTTTGCTGTTTTAAGTGGAGCCGCATCGTATTTGTCTGGGGCTGAAAGAGTGATAGTTACTGAAAGTGGACAAGGAGCCCTAGGGCCAGCATTAGTGCCTGTTAGCCATGCATCCATAGATTATAGAAATCACCCAGTGTTTTTTAGTCAAATGGAACGATTATTTAGTGCGCTTTTTGAAAAGAGTATCCACTTCAGCTTCCCGAGATTATGGAATACAAAAGGTGAAACTTTAGAGAAATATGTGGCCCTTACACACGACAAAACTGATTGGCAGAAGACTCGCTCCTGTTGGCGTGGGGCCCGTCAAACCTCTGTGGAAGGCAAGCGTCGGCAATGTGGGATATGTGCCGCCTGTTTTCTGAGGAGAATGAGTGTTCATGCTGCGGGACTAACTGAACAAGTTGATACTTATCTCTGGCATGATCTGAATGCTGAGAAATTTGAGGAGGGCGCGGCAAAGAATAGAGATGCTATGCACGATTATAAAGCGCATAGAAAATATGCTGTTGCAGGAATGGCTCATCTTAAAGATATGGCTAAAATCCACAGGCGTCCATCTGAAAAATCGAGTTTAGAATTGCATGCTCTTCAGTTAGCGCGGTTACTCGGTATGGATCACGACGAAGCGATGAGGAAGCAAATATTATTACTGCAAAAACACGAGTATGAATGGGAGCAGTTTCTCAGTTCCCTCGATCCTAGATCCTTCTTAATGAAGTGGGTGTGAAAATACGATGCAGAGATTGCACGATGAAATAGGTGCTAGTGAGCTGGGTAATCGGCTGAGGATGGCAAGGGAGGATGCGTCTATAACTCAAGCCCATGCGGCGAAAGATGTTGGGGTAGCTCGAACCACTCTCGTTGCCATTGAAAAAGGACAAAGGAGGGTGAAGATTGAAGAGCTTAGAGAGTTTGCGCGTCTCTATGGCACTACTGTTAATTCTTTACTCCGAAAAGAAGCATTGCACGTTGATCTTGTACCGAGATTCAGACGTCACTTTAATTCAAACGAAAAGTTGAGTGAGGAAGCGGCCTCAATTTTATCTCATTTTGTTAAAGCTGAAGTCGAGCTTGAAAATCTGTTGGGTGTACAGCGTACTAGAAATTACCCACCTGAGAGACCTCTGCTTTCCGGTGATGTAGTTCAACAAGCAGAGCAAGATGCTAACGAGCTAAGGCAATGGTTAGGTCTTTCAAACAGTCCCGTGCTTGATATTATAAGTATCTTAGAGCTTGATTTGGGAGTTCGTGTTTATATTAAAAAAATGGATAGTGGTATTTCTGGCTTGTTTGCTTATGAAGAATCACTAGGGGCTTGTATCTTACTAAATGGGAATCACCCAAAAGATCGAAGAAAGAATACTGCTGCTCATGAACTGGGGCACTTTATTGCTACTCGAAGAATGCCTGAGGTGCTTTGTGAAAGCGATCCTGTAAAGTCACGCGAGGAGAGGTATGCGATAGCATTTGCGAATGCTTTTTTGATGCCTTCTAGGGCTATATTGGGTAAGTTCAAAGAGGTTACTGCTGGATCTACTCAGTTCACTCGAAGGCACATAATAATCCTGTCACATACTTTTGGTGTGTCTAGAGAAGCTATGGTTCGTAGATGTGAGCATCTTGGGGCTGTAGCGAAGGGGACTTGGGATTGGTTCGGAATGAATGGTGGTATCACTGACAAACAAGCTTTAGAAGTCTTGGGTGAAATGGCGGTCCCTAACAGGGACCAAGCTGTTTCAGAGAAGCCAACAACGTATAGGCTCAACTCTTTAGTTTGCCAAGCATGGAGTCAAGGCTTGTTAAGCGAGGGTCAGCTAGCTCACCTTTTAGACATAAGTCGCGGTGATTTACGTGAAATTATAGATTCTTATGATCTAGATTGGAGTGACGCAGACGATGCACCATCACTCTAGGGTTGACCAAGATATTCCGCTGGTGGCAGACGCTAGCGTCATTATCAACATAGTAGCAAGCGGTTTTTATAGAGAATTGCTTCAATTGATTGCTCGGCCTTTCTATGTGGCTGATGTGATTATTTCAGAGCTTGAGAGGGGTGCAAGCAACGGTTGTATAGATGGTGATGTACTAAAGTCTCTCATTGAACAGAAAGTTATCAAGTGCGTTACTCTAAATCCGGATGGTTGGAAGGAATTTGAGGGTATGGTTTCCGGGGCATCTTTATCAACGCTTGACGACGGTGAGGCTGCAACGCTCGCCTATTGTGCAACTGAGAATGCGATACCCATTATTGACGAGAGAAAGGCAAACCGAATTTGTAGGGAGAGGTATCTTGATATATCTCCAATAAACTCTGTGACGCTATTTATGATGGCGAGTAGCCTAGGGAGGGTAGCACATGAGAATCTGTCTGAGGCCATTTTCAAAGCTCTGTTCTATGGCAGAATGCGCGTCATGCAAGAAGATCTAGAGTGGGTAATTGGTATGATCGGAATTGAGAATGCAGCTAGGTGTAACAGTCTTCCCCTTAGTGTGCGCAGGCAGTCTCTTTTGGTTGAAGAGCTCAAAACCGGTACATTTGAGATCTCATCGACTGATCCGATATTTGGTAGGAGTTAACTATATAGTGGAGCTAACAGCGTAATAGGGGGCAGACCCGAATGGCACTAAGTTAAGCCCTTTTCACATAAAATCTACAGCAGCCAATTCCGCTTAGAATAAGGGCTAGGCGTTGATAGATCAGATAATAAACCCCCTTAACTTAGTGCCATTCGGGTCTGTCCCCGATTATTTCATTTTTATTATATTTGCCAGATAGGGCGGTTTTTCCAATCTGCAGGGAAGCCCATGGCCTGGGGTTCAATCTGGTGCTCTGCGATCAAGCCAAATAGACGTGTTTTCCAATGATTCCCAGGGCTGATGAGATCCATCAAGTAGGCGGTCATGACCAGGGTGTTATAGAGCTTTCTGGTCTGAGTATGATCAAAGTTCTCACTTAATCCACGGGGTTTTGTGCGTGGAAGCTCCATGGTTTTGGTCATCCGCCTATTCCAAAGACGATTGTGGTGGGCGCAGATGTTTCTTATGTAGGCCATGTGCTCAATAAAGCTAACCAGTACCCGATCTGGAAGATTATATGTCTTGGCTATGGCGGCTCTGGTATCTGCTGGGCGTAGACTTTTACACCAGCGGGAGAGCAGTCCTAGGGACATGACTTCACATACAACCCAGACTGGCGGGGTAGCCGGTGTGGTATAGGTGCTGTTGTAGTGGCTGATGAAAACCTCATCTGTGCGCTGGAGCTCTTTATTGAGGGATTGTAGGTTGCGTTCATGCCAGTGTGGGTTTTTACATAGGGCTGGGTCCATGTAGGCATGGGGACCGTGGTCCTGGGCTAGGTGGTAGGCCCATTGGGTCCGCAGAGAAACCTCTATTCGCTCGATGGCATCCATCACTAGCAAACGTAGTTCCCGGTCAAAGATGTAGAGGTTCAGCGCTTCCTCAAAAGTTGTGCCTGGTTTGAACTGGTGGTTTTTCTGATCTGCCTCTAATGGTAGCCAATAGCCCCTAAGGCGGTAGTAATTGAGGTGGCTGAGGTAGTAAGCAGCGTTGGCATGGTCAGGAATTACCATACCGCGAGATTCGAGAATTTTTACCTGCTCCTGGAAGCTTCTGGGAGGTTTATTAAAATGCATTTTTTCTCCCCAGAAAGAAGTAACCCGCCGGTTTGAGGATACTGCAAGCAGCATAGCCTTGGCGGGTTTTGTTGGTGGTGATTATAGCTGGAGAGCTGATTAATGCAAATTGGGTTAACACGATATTACTTCCCTGGCGATTTGTTGCCACTTTGTACTTAGTTTTTATTCCTAGGGCTCCAAGGGATTATTACGTACAAATCATTGGGGGTCTATTATTGCGTGAACTTCCCTTTTCTCGCCTGTCTATACAAAAAATTCCGAAAAAGAGGAATGTGCGTAACTCATTGAAAATATCGAGCCAATGAGCAGAATTGAACCGCTGATCTACCGATTATGAATGGTATGGATTTATTGGCAGATTGCTTCCATGTAATAAAAAAGCACCTACCGAAATTCAGTAAGTGCTTTTTTATTTATGGTGGGCCTACTAGGACTCGAACCTAGGACCAATGGATTATGAGTCCACTGCTCTAACCAACTGAGCTATAGGCCCGGAAACTGCTGGTGGCTACTGTGAGGAGTCACCGTCCAGGAAGCTACGCATTTTCTCCGAACGAGAGGGGTGACGCAACTTTCTTAGGGCCTTGGCTTCGATCTGGCGGATACGCTCACGGGTGACGTCGAACTGTTTACCGACCTCTTCCAGGGTGTGGTCGGTGTTCATGTCGATACCGAAGCGCATACGCAGTACTTTTGCTTCACGGGAGGTGAGGCCCGAGAGCATCTGCTGTGTCGCTTCGCCCAACCCTTCGGCGGTGGCCGATTCGATGGGGGATACAACGCCTGCATCTTCGATGAAGTCGCCCAGATGGGAGTCTTCGTCGTCGCCGATGGGGGTCTCCATGGAGATCGGCTCTTTGGCGATCTTCAGTACCTTGCGTACCTTGTCTTCCGGCATGTCCATGCGCTCGGCCAGCTCTTCCGGTGTCGCCTCGCGGCCCATCTCCTGAACCATCTGGCGGGAGATGCGGTTGAGCTTGTTGATGGTCTCTATCATGTGTACCGGAATACGGATGGTACGTGCCTGATCGGCGATGGAGCGGGTGATCGCCTGGCGAATCCACCATGTAGCGTAGGTGGAGAATTTGTAACCACGACGGTACTCGAATTTGTCTACCGCTTTCATCAGGCCGATGTTGCCTTCCTGGATCAGGTCGAGGAACTGCAGGCCACGATTGGTGTATTTTTTGGCGATGGAGATTACCAGTCGAAGGTTGGCTTCGACCATCTCTTTCTTTGCCCGGCGTGCCTTGGCTTCGCCGATGGACATCTTGCGGTTGATCTCTTTGATGTCACTGATGTGAAGCTGGGTTTTGGACTCCAGTTCAATCAGTCGCTTCTGGCAGCGGACTACGTCGGCGGAGACCTCGCTCAGTGCATCTGAGTAGCCTTTGCCTGCCTTGACCTGTCTATCGATCCAACCAAGGTCGGTTTCGCTGTCGGGGAAGGAGGTGATGAACTCCTTGCGCGGCATGCGGGCCTGGGTGATGCAGAAGTCCATGATGTTCCGCTCTTGGGCGCGGATGAAAGCAATCGAGGCGCGCAGGTTGCCATTGATGGCAATGACCAAAGCGGGAATGTAACGGAACTCCATAAATGCTTCGGTCAGTTTCTCCTGGGCCTTATGGGTCTTGCTGTCTTCGCGGCCGTACTTCTCAAGGGCCTTGATCGTTGCTTTGTAATGTTTGCCGATGTCGGCTGCTTTTTCTGCGACCTCAATAGGATCGGGACCGGTATCTATCTCTTCCTCTTCGTCATCGTCTTTATTTGCGGATGGTGGGGGAGGAGGGACGGGAATGTCGACCTCGGGATGGGCGAAGCCGGCGATAACATCAGAAATCCGGATATCTTCGCTCTTAAGCAGAGCAAACTTCTCGAGGATATGTACGATGGTATCGGGGAAGGTGGCAAGGGCGGTTAATACCTGGGCCTGTCCCTCTTCGATACGCTTGGCGATTTTAAGTTCGCCGGCGCGGGTGAGCAGTTCCACGGTGCCCATCTCGCGCATATACATACGGACTGGGTCGGTGGTGCGGCCAAACTCACTGTCGACGGTGGCGAGCGCTGCAGCAGCGGCTTCGGCGGCATCATCGTCAGTGGTGACGGCGGTATCGGTCATTACCTGGTCATCGGCATCCGGCGCAGCCTCGTGCACCTGGATACCCATATCGTTGATCATGCGAATGATGTCTTCGATCTGTTCCGGTTCAACAATGCTGTCGGGGAGATGGTCATTGACTTCCGCATAGGTAAGGTAGCCTTGCTCCTTACCTTTTGCGATCAGTTGTTTGAGTTGGGATTGCTGCTGTTCCTGATCCATGTCTTGTCTTCGAGATTATGTAAGCGGAGCCGCACAAGGGTGAACGCGCAAGTATAGCATAATTAGGCGAATTAACGCCATCACCATGCTAGTTTTCAGACTGCTTCACACTTTTTGTGGAAAGAAGTTGTGTCAGCAGCTGCCGCTCACTCTCCGAGGCCTCTCCTGCACTTACTTTTGCAAGCAACCTCGTGGTCTCCTGTTCGCGCTGCTGCTCGTTTAAACGTTGCAGGGCGCCTCTGAATTCGTCTTCCAGTCCTTCGTCGGGGAGTGGAAGCTCCTCGGCTAAGCGCCACAGTTTTTCCAGGTGTGGGAATTCCGGCGCTCCGCGCCAACGCTCGATAATTTGGTATGGCTTAAGATTAGGCTGGTTTCTCAGTAAATCAAGGAGCTGACACAATAAATCCATCCCTGGTGCCTCTGATTGCAGGCAGGCCAACGGAAGTTGCTCGAGAGTGGCCAGTTCCGGGCGTCTCAGCAGCAGAGCGATAGTCAGACGTGCCGGTGACACCGTCTGTTGAGCGCCTTTCTGTCGGCGCTTCGCCGGGCGCTGCGGCAGCTGACCGGTTGAGGATCTGTCTGTAAGCCTGTCGGCATCTACACCCACCAGCTCTCCGAGGCGGTTGCGCATCATCCCGCCGAGCAGCCCGCCAGGCAGTTTTGCCAGTAGTGGCTTGGCTAGTTCCACTAGGCGTGCCTTGCCGGCCAGTGAGTTCATGTCGACCTGCTCCATCAGTTTGTTGAAGAGAAAGTCTGAAAGGGGGCTGGCCTCAGATATCCTTTGCTGAAAACGTTCCACCCCCTCACGGCGAATCAGGCTGTCGGGGTCTTCGCCGTCGGGTAGGAAGAGAAAGCGTGCCTCGCGTCCATCGCGCATGTGAGGCAGTGAAGTCTCCAGTGCCTTCCAACCGGCATCACGACCGGCACGATCCCCATCAAAGCAGAAGATCACCTCTGAGGTGGTCCGGTAGAGGCGGTCCAGATGATCCGGGGTGGTGGCAGTGCCGAGTGTGGCGACAGTGAAGCGTATGCCGAACTGAGCCAGGGCGACCACATCCATATACCCTTCTACTACCATCAGTCGCTCTATTTTGCGCAGTGCCTTGCGTGCTTCGTAGAGGCCATAGAGCTCCCTGCCTTTGTGAAATACCGGGGTTTCAGGTGAATTGAGGTACTTGGGTTTTCCGTCGCCGAGAATACGGCCGCCAAAGGCGATGGTCTGTCCGCGGTGGTTACGGATGGGGAACATGATACGCTCACGAAAACGATCATACTGCTTGCCGTTTTCAGACTGTGAGAGCATGCCGGTAGTCTCCAGTCGCTTTAGGTTTTCACTGCCAAGGTTGTCCAGCAGGTTGCTCCAGCCGGGTGGAGCAAAGCCAATGCCGAATTCGGCGGCAATCTTCCCGCTCAGCCCGCGCTGCTTGAGGTAGTCCACCGCTGCACTCGCCTGGGCGTGATGGCGCAGTTGCTGTTGATAAAAGAGGGCTGATTGCTCCAGTGTTTCGTAAAGGGGGCGAAAGTCGGGGCCGCTGCTCTGGCCGCCGGCCTCTCTGGGAACATCCACACCTTCCCGTGCCGCCAGCTCTTCAACGGCATCGACGAATCCGAGGTTGTCGTACTCCATGAGAAAACCGACGGCGTTGCCGTGGGCGCCGCAGCCAAAGCAGTAGTAGAACTGTTTCTCTCGACTGACACTGAAGGAGGGGGTTTTTTCGTCATGAAAAGGGCAGCAGGCCTGGTAATCCTTACCTGCCTTTTTCAAAGGGACGCGGCCGTTGATGAGATCGACGATATCGACCCGGTTCAGCAGTTCATCAATGAAGTGGTGAGGGATTTTTCCGGCCATAGTGCCGTAGAGTTTAACCGCTGGTTGGTGTGGTGTAACGAACTACCTGCAGGGTGCTTGTGGCATCAGTGGAGGCGCATAAACAGAAAAAGCTCCGGAAGCCTGAGCCAACGGAGCTTTTACCAAGTGTTTGTCGATCAGCTGCTAAGTTGCTGCTTGATCTGTGCGCTGACGGCGCCCATGTCGGCACGTCCCTGCATCTTCGGTTTCAGCTGTCCCATCACTTTACCCATGTCACGCATGGACTCGGCACCGGTCGAGCTGATCGCTTCGCTGATCATGGAGGTGATATCCTCCTCACTCAGCGCCTCGGGCATGTAAGCTTTCAAGACCTCGATCTCGTAAGCCTCCTGCTCGGCCAAATCATCACGCCCCGCCTGCTCAAACTGGCTGATGGAGTCGCGACGCTGTTTCACCATCTTGTCGAGAACCACCAGGATCTGCTGGTCGTCGAGTTCGATCCGTTCGTCCACCTCACGCTGTTTGATGGCGGCCATCAACAGGCGAATTACGCCAAGGCGGCGTTTTTCGCCTCCTTTCATAGCGGCCTTCATGTCACTGTATATAGTGGCTTTCAGCATTGGTTTTCTCGTCCGGCCCGGTGGGGTGGGAGGTGTATCAGTACTGGCGTTCCCAGCGACGGCTCTCGCGGGAGACTTTCTTCTGGTGGCGCTTGACGGCCGCAGCGGCTTTGCGTTTGCGCTCGGTGGTCGGCTTTTCATAAAATTCGCGGCGACGCACTTCGGCGAGGATGCCGGCCTTCTCACAACCGCGTTTGAAGCGACGCAGAGCAACTTCGAAGGGCTCGTTTTCTTTTACACGTACGTTAGGCATTTGTTGTCCCAAAAAATCGTTTAAATCAGGTTACTTGGAGCGTAAGAGCGCGAATTCTACTCTCGGCCCGTGCAATTTGCAAAAAGTATTTACCTGTCATGTTCAGCGCGGTGACTTCACCGGGGTGTTATTATAGTCGATTGTAATTTACTTAAATATGAAACTATTCAGGAAGGCTTAGGCGGAGATATGCGGGTACTGGGGATTGAGACCTCATGTGATGAGACTGGTGTGGCTGTATTTGAGAGTGAGCGTGGGTTGTTGGGCCATCTTGTTCACAGTCAGACCGATGTCCATGCAGAGTATGGTGGGGTGGTGCCTGAACTCGCCTCCAGAGACCATGTGCGTAAAACACTGCCACTGATCCATGGTGTGCTGGAGCAGACAGGTCTTAAGAAGAGTGATATTGATGGTGTTGCTTACACCTGTGGTCCCGGCTTGGTCGGGGCGCTGCTGGTGGGGGCGGCGATTGGCCGAAGTATGGCCTGGGCCTGGGGTGTGCCGGCGCTTGGGGTACATCATATGGAAGGGCATCTGCTGGCGCCGATGCTGGAGGAGAATGGGCCGGAATTTCCGTTTGTGGCGCTGCTGGTCTCCGGTGGTCATACCCAACTGGTGGAGGTGAAGGGGGTGGGCCAATACCGGCTGCTGGGTGAGTCTCTCGATGATGCCGCCGGTGAAGCTTTCGATAAGACGGCAAAACTGCTTGGTCTACCCTATCCCGGAGGCCCTGAACTGGCCCGCCTGGCGGCTGAGGGTGATCCGGGGCGCTATCGTTTTCCCCGGCCGATGACCGATCGTCCGGGTCTCGATTTCAGCTTTAGCGGCCTCAAGACCTTTGCCCTCAACACCATGCAGAAGGAGCTGGGTGGATCGCTCGATGATGCCGTGAGAGAGCAGACCCGTGCCGATATTGCCCGCGCCTTTGAAGATGCCGTGGTCGATACGCTGATGATCAAGTGCCGCAGAGCGGTGCGGGCCAGTGGTGCCAAGACGCTGGTGCTGGCCGGTGGTGTCAGTGCCAACCGCCATCTGCGTGAACGTATTCAGCTGATGATGGAGAAGGAGGGGGGGCAGGCCTACTACCCTCGGCCGGAGTTCTGCACCGATAACGGTGCCATGATCGCCTATGCTGGTTGGCAGCGGCTAAGGGTGGGGCAACAGGAGCCGCTACGGTTCGGTGCCAGGCCGCGCTGGCCAATGGAAGAGTTGCCGGCGATTTAGTGCTGTAAGTGTGCTGAAAAGCCCGAGCGTCTCTTACTATGAGAGAGTGCTGTAAAAAGCTCCAGTCCCTTCTCCCTACGAGGGAAAAGGTTAGGATGAGGGTGTATTAAATCAATAAGTTACCTATTTATTCCCCTCACCCTAGCCCTCGGCAAGCTGCTCCTGCATTGCTCTACTACCTACATCCATCCATGTAGGCATCTCCCCGGTGGGGAGAGGGGGTAAAAGTGCAATTCTGTAGCCACCGCTGACATGCCAATCCACCATTCATAAAAAAAGGGTGCGGGACAAAGTCCCACACCCTTTCCTTTTTATACAGTCGAAAAGGTCGGATTAACCGGCCAGCTTCCCCTGGATAGTAGCAACAACAGCGTCACTTGAAGTGGCGTTGACGTCTATCAGCATGCCTTCGCCTTCATAGAAGCCGACCAGTGGTGCAGTCTGCTCGTTGAATACGTCGAGACGCTTGGAAATCGCCTCTTCGGTCTCGTCGTCACGCTGTACTACGGCACCGCCGCAGGAATCACACTTGCCCTCTTCCTTGGGGGGGTTGGACTTGACGTTGTAGATGGCGCCACAATCGACGCAAGTACGACGGGTAGTCAGGCGGTCGAGGATCACTTCGCGGGGTACGTTCAGGTTGACTGCACCGTCCAGCTCAATGCCCAGCTTTGCCAGCAGTACTTTCAGTGCTTCAGCCTGGGGAATGGTGCGTGGGAAACCGTCAAGCAGGAAACCGGCCTTGCAGTCGTCTTCCAGCAGGCGCTCGCCCATGATGCCCATGATCAGGTCATCGGAAACCAGCTCACCAGCGGTCATGGCGGCTTTAGCCTTCATGCCGAGTTCGGTGCCGGCCTTGACTGCGGCGCGCAGGATGTCACCGGTGGAGATCTGAACTGAACCATCAATGGCGGTCAGCAGTTTTGCCACGGTACCTTTGCCGGCGCCGGGGGCACCAAGAAGAATCAAACGCATGGTAAATAGCTCCTAAAATTATGTAGGGTAGAGATAATAAATGAATTCGTTAGCCGACGAATTATGCCACAGCCTGGGTGAATCAGGCTATTCAAGGCTGTGAATGGGTCGATTGAGGCGGATTATTGCTCTTCCGAACCCTGCTCCTTGCTGATTTTTCCTTCCTCACCCGAGATCAGGTTGCGGATATTGCTACGGTGGCGCCAGATTAGCAGCAGGCTCATGGCGATTTGCATCACTAGCAGCTCTTGTGACCCGGTGAAGTACCAGACAATCAGTGGTGCCAGTGCCATTGCCACCAGAGCGGCCAGGGAGGAGATGTTAAGCCCCTTGGCGATGAGCAGCCAGATAATGGCGATGCTGCCACCGATCTCCCAGCCGAGACCAAACTGAGTTCCGAGGGCGGTGGCCACCCCTTTTCCCCCTTTGAAACCGAAGAACAGCGGGTAGAGGTGACCGAGGAAAGCGGCCATGGCCACCAACCCCAGCACCAGATCATCTACCCCCATCATCCGGGCCACCAGCACGGAAATCAGCCCCTTGAGGCTGTCGCCGGCAAGGGTGATGGCAGCGGCCTTCTTTCCTCCGATGCGCAGCACATTGGTGGCGCCGGGGTTGTTTGAGCCCTGGCTGCGGGGGTCGGGCAGCCCCATCAATCTGCATACGATGATGGCGCTGGAGAGGGAGCCTAGGAGGTAGGATGCGATGATTAGGAGTGCGTCGGTCATTGGGTTTAAGTCTGTTGCCTGTCGGGTCTGTGGGGGGGATTTTCCGGCCAGAGGTGGGTCCCGGTCAAGGCGGGTTGTTAATTTTCGGGACTGCTTTACCATATTCTTCCCCGAATTCGTTGAGGCACTACACTGGCATCCGCAGTTGACCGCTCGACTCTTTGCGTTTAGGTATTGAATTTATGGACATTGTTTTTTTGCGAGGTCTGCGTATTGAAACCGTTATCGGTATCTACGATTGGGAGCGTGAGATCAGACAGACAGTGGTGCTGGATCTGGAGATGAGTACCGATGTTAGACGCGCTGCCGAGACTGAAAGCATTGAGGATGCCGTGAATTATAAAGCGGTTTCAAAGCGGCTGGTGGAGTTTGTCGAGAGGAGTGAGTTTCAGTTGGTGGAGACCTTGGCCGAACGCTGTGCGGAGATTGTTCGCGAGGAGTTTGGTGTTCAGTGGGTGCGTCTCACCCTGAACAAGATAGGTGCAGTGAGTGCCGCTCGTGATGTGGGGGTGATTATCGAGCGGGGCGAGGCGGGCTGAATGTTTCGTGTCTGGCTGAGTATTGGCAGTAATGTCGAGCGTAAGCGGAATATCCGCAGTGCTTTGCAGGCGCTGCGAGAGCGCTTTGGTGAACTGATTCTGTCAGACGTCTACGAGAGTGACGCGGTGGGCTTTGACGGCAATCCTTTCTATAATCTGGTGGCAGGATTAGAGACGACGCTATCTGCCGGTGAGCTGATGGCAGAGCTTCGCGGTATCGAAGCGGCTCATGGCCGTCAACGGGGTGATGAGCGTTTTGCTCCCAGGACCCTGGATATCGATATCCTCACCTACGGCGACAGTGTGATGAACCATAAGGGGCAGGAGTTGCCCCGTGACGAGATTACCCGCTATGCCTTTGTTCTGTTGCCGCTGTCTGAGGTGGCCGGTGAGGAGATACACCCCCTTACAGGCAAGAGCTACCGGCAGCTATGGGACAAGTTTGATAAAACCGGTCAGGCGCTCTGGCCGGTGGATTTCCCATAGCCTCTTACTGCTGGGTGCTTCTGCCACCGTCGACGGCGATCACCTGACCACTGATGTAGCCGGCATCGAGGGCGAGGAAGCGCACGGTATTGGCGATATCCTCTGGAGTGCCGGGGCGCCCAAGGGCGGTGCGAGAGAGGATCAGCTCCTTTGTCTCCTGGTCCATCCCCTCTTCAGGCCAGAGTATCGCCCCCGGTGCCACACCGTTGACCCGGATCTCCGGCCCCAGCTCCCGTGCCAGTGACTTTACCATCATGGCATTGCCTGCCTTCGCCATGGAGTAAATGGGGTAGTTCTTTAGTGGCCGCCGGGCGTGGATGTCGACCAGATTGATAATCACACCGTTGGATTTTTTGAGCAGTGGCGCGGCGGTCAGTGCCAGAAAAAAAGGGGCTTTTAGATTACTGCTCATCAGATCATCCCACTGCGCCTCGGTTACTTCGGCAACGGGGGTGGGGTAGAAGGAGGAGGCGTTGTTGATTAGGCAGTCGAGCCTCCCCCGCCACTGCTCAATACGGCTGATCAGGCCGGAAAAGAGGTCGCAATTATGGAGGTCGGCCTGGAGCAGTAGTACCGAGTCGCTACGTTCTAGCTCCAACTCATCCTTCAATGCCTGGGCGGCATCCGCTGAGCTGCGGTAGTGGATCACGATGTCCATGCCGCTGTGGTGCAGTGTGCGGGCGATGGTGGCGCCGATCCGATGGGCGGCGCCGGTTATAAAGGCTACGGGGTGGTAATCTGTTGTCACATGCTATCTCCAGCCTTGATACAATTTATGTAGTCACTTTAAATCAACTGGTTAGTCGGTGCACCTCATTGAGGTGTGGATAGAGAACATTTGGGAGTTTTTGGCGTAGATGAGTGAACAACGGGTAGGGGAAGCGGCAACATCAAAACTGCCGACACCGGAGGGTGAGGCTCTTGAGCACAGTGAGCGTCTGGTCGCTGTTATCCGGGGAGAGATCGAAGCAGCCGGTGGCCGGCT
Organism: Sedimenticola sp.; assembly: GCA_040505895.1. Taxonomy (GTDB): domain Bacteria; phylum Pseudomonadota; class Gammaproteobacteria; order Chromatiales; family Chromatiaceae; genus Vondammii. Next base: position 161,420 of record JBEVXU010000001.1, on the reverse strand, counting down.
GCCGTTTGATCGCTATATGGAGCTGGCTCTCTACGCTCCCGGCCTTGGCTATTACACAGCCGGCTCCCGGAAGTTTGGTGAAGGCGGGGATTTTGTCACCGCTCCTGAGATCTCACCGCTGTTTGCCCAGTGCTTGGGGCGTCAATGTGCCCCACTGCTGAAACAGCTTGGTAGTGCAGATATCCTTGAGTTTGGCGCGGGGTCCGGGGCATTGGTCGCCGATCTGCTGATGGCGCTTGAGCAGTTGGGCTCTCTCCCGGAGCACTATTTTATACTGGAGTTGAGCCCGGATTTGCGCGCACGTCAGCACGAAACCCTCGCTTCCAGGGTACCGGGGCTGCTGTCACGGGTTGAGTGGCTGGATAGTTTGCCGGAGCCGGGTTTCAGGGGTGTGGTGTTGGCCAATGAGGTGCTTGATGCTATGCCGGTACAGCGCTTTCGTATCGCCGACGGTGAGGTTAGTGAGCAGATGGTGGGCTGGGAAGATGACCATTTTGTCACCCAATGGGCCGCCTCGGCATCGGCTGAGCTTACGGATGCGATCGTACCTCTTGCGGAGCGCCTGGCGTTTGACCCTGATGACTATGAATCTGAAATCAACCTGCGGGCCGCCTCCTGGCTGCAGGCGTTGGGAGAGGTCATTTCAGCGGGTGCGGTGTTGCTGATCGATTACGGTTATCCACGAGCTGAGTACTACCATCCCCAGCGGGACCGCGGGACACTGATGTGCTACTACCGGCATCAAACCCACCCAGACCCCCTGATTCTGCCTGGTTTGCAGGATATTACCGCCCATGTCGATTTTACCGCCATGGCGGAGGCGGCACAGAAGGCCGGTTTTTCGGTGGCGGGATATACCACCCAAACTTATTTCTTGCTGGGGTGTGGTCTTGATCAGCTGGTTGCCGCCTCTGACCCCTCAGATGTAGCCACCCACATGACGTTGGTACAGGGGGTGAAGAGATTGACCCTGCCCGCCGAAATGGGAGAAAGTTTCAAGGTGTTGGGGCTGACGCGGGACCTGGATGTCCCGCTGGCGGGCTTTGCTATGAGAGATATGCGTGAACGGTTATAGAATAGGCTTGCTGTTGCTCTCCCTGTTGTTGCTGTCAGGTTGTGCCGGTAAGGCGCACAGAGAGTCGGCGGTAGAGGGACGCTCATTTCGCATTCAGGATCTGGTTAAAAGTGATGTCGATCTGGTTACCGAAGTGCAGCTGCGACTGGTTATTTCCTCCTTAAAACAGTTGACGGACAAACTCTACAGGCGCAATCCAAAGGAGCTGTTGAAGGGGAGAAGTGCTACCCGTGAAGCGGCGCTAGAGCGAATCTTCGCCGCGGACGGTGGCAACGGCTTTCCTGAACTGGATGGCAAGCGCGCTGTCGAGAGTATCCGTCTCGCTTTTGATGAGAACTACACCGGGGACCGTGTGCTGGCGTTAATGGTGGGGCTGAAAAGCATGGTGCTGAGAGCCTATGATGGTAAGCAGTCATTCTATCTTACCGATGAACTCGACCCGCAGAAGCTCTACAATGCCGCCCGCAATATTGAGATTGCCGTGTGGATGCTGAGTCATAACCGGGATAGCCGGGGTGAACTCTTTATCATCAGCAATGAGACAAATGGGGAGGTTGACAACCTCAGCTACGAACGCCTCTTTGGTAAATTGATCGCTCTACAAGACAGCGCCGCGTTAATTATTGCCGAGAGCAGCAACCGGCAGATCAAGACGGTGATTCAGACGGTTGCCTCGATGGTCTTTTTGCCGATTTGATAGAGTTTCAAAAAGCGGGATGCAAAGAACGCTGAGAAGACGCAGAGGTCGCTGAGAAAATCTGTTTTATCCAGGCCACATGAGAGCAATAAATTAAAATGGCTGTGCACCATAATATGGGAACCGGGTGATAGGAGCGAACTTGTTCGCGAAGAAGATGCCCGGTCGCCTGATCGCGAATAAATTCGCTCCTACAGATGCACTTTTCTCTATGTGGATAGTGCTTCGGGACTATTGTGCATAGCCACTTAAATTAATGAATTATTTTCTGGGAGAGGGTAGTGCCAAAGGCGTGTGAATTGAAAAGAGGCGTAATTGTTGAGATTAACGGTGCCCCTCACAGTGTCAAGCAGGTGGAGGCTAAAAGCCCCTCCTCGCGAGGAGCGTCGACACTCTACAAGATCCGCTTCATCAACTTGCAGAGCGGCCAGAAGCTCGACGAGTCCTACAAGGGGGATGCCTTCCTCAAAGAGATAGATTGTGTCCGCACCCAGGTGCAGTACTCTTATCTGGACGGTGATATATTCATGTTTATGGATATGGAGGATTACAGTCAGTATGGCCTCTCTCGTGATGACCTGGAGGATCAGCTCGGTTATCTCACCGAGGGGCTGGAGGGTATCACCGCCCTGCTGGTGGATGGCCAACTTTTAGGTGTTGAACTGCCCCAGTCTGTCAGCCTGACCATTGCCGAGACCACCCCCGGAGTTAAGGGGGCGACTGCCACCGGTAGAACAAAACCGGCGATGCTCACCACCGGAATGGAGATCCAGGTGCCGGAGTATCTTGAGAGTGGTGAAGTGGTGAAGGTTAACACCACCAGTGGAAAATTCATCTCGCGGGCCTGATGCCCGGGTGATTCACTACTGACAGACCCATGCTGAAGCTCTCCAACCAAGTCTCTATCCCCGACAATGAAATTGAGTTTTCGGCCATCCGTGCCCAAGGCGCGGGTGGTCAAAACGTCAACAAGGTCTCCACGGCGATCCATCTGCGCTTCGATATCAGGGCGTCATCTCTTCCCGACTTCTACAAAGAACGTCTACTTAAACAGAGTGACCAGCGAATCTCATCTGATGGTGTGATCATCATCAAAGCACAGCGCTTCAGAAGCCAGGAGAAGAACCGGGAGGAGGCGTTGGCCAGGCTGGCGGAGTTGATCCGCAAGGCGGTGGTGATTGAGAAAAAACGCCGCCCCACCAAACCCACACGAGCCGCGAAGAGACGGCGAATGGACAGCAAGACCAAGCGTGGCAAGACCAAGGCGTTGCGGGGTAAGGTGTTTGATTGAACGTAACTATTCAGCTCACCTCTAAAATCCGCCATTTCTGCGTTACAAAATGATCGTTTACAGTTGTAAACTCACATTTTGCGCCTTGAACTGACGAATTTTAGAGGCAATCTGAACAGTTACGGCGTAGTGCTGAGTAATTACGGTTGCGCCATAAAGGCACACTGATAAACACACCTGAAATGCAGGGGCTTAATACCTACTAATTTACTGCGGAAAGAGTTAGAGTTGTCAGCTTGTCAGCACAGCAGCATCAATTCTCTCTTGAGATGATCCGTTGCAGATAAAAAGTTACTTATTAATTTAAGGTTATTCATATGGAAATTCGCAGCTTCAATCCACCTGTTCGTACTCTGATGGGTCCCGGGCCTTCCGATGTACATCCTCGTATTCTGGAGGCGATGTCACGCCCCACTATTGGCCATTTGGATCCGCTCTTCGTCGGTATGATGGAGGAGGTGAAGCAGCTGCTTCAATACGCATTTCAGACAGAAAATGCATTGACTATGCCGATATCAGCTCCCGGTTCAGCCGGTATGGAGAGCTGTTTTGTCAATCTGGTGGAGCCTGGCGATAAGGTGATCGTCTGCCAGAACGGTGTTTTTGGCGGTCGCATGAAAGAGAATGTGGAGCGTTGTGGTGGTACGCCGGTGATGGTGCAGGATGCCTGGGGTCGTGCGGTGGATCCGCAGAAGCTGGAGGATGCGCTAAAGGCTAACCCCGATGCCAAGATAGTCGCCTTTGTCCATGCTGAAACCTCCACCGGCGCTCAATCCGACGCCAAGACCCTGGTGGAGTTGAGCCATAAGTACGACTGTCTCACCATTGTCGATGCCGTCACCTCCCTCGGTGGTACGCCGGTGAAGGTGGATGAGTGGCAGGTCGATGCCATCTACTCCGGTACCCAGAAGTGTCTCTCCTGTGCTCCCGGCCTCTCACCGGTAAGCTTTGGTGAACGTGCGTTGGAGAGGATAGCCGCCCGTGAGAGCAAAGTGCAGAGCTGGTTCCTCGATCAAAATCTGGTCATGGGGTACTGGGGAGGTGGTGCCAAGCGGGCCTATCACCACACTGCGCCGGTCAACACCCTCTATGGCCTGCACGAAGCGCTGGTGATGCTGCAGGATGAAGGGCTGGAGAATGCCTGGAGACGTCATCAGGGTAACCACAATGCTCTCAAGGCGGGACTGGAGTCGATGGGACTGGAGTTTATTGTTCCCAAAGAGGAACGTCTGCCTCAGCTTAACGCCGTCTCTATACCCGAAGGTGTGGACGATGCTGCTGTCCGTGGGCGGCTGCTGAATGAGTACAACCTGGAGATCGGTGCCGGCCTTGGGGATCTCGCCGGTAAGGTATGGCGTATCGGCCTGATGGGTCATGCCAGCAGGGCGGAGAACATTCTTCTCTGTGTTGGGGCGCTGGAAGCGGTGCTGTCGGATATGGGTGCACCGATCAATACCGGTGTTGCCCTGTCTGCGGTACAGAAGGCGCTGAAGTAAGTTAATTAGTCACTTACAAAAAGCGGAACACGGAGAACACAGAGAAGGCGCAGAGTACGCAGAGAGAGACCTAAGGAAGCTCTGAACAAGTCATGACCGATTGCCTTGCACTCAGGAGACGCAATACTTGCGTTGAAAATTTTGCTAATAGCCTGCTATTAGCCGCGATCTTCGCCTTGATCTTGCGCCTCCTGAGCACAATTCAATTCGGCCAGACTTATTCAGAGCTTCCCTAAGTTCTTATTTTTTCTCCGTGTTTCTTTGTGTTCTCAGTGTTCCATCTTCTTTCATTTGTCTCGCTTTAGAATCCATACATTGCCGGCAGTATCAGGCTCAGTGTCAGCCACATAATAAGAATCAACGGCACACCGATGCGGACGAAGTCCGAGAAAGTGTAGCCACCCGCATTCATCACCAGCAGGTTGGTCTTGTAGGCCATGGGGGTGGCATAACTCATATTGGCGCCGAACAGCACAGCGAGTACGAACGCCTCCGGCGGTAAGTTGAGTGACTGTGCGACGGAGATGCCGATGGGGGTGCCGATGACCGCTGCGGCATTGTTTGAGACGACGTTCGTGAGAAAAGCCATCAGCAACATCAGACTGCTAAGTACCACTGCTGGAGAGGCATCGCCGACCGCTACCAGAAAGAGTTGGGCAAGGTAGTCGGTAGCGCCGGTCTGCATTAGTGCTATGCCGAGGGCGAGGCTGGCCACTACGATAAGAATCACCTGGGTACTGAGTGCCTGACCGACATCACGCCAGCCGATGCAGCCGCTGAGGATCATCAACAGTGCCCCCAGCAGAGCGCTGATCTCAATCGGCAGTACGCCCGTGGCGGCGGCGACAATAACACCTCCCATAATCGCCAGTGAGAGGTTGGCCTTGCTGCTGTGTGGTAGGTCAGAGGTGGCGTCCAGCACCAGGACTTGTCCCGACTGTTTTATCTCCGCCAATTGCTCTCGGTTACCCTGCACCAGTAAAACATCGCCAATATGGAGGAGGATGTCACCAAGTTTATAGTGCTCCGGCTTCATCACCCTGCCGGCACGATGAATGGCCAGGGTTACCATCTGATAGCGATGGCTAAACCAGGTGTCGTTGAGCGTGGTGCCGAGCAGTGGCGAGCCACGAGTGATGACGATCTCAGCCAGCTGCTGGTCTTCGTTGATCAGTGGGTGCTCGTCATCGACTGCCAAATCGCCGGAGTATAGATGGGCCCCCAGCAGCTGCTCGTACTCCTTCAGTTGGGTTGGTGTGTCGTTTACCAGTAGGTGGTCACCGGCCCTGACCTCCACATCCGGAAGAGGGGCAATGAAGTTGCTGTCGCCCCGCCTGATCTGGGAGACCTTCATTTGACCATCGGTCTTCTGCAGAATTTCCGCCAAGGGCTTGCCTGCGGCAAAGCTCTCCTCGGTGATATTAAGTTGGGCACTGAATATTCTTGGCGAGGTATCGCTCATTGTCGCCTGTCGCAGTGGCAGGAGGCGTGGGGCTATTTGCCATAGGTAGAGGGCACCAACGCCACCGGCGGCTGCCGCCGGCAGAAAGAAGTCGAACATCTGAAATCGCTCAAGGCCAAGGTCTGCAGCGATGCTCACCACCAGCAGGTTGGTGGATGTGCCGATGGTGGTGGTCATGCCGCCGACGAGGGTGGCAAAGCCCATCGGCATCAATACCGAGGAGGCGGGGGTCTGGGTGCGCAGGGAGACGCTCACCAGAATGGGCAGCAGTAGGACGACGATAGGCGTGTTGTTGATCACGGCGCTGAGTATGCCGGCGAAAAAGAGGGTCATTAGCAGGGATAGTTGTGGTGATATGATCCACGCTTTAGCCAGTATCCTCCCTACAGGTTCCAATGCACCGGTACGGACCAGCCCATGTCCTACGATCATCAGGCCACAGACGGCGACCAGGGCTTCATGACCAAATCCGGCAAAGAAATCGGCTGTATGGAGCATGCCTGTATCACCTTGGTAGGGGAAGATCTCGAAGCCGACGGTTAGCAGCACCAGAACCATCAGACTGGAGGACTCCAGTGGAATCTCTTCCCGAGTGAATAGAATCAGTGCGATGCCGGCCAGTATCAGTACAGCGATGGCATGCGGGTCGGGAGCTGTCGGCATGACTCTTGTCCTCCTTTACATCCGGTTATTTTTTGGCTTTTCGGTTAAGTGGCTATGCACAATAGTCCTGAAGCACTCTCTTCATAGAAAAAAGTGCATATGTAGGAGCGAATTTATTCGCGATCAGGCGACCGGGCATGTTCTTCGCGAACAAGTTCGCTCCTACACCTGGTTCCCGGATTATTGTGCACAGCCATTTTCGGTTATTTACTATTGAGCCGGAATATTCTGATTCAGAATCCACTTTATCCAGAATTAATCAGAAGTTGTTAATTCAGTGAGTTGTGGGGCATAACTGAGATAACAGTTGTGCGCTGTTGTTGGAATCTAGGGAAGCCATTATCTCCTGGGTGCGCCGCTTCAGCTCCTTGCTGTTGAGAGTGAGCAGCAGCTGTTTTACCTCCAGCAGAGAGCCCGGCAACATGCTGAACTCACGCAGCCCCAAACCAAGCAGCAGAGGAGTGTAGCGACGGTCGCCTGCCATCTCCCCACACATGCTTACAGGTATGCCGGCGCGTTCCCCGGCATCTATAGTCATCTTTATCAAGCGTAATACGGCAGGGTGCAACGGGTCATAGAGGTAGTTTACCTCGTCATCGATACGGTCAACTGCCAGTGTGTACTGAATCAGGTCGTTGGTGCCAATAGAGAGAAAATCCAGCTCTCTGGCAAAGGCGTCGGCGATGAGTGCGGCGGCCGGGATCTCTATCATGCCGCCGATCGGTATTTCAGAAGAGAAGGGAAGGCCCTCCCGGGTGAGGCTGTCGGCTGCTTCGCTGACCAGTGTTTTGAGTTTTTCCACCTCTTGTAAACTGCTGAGCATGGGTACCATCAGCCGAATGGGTCCGAGGGCTGCGGCGCGCAGGATGGCACGTAGCTGGGGTAGAAATAGCTCCGGCTCTTTCAGACAGAGGCGGATGGCGCGCAGGCCCAATGCCGGGTTACTCCCCGGCACTGCTTCGTTGCTGCTTTGATCGGTCCGCTTGTCCGCACCAAGGTCGAGGGTGCGTATTGTGATTGGAATGCCGTTAAGCCCCTCTACTACGCGCCGGTAGGTCTGGTAGTGCTCTTCTTCATCAGGGATCGAGTCTCTATTCATGTAGAGAAACTCTGTGCGATAGAGACCGACACCGTCCGCCTTTAGTTTGCTGGTTGTCTCAATGTCATCCGGCAGTTCGATATTGGCCATAAGTTGGATGCGGCTGCCGTCTTGAGTGATGGCGGGCACACCGATAAGGCGGCGCAGCTCTGTGGCCTCCTCTATCTCAATCTGTATGCGCTTTCGGTAGTGAGCGAGGATAGGCTCTGTCGCGCCGGCCAGAACAACCCCTGCTTGACCGTCGACAATCAGCTCTTCGCCATGCTTCAGGCAACGGGTGATATGGTGAGCCCCCACAACTGCCGGGATACCCAGGCTACGTGCAAGAATCGCGGTGTGTGACATCGGGCCGCCGTACTCGGTGACGAAGGCGGCTATACCCTGGTGGCGCAGCAGTAAGGTATCGGCGGGTGTCAGGTCGACTGCCAGTATAATTTTCCCATGGAGCTCACTGGTGTTGCTGAGATTGTTCTCATCGCGCTGCTGTAACTCTTTCTGGATCTGGTTGACTACGTGGTCAACGTCATCCTTGCGAGTACGCAGGTAGGGATCCTCCATGGCGTTGAAAACCTGAACCAGCTCATTACGTTGGCGCTGCAGCGCCCATTCGGCGGCACAATACTCTTTCCGTATATGCTCGATGGGCGCACTGCTCAAAGCGGCATCCTCCAGCATCAGCAGGTGGGCATCGATAAATTCGACGATATCGTTGCGGGTGGACGGGGGGATCTTACTGCGTGCATGTTTGAGTTGGCGACGGGCATCATTGACTGCACGGCGGAAACGCTCAACCTCATTGACTACCTCGGAAGGGTCGATAAAACGGGGAATAACTTCAATACGACTCTGCTGCAGTAGGTGAGCCCTACCAATGGAGATACCTCGGGCAATACCGATACCAGTGCAGCAGAGGTGGCTCATTCACCTTCCTCAAAGCGGTCGTTCACCAGTGCCTCCAGCGCCTTCACTGCCTCATCCTCATCGTCTCCTTTCACTTTGAGCTCCAGGCTGCTTCCCTGGCCGGCTGCCAGCATCATAACGCCCATGATGCTTTTCCCATTCACCTGCATTCCATTGAGGGAGAGGGAAATATTACTGCTGAAGCCACTGGCCGTAGTGACGAACTTGGCTGCTGCACGTGCATGCAGTCCAAGCTTATTGATAATGTTGAGTTCTCTATTAATCACGGTCTGTTACGTTTTGTCAGTTGTCAGTTGTCAGTTGTCAGTTGTCAGTTGTCAGTTGTCAGTTACGGAGGGGTGGTCGCTCAGGAGAGCTCGCGGTGGCGGGTCTGTGACTCCCTACCGAGTTGGTGGAAGTGATGAGTCAGCTGTTCTGCTATGAATACGGAGCGGTGTTGACCGCCGGTACAGCCGATGGCAACGGTCAGATAGCTGCGGCCGTCTGCCTCGAAAAGCGGGATCCAGCGCTCGAGGAACTCTGATATATCCTGCTGCAACTGCAGAACCTGCTCATCTCCCTTGAGAAAGTCGATCACCTCTGCATCTCTTCCCGTCAATGATCGCAAAGATTGCTGCCAGTAGGGATTGGGGAGGCAGCGCACATCGTAGACGAAGTCTGCATCCCGTGGGACACCGTGTTTGTAACCGAATGACTGGAACAGCAGGGAGGTTATCCTCGACCGGTGGCCACCGATACGGTCACGGATGATGTTCTGCAGCTCGTGAAGGTTGGTATGAGTGGTATCGATACGCAGATCTGCGGCATTTAGGAAGGGTGAGATCAGGCGGCGCTCCTGCGCTATCGCTTCTGTCAGTGGAGAGCCCTCTGTTGAAAGTGGGTGTTTGCGTCGGGTCTCACTGAAGCGCTTGATCAGGGTCTCATCCTGGGCCTCAAGAAAAATCACTTCATATTCGATCTCCTGATCCTGCAACGGTTTCAGGAGGATGGGAATGCTCTCCAGTTCCGTCAGGGGTGTGCGGGCATCAATAACGATGGCGGCACGCTGGAACGGGTTGCTCTCTTTGCCGGCCATGCCGCCGGCAAGGGGGGGAAGTAGGAAGAGGGGTAGGTTATCGATGCAGTAGTAACCCATATCCTCCAAGGTGTGGAGTGCAGTACTCTTGCCCGAGCCCGAGAGCCCGGTGATGATAACCAGTTTCATTTTTTAGTGGTCTCTCAGCCTGTTTTTTTCTCAATAGCCGCTTGCTGGCGGGCGATAAAGGCATCTGCCGCGTTGTAACCTTTGAGTTTCAGGATATGTTGTCGTGCCGCCGTTTCGACCAGAATGGCCATCTCCCGACCGGGGGCTATCGGCAGTGTCACCTCGGGAATCTCCAGTCCGAGGATATAACGGCTGGCGTGGCTGCCGCGCAGTCGATCCATCTTGGCGAGTTCCTCAGGCGTCATCTGTTTGAGATGAATAATCAGCTGCAGGTATTTGTGCTGTTTAACGGCACTGTCGCCAAACATTGAGCGGATATTGATGAGGCCGAGGCCTCTGACCTCAAGGAAATCCGAGAGTATCGATGGGCATTTACCATCGAGTATATCGGGGGCAATGCGTGAAAACTCAGGGGCATCATCAGCAATCAATTGGTGACCGCGGGAGACGAGTTCCAGGGCGAGTTCACTTTTTCCAATGGCAGGTTTTCCGGTAAGCAGCACGCCGACGCCCAGGACATCGATGAAAACGCCATGCTCAGTGGTGCGCTCGGCGGTGACATTGGTTAAATAATAGAGCAGGTCGCTGATCAGCCGACTGTCACTCAGTGAGGAGCGTAACAGTGGAACCCGCTCCTTTTCTGCGCGGGAGATAAACTTTTTGCCTACTTCAATACCGTCAGCCAGGATGATGGCCGCCGGTTTGGCAGTAAACAGTTTGTCCAGAGTATCTTGGTAGAACTGTTTCTCAAGACCAGAGAAGTAGATCAGTTCAGCACGACCGATGGTCTGTATTCTGTTGGGCTGGATACAGTTTACCGGCCCTGCAAGCCCCTGACTGTCAGCGCCGGGAAATTGCCCCCTGAGTTCAAGCTCAGATCCCGCATGTCCTGATATCCACTCCAGCCCAAGCTTTTTGCCGAGGGCGTTGTAGAGGTCGCGTACGGTGATGTTTTTGCTCATGCGCTCTGTTGCAACAGATCCCGCTGGAGGAAGAGTTGCAGAAGCTGGCTATAATCACCGGCCTTTCGAAGCTCCTGGCAAAACGCTTCCTTGCTGAATAGAGAGGCGAGCATTGCCAGCAACTGCAGATGCTCTTGGGTTGCCTCTTCCGGCACCAGTAGGCCAAACACAAGGTCAACAGGTTGTCGGTCTATGGCATCAAAATCGGCGCTGTTTTCCAGTTGCAGGAAGGCGCCGTAGGCCTGTTTGATTCCAGGCATTCGGGCATGGGGCAAGGCGATGCCATGCCCCAGTCCGGTACTGCCCAGACGTTCCCGTTCCAGAAGCTTGTCAAATACCAGGTGCTGAGTCAGCCCTGGGGTGGTAGAGGCTAGCAGTTTGCCAACCGCTTCCAGTATGCGTTTCTTGCTAGCGGCAGGATTGCAATAACTGACGCGTTCACTGATAAGAAAGTCTGCGGGGAACATAGTTTTCTCTTTACTGTTTTACAGTTCGTCCTGTAGCGGCTCAAGCCCTTTCACATCGAGATTGCTGCGATGGTTGGTGTGTTTCTCCTTGAGTTTTTTCACCTGCCTGTCGAGCTTGTCGATCAGCCCGTCTATGGCGGCATACATATCCTCTTCGACACACTCGCCATGGACATCAGCTCCATTGACGTGGAGTGTAGCTTCCGCCTTCTGCCTCAATTTCTCTACACTGAGAATGACATGGACATTCGTAACATGTTCAAAATGGCGTTCCAGCCGTTCGAATTTTGAATCCACCGCGTTGCGGAGTGAATCGGTGATGTCCATATGGTGACCAGTGAGGCTGATTTGCATAATTAGCTCCTTACTTTAGGTTAGGTGTTTCCGCTCATTAGAGGGCGGTATCGCCATTGACTCGCGATATTTCGCAACAGTCCGCCGCGCAACCTTGATACCCTGATCTGCGAGTATGCCCGCTATTTTATTGTCGCTGAGCGGCTTTTTCGGCAGCTCGGCAGCGACCAGTTTTTTGATCAGTGCTCGGATTGCAGTGGCGGAACATTCTCCGCCTCCAACCGTACTGACATGGCTGGAGAAGAAATACTTAAACTCGAGGGTTCCTCGAGGGGTGTGCATATACTTTTGGGTGGTGACTCGGGAAATGGTCGATTCGTGCATCTCCAGTGCTTCGGCGATATCCCTCAGTACCAAGGGGCGCATCGCTTCCTCGCCGTGCTCAAAGAATCCACGCTGAAACTCGACGATTTTGGTGGCGACCCTAAGCAGGGTCTCATTTCGGCTTACCAGGCTTTTTATCAACCAGCGAGCCTCCTGCAAGTGGTTTTTCAGGTAGGTGTTGTCATTGCTGTTGTCGGCACGACGTATCATGCCGGCGTACTCTGCATTGACCCGCAACCGAGGTGTCGCTTCGGTGTTGAGATTGACGTGCCAGACGCCCTCTCTACGGTGGACGAAAACATCTGGAATAACGTACTGTGCCTCCGTTTCGGAAACCAGTGTGCCGGGCCGTGGTGCCAGGGAGCGGATTAGGTGATTGATGGCGCTTAATTCATCGTCATTGATCTTCAGTTTACGTTTGATCTGGTTGTGGTCCTGCTGGGCCAGTAGATCAAAATAGTCCCGCAGCAGACGTTTCGCCTGCGCCAGATAGGGGTGAGGCTCCGGGTACTGCTCAAGCTGGATTAGCAGGCACTCACGTGGACCCCTTGCCGCCACGCCTGGGGGATCAAACTGTTGCACACGGTGCAGTACCGCCTCCATTTCATCCAGATCGATCTCCTCGTTCTGCATACCTTCAAGTATTTCATCCAGGCTGCAGGTGAGGTAACCGTCTTCGCTGACAGCGTCGATGATGGTAGTGGCGATGCTGCGATCAGTCTCACTGAAAGGTGTTAGGTTAAGTTGCCAGGTGAGGTAGTCATAGAGGGTTCGTGCATCACGACGCTGAGCAAGGAAGTCGGTATCGGCACTCTCCTTTGAGGCGACGCCGGAGGAAGGGGGCAGGGCGCTGTCGTAGACATCATCCCAACCGCTGTCCACCGGTAGTTCGTCCGGCATGGAGTTAGCTTCTGCGTTGATCTCCTTCTCGTTATTGTTGTCGTTGCTCGCCGCTGTACCCCCAGTTTCCAATGACGGTTGCTGCTCACTGCTCTGGGACGGTGCGGTCGCGGCCTCGCTATCGTTGCGACTGCCGCCCTCTTCCTCGACTTCAAGCATCAGGTTGGAGTCGAGTGCTTCCTGAATTTCCTCACACAGGTCGAGCGTCGAAAGCTGCAGCAGGCGAATAGCCTGCTGCAGCTGCGGCGTCATGGTCAAGTGTTGGCCGAGGCGAAGCTGGAGAGTTTGCTTCATTCAGGATACTTGATCTTCAATATTGGTACGTTATTTGTATGGCTTTCACAACTTCATTCTAGCTCAAAACCCCTCTCCTGGTACAAAAGCTTCTTTTACATTCCATTGCTATGGGTCAATAACTTGAGCTGGGAAATAGAATTTATAATCTGAATTCCTCGCCCAAGTAGACGGAGCGGACCTCCTCGTGGGCCAAAATATCATCGGGTTCTCCCTCCGTCATCACCTTGCCCTCATTGATAATATAGGCGCGGCGGCAGATGCCGAGGGTTTCGCGGACGTTGTGGTCGGTGATCAGAACACCAATATTCCTCGATGCAAGTTCCCGAATAATGTTCTGTATATCTTTTACCGAAATTGGATCGATGCCGGCAAACGGTTCATCGAGCAGGATAAAACGGGGCTCCACTGCAAGAGCTCGTGCGATCTCAAGCCTGCGCCGTTCACCGCCGGAGAGGCTCATGGCGAGGTTGTCCCGAAGGTGGCTGATGCTGAAGTCAAACAGGAGCGTCTCACACACTTCGACCTGCTGTTCCCGTTTCAACTCCTTGCGGGTTTCCAGGATTGCCATGATGTTGTCTCTGACGCTGAGCTTGCGAAATACAGAGGGTTCCTGGGCAAGATAGCCGAGGCCAAGGCGGGCGCGTGCATGCATTGGCAGAGAGGTGATCGAATGGCCGTCGACGGTGATATTGCCCCCTTCTGAGGGAATCAGGCCGGCGATCATGTAAAAGCAGGTGGTCTTACCCGCGCCATTGGGGCCGAGCAGGCCCACCACCTCTCCGCTGGCAACGGAGAGAGAGACGCCGTTGACAACAGCACGGTGGCGGTAGTGCTTGGCCAGGTTGTTTGCCCGCAGTTCGCCCACTATTTCTTTGCGCCGCCAATGGTGACACGAACACGCTCTTTTCCTTTGGCGCTGGCGCCGGCTTTGACTACCGCCTTGGCACGATCGTAGGTGATACGGTCACTGGTGAAAGTGTCCTTGTTCTGGGTTAGCACTGCATCATTAATCATGTAGAGGATTTCACTGTCTGCCTCGTACTCAATCCTTTTGGAGCGCCCCTTGACCATCCCTTCGTTATTGTCCATCTCCTGCTGAAACTGGACCGGGGTGCCGGTCGCGGTGATCTGGTCGGCTTTCTCTTCTCTCTGGGTGACAACCACTTTGTCTGCTTTAAATTGGATTGAGCCCTGGGTCATCACCACATTGCCTTTGTAGATGCTGATGCCCTTGCCATCATCAATCTCGACACTGTCGGCTTCAATCTGGGTGGGCTGGTTCTTGTCTGACTGCAGGGCCTGGGCGAGTGAAGGCATGGCTGGCAGTAGACTGATGGCCAGCCAACATAGAATTTTACGGGTTGACTTCATAGCGTCCTCTAACATTGGCGAGTAGTTTTATGCGTACCGGTTGACTAAACCAGACCTGTATTCCTCTTGAGTCGAGTGTGTCCGACTGGCTGATTATATGGGTGTCAGCATCACTCTCAACATAGTTATCTTTGGGCTGTGCCCGTAAATCACGGGTGGTGATGTGGATCGGCCTCACCCCGGCCGCTACTGAGCGGTCGATATGTACCTCTCCCTTGAGCAGTATTACCTCACCATCACCTGATATCCACCCTCTCTCTGAGCGAATCCGCCAGGGTGGGCGATCACCATCATACACTGTCATTTTTGGTAGTATCAGCTCGGTACTGTTGTCATCCGGGTAGTGCGTCATTCGCTCCGCCGTCAGCCGCTGTGACGGTTTCCCCTCGCTATCCATGTTAATGCCGGTAAACCCTTCAATATAGTAGTCGGGGGTGTGGTGAGCGGTTTTTGTCTCTTCCCTATCAGAGGATGAGCTTTGTGAAAGCCACCAACTGCCACCCGCCAGTAGCAACAGCAGGGTGCCAACAATAAGGTTTCTAGGTTCCACTAGGAGCCTGTCCGAGAATAGGAGCCGTAGCGAGGGGAGGTCATTTTGAGTCCATTTTTTTGATCATTTGAGGCGAATAGTCGCTCTTATTCAACGAAAATGAGCGGGAAAATGGGCCAAAATAGCTTTCCCGCAGTAGGTTCTCTATTCTCAGGTAGGCTCCTAGTACCCCTTCAATGTGATAAATACGGCTTCAGTGAGCTTGGTAGCGTTCATGGAAATGCGTGCCTCATGCAATGACCGCTCCCTTGCCAATAGACACTGGATTACAGGTATTGTTTCATGACACCCTCGATTGTGCCCTGGGCTTCCATCAGCAGATCGCACACCTCACGAGCGGCGCCGTGACCGCCTGGAAGGGTAGTTTGCCAATGTGCGTGCTGCTTAGCCCGTTTGTGGGCATCCTGGACTGTAATCGACAAACCGACCCGGGTCATCACCGGTAGGTCGACCACGTCGTCACCGACGTAGGCAATTTGCTCGTTGCGTAACCCCAGCTTATCCCGCAACTCTTCGAATGCCGGCAATTTCTGTTGTCTGCCTTGATAGAAGTGCTTTATTCCCAGATTTTCCATCCGCAGTGCCACTACACGAGAGGTACGGGCGGTGATAATGGCCACTTCGACGCCACTCTTCTGTAGCATTTTCATGCCTAGCCCATCTTTGGCATTGAACGCTTTATACTCCTGGCCGTCATCCCCAAAATAGAGACTTCCATCGGTCAGCACTCCATCAACATCAAAAATCACAAGGCGTACCTGAGCGGCCCGCTCCATTATATCTTGCATACTGCTATCTCTTAATTACACGGTTCGCCAAGTTATACCACACCTGCTTTCAACAGGTTGTGCATGTTGAGTGCACCGACCAGCCGGCTATTTTCATCGACCACCAGAAGGGCATTGATTTTGCCCTCTTCCATGATCTGCAGCGCCTCAGCGGCCAGCAAGTTGGCGGTAACGGTCTTGCACTCCCGGGTCATGACGTCGCTGACCCGGCTATTACGGATATCCACCCCCTTGTCCAGAGTGCGGCGCAGATCGCCATCGGTGTATATGCCGGTCAGACAGCCTTGATTATCCACGATGGCAGTCATGCCGAGACCTTTATTAGTCATCTCCATCAGGGCGTCGGTGAGGCTCGCCGTTTCTGAAACGACCGGTATTCGCTCACCTGACTGCATCACGTCACTGATGTGGAGCAGTAGACGGCGTCCCAGGCTGCCGCCGGGGTGGGAGCGTGCAAAGTCCATTTCAGTGAAACCCCGTGACTCCAGCAGTGCTACGGCCAGGGCGTCTCCCATGGCCAGGGCGGCGGTGGTGCTGGAGGTGGGAGCGAGGTTGAGAGGGCAGGCTTCTTGCTCGACGCTGACGTCGATGTGGACATCCGCCTCAGTGGCTAGGTTGGAGTTGGGATTGCCGGTCATGGCGATCAGGGGCGCCCCCAGCCGCTTGATGAGGGGCAGGATGGTGAGTAGCTCTGATGTCTCTCCAGAGTTTGAAAGCGCCAGCACCACATCGCCGGCTGTGATCATTCCCAGGTCACCGTGGCTTGCCTCGCCAGGGTGGACAAAGAAGGCGGGGCTACCGGTGCTGGCCAGTGTGGCGGCAATCTTTCCGCCGATATGGCCCGATTTACCCATGCCGGTGACGACAATGCGGCCTTTACAGTTAAGCATATGACCGCAGGCAAGGGCGAAATCACCATTTATCCGCTCAGCCAGCGCTTTTATTGCGGCGGCCTCATTGTTGATTACCGCAAGCCCCAGTGCCTGTAGCTTCTGCATCTCGTCGGTAGTCAACGCTCTCTTTTTGCTCATGTGTGCTGTTCGTATGGAGTGGTCAAAAGGGTGTTGGAGTTGTCTGTTGCAACTTCGTTATTGCCAAGAAAGAGCACTGCTTGATAACCGATGAAGACCAACACCAGCAGTGCGCCCTCAAAGCGATTGATTCGTCCCGGACCTCGAAAACCGTAGGCCATGACAAACATTGCCAGGGTCAGGGCGATCATCACCGGCATGTCCCGGCTGAGTGCCATGGGATCGAAAGCTCCCGGTGCTATCAGGCTGGGAACTGACAGCACGGCTAAAAGATTGTACATGTTTGAGCCGATAATGTTGCCGATGGCGATGTCGTGCTCTTTTTTTAGTGCACTGACTATGCTGGCCGCCAGTTCCGGCAGGCTGGTGCCGAGAGCGACAATGGTGAGGCCAATTACCAGATCACTGATACCAAAAGCGGTGGCAATATTGACTGCCCCCCAGACCAGGATTTTTGAGCTGACCAGTAGCAGTGACAGCCCGATAACAAAATAGAGCAGCGCCTTACCTGTGCTCATCTCATCCGGCATCTCAGCTTCAAACTCAGCCTTCAGGGGGTCGCCGCTGTTGCGCTCACGCATGGCAATGTGAACCATGCCAAAGAGGATCGCGACAAGGCCGATTAACAGGATCATACCGTCGAGCCGGCCCAGTTGGCCGTCGAACATCAGGATCAGGGTGGTTAGGCTGACCGCCAACAGAATCGGGTACTCGCGCTTCAGGGTGTTTGAGTTGACGTTGAGAGGGACGATGACGGCTGTGATGCCGAGGATCAATCCGATATTGGCGATGTTTGATCCCACCGCATTACCTATGGCAAGACCGGGATTGCCCTGGGATGCTGCCATGGCGGAGACAAGGATTTCAGGAGCGGAGGTGCCGAGTCCGACAATAGTCAGCCCGATCACCATGGGTGAGATGCCGAGGTTACGGGCAATGACAGAGGCACCGGTGACAAAGCGCTCGGCGCCCCAGACTAAGAGCGCGAATCCGGCGATGATAGCAGCAATATCCAGAAGCATAAGCGGGACGATAGGGTTGTTAGGGAAATAATTAGCAGGTTGATATAGGGCTGTTTCAAGGAGCCGATCGTGGCGTGGATTGTTTCAGAACCGGGGGGGATTGTCCAAGATTAGTCAGCGTTATTTTCCAGTCGCAGCCCTTTCCGTAGCGGGATTATTGACCCTTGGTGCGGGTAGCACCGCAACGACTGCAACAGTAGCGGGTAACCAGCATCCCCTGCTTGACGTCAAAAGGGTTGCTTTTGACCGGCTCCCATTTGTGATGCCCGTTTCGGCACAGGGTGTTGCCTTTATGCCGTCGGCTGAGACGGGGTTTCTTGAAAGGGAGAATATCTGCCACGGAGTCAATCAACAAAAAACTGCTGCTTCAACACTACTCGTGCTGTCTTATCGGTACCTTTGGGCTGTACTTCCAGGGTAAAGGTGAGTGTCTCTGCGTCAACGATGGTAAATTCGCCGATGTAATAGATCGCATCACCTTCGGTGATCTTGCGCAGCTTAATCTGCTGCATGCCGCCGATGAGGTTGGTCACCTGGGCATCGGCATATGCGGTTACTGCTTTGCCGGTAGTGCCGAGGACCTCACGGATGACGCTGATATTGAGAAGCCCCCTATATTTACTGCGGATGATGCCGTAGCCGGCGGCTATATTCGGTTGCAGTATGGCCGTGGGGATGGCGTTGTGGTGAATTACGTAGCCGGGAATTCGGGTGCTGTTTTCAGCTGTGGCGAGAGTGGAGAGTGCCGGCAGCAAGGTGATGAGTATGGCAGTGAGCCACTGTTTCATGATCGTTTACTCCAGATCGGGTGGTGTGGCCGCCATTATACACCTAGCCGGATGAGCCGCCCTTAACTAAACGGGGCTTTGGCTGTTCGTTTTTCGTCAGCAGAACGGTACTGTTAAGGGTGTTGTGTATATTGCGTAGTACGGTGAGCTGCTTGGCAATGGCGTTGTACTGTCTCTGAAGTTCATCCACCCGTTTTTCCAGGGTGTCCCGTGAGCGGCTCACCTTTTTAAGGTCCTGCAGTCGATGCTCCATCTGATCCTTGTGATCCCTGATCTGAAAGACCAGAGGCTCCAGTGCGGTTTTCAGCCAGGAGTCGACCTCCTGGTGTGCCTGGAAAAAGATATCTCTGGCCCGGCTCACAATGGCGACAAAGAAGCGTTTCACCACATAATGCTTCCCGGTCATCGTAGTGACCGGGCTTTTACGGAAAATCTCCGCTTCCTGGTAAAGTAGCTCCAGTTCTACCCTATAACGCATGATGGAGAACATCTTCGGTTGCACCACTGAGAAGTTGTGGTCATTCTGGAAACGCCGGTAGATACTGCGTATCAGTTTACGTGCCTGTTCACTCTGCTCCACCACTGTCTGCATATCGTTGCGCATATGATCGAACAGATGCTGCATGTTCATTTTCAGGCCTGCCGTGGTCCAGTTGTCTTTCATCGATGCGTGGCTTTTGCCGATAGATTTTTCCAGGCGTTGCAGGTCGAGGGCGCCACGAAGCGCTTTTGCCTGCTCTTTTAGCACCTTTCTACTGGCC
The DNA here is from genome assembly GCA_040505895.1 of Sedimenticola sp. Classification (GTDB taxonomy): domain Bacteria; phylum Pseudomonadota; class Gammaproteobacteria; order Chromatiales; family Chromatiaceae; genus Vondammii. Next base: position 141,897 of record JBEVXU010000001.1, on the reverse strand, counting down.
TGGAAGTTATTCACATTGCGGATGTAGGCGGCCTGTTCTTCACGGGTCTTTTCCATCATGTGATCTATCACTTCCTGGCTCTTGCCGCTGAGATCACGTAGCTCGTTCAGTTGCTCCTTGATACCGCGCAGCTTGTTGGTGACTACACCGCGGGTGTTGTCGACCATATTGCTGATTTCCGCTGTAACGGTCTCCTGGATGATCTCCTGGCGAGAGTTGAGCACATCGTTGGATACGTAGTGCTCCAGCTTGAGTAGTTCACTGCGCTGCAGTAGCTTGTCATCACCCTTAATTTTACCAAGAAGTCCCTTTTGCGCAGATACCGGGAAGATGGCCTTGGGAGATACGCCGAGGATGCTTGAGGTCTCTTTGCACTGTTTACGCACCGCCTGATTGATCGATGACTCATCCCGTAACTCATCCCACAGGGTATCCACTTTGTTCAGTACCACGACCAAACCCCGTTTGCGACTGGTGTGGAAGCCCTTGATGTGGTTTTGCCACAGCTCCAGGTCGGTACGAGTGACACCGGCATCTGCCGCCAGGACGAAGAGAACGCCCTGGGCGGAAGGCAGCATGTTGAGGGTCAGTTCCGGTTCGCTGCCCAAGGCGTTGAGTCCCGGTGTGTCGAGGATCACCAGCCCCTCTTTCAGTAGCACGTGTGGGAAGCTGATGAGTGCATGACGCCACTTCGGTATCTCTACAGTAGTGGGTGGGGTGCTTCTGTGGGGATGTTGGTTGGGATCATACATGCCCAGCCGCACCGCTTCCTTGAGACTTACGGTGCGGGTTTGAATCACCTCCTGAAGACAGCTTTCTACCTGGTCGGCGGAGTCAAGATTAAGGGGATAGGTTACCCAGTGGGCCGGTTTTTTCTTTAGCTCCCGAATGCCGGCTTCCTGTAGCCGGGTCTCAATGGGAAGCAGTCTGACATAGGCCTGATCGGCCTGTCGGTCGTAAAAAAGCTCCGTTGGGCACATGGTAGTGCGGCCGGCGCTGGATGGTAGGAGTCTCCTGCCGTAATCAGCGAAAAAAATGGCGTTGATCAGCTCAGTTTTTCCACGCGAGAACTCCGCTACGAAAGCGATAGTGAGACGGTCACTGTGGAGGCTCGACAGACACTCGGTTATACGTTTATCAGTCACAGCGCCGGCAAGCTTGAATTTTTTCAGCCAGGCACGGTAATCATCAACGGTGCGTATGATATTGGCTTTCCACTGCTCGTAGCCCCGGAGCTGGTTTTCAAGCGCTGTCTGGTTCACGGCGAGATCCTTTTTTCTGCTCTTTTAGAGAATTAACGTCGTAACTGAACGGAGTATAGACAAAACATTCTCTACTGTCTTGTAATGGTTCACAAATCCATGCTGTTTGCCCGGTCTATCGCTATCGGCAACCGGTGCGGCGAGTGGATGCGAAAGCATTTGTTTCTGTTGCTTCCACCGTTTACGAGGGTAACATCGGCACGTCCAACGCCAAAGCTCTTGGCCAGAAAGCGGACAAGGTGGGCATTTGCCTTTCCGTCAACCGGTGGGGCGGTAATGCGTACTTTATATTGATCACCATGGGGGGCGACCAGCTGATCCTTGCCGGCCCGGGGTTGTACTCGGAGCTGTAGCAGCAGGTCCGTCCCCTCCCAGCGATACCAGCCGGGCATTAGAGGGTCCCCGGGCTAGTCATGATCAGAGACCGGAGGGAGAGAGTAGGGGTATCAACAACATTTTCAGCAGCACCAAGCCGATCATTACCACCATGGGAGAGAGGTCGAGTCCACCAATAGGGGGAATTATCCTGCGTGCCGGTCGCAGCAGGGGATCGGTAATACTGTATATCAGGCCGATTGCAGGGTTGTAGCCGCCGGGACTGACCCAGCTGAGAATGACCTGGATGAAGATGGCGAAGAGAAAGAGGTTGATGCTCAGCTCCACCAGTGCCGGGATGCTGTGGATAAGAGCGGCCGCTATCTGCAGACCGTAACCCTTTAGCAACAGGATCAATACCAGCTCAACCGTTTTCAATAGCCACATCAGTATCAAAGAAGCGGTATCTACGCCGCCGATGCTGGGAATTACCCGCCGCATCGGTACCAGTATCGGGGAGGTGACCTTGACTACGAACTGTGAGATCGGATTATAAAAATCGGCTCGTACCCGCTGCAGCACAAAGCGCAGTAGCACCACCATGGTATAGGCACCGAACATCACCTCAATAAGAAAAATCAAGGGGGCCGTGGCGTAGTTGCTGTCCATTATTTCTCCTCCAGCATCCGGGAGAGTTCAATCGAGCGCTCCCGTGCGCCCTGCAGTGCCTTACCGAACAGCTCTCGCAGCGATCCCTCCTCAAGGATGGAGAGGGCTCGTTCGGTGGTTCCACCGGGGGAGGTAACCTGTTGCCTCAGAATTGCCGGGCCATCATTACTCTCGATTGCCATGCGGGCGGCACCGAGAGCCGTCTGCAGGGTCAATAGGCGCGTTGCCTCAGCCGGTAATCCCATCGCTTTTCCGGCCGCTTCCATCGCCTCCATGACCAAAAAAAAGTAGGCGGGCCCGCTGCCTGAAAGTGCAGTCACTGCGTCCATTTTCTCCTCGCTGTCTACCCAGCAGGTGAGGCCGACGGCACGTAGTATCGATTCCGCCAGATTTTTCTGCTCATCGGTGACGCCGGGGGCGGCATGGAGTACCGTGGCCCCAGCCTGCAGCATCGCCGGGGTATTGGGCATAGTACGGACCAATGCCACTCCTCCACCGAGCCAGCGGTCGAGCTCTTTTTCACGTACTCCTGCCGCTATTGAAACAACCAGGGGGCGGCTGGTCTGGGCCGCTTTTGCGAGGCCCTGGACCACCTCTTTCATCATCTGTGGCTTTACCGCCAATACCACTATGTCCGCTCTGCTGACGGCGTCATTATTGCCTGGGGCGGCAACGATACCGAAACGGGCGGCGAGTCCGGCCAGCTTCTCTCCATCCGGGTCGCTGGCAATAATTCGCTTCGCTTTATAGCCGTCGGCTATGAGTCCCCCAATCAGGCTGGCGGACATATTGCCGCCACCTATGAAGGCGATGGTTTTGCTGGACATGTCGGGAATTCTAGCGGTGTTGTGGTTCAAGTTTTTTCTACCTCATGGTTGCTGTTTTTCAGTGGTGTGCGTGGGCCGAAGATGTCGGTGCCTACTCTGACTATGGTTGCACCCTCTGCAATTGCCGCCTCCAGGTCCGATGACATGCCCATGGAGAGGGTTTCCAGGGGCGAGTTTGAGGTTGCCAGCCTATCACGCATCAGGCGTAGTGCTCTGAATGGACGGCGTTGCAGTTCGATTCCTTCACTGGGGGCGGGAAGCGTCATCAGTCCACGCAACCGCAGCCTGGGCAATTTATGGATTTTGGTAACCAACTCCGCCGCCTCGGCTTCAGAGGTACCTGCTTTGCTCTCTTCATCATCGATGTTGATCTGCAGGCAGACATTCAGTGGTGCCAGATGGGCTGGTCGCTGATCGTTTAAGCGCTGGGCGTGTTTTATGGAACCAACGCTGTGGACCCAGTCAAAATTTTCAGCAATGGCACGGCTTTTGTTGCTCTGTATCCTACCAATAAAGTGCCATTCGATGCCTTTCCCTGATAGCTGTTCGATCTTCTCCAGTGCTTCCTGAAGGTAGCTCTCGCCAAAACAGAGCTGTCCCGTGGCAAATGCCTCCAGTATATCCTCAGCTGGTCGGGTTTTACTGACAGCCAGGAGCTGTATCGAGCTCTTTGCTCGTGAACAGTGCGCTACGGCCTCTGCAATGCGCTCTTTTACCTGTTGAAGGCGCTCGTGGATCGGATTATTCATCGTCTCTTTCAGGGTTGTCTATAATAATAGGGCTGGTGTTATAACTTATGGTTTCAGAAAGTCTGATTCTAGAGGAAAAGTGGGACAATTGTCTTTTCAAAGTGTTGGTTACTTTCTGGCGGTGGATGATTTCGGATTGTCAGCGGTTGGGTTTGTGCTTGCATTATGTGGCCTGATTCCAGATTCTTGGCATACGATGGTCAAAAATCACCTCATTCCTGTTACGATTACAATCCAGAATGGAAAAGATAGCATAATGCCTGACCCTCTCTTAAATAGTGCCGGGTGCCTTGTAGTGGGTGCGATGGTCGCCTTAGGAGAGAAGGTCTCAATATTAAATTTAGATACAGTGGGGGATGGCTCGTATGGATATTGCTGAGCTGCTTGCTTTCAGTGTTAAGCACGATGCTTCAGATTTACACCTTTCGTCTGGGTTACCACCGATGATCCGTGTCGATGGTGATATTCGCAGGATCAACGTACCGGCGCTGGACCACAAGGTGGTGCATGGGCTTGTCTACGATATAATGAACGACAAGCAGCGGAAGGATTATGAGGAGTTTCTTGAGACCGATTTCTCTTTCGAAATCCCAGGGCTGGCACGTTTCCGTGTCAATGCCTTTAATCAGGATCGAGGTGCTTCTGCAGTATTTCGCACCATCCCGTCAAAAGTACTTACCCTGGATGATTTAGGCTGCCCTGAGTCGTTCAAGGATATTGTCGATGTACCCAGGGGGTTGGTATTGGTCACCGGGCCGACGGGTTCCGGCAAATCCACCACTCTGGCGGCGCTGATGGATTACAAAAATGATAATGAATATGCCCATATTCTTACCATCGAGGATCCTATCGAGTTCGTTCACACCAGCAAGAAGTGTTTGATCAATCAGCGTGAAGTTCACCGTGATACTTTGGGTTTCGCCGAGGCTTTGCGGTCGGCCCTGCGTGAAGATCCGGATATTATTCTGGTGGGCGAGCTGCGTGACCTTGAGACAATCCGCCTGGCACTGACCGCAGCAGAAACGGGTCACTTGGTGTTTGGTACGCTGCATACAAGCTCCGCTGCAAAGACTATTGACCGTATTATTGATGTGTTCCCGGCGGGTGAGAAGTCGATGGTTCGATCAATGCTGTCAGAATCACTGCGTTCGGTAATCGCACAGACCCTGTTGAAGAAGGTGGGGGGTGGTCGGACTGCGGCGTGGGAGATTATGGTGGGAACCCCGGCGATTAGAAATCTGATTCGTGAGGATAAAGTTGCCCAGATGTACTCTGCTATCCAGACCGGCCAGGCCAACGCCATGCAGACTCTGGATCAACATCTTCAGGAGTTGGTCAAGAAGGGGGTAGTCAGTCGCCTGGATGCTCGTGCCAAGGCGATGAATAAGGATATTTTTGTCTGATCCGATAACAAGGGAGCCTCTGAACAAGTCATGACCGATTGCCTTGGACTCAGGAGAAATTGATCGAAGGTACTCAGCTACGCTGAATACCATTCGGCCAGACCTATTCAGAGGTTCCCTAGCACCGCTCCAAATATCTAAGGGCGGTTTGGTAAAGTTATTTAGGGTATACCGATTACTATTTAATGGAATTATAGAAATGAGCGTGGATTTCAACGCAATCCTGAATCTGATGGTTCAGAAGAAGGCGTCAGATGTTTTTATAACCGTTGGGATACCTCCCAGTATCAAGATCAATGGGCGCATCATGCCGGTTGCCAAAGAGGTTATTACAGATGATCAGGCGAGGGAGCTGGTATTGGGTTTGATGACTCCTGCTCAGCGGGAGGAGTTTACCCAGACCAAAGAGTGCAATTTCGCTATCTCGCGGAAGGGGGTGGGGCGGTTTCGTGTCAGTGCTTTCTTTCAGCGTGATTCGGTGGGTATGGTGCTGCGGCGTATTGAGACCCGTATTCCCTCCATTGAGGAGCTGCTGTTACCTCCGGTGTTGAAAGACCTTGCCATGGGCAAGCGCGGCCTGGTGATCTTTGTCGGCGCCACAGGTACTGGTAAATCCACTTCGCTGGCCGCACTGTTGGGGTATCGTAATCGTAACAGCAGTGGTCATATCATAACCATCGAAGATCCGATTGAGTATGTTCACTCCCATCAGGGTTGTATCGTTACGCAGCGAGAGGTGGGCATAGATACCGAGTCTTATGACATTGCACTGAAAAATACTATGCGTCAGGCCCCAGATGTCATTCTTATTGGTGAGATCCGCTCCCGTGAAACTATGGCCAATGCGATCACCTTTGCAGAGACGGGGCATCTCTGTCTTTCAACTCTTCATGCGAATAATGCCAACCAGGCGCTAGATCGTATTATCAATTTCTTCCCTGAAGACCGGCGGGACCAGGTGTTTATGGATCTCTCTCTCAATCTGCGCGCGATCGTTGCCCAGCAGCTGATCCGGCGACCTGATGGCAAGAGCAGGCGACCGGCAGTGGAGGTGATGATCAATACGCCTTTGGCCTCTGACCTTATTCGTAAGGGTAAGGTACATAAGCTCAAGGATTTGATGAAGCGCTCAACCGAGCAGGGGATGATGACTTTCGATCAGTCACTTTACAATCTCTACAAGGAGGGCGAGATTACTTACGACGATGCCGTATTACATGCAGATTCTGCTAATGAGGTGCGGTTGATGATTAAGCTTGGCGGGGGTGATGAGGAACGCTTTACGGCCCGCCTGGAGGCGGCTTCTTTCATCGATCCAGAGGAGTTCTAGTAGTCTGTCGGGTTTAACCGTTTGAAGCGACTAATCCGCAGGAGCGGATTTGCAGCCAAATGGCGTTAAATTCGACAGGCTCTTCGCCTCCCGGGAACACGGCTATCATGTTCCCGAGGTTGGTCCTTGGGCTGAAATTCAGGCGGCGCTGCTGGGAAATACCGTAGTAGCGTCAAACACCGGACCATCAACGCAGACCCGTTTCATTGCCGTGCCGGCGGGCGTATCCACCTCAATGACGCAGCCGGCACAGCCGCCCACCCCGCAGGCCATGAACTCTTCCAGAGAGACTTGACAGGGAACGTCATATTCCGCCGCCAGGGCGGCTACCGCTTCCAGCATTGGATGGGGACCGCAGGAGAATATCTCTACCTGCTGCAGACTCTCTGGGTCCAGGGTATCCAGCCAGAGGCGGGCCAGGTCGGTGACATAGCCTTGATGGCAGTGATCAAAGCCCTGGAGGCTGGCCAGGCGACTGGGAATGCCCCATCCATCCAGCAGCGGCATTGCGGCTGAGACATTGCCGGCGATACCGGGCACCGGGATCTCTGAAGTTGTCGCTTGGAAGGGGAATGGCACTTCGGAGCCAAGAATTGCCATCGGCCGGTATGTCGGGTTGTCGGCCAGTGCCTCGGCGAGGAAAATCATAGGCGGCATACCGACACCGCCACCGATCAGCAGAGGACGGCTACGTTCTTGGTGCACCAGAAACGGTGTGCCAATAGGCCCCATAATACTGATTATCTCTCCCTGTTTTCGCTCCGACAACAAGCGGGTTCCTTCTCCAACAGCCTTATAAAGAAGTTCCACCCAGCCGGATGAGGGGGAGACGCGCATGATCGAAATTGGCCGCCGCAATGGTCTGCTGGGGGTGCACTGAACGTGGACGAAGCTTCCCGGTTTGGCCGATGATGCACACTCAGGTGCCTGCAGTCTGAGGATATGTTGTTCGCCGTCAAAGGCGTCATGGGAGAGGATCTCTGCATCTTCCAGGAAAATAGTATCGCGGTGGCTCTTGTCAGTACTCATCAGTTGTTGTCTCGCTTATAGACGATATTGCCTTCAAACAGGGTGTGGGTCACCCGGCCGGTAAACTCCCAGCCGAGGAAAGGGGTGTTGGTGCTGGTCATGGTCTCCTCAGCCAGGTTTCCAGTATCAGTTTAGCCGCCACGGCATCCAGTTCATCTCTGTTCTTTGGTGGTTTGCCGAAGTGTCGTCGTGCTTCCATCGAGGTGAGACGTTCATCAGCCATATGTACCGGCAGCCGGTAGCGCCCTTCAAGCTGGCGGGCAAAGCGGCGTGCTTTGTCGGCTACCTGGGCATCGCTGTCATCCAAATCCAGTGGCAGCCCTACCACCAGTGCCCGCGGCTTCCACTCTTCAATCAACCGGCTGATGGCTTCCCAGTCGGGCTTCTGATTGACTGCCCGTAGGGTGGTTAATGGGGTTGCCGATGCCGTCACTGTTTGGCCTACGGCGATGCCGATCTTGGCTGTGCCGTAGTCGAATCCCAGTAGACAACTCACTAGGGAGCCTCTGAATAAGTCTGGTTCGATTTAGGCTGAGATAAAATTGCTCCAATTTGTTTAGAAGTGAGCGGTAATAGCCACTCTATTGCTGCGATCTTCGGAGCAAATTGGGGCGGTTTTAGCCAGCGTAAAGCAATCATGACTTATTCAGAGGTTCCCTAGGCGTGACCTGCGTCACCGGAGAGGAGGTTGATATCGACACCCAGCGCGAGGGCGGCGGCCTGCCAGCGATGGTCACTGGGCAGGTCAAAGATGATCTGTTCTTCTGCGGGGCCATTGAGCCAGCTATTTGACCTGAGCTCCTCTTCCAGTTGACCCTCCGCCCAGCCCGCATAGCCGAGCGATATGAGACTTTTCTCCGGCCCTTGTCCGTGAGCTATTGCCTCCAGAATATCACGCGATGTAGTGATACTGGTGGCTGCAGTGATCGGCAGGGTTGAGTCCCACTTACTGTCGTTTGTGTGCAGTACAAAACCCCGCTCGTTCTGTACCGGCCCACCGGTGTATATGATCTGGTCTATGTTTTGGGCGCTGTCGGCAGAGATATCGAGTTGATCGAGGATGTCACCGAGACGTAGTCCTGACGGGCGGTTAATGATGATTCCCATGGCACCCTGGTTATCGTGTTCACAGACATAAGTGACCGTGTGACGGAAATTCTCATCATTCAGGCCGGGCATAGCGATAAGCAGATGGTTGGTGAGGTCGATGCTGTTGTTCATGCTGCTAGTATCCGGCTCCAGCGGGGTGACCGCAACCCTACTCTATTTTGCAAAGAGCCGGTTACTTTTAAGAAACTGCCAGGTGCGGGTGATGACGATGATCTCTGTCTCCTCCCTGATCTCGGCAGGGAAGGGAGCGAACGGGGCGGACTGCTTGACGATACGTATTGCTGCGTCATCCAGTAGTTTATGCCCGGAAGATCTTCTGACCGCAATCTCACTGACATCGCCTCCCTGGCGGATCGAGACCTCTAGAACAAGGTTGCCATAAAGTTTTTTTCGTCTCGCTTCATCCGGGTAGTTGAGATTGCCGACACTTTCAACCTTGCGTCGCCAACTGTCCAGGTAGCTGGCGTACTTGTGCTCTTTAGTGCGGGCGCTGATGAATTTTTTTCTAGGACGCTTTGCATACGCTCTCTCCTTGCGTGCAATCTCAGCCGTGAGTCGTGCGATTTCCGGATTTGCGCTGGCCAGTAATTGGGCGGCGGTCACTCTCTTCTTGAGAGGCTTTTTTGGTGGTGTTTTTGGCTTGGTGATCACTCTCTTTTTTGCCGGGCTTTTTTGGCTAAGTACCTTTTTCACCTTTTTTGGCGGAATTGGAGCAGGTTGCTTTACCGGGCGGTTCTGCGGTGCAGGGGGCTGTTTTGGAGCGGGTTTGGGTGAGGGAGCAACCGTTGTTGGCCGTGCCTTCTTCTCCTGGTTTCCGCCGCCTGCATGAGTGATCTGTGCTAAGTAATCAGCCTTTTTAGGAGCCTCTGTCTTCTTTGGCTGTTGTAGCACCATGATCTCCAGGGTGCGGTCTGGGTTGGCTGGACGCTTCGGCTCATCCAGGCTGAAGCTGATACCGAGGATAACCACTGCATGCAACGCTACGGCGACAAATAGGGTCAGGCCAAATCTATCAACAGGGGTGACGGTTGTACTGCCGTTCATCCGCTCTGCCCTGAGACGGAAACTATTTTTTTCAGGCAATGCTTCAGTGATGTGGTGTATCCCGACTTATCACCTGGAGGCTGTATTAGAGGCGGTAACCCTGTCATTTCAGCTTTAGCTCGATGCTATCCATCAGGTCCGCGCTGATATTGAGATGGTAGAGGCTGTCAAGCTCCCGGATACAGGTGGGACTGGTGACATTGATCTCTGTCAGGTAGTCACCAATAACGTCAAGCCCAGCAAAGAGTATGCCTCGTTCTTTCAGAGCAGGGCCTATTTCTTGGGCGATCCACAGGTCCCGTTGTGATAACGCAACCCCTTCTCCCCGCCCGCCGACGGCCAAGTTGCCACGGGTCTCCCCCTCTTTTGGAATACGTGCCAAGGCATAAGGAACAGGTTCGCCATCGACCATAAGGATGCGTTTATCGCCGGCACTGATCTCAGGAACAAATTTTTGTGCCATGGCATATTTGGTGCCGTTGTCAGTCAGTGTCTCAATGATGACATTACGGTTGGCATCATCGGTACGGAGACGGAAAATTGAAGCGCCGCCCATTCCACCCAGAGGTTTTAGAATGATGTCATTGTGCTGTTCGAGGAAGGCGTTGAGTCGCTGGTGTTGGCTGCTCACCAGTGTCGGGGTGCAGCACTGGGGAAACCAAGCGGTAAACAGCTTCTCATTGCAGTCCCTCAGGCTTGCCGGCCGGTTTACTATCAGTGTGCCCTGGGCTTCCGCCCTCTCCAGAATATAGGTGGTATAGATATACTCCATATCGAAAGGGGGGTCTTTGCGCATCAGGATGACATGGAGCTGTTCGAGTGCGGTCACCTTTTCAGGTTTCAAGCTGAACCAGCTGCCGGTGTTGTCTGTTACTTCCAGTTCACGCGTAACGGCGAATGGGGTCTCGTCGCTTAGAAACAGGTCTGCCTGTTCCATGTAGTGCAGCTCCCAGCCTCGCCGCTGGGCTTCGAGAAGCATGGCGAAGGTGCTGTCTTTTTTTGTGTTGATGGAGCCGATAGGATCCATCACTACACCAAGTCTGATAGTCATGGGCATTATGATACCTGAGCTATTTAGATTTGTCGGCGACCTGTTCCCCAGATGGGGTTTTTATTGATACTTCGCTCCTTTCCACTCAATTTTTTAATCGCCTGAAAAATCAATGGATTATGTATTGTGTGTGCTCGATATCCAGCAACAGGCGAGTGATTTATAGTTGCAGTGTGCGATCTCACTTGTTACTTTCTGGACCGTGGTTTTTCCACAAGCCATCATCTTTAGGGATTGTGGCGAATAAAAAGCATTAAGAGTCCTGCAGCAGGGACCACACAATAACAATTTAATTATAAGGCCAACGTTTCGGGGTTGGTCAGAAGTATCAAGTTTTTAGGGTGAGATTAAGGAGGCTTTATTGCCATGAATTTCGGAATACGCCGGAGAATACGGCGTCTGTGTCTGTGTGCATTTCCTCTATACGGTCTGGCGATGTTCTGTTGTCTACTTCCGTTCAATCTATCTGCGGCTGAGGAGGATGACTATCTCAGCGAGATCAATATGGAGGGGGAAAAGGTAGGCAAACGCACTGGACAGAGTCAACCTTCCCGTGACAGTGGTTCGACGGTGGCCCGGGAAGCAGGTCTAGGCTTTACCTCTGGGATGTCGATGGAGGAGTTTAGTGTATACCTGAAGGAAAAATATACCGGTAGTGGGGTGTTTTATAAGAAGCTGGAACCTCGGAGCCAGGAAGAGATTTATGAGGTATATCTTGGCGGCGCCCCCTATGCAGAAGTACGTAAAAGGATAATGGATCGTTTTTTGAAACGGCGTTGATGACTGGGTGTTCCCCTGGTGTGGGATGACTATTTGATCGGTTGCTGAAGCGACCGTGCAAGGGGCCCTGCTTCAGTTATGGTCTCCGCCGGTGGGGTTAATTTTGGAGTGCTAACAGTAATGAGAAAGGTAAATAGCGTGAGTTTTTTTCAAGTGCCGACATTAATTACAGCTTTTCTGCTGCTGGCCATCAACGGTGTGGTGATGGCTGCCGAGGAGGAGGGTGAAGTCAAGGTGGGAGGTTCCACCGTTGTTCCGCTTTATAAAAATAAGCCCTATCTCCACGTAATGCACGAGGGTCGCTCAGTCAAAGTGCAGCGCGTTCAGGATGCTGATTATCAGTTACGCGGCTATTTTGCAAAGACCATCAGAAAGTGTCCGCCATTCTGTATTGTGGACATATCGGTCGACCCTAGAGTTAAGACAGTGGGTGAGATTGAAGTTTTTGAATTTATGGAAAATCAGCTGCGGGATGGTATCGGCATGTTGGTGGACGCAAGGACCACCAGCTGGTTTGAGAAAGGCACTATCCCTGGGTCTGTCAGTGTTCCCTTCACTATTTTGAGTAAGAAAAACAGTGAGGCTGAAATGGTTGCGGTTTTGAAATCTTTTGGCGCCAAGAAGCGTGGTGATGTCGGTGCTTTCACCAGCACTATGGAGGAGTGGGGCGTCATAGATAGTGAGAACAAGACCAAAGATTGGGACTTTTCCAGCGCCAAGGAGCTGGTTCTGTGGTGTAATGGCCCGGCTTGCGGACAGTCTCCACGCGCTATCAAAGGCCTGCTTAAGGCGGGATACCCTGCAAGTAAGATTTACTACTACCGCGGCGGAATGCAGATCTGGCAACTGTTTGGGTTGACGACAGTGACACCTCAGGGCTGAGCAGGCGTTGTCAGCGGAAAAGATTATTGTAAAGAGTCTACATAGAGGAAGTCAGGTGATGAGTGAAACCTTCGATACCGGTATCTCCGCTTTAAAGGTGATGGTGATCGATGATAGCAAGACGATTCGTCGAACCGCTGAAAGCCTGTTGAAACGAGCTGGCTGCGATGTGCTGACGGCTACCGATGGTTTCGAAGCGCTGTCAATTATTGCAGACAGCCACCCTGACGTGATTTTTGTCGATATCATGATGCCGCGCCTTGATGGCTATCAGACATGCGCCCTGATAAAAAATAATAGTGAATTTAAGAAAACACCGGTGATCATGCTCTCATCCAAAGATGGACTTTTCGATCGGGCAAAAGGGCGGATTGTTGGCTCAGAACAGTACCTGACCAAGCCATTTACCAAGGATGAGCTACTGGGTGCTATTCGAAAATATGCACAGCGGGCTGCATGATTCCTGAGATGTTAGATACTGCATAACAACAGAAATCGGTAATAAATAAAAAGACTATGAGAAGCTTTTTCAAGAAAAACAGCTCGGCTCCCGAGGGAGTTCCAGGCACCGAGAAAACCGTACTCGTGGTTGATGATTCACCTACGGAGACACATATCATCAAGGGAATTGTCGAAAAGGGGGGGTATTCGGTGATTACCGCAGAAGACGGAGAGAGTGGTGTTGCCGAGGCGAAACAGACACACCCCGATGTCATATTGATGGATGTAGTGATGCCCGGGTTAAACGGTTTTCAGGCCACACGACAGCTGACGAGGGCACCGGAGACTGCTGATATTCCTGTAATTCTAGTGACGACGAAAGATCAGGAGACAGATAGGGCCTGGGGAATGCGCCAAGGCGCAAAGGACTATGTGGTCAAGCCCGTCGCCGCAGCAGACCTGCTGCAGAAAATCAAGAGTGTTCTGGAAAGCTGAATCCTGTATGGCCGTAATGACATCAGATGAGACGATTAAACTACTTCGGGATATCGAGAGTAGAAGTCGCAGGTTTGCTGCGGGACTGCCCCAGCAGGTTGAAGCTAAGCAATTTTGGGAGGGGGTTCTTTTTCTCTCCTCCGCTATGCATTCAATAGCGCCCCTGAGTGAAGTTAAAGAGATCCTGAACTACCCTCCTGCCGTGACATCGGTTCCGGGTACCAAGCCCTGGATGCTGGGTGTGGCTAATATTCGCGGTAATCTCCTTCCACTTATCGACCTGCAGCTCTATTTGGGTGGCGAACCCACAAAGATAGGTCGGCGCAGCAGGGTTCTGGTAATTGATCATCAGGGGTTATATACAGGACTACTGGTCGGTGATGTTAGGGGTATACGTCATCTGACGGATGAACAGGGGGCGCCGGTGCCTGCACTGCCGGATAGCGTCAGGCAGTATATACAGCGTGCCTACAAACTGGAGGGTGCAGTTTGGTCTGTATTCAGTATGGGAATGCTGGCTGAGAACTCGGATTTTCGGGTTGCAGCCATTTAAAAGTTTTGGCGATTGTAAAACGATAGCCGATAGGCTATTAAATAGAGTTTTAAGACAATAAGCTCTTTCGGGAGAGAGACGGAAATGAAAAAAAGGTCTGCCACGGGGACGGGATTTGCGTCCAATCGAGTTATTGTATTCCTATCAGTCGGATTGCTTGTTTCGCTGATCCTGGCTTTGTTGACATTTGCTCATGTTAGCAAGTGGACATCCAACAACGAGTCCTATCTCGTGCGTGCCAGTGCGATGCAGGTGATTGCACTGGAGACTACAGAGTACGCGCTAACAGGTGCAGGTGGTGACCAGGCTGCTTTCGGCAGACTTAGGGAGTCTCGTGACTCCTTCGAGCGGCTCATAAATGAGTTGAAGCGCGGTGTTCCCGCACAGGGATTGCCTCCATCTCCAGCAGAGGTGAAGAAGAAGTTGCGGACGGTTGAAAACAGTTGGTTGGAGCTCCGCCAGCTAGCTGATGACGTGCTTTCAAATAAGGATCCGATTCTCTCCGTGCAGGAGTTTATCAATGTCATCACTGAATTTGTTCCTCAACTGCAGGCGCTCTCAGAAGAGGTGGTCTCCAGTCTGGTAAACAGTGGTGCCTCACCGGGTCAGGTCGCTACGGCGTCGCGTCAGTTGATGTTGGCGGAACGAATCGATAAGAACGTTTCCAAGGTATTGGCAGGTGGTCAGACCACTGCCTCGGCGATCGATCAGTTCAGCCGAGATGCTGACCAGTTTGGCCGTGTGCTTGAGGCGATGCTTGAGGGTAGTGAATCTCTGGAAATTAAGCCGGTAGAGGACCTTCAGGCTGTTGCCTTGCTGCGTGAAGTGGCAATGCTCTTTAGTTCAATTAATGATCATGCCAGTGAGATCATTGAGACAGTTCCTTCGGTACTGCCGGCACTTGAGGCGGGTATACAAGTAACGTCTGTGGCAGACACCGTTAAGGATACCACCTCTGTTCTGATTAAGGCCTATGGTAATAAGCCGGGGTTGATACAAATTGCCGGCATCAGGGTGGGTACTCCTCTGCTGGCAGTACTCGCAGTTGTTGCGGTGCTTTTACTTATCTTGCTCGGCTACTCTCTGCTGCTTCAGTCAAAACGACGTGAGGAGGAGAGTAAGACCCAGAATGAGAAGAACCAGGAAGCTATTCTGCGACTGCTGGATGAGATGGGTGATCTCGCCGACGGTGACCTGACAGTGACCGCCACAGTTACCGAGGATGTGACGGGAGCTATCGCCGACTCAATCAACTACGCTATTGAAGCGTTGCGCAGCCTGGTAACGACCATTAACGAAATCTCCGCCCAGGTATCATCTTCCGCCCAGGAGAGTCGTGCCACGGCAATGCACCTTGCGGAGGCGAGTGAACATCAGGCTGAGCAGATTACCTCGGCTACTGACTCAATCAAATCGATGGCTACCACCATTGATCAGATGTCGGAGAACTCAACGGAATCTGCTGAAGTATCCCAGCACTCGCTTGAGATCGCCGGTAATGGTGCCGAGACCGTGCGCCGGACCATCAACGGCATGGATACTATTCGTGAGCAGATCCAGGAGACATCAAAACGAATCAAACGTCTTGGTGAAAGCTCCCAGGAGATTGGTGACATCGTTGAGCTGATTGATGACATCGCGGACCAAACCAATATCCTGGCATTGAACGCCGCCATGCAGGCGGCTATGGCCGGAGAGGCGGGTCGCGGTTTCGCGGTGGTTGCCGATGAGGTGCAGCGACTTGCTGAACGCTCCGGTAATGCCACCAAGCAGATTGAAGCACTGGTTAAAACCATTCAGGCGGATACCAACGAAGCGGTGAGGTCAATGGAGGCTACCACTACCGAGGTGGTCGCCGGTGCTCAGCTGGCGGAGGATGCCGGTGAAGCGCTGCAAGAGATTGAGACCGTATCGAAGCAGATCTCCGAGCGAGTCATGCAGGTGTCCGACTTGGCCCAGCAGCAGTCTCATGAAGCCTCTCTGATAAATGACACTATGAGTGTTATCCAGGAGATCACCACCCAGACCTCCGACGGTACCAGTCAGACAGCCATGTCTATTGGGGCGTTGGCTGATATGGCTGATGACCTTCAGAATTCAGTGGAAGGCTTCCGCCTCCCTGAATAATCGTCTGATAACCTCTGGCGGATGTGAAAAGCTGGTATGAGTAATGTTCGTGATAACAGCATATTAAAGTGGATCAAGGGTGAGCTTGACTCAGCCATTGATTCTGCTCGCCGTGACCTTGAAGGTTACATGGATAGTGACGGTGATGGTGAGCTGATCGATAGCTGCATCACTAAGCTCCACCAGGTCTATGGTACTTTGAGTCTGGTACAACTCTTTGGCGCCGCTATGCTGGCTGAAGAGATGGAGCTCGTTGCCCGGGCGCTCCAAGAGAAGACTGTTCAAAAGCGTGACGATGCCGCCGAGGCATTAATGCTGGGGCTCGTGCAACTTCCAGGCTATCTGGAAAAGCTTGAGTTTGGCGCCAGAGATCTGCCCCTATTCCTTCTGCCGACACTCAATGAGCTGCGTGCAGTAAGGGATGCTCCATTACTTTCTGAAGTAACTCTCTTCGCCCCTGAGCTGGAGCGCAATCTTGCCTCCGGCGTAATTAGCGGTAAGCCCAATCCATCTCTCTCCGGTTTGGCGCGAAAGCTGCGTCATCCTTACCACAAAGCTCTGCTGGATCTTTATAGAGATCGTGATGCTGCGGGTGGCCTGCGGAGTATTTCAGAGATTTTTGGTCAGCTGGAAACAGAGTCCGGCACCGAGCAGGTTAAACGGTTATTTACGGTTGGTAAAACTGTTGCCATTGCCATGGAGGAGGGGGTGGTCGACATCGGTGTTGCCACCAAGCTCTTGCTGGGGAGGGTCGACAAAGAGATAAAAAGGATCATCGACCATGGTGAGCTGACGGTAGCTGAAACTCCTGCCAATGGCATGTTGAAGAATCTGCTTTACTATGTTGCCTGTGCAGAAAATGGAGATAATCCCCTTATCGCCGAGGTCAAAGCTGACTTTGATCTGGGGAATTCTTTTGTCAGCCAGTCGGATCTTGAGCGAGAGCGGGGACAGTTCGAAAGCCCGGGACAGGGTCTGCTTGACTCCCTGCGTAGCGCTATTAGTACCGACCTGACGGTGATCAAGGATGGACTGGATCTCTTTATTCGCAACGAAAGTAATGACCAGGATCGACTATTCGCACTTGGTCAGCCGATGCATAAACTGGCAGATACCCTGGGAATGGTCGGCCAGGGTGGTTTGCGTCAGAGGTTGAAGCGGCAGGCTGACCGGATTGATGAAATCAAGAGCACGTCGGATACACCCTCCGAGCAGGATCTTATGGCGATGGCCGAGGATATCCTGTTTACTGAGACCTCACTGGAGAATCTTTCAGCTTCCGGCAGCCACCAGCCGGTGAGAAGCAACGAGGAGCTCTTTACCGAACTCCCTGCTGGTGAATATGACCGTTTGATCAATTCGGTGATGCACGAAGCCGGTATCGATATGGCAAGAAATAAAGATGCCATCATTGAGTATATAGAGTCACCTCAAGAGCGTGGGTTGACAGATGAAGTCCCTGCAAGATTCTCTAATGTAGCAGGTGCTTTCCGTATACTTAATCTAAGCGATGCAGCTGCATTGATGGATTCCCTTGCCGCTTATGTAAGCCAAAAGATGATGGGAAACCAGGTTGAGCCCACACGGGAGGAGCTGGAATCATTTGCTGATGTAGTGACCTCTGTAGAGTATTTCATGCAGGCGGTAACCGAGGGACGGGGCATCCATCCTGAAATCCTCGAAGTGGCCCACGAGGCCATGGATAAATTGTCGTTGGCTTCTCCGGCTGTTGATGGTGCCAGTGAATCGGCGGGTGGTGAGTCGACTACCACAGATGACGGAGTAGTCTCTGAGGAGCACACTTCTGCAGAAGCTGATCTTGAGCAGGAGGTTCTATCCAACTCGGCGATCAAGCCTCCATTGGAGGATATTGATCCAGAAATACTCGATATATTTCTGGAAGAGTCGAAAGAGGAACTGGCAGTAATACAGGAGTATCTACCGCGCTGGAAAAGTGACCATAGCGATGTGGATGCGCTGACAGTCTTCAGACGTTCGTTCCACACGCTTAAGGGGAGTGGCAGGCTGGTAGGTGCATCCACCATAGGTGAGTTTGCCTGGTCGGTCGAAAATCTCCTTAACAGAATTATTGACGAGACCGTTGATGTCTCTCCCGCTGTGTTGGACATACTGGGTGAGACTCTGGAGATTCTGCCGCTTCTCATCGAGGCGAGGGAGTCAGGTTTGCCGCCTTCTATTGATGTGCAGCCGGCAATGGATAGGGCGTTTGCTCTGGCCAATCCCCGTGCTGCACATATAGAGCCTACAGCGGTAGAGGCTAAAGAGCGTGAGGACGCAGCAGCGGACCAGACCGCAGCTGATGAGGGCGAGGTGCTGCTCTTCCCTGGTGCCCACCATAATGATATCGCTGAGGTGGATGAAAGTGTCCCTGCGATCAGTATGGATGACACGCTACTAGGTATTTTTCGAGAAGAGTCGATAACCCATTTAGAGACTATGGGCGGTTTTCTTGAAGGGTGCCGCCAGACAGCGTATGACTGCCGGAATGACCGGGAGTTGATGAGGGCTCTGCATACCTTACACGGCAGTGCCGACATGGCTGGGGTTGAATCCATTGCCAGGGTGAGTACGGCTCTTGAGTCTTTGGTTGAGCGCCAAAAGCCCCTGAATAATAGTGAAGGGAGCGTAGCGCTTGATCTGATAGAGCGTGGTACTGACGTGATTCAGTTGGTACTTGATGCCATCAATGTCCCAGGCGCCGAATTGCCGGATTGGGAGCAGCTGCTGGCCGAGGTCAGTGCCTGTGGAGAAGTAACCGTATCGGCAGAAGCAGAGGCCAAAGCAGAAGCAGAGGCCAAAGCAGAAGCAGAGGCCAAAGCAGAAGCAGAGGCCAAAGCAGAAGCAGAGGCCAAAGCAGAAGCAGAGGCCAAAG
>JBEVXU010000001.1:0-122837 GCA_040505895.1 Sedimenticola sp. | reverse complement strand
GAGGCTAAAGCAGAAGCAGAGGCTAAAGCAGAAGCAGAGGCTAAAGCAGAAGCAGAGGCTAAAGCAGAAGCAGAGGCTAAAGCAGAAGCAGAGGCTAAAGCAGAAGCAGTTGATGAGCTCGAAGTTGAGCTGGACTCTGCTCTACCGATAGAGCCTTCAATAGGCGACATGGTTGAGCTGGATGTCGATGAGGAAATGTCGGAGATCTTCCTGGAGGAGGGTGTCGAGCTGCTGGAAGAGTTGGAGCTCGGTCTCCAGCAATGGCGTGATAAGCCCTCCAGCACAGAGGCGGTAGTGGGCCTGCAAAGAACCCTGCACACACTGAAAGGTGGAGCGCGCCTGGTAGGTGCGACACCCATCGGTGACCTGAGTCATGCACTTGAGTCTCTGTTAGAGCCTCACTCTCATGGGTTGGCTACACCTACGGGCGATGATATAACCCTGGCCCAAGAGGTAGCTGATCGTCTCTCTGAGCAAGTTGAGAGTCTATCCAAAGGACCCAGAGTTCGTAACGCTGATGAGCTGGTGGCCAAGCTTGAACAGTTACATCAATCCCGTCGTTCAACTACCCCAGAGTCATTGAATGTAGCGGATGAGATTGAAGCTGAGGCCGTGGATGCTGAAGCAGTAGAAGCTGAGATAGAAGAAGCTGAGCCAGAAGAAGCTGAGCCAGAAGAAGCTGAGCCAGAAGAAGCTGAGCCAGAAGAAGCTGAGCCAGAAGAATTCGGGGTAGAAGAGGCAGAAGCTACGCTGACGGAGGAAGAGGCGGCAGGCTTTGCTGCTGCTCATCGTGCGGCAGCCATTGAGGCCCGTGCAGTTCAGCCCCCCACAAGTTCCAGACGGGAGCAGGTAAGGGTTCAGTCAGAATTACTTGACCGCTTGGTAAATAATGCTGGTGAGGTAAGTATCTATCGCTCCAGACTTGAGCAGCAGAATGCTGGCCTTGGATTCAACCTCTCGGAATTGGAACAGACGGTAGATCGGTTGCGTAACCAGTTGCGCCAGCTCGAAATTGAGACAGAAGCGCAGATCCTATTCCGCTATGAGCGGGAACAGGAGAGTGGCAGTGTAGCAGAGAAAGCGTTTGATCCACTGGAGCTTGACCGTTTTTCAACGATGCAGCAGGTCTCTCGAAGCTTGCTTGAGACTGTAAACGATCTCACCAGTATTAACGATTTCCTTGATGAGCAGCAGGGCGAGACAGAGACACTGTTGTTGCAGCAGTCCCGCCTGACCACTGATTTGCAAGACGGCTTGATGCGGACACGCATGGTGCCATTCTCTCAGATCGTGCCCCGTCTGCGACGTTTGGTCCGCCAGACTTCCGGGCAGGTGAAGAAACAGGCTGAGCTGACAACCCAGGGTGTAGAGGGTGAGATTGATCGCTCCATTCTCGAACGAATGCTTGCTCCTCTTGAGCACATACTGCGTAATGCCGTCTCCCATGGCATAGAACTCCCGGAGCAGCGCCATCAGCGTGGCAAGGGTGAGACCGGCGTGGTGACGCTAGAACTCTCCCGTGAAGGTAATGATGTGCTGATCACCGTCAGTGATGATGGCGGTGGTATGCGTGTTGACGCAATACGTCAACACGCCATCGAGCGTGGAATGCTCGATGCCGATGCCGAGGTGCAGGATAGTGATATTTTGCAGTTTGTGCTGGAGCATGGTTTCAGTACTGCAGACGAGGTGACGCAGATTGCCGGTCGTGGCGTGGGTCTTGATGTAGTAGTTAGCGAGATCAAACAGCTGGGCGGTTCACTGGATATGCAGTCCACAGAAGGTAAGGGAACGAGTTTCACTGTCCGTCTACCCCTTACCCTGGCTATCTCTGATGCGCTGTTGGTTGAGCTGTCAGATGAGGTATTTGCCATACCCCATACCAGTATAGAGGGTGTGGTCAGGCTGTCCCGGGATGAACTGCAAGGTTATTACGATGACAGCAGCGCCAGATATAGCTATGCCGGACAAGAGTACCATGTGAATTATCTTGGTTCGCTGCTCCATGAGCGGCAGCCCAGTCTGGCCGATCTGCGTAAATGGTATCCGCTGCTGCTGGTCAGGGCGGGTGAGCATCGCGTGGCGCTACAGGTGGACAATCTGCTGGGCATCCGCCAGATTGTGGTAAAACCAGTCGGCCCACAGATTGGTTCAGTGTTGTGGATATCGGGTGGTACCATTCTCGGTGATGGGCGAGTTGCTTTGATCCTCGATGTGACGGCCCTTGTACGCACAGGGCTTGCACATGTGGTTACCGAGATGGCAGAGGTTGTTCAGCCTGTCGTCGAAGATCGCGATAGCGGGGCGAGCCGAACCATTATGGTGGTGGATGATTCTATTACTGTACGGAAAGTGACTGGTCGGTTACTGGAACGGCATGGAATGAATGTAATCACCGCAAAAGATGGTGTAGATGCGCTGGCGGTACTACAGGATCACCGCCCGGATATAATGCTGCTGGATATCGAAATGCCCAGAATGGATGGCTTTGAGTTGGCGCGCCATATGCGCAATTCAGAACAGCTGGGAAATATTCCAATTATCATGATCACCTCAAGAACCGGTGACAAGCATCGTACTCATGCGATGGAGCTGGGAGTGAAGCGTTATCTTGGCAAGCCTTACCAGGAGAAAGATTTGATGGATAATATTCTCTCGGTGTTGGCGGGAGATGAGTAATGGCTGAAACTAACAGTTCCAATGAGATTCGTGGTGTACTTTTGCCATTGAATTCAGGGAAGCTTCTTTTGCCCAATGCAGCAATTTCTGAGGTGGTGAGCTACAGGCAGCCAGAGCGACTGGATGGGGATAAGCCTGGATGGTTGCTGGGGCACTTCTCATGGCGGCAACAGCAGATTCCTTTGGTATGCTTTGATAGCTTGGTTGGACAGCAGGCGGTGGATGCAGGTACCCGTGCACGTATCGCCATCAGCAACACACTCAATGGTAATTCGGACTATCCATTTATCGGCATTTTGCTCCACTCGGTTCCTCACCTGGTGCGAGTCTCGAAATCCACATTCACTCCCGTAGATGTACCGCGGGACTTGGGTGAAGTGGTGCAGCAGCAGGTGATCATCGATGGTGAAGAGGCATGGATTCCCAACCTTGATGTTCTTGAGTGGTTGGTCTCAGAGCAGCTCTCATAATAGACAGCTGGATGCTGTAATCAGAGCTCACGCTCAGCAAAAATCGCCCCAGAGTACCTGCATTGCAGCGATTGCCGCCAAGGGTGCCGTTTCTGTTCTTAGAATGCGGGGTCCCAGACGTACCCCGTTAAAGCCATGTTTTTCTGCTCCCTCTCTCTCAGTCACAGTGAGGCCACCTTCCGGTCCGACAAGCAGGTGTACTACATCATCCGCTGACGGCGTGGGTAGCTCACTGAGGTTCTTTTTGGAACGATGATCCAGGAGTATGCCGCTCTCTGAGGTGTGCTGCTTTAGCCACCCCTCCAGGGTTTCCGTCTGCAACAGCTTTGGCAGGCGACAGCGCCCGGATTGCTCACAGGCGGAAATTAGAATGTTGCGCCAATGGGCCAAGCGCTTCTCCATGCGTTCCGGTGACAGCCTGATAACACAGCGCTCAGAGGTGAGTGGAGTGATGGCACCAACACCGAGCTCAACCGCTTTCTGGATTGCGAAATCCATACGCTCACCCTTGGATATACCGATACCCAGAGCTATTTTCAGGGCGGGTGCGGCCTCTGCCACCTCCTGGCGGATAATTTCTGCGACGGCGGTGCGCCGGTCAACTTCTATCAGGCGGGCAGGGTAGTTGTGGCCATCACCATTAAAAAGGGTGACTCTAGCGCCCAGCTTTAAGCGTAATACCTGGATCAGGTGGCGGCTGGGTCCTTTTTCAAGCACCACTTCACTGTTTACCGAGAGGTGATGTTCGGTATAAACACGGGGTTGGCGCATTGTGACTCCTAACTCAGATACGCACAGTTACTTGGTAATTCTATCCCAAATCTTCAACACAGGTGCCGACTGGTTCATTGTATAGAAGTGTAGTCCCGGGGCACCCTGTTCGAGCAGTCGTTCACACAGTGCGGCCACAACATCGGTACCAAAGGAGTGAATGCTCTCGATATCATCACCAAAACCCTCCAGCCGCTTTCTGATCCAGCGTGGTATCTCAGTACCGCAGCTATCGGAGAAACGGGCCAGCTGGACATAGTTCGTGATAGGCATAATGCCGGGAGTGATAGGTATATCTATACCGAGTTGCTCACAGCTGTCTATAAACTTGAAGTAGGCATCAGCATTAAAAAAGTACTGGGTGATTGCGGCATTGGCACCGGCATCAACCTTGCGTTTGAAGTTGATAAGATCAGCCTCGGCGCTGGGCGCCTGAGGGTGAAACTCCGGGTAGGCGGCGACCTCAATTTCGAAGTGGTCGCCAAACTCCTCGCGGATCAGTGATACAAGTTCGTTGGCGTAGGCAAGCTCACCAAGTCCACCAAGGCCGGCACCGGAAGGGAGGTCTCCACGCAGGGCGACAATACGCCTGATTCCCTGGTTCTTGAAGCGGGTAACAATATCGATGATCTCCTCCCTGCTGCTACCGATGCAGGAGAGGTGTGGGGCGGTTGAGAATTTTTCAGACACCAGCCAGTCAACGCTGTCAAAGGTGCGCTGCTGTGTAGAGCCGCCGGCACCGTAGGTGACGGAACAGAACAGAGGATCGATTCTGGAGAGTTCACGCACACTCTGCTGCATCTTCTCCATGCCAACTTCTGTTTTTGGTGGAAATAGCTCTAGGCTGTACTTAGGTGAGTACTGTTTCTGGGATTTCATTTTTTGTGACCTCGGGTTGCGGTGTTGAGAAGCCAGGTAAGGATTTTGTCCCCCTTGCTTGACTCTCCACCCACTGCTTTTATCAATCAAGTTGGCTATACGCAATAATCCTGAGCTTAACCTGATAACTGTTTATGTGAGTTGCAGGAGCGGTTAAAACCGCCCCTACATCCAGTCACAGTATTTTTGTGCAGAGCCGTATCAATCAATAACGGTAGTGGTCCGGCTTGTAGGGGCCATCCTGAGAAACGCCGAGGTAATCAGCCTGTTCCTGTGACAGGCGGGTCAAATTGGCACCGATTTTCTGCAGATGCAGGCGCGCTACCTCTTCATCCAGTGCCTTGGGTAGTGTGTAGACGTTTTTATCGTACTTATCCGTGCTGCTCCACAACTCCATCTGTGCTAACACCTGGTTGGTAAAGGAGTTGGACATGACGAAGCTGGGGTGCCCGGTGGCGCAGCCCAGATTAACCAGACGACCCTGTGCCAGTAGAATGATGCGTTTGCCGTCAGGGAAGATGATGTGATCCACCTGGGGCTTGATCTCCTCCCACTCATACTGCTCAAGACTGGCAACATTGATCTCATTATCAAAGTGGCCAATGTTGCAGACGATGGATTGGTCCTTCATCTGCACCATGTGATCATGGTCGATGACGTGGAAGTTGCCGGTGGTGGTGACAAAGATGTCGGCCTCTTTGCATGCATCATCCATGTTGACTACCCGGTAGCCTTCCATAGCTGCCTGCAGGGCGCAAATCGGATCAATCTCAGTGACACATACGGTGGCACCGAGTCCTCGCAGGGATTGGGCGCAACCTTTGCCAACATCACCGTAGCCCAGTACCAGGGCAATCTTACCTGCGATCATCACATCGGTGGCGCGTTTGATGCCGTCCACCAGAGACTCACGACAGCCGTAGAGGTTATCGAACTTGGATTTGGTCACAGAATCATTAACGTTGATGGCGGGGAAGGCGAGCTCTCCCTTTTCTGCCATCTGATAGAGACGATGAACACCGGTGGTAGTCTCTTCAGTGACTCCTTTGATGCTTGTCAGACGCTTGGAATAGTAGCCGGGCTGATCAGCAACGCGTGCTTTGATCGCTGCGTAGAGGATGGTCTCCTCCTCACTGGAGGGGTTGTCCAGAACACTGATATCCTGTTCCGCCTGGGTACCCAGATGCAGCAGTAGAGTGGCGTCGCCGCCATCATCCAGGATCATGTTGGGCACACCGCCGTCGCCCCACTCCATAATTTTATGGGTGTACTCCCAGTAATCAGTGAGCGTTTCACCTTTGAATGCATAGACGGGTACGTTCTGGTCGGCAATGGCGGCGGCAGCATGGTCCTGGGTGGAGAAAATATTGCAGGACGCCCAGCGCACATCCGCCCCAAGTTTCACCAGGGTTTCGATCAGTACGGCGGTCTGGATGGTCATGTGCAGGCTACCTGCAATGCGGGCGCCCTTGAGTGGCTTCTCATCACCATATTTTTTCTGCAGCGCCATCAAACCGGGCATCTCTGTCTCGGCAATGGCTATCTCTTTGTGTCCCCACTCTGCAAGTGAGGCGTCAGCGATTTTGTAGTCACTGAAATTGGCATTCATTGGTTCAGTCTCCGAAAAAACTGAGCGACGTTCTCTAGTAAATAGTGCCTCTCTCCAAGCCTGGCAGGGGTTAACCTGTTGCAACGCTCCTCAGAGAGAGGGGATGAAGTTATCAGTTATCAGTTATCAGTTATCAGGTCAACGGGTTGGATCGCTTGGATGCAACTTTTCAACTCCGCTGCATGACCTATTGAGAAAATACGCACGGCACAATAATCAGGTATTTGTGCGTAGGAGTGAACTTGTTCGCGAACAAGTTCACTCCTACGCCGCACACTACGGCCGTGGACGCAAAAAAGGCTCACCCATCCTGCCGGCTCTTCTCATGGCCGTTAAAGCCCCGCCGCCTCCCGCAGTGCTTCCGCCCGGTCGGTGCGCTCCCAGCTGAACTGCGGCTCCTCACGGCCAAAGTGACCGTAGGCGGCAGTGCTGCGGTAGATCGGTTTGATCAGGTCGAGCATCTGCATGATGCCGTAGGGGCGCAGGTCGAAGTGTTCACGTACCAACTCGGCGATTCGCTCCTCAGCGACATGGGCGGTGCCGAAGGTCTCGATAGAGATAGAGGTAGGCTCAGCCACCCCGATAGCGTAGGAGACCTGGATCTCGCAACGATCAGCCAATCCGGCGGCAACGATGTTCTTGGCGACATAACGCCCGGCGTAAGCGGCGGAGCGGTCTACCTTGGAGGGATCCTTACCAGAGAAGGCGCCTCCGCCGTGGCGGGCTGCACCGCCGTATGTATCGACAATGATCTTGCGGCCGGTGAGGCCGCAATCACCTACAGGGCCACCGATAACAAAGGCACCGGTGGGGTTGATGTGGATCTTCTCCTGAGGACAGTTGTCCAGCCACTCTTTGGGAAGGACCGGCTGGATGATGTTCTCCATCACCGCCTCTCTCAAGTGGTTGTACTCAATATCGGGGTTGTGCTGGGTGGAGACCACCACGGCATCGATGCCCACGACCTTGCCATCCTGATAGCGGAAGCTGACCTGACTTTTAGCATCGGGACGCAGCCAGGGCAGTATGTTTTCCTTGCGCATCTCCGACTGACGCTGTACCAGACGGTGGGCATAGGTGATGGGGGCGGGCATCAGCACATCGGTCTCATTGGTGGCGTAGCCGAACATCAATCCCTGATCACCGGCACCTTGCTCCTCAGGTGCTTTACGATCAACACCCTGGGCAATGTCCGAGGACTGTTTGCCGATCAGCGACATAACGGCGCAGGTGTTGCCGTCAAAACCGACGTCCGAGCTAGTGTAGCCGATGTCGCAGATCACTCCACGCACCAACTCGTCGAGATCGACCCAGGCGTTGGTGGATATTTCGCCACCGACAATCACTACACCGGTTTTAATCATGGTCTCACAGGCGACGCGGGCGAGCTCCGGGCTGTCATCCTGTTTTAAAATCTCATCCAGTACGGCATCGGAGATTTGGTCAGCCATCTTATCTGGATGGCCTTCAGATACCGATTCTGAAGTGAAAATGTAGTCACTCATATGGCTGTGTCCCTGAAATAGTCAACAAAAAACCCGCCTAGCGGGAGCTAAGGCGGGTTTCCAGAAACTATCCGGTGGTGCACGCTTTAGCCGCATTTATTAGGCGCCCGCAATCTGATCTCAAATCGGCGCATTACAGGGATTATCCCCATACTCCCTAATTTGTCAACTCCATGGTTGTTGTGGTTAAATATTATGGAGAATTGCCTGTAAATAAGTAATAGCTTATGATTCTGATCAATAGTGCTAATCGTCCGAAGGTTTCAGGGATCATCTGTTGGGTGATACAATGCCACGCTCAGCGACAGGCACTCTAATCTCAGTGTAGGCCCTTCTGTAGACCATTTTTTGTGGAAAGAGCAGGAGCGCCGGTAGCAAGGAGTTAAGTATGGTTTCACTGGAAACGCCGGTATGTGATTTTGGCCGTCCGGCTATCGATTTTTCCCTTCCGGGTGTTGATGGAACTCAGTGGGACTTGGCACGTTGCCGTGGCGAGAATGGATTGCTGGTGATGTTTATCTGCAACCACTGTCCATACGTTCAATCAGTGCGTGACCGGATAGTACGTGATACCAGGGAGCTTCAGGCGTTGGGTGTTAACTCGGTCGCGGTCATGTCGAATGATCCCTCTCTATATGAAGAAGATTCGTTCGAAAATATGCGCAAGGTGGCGGAGTCATTTGATTTTCCCTTCCCCTACCTGCTGGATGAGACACAGGAGGTGGCAAAAGCGTACGGTGCTGTCTGTACCCCCGATTTTTTTGGCTACAATGGGGCGTTAGAGCTTCAGTATCGAGGGCGACTTGATGAGAGCCGTAAAGAGGCTGCACCAGTAGGTGTGCGCCGCGATCTTTTTGAGGCAATGAGGCAGGTGGCAGAGACAGGAGTTGGACCGGTGGAGCAGATACCCAGTATCGGCTGCTCAATCAAATGGCGGGAGTAACCTCATTGTGCGGCGCACAAAACCAGTGTGCTGTAATTTTATGAAATAGGTATTTGTTTCAGATAGTTAGTTCTTATTCAGGTGGTTTTTTTTACCCCCATAAGGTTAGCTGGCTTGTTCTCTATTTTACGATAGGGTAAGAATAGCGCCACGTAGCTATTTCAGAGATTACTGATTTACTGAAATTCCACAGATAAGCAAAGGGCTTATCAAACGAAATCGGCTATTCCCAATAGCAATGTGCACTGGGTGCCGTATTTTCATTTGACTGGGTAGCTGGATTTAGGAAGCTCCCTGGTATTTTGCTCATGGTCGGCCAGATAGGTTTGGCTCGTAATGAATAGAAATATTTAATCAATTTTCACAATCACTCACTCAATTAGGAGGGATCTATGTCCTCACGCAGAAACCTAGCTAACGCGATTCGTGCCCTCAGCATGGATGCAGTGCAGAAAGCCAACTCAGGACATCCTGGCGCCCCGATGGGAATGGCCGATATCGCTGAGGTTCTGTGGAATGGCCACATGAAGCACAATCCGGCCAATCCGAACTGGGCTGACCGCGATCGTTTCGTCCTCTCCAACGGCCACGGTTCCATGCTGATCTACTCCCTGCTGCACCTTACGGGTTATGAGCTCAGCATGGATGACCTCAAGAGTTTCCGTCAGCTCCATGCCAAGACCCCCGGTCACCCTGAGTATGGCTACGCCCCCGGCGTTGAGACCACCACCGGCCCTCTGGGCCAGGGCATCACCAACGGTGTCGGTATGGCACTGGCCGAGAAGACTCTGGCGGCTCAGTTCAACCGCGACGGTCACGAGATTGTTGATCACAACACCTATGTGTTCCTCGGTG
The DNA here is from genome assembly GCA_040505895.1 of Sedimenticola sp. Lineage (GTDB taxonomy): Bacteria > Pseudomonadota > Gammaproteobacteria > Chromatiales > Chromatiaceae > Vondammii. The sequence goes on along the minus strand of JBEVXU010000001.1, from coordinate 113,126 downwards.
ATGGTTGCATGATGGAGGGTATCTCCCACGAAGCCTGCTCACTGGCTGGTACGCTGGGTCTGGGCAAACTGGTTGCTTTCTGGGATGACAACGGCATCAGCATCGACGGTCACGTCGAGGGCTGGTTTACCGATGATACCCCCAAGCGCTTTGACTCCTACGGCTGGCACGTTATCTCCGGCGTTGACGGACATGACGCCGATGCGCTGAATGCCGCCACTGAGGCTGCCAAAGCAGTTACCGACAAGCCGACCCTGGTCTGCTGCAAGACCACCATCGGCTTCGGTTCCCCCAATCTGGCCGGTACCCACGACTGCCACGGTGCCCCTCTGGGTGCCGATGAGATTCAACTGACTCGTGAGCAGTTGGGTTGGGAGCACGGCCCGTTCGAGATCCCTGAAGATGTCTATGCCGGTTGGGACGCCAAAGAGGCGGGCGCCGCTGCTGAAGATCTCTGGAATGAGAAATTTGCTGCGTACAAGGAAGCCCATCCTGATCTGGCTGCAGAATTTACCCGCCGTATGGCTGGCGATCTTCCTACCAACTGGGAAGAGGAAGCATCCAAGTTTGTCGCCGAGGTTAATAGCAAAGCTGAGTCTCCCGCTACTCGTAAGGCTTCACAGAACGCCCTCAACGGCTTCGGTCCACTGCTGCCGGAGTTTCTAGGTGGCTCTGCGGATCTGAGCCCTTCCAACCTCACTACATGGTCAGGTTCCAGGGCGATCACAGGAGGTCATGCCGACGGTAACTACCTCTCTTACGGTGTGCGTGAGTTCGGTATGTCCGCCATCATGAACGGTGCCTCTTTGCACGGCGGTTTCGTGCCTTATGGCGCTACCTTCCTGATGTTCTCAGAGTATGCCCGCAACGCTTTGCGTATGGCGGCGTTGATGAAGATTCAGTCGATCTTTGTCTATACCCATGACTCTATAGGTCTGGGCGAAGATGGTCCCACCCATCAGCCGATCGAGCAGATTCCAACTCTGCGCATGATCCCCAATATGGACACTTGGCGTCCTGCCGATGCGGTTGAGACGGCTGTTGCCTGGAAGTGTGCTGTCGAGAAGAAAGATGGTCCCAGCACCTTGATCTTCTCTCGTCAGAATTTGCAGCACCAGACACGAAGCGATGAGCAGATTGCAGCTATTACCAAGGGCGGTTATGTGCTGGTTGACTGTAACGGTACTCCTGATGCAATCGTCATCGCCACTGGCTCTGAAGTTGAGTTGGCAGTCAAGGCGGCTGCAGAGTCGAGCAAGAAGGTACGTGTCGTCTCCATGCCTTGCACTAACGTCTTCGACGCTCAGGATGCAGCTTACAAAGAGTCTGTACTGCCTGCTGCTGTTGCTGCCCGCGTGGCAGTGGAAGCCGCTGTTAGTGATGGTTGGTACAAATATGTTGGCCTGAACGGCAAGGTAATCGGTATGGATCGCTTCGGCGAGTCCGCTCCTGCCGGCCAGCTGTTTGAAGAGTTTGGATTCACTGTGGCGAATGTCGGCAGTGCAATCGACGCAGTTACCGCCTGAGCCTGTCTGTAGTGGGGCGCCTACGGGCGCCCTGTCAGAAAAATTTAGTTAGATAAACGTTTAACGGAGCAATAAATATGACTACAAAAGTTGGTATTAACGGTTTTGGCCGGATCGGTCGTATGGCATTCCGCGCTATCGCAAAAGACTTCTCTGATCTGGAAGTTGTCGCTATTAACGATCTGCTCGACGCCGACTACCTTGCATACATGCTGAAGTATGACTCTGTTCATGGCCGTTTCGACGGTGATGTCGCTGTTGAAGGTGGCAACCTGTTGGTTAACGGCAAGACCATCCGTCTCACTGCCGAGCGTGATCCCGCTGACCTGAAATGGAGCGAAGTGGACGCTGAGCTCATTATCGACTGCACCGGCTTCTTCCTTACCGAAGAGAGCTGCCAGAAGCACATCGACGCAGGCGCCAAGAAGGTTGTTCAGAGTGCACCTTCCAAAGATGGCACCCCGATGTTCGTATACGGTGTTAACCATGAGAGCTATGCCGGTCAGGCAATCGTCTCTGCCGCTTCCTGTACCACTAACTGTCTGGCGCCTGTTGCCAAGGTTCTGAATGACAAGTGGGGCATCAAGCGTGGTCTGATGACTACCGTTCACGCAGCAACCGCTACCCAGAAGACCGTTGATGGTCCTTCCTTGAAGGATTGGCGCGGTGGCCGCGGTATCCTGGAGAACATCATTCCTTCTTCAACCGGTGCCGCCAAGGCTGTCGGTGTTGTACTGCCTGAGCTTAACGGCAAACTGACCGGTATGGCTTTCCGCGTACCGACTTCAGACGTGTCTGTTGTTGACCTGACCATTGAGCTGAACAATGAAGCTGACTACAGCGATATCTGTGCTGCTATGAAAGAGGCTTCTGAAGGTTCTATGGCGGGTGTGCTGGGTTACACCGAAGAGAAAGTGGTCTCCACTGACTTCCGTGGTCACTCTGCACCTTCCACTTTTGATGCCGGTGCCGGCATCGCCCTGGACAGTACTTTCGTCAAGGTGGTTGCCTGGTATGACAACGAGTACGGTTACACCTGCAACATGCTGCGCCTGGTTCAGTACGTTGCCGCTAACTGATAGGTTTTTATAACCTGCTGTAGGTTTGCAGGGTGGGCGACTACTCGTCCGCTCTGCTTCCCCTCAGATCATTTGAAATGATCACGAGAGGTATTAGCTGAAAATTACAGTTTTTATCTAATTCTTTTCAAATCAAGAACATTTGCTTACCTAGGGAGTCTCTCTATGTCCTTCATCAAGCTTACCGATCTCGACCTCGCCGGAAAACGTGTACTGATTCGTGCCGATCTTAATGTGCCCGTAAAAGACGGCAAGGTAACCTCCGATGCCCGTATCACAGCATCCATGCCTACCATTGAGCACTGTGTAAAAGCCGGCGCCAAAGTACAGGTGATGTCACATCGTGGTCGCCCGGAAGAGGGTGTTGCGGATGAGGCCAACTCCATGCAGCCGATAGCCGACGATATGTCCGCCAAGTTGGGTGTCACCGTACGCCTGCTCGGCGACTACCTGGAGAGTGCCCCCGAGGTTGCTGATGGTGAAGTCGTGCTGTTTGAGAACGTACGTTTCAATGCCGGTGAGAAGAAGGATAACGAAGAGCTGGCTAAAAGATACGCAGCACTCTGTGACGTTTTCGTAATGGACGCCTTCGGTACCGCACACCGTGCTCAGGCTTCCACCCACGGTGCCGGCAAGTTCGCCCCTACCGCCTGTGCCGGTCTGCTGCTGGCCAGCGAACTGGATAACTTGGCCAAGGCCCTGGCCAACCCGGCCCGTCCCATGGTGGCCATTGTCGGCGGCTCCAAGGTCTCCACCAAGCTGACCGTGCTTGAGGCACTATCCGAGAAGGTTGACCAGCTGGTGGTTGGTGGTGGTATTGCTAACACCTTCCTCAAGGCTATGGGTAACAATGTCGGTAAGTCTCTCTGCGAAGATGGTCTGGTGGATACCGCCAAGGAATTGGTGGCGAAGATGCAGGCTCGTGGCGCCAATATTCCCATCGCTACCGACGTGGTTTGCGGTAAAGAGTTTGCCGAAGACGCCGAGGCAACTCTAAAAGCCGCCGGCGATGTGGTCGACGACGATATGATCTTCGATATCGGCCCTGATTCTGCTCAGGAGCTGGCTGAAATCATCGCCAATGCAGGCACCGTGGTCTGGAACGGCCCGGTCGGTGTATTCGAGTTTGATCAGTTTGGTGCAGGCACCAAGACTGTCGCCATGGCGATCGCTGATTCCGACTGCTTCTCCCTGGCGGGAGGGGGCGACACCATCGCTGCCATTCAGAAGTATGACATCTACGACAAGGTGACCTACATCTCCACCGCCGGTGGTGCCTTCCTGGAGTACCTGGAAGGCAAAACACTGCCCGCAGTGGCCATGCTGGAAGCGCGTGCCGCTGAATAAATATCGCAGAGTTCCATGGCCTGGCAGGACCAGGCCGGGAGCTCGGAGATTATATGCTTAGAAGAACCAAGATATTAGCCACCCTGGGGCCGGCGACCGATGACCCCAGGGTACTTGATGCGCTGATTGGCGCAGGTGTTGATGTAGTACGACTTAATCTCTCCCATGGTAGTCATGCCGACCATAACAGGCGTGCGGAGGCTGTACGTAACCGGACGGAAGCAATTGGACGTCAGGTAGGCATTCTGGTTGATTTGCAGGGCCCCAAAATTCGAGTTGGTCGTTTTAAAAATGGTCCCATCCAGTTGGCTGAAGGTGATAATTTTGTCCTCGATGCCGCTTGTGGTTTGGGTGACGGTGACCAACAGCGTGTCGGCTTAACTTTTCCCGAGTTGGTCGATGATGTGAGCAGTGGCGACACTCTGGTGTTGGCGGATGGTGCCATCGAGCTCTTTGTCAACGTCGTTGAGGGTGACGAGGTGCGCTGTAAGGTGGTGGTCGGTGGGCCACTTTCAGACAGCAAGGGCATCAATAAAAAGGGTGGTGGTCTCTCTGCACCTGCGCTTACCGACAAAGATAGGACGGATATTATTTTTGCCGCAGGAATCGAGGCCGATTACCTTGCGGTCTCATTCGTACAGAGTGCGGATGATGTATTTGAGGCTCGCCGCCTGCTGCATGAGGCAGGCGGCAGGGCGGGTATCGTATCCAAGATCGAACGGGCTGAAGCCCTGGATATGATCGATGAGATCATTGAGGCATCTGAGGCTATTATGGTTGCCCGTGGTGACTTGGGTGTTGAGATCGGTGATGCCGAGTTGCCGGCGGTACAGAAACGGTTGATCAAACGTGCCCGTTCAATGAATAAAGTGGTGATTACCGCGACCCAGATGATGGAGTCAATGATCGAGCACCCGATGCCCACTCGTGCCGAGGTGTTTGATGTTGCCAATGCGGTGCTTGATGGTACCGATGCGGTGATGCTTTCGGCTGAGACTGCTGCCGGCAAATATCCGGTAAAAGCCGTTGCTGCGATGGGGCGTGTCTGCCTGGAGGCGGAAAAACAGAGTAAGGTGACCCACTCTCACCATCGGCTCAATTCTGTGTTCGGACGTGTCGATGAGTCGATTGCGATGGCCTCAATGTACACGGCGAATCACCTCGGAGTGGCGGCTATTGCCGCTCTGACTGAGTCTGGTTCAACACCGCAATGGATGTCGCGTATAAGCTCGAGCATACCGATTTTTGCACTTACGGAACACGTAGCAACCCGCCGCAAGGTGACCTTGCTGCGAGGCGTTTATCCGATAAGGTTCCACTTTGAGGAGGACGATGCTTTTGGCTGCGATAGCCAAAAGGCGAATGAAGTTATCATAGATGACCTGTTACGCCGCGGTCTGGTGTGCAAGGGTGACCTGATGATTATCACCAAAGGTGATCTCAATGGTGTCGAGGGTGGCACTAATGTGATGAAGATTCTGCGCGTCGGTGAACACAGTATGCCGGAGCCGAACGCTGAGTAAATTACAGGCGGGTGCTGATAGCAGTATCCCACCGCAAATTATCTGAAATTAAAGAGAAAAGGAGAATACCATGGCCCTTATTTCCCTACGTCAGCTTCTTGATCATGCTGCAGAGCATGGTTATGGTCTGCCTGCCTTTAACGTTAACAACATGGAGCAGGTTCAGGCCATCATGAAGGCGGCCGACGCAGTCAACAGCCCGGTAATTCTACAGGGCTCAGCGGGTGCACGCTCCTATGCGGGTGAACCGTTCCTGCGTCATCTGATCGAGGCCGCGATTGAGAGCTATCCTCATATCCCGGTCTGCATGCACCAGGATCACGGTGCTTCACCCGCGATCTGCCTACGTTCTATCCAGTCCGGTTTCAGCTCTGTCATGATGGACGGTTCTCTGGAGGCTGATGGTAAGACTCCTTCCTCCTTTGAGTACAATGTCGACGTGACCCGTAACGTTGTTGATATGGCTCATGCCGGCGGTGTATCCGTTGAGGGCGAGTTGGGTTGCCTGGGCTCACTGGAGACCGGTGAGATGGGTGAGGAAGATGGCCACGGTGCCGTAGGCAAGCTGGATATGGATCAGCTGCTGACCGACCCCAACGAAGCTGCTGAGTTCGTTAAGGCTACTGGTGTTGATGCCTTGGCCATCGCTATCGGTACCTCTCATGGTGCTTACAAGTTTACTCAGGAGCCTACCGGTAAGGTTCTGCGTATTGATCGTGTGAAAGAGATCCACCAGCGTATCCCCAGTGTTCACCTGGTAATGCACGGCTCCTCGTCCGTACCCCAGGACTGGCTGAAGATCATCAACGATTTCGGTGGTGATATGGCTCAGACCTATGGTGTACCGGTCGATGAGGTTGTCGAAGGCATCAAGTCTGGTGTGCGCAAGGTCAATATCGATACCGACCTGCGTATGGCCTCTACCGGTTCCGTGCGTCGTCACCTGGAAGAGAACAAGAGCAACTTCGATCCTCGCAAGTTCCTCAAAGAAGCCACCAACGCAATGTCTGAAATCTGCAAGAATCGCTATGAGGCATTCGGTTCTGCAGGTATGGCAGACAAGATGACTGCTATCTCTATAGAGGCGATGCAGGATCGTTACGCCACTGGTGAGCTGGACCCCAAGGTCAACTAATCCTACAGCAGGAAACGAATGGAGGGGTGCCTCGGTGCCCCTCTATTGCAGGAGTAATAGCCCGCTGAGGTAGTGGGCGAGACGCAAGCGAACTCTTTTACAGTGAAGCGGAAAAATGGACAGTTTTTCGTTGACTCAAAGGCGTTGTCTGCGTATTATTCCGGCCTCTTCGCTGAAAGGCGAAGACCCATACACGGGGTATGGCGCAGTCTGGTAGCGCGCCTGCTTTGGGAGCAGGATGTCGGGAGTTCGAATCTCTCTACCCCGACCAATTTATCATCTGCGCCCGTAGCTCATTTGGATAGAGCATCGGCCTTCTAAGCCGAGGGTAGCAGGTTCGAATCCTGCCGGGCGTGCCAGGTTAGGTTCAAAAAGTTCGACGGTGGGTATAGCTCAGTTGGTAGAGCCCCGGATTGTGATTCCGGTCGTCGTGGGTTCGAGTCCCATTATCCACCCCACTTTTACAGATTGGGCCATTAGCTCAGCTGGTAGAGCAGTGGACTCTTAATCCATTGGTCGAAGGTTCGAATCCTTCATGGCCCACCAATGAAATCAAGCACTTACGATTTTCGTAGGTGCTTTTTTTTGCTCTCTGGAAGCAATATGGAAGCAAAAAACAATGTTTCCAGGGCGCATCCATACCTCAAGCCTTTCCATAACCTCTACTTAAGTATTTAGCTCAGAGTCAATCTGACGCATCGTGATACGTGTTCAGTCATGAGCTAACCTTTGTTTATTAATTTATGCCTGCAACCACCCTAAGGTAGGCTTCCATTGAGCTTTCGGATAGGCTACAGGCGGTCACAAATGATCCTGAGCGATCATTTGTGATAGCAGGTTTCTTAATGACAAATTCTCTGTTAGCCTACAAACAACAAGGAATATTATTCTCTGGCAGGATGCTGACCTCCCCCCATTTCTGCTCACAGAGACATTCCAAAGACAAACTTGATTGGGGAATTTGGCGGCCTAATTCAGCGGACGTGCCAGCGGCCTAAGTCAGCAAACGTGCCGGCAACCTAATCAACAATTAGATTCGAAAACAACGGATTATCAAATGATGAAGAAGCATATTTTTCTCCTCACCCCGTTAGTTTTATGGGGCTGTGAAAGCGAGCCCTCGATTGCTGGCTCAATGGGCAAAAGCGCCGTTTGTAGTACATCTGGTTATCTTGTGCGCCAGGAATTGGGGCAAAACTTCAGGACAATCGATCAAAAATGCACCGTCAAGAATATAGGTGGAGATAGTGTTGAAATCCAATCCGGTTATGTCTCACCTATCAATCCCACCCCATTTAGGTATACGGCTCAAGGCTATGTGCGGGGCAATAACTTGGTACTACAAAGTATTCGGGTTCATGGTATCGATGAAGAATTTGTTCCATTTACCAGCCTTGGTGGGTAAAGAATCTAACAAAAACTTAAACTCGGAGCGCCCTCGTCGCTGTGAGCCTCCTCAGTCGCCCGGTTAAGTTGGCGTTAAATGGTAAATAATGAAGATCGTATTTGATACTAGAGAGTTTTTAGAAAAAGCATGGAGAATTGCTGAGAAAATTAGTATTAGTAGTGATGTTAATACTCAATTTAAAGGAGCCATGCTCTATTCTACTTTCAATATTTGCGACGCGATGCAAATACTGATTCAAAAGAAAAATTTCGTATCTGCCAATATATTGTTTCGTTCATTGTTTGAGTATGTATTTCGGGCCTATTGGTTAAATCGAATTGCTTGTGAGGAAGAAGTGCTTCAGGCGATGAACGATGAGAAATGGCCAAAAACAAAAAGTCTTCACGACTTAATTGCCGGTAAGAATTCGATAATCGATGTTTTGGCCAGTGAGAAGTTAAAAATTCAGGATATATTACATAGCTATATTCATGGAGGGTCGCAAAATCCACTGGGCCAGCTAGGAGCTGGTGGGTATATTGAGCCACATATTCCTGATTCTGAAGTATCGTACTTACTTTCTATGATTCAGCTTAATACCTACGTTATTCTGTCCGAAATGGCACATCTGTCTGGCTCAACTGAAATTGAAGCTGAAATCGTCCAAATTATGGAGGAACTAGTCGGTGAGAAAATCATTTAACAAAGCAATCAATTTGACTGCCTTACGCTGCGCTCCAGCCAGCCAATTATGGCGGCGTTAGAAGTAAACAATGATCAAATTCGCCTCACAGTATGTCCTAATACCAATAGTCGTCGCAGTAATATCTGGAGTGTTGCTCCTAGGAATTGAGTACAACTTTTTCACAACCGATCCACTGTCTGGCGAGACGCAGTCAATAGAAAGCACTTATTCTGATGAACAACAGGCTTTGGTCAGCGAATGCATTGGAAGAATGAAAGAAAGAGGAGGCCGTATTTCATACAATCTATCCGAATACGCTATAAAAGATTTATACACGGCTTACACAAATACAAATTCGCTAATTCTCCCGCAGGCATATTTTGATCATTTTGAAGACGCTACTGATTATCATGAAAAAGCGAGTTATCTATCTTCAGGAATAAATGAGTTAATCTCATCTAATAAAGGATTTATGGTCGAAACAATGATGAAGGAGTACTGCTTCAAGAAAGCAACTTCTAACAATTCGTCCAACTTGACCGGCGCACAAAACGCGCCGTCAAGTTAACTCAAGCGTTAGGGCAACGAATAATATGGAAAGAGGGAATTATGTCTACTGATAGGAAACCTTCATCATTCGCATGGTTTATGGTGCATATTGCGTTTCCGCTAGTACCCTTCTTAATCGAGGGAGTTATAAGATACCTTGTTTTTAATGTATCTATCTCATGGAACACGTTCAGTAGTCCCACCTTGGCGATGTCGTCAGGGCTTCTTTGTCTTTTTGTAAGTCAGAGCTTGATGACACACAACAGAATAATTCCAAGTGAGGAAGAAACAGAAAGAATGGTAGGAACTGCTCACGTATTTTCAGGGCTAGCTATAGCATCATTTGTTTTGTTCGGAGCGGTAATTCTTCTAGGTGCATTAATAGAAAAATCTAACCCATCTGGGGTTTATGCAGTAAAAACTGCATTTGATACATTTATTCTAATAGGAGCATCGGTTCCAATATTGTTCTCTATTTATGCTCAGCAAAGCTTCAAACTGAGGACAGCACTATGAGCTTATTTAATGGATTCTCTGATTCAATTATCCCCGGTGCAATAGGCGCATTATTTTCTCTAGTTGTTACATTTTATTTCTCACTTGTAGCGAGAAGGAAACTTCCTGTTGCTCATAATGTTGCCGTTATTGGCTATCCTAGATCAGGAAAGACAACATTAATCACAGCACTATTTTCAGAAATATTTTCTCGAAAAATACAAAGCATATCGATCACACCTAGAGGTGAGGAAACAATAAGCAAGGTCAATGATGATATCGCTAGGCTGGAGAGTGGCAAAGAGTTAGGAGCAACAACAGACCAAGATTTGTTTGCGTACAGAGCCGAGATGATTACAGGAAAAGGATTGTTTTCAAAACGCTACAAAATAGAAATCGGCGATTTTCCTGGTGAGGATAGTGAAGAGCTATCTAGTAAGGATGCCCAGTGGCTTCACAAACTACCCTATTTCAAATGGGTACTAAATGCTGACGCATTTATATTCGTTATAGATTCTGAAAAATTAATAAATGAAAACAAATCTATTGAATACGTAGCTCAATTAACAAGTTCATTTAGGGCGGCTTGGCAAAAGCTCAAAGATCACCATTACGATGGCATTCGCGAGTTGCGGAATAAACCTATAGTGCTTGTATTTTCTAAGTGTGACCTTTTTGATTTTGAAATCGGTAATGATATTAATTCTAGAATACAAGCAGAAAAAGAAAAATCCTCCTTGAGCGGGATTGAGGACAGACTAACCAAGGAGTTCGGTGATCTAATACAATATTTTAAATATGAGTCATCTAAATTCAACTTGGTTTTTAGCAGCTCCTTGAAGAAGGATCCAAAAACTAGTATTCGCATTGGTGCAAATGAAGTTCTAAAAGGTGTACTGCCTAAATAGCCCTAACAAAATGTTAAACATCGCTCGTACATCGCTCGTACATCGCTCGTACCTCGCTCGGACGCGCTAACGCGCGCAGGTTAACATGGCGTTACGCTTGACGTTAGATGAAAAGGAAGGACATGAACAATAGCGAAGAAAATGCGATTGGTCTCTATATTGACTATGACGCTTTGAGTGTCCGGCAGTACTGTACTATTTTGACCTCTGTTGAGAATATAGCATTAGAAATTACAAGAATATTGAATGCTGATGAAATTTTGCTTCGCATCGAAGATGAAAGATTTTTGTTTTTATCACCTGAGTTTCTAGTTGAAGAGATTCATACCGGCGGCTCAATTTTTAGTCAATTCAAGTTAGGCAAAGGGGTAATACCAAGATTTGATAGGAACAGTGAAGATGAGCCAGTATTAGTTATACCAGAATGGGCTGCCGCCATGTCGCTGGCTGGTACAGTATTAATGGGCGGAATTACCGGTTACAAATCACTCCTTGAGGTCGATAAACTTCACCTTGAAAATGAGAAAATACAATTAGAAATAGATGCCCTGAAAAAGGGGGAATCAGACAAAAAGAACGAGGCATTAAACAACATCAAAGTCAATCTTATGGTCTTTCATAATGAGATTGAAAAAACAAACATAAAATCAGTGAAAATCAATAATGTTTGTATAAAGGAAAATCATGTTAAAAGACAATGAATCAGTATTGTTTAAAGAGTTGTCATCAGACGCAAAAATTAGAGATTTAGAGTCATCTGAAATCACTAGCGTATTTAGAACAGTATTTAAGGAAAGTTCAAAAGAATATTTAGCTATTGATGAGGTTTTTGCATCGTCAGAAAAGCATCTAACAAAAGGCTCCAAGGGACGTCGCCCCTGAGCCTAACGTTAATTACCGCTTGAGTCGTACTCGGAATTCCATCAAGGATTTTATAGTAGGAACTGTAAAAAGATGATAATCAGCCTAGATGACCTGTTGGAATCAGAGGTTATGAATTGTCAGGTGGTTCTGGCGTACAGTTATTGACAGAACTCCAAGTTAGTATGATCTTGCCTGCAGTCAGTAGTTTTATCTGATGCTATAGCGTCAAATGACCCTATAGCATTGTCTATAATTATTCTATCGATGCTATAGGGTTTCTGAGCATAAAAGCATAGCTAGGGAATCTAATTATCATTCAGGCCAAACGGCTGCCTAGTGTGCAATCGCTCTTTCCATGTCGATTCAATGTTAATCACATCGTGTGGTTCCATATCGGGTGAAACGCGCTGAAGTATGCTGAACTTAAAATTTCTTGGGTCACGCTTCTTGAGTAATTTATTACCTCCATGGCCTGTAGATTGGTAGGTCAGCCAGCGACCAAGCAGATTATCGTCTCCATAGGCTGATCCCACATATCCCTTGCCGTCAGATTCATCAAAAATAAAATAGATCCCTCTCCACTGCAAGAGTGCCTTCTTCCATGAGTCAGGTATAACGGCCAGTTCCTCCCAAGATAGAATCAACTCATCCCATTCTGGCATTTTCTCAGCCAACGAATTGTCTTCTAAGATTGCCAAAATAGGCATGTCGTTGGTATGAGCGCGTCTGTACCATGCACGGCCGGGGGAAATATGGATAATCAGCTTGCCTTTCCAATCAGCTAGGATATCGGTCAGTTGGAGGTCAAACCATAGCAGTGAACCACGCTTTTCAAAGTCAGCCCCAATCATTTTTCTGGCATATAACTCAGCATTCTCAGGGATAGCCCAAAACTGCTTTTGACCTACACGGGTAGCACCCTCAATCGTATACAAACCTACAAATATAGCTTTGTTTGTGCCGTACTCAATGAATGAAGCAATGTAGCCAGTGCCTTTCAATCGATCCATTGATGATTCTAATCCTGGTGCTTGTGATTGCTGGTAAGCGTTATACAAATCAGGGCGCTCCGATGCTAGCCAAGGGAGAATCTTCCGTAATTCAGGTTCTTTTGGGCGGTGACGAAGGACAATGACCGTTTTGGGGTCTATCTCATTTTTCACTAACAGATCGTTTAGGTTCATCTTTTTGTCCAGGTTCATGCATGGCACTTAGTATGCGGATACTATCTGAAATGTATGTATGCAATACAGCTACAAGTTGGCGAGCTAATGCCTGAATTCTAATTCATCTGACCTTTCATGAGTCATAGCTATGCTAAAGCAGTTAGCCGAACCCTATAGCTATAGCATCCTTCAGGATATCTTGAGAAATAGTACCTCATACACTATAGGGTATAACAACCCTATAGCATTCCTCATTCTAGGATTTCGTGCCGTTATTGGTATAACTCAAATCCTCCTTCCAGTTACCCATAAGCCGTTACAGGCTCCCAGTTACTTGAGCCTTCCAGCATGCTTTCAGCATCTTCAAAAAACGTATTAATATAATGCGATTTCCAATCGAACTTTTTTCGTAACAAAGCGGCACCAGCATTACAAAAGCGCACCGCATGAAGACCGGGCAGTGGTGGCCCCAACTTTACACCATCTTTTTTTAGTGCCTGCCAGAAGGAACCCCACATTTTTCGGCAGTTGGCCCCCATTCCGTATTTGTGAAACCAGATTTTCTTATTTCTTTTTTCGGAAGTCATTTCTCGTCCAGCCTGCAAAACTTCCCATATTCTTTCTGTCCAGTAGTGGCCGATAAAGCGCGCCTTAGGTGCCCTAGCATCTCGCGCCACAGAATAACGATTACCTCGCACCGGCCCCTGCTTTCCCTCGCTCCCCTTGGTCAGGTAATTGGCTGCCTTAGCCATGTAATGGGCTGCAGCCGCTGGCTTTTTGATACGCTCCAGCTTGGCCCACCCCTTCCCCCAGGTTCTTTCTATCCACCCAGCCCAAGCATGGAACTGGTCAAGCTTTACGTGCCAATTCATCAGCAGGTGAATGTGTGGGTTTCTCTCACCACTTTCGTTTTCAGGGTTTTCTATTACCCAGACAAACTTGAATGGTTGCCGCTGGGCAGGAATTTTGAACCCCTCCCGCCATATTATCGGTGTCCATTTGGCGGACTTGTTCCAGGCTGCAACCCATCCATTTTTTGAGCTGTAGCCGCCACCTGTTTTCTGTTTTCCGTGCCTTCTATAGTGACCGTCAAATGTTTTTCCGTTCCTATAGCGTTGCTGTAGGGTGTTGGTAAACTCCGTAGCCAAGCGGCCTATAGTGGAGCGGCCCTCTTCCCCTCGCTCCATCTGATCCCATTTCTCGACTTGCGCCCGCCACTCAGGGCGCATTGTGAGGGTTAAAAACGTCCTGTAGCCTTGCCCGGTTTTGTGGAGATAGAGCGCGCTATGCTCGATCTGTTTTTTCCCCCGGTCCGATAGGCGCTTTGTCCACCGATCCCCCACCTGGGGTGGTGGTGCTTTTCCAGCTCGGCCCTCGACCACTACTGCCGCTTTCCAGACTGCCAGCTCAGGGTTTAACGGGGTGAAGTGCAAGCCCTCGGTCGTTCTCTCAATTCCGCGCCACTGTTCACACTCGATCGAGATATATTTACCTGACTGTATTTCATCCCGTTCGTATTCGCAGAACATGCGCCCCGGCGCTTCGGGGAAGTCTTGCTGCTGCCATTCATGGGGGTAATAATCCGCGTCCTGGCCTTCTTCCCTGTCGAATTCCGCCGATGCACTCAAAACATCGTTGAGTTCATCGATATCGGTTTCAAAAGCCCCTGTTGAACTTTTGGAGCCTCTGACTAGACTAGGGGCGGCACTCGCTGCGCTCATGCTTCCGCCCCAGGGTCACTGGTGGTGCGCAGGGTGATTTGGCCCTCCATCCAGGCCTGGAGGTCTGAGAGGCGATACCTAACAGCCCTGCCACACTTGATAAAGGATGGAGGTGTCATTTTGTTGGTACGCCCAGATACACGCCATGCGCGCAGGGTATTTTTTGAGAAGCCTATAATCTCCGAGGCTTCGAGTTCTGTAAGAAGTCTATCTATTGAATTGTTAACCATTTCTTTGTCCCAGCTGCTAATGCTTGAGACAAAGAATTGCTAATCATTGTGGACTGAAACAGGGGGTGGGGTTTCAAAAAAAAAGGGGGTCCCCTTTTTAAAACGATGTATGCGAGAGATCTAATTCTATATAAATCAGATAGTTAAGAGTCTGAAAAAGGAGGGAGGAGTAATTACGCTTTTTAGCGTCCTTTTCTTGGGCGACCGCCCGCTTTAGCAGGGTTGGCAATTTTTGAGATTCGCTCAAGAGCATTAACGTTAGGCAGACCGGTATCTTTCAATGCTACTTTTGGCCGATTTTCCTTTAGCCAGTTTTCCAGCTTCGGCCTCTTCGCAAGTGCAGGATAGTTTGGCTCTTTATCAGAATAGTGAACCAACCAAGCCTCAACCGCAGCCTCTAACTCGACTGAGAAAAACGGGTGTTCTGTATCCATGAATGGGCGCGCATTGTTCAGCTCCGCTTTCAGCTTCCTGTTCTCCTCG
Organism: Sedimenticola sp.; assembly: GCA_040505895.1. GTDB lineage: Bacteria > Pseudomonadota > Gammaproteobacteria > Chromatiales > Chromatiaceae > Vondammii. The sequence goes on along the minus strand of JBEVXU010000001.1, from coordinate 98,028 downwards.
ATAAGTGTTTCCATGTGGTGCCTTTCACTTATCCCGGCGTCGGCTTGTCGTTTCAGCCGATCTTGAAAAATAGCCTCTTCTGCGGGGGCATACCAAAAACTGGGAAGTGACCGGCCATGCTCAACTAGTAAGCAACCCAGATCATTACGGTCGATGAAGTAGGTGGCGCTCTTTCTTGGCAGGTTAACACCCTTCAGCTCCTCCGGTGTGGAAGCCGGGGTGCCAGGATTTTTGCTCTCGTATACGGGTAAATGACCATCCGCGATAAAAGCGATTAGTTGCCCCTGCACATCTGAATCTTTGGCTTTATTCCCTGCAGAATTGAGCCAGGTGTCCCGCTTACAAATATCCTTGAAGCGTTCAAATGCAGCTAGCATGTCATCATGTTCAGAATCATTGCCACTGGTTACGGTTTCCGGCTGATACGGCTTATGACCTGAGTTTTGATGTAACTCAGTATTCCAGAGCCAGTGTATATCCGAGATGGATAGTCGCTTTTTGTTTCTGGTCGCTAACAGGTTTTCCAGGCCAGTCTTCATTTTATTGATCCTTTCCACTCTTTGATGCGCTCTGGGCTTGTGCCATGCTGCTGCTGATGTGCTTGACGCTGGCCATGATCCCTTCTTCCGCCAGGTGTGAATATCGTTGGGTCATTTGAGAGGAGGCATGGCCTAATAGAGTCTGGATACTATAGAGGTCGATACCGTTTGAAACACCCCAGGAGGCAAAGGTGTGTCGCAGATCATGAATACGGAAATCCTCGGGCAGTTTTGCGGCCGCTCTAATGATCTTCCATGGCTTTGCTACGTTGACCAATGCCTGCCCCTTAACATGGCCGCAAAACACGTAAGGATTATCCTCCTGCCTGGAAAGCCCCTGTAGAAGCTCTACTGCTGGAGGTGCTAAGGGAACATGGCGGCCTTTTCCGCTTTTGGCCTCGGGGATATGCCACATAGCCCGCTCCAGATCGATATTGATCCATTTGGCATTCAGTGCTTCCCCTGATCGTGCGCCGGTATAGAGTAGAAACGGGTAGATGGTGGAAACGTAGGGATCAGGATGCGCCTTACATGCTTTCAGTAGGGCGCTGATCTGGTCGCCATCTAACCAGGCGGTACGCTCATTGTTCTCTTTGAAAAGTTTGACGTATTGGGCGGGGTTGGATTCGATGTAATCCCAGCGTATCGCCAGATTAAGGAAGCGCTTGATCAGGGCAAGATGGCGGTTTGCCGTGGCGGGAGTCCTTTCAGCTTTAACCTCGTTATGGAGGGTTTCAACCTGGCGGGTGGTCAGAGTATCCAGGCGCATCTTCCCCCACTTGGGGAGTATGCGGTTATTCAGCTTGGCTTCGTCCTGCTTCCAGGTCTTTTTGGTTGCCTTGATGTGGGCTATGTACTCTTCTGCATACTGGGCAAAGGTAGGTATCTGGCTCTCCCGGTGCTTCTCTGCTTGAGGGTCGCCCCCAGAGGCAATGATTGACCTGAGCCTTAGGGCTTCTTGCCGGGCTTGATCGGCGGTGAAGTCGCCATGACGCCCTATGGTATATTTCCTCTGCCGTCCTTTTGCCCGGTAGTTGAGGATATAGGACTTGATGCCGGAGTGGGTGACACGGAGGCCAAACCCCGGTATCTCTTTGTCCCAGGTCTGTTTGAATGCGTTAGGGGTGTCTGGTGGGGATATACTATCCACCGCTCTTTTGGTGAGCTTGATTTTGTCTGGCATGAAATTCCCTTTTTCTAAAATGGAAGCACTATGGAAGCAAGGGAATTGTATCAGGGCATCTAGTGATATCCAAAGAGAAGCAAAGGTGAATTATTTATCTATATGATTATTAACGTAAATATATGCAGGTATCTCATCATATCCAATGAGATATATTTCTTTGATTCAGACTCTTAATCCATTGGTCGAAGGTTCGAATCCTTCATGGCCCACCAGTAAAATCAAAGGCTTACGAGTTATTCTCGTAAGCCTTTTTTCTTTTTCGCACCTATTTCACATTCTCGCACTTAGTGGACAAAGAGAAAGCGCCCACAAATGTAGGCGCCGCTGTTCTAAATAAGTCCACGTTCAGCGAATGACGTACAACCGCCACTCCCCACTACTACGTGATCTAATATACGAACATCAATAAGGGCTAGAGCGTCAACAATACGTTTTGTTATCTGCTCATCTGCTCTCGATGGCTCTGCTACTCCAGAAGGGTGGTTGTGATAGAGGATCAGAGCGCTTGCGTTGTGCTCTAGTGCTCTTTGTACAAGAACCCGTGGATATACAGAGGCACCGCTGATTGTGCCAAAGAATAGCTCCTCTGTAGCTATTATGTTGTGACGGTTTGAGAGGAAGATCCCACCGAACACCTCATTCTTGCAGTCAGCAAGTCTCAAACGTAAATACTTCTGAGTGACTTGAGGTGACGATATTTCTTCACCTGGCTGGTGTACGTAGGCAAGGATAGCTAATGCATCATCGACAATCTTCTGGTCACGCTCGCGTAACTGGGGCATTACCGCCTCCTATTCAGCCAATCAATAGGGTCAGACTCGATTGAATTTTGTCTGGGCGGGTGCTAATCTTATCCTTAATCAATAGGGTCAGACTCGATTGAATTTTGTCTGGGCGGGTGCTAATCTTATCCTCATCACTACCTGAGGATCTCCAATGGCACGTCTACCCCGTTTTGTCATTCCCGGTCAGCCACAGCATGTGATTGTTCGCGGCAATAATCGAGAGCCGATCTTCTATGCTGACGAAGATTACCAGTATTATCTGGAGAAGCTGAAACAGGCTTGTGACAAGCACCAATGCGATGTACATGCCTATGTGCTGATGACTAACCATGTGCATCTTTTGATGACTCCCCGTCATGAACAGGGCATCAGTAAGGTCCTGCAGATGCTTGGGCGCTATTATGTTCAATATTTCAACTACACCTATAGCCGTAGTGGAACGCTTTGGGAAGGGCGTTACAAGGCCAGTCTTATTGATTCGGAGAACTATCTGCTGACCTGCTACCGCTATATTGAACTCAATCCAGTCAGGGCGGAAGGAATGGTGGATCACCCATCAAAATACCCTTGGAGTAGCTATCGTTTTAATGCGCTGGGAGATAGTAATCCCCTTATTGTGCCCCATCAGGAATATATACAGCTCGGCTCGACTGATGCTGACCGCCAGGCCGCCTACAGGGTTTTGTTCAGGTCGCGGATAGCAAACAAGACGCTGGAGGAGATCCGGGAGTCAACGAATAAGGCTTGGGTGCTGGGAAGTGGCTATTTCAAAGAGAAAATAGAGAAGCAGTTAAAGCGTCAGGCTTCCCCTAAATCACGGGGTGGAGATAGGAAGTCCAAGGCATATCAGGATAGAGTAAAGATCGGTTGAGTCTGACCCTATCGATCAGGTGCGTGATTGGGTAAAGTCTTCGGTGAATCGTTCCATTTGATGCATGCGCTCATGTAAAATTGTCACGATACCGATTTGTCCGGAATCCAGTTCTTTCCAATAGATGAAGTGTTTATTGTAGCGGGTGAAAAAACCAACGACTTCGAATTCGGCAGGGATGGAGTGCCAGAGTAGGTCTCTATCAGCAATTTGTCCAAATCGCTCAAACATGCCTTCGATGTGTTGGTGGGCCTGGTCTTCTCCCAAATTCTCTTTCGTGTAGCTGAAAATTTCTTTCAGGCGAAAGCCCGCCGATTTCAAGACTAGAAATTTGGGCATTATTTTGAGGGTGAAGACGGTTTATGGCCTGTGATGTCTGAGGCTGAGAGTTCGATGTAGTCACCGTCGGGGGCTGAAAAGGCCAGTTTCAATTCGGCTTTGAGTTTTTCAAATGCGACATGCTCTGATTGAGCCTTATCTCGGCGGATGAGATTACGGACATACTCACTGACATTTTCAAATGCACCCTGGTCGATTTCGTGGGAAACGAAATCCTTGAGTGCGCCGCTGATCCTGACATTGAGGTTCATAGTGTCTGACATAAATAAATACCAACAAGCGATTCTGTAAAGAATATAGTGAATAATGTCGCAGCATGCAACTTTTTAAGCAGAGTTTAGTTCTGTGGAGAGGTGCGAATTACTTCCTGGTTATTGATCAACTTCAGTCAGGTGCACGAGCCAAAATGGTATCGCTGATGTCTTTGTCTTAGTGATGCCCACGCCATTGGATGATGACCTTAGATAGTCAGCCCTTATCCTCAATCCTGACTGCTGCAATCCCCCTCTTTCTCGGAGAGCTCTTTCTTTGAGAAATACAGGGTGATGCCGTTGGTTGCTCCTGTAGGGATTTGAAAGTATCGCACTAAGGCATCCTGCAAAGTCGCGCTCACTGTCAAGCATTTGAACCCCCTGCGGGGGATTTCTGCTAGACAGCTCACTCAATCGACTTTGCTGTTCTGCCGGTGCTCACTATTTTCAGCAATCAATGGGGACGCGGACTCGATTGATATCCACTTGGGTTGAAATAATGTGGTATACGGTTTAATGATGGCAATCAATCGAGTCTGACCCTATCGATATCCTATCGATACCTGTAGTGCCGTAGAAGGCGGATATCAAAGTTGACAATCGGTATGCATTGTCTATCATCTAGGTATACATGATATACGACTGGAACAGGGAAAAGGACGAGCAGTTGCAAGTGGAGCGGGGAGTATCGTTCCTTGATGTGGTTGAGGCGGTGAGTGGCAGCGGGTTTGTGGCAGATATAGCGCACCCTAACCATGGAAAGTATGGGCATCAGCGGGTTCTGGTCGTTGATATTGGGGGCTACGCATACTATGTGCCCTATGTCGTGCAAGAGGATGGAACAAGGTTTCTGAAAACGGCCTTTCCCAGTCGGAATGCCACCAAGAAATATTTATCCAAGTAATGATTTGAATCATGAGCAACAAAAAAGCACAACTTAATCCTCCTTATCTTGATGAAGATGAACAGGAGATCATCGAAGCCCTAGAGCGCGGTGAGTTTCAGCCTGTTGATGACCAGAGTGCAGCAAAACAGGCGCATCAGGCTGCAGCAAAGGCTACGCTGAAAAAGCGGGCAATCAATTTGCGTCTTCCTGAGCGTGATATCCAGCGTATTAAGCGATTGGCGAGTCGTGATGGTATTCCGTACCAAACACTGATCGCCTCTATTCTCCATCGCTACGCCGAAGGCACATTGAAAAGAGTGGATTAATACCCATTCACCTTGAGTTTCCTGGGTATTGAAACAATAGGGGGTGTGTATATCCACCAGCCCCCTTCAGTAGAGCACAAATAGACAGGCTACCTGTATTCTCCTACCGATTACGTTTTAATCTTCGCATGGCCTGCTCCGGCGTAAGGTCAGCCACTTGGGTAAGTGCATCTCGGGTGCGTTGGCGAAGATTGAGCTTGCCATTGCCATTCTCCCAGTTGCCGACTGTGGGTGGACTCACGCCAACCAGGGATGCAAATTGGGATGCGTTCATCTTAAACCGCTTGCGCAGTCGGGTGACTGCCGCTGCTGTTGGGGTGAATGCTTTTTTCCTTACGGCAATGGTTTTTTTAACGGTTTTCTTTTTGACGCTCTTTTTACTGATTTTTGTGATCGCTTTTTTTCTGGCTACTCTCTTTTTACGACTGGGTTTTACCGGCTCATCCATCTCCACGCCAAACACATCGGACAGATCAGCCTCAGCCAGACGCCGACGTTTTCCTTTTCCTGCGTTAGTTGTCTGGATGTTCAGCTCTGCCGAAATCAGCTCTTCGTGATCTACGTTGCGCAGTAGAAAAAGCAGTTCCGGCTGATGATCGAGCCTAGCGCCAACGCCATACAGGACGGCGGCGATATGTTTGCACATCTCGGCCCAGTCCGGGCAGTCGCAGGCGAGTTTTATCTCACTGGGCTTGGGGAACAGTCCCTTGTTCTGATCGGTCACTATCTTCATGACGTTATCGGAGAACCGTCCCTGCAAAAGTTCCAGCATGGAGCCGATTTGGCCGGTGCATTGTTTACGTACGTTTTTCCATTTGTTCGCAGAGAGGGGGGTGATGTTAATTTTGATGTTGTATAGTTCCGAGCCACTCACAATGGCCTCAATTTTTCCCTTTGAGATGGCCAAGTGACAAACTGAACCATTACGGACATAGGTTCGCCCTCTGGGCAGGCGATTCTCATAATCACTGATTTTCTCCAGATGATTGCACCAGGCTTCTCCCCAGAATGTACGGGCAATCTTCCGCCCCTGAACCTCAATAGGCTCAATCTTCACTCCTTTCTTAAGTAGCTTTTTCATCTCTCTGGCGGCTTTGGCGCGCCGTTTTGCCACCGACACATAGGGTGCCCATCCGCGATAACTCATTCTGTTCTACCTGTCAGGTTCATTAGGCTTGCGCTTTTTCAATATCGAGTGATACCAGTTTAAGCAGTGCCTTGTCATCCATCTCTGTCAGCAGTGTGTCGGCGCTCCCCGCCAGTAGGTTGTTGGCGAGAGCTGTTTTTTCCTTGATCAAGGCGTCTATCTTCTCTTCCACAGTTCCTTGGCAGATGAATTTGTGAACCAGCACATTTTTCTTCTGACCGATGCGGAAGGCGCGATCTGTAGCCTGGTTTTCCACGGCGGGGTTCCACCAGCGGTCAAAATGGATAACATGGGAGGCCTGTGTCAGGTTGAGGCCGGTCCCCCCTGCCTTGAGCGATAGTATAAAAAAGGGTGGTCCCTCTTCATCCTGGAACTGCTGAACCAGTTTTTGCCGCTGCTTAACGGCGGTGCCTCCATGCAGTACCAGGCCGGGTCGACCAAACTGCTGTGCCAGAAAGTTTGCCAACGGAGCGGTCATTTCACGGAATTGGGTAAATACCAGCAGCTTCTCCTGGCGTGAGGCGATCTCCTCACACAACTCGGCCAGACGCTGAAATTTCCCGCTCTTTTTCGGATCGTACTCACCATCCCCCAGCAGTTGTGACGGGTGATTGCAGATCTGCTTGAAGCGCAGCAGGTAGGAGAGCACCAGACCACGGCGCTTTATGCCATCCAGGTTCTCAATGGCCTTCGCCATCTGTTTAACGGCCTGCTGATATTGCACAGCCTGGGCTCTGCTCAGACCGCAGTAGGCGGGTACTTCAGTCTTCTCCGGTAGGTCGCTGATGATGGATCGATCAGTTTTGAGGCGGCGCAGGATATAGGGCTGTACCAGCCTGCGTAGTGGTGCATATTGATCGCTCTCCCGCTCAGAGAGTGATTTCACAAACCCCTTGAATCGTCTGGCCGATCCCAGCAGGCCGGGGTTCAGGAAGTCGAACAGTGACCAGAGATCCGACAGGCGGTTCTCCACCGGTGTGCCGGTCAGTGCGATGCGAGACTGGGCATTGAGTGCCTTTACTGCCTTGCTCTGCCGCGAGGCCTGGTTCTTGATCGCCTGGGCCTCATCCAGTACCAGCAGTCGCCATGCTTGCTGTTGAAGCCACTCTTGACGCATGAGTGTGGCATAAGTGGTCAGTACCAGGTCGATATTCTGCAAGGCGGCAGGCTCTTCCGCCATGGCATCCATGGCCTTTTTGTTGTGTTGGGAGCTGTGAACAAACAGGCAGCGCAGGGAGGGGGCAAAACTCTCAAGCTCCGCTTTCCAGTTGCCAATCAGTGATGCAGGCAACACCAGCAGGGAGGGTTGGTCACAGTGCCTTTTTTTTAGCGCCAGCAGCAGTGAGATGACCTGCATGGTTTTTCCCAGCCCCATGTCATCCGCCAGACATGCGCCCAAACCCAGCTGGGAGAGTAGCCACAACCAGTTCACTCCCTCCTGTTGGTAGGGCCGAAGGGTCGCCTTGAGTGCTTTGCCCGGATGAATGGCCTTCGCTTGACCGGGCGAGCGCAAGGCCTCCAGCTCTGAAGCCAGCCATTTTCCCGGTTGAACAAAAGACCACTCCCGGCTCTCTTCCAGGGAGTCACTCTTTAAGTCGGCAGACGCCCCTGCCAGCAGCCGCATCCCCTCCGCAAAGGTGAGGCCGCCATTTGCTGTTTCTGCTTCTACTATTTTCCAGTGGGCTAGGGCTTCACTCAGTCGCTCCTGGTCCACCTCAACCCACTCGCCCTTCATGAAAACGAGGCCATTACCCGCCGCCATCAGTTTCTTTAGCTCGGCTTTGCTGAGCGGCTCGCTACCCAGTGCGATATGCAGTTTAAAATCCAGCAGTGCATCGGCATTGAAATTCTTTTTCTTTTTCTCACCTATAGTAATGGTGGTACGCGGCCTGTTCCGTTTTCTCCACCAGTCAGGCAACCTGACCACTATGCCGCACTGTTCGCACGCTGGCGCGTCCTTAAGAAATGCATAGGCCTCATCAGGTGACCAGGCCAGGGGGTGGTAGATGTCACCGGTGTCAACCAGGTCTTTGATTACCGGGCTGGATTCGGCGGCGAGCTGAACGGGTGAAAGCAGGTGAATCAATGCCTTTTTGTTTTTCGCCCCCGCATACTCCTGTAAGGCGCGGCTGAGGGGTTGGTAGCGAATGCGGCCCTGCTCCGAGAGCTCGGAGGAGTAGGTTGCCATAAAGGCAAAAGGGTAGTCCGGGTCGTTTTTGTTTTCCGCCAGATGAAAACAGACGCGGCCCATTTGATGCCACTGTGGTGCCCTCTTGGCAAGGAGTGCAGCAAGCCCGCCAACAGCCTCTATCTGTTCACATACACAGTGATCGAGCAGGGCGCGGATCTCCTGTAGTACCGGAGAGGAGAGATACTCTGCTCCACGCATGGGTGGGGCACTTTGGAGTAGTGACAGGGTATCGGTGGTAGTGAGTGGCTCAATGAGCTCTGGTTGTTGGGGCTCGTCCTGTGCCAGCAGGCAGCGTTCACTCAGATACTTGCAGGCAAAGTTGCGCCAATATTGCAAAGATGGGGAGAGGTCGGCGCTATTTTTTCTGGCCGCGAGTGTGAACAGGCCTTCCCCCACACTGTGCGCAAATGCCTTGCTGATGGGGGTGATGCGATTTGCCTTGTCTGTCGTATCGTCTGTGTTTAAAGAAAAGCAGTGAAGATGCCCCGAAGGGAGTAAGCCCAAGTCAAAACTATTCATGCAGGCATCCCTTGAATGTGGATGGTTCCAAGAAGCGGCTGTCCGAAAATATGGGGCTATTTCTGTCCTTTTAAGCCGCCTTATGATCCTGTCGTGCACGCCACATATCATAATCAAGCTGCATGCCTGTCCACAGTTCGGCGCGGCCACCATGCTCGACGCCAAGCCAGTCCTCGATCTTTAGCGCCATTTCAGGCGAGATTCCAGCCCTTTCGTTGATTACCCTGGAAAGTGCAACACGGGTAACGCCGAGCTGCCTAGCCGCTTCTGTAACAGTAATCTCCATCGCAGGTATTACATCTTCACGAAGAATAGACCCTGGATGTGGGGGGGTATGCATTCTACTCATCTTCGTCACCCTCTTGGTGTTAGTGGTAATCCTGATAATCAACCAGAACAGCATCACCATCTTCAAACGTAAAAGTCAGCCGCCAGTTACCATTGACCTTTACTGACCAATCTCCTACTAGATCACCTGACAGTGAGTGTAGGTTCCAGCCTGGGATATTCATATCCTCTGGCAGTTCAGCTCTATCCAGTAGCTTGAGTTGGCGAGAGAGCTTGTTAGCATGTGCTGCTCGAATACCGCTTTTCGATCCTTTCTCAAAGAATCGCTCAATACCCTTATGCCGGAAGCTCTTTATCACAATTAAAATGTATAGCGTATATATACACTTGTCAATGTAGCTTGGTGGATTTTATATAAGGGACTCTGATCAAAACCTGACAGCGAGGTCTATTAAGTGCTGAAGTTTTAAATACGAAGTCAGGGTAATGTTGGTAGTTTGGTCTGCGTCAAAATACAGATCTTCCTCACTACCATTTTTTTGTAAAAACCATTTCCAATAGCCACACCAACGGTAAATCCTACCATCGGCTCGAATGATTGAATGGCTCTCACCCGAGGATAACCCTTGTGGACTACCGGGGAGGGGATTGTTTGTGCTCGGGATGGTGCTATGGGGTTGTGTTGTTGAAATTTGGCTGGGTGTTGATAGGGGTTCTATATTTGGGGTGAGGACAGACCCATAATTCCTATGGATTTGTGAAGGAGAAGAAAAAATGGCACGGATTCAGGGGTTGGCAGGGGGCGATTTGGCCTTGTTCTTTTCGCCCGGTAAAAAGAAATTTTCGTCCTTAACACATATACGTTGAAGAGTCACGAGTATGTGCTAATATCGAGTGGAATTAAAAATAATTATCGGCCGATAATAATAATGCATGTGGGAGAAGCAGGTTGCGCGCACTTGATCAGGTACTTCGTGGGCTACAAACACCGGTTCGTTACACCATCATTCTATTAATTGGTATAGCGGCCATCTTTGCCGCCTTTCCCGCCTTGGCAAATCCAACTCCGGAACAGACCATGGAGTGGGGCGTCATGGGTATGCAGCTATTCGGCGGCCTCGCCCTGTTTCTGTTTGGCATGGAGCAGATGGCAGATGCCCTCAAGGCGGTAGCCGGCGAGAAGATGAAAGCAATTCTTGCCAAGCTGACCACCAACCGTTTTCTCGGTGCAGCCACCGGCGCATTTGTCACCGCCGTTATCCAATCCTCATCCGTCACCACGGTTTTAGTGGTTGGTTTTATCACCGCCGGCCTGATGACCCTGTCACAGTCTGTCGGTGTGATCATGGGAGCCAATATTGGCACCACCATCACCGCCCAGATTGTTGCCTTTAAGGTCACCAAAGCTGCATTGCTGATGATCGGCGTGGGTTTCAGCATGCTGTTCATCTCCAAACAGGAGAAGATCAAGCAGTACGGTGCCATGCTTATGGGCCTGGGACTGGTGTTCTTCGGTATGAGCGTGATGAGCGAAGCGATGAAACCGCTGCGCAGCTTCCAACCATTCCTTGACCTGATGATCAGTATGGAGTCTCCCCTCGTCGGCATATTAGTGGCCGCAGCTTTCACCGGGCTGATTCAATCCTCCTCAGCCACCACGGCGATCGTCATCGTGATGGCAAGTCAGGGATTTATCACTCTGCCCGCCGGTATTGCGCTGGCCTTTGGTGCCAATGTCGGCACCTGCGTGACCGCAATGCTCGCCTCTATCGGTAAACCCCGGGAGGCGATCAGAGCCGCCGTGGTACACGTAATTTTTAATGTCGCCGGGGTGCTGTTATGGATCGCCTTCATTCCCTACCTCGCGGAGTGGGTTACCTCAATCTCACCTAGCCACCCTGAGCTAGCGGGCGCAGAGCGTCTGAGTGCAGAGACACCGCGTCAGATTGCCAATGCACATACCATTTTCAATATCGCCAACACCTTTATATTCATCTGGTTTACCACTCATATTGCCGCTCTAGCCGAGCGTCTAATTCCGGATAAACCTGAACCTGAGACCTTCGTCGTCACCGCCAAATACCTTGACGACGACCTTCTTCAAACTCCCTCCCTGGCATTGGATCGGGTTCGCCTGGAGGTACTGCACATGGGAGATTATGTGCAGCAGATGCTGAATGAGATCATGCCGGCAATTCTGACAGGCAAGCGAAAGGCCCTCAAGGATATTGCACAACTGGATGACGTAGTGGATATCCTCTACGAACAGATAATCGACTACCTGGGAAAAATCAGTAAGCAATCTTTGACCGAAGGACAGATGGAGGAGTTCCTGCAACTGATGGAAGCAGTAGGAGAACTGGAGAACATCGGAGATACCATCGAAACCAATATGGTTGAGTTGGGCCTCGCACGTATCAATTCAGATATCTCAATCAGTAAGCCAACCACCAGCATTCTCAAGGGTTTCCATCAGGTTGTTGTACGGGCCGTTAGGGCGGCGGTACAGGCTGTTGCACAAAATAATGGTTCAGCTGCACGCAATGTCATACTGATGAAACATGAAGTTGATAGCATGGCCGATTCAGCTGCAATTCATCAGGCAGAGCGCCTGGTCGCAGAAGAGCCAAACCGTATTCCCGCCTACACCATTGAAATGGATATTATCGAAAAGCAGAAGCGCATCTACTACTATGCCAAACGCATGGCTAAAACGGTAGTGCCAGGAGAAAATCTTGAAGATTAACTATCTTTAAATAACCACTTGCAACGTTGCAGCAACCAAGGCAGTCGCTGCGCAGAATATCAGAGACCACAAAGGCAATAAACTCATGGGTATCAAGAAACTACTGAACAAGTTAAATGAGTATCTGGATAACGCTAACAACAGCAAGAAAGTCAAGTGTGATCAAATCGATGAGATCCTCAAGCGCTTGGCAGAAAAGGAAAAAAGCCTGAAGGAGAAGCTGTCAAAAGAGAAGAATTCCAGCAAAAAGCGTAGGATCAGCATCGATCTGAAGATCGTCAAGGCACAGCGCAAAAAGGGAATGGCCAAGCGTAGCGAACTCCAGAAGAGATGCAAATAAGCGAACCACTGAAATGTTGGCGCCGGCCTGCTGCACAGGAGCAGGCGTTGGTTGGAGCAACCGTCAGGGTGGGGGAGGTTGATTCGGTCTCGGTACAGCACATTGTCAGGTCATTCGATCCCTTGATCTTGCACCTCCTGAGCACAATTCAATTCGGCCAGGCTTGTTCAGAGGCTTCCTAGGGAGACTCTGATCAAGTCATGATTGCTTTACGCTGGCTAAAATCGCCCCAATTCGCTTCGAAAATCGCAGCAATAGGGTGGCTATTTCCGCTCACTTCGAAACAAATTGGAACAATTTTATCTCAGCCTAAATCCAACCAGACTTAATCAGAGGCTCCCTAGTCTAAATTTGAGGGCGAGGCCCCATTAAAGTGCTGAGGCTTTACAGTAGAAGTCGTGATATCGCTGAGGGGCAGTTTGATAATGAAGCATGCCCCCTTTCCCGGCTCCGACATTACCTCCATCTGGCCATGATGTTCGTCATGGATGATAAAATAGGAGACCGATAGACCAAGCCCAGTTCCTTCCCCGGTTGGCCGGGTGGTGAAGAAGGGTTCGAACACCCGCTTGCAAGTCTCTTCGTCAATCCCCGGTCCATTGTCAGCTACTTCGATGCGAGCCATATTGCCGTCACGAGTTGTACGGATGGTGATGCGAGTGCTCTCCCTTCTCTCTTGGTTTCTGTAGAGTGCCTGTGCGGCATTACGTAGAAGATTCAGGAGGACCTGCTGTATTTCCGATGAGATACAGGCCGCCGGTGGGAGTTGCGGATCATATTCCCGGACCAACTCGATATTCCTGTAGTCATATTTTTTCTTAAGATCGTAGTCAACGGCAGCCAACTCCAGGGTCCTATCGATCAGTTCGTGTAGTTCTACGGCTTCAAACTCCATCACCGGTTTGCGACTGAAACGAAGCATATTGGCCACAATATCACCGGCACGTTTACCCGCCTCCACCATGCCTTCCATAAAATGAAAGATCTCGCGCTGCTCAAGGTATGTGTGCATCTTTTTCAGGTCGACACCCAGATCTTCTGCCACCTCTCTGTTTCTCTTCAGGTCAGGAGAGAGTCTGCGGCCGATATTCTGCAGTCCCTGCAGCATGCCACCCAAAGGGTTATTGATTTCGTGGGCCATACCGGCTGCCAGGCCACCCACCGACATCATCTTTTCGGTCTGCATCATCATCTCCTCCATGCGTACCCGCTCTGTGACGTCATCAATGCGGATTACCGCACCGTTGGCCGAGTTGTCCATCAGGGGGTAGATCATGATATCGGCGTAACATTGTTTGCCTGACATGGTATACAACTGTCGGGAGATCTTTTCGGGCTGCTGTTTACCTATGGCCTGTTGGATACGGTTGGTCTGTGTAGCGAGCATGGGAAGCGCCTGTTGAATGTCACGTCCGAGTGCTTCATCCTGACTTAATCCGCTGATACGCTGCGCCTCACTATTCCAGTTGGTGATTCGGGCATCCAGGTCTACGCCAACAAGAATGGAAGGCATGGAATCAAAAATATTCTGCAGATAGTGCCGGATAGCATTAACCTCCTGCTGCGCTAGTATCCTGTCGGTCACATCCTGCACCATACCCACCGACCTAAATATTTTTCCAGTTTTGTCTTTAACCTCTTCAGAGCGTTCGTGCACATAGCGCACGGCGTTGTCGTTCTTGCGAATAATGCGGTGAGTGATCTCGTAGGGTCGGTTGTTGGCTATCGCCTCACTGTATGCGTGCTTGACCATTTCATGGTCTTCGGGATGAATGGTTCCCATGAAGCTGTTGTAGGTTGGAGTGAACTGTTCCTGATCCATACCGAAGATCTCGTATATCTCATTCGACCAGAAGAGCTCTCCGGAAGCGATATCGAGTGACCAGTTACCCAGCTGTGCCATCTGTTGAGCATCACGAAGTTGGTGTTCTCTCTCCTGCAGTGTGGCAACGGTTTTCTGAAGTTCCGAGGTGCGTTGGTCGAAGGCCAGGGCAAGTGTCTCCAGTTCGTCGCCTGTACCTACCGGGCTGCAGCGGCTTGCCTCAAGTTGGTCGGCCTGTTTCACCCGTTGATAGAGTGCAAGTATGGGTCGGGCGATGCTGTTGCCGATCCAGGCGGAGATGAATATAGCGGCCAGGATCAGCAGGGCACCCATGGCCAACAGGCGCAGCACGGCCTGCCATACCGGAGCCAGGTAGCTCTCTTCAGGTAGCCCAATCTCCAGGTTGAGGCCGAGGGCCTGCAGCAGGGGGGTTTCATCACTGCTGGCCAGTTGATGCTTGATATATTTGGTCTGCACATCGTGGTTGTGGCTCACGATCTCTTGTCCCTGCTTGATCAGCTTATAGTAGGCTTGGGGATCGTGGGGACGATTTCGTCTGGCGACCGCTTCCAGGTCGAAGGCGGCGACCACCGCGCCTTGGGTGGTGTTGTAGTATTCGATGGGCGCCACGATGACCATCTGGTTTTCCGGCTGCTGGATAAACAGGGTACGCTGACCCCTTGCCAGTGCGGTACGCAGTTCAGGTGACAGGTTATAATCGGGTATGTCGGGAATGGTCTGGAATACCGGGCGACCATCAAAATCAACCAGCACAAACGACACCACGTCGCGACCGGCTGCAAAAGACTCCGTTAGTTTGGGTAGATAGGTCTGTCGCCCATCAGGATCGACAAGACCGTTGATGACGAACGGGTTTTTCGTGAGCCGTTCGGTATTTTCAACCAGGTAGGCGATACGTTGCTCCAACAGCATCTGTGATGAACGTGTAGCGTTTTTGAGTAGTTCATTCACCTGGTTGCTCAGTCCGCCACTGAAAAGCAGCGCAGCCAGAACCGTCACCAGCGTCATGGCGATGGCGACAAATCCCGCGACCTGCAACACCAGCCTTTTTTTCAGACTGCGTTGCTGCTGATTGCTGTTGGAGGTGCTCATAAGGGTTTCGTCTGGAACCATGCCAGTATTATATTCTGTTACCGGACCTCATCAGTTACAGGAATGATTGCGCCATCCTCGTCGAATTTTCCCATGCGGTAATCCTCCACTGTGAGGGCGTCATGATCTGTAGCCGTGAAGACAGGATCATATCTTTTTACCACACCCTGATAGGGCGGCAGGTTTTCAAGCGCACTGCGTACGGCCGCATGCTCCGTAGTGCCGGCCTGCTCGATGGCCAGTGCCATGAGCTGAACGATGTCATAGGCATGTGCGACGCCGGTCGGTGCCTTGATCTGGCGAGGTGAATCGATGCCGTAGTGTGCGGTATAGCGTTTGCCCAGGTTTATGGCATGTTCATTCGCACTATCCAGCAGTGAGACTGTCTGGAAAAAGGCGAGATCCACTTTGCTCAGGGCTGTCTTGTTTATGTTCCAGAAGTCGCCGCCGGTGATGCCCCAGTGCGATATGACCGGAAGCGGAGCTGGCTGTTGGGCCAGGGTATTGACGATATATTGGCCTTCCAGCGGTTGGGCGATCATGATGATGCTGTCTGCGCCTGCGGCGTTGATTCGGTCGAGCAGGGGAGAGAAGTTCTTTTCGCCCCGGTTGAATTTTTCCACATGAATGAAGGCGACGCCTTTTTCCTTCAGACGGTTGCTCATGTGGCGCAGATTACCGCGTCCCCAGGCCGTGTTTTCCAGCATGATGGCCGGTCGTTTATATTGATTCAACACGTAGTCGATCATAAATGGCCCCACCAGACGGTCGTTTGCAGAGATCCGGAATATATAGCTGGGCTTAAGGGTGGTTTCGACCACCTCTGCAGCCGATGACCAGGATGCCAGGAACGGTATCCCGCCGGTCTGGATGGTCTCTTTCTCGGCCATGATGACCGGGCTGTGCAGACCACCGATGATTGCGGCGACATCAGGATTGGCAATCAGCTTCTCGATGTTTCTCGTTCCCTTGCTCGGCATGCCCCTGTGGTCCAGGGCAATCAGGGCGAGTTTTCTACCCAATACTCCGCCTCGCTTATTGATCTCATCAATTGCCAGCTTAGCCCCGCGCTTGATGGCCAGGCCGGAGGTCTTCGCATCCAGGGAGAGGTCGCTGTCGAGACCGATGATGATGGGTCGCTTGCCATCAGTGGTAGCAAGGTGTTTCGCCATCATCAGCTCTTCGGTCTTTGATAGTACGTCGGCACCGATGATCTCTTCGAACAGTGCCGGAATGTAGTTTGTCTTTGCTGCGAACCGGCGGTGGGCTGCTGCATCGAGGGTATGGATGCGGACACCAGCCTGCCGAATGGTCTCCAGCAGGGCCTCTTCCTTGCGGTGGGTCTCCTCACGTTCCCAGATGGTCAACTCCCTGGCCGTTGAAACCAATATTTCCCGTATATCCTGGGGCAGTTTTTCAAATACTTTTTCGCTGATGGAAAAGACATAGCCCAGGTAGGCGTGGTTGCTGATGGTCAGGTCGGACTGAACTTCATGAAACCCCATGCTGACGATAGCGATTAGCGGGTTTTCCTGACCGTCGACCACACCGTCAGCCAACGCCTGACGCGTGGCGTGAAAGTCGATGGGTACGGGGTGAGCACCGAAAGACTTGAACTGCTCCATGATGATGCGGCTCTTCATGGTGCGGATCTTCAGCCCCTCGAAATCCTCAGGGCTTTGTAGCGGTTTGTTACCGGTGAAGTGTTTGAAACCATTCTCCCAGAAGGTCACGCCGATCAATCCAATGTTCCTGAGCTTGTCCAGCAGCATTTGGCCGGGCTCACCGTCGAGCATCTCATACAGGTCTTCGGGAGTAGGGAAGTAGAAGGGCAGGTCAGCATACTGAATGGCGGGTACCGGTACGCTCATCTTGGCCGTCGGGGTGAGGATGATATCGAGCTCGCCGGCGCGGGCCATCTCGACCATTTGATGGTCATTACCCAGTTGCTGCGCGGGATAGACTGTTACCCGGACCTTGCCTCTGGTCTGCTCTTTTACGGCTTCGGCAAAGCGTACTGAGGCTAGGTGAAGAGCGCTGGTGGCCGGGATGTTGTGACCAAAGCGCAAATCGTAGATTGGCTGTGCGGCTTGCTGTGCCGGGTTTTGTGGCAATTTCTCGGTGGATTGCTTGGGACTCATCCAGAGTAGAAAAACAATTGCCAGCAGCACGCCAAGGATGGCAATCCAGACTATTTTTTTCATTAATCAGCCCTCGAATCTATTCTGGTTGCTGCGTCTTCGATATAGCCTGCACTATGTCTGCAACGCGACCATATACTATAGGGGGAGCCCTCTCTAAGAAGTCTAGTACATCAGCACTGAAGCGTGTCTCATCTATCTGAATCTATGGATAACGCAGATGGGCAGGATATATATTCCTGGTAAATCATCTGCTTCCTCTAATTTCCTAATTCATCTAAGTGGCTATGCACAATAGTTCTGAAACACTATCTTCATAGAAAAAAGCGCATCTGTAGGAGCGAATTTATTCGCGATCAGGCGACCGGGCATGTTCTTCGCGAACAAGTTCGCTCCTACACCCGGTTCCCGGATTATTGTGCACAGCCATTTTCACCTATTCCCTCACAAAACGCCTGTATGAGAACTATGCTCAGAGAAGGAGGCTTTCCCTCAGGAGCGGTGTGGCTCGCTCGTTACAGGGGGTTAGTGGGCTACGCATGTGCTGCTTGTGGTCAGTAGCAGCTTTTTCCAGGATATGTGTTCAATGACGTCATCCAAGGTTACCCGCCGTTCCCTGCTGAAGCGTCACCACTACTGGCTGGTCATTCTCATTGTGGTCGTTGGCGTTGCGTTTATTCTGCTACCTCAGAGTACACAGCATAAGGAGAGGCCGCTATCCAGTGAGGATAGAATCAATATCCGTATAGGGCTTGCCATGCAGCCTACCAGCGCCCTGGCCATTATCGCGGCCCAGCAGGGTTACTTTGAAGAGGAGAACATAGAGGTGGTGGTGTCCGAGTTCCCCAGTGGTAAACGCGCTCTGCGGGATGGATTTTTCCAGGATAGGGTTGATGTGGCGGTCTCTGCTGATGTGCCGATCACCATGGCCGCCCTGGAGAAAAGGTCATTCAGGATCATTGCCGCCACCTTCAACGCCGGCAATGTAAACCGGGTTATCGCCCGGGCAGACCTCGGTATTCAAACTCCGGCAGATCTGGTGGGAAAGCGTGTGGCGACCCAACGCGCTTCTGCTGTGCACTATTTCCTCGAGCTCTTCATGGGTGAGCACGCTCTTCCCCGTGAGCAGGTCTCCCTCAGCTACATGAAAGCGGAGAAACTGCCCCAGGCCTTGGCAGAGGGACGTATCGATGCCTTCTCCATGCGTGAGCCCTATATCAGCCAAGCCAAAGCGTTGCTGGGTGACAAGGCAGTGGTGTTCTCCGTACCTGGCCTCTACCGGCAGATTGATATGGTGTTGATCACAGAAAAGATGCTCGCTGCCAACCCGGGTGTAGCAGCCAGGTTGCTACGTGCATTGAACAAGGCTGAACAATTTGTACGTCAGCAACCTGATGATGCGGTTGCCATGGTCGCCCAACGCTTGGGCGTGGAGAAGGATAAGATCTATGCCCTCTGGCCAACCCTGAAATTGCGTGTATCCCTGGAGCAGTTCCATCTGCTGTTGTTGGAGAGTGAAGCGCGCTGGGCGCTCAGAAACGGGCTTACCCAGGCAACTGAGATGCCCGATTTCATGGAGTATATAGATTTTACCGGGCTTCAAGAGGTGAATCCTGAAGCAATAACCATTTTTCGGTGAGATTGATCTATTCATGATAATTAGCAAGCCAATATTATGAAAATCAGGACCAGGATTTGGATGATTATTATGGTCCCGGTCCTATTCGGGATCAGCGTCACGGCTCTCCAGCAGTGGATGGCCACGCGGGTCGATGCCGCTCTGGTCTATAACAGGCTGATCACTGAGATTACTCAGAACACTTCAAGCCTCTATCATCTTGCGGCAGAATTTGTTCGCTATCCCCGGGAGAGCAGGGCAAGAAAACAGTGGCTGCTCAAGCATGAGGAGCTGGCCGGCCTGATGTCCCATGCGGATACCGGCCAACAAGGGACGATTGAGCTCCTTGATAGGCTACAGCAATCCCATGCCTCCTTATTGGAACTACACCTGCGATTTTTTATTATCGCCGAAAAAACAACCATGCATGCCTCCGGTCTAACGGAACGGCAGCAGCGTACTGCCGATCAAATCTTCATGCTGACCCAGAACATGATTTCGGACGCATTGGCACTGGGCAGTTTTAGCGCTGATCAGGTGACGGGTATCCGTGACCTTCAGGATAGACTGATTATTCTCTTTACTCTGCTTCTTATCCTGCTGTTGAGTTTTTTCGGCATTATCATGGGCAGGCAGATCATCCGGCCCCTGGATAAGCTGAAGGAGGGCACTGAAGTTATCGGTGATGGCACTCTTGACTACAGGGTGGGCCATATATCCAACGATGAGCTGGGCGACTTGGGCTTTGCCTTTGATCGGATGGCGACGCGTCTGCAGGCTACCCTGGCTTCTCGTGACCAGCTCAATACAGAAGTCGAAGAGAGAAGGCGAAATGAAGAGGCGCTACGGGCGAGTCGTAAGCGTCTGATGCACGCCGAGCATATCGCCCAGCTCGGAAGCTGGGATTGGGATATCGAGAGCGACAAGATCATCTGCTCGGAAGAGATGTTTATGGCTTTTGGTATTCCGCCTCAAACCCAAGATGTTACTTTTGATCAAATGTTGAGCTTCGTGCACCCGCAAGAGCAGGAAGCAGTTGAAGGATGGATGAGAGAGGCGGCGAACAGGATCGGCGGAACAGGTCGTCATCAATTTCACATGGTGCGTCCCGACGATACGGTACGGGTGATGCAGGTCGAGGGGGATGTGAGCGTTGATCCATCCACGGGTACCACGCACATGATGGGCACACTGCACGATATAACCGAGCGCTGGGAGATGGAGGATGCCCTGCGCGAAAGTGAGGCCAAGTACAGAAACCTGCTGGTGAACATCCCCCAGAAGGTCTTCTACAAAGACCGGAACTCCATCTACATGGCAGTCAATCCCAGTTATGCAGCAGGTTTTGGCCGGCAGCCCGAAGAGTTTGTGGGCAATGATGACTTTGTCTTCCATGACCCTGAGTTTGCTGAGAAGTATCGAAGAGATGATCAGAAAATTATGCAGGGGGGGTGTGTTGTCGAACTGGATCAAGGTTATATCCTGGATGGAACGCAGCATACCGTGCATATCGTCAAGGTGCCGGTGCGAGATGAATCGGGCAAGGTGATCGGCATTTTGGGGGTGTTTTGGGATATCTCGGAACGCAAACAGATGGAGTCTGAACTCAATGAAACCCGCCAATATCTACACAATGTGGTCGATTCCATGCCCTCCGTGCTTATTGGCCTGGATACCGACGGCCGTGTTACCCACTGGAATCCGGAGGCTGCTGTATTGAGTGCTATTCCCTCCTCTCAGGCCATAGGGCAGCCTATGGAACAGCTGCTGCCCCAGTTCACAGAGCAGATGGCAGCGATCAAACAAGCGATCACCCAGGATAGCCCTCTCAAACTGCTGCGTGTGCTCAAGCAGGTTGGAAACGAACAGAGATATCTGGACCTTGTGCTCTACCCCCTGACGGGTGAAGGACGGCAGGGGGCGGTGCTGCGTATCGATGATGTGACAGAGCGGGTGCGTATGGAGTCTACCATGGTGCAGACCGAGAAGATGATGTCGGTGGGTGGTTTGGCTGCCGGCATGGCTCATGAGCTGAACAATCCCCTGGGTGGTGTACTGCAGGGCTTGCAGAACGTCCAACGCAGGTTCTCTCCGGAACTGGATAAAAACCTGGAGCTGGCCAGGGAGTTGGGGCTGGATCTGGAGAGGATGCAGGAGTACATGGAGCAACGTCAGATCCGGCATTTTCTGGACGGCATCAGCGAAGCGGCGCGGCGCGCCGGCGACATCGTCAACAATATGCTGCAGTTCAGCCGCAAGGCAGAGATGGTGATGCAGTCCGAGGAGATCGTGCCACTGATCGAACGCACCTTGGAGCTGGCCTCGGTCGATTACGATCTAAAGAAGAAGTACGATTTTCGCAATATTGTGATCGAGCGTGACTATGATCCCTGTGCCCCCCCCGTCTCCTGCATCGCCTCGGAAATTCAGCAGGTGTTGCTGAACCTGTTACGTAATGCGGCCCAAGCCATAAGCCTCCAAGAAGATCGTACAGATCAGGCCAGGATTGTACTACGGACAGCCCTCAGGGAAGAGATGGTTCTGATCGAGGTGGAGGACAACGGTCCCGGTATTGATGAGCCCACAGCGCAGCGTGTGTTTGAACCCTTCTTCACCACGCGCCCGCCGGGACAGGGTACCGGGCTGGGGTTATCTGTCTCCTATTTTATCGTCAACGATGAACACAATGGAAAGTTGAGTGTCCGTTCGATACCGGGTAAGGGCACAATATTTTCTATTCTTCTGCCTGCGGGAGATCGATGAATCGGGATATTTGGGAATAGCGGATATTCATAAGCTACCATTAAGGAGGAAGAGTTCGATGAATGAGATTGAAGCTCTATCTTCTGGTGGGGACGCTACCCAGTTGGACTGGATCGATTAGCCTAGTATGCCCAATAGACTCACACTGCTGGTCTGTGACTACTTCTACAGAGAGGTGGTACGTGTTGTCGAGGAGGAGAAGTTCGGCAACGTGGACGTAGTTGCGTACACCGCCGATTGCGACCATCCATCTGCTGTTGCCAAGACCCTGAGTCACTCCCTTGCTGAGCTGGGCGAGGGGGCAGGTTCAGTGTGCATTTTGGGTGGACACTGCCTCTGTGAGTTTGACCAGAATACCTTATCCGAGGATGCTCGTTTTCACCCTATGGAGCAGTGCTTTGAACTGTTCCTTGGGCCAGAGCAGCTTGACGGTTACCTGAAGCAGGGGGTCCATCTAGTGACGCCTGGGATGCTCAATAATTGGCAGGCACAGTATCAGAAGTGGGGCTTTGACGATGCTGACGCCAAGGCATTTTTCCTGGAGTCCACCAATCGCCTGCTTCTGTTGGACACCGGGATCGAGCCGGCTGTGGTTGAAAAGCTGGAAGCATTTGCCGATAAGGCCGGATTACCCTGGGAACGGGTCAATGTGGGACTCGATTCTCTACGGCTGTTTATCAGGGCACTGGTTGCAGAGTGGCAGGAAGGAAAACAGCAAAATGGGATGCTCCAGGAGAAAGAGCGGCAGCTGGCGGACTACGCCATGGTCAATG
Source organism: Sedimenticola sp. (assembly GCA_040505895.1). Taxonomy (GTDB): domain Bacteria; phylum Pseudomonadota; class Gammaproteobacteria; order Chromatiales; family Chromatiaceae; genus Vondammii. Next base: position 75,384 of record JBEVXU010000001.1, on the reverse strand, counting down.
ACCTGATCAGTGGTATTACTGCACTAACCGACGAGGTCTCAGTGGTGGAGCGGGTGTTGGAGCTTTTCACCATGTTTTGTGGTCCGGGGCAGGTGGTCTACCTGCCGCTATCGGATGAAGGTCCGGGAGAGATCGTTTTTACACCGCCATTTAGTACGGTTGATGATGCAGAGACTAAACGGCTTGCAGGTTTTACGACGCGTTATCAACTGGACGATCAGGGTGGTGGGTTTACCCTGGTTATCGAACGTCAGGGCATGCGCTATGGTGTCGTATCTGTAAAAGGTATCACCTTTCCCCAGTATCGCCAGCACTACCTCAATCTCTCTCTCAGTATCACCCCGGTTATCGCCCTGGCACTGAGCAATGCCCGTACCTACCAGAAACAGGTGGCTGCGGAGGAGCGGGTCAAAGGTTTGAATCAGCAGCTTAATCAGAAACTGATCACTGTCAATGCCCTTAATAAGGAGCTGGAGGCATTCACCTATTCGGTTTCTCATGATCTAAGGGCACCTCTGCGTAGCCTCGATGGATTCAGTCGGATGCTGGTGCGGGATTATCCCGACAGGTTGGACGATCGTGGTCAGCATTTACTGGAACGGGTGATGGCAAATGCCCGGCGCATGGGAGAGTTGATTGATGACATGCTGCGGCTGTCGCGCCTGACCCGGGGGGAATTGACACTGGCGCAGGTGGATCTGAGTCAGATCGCTTCCGCGATGGCCACTGACCTGCAACAGACGGCGGAAGAACGGCAGGTTGAGTTTGTCATCGCCGGCGGTTGTATAGCCCAATGTGATGCCGGGATGCTCAAAATAGTTCTGGAGAACCTGCTGGGCAACGCCTTTAAGTATACCGGCAAGAGAGCACAGGCGATGATTGAGTTCGGTGCAACAGAAGCTGAAGGTGAAGCTGCCTTCTTTGTCAGGGACAACGGCGCAGGTTTCGATATGGCCTATGCGGACAAGCTGTTCAGGCCTTTTCAGCGGCTGCACACTGATGAAGAGTTTCAGGGAACCGGCATTGGGTTGGCCACGGTACAGCGCATCATTCAACGCCACGGCGGTAAATTGTGGGGTGAGGGTAAGCTGGGTGAGGGTGCTGCTTTCTACTTCACCCTGTAACACCTGGTAAGGGTAAACATGACACAAAAGATAAAGAAAATCGTCCTGCTGGTCGAAGATAACCCTGATGACCTTGAATTGACACTCGATGCATTCAGACAGCATGAGATGGATGATCAGGTTCAGGTGGTACGCAACGGAGAGGAAGCGCTCGACTGCCTCTTTGGCGAGGGTGATTACGCACAGCAAGGGGCATTCTGTCCAAAGCTTACGCTGCTGGATCTCAATCTGCCAAAAATGAGTGGTCTTCAGGTACTTAAGCGGTTGCGTCAGGATCAAAGAACAAGGCGGTTGCCTGTGGTTGTTTTGACCTCTTCCTCTCAGGAGGAGGACCGATTGACCAGCTATAATTTAGGAGCCAACGGTTATGTGCGTAAACCGGTCAGCTACGAGGCGTTTATGGGGGCAGTGAAGGCATTGAGGCTTTATTGGTTGGATCTGAATGAACTACCGGGTGAAGGGGTTGGAGAGTAATGGGCAGCCGACTCAACATTCTATTGGTCGAAGACTCGGAAGACGAGGCGTTACTACTGGAGGATGCCCTTCTCCAAGGCGGTTTTGCACCGGTAATAGAGCGGGTGGAGACTGAGGCTGAGATGCGCTCGGCCCTGGAAGGTCAGGCGTGGGATCTTCTGCTTGTCGATTATGTATTGCCTCACTTCAGCGCGCCTGCGGCACTTGCCGTCTACCACTCACTGCTTCTGGATATCCCCTTTATTGTGGTTTCAGGCCAAGTGAACGAGGAGGTCGCCGTCGACATCATGCGCAGCGGCGCCCACGACTATATTTCCAAACAGAAGTTGGGGCGTCTGATACCAGCCATTGAGCGGGAGTTGACTGAAGCCGAAAACCGGGGGCAGCGACGGCAGGCGGAAGACGAACTGGATCAACTGCGTCACTACCTCCAGAATGTCATCGACTCCATGCCGTCAGTATTGGTGGGTGTGGATGAAGATGGTGTCATCACCCACTGGAACCGGGAGGCGGAACAGTATAGTGGTGTAGGCAGGGAGCAGGCGGCGGGGAGGGGGCTGGAGCAGGTGATACCGGTACTCTCGGAGCAGATGGAGCGGGTGCGTACGGCTATCCGTGAAAATCAGGCCCAGTCGGTAGAGCGCCATATTCATGAGGTTGAAGGCGAGCACCGTTATGCAGACATCACAATTTTCCCCCTGGTAGCCAACGCTGCTACCGGCGCTGTCATACGTTTCGATGATGTGACTGAAAGAGTGCGTATGGAAGAGATGATGATGCAGACCGAGAAGATGATGTCGGTGGGTGGTCTGGCCGCGGGCATGGCCCACGAGATCAACAACCCTTTGGGCGGTATGTTGCAGGGTATGCAGAATGTACGCAGGCGTCTCAGTCCGGAACTCCTAAAGAACCGTGAAGCTGCCAAGTCACTGGGGCTCGATTTAGGCCTGGTTGACAAATATTTGCAGCAGCGGGAGGTCTACCATCTCATGGAGGGCATCGCTGAGGCCGGTCGGCGCGCCAGCGGTATTGTTGAAAATATGTTGAGTTTCAGCCGCAAGACCGAGCCGGGTTTCTCTGCCGTTGAGATGACATCGCTGGTAGATACGACGCTTGAGCTGGCCTCAGTGGACTATGATCTGAAGAAGCGATACGACTTTCGAAGGATTGAGGTGGTACGTGACTATGAGGCCGCTCTGCCGGCGGTGAGATGTGTGGTAACCGAGATTCAGCAGGTGCTACTCAACCTGCTGCGCAATGCAGCTCAAGCGCTGTTCGCGAGGGTGGATAAGGAGGGGGTGGCCAGAATTCGGTTGGGTCTCCACAGAGAGGGCGGCATGGTGCAGATCGAGGTGGAGGACAACGGTGTGGGAATGACCGAGACGGCTCGGAACCGGGCCTTTGAGCCCTTTTTTACCACCCGTCCGCCAGGGGAAGGTACCGGGTTGGGGCTCTCGGTCTCCTACTTCATTGTTTGCGATGAGCATGGAGGTGAGATGTTTGTTGAGTCCACGCCTGATAAGGGCGCCAAGTTTGTCATCAAGCTACCGTTATGGCAGGAGGGTGATTTGCGGGGCGAGGATCGATGGCCGGAACGATAAGATGATGCGCCACTTGATCAGGATTTTTGTGCTGTTGCTTCTCGCCTGCCTGTATCCCAATATGCAGGCCTTTGGGCAGCAGGCAGAGCGCTTGGTGGTAGCCATGCCAGGGGATTTTCCACCCCACTACCATGTGGATGAGAAACAGAAGCCGGGCGGATTCGCCGTGGAGCTTCTGGGTGAGGTCGCTCAAATAGCCGGGGTTCAACTGGAATACCGTATATTCGACGGTTGGGTAGCTACCATGGAGGCGCTTAAAAACGGTGAGGTGGACCTGATACCCAATATGGGTATAACGCCTCAACGGGCTGAGTTTTTCTCATTCACCAACCCGGTGGAGACCTTCGCCATCGGTCTCTTCGTGCGCGAAACAAACCAGCAGATCACTGGACTTAAAGACCTTGCCGGCAAGCGTGCCGCCGGTGTGGTGCAGAACGTGGGCCTCAGGCTGCTCAAAGCCGCAGAGAATATCGAGGTCGTCACTTTCGATGCCCATGAGCATGCGCTGTTCGCCCTGTTGGCGGGTGAAGTGGAGGCCTTCGCATTTCCCATACCGGTGGCCTGGAAGAGCGCGAGAGGGGCGGGTGTGGAGGGACTGATCAAGCAGGTCGGGCCGCCACTGAAAGAGATCAAGCGGGCGATTGCTGTACGTAAGGGTGATGATGCACTGCTCGCCAGCATGAATGCCGCCGTAAAGCAGTTTGTCGGCAGCACAACCTATGCAGAGATCTACAGCCGCTGGTTCGGTGCTCCGGAGCCTTACTGGACGGTACAGCGCGTTCTGTGGGTGGGTGGCGGTGGCGGTGGCTTGCTGCTGTTTGTGGTCGTCATCGCCATGACCTACTGGCGCTACCGTGCCACGGTGGTGCTCTACAGGGATCTGAAGGCGACCATGGAGGATCGGGACAAGGCTCAGCAGGCACTGCAGCAGTTGAATGTAGAGCTGGAGTCGCGGGTTGACCAGCGCACCGTGGAGCTGCAACGGGAGAACCATGAGCGCAAGCAGACTGAGGAGCGCCTGAGAAGCAGTGAGAAAAGTCTGGAAAAGGCCCAGCGAATCGCCAATTTGGGTAACTGGGAGTGGGATATACAGGGCGGCGGCCTCACGTGGTCTGACGAAATCTACCGTATTTTCGGTCTCCAGCCCGGACAGTTTGCCGCCTCCTATGAGGGGTTTCTGGAGACGATCCATCCGGAAGACCGGGATAAAGTTATCGAGGCTGTCGATAGTGCAGTGAAGGGTCACGCGCCTTATAAGATTGAGCACAGGGTGATCCGCCCCGATGGTGAAGTGCGGTATGTTCAAGAGCAGGGGGAGGTGAGTAGGGATGACTCCGGTAAACCTCTGCGTATGCTTGGTGTGGTGCATGATGTCACCGAGCGCAAACGTATGGAGTCCACCATGGTGCAGACTGAGAAGATGATGTCGGTGGGAGGCTTGGCGGCGGGAATGGCTCACGAACTGAACAATCCACTCGGGGGTATTCTGCAGGGGCTGCAAAATATCAAACGCAGACTCTCTCCTGAGTTGGATAAAAATCTCGAGGTGGCCGCGCAACTGGGCCTGGATCTGGAGCTGGTTCAGAACTACACGGCGCAACGCCAGATCGATAGTTTTATGAGAGGTATGACCGAGGCGGGTGAGCGTGCCAGCGCGATCGTGCGTAATATGCTGCAGTTCAGCCGCAGGTCGGAGATGGTGAAGAGTGAAGAGGATATCGCGCAACTGATAGAGCAGACTCTGGAACTGGCGGCGGTGGACTACAATCTCAAAAAACGCTTCGATTTCAGGGATATTGAGATTGTCAGAGAGTTTGAGTCCGGGGGGGTGACAGTGAAGTGTATTGCCTCCGAGATCCAGCAGGTGCTGCTGAATTTGCTGCGCAATGCGGCACAGTCGTTCGGTGAAAAGCCTAAAGAGGCTACTCCTAGGATCACTCTGCGTGTCCGCGTGGAGAGAGAGATGTTGCTCCTTGAGGTGGAGGATAATGGTCCGGGTATGGATGAGGCGACTCGCAAAAGGATTTTTGAACCCTTCTTTACTACCCGGCCACCGGGTGAGGGGACAGGGCTTGGGCTGTCGGTCTCCTACTTTATTATCTGTGATGAGCATGGTGGCCGGATGGAAGTGGAGTCTGCTCTGGGACAGGGCAGCAAATTCATTATTGGCCTACCCTTAAGTTAAGGAGACTCTGATTAAGTCATGATTGCTTTACGCCGGCTAAAATCTAACCAGACTTAATCAGAGGCTCCTTAAGGATTAATCCCAACCATGCGTATAGGAAGAGCATGGTATAAACAGAGAAGAGGTTATTCTTATGTCCCTAATACTCGTGGTTGATGACGAGGAATCTGTATTGCTCAACCTCGTGGCCTATGTCGAGGATGAGGGGTATGAAGTGGTTTCCGCCTCCAATGGTGAGAAGGCGCTTGAACTGATTGCTGAGCGCAAGCCTGATCTTGGCATCATGGATATGCGCCTGCCGGGAATGGACGGCAATGAATTGATAGTGAAGGCCCATCAAGTCTATCCGAAAATGAAATTTATTGTGCATACAGGCTCGGCGGATTATGCAGTACCGGCTGAGCTGGAACGGATCGGCTTGGGAGAAGGGAGTGTATTCAAAAAGCCAGTATCCGATATGGCTGTTTTTACCGAGGCAATTAATCGTTTGCTGGCTGAGTGATGTCACCGGTAATTTGACAAGGAGAGAGAGGTTCGATGGGTGAATCGAATAACAGCACCATACTGGTAGTGGATGATGATCCGGTACTGCGCGAAAGTGTAGCCGCCTACCTTGAAGACAGTGACTTTGAGGTGGTTCAGTCGACCAATGGCCGTGACGGGCTGGAGGTGTTTACCTCCCAGTTGCCGGATCTTGTACTGTTGGATCTACGTATGCCGGTGATGGATGGTATAGACGCCCTGCCCATGATGGTGGAAGCGAGACCGGATACGCCTGTGATCATTGTTTCCGGTATGGGTACTCTGGATGATGCCATCGAGGCACTGCGCTTGGGAGCTTGGGATTTCATCACCAAACCGGTGCACGATTTGGCTTTTCTCGAACACTCGGTAAGGCGGGCGCTGGAGCGTGCAGAACTGATCAAGGAGAATAGGCGTTACCGTGAGCACCTCGAGGATGAGGTGGACCTGCGAACCGAGGAATTGGCAAACCGAAACGATGAACTGGAGCAGAGCCGGCAGGTGATTCAACAGGCTGCACTCGATTGGGATGATGCTTTTAACGCGGTGCAGGATCCTCTCTTTATTCATGACGATCAGCTACGCATCGTCAACGCCAATCGTGCCTATTTCGAACGTGCCGGCCTGACTCACGAGGAGGCAGTCGGCAGGATTTACTGGGAGCTGTTCCCAAAACTGGATGGGCCGATACCCGGATGTGAGGAGACGTTGGTAACAAAAGAGGCTTCGAAATCCAGTGAAATCACGGTGAGCTCGGGGGAGGTCTTTCTCTCACGCTCTTATGCCATTCTCAATCCGGACAGCAGCTATAAGCACTCGCTTCACATTCTGCAGGACATCACCGAACGCAAGTGGGCCCAGGAGGCGCTACGCGCCAGCGAAGAGCGTTACCGCCTGATCTTCGAACAGGGTGGTGATTCTATTTTGCTCATTGATCCAAGGAGTGGCGATATACTCGATTTCAATGAGCAGGCCTATAAAACCCTGGACTATACCAAGGTGGAGTTCGCCAGCCTGAAGATTGACGATTTTGAAGAAAACGAGTCACAGGAAGAAGTGCAATATCATTTCGATAGAATATTGCAGACGGGTGGAGACGTTTTTGTTACAAGGCACAGAACCAAGGGTGGTGATCTGCGTGATGTTCAGGTCACTGCCAGAAAGATCATGCTGGGTGGCAACCCTTATATCCAGGCGATCTTTACCGACTTTACCGAGCGTAAGCGTGCTGAAGAGGAACGCCGTAAGAGTATTGAACGATTGCACGGAGTTCTGGTTAAGACCATTCAGGCTATCGCTCTCACCGTTGAAAAGCGTGACCCATACACCGCCGGTCACCAGGAGCGGGTTGCAGAACTGGCTTCAGCAATAGCTGAAGAAATGGGACTGGATGGTGAAAGGGTGGAAGGCATACGCATGGGTGCCATGATTCATGATATCGGCAAGGTCTATGTACCGGGTGAGTTTCTCAATCGCCCTGGTAAGCTCACTGAGGATGAGTTCTCCATTATCAAGAGTCACGCCCAGGTGGGCTACGATATCGTCAAGGACATCGATTTTTCCTGGCCGGTGCCTCAGATGATTTTACAACACCACGAGCGTTTGGATGGCTCCGGCTATCCCAATGGATTGAAAGGGGATGAGATTATCCTGGAAGCACGGATCATGGCCGTCGCTGATGTGGTCGAGGCAATCTCTTCCCATCGCCCCTACCGTCCCGGCCTGGGTATGGATGTGGCACTGGGTGAGATTACGGATTTCCGTGGTTCACATTATGCCCCCGATGTAGTGGATGCCTGCCTGTGCCTATTCAATGAGAAGGGCTATGTGATTGAGCATTGAACAGTTACGACATTATGCTGAATAGTTACAAACTGTCTGAATATTTTGCAGTTTATTTCACAAGGAAACCTACCTCTGTTTACCCTGAAGAGTGGGGTAATTGGGTAACTACTAGAGCTCCCCTGCAGCCACAGGGATTTTTAGGGTAAAGCGGCTTCCTTTACCCGGCGCGGACTCCACGCTTATTTCACCGGCATGTTCGTCATGCACTATATAGTAGGAGACGGATAGCCCCAAGCCTGTCCCTTTGCCAGGTGGTTTTGTGGTAAAAAATGGCTCGAATACACGTCTGCGTATCTCTTCATTCATGCCCGGCCCATTGTCTGCCACCTGGATACATAACATGTTCTTCTCAAGCCATGCGCTTAGGCTGATGCGGTGCTCTTTATATATGTCAGGCTGCTCATGCATTGCTTGTGCAGCGTTGCGTACAAGATTCAAGAGTACCTGCTGGATCTCTCCTGCGATACAGTACAGTTTAGGCAAGCCACTCTGGTAATCACGCTCTATGATGATACTGCGGAAGTCATACTTCCTTTTCATATCGTAATCCATAGCAGCCAGCTCTATAGTCCTGTCGATCAGTGTAACCGTATCGACGTTATCAAAACCACTTTCAGCTTTGCGACTGAAGTGAAGCATATTGTTGACGATATCACCGGCGCGTTTTCCAGACTGGGATATGCCGTCCATAAAGCTGAATATTTCCCGTTTTTCCAGATAGTGTTGCAAGCTGTTGATGTCGATGCCCAGTTCGGTGGCAATCTGTACATTTTTATTCAGCTCCGGTGAAAGTCTGCGGCGGATATTCTGAAGGCCCTGCATCATCCCGCCCAATGGATTGTTGATCTCGTGAGCCATACCGGCTGCCAGCCCCCCCACCGAAAGCATTTTCTCGGTCTGCACCATCATATCTTCCATATGTGTTCGATCGGTCACGTCATCAATACGAATCATCGCTCCTTCACTGCCGACGGTGGTCAGTGGATAGACCGTCACCTCGGCAAAATGGCTTTCCCCTCGTCTTCTGTAGGCGAATTTTTCTATTTTTACTGCTTGATCACTCGTTATTGCATACGCAATTGTTTTTACAGTATCGGGGATCATCGGCAGCAGTTCACCGATAGGCCTGCCCATGGCCTGGGTTGCGGTGATGCCGGTATCCTCTTCTGCTTGCAGGTTCCAGTGAACCACGTTACCGGCACTGTCCACGCCTGCCAGGATCGAGGGCATTGCATTGAACACATTCTGTAGGTAATTACGCAGGTGAAGGCTCTCCTCTTCCGCATGTCGCCGTTCGGTGATATCACGCACTATGGCGACGAAACGTGGTGCCTGATCAGGCGTGGAGATATATTGCAGGAAAACCTCCACCGGTAACTCTGTTCCATCCTTGCGCCTGTGTATGGTTTCGAATGTCGTTGCATGTCCCGGCCCTTGAATCAGTCCTTCAGACACCGACCTGAATCGATACTCGTCGAACTCAGGTTTTATATCGAGAGGTGTCATCTGTAGCAGTTCTTCAAAGCTGTAGTTAACCTGTTCCATGGCACCACGATTCACATAAAAGAATTTGAGCGTTTGGGGGTCGAACATAAAGATACAGTCCAGAGTCTGGTCCAGGGTGGATTTGAAGCGGCTCAACGCATTCTGGGCATGTATCCGTTCTGTGATCTCCTTGTTCAATTCATCCCTGGAGGCAAGAGTCTCTTGTAAACGTGTGGTCATTCCGTCAAATGAGTTGGCTACGGCGCCGAATTCATCCTTCTGTTGGATATCAATACGGTAGTTGAGGTTTCCATCACCGATAGTTTGTGCACCTCTCTTCAGTTTGGTGAGTGGATCGGTGATGGATCGAGACAAAAGGATACTCAGAAGGGCTGCCAACAGCAGTGCACCCACGGCGAGTCCAATGGACACCGTGCGTATAGTTTTTAGTGGTTCGAACGCAACTCTCTTATTCTGCTCTGATATCACGTACCAGGATAGGGTTTGAGATTTTTCACCCTTGATTCCTTTCATGGCGCCACTGGTTATTCTGGCACTGAATGTGTGTCCTACCGGAGCGTGAGCACCCAGGTAACCGGAGTCTTCGTGAGAGTCTTCCCACCAGCCTCCGGCACTCATGGTCTTCACCATCTCTTCATGCCCGATCAGTGCACTCTCCATGGCAGGGTTTGAGCTGACGATAATCCCACCCGTGGAGCGTACAAGGCCGATTATCTGTTCTGTTTTGGCTACCTCCGCCGTAACGATTTCAAGGATGCTCTTTACCTTGTAGTTGACCTTGAATACGCCGATGGTTCCGCTGCCGTCACGGACAGGGACTGTCACGCCGACGACGATCGATTTTACTGTCTCGTCATAACCCCGGTCATCGAAAAAGGCGCCGCTCTCTCCAATCTTGCTCCCCGCCTGCCACCAATATTCATCCGCCTGGTAGAAATCCGACAGGGTTTTTGTCATGGCTAGAGTTGCACCCAGCCGGTTGGTTACGAACATCTCTCCATACTCATCCGGTCGACGTTGCTGTATTTTTTTAAGGGTGCTGGAGAGCGTATTGCCGGATATTTCTCGGGCTTTGTCGGTTATCCCCTTGTTAGTGATCCAGGCTTTGTCCAGGCGCAATATATGTGACATCACCTCTTCACGGTCTCTCTCTGAGTATTGCTGGTTCGATGCCTGAACAGCGGCTACGATGGCAGGGTGCTGGGCCAGCAGCCTGGTCTCATTGATGCGGTCATCGAGGATACGAGTGATTGCATTGGCCTTCTCCTGGGTAACCACCATGTTGTGCCGAGCAATGATCTGTTTAAGAGCCTCCTCTCCAATGTATGTGGTCAGGAGTGATATCAATGCCAAGGGCAGCAGTGACAGCAGTATAAGTACGAAATAAATTCTCTTTTTTATTGACATTAATCGATCCCAAGCATATCCCCTGTTTACTTGAGTGTAGATCTTTTTATCGGAGGTGTAGTTGAGATGGTGCAGATTGGACTTTGGTCGTATGAGGAGCTGGATTAGTGGTTTACTTACCAACTAAAAATTGTCTGGAAATTATCAAAGACATACTCTCTGCCATGTATATGCTGACCGAAAATTTAGTGGATGTGGTTAAAAAATTCAGTACCTGACGCAGAATGCAGTCCAACTGGTTTTACCCGTCGATAATGTTGAACTCTGCCTCACCGCTCGTCTTATCGATACGGATCTCCATCTCGCAATTGGCGCTTGCAGTCAGCGGGTCATCACCACAGCTACAGCCGCCAATCACTTCACTGAAAAATACTCCAACTCTGGCGCGGATACTCCGGCCTTCGTCTGCGGCGCCCAGAACGGTGACCGCAACGTCGCTGTCATCAACAATACCTCCCTGAGTGGTTGCAAGGTGCAGCGGCAGGGTGCCTGATTTCAGGCTTGTCAGTTCATCTTTGAGGGTTTGGTTGAATGATTCGGATTGCCAGTCACGCAGGGTATTGATAAGTTTAGTCACTGTATATTGCCTGTAAACGGTCGGATGCTGCGTTGGATAGTAAGCAATCTTACCTCTTCATTCCAATAATCTTCGGTCTTTGCGTTTTATGAGTGGCTATTATCATCAACGGCTGGGTGGTGCCTCCTGGGATCTGCCTCTGGGAAAAATCGTCTGTGTCGGGCGTAACTATGCAGACCATGCAAAAGAGCTGAACAACCCTATACCCAAGCAGCCGTTACTCTTTATCAAACCTGCAACAGCAGCCGTCTCTATGGCTCAACCTATCGCCATTCCACATGGCTTTGGAGAGTGTCACCATGAGCTTGAGATGGCGGTATTGGTGGGGCGCAAGCTGAAAGATGCCGAGCCTACCGATATTGCGACTGCAATTGCCGCTATTGGCCTGGGGCTGGATCTGACACTGCGTGGTGTTCAGTCCCAGCTAAAAGAGAAGAGGCATCCGTGGGAGCGGGCGAAGGGTTTTGACGCTTCCTGTCCGCTCTCTGAATTTGTCGAGGCCGACGGTGTTGACTTGGCCTGCTTGTCGCTGCAGCTCTACCGTAATGAGCTACTGCAACAGTCAGGTAGCACCCGGGATATGCTCTTCCCAGTGGCAGACCTGCTGGCCGATATCAGCCGCGTCTTTACCCTGCTACCAGGGGATGTAGTGATGACCGGCACTCCCGCCGGCGTCGGCCCCTTGCATTCAGGTGATCGGCTGCGTGCGGAGCTCGGTAGTCTGCTATCGGTGGAGACGCGGGTGATGTGATGCGCGGCTAGGCCTGCGCTAACCCAACCTACACATTAGGTTTCTTGATTAGCACGAATGTTCAGCCAAGAGACCGTAGGAGCGGCTTTAGCCGCGATCAGTACCAAATCGAAGCATGGATCGCGGCTAAAGCCGCTCCTACGGGTGCGATCATCAGGTGCTTAGGCGATAGCTGGACATTCGTGCTAATCAAGTTAGGTTTTATAGCTTGATAGCGGCTGTTTTCGATTTAGTTCCCGCCGTAGAGGCTGACCCCCGCCACTGCGAAATCGCCATTGTTGTTGGTAATGGCAAACTGCTTGAACGGGTAGCGGAATGAGTGGTCACTAGCACGGATCACCGAATTGCCATCCAGTAGTACCTCGATCTGGCCATTGGCATCACGTCGCCACTGAAGTTGGTGGCTGTTACCGTCACCGATGTCGTCGATATCGACTCTGTCGATGACGCCTGTACGGCCGCTACGTCTGCTCAGAAGTTCAAGTGATGCTCTGCGGCCGGTATAGAGTACCAGTTGGTAACCTGAGTTGCCTTCCGCACCTTGATAGAGACCAAACTTGATCTCTCCCTCTTCGGATGGGGCGTTGTGGACCGACAGCTCCATTTCTGCGGCGAAGACACTGGGGACCGCTACCGGTAGCTGGATCTCTGCAGGTTGGTAACGATCCGTCGTTGCGGGGGGGGGCGAGGTCTGCTGCTGTCGATCTCTCTTCTGTAGTGCGCCTTGGAGTAGTGCGCCCAGCAGTGCCTTGCCGATATCCTCTTTCTCTCTTCGCTGTTCAGGCTCTGGCTTAGCAACTTGTTGCTGACGGCTGCGGGAGCGAAGTCCCAGGCGTCCATCCACCCAGAATTGACCCGAACGGACCTGCCATGCAGGGTCCTGCTGGAAATCGCCGTCAGAGAAGTCCTCTACTACCAACTGATTACGCCAGGGCCAGTTGTAGTGCTCGACCAGATCCTCCAGGGCGTTGAGTAGCCAGCGATCGGCAGCTCGCTGATTTCTTGCCTTTTCAGTGACCTCTTTCAGCTGGTCCACCAGCTTTTGTAGCTGCTCATTTTCTGAGTCGGCAGCATAGCTTGAGGTGGTAATTGTTGTCAGAAATAGCAGGAGGGCGATAACGGTAATACGCATGGCGGGATTTCCTCTCAGGGTTATTACCCCATTTCAGTACAGAGACGACGATAATTCAACCGCTAGATTCCAAATTTATCGACTTTGTTTTACAAATAGGCTTGCCTTGGCAGGCCAAAAAACTCTATGTCGACCAATATGGAAGGGCGGCGGGAGATGAAATAGGCTGGACGGGTGGTGAGTTTCTCTCTCAAGGTGTTAAAATGGCCGTCTTTTTTCGATTTTACCGGGGTAGATAGACCATGTTCAGCAAAGATATGCAGATTGGCGGTTATGACGACGAGCTGTGGGCGGCAATAGAGGGTGAGGTGTGCCGCCAGGAAGAGCATATCGAGCTGATCGCATCGGAGAACTACACCAGCCCACGAGTGATGCAGGCTCAGGGCTCTGTCTTGACCAATAAATATGCAGAAGGCTATCCCGGCAAGCGTTACTACGGCGGTTGTGAGTTTGTGGATAAAGCCGAGCAATTGGCAATTGATCGCGCTAAGCAGTTGTTTGGCGCCGATTACGCCAATGTCCAGCCTCACTCCGGCTCTCAGGCCAATGCTGCTGTCTATATGGCTCTCTGCGCACCCGGTGATACCGTACTCGGCATGAGTTTGGCCCACGGTGGCCACCTTACTCATGGTGCCAAGCCCAATTTCTCCGGCAAGCTCTACAATGCTGTTCAGTACGGCCTGAATCCCGAGACCGGTGAGATCGATTACGATGCGGTGGCGAGTCTCGCTCGTGAGCACAAGCCGAAGATGATTGTTGCCGGTTTCTCCGCCTATTCGCGTGTCATCGACTGGCAGCGTTTCCGTGATATTGCCGACGAAGTGGGTGCTTACCTCTTTGTCGATATGGCCCATGTTGCCGGCTTGATTGCAGCAGGTCACTACCCCAGTCCGGTACAGATTGCCGATGTCACTACTACGACCACCCACAAGACCCTGCGTGGCCCCCGTGGCGGTCTGATCCTGGCCAAGTCCAATGAGGCGATCGAAAAGAAACTCAACTCCCTTGTCTTTCCCGGTATTCAGGGCGGCCCACTGATGCATGTGATCGCCGCCAAGGCGGTCGCTTTCAAAGAGGCGATGGAGCCAGGCTTCAAGGTCTATCAGCAGCAGGTAATAACCAATGCCCAGGCGATGGCCCAGGTGTTTATCGCTCGCGGTTACGATGTGGTCTCCGGTGGTACCGACGATCATCTGTTCCTGGTCAGCTTTATCGAAGCGGGTCTTACCGGTAAGGATGTGGATGCATGGCTGGGTGCCGCCAATATCACCGTCAACAAAAACTCCGTCCCTAACGATCCCCAGTCACCTTTTGTCACCAGCGGCATCCGTGTCGGTACTCCTGCGCTGACCACTCGCGGTATCGGTGAAGCCGAGGCGGCTGATCTGGCGGGCTGGATGTGCGATCTGATTGATAGCCGCGGTGATCAGGCGATGATTAATCAGGTGAAGGCCAAGGCACTTGCGTTGTGCAAGAGCCATCCCGTCTATAAATAACCAGGAAACTCTGAACAAGTCATGACCGATTGCATTGCACTCAGAAGGCACAACATCTGCGTTGAACATCTTGCTAATAGCCTACTATTAGCTGCGATCTTCGCCTTGATCTTGCGCCTTCTGAGCACAATTCAATTCGGCCAGACTTATTCAGAGGTTCCTTAGGGTGTAACCCATGAGATGTCCTTTTTGTGGCGCCCAGGATACCAAGGTCGTAGACTCCCGCCTTTTTGGCGAGGGTGATCAGGTGCGCCGCAGACGGGAGTGCGCGGTCTGCAAAGAGCGTTTTACCACCTACGAGTCAGCAGAGCTCAACCTCCCCCGGGTGGTTAAACAGGATGGCAGCCGTGTTCCGTTCGACGGCCGCAAGCTGGCGGCAGGGATGATACGGTCGCTGGAGAAACGTCCGGTAGGTACTGAACAGGTGGATGACGCCATTAATCATATCCGTCGCAAGCTGCTGGCGACGGGGGATCGTGAGGTCCCTTCCCGGCAGATCGGTGAGTGGGTAATGGACGAGCTGCGTAAACTGGATCAGGTGGCCTATGTCCGCTTTGCCTCAGTCTATCGTAAGTTCGAGGACGTCAACGCCTTCCGCGAAGAGATTGAGCGCCTGGAGACAGAGCCTCCCCCTGAGGTCAGGCGGCAACAGCTAGACCTGCTGGATGGGGGAAAGGACGATTGAGTACAACTGATGACAGCCGACATATGGCGCGGGCCTTACGTCTGGCTGAGCGGGGGCTTTACAGCACGCATCCCAATCCCCGGGTAGGTTGTGTTTTGGTGCGCGGTGGCGAAGTCGTGGGTGAGGGCTACCATCGCCGTGCTGGGGGTCCCCATGCAGAGCGCTTTGCATTGGCTGCGGCAGGTAGTCTGGCACGCGGTGCCACTGCCTATGTCACTCTTGAACCCTGTTGCCACCAGGGCAGAACCCCTCCCTGTACCGATGGGTTGATCGAAGCGGGTGTGAGTCGGGTGGTGGCTGCCATGCAGGACCCCAACCCACAGGTAGCCGGCAGAGGTTTAGCGTTGCTGTCCGAGGCCGGCATTAGTGTCGAGCATGGGCTTATGGCGGCTCAGGCCAAGGCGCTTAACCCCGGTTTTGTTAAACGCATGACGGCGGGTCTTCCCTATGTTCGCTGCAAGCTGGCGATGAGTCTGGATGGGCGCACGGCGATGGCCAGTGGTGAGAGTAAGTGGATTACCGGCACTGAAGCGCGAGCTGATGTGCAGCGTCTGCGTGCCCGCAGTGATGCTATCGTCACCGGCATCGGTACCGTGCTGGCGGATGATCCGTCGATGAATGTAAGAATTGAGCATCAGCAGCTCCTTGGTGTTGAGTCAGAGGATGAGCTGCCCCAGCCGATGCGGGTGGTGCTCGATCCTCGGCTGGAGATGCCGCTGGATGCAGGAATGTTTCAGCGTGAAGGTAGAACTCAGGTGATCTGCAGTGGTAAGCCGGGAGCATCTGGTGATGCTGTGGTGGCTGCAGGTGGGGAGCTTTTCTCCCTCTCGGGCGATGAACGATCAATCGATCTCAACGAAGTGATGAAGCATCTTGCAGGTCAGGAGATCAACGAGGTACTGATTGAAGCGGGTGCAACGCTGGCCGGCGCTGCGCTGGCCGCCGGGATTGTCGATGAGCTGGTGGTCTACGCGGCGCCTCATATTATGGGTGATGGCGGGCGAGGTCTGTTTCATCTCCCTGGTCTTGAGCGGATGCGGGATAGGATCGAGTTGGAATTCAGCGATGTTCGGATGGTTGGGCGGGATTTGCGGATCACCGTGAGGCCGGTTGTTTGAAATAGTGTAGTCAAAGTTAAGGTAGGTTTTCACTGCGACCTCTGTGCTTCTCCGCGTTCTCTGCGTTCCGCTTTTAGGCGGTTCCTTAACTAATCGGATCGATAAGATGTTTACAGGTATTATTCAGGCAGTCGGCACTATTGCCGCTATTGAGTCCCGCGGTGGCGACGTAAGGCTGCGTATTCAGAGTGGTGGCCTGCCACTGTCTGACGTGCAACTGGGCGACAGTATTGCCACCAACGGCATCTGCCTGACAGCGGTTGAGCTGCCGGGGGATGGCTTCGCTGCCGATGTCTCGCGGGAGACGTTGTCGTTGAGCACCCTGGGTGGGCTGAGACCCGGAAGCCGGGTTAACCTGGAGAAGGCACTGACCCTCTCCGCTCCCTTGGGTGGTCATCTGGTCAGTGGGCACGTTGATGGTGTCGGTCAGGTAGTGGATCGGCATGAAGATGGTCGCTCCATCCGTTTTAGCGTCGAGGCACCCGCTGAGCTGGCCCGCTATATTGCTCATAAGGGCTCGATCTGTGTCGATGGTGCCAGTCTTACGGTCAATCGTGTGGATGGTAATCGTTTCGATCTTAATATTGTTCCACATACGATGGCGGAGACGGTGATGGCCGACTACCGTAGTGGTACACAGGTGAATCTGGAAGTGGATCTAGTGGCGCGCTACCTGGAGCGACTGTTACTGGGTGAGTCGGCTGCCATTCCCGGGCAGGCTGCAGCTTCCGGTATCGATATGACGCTGCTGGCAAAGAGTGGATTTCTCCGCTGATTTCCCGCTTTTCTCTACTGTTTAGTCTCGGAAGCTTGGGTGTTGGCCCCAGTTTTGTTAAACTTCGCGGTTCATTTTTGTGCGCGCTGAAGGCGTAGTAGTAGTTATGGCATTCAATACAACTGAAGAAATCATAGAAGACCTGCGGCAGGGCAAGATGGTTGTCATCATGGATGATGAGGATCGGGAAAATGAGGGTGACCTGCTGATGGCGGCGGAGATGGTGACGCCGGAGGCGGTCAACTTTATGGCACGCTATGGGCGTGGACTGATCTGTTTGACTCTCACCAAGGAGCGTTGTCAACAGTTGCGCCTGCCTTTGATGGTGGATGTCAACGAGGCTCAGTACTCCACCAACTTCACTGTTTCTATTGAGGCCGCTGAAGGGGTTACTACAGGTATCTCTGCCGCTGATCGTGCCATCACCGTTCAAGCTGCGGTGAAAGAGGATGCGCTACCACAGGATCTGGTGCAGCCTGGACATATCTTCCCGTTGATGGCTCAGCCGGGTGGTGTGCTGGTGCGTGCCGGTCACACCGAGGCAGGATGCGATCTGGCGCGTCTTGCCGGTGTCTCACCGGCAGCGATGATTGTCGAAATCCTCAATGAGGATGGCACCATGGCACGCCGCCCCGACCTGGAGAAGTTTGCCGAAGAGCACGACCTCAAGATTGGCACCATCGCCGATCTGATCCACTATCGTGTCAGCAATGAAAAGACCATCGAGCGTGTTAGTGAGTGTATGCTGCCGACCGAGTATGGCGATTTCCGTCTAGTCGCCTATCAGGACAGCATTGACAATGAGCTGCATCTGGCACTGGTGTTAGGGGATATTGAGGCGGAGAAGCCAGCCTTGGTGCGTGTGCATATGCAGAATACCTTGTGTGACCTTTTCTCCACCTCTCGCAAAGGGTGCAGCAGTTGGCCTCTGGAGAGTGCCATGAAGCGAATAGCGGAAGAGGGTGAAGGGGTCGTTGTGCTGCTACGAAACCACGATACCAGCCGGGAAATTCTTCAGCGGATGCACGACTTTAAGGTCCACGGCAAGGAAGATCCGGCACCTCAGCGTGAGATACCTGGGCATCTGCGTACCTTTGGTATTGGTGCCCAAATCATCGCTGATCTGGGTGTGCGTAAGATGCGGGTGCTGAGTTCACCTATGAGTATGCACGGCATCTCCGGTTTTGATCTTGAGGTGGTGGAGTACGTCAACTGCAAGTAAATTTCGATATGCACCGGTTCAGCAGCCTGTGGAAAAGGGTGTTGGATCGATATCGCAGTTTTTAATTCGATCAACGAACAGGTTACTAACCTGTTGAATGTAAGGTCTGACAATATGGCAATTAAAACCATCGAGGGCGCACTGACCGTCCATAACACCCGTTTCTGCCTGGTTGTGGCGCGCTTTAACAGCTTTGTTGTTGAGAGCCTGTTGGAAGGGGCTATAGACGCATTGAAGCGCCATGGTGCGGATGATTCAGATATCACGATCATTCGTGTGCCGGGTGCTTTCGAGATGCCTCTGGTGTTGGAGAAAATAGCCGCCAAAGGTGATTACGATGCCATTGTTGCCTTGGGTGCAGTGATCCGTGGCGGAACACCCCACTTCGACTTTGTTGCAGGCGAGTGCGTCAAAGGGATGGCTCAGGTGACTTTGAAATACCAGATGCCGATCGCTTTCGGTGTGTTGACCGTCGATACCATTGAGCAGGCAATTGAGCGTGCCGGTACCAAAGCGGGCAACAAGGGTGCGGAGGCGGCAATGTCTGCCGTCGAGATGGTCAACGTATTGCGCCAGATCGGCTGATGAGTAAAAAACGCAGCCAGGCTCGCCACCATGCAGTACAGGCGGTTTACCAGTGGCAGGTGACCGGCCAGGATATCCGCGATATCCATAACCAGTTTCTTTCTGAACAGGATACCGGCACCTTCGAACTGGACTACTTTGATGTACTGCTGCACGGAATTCCAAACCACCTGAGTGAGTTGGACGAGAAGTTGGCTCCCTGTCTCGACCGCTCGATTGAGAGTGTCGATCCGGTGGAGCGTGCAATTCTCCGCCTGGGGGCATTCGAATTGCTGCATCAGCTCGAGGTGCCCTACCGGGTGGTGATTAATGAGGCGGTGGAGTTGGCAAAGGTGTTCGGTGCCGAGCAGGGCCATCGCTTCGTCAATGGTGTCCTCGATAAACTGGCTCAGCAGGTGCGTGAGACGGAGATTAAGTCGAGGAAGCCGTCCTGATTCAGGTGGAATCAGTTGGGAGTAAATAACCCCCCTGTTGATCTCGCACCAAGACGCAAAGCGGCAAAGAAAAACAGGGAATCAACTCGTCATCGGGCACTTCTTCAGTGCTTGCGATTGTGCGCTGGGCAAGGATAGTTGCACCTTATAAGGCACTATTTCCCACGAGTTTTTTAGTGAGTTTGGCCTGTCTCCTTAGCGTCTTTGCGCCTTTGTGCGAGATTGAAAGCGCTGCACAGGTATCGATTCAGTCAGAGTAAGAATCCACTCTCCAGTCTCAGCGCTTTTTATGCCATTATCTCCCCCATGGCACTCTCCGAGTTTGAACTGATCCGAAGCTATTTTTCTCACACCGGCAGCCGTCGCAATGACGTGTTGCTGGGGGTGGGGGATGACTGCGCGCTGTTGCAGCCACCTTCCGGTATGCAACTGGCGGTAAGTATCGATACCCTGGTTGAGGGAGTACACTTTTTCCCTAATACTGATCCCGAATCCTTGGGTCACAAGACGCTGGCCGTCAATCTTAGCGATCTGGCCGCGATGGGTGCGCAGCCCGCGTGGGTGACTCTTGCCCTGACACTTCCGCGCAGTGACCCCTCTTGGCTGGAGGGTTTCAGTCGCGGTTTTGCCGATTTGGCCGAGCGCTATGGTGTTCAGCTGATAGGGGGGGACACCACCTCCGGTCCACTCAATATCTCTGTGCAGGTACACGGTTTTGTTGAACCCGCCAAGGCACTGCGCCGTGATGCAGCGCAGCCGGGTGATCTCATCTATGTCACAGGTACTCTGGGTGATGCCGGTTTGGCCCTGCTTCAGGCTCAGGGGCGTTATGCTCTGAATGCCGCTGTTGATGAGCTGAAGCTGCACCTGGAAAGGCCTGAGCCGAGAATCAATGTAGGGATTGCCGTGGCGGGTATTGCCGCTGCCGGCATCGATATTTCGGATGGACTCTTGTCCGATCTTGGCCATATCTGCCGCGCCAGTGGTGTGGGTGCCACACTGCAGTTGACGCAGATACCTCTTTCGGCGGCAGTAGCGGCTTATATCGAAGAGAGCGGCGATTGGGCGGTGCCGCTTGCGGCAGGGGACGATTATGAACTCTGCTTGACGGTACCCGACCGCAGGCGTGATGTGTTTGAGTCGCTGGCCAGTGAGATGGATGTTGAGCTGACGTTGATAGGTAGAGTCGAGGAGGGTAGTGGCGTGCGCATTGTCGATGGCAGTGGTGAAGTGGTTAGCATTAGACGGCAGGGCTTTGAGCACTTTTATGACTGACCGGGGCCCCAACTGGAAAAATCCGATCCATCTACTTGCCTTTGGGCTGGGGTCGGGCGCAGCCCCCAAGGCACCCGGTACCTTCGGCACTCTGGCGGCGGTGCCTCTCTATCTGTTGATGCAACCGCTGTCGCCCGAGATTTATCTGTTACTTGTAATACTGCTATTTGCCCTTGGGGTCTGGTTATGTGACCGTACTTCGAAAGATTTGGGGGTACATGACCACGGCGGTATCGTCTGGGACGAGTGGGTCGGTTTTCTCTTTACCCTCTGGCTGGCCCCCCCCGGATTTGGCTGGCTGGTGGCGGGCTTTATCCTCTTTCGTCTGTTCGATATCCTCAAGCCCTGGCCCATTGGCTGGCTCGATCGGCAGGTGGCAGGCGGTTGGGGTATTATGCTTGATGACATGCTGGCCGGGCTCTTCGGTTTTATTCTCCTGCAGCTGGGTGTTTACCTGGTGCAGTAACTCGTTTGGATATTGGGAGATTTTATGGTTCTCAGAGTAAAGTCATTCATACCAATACTGTTCCCCCTCTTTTTCTTATTTCTTCTCAACAGCAGCCTCGTAACTGCTGAACCCACTCCGGGAAAAAAGTTTGGCGACTGGTTGCATGAGTGTGAGGCCGCAGGCGAGGGAGAGCCTATCTGTGCACTTACTCAGGCGGTGCCCACCTCGGATGGAAAAGGCACACTTCTGAAATTGACAATCCGTAAACTGGGGAAAGAGCAGGTGCCGATTCTGGTGGCACTGGTGCCCCTGGGTATCTATCTGCCCTCCGGAATTGTCGCTATGGTCGACAATGGCCCACAGTTTTCGCTTGTAGTGCAAACCTGTACTGTTCAAGGCTGTGAGGCATTCATTCCGCAGAATCCAAAAGAGTTGTGGCGGCTAAAGGCCGGCAAGAAGTTACTTATTGGCTTTAAGGCTAAGCGTGGCCCCTCTACGGTGACCGTTCCAGTCTCCCTGGAAGGTGTTTCTGAAGGGCTTCTGGCACTGGGCTGGAAAGGGTGGTGAGTTGGCGCCGCGGATGGGAATCCGGCAGAATTTTGAGCTGACCTATGTTATTCGCGACTCTTACCAGCTGAAACCGTTGCTGAAAGGCTACCCCAAGAATATGTTGCCTGATTGATTATTTCTTGTTCCGAGCGTAGCCTCTGTATACGCTTAGGGAAAGCCTTGTACTGTAGCTATAGAACTGCGAGATCATCATGAAAGGAAAGCCGGTCTCTACCCTCCTCCTGCTGTTTGCTCTTCTCTCGCTTCCTGTTATCGCCACTGCTGTCGATAAAATAAAGGTGATGGCGCTGTTCCCGGGAAAGGCGATGGTGGAGATTGACGGTACCCGCCGATTTTTACGCCAGGGTCAACCCTCCCCCGAGGGAGTGCTTCTGGTTTCTGCGACCGCCAAGGAAGCGGTGATCGAAGTTGATGGCCGGCAGGAGCGCTATGGCCTGGGTTCCCAATTTGGTGGCAGTTTCGCCAAGCGCCAGGTGGCGGAAGTAAAGATTGTACGGAATGCTTCGGGTGCTTTTATTACCACCGGTAGCATCAACGGTCGGCTCACTGAGATGGTGGTGGATACCGGGGCTACCCTGGTTGCCATGAGCGAGACTGAAGCGAGGCGACTGGGAATCCAGTACCGCCTGCATGGAGAGCGGACGATGGTTCAGACCGCCTCAGGCACGGCGGCCGCTCACTACGTGACGCTGGATAAGGTTCAGGTTGGTGAGATCTCTCTGCAACAAGTCAAGGCGGTAGTTGTTGCTGGTACCAGTCCTAAGACTGTTCTGCTTGGTATGAGCTTTCTGAAGCGCCTGGATATGGAGAATAGTGGTGAACTGTTGATGCTTCGGCGGCAATTCTGACCTCGCCATAGAAGCCGTTGGCGTTGTGCCTTATAGTTTAAGAAGATTTTCCGGGAGAAAGCGGCGGTAACGCACTATTGGCTTGAGTTTTCCGTGCGTGTCGATACGGTATTTACGATATGTACCTCCCAACTTGCCGATAATGTGGCAGCCCTCTTTTCCCTCGTCAAGCTGTAGACAGATCTCTCCTTTCTGGTTGATTCGCCAGTTACCCAGTCGCTGTTCCCACAACCGCTCCTGTCTTACTTCACCACTGTTTGCGTAGTAGGTGAAGCTGGTTGTGCCGGTGTTGAGGTTTAGCGCTTCCACAGTGTTGTCGGCAAAGAGCTTTCTTGTCTCTTCACCGTTTAGGAGGATTAGCTGATTACTGCTGTTTCTGAGCGGATTGCAGCCACTAATAGTGGCCACAATGAGGATAAGTGTGGTCAATATTAATGGAGGTGTGTGCATCGCTGTTGCTCCTGCTTTTTCTTTATGAGTGACGGGTTATATACATAAAGACATGGTCACCCATGCCACCGTTTTTTATGTTGGATTCAAAATCGTGCCCCTCGCCGTCGAGCAAGATCAGTCTTGCTTGTTTAGGCCGGCCTTGATCAGCCTGGGCCTGACGGATGGCATGGTGCCAGTTCTGTGCCCGCACTAGACGACTGGCTCCCTGTCGCTGGTCAATGATCGTTGTGTCGTCAACATTGGATTAGGGGAGGGTACTGATTCTTTTCAGAGCCGCTTCGTTCGTCTATTTCTTATTTTTCTGACGATGCGCATGATAGTCAACGGTTTTGCTTCGTCTGGTGGCAGTACCGCCATCAGTCTTCTGGTTCTCTGCTTTCCCCTCTTGTGTGAAACAGTTTTCACTACCCATGCATTCTCAGTGTCGTAATAGAGTTCGACCTGCTCTTTGAGGTTGTAGGATAGGCGGGACCAAGAGTGGCGAGAGCAGGTCGTCTTCAAGGCCTTTGCAGGCTTCCCCATTACCATGATTTTGCTGTTTTCTGGAGGTAGACAGGACCAGTTGCGCTTTAGTTCGCTGCCATCAGACCTGCTTCTGATAACAGTGAAGCTTGAGGATTTGGGATTACTGGGGTGGAACAGGGAGTCAGGATCGCCGCTACTGATAAGTTGTCGGTAGTTTGAAGTGAGACTCTGGTACTCAAGAGTGGGTATGGCGAAGTTAATATCGCGTTTGTAGCGGCGCTTTCGCATATCCTCTACCACATACCAGCTGCCTCCCTTTTCCAGTAGTTTCTCCACCTGCCCATCTGAGTAAATGAAGATGGTGTCAACAGGATAATAGGGCTGGGTGGGCGCGAGCCGGGTAGCAGTTGATACCTCCTGGGGGGCGGCCCAGCAGGGTGCTGCCATCATTAGCAGTAAAAGCGCCTGTTTACTTGAAATCATCCCAGTATTTCCCGCGAAATCTGTTTTGCTCAATCGTGGTTATCATCATAGTTACTGTTTCTTAGTGAAGCCTTAAGGACCTAATGATTATTACTGGGCATAAGATGTGAGTTCATAAATTAACCATAAGGGCCTGTATTTGCTTCCCTACCCGGAGGGGTGATTTTTCAGAGGAGTATCTGTGTTTTACTTAAGAGCAACGTTTGGTGCACAGTTTTTATTCCATATCAGGAGAAAAAAAGAGAGAAGTGCGATGGAGTTCAAAAAAGAGCCTCCGACAAGGTGATGAGGGGGTACAAAAGAGGGAGAGTACAGGTCATCCCTCTTTATTTGTTACGGGAGCACCATAAGCAGGCAGTTACGCCACCCCCGAATGGGGGTGTGAAGTTTTGGCTGTGGACGAAAGGGAGGGTGCTCCGGCAACCGCTGTTGCCGGGGATTATTTCTTGCTTTCTATCAGTGCGTATGCCGAGTGGTTGTGAATTGATTCAAAATTCTCTGATTCCACCACGTATGAGCCGAAACGTTGATCATTGTTGAGACGTCCGGCGACATCCCGCACCATATCTTCAACAAATTTCGGGTTATCGTAAGCGTGTTCCGTAACCTGCTTCTCATCAGGGCGCTTGAGCAGGCTATAGAGCTGGCATGACGCCTCCTCTTCAACCAGATCAATAATCTCCTCTATCCAGACAAAACCACTGGTTTTTGCCTGAACCGTGACATGTGAGCGTTGGTTATGGGCACCACGGTCTGAGATCTTTTTCGAGCAGGGGCAGAGGCTGGTGACCGGCACTACCACCTTGACATGCATGCTGGCTTCACCATCGTGGATCTCGCCAATCAGTGTCACGTCATAGTCGAGCAGGCTCTGTACGTTGGAGACTGGTGCGGTCTTATTGACAAAGTAAGGGAAGTTCATCTCAAGATGACCTGAGTTGGCTTCCAGTTTGTCCGCCATCTCTTGTAGCATCTCGCGGAATGAGGTGACGCTAATCTCTTTTTCATGGGCGTTCAGAATCTCCACAAAACGGGACATGTGGGTGCCCTTGAAGTTGTGTGGGAGATTGACGTACATGTTGAAGTTGGCAACAGTGTGTTGCTCACCGTCAGTGCGGTCTTTTACCCTTATCGGGTGGCGGATATCCTTGATCCCCACCTTATTAATGGCAATCTGGCGGGTATCTTCGCTGTTCTGAACGTCAGCGATGTCACAGCTGGTTGTCACTATATCAATCCTCGACGCAGTCAGTGCTATCAGAGCGTTTGCTGCAATGATTCTATAATCAGTAGCGGTACACTAGCGCATTGACGTTGCCAGAAAAACCAGCAAATAGGCGGGTTTTCATTGTCTTAGGCCAATGGCATTGCCGCTGGGAAACGGGCAATTATGAACGTAGCGGCAGTCGGGCGCAAGAAAATGAACTTTTAGGGGTATTGTTTTGTTGTATAGCACGCTCAATGGGAGCGGGAGATTATGTAGTTGGCGATCCAGCGTAGCGGGTTGGCGCATTCATCCAGGGCGTCCAGGCTGACCAGTGCCTCATGGTGGAGCCGCTGGGACATCTCCTTGGCGGCTTCCAGGCCCATGAGGGAGGGGTACGTTGGCTTGTCGTTGGCGCTATCCTTTCCTTTGGTCTTGCCGATAACCTCGGTTTCACCCTCGATATCGAGGATATCATCCTGCACCTGGAAGGCGAGACCGATACATTTTGCGTAGTGATCCAGGCTTTGTGTCTGCTCTCTCGTCGCCGTCGGGGCACTGAGTGCACCCAGGCGGACGCTGGCGCGAATTAGTGCGCCGGTCTTGTGGATATGCATTGTCTCCAACTGAGTGAGGTCGATCTGTTGCCCTACCGCCTCAAGGTCTAACGCCTGTCCCCCTGCCATTCCACGAGAGCCGCTGGCGTTAGCCAGCTCCTCTATCATTTGCAGGCGGGTTGAGGGAGGTATTGCGAGCTCACCCTCTTTACACAGCACCTTGAAGGCGAGAGTTTGTAGTGCATCACCGGTGAGAATCGCGGTTGCTTCGTCAAAGGCGATGTGGCAAGTAGGTTGACCCCGGCGTAGTTCATCGTCATCCATCGCCGGCAGGTCGTCATGAACCAGGGAGTAGGCGTGGATCAGTTCAACGGCACAAGCGGCGCCATTGAGCTGTTCGGCAGGAACCCCCAAGGCACGTCCGGTGGCGTAGACCAGTAGCGGGCGTACCCGTTTGCCGCCGTTGAGAGTGGCATGACGCATCGCCTGATGCAGTTTTCCCGGTTGAATGCCGGCTGCCGGCAGGTGCTGTTCAAGCGCCTGCTCGACTCTTTCGCGGCAACTATCGAGGTAGGGTTTGAGAAGGTGTTTAGTGGTCACTGTTAAAGGCTTCCGGCTCGGCATCGATACGTTTATCCGAGAGGATCTGTACTTTCTGCTCGGCCTCTTTCAAGGCCTGTTGGCAGTTACGGGTAAGCTCGACTCCCCGGCTGAAAGAGGCCAATGACTCCTCCAGGTTGAGGTCGCCACGCTCAAGTGTCTCCACCAGAGCCTCCAGTTCACTCAGCCCTTCTTCAAACGAGAGGCTCTTCTTTCTCTTTGCCGTCACGGTACAACTCGCTGCTGTTATGTGTTTGTGCAACCTTACCGAGCTCAATGGTGAGGGTCAATCCATTGCTGTAGATGAGTGTCGGACTGGCTCTCGCGTGGAGTGAGTGTGGCGTGTAAACTCTGCGGTCAAGTTTAAGTTTATGGAAGATTTATCCACGATGAGTAGCAGTTCTTACGACGCCTCGGATATTGAAGTACTGAGTGGCCTGGAGCCGGTACGCAAACGACCGGGCATGTATACCGATACCACGCGCCCCAACCACCTGGCTCAGGAGGTCATTGATAACAGTATCGATGAGGCGATCGTAGGCCATGCGGATAGCATTGAGGTGACGCTGTTCAAGGACGGGTCCATTGAGGTGCAGGACAACGGGCGCGGTATGCCGGTGGATATTCATCCACAGCAGGGGCTGCCTGGGGTTGAAGTGATTCTGACCAAACTCCATGCCGGCGGAAAATTCTCCAATAAAAATTATCAGTTCTCCGGTGGCCTGCACGGTGTCGGTGTCTCGGTGGTCAACGCCCTTTCGAAACATTTGGAGGTGTGGGTCAAACGCGGAGGAGTGGAGTACAACATCGCCTTTGCTGACGGCTATAAGGCTTCCGACCTGGAAGAGGTGGGGAAGGTTGGCCGTAATAACACCGGTACCCGGGTCCGTTTCTGGCCCAACCAGAAATATTTTGATTCCAGCAAATTTTCACTGCGGCAACTGCGCCACGTGCTGCGTGCCAAGGCGGTACTCTGCCCCGGCCTGAAGGTGACCTTTAGTGATGAGGCCAGTGGTGATCGAGATCACTGGTGCTATGAGGATGGTCTGAAAGATTATCTGCTTGATGCCCTGAATGGACTAGAGCGGCTTCCCCAGGAACCGTTTGTCGGCACTATGAAAGGCAACTCAGAGGCTGCTGATTGGGCGCTGGTCTGGCTGCCCGAGGGGGGGGAGGGGGTAGCTGAAAGTTATGTCAACCTGATACCAACCTCCCAGGGGGGAACCCATGTCAACGGGCTGCGCAGTGGCTTGACCGATGCGGTGCGGGATTTTTGTGAATTTCGCAACCTGTTGCCGAGGGGGGTTAAACTGGCGCCGGACGATGTCTGGAACGGCTGCAGCTATGTGCTGTCGGTCAAGTTGATTGATCCCCAGTTTTCCGGGCAGACCAAAGAACGCCTCTCCTCCAGGGAGTGCGCCGCCTTTGTCTCCGGGGTAGTAAAAGATTCGTTCAGTCTGTGGCTCAATCAGCATACCGAATGGGGTGAGTTGATTGCCGAGCTGGCGATCAACTCTGCTCAGTCCCGTCTGCGTGCCGGACGCAAGGTACAACGTAAGAAGGTGACTCAGGGGCCGGCGCTGCCGGGTAAGCTGGCCGACTGTAGTGCCGTCGATCCCTTGCGGAGTGAGCTGTTCCTGGTGGAGGGTGATTCGGCGGGTGGCTCGGCGAAGCAGGCACGTGATCGGGAGTTTCAGGCGATTATGCCGTTGCGGGGCAAAATCCTGAATACCTGGGAAGTGCATTCGGCAGAGGTGCTTGCTTCACAGGAGGTGCATGATATCTCGGTGGCGATCGGCGTAGAGCCGGGTACCGATGATCTGAGCAAGCTACGTTTTGGTAAGGTCTGCATTCTGGCTGATGCCGATTCCGACGGTCTGCATATCGCCACCTTGCTGTGTGCACTCTTCCTGCGCCATTTTCGTAAATTGGTACTGGAGGGGCACGTCTACGTGGCGATGCCGCCACTCTATCGTATCGACATCGGCAAGCAGGTGTTCTACGCTCTCGATGATGCAGAAAAACAGGGTATTATCGACAGAATTGCGGCGGAGAAGATCAAGGGGAAGGTCTCGGTTCAACGTTTTAAAGGGTTGGGCGAGATGAATCCGTCGCAGTTGCGTGAGACCACAATCCACCCGGATACCCGTCGTCTGGTGCGGTTGACGGTGGACGCCGGTGACGATACCAACAGTATGATGGATATGTTGCTGGCGAAGAAGCGTGCCTCAGATAGAAAAAGCTGGTTGCAGGAGAAGGGGGATCTGGCGGAAGTGTAAAGGAACTGTGGATCAATTGGTGACTCTGTAATCTTATATCCTAAATTAATTTAGAGT
This sequence comes from Sedimenticola sp., assembly GCA_040505895.1. Lineage (GTDB taxonomy): Bacteria > Pseudomonadota > Gammaproteobacteria > Chromatiales > Chromatiaceae > Vondammii. The sequence goes on along the minus strand of JBEVXU010000001.1, from coordinate 46,706 downwards.
GGCTATGCGCAATAGTCCTGAAGCACTATCTTCATAGAAATAAAGTGCATCTGTAGGAGCGAATTTATTCGCGACCAGGCGACCGGGCATGTTCTTCGTGAACAAGTTCGCTCCTACACCCGGTTCCCGGATTATTGTGCACAGCCATGTTAATTAGTAACTCCTTAAACTGTCGTTTGCGGTGCCATGTATAGAGAGGCGGGGCGTAATGGGTGTTGAAATAGTTAAGAAGCTTATTCTCTTGTTGATGCTTAGCCTTTGGATAGGTTCTGTTCCGGCGAGGGAAATGGGGCCGGTATCCAGTGAGGAAGATAACTCCTATGTGGAGGATTATGTCTGGGAAGAGAAAGCCATCACACTCCCATCCTACCCAAAAGATAGCGATCTGCTGGAGTTTGATGTCGATGTGGCGGACTCCCCTTTTCGTTATTACATCGATCCGGAATCACTCAGCTTTAATCTCGAAGAAGGTGTTGTTCGTTACACTCTGGTGATTCGTTCCGGTAGGGGGGGGGAGAATGTCGCATATGAGGGAATTCGCTGTAACACCTCAGAGTATAAGGTCTACGCTTACGGCAGTAGAGGGCGCTTGCGGCCAACCTCAAATCCCAAGTGGAGGAGCGTCTCCAATATCGGCAATACACGCTATCGGGGTGATCTGTCGGTGCATTACCTTTGTGGTCGGAAATCTGAAGTGATGAGTAAGGAGAAGATGCTGCGGAATCTCCGCTATGGTGGAGCGCCTACGGAGAGTATCTTCAAATAAGCGGTAAAGCTGTATTAATATCGCCCCACCCTCCCTTTATTACAGCTCGTACGTTGATCGGCATATCGATCGGTGGGCTTGATATCTTGCGATAACCAACTGAAAATCTTGCCAATAGACTACTATTGGTTATTGATGGCATCCCTTGTGATCTTGTATCGCCTGAACGCAGTTCAATTGACCTGGACTCAATTCGAAGGCTCCTTAAGGTCCTTTTTGGCCCGACCTAAGAATTCCTTAAGAAACATTTGGTAGAAAGGCATCACCCCCCTCGATTCACACCAGATGAGAGCTAGGGGAGGGGCCGCCATCGAGTGGTAGAGGATTCATATTGATTGTCTATGAAGACGTACCAATACCGGGATAGCTAAGTCAATGAGAGTGTTGCTGGTTGAAGACGATCCACTGCTGGGTGATGGTATTGCCGTCGGCCTGGAGCAGTTGGGGTACACCGTCGATTGGGTGCAGGATGGCAACCAGGCGGAACACGCACTGCAGGATGAAGCATTTGATCTGACTGTGCTGGATATCGGCCTGCCGGGTCAGGATGGATTAACCCTGCTCAAGAAGGTGCGAAGCAGCGGCAGTGACTTGCCTGTACTCCTGCTCACCGCCCGGGATGGAATTCAAGATAGGGTGGCCGGTCTCGATGCCGGTGCGGATGACTATCTGGTGAAGCCATTTGATCTGGATGAGTTGTCTGCCAGGCTGCGAGCGATCTCCAGGAGGCGGGGGGGGCGGGCGGTCTCACAGATTACCTATGGTGATATTCTCCTCGATCCCGCAGCACACACAGTCATGCTCAGTGGTGACGATGTAGTCTGTACTACGCATGAATTTGCCATTATCGAGGCACTCTTGTCGAACTGTGGTCGGGTACTGTCAAGGCAACGCCTTGAGGAGGCACTCTACGGTTGGGATGACGGTGTCGAGAGTAATGCGATAGAGGTCTACATCCATCACTTGAGAAAAAAGTTGGGGAAAACGCTGATTAGAACGGTGCGGGGAGTAGGTTACATGATACCGAGAGAACAAGTCGTCGATGGCTGACGGCACTTCGATCAGGAAGCGTTTGCTGCTGCTGTTACTTGGGATGATCAGTTTGGCATGGGCGGCTATTCTACAGCTGGCAACCTATGACACCCGCCATGAGATTGAAGAGATATATGACGCCTCGCTGGCACAGAATGCACGGATGCTGTTTGCAGTACTGCAGCAGAGGGCGACCACGGAGGGGGCTGATCTGATTATGGGGCTGGATCTGGTGCAGTCAGACCAACACGAGTATGAGTTAAAACTTGCTACCCGGCTCCGCTATGGAAGCAGCCTGTTTCAGTCCCAGGGGGCGCCCATTTTCCCCAAAACAGCACCCGTGGGATTTAGTGAGTTTTCAGACAATAAAAGCAGTGAGGTGTGGCGTCTCTTTACACTGAAAGATGATGCTCGGGGACTCAGCCTGATGATGGCACAAAGTCTTGAAGCAAGAGAGGAACTGGTTGGCGACCTGCTGGAGAAGATTCTGCTGGCACTTTTTATCGGTCTGCCCCTGTTTGGTCTGATTATCTGGTGGGGAGTGGGGCGAGGGCTTATGCCTCTTAGAAGGCTTGCTACCGAGGTTGAGGATCTAAGGCCGGATTCGCTGCATCCGATCGAAAGCAGGCAGGTGCCCTTTGAAGTAAAAGGATTGGTAACGGCACTCAACCGACTACTGCAGCGGCTTGGAACGGCACTGGAGAACGAACGCCGCTTTACTTCAGATGCTTCACACGAGCTGCGTACGCCCCTGGCGGCGCTGAAGATACAGGCGCAGGTGGCGCAACGGGCGACTGATGAAGGGCAGCGTAACCAGGCACTGGAAAAAATCGTAATGGGTATTGATCGTGCCACCCACCTAGTGCGTCAGTTGCTGGAGTTGGCTAGGGCAGATGCCAATAGTGACTACACCCATGGTGAGTCTGTGGCAGACCTACATGCCGTCGTGCTTGAGGTTGCCGGAGAGATGGCGGGAGATGCTGTAGCGCGTCGTATCGATTTGAGCCTGGAAGTTGAGGGTGATGACTACCGGGTTATGGGTGATGCCGGCACGATTGCAGTGTTGTTACGTAATCTACTGGAGAATGCAGTTCGTTATTCAGATGAGGGTGGCAGAGTAAAAATAGAGTTACAACATAGCGCTCACAGCGTGGAGTTGATAGTCGAAGATGATGGTCCTGGTATCTCTGAGAGTGAGCGGGAAAGCATGTTGCAGCGATTTACACGTGGAGAGAGCAGCGCTGTTGCCGGCAGCGGTCTTGGCCTCTCCATCGCCAAGCGTATCTGTGAGATACACAATGCATCGATTCAGCTTGCGGATGCCGCCAATAGTGCAACCGGTCTAAGGGTGGTTGTGGGCTTCGCTTTACCTGCTGCCCCCGAGTAGCTTATGAGCGGTCAGGTTGACCGGTTAAGTAACGAAAATCGTCAATATTGGTCATAGATTTTCTGGGAAATGACCACTTATGTATGAGATTAAAAAGGGCACAGATTGACACTGTGCCAATTATAAAACCGATGAGGTGATAGTTGATGAAAATGAAAATTATAGTGGGTCTGGTTGCTGCGGCTTCGATGGTGGGTTTTTCACAGTTTACTATGGCGGAGGAAGAGGTCTCCTCTATTGCCCGTGGCGGTAAACTCTACGATAAATGGTTCAAGGTGATCGGTGCTGAGAAGCCTGCTGATACCCATTCCGCTTGGCCGGCATCCAATACCAAGAAAAAAGGTAATGCCACCCATCGATGCAAATCTTGCCACGGCTGGGACATGCAGGGTAAAGACGGTGCATATGCTTCAGGCTCCTACAAGACAGGCATTAAAGGCTTGAAGAATATGGCGGGGGCCTCAAATGCAACAGTCATCGCTGCAATGAAAGACAAAACCCACGGCTATACCGGAAAGATGAGTGATGAAGATTTTACCGATTTGGCCAACTTTGTCACCAAGTCGCAGTTCGATATGGATACGGTCATCGATCGTAAAACGAAAGCTGTCAAAGGCGATAAGGCCAAGGGCGAGCGCTACTACAATACGGTCTGTGCCGGTTGCCATGACAAATCAGGGAAAATGCCGAAAGATATGCCTGCGCTTGGCATGCTCGCCAACAAAAACCCCTGGGAGATTATCCAGAAGATTCTAAACGGCCAGCCCGCTGAGAAGATGCCTTCCATGCGCGCCTTTGATCTGCAGGTTTCTGTAGATATTCTTGCTCACCTGCAGACGCTGCCCAAGGAGTAAGGGGCTTGTCTCTTATTGGTCTTGATAAAGACTTGTGAGAAACAAACTAAACCACTTGGAGAAAACGCCCCTTAATCCTAGGGGCGTTTTCTCTGGAGAACATTTAAATGTTGGACGTGATTAAAAAAAACCGTCTTTACTTTTTTGCAGCAGGCACCCTGTTTGGGGTCTTGATTTGGGGAGGTTTTCATACCGTTCTTGAAAAGACTAACAGCTTGGAGTTCTGCATCTCTTGCCATGAGATGGAGCAGACGGTCTATCAAGAGTATAAAAAGAGCATTCACTACAAGAATGCAGCGGGGGTTCGTACCACCTGTGCAGATTGCCATGTACCGAAAGAGTGGCTACCGAAAATGGTACGCAAGATCCAGGCAACCAATGAGCTGTTCCACAAGGTAATGGGAACCATAGATACCCAGGAAAAGTTTGAGCTAAAACGTCTGGAGTTGGCTGAAAATGTTTGGCGTTCCATGCGGGCGTCGGATTCGCGGGAGTGCCGCAACTGTCACGCCTATGAGTATATGGATTTTCATAAGCAGCGCCGTCGTTCAGCCGAGAAGATGCAGGAGGCGATTGAGAAGAGAAGTAAAGAGACCTGCATCGACTGTCACAAGGGTATAGCCCACAAATTGCCAAAAAATGATGACGAGGATGATGATCGCTGATCATCTGTGACAATCGAAGCCGCTTTTCGTATGATCCACCCTCGAATATCTCTTCAAGGGTGGATTTTTCGCGTCTATGAGCGACCTATTTGATTTAAGCCTGGAAGGCATCGAGCAGATGCCTCTCAAGACCTTCTCTGAAAAGGCGTACCTGGACTACTCCATGTACGTCATTCTCGATCGAGCGCTCCCCCATATCGGTGACGGACTCAAGCCGGTGCAGCGGCGTATCATCTACGCCATGTCGGAGCTGGGCCTCTCTGCCGCTTCCAAGCACAAAAAATCGGCTCGCACCGTGGGTGATGTGTTGGGTAAATTCCATCCTCATGGTGACTCAGCCTGCTACGAGGCGATGGTGCTGATGGCTCAGCCCTTCTCCTACCGCTATCCGCTGGTGGATGGACAGGGCAACTGGGGCGCACCCGATGATCCCAAATCTTTTGCCGCGATGCGCTACACCGAGGCGCGCTTGCGCCCTTATGCCCAAGCGCTGTTGCAAGAGCTCGGTCAGGGCACCGTTGATTGGACCCCCAACTTTGACGGTACTCTGAAAGAGCCCACGGTGTTGCCGGCACGGCTGCCCAATCTACTGCTCAACGGCACTACCGGTATCGCCGTCGGAATGGCCACCGATGTGCCGCCTCACAACCTGCGTGAGGTGGCGAGCGCCTGTATTCGTTTGCTGGAGAGTCCTTCAACTACCCTTGAGGATCTGTGCGAGCATATTTCCGGGCCTGACTATCCCACAGAAGCGGAGATAGTCACCCCACGCAGCGACCTGGAGAAGATGTACCGCACCGGTATTGGCAGCATTCGCATGCGTGCCCACTATGAACGGGAGCAGGGGGATGTCATTATCACGGCGCTCCCCCACCAGGCATCCGGTGCCAAGATTCTGGAGCAGATTGCTCAGCAGATGCAGGCAAAGAAATTGCCGATGGTTGAAGATCTGCGAGACGAGTCAGATCATGAAAATCCCACCCGCCTGGTGATTGTTCCCCGCTCCAATCGGGTGGATGTGGAGCGGCTGATGCTCCACCTCTTCGCTACCACTGATCTGGAGCGTAGCTACCGGGTCAATATGAATGTCATCGGTCTTAATGGCCGGCCTCAGGTGAAGAATCTACGGGACATGCTCAAGGAGTGGCTTGAGTTCCGCTTCGAGACGGTACGTCGCCGCCTCGACTACCGCCTCGGTAAAGTGAATGAACGGCTCCACCTGCTCGACGGCCTGCTCATCGCTTTCCTCAATATCGATGAAGTGATTCAGATCGTTCGCAACGAGGATGATCCAAAAGCGGAATTGATTCGCCGTTTTTCCCTTACAGAAGTGCAGGCTGACTATATCCTCGACACCAAACTGCGGCAGTTGGCGCGACTAGAGGAGGTGAAGATCAGGGCGGAGCAGAAGGCGCTGGCTGAAGAGCGGGACTCCCTGGAGAAGATCCTTGGCTCGAAACAGCGAATGAAGACCTTGATTCGCAAGGAGATTGAGGCGGATGCAGAGAAGTACGGAGATGATCGCCGCTCCCCGATCGTCGAGCGTGCCGCCGCCGAGGCGTTGGATGAGACGGAACTGGCACCGAGTGAACCGGTGACTGTAGTGCTCTCTGAAAAGGGTTGGGTGCGTGCCGGCAAAGGGCACGATATCGACCCGGCTGGACTCAACTATAAAGCCGGTGACAAATACCTGGACTCTGCACACCTGCGTAGCAATCAGCATGCTGTATTTATCGACAGTTCCGGGCGTAGTTACTCAATACAGGCCCATACGCTGCCCTCAGCGCGCAGTCAGGGTGAGCCATTGACCGGTCGGCTCTCCCCTCCCACCGGCGCCCTCTTCACAACGGTACTGGGGGGAGATCCGGAACAGTGGTATCTGGTGGCTTCCGATGCAGGCTACGGCTTTCTGGTCAAACTCAAAGAGCTGTTTGCCAAGAACAAGGCGGGTAAAGCACTGCTGACCCTGCCCAAGGGTGCAAAGGTGCTGCCGCCGATGCCTGTCACCGGCATAGAGAGTGACCGGGTATTGGCGATTACCAATGAGGGGCGGATGCTCACCTTCCCCATCGCTGAGTTGCCCGCACTCTCCCGTGGCAAGGGTAATAAGATTATCGGTATTCCCGGAAAACGGGTGGAGAGTCGGGAGGAGTACGTAGTGGCCATCGCCAGCATTCCAGAGGGTGGAAAATTAACCGCCTTCTCCGGCAAACGACATATCACTCTGAAAGCGGCTGACCTGGATCATTACCAGGGTGAGCGGGGGCGCCGTGGTAACAAACTACCTCGTGGTTTCCAGAAGGTGGATGGGGTGACGGTAGAGTAATTCACCCTCTCATGAAGGTGAATAAAATTAAATGGTTGTGCACAATAATCCGTGAACCGGGTGTAGGAGCGAACTTGTTCGCGAAGAACATGCCCAGTCGCCTGATCGCGAATAAATTCGCTCCTACAGATGCACTTTTTTCTATGAAGATAGTGCTTCAGGACTATTGTGCATAGCCACTTAAAATCATATTGATTCAACCTTCTTCCTGGTGGAGTGGGTGTTAATGGACTCTGAAACTTGAGTCTTGAGATGCTTCAATTTGGCATTCATGCCAAGATTCTTCTTCTGTAAATGTCCATCAGTGACCGTCCGGCTTTGATGCAGAATTCGTGGTGAATAATTACACTAATAGGCGTTTTTTTGGCGAAGGAGTTTGCATTTTCGTTCTCTGATCGGGTCACTTTTGCCGGAAATCTGCAAAAAAAGAGGGTTGATCAGGCTATTAATAGTGACTAAGGTGCGCCACCTTGGACGATTTTGAACCTTTTGCATACCCTGCTTTTAACGCGGTTTAGAATCGGTCTACCCGTCTAAATTCGTGAGGGTGGACATCCTTGTATCTTATTGAAATAAAAAGATAAATATAATTCATCGGTCACTCTGTTCAGGGGCCGATATAGCCTCTTTTTGAGTGCATTTATGACTACTTCTTGCACTGTATCTATTGTTATTTCTTATGGTAACGATAATAAAACGTGAGTCTCGTTTATTGTTAAGATGCGATTCCGATGGGGTATCCTGTTTTCCTCAATTTACGGCAGATAATAATTTATAACGAGGCAATGAATGCTGATTCATCCTTCACATCAAGACCACGAAGCGATTCGGGAATTGGAGCTGTCCACTGGTGAGACTCTGTCTGACTGCTATCAGTGTGGTAAGTGTACGGCGGGTTGTCCTGCCTCAATGAACACCCCACCCAGTGTTCTGATTCGCAAATTGAAACTCGGCCTCTATCAGCAAGCCCTGGACTCGGAGTCGATCTGGTCTTGTATGGCCTGCCTCACATGCTCGGAGCGCTGCCCAAAGGATGTCAGTCCTGCTGCCATCATTGAGGGGCTGAAGCTGATCCATCTGTGTGAGTTGGATCCCCGGGCGGATGTCGGAGCGCTGGGACAGGAGTTTCTGGCTCAGTCGACGCAACAGGCCGTAGTCAGCGGCTTCCGTAAATTCATCTAAGGACCCTGAATGTCTTCTGAAGAACATATCCATATTCCTTACTACCCAGGTTGTACCCTGAAGACCAAAGCGCTGGGCTTTGAACGCTCAGCCATGGATTGCGCACGCGAGCTTGGTTTTGAGATGAACGAGTTGAAGGATTGGAATTGCTGCGGTGCCTCTTTTCCTCTTACCGACAGCAACCTGATGGGGCTTGCAGGCCCTACAAATGTACTAATAGAAGCAGAGCTACACTGCGAGGAACATGAGCTTGATCCTCGTGTCATCACTCTCTGCTCCTTCTGCTACAACACCCTGAAACGTACAAGTCATGCTTTCGAAAAGCAGCCCGAGAAGCGGACAACACTGAACGCTTTCCTGGATCGTGAATATAAGGGTACTGTCAAGGTTGAGCACTATCTTGAGTACCTCAGAGATGGTCTCGGCTTCGACAAGTTGGCCGAGATGGTCAAGGTCGATATGAGCAGCTTCAAAGTAGCGCCCTATTATGGTTGCCTGCTGCTCAAGCCCGGCAAGGAGATCGGACTGGATGACCCGGAAGAGCCGACCATCCTGCACGATTTCCTTGACGCCCTGGGGTGTACCTTGGTGGATTTCCCCGGGCAGATCGATTGCTGCGGCTCCTATCTTGTCATGCGGGAGCCGGAGAAGGCGAAGGCGTTGTCTAGTGGCATCGTCGATGAGGCGGATGAGTATGGTGCAGAGACTATTGTAACGGCCTGCCCGCTCTGCCATTCGAATCTGGATAAGTGTCAGGCGGCAGGCGAGGGTGAGGGGGTTCCCATACTCTACTTTACCCAGCTGCTGGCGATTGCCCTGGGCCTGAGTACCGAAGAGCATAAATTTGAAGATCACCACATCGATCCATTGGCGGTGATAACTTCCTGCGGCGCTTTTGATGCCGCAGCCAAAAAGAGCGCATAGGAGCCTATCCGTGGAAGCAAGTGGCCAAAAAATAGAAACAGTTATGGTCGGTGACCGGACCATTCCCCCGGAGGGAGCCCGCTACATCACCATCTATATCATGGGGCAGGAGTATCAGGTTCCGGAGACACTGACCATCCTGAAGGCGATGGAGTTTGTCGGTTATCAGTACAAGCGTGGTTGTGGTTGTCGCGGTGGTATCTGCGGCGCCTGCGGCACCGTCTACCGCAAGCAGGGCGACCATACCCTGCACACCGGCCTGGCCTGCCAGACCGTTGCCGAGGATGACATGATCCTGGCGCAGATCCCGTTCTTCCCGGCCAATCGGGCGGATCACGGCGGGGTCGATATCTCACTCTCCCCGGATGAGCAGATCGCAACCCTCTATCCAGAGATCTTCCGCTGTGTCGGTTGTGGAACCTGTACCCGCACCTGTCCGATGGATATTGATGTAATGGGTTACATCGCACACTTCAAACGGGGTGATGTGATGCGTGGGGCCAAGACCTCTTTCGACTGCATCATGTGCGGACTCTGTGTCAGCCGCTGTCCGGCCAACATCTCACAGATGAATGTCGCCATGGCGGCACGCCGTATCGCCGCCGGTCAGATGACCCCTCGCTCCGAGAGCACCAAAAACCGGGCGGAACAGGTTAATGCAGGTCGCTATGAGGAGATGCTGGCTGAACTCGGTCAGATGGATAAAGAGGAGCTGAAAACGCTCTATGTCGAACGTGAGCGCGAGCCCGATCTCTCCCTGCCGGGTGAGTGGATGCCTCATGACCAGTCCAAACTATAAGTAGGGTATACCAATGCAAGAAGGTTACACTCCCGAGATGCTGGAGCTGATCAAGCGGGTAGAGGCGAGTCGCCCAGAACGCTTGGCTCAGTCGCGAGCCGGTAAAAGTTATCCCGCCATGTCGATGGATGACCGCGATGTTGTTTTGAACGCGTTTCATCCTGATTACTCCGAGGAGGGGCGTCGTGCCCTGGGTATCGGCCAAAATCAGGGCGAGGTCTATCCGGAAGAGTTGGTTGATCTGCTGGAATCCCGCAGCATGCTCGAATCAGTTTCGGTCGACGTCACTCAGCCCGATATGGAGACCGATGTACTGGTAATCGGCGGTGGTGGCGGCGGTACGGCTGCTGCACTGGCGGCGGCGGGTGAGGGCAAGCAAGTGCTCCTGGCCACCAAATTGCGCCACGGCGACTCCAATACGGTAATGGCCGAAGGCGGTATTCAAGGCGCTGATCAGGAGCCCGACTCCCCCTACTATCATTACCTGGATGTCATTGGCGGCGGCCACTTTACCAACGAGCCCTCGCTGGTTGCGGCGATGACCAATGACGCGCCTCTGATTATCGAGTGGCTTGAGTCACTGGGAATGATGTTCGACAAGCACCCCGACGGTCGTATGAAGGTGCGTCACGGTGGTGGCACCAGCCGCAAACGCATGCACTCCTCCGGTGATATGACAGGTGCGGAGATCATGCGGGTGGTGCGTGACGAATCGCGCAACCACGCTGAACAGATTAAAGTGCTTGAGTTCTCACCGGCGGTGGAACTGCTGATGGATGATGACGGCCGTTGTGCCGGCGCTATCCTGCACAACCTGGAGACTTCAACCTTCCAGGTGGTTAAGGCCAATGCGGTGATTATCGCCACCGGTGGTACCGGGCGTCTGCACTATCGCGGCTTTGCCTGTACCAACCACTACGGCGCCACCGGCGACGGTCTGGTGATGGCCTATCGTGCCGGTGCCAAGCTCGGTTATATGGACTCCGTTCAGTACCACCCCACCGGCACTGCTTATCCAGAACAGAATGTTGGCTTGCTGGTAACGGAGAAGGTGCGAGGTCTTGGTGGTCAGTTGCTGAACATCAGTGGCGAGCAGTTTGTTTTCCCACTGGAGCCGCGGGACGTGGAGTCTGCCGCCATCATTCGCGAGTGTACCGGTGAAGGTAGGGGAGTCAGAACGCCCACCGGACGCCTTGGTGTATGGCTCGATTCACCGCTTATTGATCTGCTTCACGGCGAAGGTACGGTACAGCGTGAGTTACCGGCCAAATATATCCAGTTCAAGCGTTTCGGAATCGATATCGCCAAGGTTCCGATGCTGGTCTACCCGACCCTGCACTATCAAAATGGCGGTATTGCCATCAATGACCTGGGAGAGAGCACCATTCCCGGACTTTACGCTGCGGGTGAGACCACCGGTGGCGTTCATGGCCATAACCGACTGATGGGTAACTCACTGCTGGATATTCTGGTGTTTGGCCGCCGCGCCGGACTCAACGCCGCCAAGGCGATTGCCGCTGGTGAACTGCCGGGTGTCCCTAACATGGAGCATCTCCAGAGCTATGGTGAGGCACTGGCCGATGCCGGTCTGGATCGCGGAGTGCTGAGCCCGATGATCCTGCCCAATTACGCTACCGATGAGATCCGTAAACAGCGCTGGGATGTCCAGTCCCCGGTAGTCTGAACGGATAGACGGTAAGAGGAAAAGCTATGGCTAAAATTGGGGTCTTTGTCTGCGACTGCGGCAACAACATTGCGCGCACGGTGGATACACCTGATGTGACGAGGGATGCCGGTGAGCAGAGCGGCGTGGCCTTTGTCGAAAACCACAAGTTTATGTGCTCCAACCCCGGACAGGAGGCCTTTAAAAAGGCGATCAGGGACGAGGGGCTGGACGGCTGTATCGTTGCCGCCTGTAGTCCGAAGATGCACGAGGCGACCTTCCGTAACGCCGCTGAAGCGGCGGGGCTGAACCCCTTCCGGGTGGAGATCGCCAATATCCGTGAGCACTGCTCCTGGGTACATGACGATAAAGAGATCGGTACGGTCAAGGCCAAAGACCTGACCAAGATGATGGTAGAGCGGATCAAGTTTAACCGCCCCCTCGAACGTTACCTTATACCGCTGACCAAGCGCGCTCTGATCATCGGCGGTGGTATCGCCGGTATCCAGGCGGCGCTTGATCTGGGCAATGCCGGCTACCAGGTCACTATCGTCGAGAAGGAGCCCTCCCTCGGCGGCAACATGGCGCGCCTGTCGGAGACCTTCCCCACCCTTGACTGTTCACAGTGCATCCTGACGCCGAAGATGGTGGAGGTGCAGAACCACCCCAACATCACCATTCATGCTTATGCCGAGATGGAGAAGTTGGAGGGTTACATCGGTAACTTCCGCGCCACCATCCGGCAGAAGGCAAAGTCGGTTATCGACTCAGAGTGTACCGGCTGTGGTGAGTGCTGGGAGAAGTGTCCGTTTACCGCTGAGAGTGAGTTCGATATGAACCTCAATCCACGGAAGCTGATATATATGCCTTTCCCCCAGGCGGTGCCCACCGTGCCGGTTATTGACCGGGCGAACTGTCCCAAGTTTCTGAAAGACTCCTGCGGCCTCTGTGCCGATGTGTGCGGACCCGATTGTATCGACTTCACTCAGCAGGACGAGATAATTGAAGAGGAGTTCGGTGCGGTCATCGTCGCCACCGGCTTCAAGCTGATGCCCAACGTCTACCCCGAGTATGGTGGTACACGTCCGCAGCATATGATCCCCAAGAAGCTGACGAAAAAGCTTAAAAAACTGCAGCCCCGATCCACCGCCGGACGCCTGGTGGATGTTATCAACGGTATGGAGTTTGAGCGCCTGGCTTCCGCTTCCGGCCCCACCGGCGGTGAGATCCGACGCCCCTCCGATGGCAAAAAGCCGGAAGCGATCGCTTTTATCGCCTGTGTTGGGTCCCGTGACTGTAACAAGGGTGTCGAGTACTGCTCGAAGATCTGCTGCATGTACACCGCCAAGCACACCATGCTCTATAACCACAGCAACCATGAAGGCAAGGCTTACGTCTTCTATATGGATATACGCGCCGGTGGCAAGGGCTATGAAGAGTTTATCAACCGCGCCCAGAGTGACGGCACCGAGTACATACGCGGGCGTGTTTCACGTCTGTCGAAAAAGGGCGACAAGATTCTGGTGAAAGGTGCCGATACCCTGCTTGGTGAGGCGCTGGATGTAGAGGTCGATATGGTTGTCCTTGCCACCGCCATGGTGCCCCAGGAAGACGCCATGGATCTGGCCAAGTTGATCGGCATCAGTTACGACCAGCACGGTTTCTACTCCGAGCAGCATCCCAAGTTGATGCCGGTGGATTCATCTACCGGCGGCATCTATCTCGCCGGGGCCTGCCAGGGTGTCAAGGATATTCCCGAGACGGTGGCGCAGGCCTCTGCAGCAGCCTCCAAGGTGATGCAACTCTTCTCCAAAGAGGAGCTGCAGCGTGAACCGGAAGTGGCCATCGTCGACGAGGATTACTGCATGAACTGCTGGGACTGCGTGACGGTCTGCCCCTATCTGGCGATCAGCCGGGAGGAGAAGAGAGACCGAAACGGCAACCTGCAGAAGATGGTTGCGACTGTGAACCCCGGCTTGTGCCAAGGCTGCGGACTCTGTAACACCGTCTGCCGTTCCAAAAGCATATCACTTCAGGGCTATACCGATGAGCAGGTGTACGCCCAGATTACCGCATTCGATGGAGCTTTCGTTTAAACCATGAGTAAGAAGATCGAAAGACACGACTTTGAACCGAAGATTCTCGGGTTTGTGTGCAAATGGTGCACCTATTCGGGCGCCGACCTGGCCGGCACCAGCCGCATGGACTACTCGCCCAATGTGCGTATGGTCCGTCTGCCCTGTTCCGGTCGAATCGACCCGCAGTTCCTGATCAAGGCATTTGAGCAGGGGGCAGACGGTGTGATCGTCTCCGGTTGTCATCCGGGTGACTGCCACTACAACGAGGGTAACTACTACGCCCGTCGACGCAATCTCGCTTTTCGCGAGCTGTTGGAGTTCAATGGGATCGATGTTGAGCGTCTCGAGTTCTCCTGGATTTCAGCTGCTGAAGCGATCAAGTGGACCCAGGTGATCGATAAGTTTACTGATCATGTGCGCGAGTTGGGCCCACATACTGCGTATGGTGCGCTGGTTGACCCCTATGCAGATCGTCTGGTTAAAGAGGGCGCGTCAACATGATCGAAGAGCTCCGTAAACATGCCAAAGAGCTGCTGGAGTACGGGGAGCTGGATGTTGTTATCGGTTATGCCGAGGGCAGCGATCCGACCCGTACTTCACCTGTTTTTATGCGCAAGGGAGATGATGTAGATAAGCTGGTTTTTGATGCACGCTGCATTAACTCGCTTCCTCTCTATCTTAATAAAAGACATGAGTACCCGGATAAGAAGCTAAAAAAGACCGGTATTTTTGCCAAGGGCTGCGATGTTCGGGCGATCACTCAGCTGATCGCAGAGAATCAGCTGAAACGTGAAGAGGTCTATATCTTTAGCGCCCCCTGTGAAGGTGTCGTTTCACACCCTGAGAACTGGGATGGTTCTCTGCATGAAGGCAACTGTGCAAGCAAGTGCAGTGGCTGCGATGTGAAGATTCCAGCAGATGCAGATTTCTACTCTGGTGGTGAGCTGCCCAAAGTTGAACGCAACGAACCCTATCAGGCGTCTGCACCCCAACTGGTCAATCTTATAGGGATGGCGAAGGATGACCGTTTTGCCTTCTGGCGCAACGATTTCGACCGCTGCTTTAAGTGTTACGCCTGCCGTGAGGTGTGTCCTCACTGCTCCTGTAATATCTGCATTACCGACCGTACCCAGCCCAATTGGGTCGATCAGGCACCACACCAGAAGGGTGTTTTCGCTTGGCATATGACCCGGGCGATGCATCTGGTTGGGCGCTGCACCGGCTGCGGCGAGTGTACACGGGCATGCCCGGTGGACATTCAGGTAGACCTGTTCAATCAGCGGATGAAGGAGGTGATTCAGGAGACTTACGGATATAAATCCGGTTACTCCGAATCGGAGAAGCCACCGTTGATCACCTATAAAACCGATGACCCGCAAGAATTTATCCGTTAGGCCTATGTAATTATGAAAACGGCAATTATCAACAAGAGCGACATCGACCAGTGTATCGACCTGCTATCTCAGGCCGACTACCGGGTTATCGCGCCTCGCCTCCAGCCACGGCTGGATGGGCCGGATGGCATCGACATCCATGTATTTCAGGAGGTCAAGCCAGGGGATGTGCATTCCATTGGTGAAGGACTCTCCACCACAGGCACCAAAGAGTTTCTCTTTGTTAAGCATGAACCGCTGTTCGCTTATGAGAAAAGTGGCAAAAAAATCAATATTACTCCGGTAAGTCACGACTTCCCGCGTACCGTGATAATGGGTGTTCGGCCTTGTGATGCTGCATCCACTCTCTCTTTGAATGCCGTCTTCTCCGGTTCCAATGTTGGTTACGAGGATACGCTTTTTACCAAGCGCCTTGAGAAGACCGCCTTTGTCACCTACTCCTGTACCGATCCCGATGCCAGTTGCTTTTGCACCTCGGTAGGACTTGGACCCGATAGCGACAAAGGCTCCGATCTACACATGACGGAGATCGGTGATGGACGGATTCATCTTGAGGTGAAGACGGAGAAGGGCGAGGCACTTGCTGAGATTCTGGCATCACTGCTCCAGGGTGAAGGTGATCAAAAGGCACGGGAGCAAGCGGGGCTTGAAGCACAGAATAAGATAACCCGTATCCGTAACTCCCATCCAATCAGGGCGTGGCTGGATGATACGGTTAACTTTGAAGATGAACTCTGGCAAAGGCTGGGTGAGAAGTGCCTGGGCTGTGGCGCCTGTACTTTTGAGTGCCCGACCTGCCACTGCTTCGATATGGTGGATGAAGATCGCGGCGGAAAAGGCTATCGGGTCAAGTTCTGGGATTCATGCCAGTTCGACCATTTCACCCTTCACGCTTCCGGTCACAATCCCAGGGACTGGCAGTTCAAGCGCTACCGTAACCGCTTTAGCTGCAAGTTCAAAATATACGAAGAGAAATTCGAGGCCCAGGGATGTGTAGGCTGTGGCCGTTGCATTCGTGGCTGTCCAGTAAATCTGGATATCACCGAATATATGGCCGAAGTTGCCCATAAAGCAGCAATTCCTGCAGCCATGCAGACCGATCCAAGTTACGAGTAGTACAGAGGAAAATATCTGTGTCGAACATCTATCAGCCTCACCTGATGACTATCAAGAGTGTCATCCAGGAGACCCCGGACACCAAGACCTTCCACCTGGTTTTCCAGGATGAGGATATGCGGAAAAATTTCCGCTTCGAGACCGGACAGTTTGCCGAATATTCTGCCTTTGGTTCGGGTGAAAGTACTTTTTGTATTGCCTCTTCGCCCACTCGTATGGACCATATCGAGTGCTGTTTCCGCAAGACGGGAAAGGTCACCGACGCCCTGTTCGATCTGTCAGAGGGTGACACCATCGGCTTCCGTGGCCCCTATGGCAACGTTTTTCCCCTGGATAAGTTTGAGGGTAAGAATCTGATTTTTATCGGTGGAGGTATTGCACTGCCACCGCTGCGCTCAGTGATCTGGAACGTTCTCGACACTCGTGACCGCTTTGGTGATATCTCCATCGTCTATGGCGCACGTAGCGTGGGTGATCTGGTTTACAAACGAGAACTTAAAGAGTGGCATGAGCGTGACGATGTAACGCTGGTCAAGACGGTTGATCCCGGTGGTGAAACTGACAATTGGGATGGACACGTCGGATTTGTCCCTACTATTCTCGAAAACGAGTTTGCTCCCAAACCGGACAATACCATCGCTATCGTCTGTGGCCCGCCCATCATGATCAAATACACTTTTGAGGCACTCGAACGACTGGGCTTCACACAGGATCAGATGATTACTACCCTGGAGAACCGCATGAAGTGCGGATTGGGTAAATGCGGTCGTTGTAATATTGGATCGACTTACGTCTGTATCGATGGCCCGGTGTTTTGGGCGGAAGAGATTGCGGAGATGCCCCAGGAGTTTTAATCACCCCCTCTTCCCTCGACGGACGGTGTTGATTTACCGTCGGTCTTCACGCAGTCAGCAAGCAGTGCGGTTGCTGTGTCGATAAGAGAGGTGTTGGTTCTTCCTCTGCTGTTGCAGCATCCGATAGACTCCTTGGAAAGAGTGCTTTGTATCTCTTGTAAGGGGAGGCTCTTCGCCGACCATTCTTGTACTCGGAATGTACAATACCAGGTGAAAAAACGGACTAATAACCTTATATTAGCCATGCTTTTTACCCGTATTTTGTGTATTATTGGCGTTATTCAATACATTTTGGCTTATCTATTGGTTTTTTAAAGATTGCCTGTAGATTTTTTGAGCCTTCTAATAAATAATAGCCGGCCATTGGGTTGTTTCGGTCGCTTTTGTTGCGCGCCTATAATCCCGGTTACAAGCTGAATTTTGAATCTAACCCTTTAATTTTAAAGGCCCCGGAGGCTGAGATGTCCAAATCCAACATGGTGACCATCGATGGAATCGATGCTGCAGCCCACGTTGCCCACAAGACCAACGAGGTTATCGCTATTTACCCCATTACCCCTTCTTCGGGTATGGGTGAGTTGAGTGATGAGTTTTCTGCCAAGGGCCGGACCAATCTTTGGGGCACTATTCCCCGAGTTATTGAGATGCAGCATGAGGGTGGAGCAGTCGCAACCTGTCACGGTTCTCTTCAGACCGGTTCATTGACAACGACTTTTACCTCATCCCAGGGTCTGCTGTTGATGATTCCCAGTATGTATAAGATTGCCGGTGAGTTGACTCCGTCGGTGATCCATGTGGCCGCACGTGCTATTGCCGCCCAGGGGCTCTCTATCTTTGGTGATCACTCCGATGTGATGTCCACCCGTGCTACCGGATATGCCATGCTTGCCTCAAGTAACCCCCAAGAGGTTATGGATATGGCGTTGATCAGTCAGGCAGCCACTCTGGAATCTCGGATTCCCTTTCTACACTTCTTTGACGGATTCCGCACCTCTCATGAGGTGGTCAAAGCTGAAATGCTGGAAGATGATGTAATGCGGGCGATGCTCCCTGATCAGCTGATCCGAGATCATCGCGCCCGCGCCATGAGCCCAGACAATCCGGTAATTCGCGGTACCTCCCAAAACCCTGATGTCTACTTCCAGGGACGTGAGACCGTCAATGTCTACTACGATAAAACCCCCGGCATGGTGCAGGCGGCCATGGACCGCTTTGCCGAGCTAACCGGGCGTCAGTACCACCTGTTCGATTATTACGGTGCTGATGATGCAGAGCGTGTCATCATTTTGATGGGCTCCGCTACAGATATCGCCGAGGAGGCGGTGGAGAAGTTGGTTGCCTCAGGTGAAAAGATAGGCCTGCTGCGGGTCAGACTCTACCGTCCGTTCTCTCCAGCCGACATGATTGCTGCACTGCCTAAATCGGTGAAGAAGATTGCGGCACTGGACCGATGCAAAGAGCCTGGGTCTGATGGGGAACCTCTCTACAAAGATGTGATTACTGCGTTAGCGGACCATATGAGTTCAGATGAAGCCAGGTTCGACCGTATGCCAAAGGTTGTTGGCGGGCGCTTTGGTCTCTCCTCCAAGGAGTTTACTCCGGCCATGGTTAAGGGTGTGTTCGACGAACTTTCAAAAGCACAGCCAAAGAACAGTTTCACTGTCGGCATCATTGATGATGTGACCCACTCCAGTATCGACTGGGATCCCTCCTTTATGACCATTGACACCGATAAGGTGACTCAGTGTGTCTTCTACGGCCTTGGTGCTGACGGTACTGTCAGTGCCAACAAGAACTCGATCAAGATTATCGGTGAGGGTACCGACCTCTATGGTCAGGGCTATTTTGTATATGACTCCAAGAAGGCGGGAGCGGTTACCGTATCTCATCTGCGCTTCGGCCCGGATCCGATCCACTCCTCTTATCTTATTGATGACGGTGAGGCTGCTTTTGTTGCCAGTCATCAGCCTATCTTCCTGGAACGCTACGATATGCTGGATAAGGCACGAGAGGGTGCCGTTTTTCTGATCAACTCGCCGGCAGCTCCCAACAAAGTCTGGCAGACCATGCCGCGCAAGATGCAGCAGCAGATTATCGACAAGAAGATCAAGGTCTACACTATTGATGCTTATAAGGTGGCGGCTGATACCGGCATGGGCCGCCGTATCAACACCATCATGCAGACCTGTTTCTTTGCTATCTCCGGCATCCTGCCCAAAGAAGAAGCGATCACTAAGATCAAGGAAGCTGCTGAGAAGAGCTATGGGAAAAAAGGTATTGCGGTGGTTGAGAAAAACTACCAGGCGATTGATGCCAGTGTCGCCAATATGCATGAGATTGATGTTCCCTCAGCAGTCAGCTCCGATATCAAGGTGCGCCTACCTGTGCCGGATCATGCGCCTGAGTTTGTTCGCCAGGTCATAGGTGAGATTATTGCCGGTCGTGGTGACAGCATCCCTGTGAGTATGATCCCAGCTGACGGCACCTGGCCTCTGGGCACTGCCGCATGGGAAAAACGTACCCTTGCCAGAGAGATTCCGGTGTGGGATGAAGAGCTCTGCATCTATTGTGGTAAATGTGTATTTGTATGCCCCCATGCCGCGATCCGTAGTAATGTGTTCGATGTTGCCCTGACCGAGAATGCACCGGAAACGTTCAGACATATCAAAATCAAGGGTAAGACTTTCGATGAGAACGAACACATCACCTATCAGGTAGCACCGGAAGATTGCACCGGCTGTATCCTCTGTGTCGATATCTGCCCAGCTGTTGATAAACAGAATCCGGAGCACAAGGCGCTGGATATGATGCCGTTGCCACCGCTGCTTGAAGAAGAGGTGAAGAACTGGGACTTCTATCTCAGTCTGCCTGAATATGACCGTAACAAGATCAACTGGGCTACCATGAAGACAGCGATGCTGGCTGAGCCTCTGTTTGAGTTCTCCGGTGCCTGTGTCGGTTGTGGTGAGACACCTTATGTACGTCTTGCTACACAGCTGTTTGGTGATCGTATGGTGGTTGCCAACGCCACCGGCTGTTCCTCAATTTATGGCGGTAACCTGCCAACCACCCCCTACGCTACCAACTCAGAGGGTCGCGGACCAACCTGGAACAACTCACTGTTTGAGGATACTGCTGAGTTTGGTCTCGGTTTCCGCCTCTCCATCGACCGCCAGGCAGACTATGCCCGTTTGCTGATGGAAAGCATGAAAGAGCAGATTGGTGGTGGCCTGGTAGAGTCCGTTCTCGATGCCGACCAATCGAGTGAGCCGGAAATTTTTCAGCAGCGCGAACGCTTGGAGCAGGTCAAGGATAAACTCAAGGGTGTAGGCACGGAAGACGCCCGCAACCTGGAGTCGGTGATTGACAACCTTGCCCAGAAGAGTGTCTGGATCTTTGGTGGTGACGGCTGGGCTTACGATATCGGCTACGGCGGCCTCGATCATGTGCTTGCCAGTGGTGAAAACGTCAATATCCTGGTACTCGATACTGAAGTTTACTCAAACACCGGTGGACAGATGTCCAAGGCGACTCCTAAAGGTGCTATCGCTAAATTTGCCTCCGGTGGTAAACCGTCCCGTAAGAAGGATCTTGCCATGATTGCTATGGCCTATGAGAGTGTCTATGTTGCACAGGTTGCATACAGCGCCAAGGATGTGCGTACACTGAAGGCGTTTCAGGAGGCGGAGTCATATGAAGGTGTCTCCATTATCATCGCCTACTCGCCCTGTATTGCTCAGGGCATCGACTTGACAACCAACCATCAGGCCCAGGATCTGGCGGTTAAGAGTGGACACTTCCCACTGTTCCGTTACGATCCACGGCTGCCTGCAAAGGGTAAAAATCCGCTGCAGTTGGACTCCAAAGAGCCGTCTATTGACTTGAAAGAGTTCATGGACACTGAGACACGCTTTAGCTTGCTGCACCGGACTCACCCTGAGGCCGCTGCGGAGCTTGCTACTCAGGCCCAGGCTGAGGTACTGACAAAGGTACGCCACTACAAGCAGCTTGCGGCACTCACTGTGGAAGAGGCTGCAGGCGAACAGTAAGAGTGATAACCACTGTCCCGTTCAGGGACGGTGGTCTACCCCTGTTTTTTCTCTGGTTTTAGAGTGTCGTTTGACCCCTCCCCCCTTTTAATCGGAAGTGCTAGAATATCCGTTGATGGCGCTTTGACATAGTGTGGCTGCCCGGCGGAATGCTGGATAGCGTGCCTATCATCAGCTGCCTACCCCGGGTGTCGCTTAAGTCGATTCCCGGCGTGAGGATTTGGCATCCCGGCCAGAGTGTCGGCTTCCGCAACCGTCGGATGATAAGGGCTCAACGAAAAATAGTGAGCTTATGCCTGGTAGTTACAAAACAATAAAGGTGAGGTAATCATGGAAACTCCTGCAGAGATACTTAAAACAATTCTGAGTCATGAAGTCAAAGCGTCGGCTTTCTACTCTCTGGCATCAGAAATCACCCATAACGATGAGTCGAGGATGCTCTTTATAGAGCTTGCGGATATGGAGGAGGGGCATGCCAAGAGTGTGGCTGACCAAGTGAAAGGAACGCACTTCAGCGAGGGCTTTGATCCCTATGCCTATATTGAAGAGCTTGAGTCTAATGTCGAGACAACGCTTCGCAAGGACACCGCAGAGATCCTGGTTGATGGGGATATGAAGGCCGTTTTAAATATGGCCATCTCCATGGAGGAAGCAGCGTATCAGGCCTATGAGGTGATGGCGGCGAAGGCGGAGGATGAGGAGGTGAGAACCTTCTGTGAAGCCCAAGCCGAAGAGGAGAAAGGGCATAAAAAGATGCTGGTCCAGCTTCTTACTTCACTTGATATGGATGAGGATGAGCGGCCGGATCTATAGGTTTCAGTATATGTACCAGCTCTGGCACCGAGTCGCCGGGCTGGTACACTGAAACTATCTATTCAGCACAATACCGTAACTATTCACCATCGAAGGTGTGAATCTCACGCCCTAGTGCTTCATCCTGGGAGACCCCGCTCCAGGGCGCCTTGCCATAATAGAGTGCTCCCTCAGTCTCTACCGATTCAAAGCTCGCCAGTGTCAGATTGGTCTTGCGCATATCTGCGCCGCGCAGATTGCATGAGATAAAGTGACTCCCCTCAATATCAGAATCCCTAAGCGTCACTCCCTCCATCCGTGCATTTTCGAGGTGTGCACCAGAGAGGTCACACCCCAGCATCTGTGTTCCGGTCAGATCGATGTCGCTCAATTTGGCGTTATTCATCTTGCATAGAAAGACATTGGCATGAGAGAGATCTGAGCCACTGAAGTCGGTGTTGATAAGAGAGATATTCTGGAAGTGTCCGTGGTCGATCTTTGCCCCCTTGAAGTTGACTCGGTCCATAATGGCATCCTGTAAAAAGACGTAGTCTAGCCGGCAGCCTTCCAGGTTGACGTCTGACAGGTCACTTCCCGAAAGAAGGGCGCTGGAGAGGTTGAGTCCGGAGAGGTCCAGGCCCTGAAGATCAAGAAAAGAGAGATCTGCATCAACCAGGCTGCCATCCTTGCCTCTGCTCTCTAGAAGGGCCTCTCGCGTTATAAATTGTTCAAGTTGATCTAGTTCTGAATCGATTTCGATATTCATATGTTCCTCTCTAACGGAACGGGAGTTGCTCCTGCTCGTTAAGGAGTTGGCGGCAGGAAAAAATGTGATTCTATCAAAAGATGTGGGCAGGTCGCCCATAGGGAAAGTAAGGTAAGGATTGAGCTAGTAGACAATCCGCATCTGTAAGGTTCGACCGCAGGTCTAGCGTGAAGTTAATTTTAAACGAGTGTAGTGCCGCAACTGGCCTGCTGATAGGGGTGAGGCCGCCACCCTGCACAGAGGCAGGGTGGCGGTGTATTACTTAGGGTCGATTGAGACCGACAATCTTCTTAAGGTCGTAGTCTGCATGACCACCAACTTTCTCGACCAGACCGGCCATTGCCTCGTCCAAAGTCTGACGATCTTCCTGGTAGATGAGGCCGACAGGCGCCTTGCTTTCAGGGCGTCGGGCCAGACTCATCGCAGCTTCCATGTTGGAAGTGTCGTGATCCTCAGGCACCTCTTCAACCATGGCACGGTAGAATTTTGCCGTGTCAATCTTGTTGAAGGTGGGGCACTGGGAGAAGATGTTGACGTAGGCAAATCCTTTGTGCTCAATGGCGCCCTTGATCAACGCGGCACACATTTTGGGATTACCTGCAAAAGCCTGAGCTACATAAGTGGCGCCGTAGGCGAGCATGTAGGTGATGGGATCCATCGGCTCCTCTACACCGCCATAGGGGGTGGTGTAGGCCTTCATCTCACGCCGTGAGGTGGGAGATACCTGACCCTTGGTCAGACCGTAGATGCCGTTGTCCATCAGCACGTAGGTCATATTGACGTTTTTGCGCGCCATGTGGGGCATGTGACCGCCACCGATGGAGAAACCGTCACCATCACCACCGGTGATCACCACCGGCAGGTCAGGGCGGGCCAGCTGGGTGCCGGTTGCCACCGCACCTGCACGACCGTGAAGGGTGTGCATTTTGTACGACTTGACGAAGTAGGGCAGGCGTGAAGAGCAGCCAATACCTGAAATGTTGATGAAGTTGTGTGGCTCGATACCCAGTTCAGACATGGCGCGGTAGACACTCGCCAGTACACCGTGGTGTCCACAGCCAGGGCACCAGACCGGTTTGAGCTCGGACTTGTACTCTTTGGGTTTCATTTCAATCTGATTGAATGTTGCGTTGACACTGGCCATTAGATGATCTCCTTAACCTTGTTCACAATCTGAGCGGGGGTGAATGGGAGGCCACCGCAGATGGTATAGGGTACGGGCTTGATCGATGTTTCCGCCCGGATGAAGTGAGAGAGTTGACCTTGATAGTTAACCTCGGGAACCAGGATCTGCTTACAGTCAGCGGCGAACGCCTCGTACTGATCTACCGGCATGGGGTAGAGCAGTTTCGGGTACATCCCTTTTACTTTCTTACCTTCGGCCTGCAGACGTGCAACCGCTTCACGTACGACACCGATGGTACTGCCCCAAGTGATGATGCCGACATCAGCATCACCTTCACCGTCAACCTCTGCCGCAGGCCACTGATCTATAACCGCCTTGATCTTGTTGAAGCGTTTACGGGAGTTGGCTTCATGGGGCTCCGGAGCGAAACTGGGCGCGCCGCTCTCGAGGTGCTCCAGGCTGGCGGCCACGTGCTCGGCACCCAGTGTGCCGGGATCGGCCATCGGTGAGATCAAGCTCTCGGTCATCTTGTAGCGCATGTACTCGCCCTCGCCATCCCAGCGGGTACGCTCGACGATCTCGAAGCTATCGGGGTCTGGTGTGGGAATGGTCTGGGTGGAGAAGGCCAGGGAGCCATCGGAGAGCATAATGACGGGACATTGATACTGCTCAGTCAAGTTCAGCGCTGCAACCGTCATGTTTACGCAGTCATTTACGTCTTCCACCGACAGTACGATGCGTGGAGAGTCACCATGGCCACCATGGATCGCCAAAAACAGATCAGACTGCTCATGCTTGGTGGGTAGTCCGGTGGAGGGTCCGCCACGCTGCACATCCACGATCAGTGCCGGCAGTTCGGCCATGGTGCTCATGCCGATCATTTCAGCCATCAGCGCCAGACCGGGGCCTGAGGTGGCAGTCATGGAGCGCTTACCGGCGAAAGAGGCGCCCATTACCTGGGAGATGGATGCAATCTCATCCTCTGCCTGGATCAGGGTGCCGCCCGTCTTTGGGATTTGGGCAGAGACATATTTGGCTACTTCGGTCGCCGGGGTAAGAGGGTAGGCGGAGAAGAAGTCGAGCTTGCCGAGAATGGCGCCCATGCCCACTGCCTCGTTACCGGCGATGAGGATGACGTCCTTAGGCTCGGTGGCATCGGCAACGCGATAGCTGTCGGTCTTCTCGTATTCGGCGGCCAGCTTCTTACCTTCAGCAAAGGCTTTGAGGTTGAACTCCAGTATATCCTCACCCTTGGGCTTGAACTTGTTGGTGAGTACCTCGATCAAGGTAGTCTCACTGATATTGAAGAGCACAGACAGGGCACCGAGTGCCACCATGTTCTTCGAGCGGTAGGAACCAAGCTTCTTAGCAGTGGTTGACATCGGGATCGCGTAGGCTGTGACACCTTCAGGGATCTCTGGCTCGAAGTCGCCACCGGGACCGTCATAGACGAAGGCGGTGCCCGGTGTCAGTAGATGCTTGTTAAGCTCATAGGCTTCACCGTTATAGGCAACAAATACATCGAATGTATCGCCTTGGTTATAGACTCTATCCGCACTGGTTCGTAGCTGATAAAGGCAGTAGCCGCCTTTGATCTCGGCCGGGAAGGTCTTGAAAGTGTAGATCTCCAGACCGGCGCGGGCGCAGGCAGCAGAGATAAAGTCACCGGTGGAGACGATGCCTTCACCACCTTCTCCGGCAATGCGGATGATTAAATCATTCTTTTCCGTCATAAGGGTTCCCCTAAATTTTATAGGTCCGGAATGGTGTGGCGTTCTTGCCTTATCCTTCCGGAGTTTAAATGAAATCGTTGATCCTATCACTGCCGTCGCGCATGGCGCCTATCTGATTGGCTGTGTTTGGATATCGGCTGATGGTTACCAGAGTTCGGCTGATGCCTTCAGGCGTTCCACCGGCTTGTCGCCAAGCAGGTGCTCATCAATGATCGTTGCAACATCCTCTTTGGTCACTTTTCCGTAGAGTATGCCTTCCGGGTAGACGAGAACACTCGGTCCCTCGTCGCAGGCACCTATGCAGCCGGTGCTGGTAAGTAGAAAGCGCCCCCACAGGCCTTTTTGTTCAAACTGTTCACCAAATGCCCCCATGATATCCTGGGCGCCTTTTTCGCTACACGAACCACGTGGATGGCCAGGGGGCCGTGACTGGGTGCAGACAAAAACGTGTTTTTCTGGTCTTGGCATGGTGTTCGATCTCTCTCAAATAATAAAAATCCACTCTGCCGGTATTCAGATTATGAGATTCCCGGCACGGCAGTTCAGCCCTGATTGGCCCCCCGCTACAGCTTAAAGATGCAGTGGGGGGCTCCCGGGTTATCAGCCTTTGTTGTTGGCGTTGAAGAAGGGCAGAGCACCACCGGCTTTCAGGATGTCTACATCCTTGGGCTCGTAAGCAGCCTGCAACGGCAGCTTCTCACCATTAACCTCAAGGAACAGATCCCCTTCCAGATTGGAGACATCAATGGATACGTTGTCACCCTGGCTCACCTTATCGTAGTCTTCGACGTTGGCGAATGTCAGTGGCACGATACCGAAGTTGACCAGGTTCGCTACATGAATACGGGCAAACTGAGCCACCACAACCGCACGGATACCGAGCCAGCGGGGGCAGAGTGCGGCATGCTCACGGGAGCTGCCCTGACCATAGTTTTCACGTCCCACCAGTATGCCGTGACCACCGGCGTCGCGATGTGCAACGGAGCGCTCGGCAAAGGTGGTATCGGTCTGGTTGTAGGTGGCCTGCATCGCGTACTCTTTAACGTTGGAGCGTAGTGGCAGGTAGATACCGGCGGGCTGGATGTCATCGGTACTGATGTTGTCACCCAGCTTGAGCATCACCTCGCCCTCCAGCTTCGCCGGCAGAGCCTCGAAGTTGGGCAGTGCCATGATGTTCGGGCCGCGAATGACTTCGATGTTATCAGCCTCTTCTTGAGGAATTGGCATGACGAAGGCATCACTGTCGTCCACCTGATCTGTCTGGGTGAATTCGATGCTTCTATCGGGTGCTGTGATCTGACCGGTGAGGGCGCTGGCAGCCGCTACCAGTGGGCTTACCAGGTGTACTTCGGCGTCGTTGGTGCCGGAGCGTTTGGG
The DNA here is from genome assembly GCA_040505895.1 of Sedimenticola sp. Taxonomy (GTDB): domain Bacteria; phylum Pseudomonadota; class Gammaproteobacteria; order Chromatiales; family Chromatiaceae; genus Vondammii. The sequence goes on along the minus strand of JBEVXU010000001.1, from coordinate 19,823 downwards.
GAAGTTACGGTTGAAGGTGCGTAGGCTGAGGCCTTTACTCACCGGGGAGCCACCTTGGCCGATACAGGCGCCACAGCCGTTCTCCATGACGCGCACACCAGAGTGGAAAAGGTCGGTGAGGTAGCCGGAGTTGGCCAGCTGCATAGCAACAGCACGTGAGCCGGGGTAGAGCAGGGTGTCTACAACAACACGTTTGCCCTTCAGCATTTCGGCAAAGCTGGCGATGTTCTCGAAGGAGCTATTGGTACAACTACCGACGCAGACCTGGTTGATCGGTGTGCCGGCGTGGGCTGAGACCTGCTCGACATTGCCGGGTGACGGGTAGATGGCGATCAGCGGCTCCAGTGCGGAGAGGTCGATATCGATGACATCTGTATACTCGGCACCTTCATCGGCACCCATTGGCTGGTAGTCACCACCGCGGCTACGGCTCTCCAGGTACTCCTGGGTGCGCTCGTCGCTGGGGAAGATGGAAGTAGAAGCACCCATCTCGGCGCCCATGTTGGTGATGGTGGCACGCTCGGTAAGCGCCAGGCTGGCTACGCCGGTACCTGCATACTCGAAGATCTTGCCTTTACCGCCCTTGACGCCGACGATAGATAGCATCTTCAAGATGATATCCATGGCCATGACGCCATCACGTGGTGCGCCGGTGAGATTCACTTTTACCACTTCCGGCATTGGCAGCTTGTACTCACCAGTGGCCATCGCTAGCGCGACGTCGTAGCCGCCGGCACCGAAGTAGATGGCAGCCATGCCGCCTGCGTTCACGGTGTGGCTGTCTGCGCCGATACCGGTCATGCCGGGCTTTACGAAGTTTTCAACGTTCAGGAAGTGACAGATGCCAGTGCCTGGAGGGGAGAAGATGATACCGAGCTTCTTGGATACGGTTCGCAGGTACTCATGATCATCCGGGTTACGGAAACCGGACTGCATCATGCTGTGGTCAACAAAATTGACAGAGAGGGGTTTGACGCGTTTCACGCCCATCGCCTCTAACTGCAGCATGCACATGGTGCCAGTGGCGTCCTGGGTAAAGGCTTCATCAATCTTTAGTGTTACCACTTCACCTGCCGCCGGCAGATCACCGCCTCCGACCAAGTGTTCACTAAAGATCTTTTCCGTCAAATTCATAGGTTTCATTCATTATCCCCAATAATTATTGTTTATTTGCCACAAATCCTAAGGGAGTCATCCCCATCAAAATTGTCTTAGGTGACGAATCCTGGAAAAATTTTGTATGACATCATACGCGAAATACCACCGGAGCTATTCTTGAAAATTCCAATACCCTGGGCAAATGCTATGCTGAATTTTAATACCTGATTATCTACAGGGATTTCCAAAAGACAAGAAATTAATCTTATGGGGATATAATAAAATGGGTTCGGCAGCAGCTGTCGGCTACGTATTTCTGAGAGAGTATGGAGGTGACAACACCTGCTCTTCCCATGTCTACACCAGTTCGTCTGAAACACCTCAAACCTGCTATCGTAGTAGGATATATATTCTTGTGAGTTGGCGTTGAGTTACATATATGGGGGTAGTAAAATGATCAAAGCGGCATCTATCCCTGATAGAATGCCAGCCCTGAATGAATAATTTTCATAGGTGGCAGTATCGCAGGCCACTATCCAGCAGCAATAAATTGTTCGTGCCCAAAGGCGGCGAAAATCCTTTAAGGAATATGAAATGACAATTGATGTAAACAAAGCGGTATCTCTGGCTTATACGCTGACCGACAATGAAGGCACGATTATCGACCAGTCTACTGATGGCTCTTTTGAGTATATCCATGGCGCCAGCAATATCATTCCCGGTCTTGAGAGTGCTTTGACGGGTAAAAAGGTAGGAGACAAGTTGGGTGTGGCGGTTGAGCCTGCAGATGGCTACGGCGAGCGCAACGAAGAGATGATCCAGGTTGTGGGGCGTGACATGTTCAATCCTGAGGATGAGATCAACTCAGGGATGCAGTTCCAGGCCCAGTCACCGGACGGCCATATGATGATGGTCACTGTTGTCGAAGTGACTGATGAGAGTGTCACCATTGATGGCAACCACCCTCTGGCAGGTGTAAATCTGAACTTTGATGTGGAAGTGATGGGCTTGCGCGATGCTACTTCGGAAGAGATTGAGCACGGCCATGTTCATGGGCCGGATGGTCACGATCACTAAGTCTCTTAGAGAGCCTCTGATTAAGTCTGGTTGGATTTTAGCCGGCGTAAAGCAATCATGACTTGATCAGAGTCTCCCTTAGCATAGTTACTGGTCGAATGGGGCGTTGTCGCCCCATTTTTTTGCCTCGATGATTTAGCAGCAATGTTGTAATTGTTCAGCCATTCGTAGGGGGAAGCTCCTCGGTCACTACTTCATACCCGAGTTCTTTGAGGTGGTTGTCGAGCTCGGCTGGATTTTCCGCCTGATAACGGACAATAAGCATGCGCTGGTTACGCTCATCCTTGGTTACCGGAGAGACCACGGTGGCAATGGTGCCATTACAGTTGCTGATCTCGTCAAGGAAGCGGCTCAGGCTACGAGGTTTATCCTCCAGAAGGACGGCGATGCGGGTGGTTCCTTCGAGCGCGCAGCCGGTGATGTTGAGAAAGAAATCGAGGATATCGGTCTCTGAGACAACACCGACCATTTTTCCGTCATCAATGACCGGCAGGCAGCCAATCTTGTGCTCACGAATCAGGCAGCCTGCAACCTCGACCAGCGTCTCCGGTGTACAGGTCACCGGTGCTTTCTCCATCAGCTGTCCCACGGTAACTTTGGAGGTGAGGTAGTTAACCTCGCCTACTGATAGGGTAGTGATGGGCGAGGGCTCAGCGTTGGCCAAGTGCTTATGGCTGAAGAGTCCAATCAGCCTGTCATCGGCATCAACCACCGGCAGATAGCGACGATCTCTCTCCCGCATTATCTGGGCGGCATGGGATAGCTTCATCTCCTCGGTGGCGCTGTCCACTTCGCTGGACATGATCTGTGAAACGTACATGGCTTGTTATTCGCTCCTCAATTTAATATCCCAGATAGGCACGCTGCACCGCCTCATCTTCCAGCAGTTCATCGGCAGCTGCGTTGAGCACCACTCGCCCTGTCTCCAGAACATAACCACGGTTGGCAATACCCAGAGCAGCACGGGCATTCTGTTCCACCAGCAGGATGGTGACCCCTTTTTCATTCAGTTCCCGCACCACCCGGAAGATCTCCTTCACCAACAGCGGCGCCAGCCCCATAGAGGGCTCATCGAGCAGTAGCAGGCGCGGGCGGCCGAGCAGGGCGCGGCCCATGGCGAGCATCTGCTGCTGCCCGCCGGAGAGGGTGCCGGCGGCCTGCAGGTACTTCTCCTTGAGAATCGGAAAGAGGGTGTAGATCTTCTCCAACTCCTCCTCAAGCCACCCTTTATCACGCCGCTGAGAGTAGCCGCCGAGGCGCAGGTTGTCCTCCACACTCAGGGGCGGGAACACCTGGCGCCCCTCAGGGACGTGGCAGATGCCGGATGCCACCACCTTGTGAGAGGGGAGTCGGGTGATATTCCGGCCGTCAAAATGGATCGTGCCGCCACTTGCTTTCTGCACACTTGAGATGGTGTGCAGCAGGGTGGTTTTGCCTGCGCCGTTGGCGCCCACTATGGCGACCAACTCCCCTTCATTGACCTCCAGGCTGATCTCATGAAGCGCCTGGATCGGGCCATAGTGGCAGGAGAGTCTCTCCACTCTGAGAAGATGCTCAGACGGCATACTGCACCTCACCGCCCAGATAAGCCTGGATCACTTTCTCGCTGTTCTGAATCTCTTGCGGTGTCCCCTCGGCCAGGCGGCTGCCATAATCGAGGACCAGAATAAGGTCTGACACCTGCATCACCAGCCCCATGTTGTGCTCCACCAGCAGCACCGTTATCCCCGACTCACTGATGCGGCGAATCAGGCTCTGCATCTCCAGGGTCTCGGTGTCATTGAGACCGGCCGCCGGCTCATCCATCAACAGCAGCTTCGGTTTTGCCGCCAGGGCGCGGGCAATCTCCAGGCGTTTCAGCACGCCGTAGGGGAGGGCGTCGGCCTGCTGGTCGATATAGGGTTCCAGGTTACAGAAGCAGAGGGCGTCCCGGGCCCACTCCCGTGCCTGCCGCTCCTCCCGCAGAATTGATGGCAGGCGCAGGGCGGTGTTCCAAAGGCGCCCTTTGGTGCGCAGGTGACAGCCCACCATGACGTTATCCAGCACACTCATGTTGAAAAACATCTGCAGGTTCTGGAAGGTACGTGAGATACCGGTCTCGGCCACTCCGTGGGGCGGCTTGCCGATCAGCTCCTCTCCTTCGAAGAGGATCTTCCCCTCGTCCGGGTGATAGATACCGCAGAGCATATTGAAAAGAGTGGTCTTGCCAGCCCCGTTGGGGCCGATCACCGAGTAGACTCGGCTCTCCGGCACCTCGAAGTGGAGGTCGGCGATGGCGGTGACGCCGCCAAAGGACTTGGTCAGATCACTGACTTCAAGCAGCGCCATGACTCTCCTCCACACTGCTGTTGGCGGTGGTTTTTTTCCTGGTGAGCTTGCGCAATAGTGCCTGCAGGCCGGGAAAAAGCCCCTGGGGCAGGAAGATCATCATTAGCATCAGGATGGCACCGAAGATCATCACCTCGTAATCCTCAAACACCACCAGCAGCTCGGGCAGGAAGGTGAGGATAACGGCACCGATAACGGCACCCCAGGTGGAGGCCATGCCGCCCAGCACCACCATGGTGACCAGCTCGATAGAGAAGAAGAAGCTGAAAGAGTCGGGGCTGATAAATGCCTGCTGGTGGGCAAACAGGCTGCCGGCCACAGAGGCGATCAGCGCTGCCAGGACAAAAACGCCGGTCTTGCCGGCGGTGGTATCTATACCCATCATCTCCGCTGCAGTTTCCGAACCGTGGAGGGCGCGCAGAGCACGGCCGCTACGGGAGTCAATAATGTTGAGCGCCGGCCAGACCGTCAGCAGCAGAGCGGCGCCGACCACCATATACCAGCGCAGGTCACTGTCCACCGCCCAACCGAAAATGGTGAGCACCGGGATATCACCGAGGCCGTCCGGACCACCGGTAAAATGCTCCGCCTGTACCAGAACAATGTAGACGATGATGCCGAGGCCGAGGGTGGCCATCGCCAGATAGTGCCCCTTGAGGCGCAGAATCGGCCGCGCCACCACAAAGGCGATAGATGTCGTCACCACAACACCCGCCGCCATGGCGGGCCAGGGGCTCCAGCCGTAGCGGGTGGTGAGGATGGCGGAGCTGTAGGCGCCGAGTCCAAAGAAAGCGGCGTGACCGAGGGAGATCTGCCCGGCGTAACCCATTAACAGGTTGAGTCCCACCGCCAGGATAGCGTTGAGACCGGCGGTGACCGCCACCACGGTGACGAAATAGTTATCGGGAAAGATGATCGGCAGCAGAACAATCAGCGCCGTCAGTGAGTAGAAGCCGCCCAGTCGTCTCATACTCGCTCCACCGACGCCTTGCCGAACAGTCCGCTGGGGCGGAAGAAAAGCACCAACAGCAGGATGATGAAGCCAATGGCATCCTTGTAGCCGGAGGAGATGAGCCCGGCTGAGAGGGACTCGATCAGCCCCAGCATCAGACCGCCGGCCACCGCGCCCATAGGGTTGCCCATACCGCCAAGAATGGCGGCGGAGAAGCCCTTGAGGCCGAGCATCACCCCGGCGTCGTAGGAGGTGAAGGTGATCGGTGCGACGAGAATACCGGCCATGGCGCCGAGAAGGGCGGAGAGGCCGTAGGCGATCAGCATCATCAGGCCGACATTGATGCCCACCAGGTGGGCTGCGGTGCGGTTGCATGAGCAGGCGAGGATCGCCTTGCCCGGCATCGTGTGGTTGAAGAAGTAGTGGACACCCAGCACCATCAGGGCGGCAACTCCCATAACCCAGAGGTTCTGGGGCAGCAGAGTCGCTTGGCCTAGGTGAATCGGGGTCTCGCCTGAAAAGTGGGGCATGGCGAAAATGTCCTTACCCCACACCAACAAAGCGACGCCACGGAGGAAGATGGAGGCGCCGATGGTGATGATAATGGTGGTCACCACCGATGCCCCCCGGGCCGGTGCGATGGCAAAGCGCTGCAGCAGCATACCGACAACGACGGTGATCCCAACCGCACCGATTACGGCGATGGGCATCGGTAGGCCGTTACCGGCGGAGAGGGAGATGGCGCTCATCGCCCCAATCATAACGAACTCGCCCTGGGCAAAGTTCACAACATCGGAGGCGTTGTAGATGATGGCAAAGCCGAGGGCCACCAGTGCGTAGGTGGCGCCGACGGTGACGCCGGTCAGAAGAAACTGGAGGATCTGGTCAAGCATGAACGCGATTAATTACTCAGAAAGTTTAAATGGCTCTGTACGATAATCCTGAACTCAATTGTAGGAGCGAACTTGTTCGCGACTGGCTTCGATCCGTGCTCTTCGCGAACAAGTTCGCTCCTACAAATGCGACTTTATCTCCATCGTGATGGTTTTCAGAATTATTGTGCATAGTGAGCCTCTTGCAAAACTCCAAAGGGGAGCAAAGAATCAACAACTTACGGACGCTTGCATGCCAATAAGTTGTTGATTGTTGGTTGCCATGAAATAGTTTTGCAAGAGCCTCAGTCATTAAAGATTTAAAAAGCGGGATGCTGAGAACGCAAAGGTTAAGCAGAGTACGCATAGATTTTTCCTAAATAGAGGTTTTTCTCTGCGTTCTCTGTGCTTCTCTGCGTACTCCGCGTCCCGCTTTTAAAGGGTGATGATGGAGATCAGTCCACCAGCACCCAGTCGCCGTTTTTGATCTCCAGCATGCGGAAGGCGTCAAGACCAAGACCCAGGTGGTCACTGGCGCTCATAGTGAAGATTCCACCGGTGCCGATGAAGCCACTGGTCTTCTCGATCTCGTTGCGCACTTTCGCTTTATCATTGGAATCGGCGCGATCAATCGCCTCCAGAGCGATCATCAGACCATCATAGGCGTGGCCACCAAAGGAGGAGACAGCGCCATGTTTGGGCTCGAACATATTGCGATAGCTGAGCAGTACCGGGCGCTGGGGATCACTGCTTGGTAGCTTGTCGGCCACCAGCAGGGCGGAGGCGGGGAGGCGTACACCCTCTGCGGCTTCACCTGCCAGGCCGATAAACTTCTCGGACGCGACACCGTGAGACTGGTAGATAGGCAGCTTGATACCGAGTTGACGAACATTCTTAGTGACGATGGCTGGGCCTGAGCCGAAGCCGAAGTTAAGGATCGCTTCGGCATCGGTGCTGCGGATTTTAGTGAGCTGGGCGGTCATGTCGGTGTCTCTAGCACCGTAGGCCTCGTCAGCGACTACCTTAATACCATGATTCGGTGCCAGGGCCAGAGATTGTGCACGGCCGGATTTACCGAAACCACCACTACCGCTGATTAGTGCCACCTTTGTGATGCCGCGCTTTTTCATATCCGCGAAAATCTTGTTGGCCGCCATACGATCGGTATGGGGCACCTTAAATGTCCACTTTTGCACCGGGTCGATGATTTTTACAGAGCCGGCGAGCGAGATGAAAGGAATGCCCGCTTTTTTGACTTCAGGCATTACTGCCTGGGTGGTGCCGGAGGTGGAGCCACCGACGATGATATCCACCTTATCTTGCTTGATCAGGCGTTTGACAAACTTGAGGGCATCCTTCGCCTTGCCCTTGGTGTCGTAGTGCACCAACTCGATTTGCTTGCCGTCGATGCCGCCCTTGGCGTTGACGTTGTCGATGTACATCTGCAGTGTTTTTAGTTCAGGATCACCGAGAAAAGAGGCGGGACCGGTCACTGCCAGAAAGGTGCCGACCTTAATCGAACCGTTGGCCAGGGTCTGGCCTGCACTCAACGTCAAAAGAGCGCCGACAGAGAGTGCGGTAAAAGTTTTGCGTAGTTTCATTATATTGATCCCCTCGGGTCATGATTTCACTAACAAGTCGTGTCGGGCACAAAGGAATTACGGCGCACCCGCTCTTTAAGTGGTGAAGCAGATTCAGAAGTTGTCCATCCGTCCAAAATTTCAAACCTTGCGTGAACCTGTTTTCCTTCTTTTGCCTCTTAGCCATCAGCCCCAGTAGGGCGAGGAAAAACGCAGTAAAGAAAAATTGTCCTGTCAGCGCTTATTGCGGCGCGCGGCAAATTATGCAGGATTACAGATTAAGGGGTAATACTAAAGGGGTTTTCGGGAGAGAGTAAAGGACTAAATGACGTTTACGTAAACGTACGCAATAAAATTCCTGAAATAAAAAAGGCAGGGGTATGCCCCTGCCTTTGGTTTACGTTGGTACTATCGGGTTGCGATGTCAGGCGACCAATTGCCCCTTGAGCTTATTCATCGCCGCCTTCTCGATCTGCCGAATACGTTCCGCCGAGACGCCATACTGGTCGGCCAGCTCGTGCAGTGTTGCTTTCTTTTCCGACAACCAACGGGCCTGGAGAATTGATTTGCTACGATCGTCCAATCCCTCCAGAGCACTATAGAGCTGATCCTTTTCGTGGCTCTCACTATCACTCCGCTCGAGTTGAGTGGCGGGCTCCATCCGCATATCCGCCAAGTAGGCAGAGGGTGCGACTGCGGGCTGATCATCGTCCGCCATCAAGCCATCATAAGCGACGTCGTAGTTGTTGAGACGCGCCTCCATCTCCAGCACGGTTTCTGCTTTAACACCCAGATCCTTGGCCACACCCTGAACCTCTTCATGGGAGAACCAGCCGAGACGCTTTTTGGAGCTGCGCAGATTGAAGAAGAGTTTACGCTGGGCCTTGGTGGTGGCCACTTTTACGATACGCCAGTTGCGCAGAACAAATTCATGAATCTCCGCCTTAATCCAGTGTACGGCGAAGGAGACCAGGCGCACGTTCATGTCCGGGTTGAAACGGCGCACCGCTTTCATCAGACCGACAGTACCTTCCTGGATCAGGTCGGGAAGAGCCAGGCCGTAGCCGGAGTAGCCGCGGGCAACACGGATAACAAAGCGCAGGTGTGAGAGCACCAGTGCACGTGCCGCTTCCAGGTCGTCATTGTCACGCAGGCGGTTCGCCAGGCTGCGTTCTTCATCCACACTCAGCATCGGCAGCTGGTAGGCTGCGCTGATATAGGCGTCAATACTGCCGGTAGGCAGGGTGGACGGAATGGCGAGTTCTTTGCTCATTTAAATACCCAACTATTTTACTATGGATTGATTTTAGCACTCACTTGCAGCGAGTGCCAATCTTTTTGGCACTCCTGTGCTGGGAGTGCTAATTTCTGGGGGAAGTTCCTTGGTGATGTGTGTAGAGGGGCGTACGGCCATCGCGGCGAGGGTGCCATTGATCAATTTGGTGATCTCCACTTCGGCGTGGCAGGTCTCACATTATTGCATTCTCTTTCTTCCTTGATCCGGAAGTGTAAAAAGAGGGGGGGGCTATAACTTTATCCTTGCTAATATTCTGCTGGAAGCTGGCTGCTATCATCTGGAGGTTCGTGCTAAACCCTCTGCTGAGTATCTGATAAGAAAAGCACGAGGGGACCAAGTGGCAGGTTTATGACCTGATTTTTCTAGAGATCAATTTATAAATGTCAGTAATTTGTTCAGTACAGCTATTGGTCTTGCTTTAGCAGTAAAATTTGCTCTTCGGTTAGGCCGGTCAGAGCAGTAATGCCAGCAATCTTCATGCCCTGTTCCAGGGCGGTACGCGCTACCTGCTTTCGTCCTCGTTCGAACCCTTGTTCAAGCCCCTTTCCAAGCCCCTGCTCCAGCCCTATCTGATAAGATGGCAGTTTCTCAATATCGACTTCTCTCAGCATTTTTGCCTCCACAGCTTTAAAAACATCTGTCAGTCCCCGGTTGGCGGACAGCGTTTCCATCATTTTCAGGTAGTTTCGCATCTGATCCGGCTGACCACGGGTCATGGCAATAAGCCGGTTGACCAACTCCTGCAGTACCACCTCTTCATCCTGTCCCTTGAAATCGCAGAGAATGGCTATCACCAGCGCATCGGGATTGTTCTGTTGTAAAAACTGTTGGCAATCCAGCCTGTGCATATCGATGATAGTGTACTGATAGCGCCAGCCTACTGCATCAAGCACGGCATTCATGCTCAAAGCATCTCTACCGGTGTAGATGCAATATTGCCGTATCGGTAGTTTGGGATGGGCCAGCGCAATATCAGTATAATAGCGGAGCATCCGCTGTGCCATCGTAGAATCGTTCTGATTCTGCAGCTCGATATGCAGGAGGAAGCGTCCCTGAGTAGGCGATTCAGCCAGCATGACAATATCGGCCATCCGGGTCTCGATACGTTGCCGCTCGGTAGCTGCCTCTTCCAGGTGGGTGATCTCCAGCCCGAGCAAGTAGGTCGCCATATCCCTGACCAGTGCCCGGATGAGGGATTTGGATATGATATCGGTATGGCCCATGGCTTCAGGATAGCAGAGTTGGCAATGTAGAGATAATCCGATCCCCCCTTGCTGTGTCCACACCTCATTGGGTACATGTCGATGCCGTTACTGGTGATTGCAGACCGCAACGGCAACCGTCTGAACATCACTCAGGCGCACTATAATGGCCGTCCGCCGGTGCTGACTACCACTTTATTTGAATGCACGGACTCACCAAATGAGCCCCCAAGCGGCGATAATGGTTTCCGTAGCGTAGGGACTCACCTGATTCAGCTGGTGATTATTTTGATAAAAGTGATCAAATCAGCGAATATTATTTGTAACTATTCAGTTGGATACGGAGTCGATTGCATCGTAAATAGGTGGTCATTACCTACAATCTTGTCGCAATCGACTCGGTCCCTGGTGGGAACAGCTTTGAAAACCGACTAGCTGGATAGTTACTATTATTTTTTAAAAGGTCTGTGAGGACGTACGTACAGGGATAGATTTAGTCTCTCTCGTTATGGATGTCGTTTGTATCTATCGGCAAACGACAGGCTCTTGGTAAGTGTGACGTATTGCACGATTGACTACCGAAAAGACGTTTGAGACTCGCTTCGGCTGGCTGAATTGCAGGGATGGGGGAGAGGTACAATGAAAGGACCAAGGAAGATAAAAAATAATGGGTTGACTGGCGTTGGGTCAAGTATAGAAAAAATAGATCAAATCCAGTGTTTGGCCAAGAGTAGGAGAACATCCGGGGGAGTGGAGCCCGGTTATACCGTCGCTGAACATTGCCGAATTGTCGGTGAGGTGGCTCGCGAGCTGATCAGCCGTATGCCAGAGTGGTTACGGCATGCACTCTATCCTGAAGGAGTAGCGCTGGTTGCGGCATCACATGATGTAGGCAAAGTGTGTCCCACTTTTCAGCTCAAAATCCACCGTAGTATTCAAGGTAAAGACTACCTGTCGACCGCATTGGCGCCAACTGCCCATATCAAAGAGAGTAACTGGGGTGGCCATCCCGGGGTGAGCCAACTCACATTAAGTGCACTGCATCTGGGACGTTTTACCCCTGCGATTGTGGGTCTGCACCACGGCTATAGTCCGCCGATTGATGGGGCATTGGCCGTCGATAGCCCATTTGGTGGTCCACAGTGGCAGACTGCTCGTGAGACGTTACTGACTGAACTGCAAGCACAGTTACAATGTGAATGGCCTGAGATTAGCAGTGAAACCCAGGCGCGGGTAGTGGCAGGGCTGACCACCGTTGCTGATTGGATTGGTTCGGGCGCCTGGTTCGATGATCCAGCGGATGAGTGGCAGGCCAATATTGTATCTGCTGTTGATGGGGCGGGGTTTATTACCCCTCAGTTACAGCAGGGCCTTGGTTTCGAGGAGATATTCGGTTTTACCCCCTATGAGAGTCAACAGTGTCTCTATCAGCAAGCTAGTCAGCCGGGGGTCTATATCTTTGAGGCTCCGATGGGTCTGGGGAAGACAGAGGCAGCACTCTACGCCGCCTATCTCGCCTTGAGCCAAGGGCAAGCAACCGGCCTCTATTTTGCGTTACCAACACAGCTTACCTCAGAGAAAATTCATGAGCGTGTAGGTTCATTTTTAGGCAAGATTTTACTATCCGATAGCGCCCATCGGTCACCCCTTCTGCTGCACGGCAGTGCCTGGTTACAGGCGGTGGAGATGGGAGAGGAGGGCGAGCCGGGGCACTCCTGGTTCAATGCACGCAAACGCGGCATCCTGGCGCCGTTTGCAGTAGGGACTATCGATCAGGCGTTAATGGCGGTGATGAATGTCCGGCACGGCTTTGTGCGTGCCTTCGGTCTGGCCGGCAAAGTGGTCATCCTGGATGAGGTTCATAGCTACGATGCCTATACCGGACTGTTGCTGGATGAGCTGGTGGCGACCCTGCGCAAACTCCACTGCACCGTGATTATCCTCAGTGCCACCCTGACGGCGGAGCGACGTCAGGCTTTGCTGGGTCAATCCGCCAATAGCTCAGCTTATCCTTTGATCACCGCTCAGCCTCAGGAGAAGGATGCACCGCAGGAATGGCCGGTAGCACCACTGCCGGACCGTTCTGTGAGTATTCATTTATTGCAAGAGGATCAGTCCGCTATTGAGGAAGTGCTAAACCGAGCGGCGGAAGGGCAGCAGGTACTCTGGATTGAGAACAGCGTGAAGGAAGCTCAGAAAGTCTATAGATTGCTCTCTGCCAGGGCTGCTGACGATGATATTGAGTGTGGTCTGCTCCACTCCCGCTTTACCCAGGATGATCGCTCAGAGAACGAAGCGCAATGGGTCCAACTGTATGGTAAGAGTGCCGGTGACCTACGTACTCACCGGGGACGTATCCTGGTTGGCACCCAGGTGCTGGAGCAGTCGCTCGATATCGATGCCGATTTTCTGGTAAGCCGTATCTGTCCAACTGACATGGTGCTACAGCGTCTGGGTCGCCTGTGGCGACATCAGCACACAGCGCGGCCACCTACAGCGAAACATGAGGCGTGGCTGTTGGCCCCTGAATTGACCGCTGCGATTGAACGCCCCTATAAGACCTTCGGTGTGACAGCCTCTGTATACCTCCCTTATCTGCTCTGTCGCACTCTGGAAGTGTGGCAGTCACGACAGCATGTAAATCTGCCAGGTGATATTCGCCCCCTCATTGAGGCTACTTATCAAATGAGAGAAGAAGCTGGATCGATGGCGCAGTGGCACCATGAGCTGGAGCACGGCAATCGATACCGCAAGGGACGCCAACAGCTTAAACAGTTGGCCAGGGTTGGGCTCTCTTATGTTGGAAGCGAATCTTCCGATGAACAGGCCGCGACCCGTTACAGCGACCGGGAGTCGGTCGAGGTACTGATAGTGCGTTCAATACGCACAGTAGAATCTGCACGGGCCACGGATGTCACCCTGGCAAACGGTGAAACCCTGCGCCTACCCCACTACCCCAAGGCCGAAGGGCGTCGGATCTGGCGACAACGTGCCGCCACTCTGCATCGACACCTTGTCGCCGTTCCCCCTGAGCAGGCTCCCAATCCGGTTTCCCGAAAGTCACTGGCATGGTTGCAGGACTATCTCTATCTGGGGTCACGCGATCATGAGACCAGTGGGCTGCGCATCGCCCTGATTCAACCCGATGGTGAGCTGTATGGTCTGAGTGGCGGGGCCGCCAGTGGCGAGTGGCAATTGAGTTATGACAACCTAATCGGCTATCAGGCCAAAAAAAACACCAATTGAGGGAGCTGCTATGGAACAGGAAAATCACTTCAACCTGATCGATGAACCGTGGATACCGGTGGTGGATGTGGGTCGAGTCAGTCTGCGCCAGATCTTTACCCAGCCGGAGTACCGGGCCTTGGGGGGTAATCCGGTAGAGAAGATTGCCATCACCAAACTGTTACTGGCCATTGCTCAGTCGGCGGCGACACCAGCAGATGATGAGGCGTGGGCGAATATGGGGGCGGTGGGACTGGCGCATCGATGTATCCAGTACCTGGAAAAATGGAATGACCGTTTTTGGCTCTATGGGGAGCGGCCTTTTTTGCAAATACCGGCACTGAAAGGGTCTCGTACACAGCCTTTTGGGGCCGTACTCCCAGAGATATCAACGGGAAATACCACCGTACTGCTGGCGTCCCAGGTAGAGAAGCCATTGTCAGATGGTGATCGTGCCCTACTGCTGATCACCCTGATGGGCTTTGGCTTAGGAGGCAAGAAGGCCGATAACAGTATCGTGCTCTCACCCGGTTACATGGGGAAGACAAAGCCTAGTGGAAAGCCGACGAGTGGAAAGCCGGGAGCAGGGGTTGGTTTTTTGGGTTATCTGCACAGTTTTCTTCAATCTGAATCATTACAAAAGACCTTATGGCTGAACCTGTTTAGCCATCAACAGATAGATAGCATGAGTTTCTATGCCGCTGGTCTAGGTGATGCTCCGTGGGAGGAAATGCCTGTTGGTGAGGCATGTCCGATTGCTCTGCAAATGCAGCAGAGCTTGATGGGTCGATGGGTGCCGCTCTCTCATTTCTGTCTATTGACGGATGCAGGACTGCACTATTCAGAGGGAATTGTATATCACGGCTATAAAGAGGGAGGAATTGATCCTACGGTTGCCGTCAACCATACAAAAAAAGAGCCCAAGACCATATGGGTGGATAGTGAAAAACGCCCCTGGCGTCAGTTAACGGCCCTGCTCAGTTTTATGGGGCAGACCGGTAATAACCGTTTTGATTGTTATCAAATCAGTCTCAACCTGACGCGAGCACGAACCCATGAAACGACAATAGGTGTTTGGTCAGGTGGCCTAAAGGTCAGGGGGAATGCGGGAGAGCAGTACGTCTCCCAAACAGATGATTTTGTTGAATCACTTCTGTTACTAAAGAGCCAAGTTCTGGGTGAGTTGTGGTATCTGCAGCTAGCAGAGGAGATGAGTGGCCTGGATCAGGTCGCCAAGCGGCTCTATGGCGCTACCATAAACTTCTATAAAACACAGATGGTTGATGGTGCCAGTCAGGCCGCCATGAGCAGCAATCTCTTTTGGCAGCTTGCCGAGCGCTTGTTTCAGCAGATGGTAGATGCCTGTGAATCCCATGATGAAGCAAGTAAAACCCGCAAGGGGCTGCATCAGCAATTTGCTCGGCTGGCCCATCAGGCTTTCGATACCGTCTGCCCCCGCGATACCGCCCGCCAGCTTGATGCCTGGGCCAAATGCCGTCCCAATCTAGCCAGCTACATCAATTAAGCCAAGGAGATTAACAATGAAACAAGAACAAAAAAGTGACAGCCGAGGCCTGGCCTTTGTCACCTTTATTCTCAAGCGCTGCCTACAGGATAAGGGAGAAGCCGCCCGTTTGCGTCGTGCGGATAATCCCGCCACCGAGTATCAGAGCTGGGAGACCCTGGCCGCGTTTCATATTGATATAGACAAGCCCTGGTTACGCCTGCCGTTTACCACCGTGGCGGCAGCCTTGGCACGAGCCAAGGTTGAACAGAATGGTAGCAGCAGTATCGGTCAGGCCCTCGCAGGGTGTTATGAGAAAGGCAATGACAGTGACCAGGCCAAGGCGCGGCTACGCCGGCTCCTGGCCTGCGATTCGGTAGAAGAGGTGTGCCGCATCCTGCGCCCTGTTCTCAGCCTGATCGATTCACGTGGTCATCACTCGCTTGACTATGCTCGCCTGCTGGACCAGTTGCTCAAATTCCGATGGGATGCCCAAACAATCAAGGCGCGTTGGGCCCAGGACTTTTACCGTCGAACTGGTGCCGAGGTGCAGTCATGATCGCCGCCGTATTAAGGCTGAGTCGTCATGACTGCAAGGCACTGAAAATTACCGATCCCTACTCCATTCACCGGGTGGTTTATAGCCTGTTTGATGATCAACGGACGGCAGAGGAGAAGCAAGCCAGCCGCACCAGCGGCATCCTTTATGCTGACAAGGGCGGGGATTTTCACCAACGTCAGATCCTGCTGCTCTCCAACCGGGAGCCCAACCCGCCGGAGTATGGTGAGGTGGTCTCGAAACCGATCCCCGAGGATTTTCTGCACCATGAGCACTATGGTTTTGAGGTCACTGTGAACCCGACCTATCGTGATAGCGCCAGCAAAAAGTTGATTGCCGTGCGCGGGCGTGAAGCGGTGATGGCATGGTTTATTCAACGTGCCGTTGGTAGCTGGGGCTTTCAGGTAATTCCAGAGCAGTTGCAGATCCAGCAGCTGAGTGTGCAATGTTTCGAAAAGGCCGGTCAGACCCTGACCCACGGCAGCGCCACCCTCAAGGGGTCGCTACAGGTGCTTGATCGTAGCCGCTTTATCCAGAGCTTTGAGCAGGGTATTGGCCGGGGGCGCGCCTTTGGCTTTGGCTTATTGCAGATGGTCCCTCTCAACAACCCCTTTGAACTTTAATGACATCATTATCCAAGGAATTGACTATGAAAAACCCATTGAAGAACACCCGTATCGAATTTCACATCCTGCAATCCTTCCCGGTTACCTGCCTCAACCGTGATGATGTGGGTGCCCCCAAGACAGCGATGATCGGTGGCACCACCCGCGCCCGAGTCAGCTCTCAGAGCTGGAAACGGCAGGTGCGACTTGCTATGCAGGATTTTGGGGTAAAACTGGCGATGCGCACCAAGAAGGTTGATGAGGTGACACGCAAGGCGTGCCTGAAACTAGGCGCAACCGAAGAGCAGGCTGAGGCCTGTGGTGAGACAGTCGCCAAAGCATTAACCAAAGATACACTGCATTTCTATACTGAGACCGAGGCGGCTGCCTTTGCCCAATATGCTCAGGAGCAGGCGTTTGATCGTGAGCAAATCAAAGAAAAAGAGATCCATAAACTGGCCAAAAAGGTGTTCAAACCGGCACTGGATGGGCTCGATATCGCCCTGTTTGGCCGTATGGTGGCACAAGCCGCCGAGCTGAATGTTGAGGCCGCCTGCTCTTTCGCTCATGCAATCTCCACACATAAAGTCAGCAACGAGGTGGAATTTTTCACCGCACTGGATGACCTGCAGGAAGATCCCGGTTCGGCCCATATGGGCAGCATGGAGTTCAACTCTGCCACCTACTATCGCTACATCAGCCTTGATCTGGGGCAGTTATGGCAGACCTTGGGTGGAACAGCGCTCCCCGAGGCGGTGGTCGCCTTCACCAAGGCGCTTTATGTGGCCGTCCCCAGTGCCCGCCAGACCACCCAGTCGGGGGCATCCCCCTGGGCGTTTGCCAAAGTGATGGTACGCCAGGGGCAGCGATTGCAGATCCCCTTCGAAACGGCCATTAAGCCCCGCGACGGTGGCTTTCTCCAGCCCAGCATTAAGTCGATGAACGACTATCTGGAGAAACAGGAGAAGCTGGCTGGCTCCTTGTTTGGCAAGGTTGCTGAATATACCTACGGAGAGGATGCGGCGTTCTCCATAGATGATTTGGTGAGCGCTCTCTCCGCCCATGCCGAGGTGCATGGTGAGTGATCCCTACCTGTTGATGTGGTTGGAGGCACCCCTGCAGTCGTGGGGGGCGGACTCACGGTTTGGTCGTCGTGACAGCCTGGATTTCCCCACCCGCTCCGGGGTGCTTGGACTGATCTGCTGCGCCCTTGGGCGAGATGGGGCGCAGCGGGAATGGTTGGCGCAACTGGCCGACTATCCACAGCGCGTGACCGCCTATGTGCGGACCCAAACTTTTGGTGATAATAAGCCCGTCAGGGTGGCGCGTGAACCACTGCTGAGGGATTTTCATATGGTGGGTAGTGGGTATAACGACAAAGATCCCTGGCAGAGTCTACTGATCCCCAAAACCAGTGAAGGAAAAAAAGCGGTGGGAGGAGGAACCAAAATGACCTACCGCTACTACCTGCAGGATATGGCCTATGCGATTATCTTGCCCCTGCCAACGGCTGAGTCGGATGCCATTGCCGAGGCCCTGCAGAGCCCCTGCTGGGATCTCTATCTGGGGCGCAAGAGCTGCGTGCCTACCGACTTTATTTTTCGCGGATTATATGAAAGTGAGGCGGAGGCGGCATTGGCGGCAGACGCGATCGCCACAGAGAAGGGCAGGGCGGTCGATTTTTGGGTATTGAGCGGTGAGCATGAGGGAGAGGTGATCACGCTTAACGATGTACCGATTCAGTTCGGTCCTCATAAGCAGTACAGAGATCGGCGGGTGACCGTCATCACCGTATGAGTACGGCCAAGGAGGGTGCGGTAGGGAACCGGCTGCTGATCAAGGTCACCCGCGATACGCTGCCCCAGGTCAAGGATAAATATCCCTTTATCTATTTGGAACGGGGGCGGCTGGAGATCGATGACAGCAGCGTTAAGTGGATCGACTGCGACAACAACGTGGTCAGATTACCCATAGCCACTATTAACTGCCTGCTATTGGGGCCGGGCACCACTATCACCCATGAAGCAGTCAAGGTGATGGCGGTATCCAACTGCAGTATCTGCTGGGTGGGGGAGGATAGCTTGCTCTTCTATGCCGCAGGTATAAATCCCACCGCAGACAGTCGCAACCTGCGCAAACAGATGTTGCTGGCGGCTGATAGTGATAAATCGGTTGAGGTGGCCAGAAAGATGTTTGCCAGACGTTTTCCGACAGCCGACCTGAAAGGAAAAAATCTTAAAGAGATGATGGGGATGGAAGGTTACCGGGTGCGTCAGCTCTATGAACAAAAGGGGGAGCAGTATCAGGTAGGCTGGAAAGGGCGTAGCTATCAACCCGGCAAGTTCGAGATGGGCGACATAACCAATCGGGTACTTACCTCGGCCAATGCCGCCCTCTACGGCATCCTCTGTTCAGGCGTACACAGCATGGGTTACTCGCCCCATATCGGCTTCATTCATTCGGGCAGTCCGTTGCCCTTTATCTACGACCTCGCCGATCTCTACAAAGAGGAGTTGTGCATCGATCTTGCCTTTTTTCTGACACTGGAAATGGCGGGGAAATACAATCGTCACAAGGTTTCCAGCACTTTTCGTAAACGGGTGATCGAGATGGATCTTCTTACGCGCATCGGACCAGACATAGAGGAGATGCTGGGAGGAGGAAAGCAGCGTGCTAGTCGTTATCGCAAATAACTTGCCCCCTGCCGTCAGAGGGAGGATGAAGCTTTGGTTCGTTGAGGCCAGGGCCAATGTGTTTGTCTCGGGTGTTAAAGACTCGGTGGCGAAAAAGGTGGTGGAGTATCTCCATAAACACTGCCCACCCGAGAGTGGATTGATGGTTTTCAGTCAGATTACCCAGGCACCGGGTTATGAGATACACGGGGTGGGTGATACCAAGCGTAGTATGACTGAGTTCTCTGGACTGCAACTGGTTATTGAAAAAAAGGCGCAACCCTAAAACACAATATGTTGTGTGTGACCTCAAGCTCTTTTACAATTTGTTGGTGTCTTCCCCACGCCCGTGGGGGTGTTTCCATTTTATGTTCTCACTATTCGCCGCTGTGTAAGTCTTCCCCACGCCCGTGGGGGTGTTTCCTGACAGGGAGGGGGTGTTGATCGATGACATCGGTCTTCCCCACGCCCGTGGGGGTGTTTCCCAGGTCAACGGCCAGTCATGGAGAGGGAGCATGTCTTCCCCACGCCCGTGGGGGTGTTTCCAAGATCAGGCCCATGCTGTCCGCTCCACCGGAGTCTTCCCCACGCCCGTGGGGGTGTTTCTGTGATTTGTTATCATTTTTATACTTATATCTAGTCTTCCCCACGCCCGTGGGGGTGTTTCCAAAAGGAATACACCATGACCCACCAATGTCACCGTCTTCCCCACGCCCGTGGGGGTGTTTCTCTTAGCCCGATACTCGCGGCCTTTTCTGCAATAGTCTTCCCCACGCCCGTGGGGGTGTTTCTTATTAGTGCTTTAAAATCTTTGTAACTAAGACGTCTTCCCCACGCCCGTGGGGGTGTTTC